>NZ_JANGFM010000003.1:0-476488 GCF_046566805.1 Bacillus sp. BD48 | reverse complement strand
ACTACTGGAAAACCTAAAGGGGTTATGGTGGAACATAAAAGTGTAAGCAACTTTTGTTTAATGGGTGAGACTTTTGGTATTTCATCAGGCAGCCGTGTGTTACAATTTGCCTCTTTTAGTTTTGATGCCGCAGTAGGTGAAATCTTCCCTACTCTTTTAAGTGGAGCGACCCTTTATTTAGGTAAAAAAGAATTGTTTCTTTCGGGGGATAAGTTTACAAAGTGGTTAAAGGATCAAGCCATTACTACTGCCTTTTTCCCTCCTTCCGTATTGAGGGTAACACCGTATGAAGAATTACCAGATTTAAAGACAATTATTACAATGGGAGAAGCATGTACATCAGATATAGTCAAAGTATGGGGAAAAGAGCGTATCTTAGTCAATGGTTACGGCCCAACAGAGGCGACAATCGGAAGCACAGCGGGGGTATGTACTCCTGACATGGAGAAGCCTACGATTGGAAAGGTATTTCCAAACAAAAAGGTTTATATTTTGAATCAAGATGATCAAGTTCAACCGATAGGCATACCTGGTGAACTGTGTATTGGAGGAGAAGGATTAGCACGTGGCTATTGGAACTTACCAGAGCTGACGAAAGAAAAATTTGTAAGAAACCCTTTCATTCCAGGAGAAAAAATGTATAGAACAGGTGACCTGGCTCGCTGGCTTCCAGATGGTTCAATAGACTATGTAGGAAGAATAGATGATCAGATTAATATTCGAGGGTACCGTATCGAACCAAGTGAGATTGAACATTGTCTTCTAGAATATCCAAATGTTAAAGAAGCAGTTGTGGTTATTCAAACAGATTACTTGTGTGCTTATGTAATAGTTGATGATGGAGACACTATGAATGATTTACGTAAGTATCTCAAACAATCACTGCCCCATTATATGGTGCCAACTCATATCATTGAGATGGAAAAAATGCCTCTCACTTCAAATGGGAAGCTGGACCGAAAGGTCTTACCTTTACCAGAAATACAATCAGTAGAGGGGTATGTGGCACCGACAAATGAAATTGAGAAAAGTATCGAAAAGATGTGGAGAGAAATACTTGAAACCGATCAAATTAGTATTCATGCGAACTTCTTCGAACTTGGTGGTCATTCTTTAAAAGCCATGATGTTGGTGTCGCGTATTTCAAAACAGTTTCAAGTACAAGTACCAATTAACGAAATCTTCTCACGCCCAACAATTAAAGAGTTATCAGAATACGTTCAAAAGACAGACGAAAAGACATATCTTCCAACAATTGAACGTGTGGAACGTAAGAAGTATTATCCTAGCTCATCTCATCAAAGAAGCACTTAAAAAAGAATTAGTTGGTTGAAGCCAAAAACAATTTATTGAGAGGAAATAATATGAAAAAGAAAGTTAATGAAATTGAGAGAACACAAAAACCATCACTTTTAAAAATGATTACACATCCAACCGTACAATTAAATGAAATAAGAAAAAGACCTACTGTCTGGTGGCCTTTGAATATAATAATTATCTTGAATCTTGTATCTCTATATTTTCGAATTTCATATTCAGATAATGAAACTAAAGATATAGAAGAACTAATACCTTTTATGGTATTAGTTCTTGCTGGATTAATTATATTTATTTTCATAGCACCATCTATTATGTTTTTCATATCTAAAATTTTTAAGGGACAGAGTAATTATCGCCAAATGCTATCGATGTTTATATATATAAGCTTAATAGGCGTTATAGGCGATATTGTTAACACGATTATCATAATAGTTTTTCAAACTAGTCCATATATGCAAATAACCTCTTTAAATAGTTTTATTAACTCATCCCCACCAATAGAAAATCTACTTAAAAAAATAGAGTTATTCACCATATGGTCATTTGTGTTGTTTGCAATAGGTTTTCGACAAGTATCAGGTCTTTCAAAGAAAGCTTCTTGGATATCTTCTTTACTTTTATTTGCAATTTTCACTGTGTTTGAGTGGATATTAAGTTCTCAATGAATAGAGTGAAAAAATATATAACGTTAATCAATTATTACAGGAGAGGAGTTGGGAAGATATGAATAACAAAAACACAGAAAATCAAAGTCAAGAAGAGAGAGCTGATTCTGTTCAATTTATCCAAGAAGAAATAATGCCACTTTCATATGCTCAACAGCGCATTTGGTTTTTGGATCAACTAGTTCCTAACAGTTCATTATATAACCTTCCACTTTTATTAAATATTAAAGGGGAACTTTGCATTGATTTGTGGGAGAATAGTTTAATTAGTATCATTAAACAACACGAGATATTAAGGACAACTTTTAAAGAAGTGAATGGTGAGATATGTCAAGTTATTAGTGATAGTGTAAATTGGAATATCGATTTTAAGGATTTAAGTTGTTTCAATAATAAAGAGGATGAAGTAAAACGTCTAATTAATAAAAAATTTAATAAACCATTTGATTTAACAAAAGGTCCACTAATTCGTGCAACATTAATTCAAAAAGAGAAAAATAATTATGTTTTTCTCTTGAATATGCATCATATTATTTCAGATGGATGGTCGCTTAGTATTATCATGCAAAAATTACAGCAGAATTATATCACTTTAAAAAAAGGAAAACAATTAAGCCTTCCTCATCTCTCTATACAGTATGCAGATTACGCAGTCTGGCAACATAAATATCTAAATGAGGAGATGTTTGAAAAGAAAATTACTTATTGGAAAAATAAATTAAGGGGGATCAAACCACTAATTTCACTTCCTATAGATCATTCAAGACCAGCCGTACAAACATATAGAGGAGGGATGCATACAATTAATTTGCCCGTTAATTTAATGAACAAATTAAATGAAATCAGTAAAAAAGAAGGAGTCACGTTATTTATGACTTTATTAACTGGTTTCAAATTATTGTTGTTTCGATATACAGGCCAAGAAGATATAGTAATCGGAAGTCCAGTTGCAGGTCGAGATATACCTGAAACTGAAGAACTAATAGGGTGTTTTATTAATACCCTAGTCTTTCGTACAAATGTGTCAGGGGAGCTTACATTTAAACAACTATTAAATCGTGTAAACAAAACTTCTCTTGAAGCATTTTCAAATCGAGAGATCCCGTTTGAGAAGCTAGTTGAAAAATTGCAAATAAAAAGAAGCTTAAGCCACTCGCCTCTAATCCAAGTTATGTTTACTTTGCAAAATATTCAACTTGGTTATCTCTCAATGGATGATATAAGAATCGAGCCTCTGGATATTGAAGTCAATTCGACTATGTCAAAGTTTGATTTGAGTCTAACAATGAGTGAATCAAAAAAAGGGCTTATTTGTACATGTGAATATAATAAAGATTTATTTGAGAAAAGTACGATTATTCAAATGATGAAACATTTTGAAAACATTTTAAATGAAATCGTAAATTCGATAGAAGTGCCAATAAACAGTATATCTCTAGTTCAAAAAGATCTGATGCCGAAAAATGATATCTATAATAAAAGTGATTTATCTAGTTCAGCTAATCAATCATTTTTAGAGTTATTCACAGATCAAGCAAATTTATTTCCTAAACAAATTGCAATTTCATTTGATAACCAATTAATAACGTATAAAGATTTGAATGAAAATGCAAACAAATTTGCTAATTATTTGAAAAAATGTGGCGTGGGTTCAGAAGATATTGTAGGAGTATGTGTTGAAAGATCGATTAACATGGTAATTTGTATTCTAGGAATTCTTAAAGCTGGAGGTTGCTTTGTCCCAATAGATCCATCATTTCCAAAAGAAAGAATAAGATATATTATAGAAGATTCAGGAACATCCTTAACTATAACCAATAAACAGTTTAGTGAATATTTTGCATTTGATAATAGTAAAGTTATTTATCTAGATGAAGAATCTGAATTAATAAAAAAGGAAAATAAAGAAGCATCAATTAATTTAATTAATGAAAACCAATTAGCCTATGTGATATATACTTCAGGATCTACTGGAAATCCCAAAGGAGTTATGGTGGAACATAAGTCATTAAATAACTTTATTAATGCAGTGTCACAAGTTGTCAACTTTAAAAGAAATAAACCTATTTTAGCAGTAACAACAATATCCTTTGATATTTTTATGTTAGAGATATTATTACCTTTAACTATAGGTCAGCATATAATTTTAGCAAGTGAAAAAGAACTTTCTGATGCAGAATCATTAACAAATCTTATAAAAAAATATGATGTAAAAATGATGCAAACTACTCCTTCTCGATATAGATTGTTCTTACAAAATAAATCTTTAGCTTCTAGTTTAATGAATCTTTCGGAAATAATGGTGGGAGGAGAAGCTCTAACTAAAGAGTTATTGGAAGGATTGCGACGCAACTCAAACGCTCAAATTTTCAATATGTATGGGCCGACCGAAACTACAATTTGGTCATCGATTAAAGATGTTACCCATGGTAATATTTCTATAGGAAAGCCAATTTCAAATACTCAAATGTATATTTTAAATTCTTCCCTACAATTACAGCCAATAGGTGTAGTCGGTGATTTATTTATATCTGGCGACGGTGTAGCTCGAGGTTATTTAAATAAACCAGAATTAACAAAACAGCGATTTTTTAAAGATCATTTTAAAAATAAGGATTTGATGTATAAAACGGGTGATTTGGCTAAGCTTCTTCCAAATGGGGAAATTCAATTTATTGGAAGGGAGGATGACCAAGTTAAGGTTCGTGGATATCGTATTGAATTAGGAGAAATTGAAGCAGCTATCAGAAAAAATGAATCGATTGAGGAGATAATCATTTTAACAAATGAAGACCATCAAGAGGAAAATATTTTAATAGGTTATTATATTGAAAAGAAAGGTAGCAATATTACCTCAATAGAACTCAAAGATTATGTTTCGAAATTTTTGCCTAATTATATGGTACCTTCTTATTTAATAAAATTAGATTCTATCCCAATCACTCCGAATGGGAAATTGAATAAAAAAGCATTGCCTCTTCCTAGAGAAATAGAAAAAACATTCATCAACGGTTATACACCACCGAGAAACAATAAAGAAAAAGTAATACTACACCATTGGAAAGATGTTTTGGGCGAAAATAAGATATCTATTTATGATGACTTCTTCGAGATTGGTGGACATTCATTGAGTGCAAATAAACTTATTTTTAAATTACGTGAAGAGTTTAACATCCATATTCCACTCCGCATTTTATTTGAGTATCCTACAATAGCAGGTATGGCAGAAAATATTGAAAGCTTAAATGTAATTGGTGAGGAAGAGTTGGAAAAACATCAATTAGAGTATCTATTGAATGAAATCTCATTAGATTCATCTATACAACCAACTGAGCCATTTGAAAATAAAGATACTTCTTACATAGATAATGTTTTTTTAACAGGTGCAACCGGTTTCTTAGGTGCTTTTTTGTTACGTGATCTACTAAAGATGAGTTCTGCAAAAATTTATTGTTTAGTGCGCGCCAATTCAACAGAGTCCGGTTTTTTGCGTATTCAAAATGCATTAAAGAAGTATGAAATTTGGAATGAAAAATTTAAAGATCGTATTATTCCAATTGTAGGTGATTTATCTAGGCCATTATTTGGGCTAACGGAAGAAAAATTTCTCAAATTGGCAAGTGATATTAGTGTTATTTACCATAATGGAGCGCTTGTTAATTTTATTTATCCGTACGATGCTTTAAAGAAATCAAATGTTTTAGGTACGGAAGAAATTCTAAGGCTAGCCTGTCTTAAAAAAATTAAACCAGTTCATTTTATCTCTACAATATATGTTTTTTCTAATTCTGAAGAGGGCAGCACAAAATTTATAAATGAAGAACATATGCCAACCCCTGAGCATCTAGGGGGATCTATTGGATACACAGAGAGTAAGTGGGTTGCAGAAAATATAATTCAAATTGCACGCAAACGTGGTATACCTGTATCAATTTATCGCTGTGGTCGGTTAACAGGAGATCTTCAAACAGGTGCATGTCAAAAAAATGATCTGATATGGAGAATTATTGCAGGGTGTATTGAGATGAAGATGGCACCCACAGAGTTAGGGAAATTGAATTTAGTGCCAGTGAATTATGCAAGTAAATCAATTGTAAAAATATCTATTTCTGAAGAAATGGGTGGTAATTTCCATATATATAATCCGGAATCGCTTGGTTTTGATGATGTTATTACAGTTATAGAAAAAGAAGGATTTAAATTGAAAAGAAAGAGTATGAAAAAATGGTTAGATACAATCAATAAAGAAAAAGAAGGATCTATTGAAGCACTCGGCAGTTTTTTAATGGATTCAAAATCAGATAAAGGTACTGTAATTTTCGATAGTGATCAGACAAATGAAATCCTGCAAAAAATTTCTATGCATTTGCCTAAAGTAGATGTTTATATTTTCAAAAGAATTTTGGGTTATTTCATAAGAAATAATTATTTTACAGAGATTCCATCAAATGGGGATAAAACAATCAATAGGTGACAATGTTTCAACATTTGAGATACAGAAAAAGACAACATTTCTTCTTTTCTAGAAGCCCTATTTTAAAAAAGTGATACAATATGAATTTCATGATTGATATGACCTTTCCTTACCTAGAAGGAAAGGCTTTTTTCGTCTAAATGGCGTACATTATCTTGACATAAGTGAATAGATGTAACTATAATAGTTACATCGTTAAAGAAAAAGCGTAAACACGGAAGGAAGATGAAGATGAAAGTACAAATCTGGTCAGATATTGCCTGTCCTTTTTGTTATATAGGAAAAAAACAGCTGGAAACAGCACTTGAACAATTCCCAGAGAAGGAACAGGTAGAGATAGAGTTTAAAAGCTTTGAGCTTGATCCACATGCACCTGCTCAAGTCGATTATGATGTCCATGATATGCTTGTCAAAAAATATGGTATGAGCCGCAGCCAGGCAATGGCGATGAATGAGCAAGTGAAGCAGGCCGGCAAAGAGAAAGGAATCGATTTTCAATTTGATCCGCTCGTGTTGACAAACACCTTTGATGCTCATCGATTGGCGCAATATGCTGGTCAAATGGGGAAAGGCGATTTCGTCATGGGAGAACTGTTTCAAGCGTATTTTACAGATGGAAAGCATGTTGGTGATCGCCAAACCCTTTTAGATATTGCAGAAAAAGCAGGTCTTGATCAGAACGAAGTACAGAAGGTGCTAGACGGAAAAGAATTTGCAGATGATGTGCGAGAAGACGAAAAAGAAGCAAGACAGCTCGGAATTTCTGCTGTGCCTTTTTTCTTGATCAATGATAAATATTCGGTTGCTGGTGCACAGCCAGCAGATACGTTCCTGCGTGCACTTGAAACAGCTTGGACAGAGGAAGCAGCTCAAGCTGAAAAAGCGGCTGCTAATTCTTTTGAAGCGGCATGTGCAGATGGCGTATGCGCTGTGCCATCTCCTAAAGAAGAGGCGTAATAGGCAAGTTCCCTATCTTTTTATAGGATAGGGATTTTTTCTTGATTCATGATGGATGAGGGGAAACACATGTCTTTCATTTCAGGGATCCGACCCATTCACGTCTTATGCTGGAATCTAAAATAAAATGAGCCTCCTGCGGGAAGGGCTCATTTTTTTCTTGCATTCATTTGTTTAATCGTTTCACCTGGAACTAATTCAGGCTCGTAAAACGTTTGATCAGGGAGATTCTTTTTTCCTTGAACTTTTTTAATCATCCAGTCAGCTGCATCCCGGCCCATTTGCTCCTGAGGATGGGTCAGTGTTGTCAGCTTCACATGGGCATTTTTCTGGGCAATATACGAATTATCCTGTCCAATAATCGAGAGATCATCTGGAATGGACAGACCGATTTCGCTGCATACATTGGCGACTTCTAATCCCACCTCATCGTTATAGCAAACAAGGGCGGTCAGCTCATGTCTGTGCGCCATCAGGAATGTGTTAATTTGCTCCCCCAAATGCTGCTTCGATTCTGTATCGAAAAAGAGCACATGCTCAGGCAGGAAATTAAGCTTCGCTTCACCTAGCGCTTGAATATAGCCCTTCATCCGATATTTCCCCTGTAAATCATCTGTTTTTGAAATAAGCCCAATTTGCTGATGTCCAGAGGTGATCAGCTCTTTTGTGGCTAAATAGCTGGACTTCACATCATCCAAACAGAGAAAAGGAACCTCTAACTGCTCATAATAAGCATTGATCATAATAAGCGGTACATCCTGTTCTTTAAAGGACAGATAGTACGAGATGTTTGGGTTATATAAATTGCTTTTCGTCGGCTCGACAATAAGTCCGTCCACACCAAACGACAGCATCATTTCCAGCGCTTTTTTCTCCTGTTCAACATCGTTATTTGTGCTTGCCAGTAATAAAGAATAGTTCTCTTCGTTTAATCGGCTTTCAATGCCTCGAATGATAGAAGGGAAAATGTAATCGGATATGTATGTTGTAATGACCCCAATCGTTTTCATATGTGCATGTCCCGCAGGCTTTGTTTGATATTGATTGGTTACAAATGTGCCTGAACCTTTTTCGCTGCGCAAAAATCCTTCGCTGGACAATTCCAAGATGGCTTTTCGAACTGTATGTCTGCTCACTTGATACATGTCTTGCAGGCTTGATTCGGTTGGAATACGCTCCCCGATCCGATAATCCCCTGTGAGTATTTTACTTTTTATATCATCAATAATGATCTGGTACTTCTTTTTCATTGTTTCACTTCTTTCTCAGTTGATCATCTACTCGGATTGAGAAGAAATTGTATGGACATATTTTAACATGGTTGTCGAATCAAAAACAGGCGCTTTCCTTTTCTATCATGATCCCTTCAGAGAAAATGCAGGTTTTTGTCACATTGTGTATGTACAACTATATTTATTATTGACATATGTACGTACAAATATTATATTGTGATTGTACCAGAGAATCAATGAATCTAGAAAATGAAAATTGAAACCGCTATCAAAATGGGGGTGAACGCAGATTGAATCACAAAGAGACGGCCAAAGCCTTGAAAGAAGGACGGACATCTTTAGGCATTGAATTTGGTTCAACACGAATTAAAGCAATTTTAATAGATGAGGAATTTCAGCCAATTGCACAAGGTGCATATGAATGGGAAAGTTTTCTTGAGGATGGAATATGGACGTA
The DNA here is from genome assembly GCF_046566805.1 of Bacillus sp. BD48. NCBI lineage: Bacteria > Bacillati > Bacillota > Bacilli > Caryophanales > Bacillaceae > Bacillus > Bacillus sp. BD48. The sequence continues at coordinate 467,383 of NZ_JANGFM010000003.1, read as the reverse complement.
CAACTTAATTGATATCATTACAGGTCTGCAAGTGGCGTATCGAGAGATGAAAGAACAGGCCGAGCAAAAGTATGGTGTGACCATTCAAACCATTGGCTCAATCGGGGTATCAGCGATGATGCATGGCTATGTGGCATGTGATCATACAGGAGAGGTTCTCGTTCCGTTCCGAACATGGCGGAATGCAAAGACCATCGAGGCGAGTCAAAAGCTGACAGATGTATTTCAATTTCATATTCCAGAAAGATGGAGCATTGCCCATTTGTATCAAGCGGTATTAGAAGAGGAAAAACATCTATCCCGATTAGAATATATGACCACTTTGTCAGGATATATTCACTGGCTGTTAACCGGAAAGCAGGCCATTGGTATTGGCGATGCGTCAGGGATGTTTCCGATTGATGAACAAACGAAGGACTACAATGAAGAAATGCTCCAGCAATTTGAAGCATTGATTGTAGAAAAAGGCTATCCGTGGAAGCTTCGCCACCTCCTGCCGCGTGTCTATTTAGCAGGCGAAGAGGCAGGCGTGTTAACGGCAGCAGGGGCAGCCATTTTAGATCAAGGAAAACATTTGCAGCCAGGCATTCCATTTTGTCCGCCGGAAGGTGACGCTGGAACGGGAATGGTGGCGACAAACAGTGTAGAAAGACGGACCGGGAATATTTCTGTTGGGACGTCGGTTTTTGCCATGATTGTGCTGGAGCAGGATCTAAAAGGTGTGTATCCAGAAGTGGATCTTGTCACAACGCCGGATGGACTGCCAGTTGCAATGGTTCATGCGAATAACTGTACAAGTGACCTAAACGCTTGGATAAATATATTCAGAGAGGCATTTGAAGCACTTGGCCTGCAAGTGGAGTCAAAAAGGTTATACGAATCCTTATTGCAGCAAGCTTTAGAAGCAGATCGAGATGGCGGCGGACTCTTAAGCTATGGCTATTACTCTGGTGAAAATATTACGAGATTGCCAGAAGGAAGACCTCTTTTTGTCAGGTCTCCTGAAAGTCGCTTTACCCTCGCTAATTTCATGCGAACCCATTTGTTCTCCGCTTTTGGTGCGATGAAAATAGGCATGGACCGGTTAAAGGAACAAGAACATGTAGTGATTGACCGCTTACTAGGGCATGGCGGATTATTTAAAACACCGCTCGTTGGACAAAAAATGGTTGCCGCAGCGCTGAATACACCTGTATCAGTCGTTTCAACAGCGGGAGAAGGCGGTGCGTTTGGGATGGCTGTCCTTGCTTCATATATGGTCCATCATCAGCAGCAAACATTGGCTGAATTTCTCACTCATCGAGTATTTGCCCATACATCAGAAGAGCTCATGGAGCCTGATCCACTCGATGTCAAAGGCTTTGACGAATTTTTAAAGCGCTATCAAAAAGGTCTTGCGATTGAAGAAGCGGCAGTAGCGCATCTCATGCCAAAGAAAGGAGTGACGACGGTATGCTAGATCGCTTAAAAGAAGAAGTGTATCAAGCAAATTTAGATTTGCCAAAATACGGACTTGTGAAATTTACATGGGGAAATGTCAGTGCATGTGATCGTGACAGTGGTTTGTTTGTGATTAAGCCGAGCGGCATAGCGTATGACCAACTATCAGCAAAAGATATGGTCGTGGTGAACTTTGACGGTGAAGTGGTGGAAGGGGAATTCAGCCCTTCGTCAGATACAGCTACACATGCAGTTCTTTACAAACACTTTGAGGAAATTGGCGGCATTTCACATAGCCATTCTATGTGGGCAACCGTTTGGGCGCAGGCAGGTCTTGATTTACCAGCAATGGGCACAACGCATGCCGATACATTTTACGGCGCCGTTCCGTGCGCTCGTTTTCTAACAGAAGAAGAAGTCAATCGGGGTTATGAGGTAGAAACGGGCAAGCTGATCATCGAAACGTTTGAGAAAAGAAACCTAGATGTGATGGCGGTGCCGGGTGTATTGCTTCAAGGGCATGGTCCATTTACATGGGGGAAGGATGCTAAAAATGCGGTCACAAACAGTGTGATTTTAGATGAAGTCGCCAAGATGAACCTTTTTGCCAAGCAATTGAACGAATTTGCAGAGCCATTGCCGCAGCGAATTTTAGATAAACATTACTTAAGAAAACATGGAAAGCATGCGTATTACGGACAAAAACCTTCAAGATAAAGAAACGAGGGATATCTATGTTAACAAGCCTGAAAAAAGAGTTTTGGTTTATCGTTGGGTCACAACATTTATATGGTGATGAAGCACTGAAAAAAGTAAAAGCAGATGCACAAAAGATGACGGATGCTTTAAATGAGAGCGGTTTACTTCCTTATCCAGTGATCTTGCAGGAACTGGCTGTCAGTGCCGATCAAATCACAAAGCTTATGAAAGAGGTTAATTATCGCGATGAAGTTGTCGGCGTGATGACGTGGATGCATACTTTTTCTCCAGCAAAAATGTGGATACGCGGCACCAGCCTTTTGCAAAAGCCTCTTTTGCATCTTGTCACACAATATTATGAAAAGATTCCGTGGGACACGATCGACATGGATTATATGAATCTCCATCAATCCGCACATGGAGACAGAGAATATGGCTATATCAATGCACGTTTAAATAAACAAAACCAAATTGTGACCGGTCATTGGTCAAAGCCTGAAGTGCAGCAGCAAATTGCTGATTGGATGGACGTTGCGGCTGCCTATCATGAGAGCTTTCACATCAAAGTAGCCCGGTTTGGTGACAACATGCGGCATGTAGCCGTGACAGAAGGCGATAAAATCGAAGCGCAGATTCAATTAGGATGGACCGTTGATTACTTTGGAATAGGCGATCTCGTCGAATATGTAAATGCAGTAGAAGACGAAGAGGTAGATGCATTATTTGCTGAGTATTTAACGCAATATGATGTAAATTATGGAACGTATTCAGTTGAAGAATGGGAAAAAAGTGTCAAGGTGCAGGCGCGATATGAGATCGCCATCAAACGTTTCTTAGATGAAGGCGGCTATAATGCCTTTACAACAAACTTTGAAGATTTACATGGGATGAAGCAGCTGCCAGGGCTTGCGGTACAGCGGCTGATGGCAAAGGGATACGGCTTTGCTGGGGAAGGCGATTGGAAAACGGCCGCACTGGACCGCTTATTAAAGGTGATGAGTCATCATCAATCCACTGGATTTATGGAGGACTACACGTATGAAATGACGTCTGGACAGGAAGCGGTGCTGCAATCTCATATGCTGGAAGTAGATCCAGCGCTCGCCCATACGAAACCCGTCATAGTCGTGTCTCCACTTGGAATCGGAAACCGGGAAGATCCAGCGCGTCTTGTGTTTGATGGCAAAGCAGGCGAGGGAGTTGTTGTCTCCATAGCGGATTTTGGAACACATTTCAAATGGCTGATACAAGAAGTCGAAGCCTTTGAGCCAGAGGAAGCAGCACCTCATTTACCAGTTGCGCGTGTATTGTGGAAAATCAAACCGAATTTTCAGGATGGCGTCAAAGCTTGGATTAAGCAAGGCGGGGGCCATCATACAGTTGTATCTCTCAATTTAACGGTTGACCAAATTGTTCACTTTGCAAAGCTTGTCAATGCGGAATATGTGGTTTTATAGAAGGGGGAAAGGTCTTCTGCTGTTTACAGTAGAAGCACGGGATGAAATGAAAGCGGTTAATTAAGTGAGGGGGTCATCCACTTGGAGAAAAAAGTGTCAAGCAAATTTATCTTCTTTTTCGGGTCCTTTGCAGGCATCTTATTTGGATATGATATTGGGATTATTGCAGGGGCAGAAGGACATATTCAGGAAGAATTTCAGCTCAGCCCATTATGGCTTGGAATTGTTGTCTCTTCATTAATGGGCGGGGCCATCATTGGCTCCATCTTAAGCGGTCTCTTAGGGGATAAATTTGGCCGCAGAAAGCTCATTTTGGTCTCATCCGTTATCTTTTTTGTTGGGGCTATCGGATCAGCTATTGCACCAGAAGAGGTTTCACTCACCATCGCTCGAATCTTTTTAGGGACAGCGGTAGGAACAGCCTCATCTTTGGTTCCGGCTTATATGTCTGAAATCGCTCCTGCTAAAATCCGCGGGAAATTATCTGGACTCAATCAGCTCATGATTGTCACTGGTCTATTGCTCAGTTATATTGTCGCTTTTGTATTTGAGCCCATCCCGGACAGCTGGCGCTGGATGCTGGGAAGTGCCGCTTTATTTGCGATCGTGCTTTATATTGGTATGCTGAAGCTTCCTGAATCTCCGAGATATTTGATTAAACACGGAATGGCTCATAAAGCACGGGAAGTATTAGGATCACTGCGTTCGTCCCGTGAAGAAATCGAATCAGAAATGCAGGAGATTTTAGAAGTGGCCAAAGAAGAACGTTCGGGTATTCGTGAATTGTTTCAAAAGAAATTCAGAATGGCTCTTTTCATTGGGGTTGGGATGGCGACCCTTCAGCAAATTCAAGGCGCGAACTCTATTGTCTATTATGCAACAAGTATTGCTCGGAATGTTGGTCTTGCGCCGCAGGTCGCCGCAGGTTTCACAGTCATCGTAGGTGTCATTTTTGTTGTCACGACCGTGATCTTTTTACAATTTGTTGACCGCTTTGACCGCCGAACGATTCTCACCGTAGGGGGATCGGGCATGGCCCTTTCTTTCTTTGCTCCCGCCGCATTAGGTGCACTTGGCGTCAGTGAAGGAATTTTAAACTGGGTGACATTGATTTCACTTTGCTGCTTTATTTTGTGCTATGCCTTCTCGTGGGCACCGATCACCTGGATCATCATTGGCGAAATCTTCCCGCTTTCTGTCAGAGGCATCGGAGCAGGTATTTCTTCTGCCTTTAACTGGACCGGATCGTTAGCAGTTGGACTCGTTTTCCCTATCCTGGCAGATCAATTCAGCTTTGGGGTCATTTTCTCCTCATTCGGAGTCATCTGCTTAATCGGACTATTATTCACCCGATTTGTGCTAGTCGAGACAAAGGGAAGAAGCTTAGAGCAAATCGAAACCGATATGGCTGCACGTGTATAAATCAAAGAAAACCATCTATCCCGTGTGGGTAGATGGTTTTTTACTCAAGTGTCTGTTTAAGCTCATCTGGCAGTAAATCAATCAATTGATCATAGGAAGACAAATCCAGCACTTCAAGCAGCGCATAATATTTCGCGTAAATTTCACTCAGCTGATCAGGATGATTTGTTTGATATTGATTCAGATGTAATTGAGTTAGTTCAAGTGCAATGTCTAGCTTGTTTCGTTCGAATGGCTGTGTCGTGTTGATCAAATCGTTCATCTCTTATTTGATGATGAGTGGAAAAATTTTGGAGCAGTCTCGCAGTTCACCTTATATTCGTGCAATATATATATTGTATAATATGTTAAAATTACCCTTTTGTAAAGAAAGAGAAAACGAGGTCAATAGTGGATTTTTTAAAAAATAGACAAGCATCTAATCACGAAAGGTGCCTCCTACATACGATAGAGTGTAAGTGAAAGACAACTTGAAGGGGTGTTAATATGAGCCGAAATCGATTAGATGATTTCTTCTTTGGATCTCGCAGAGAAGAAACGGTTGTTTTCCCCACACGTCAAATTGTCAATACAAGAACGAATGAACAAACGATCAGAAAAATTCATCCAACGCATATCACAAACGTCAATAAAAACATCAAAAGAATAGAAAACTACTATCCTGTCACTGAATCGACTCATAACGAGTGTATTGTAGAAGAATACGATTGCGGTAGTGATATCAAAAACCCTTGCTGTCGTCTGGTGAAGCGCTGTAAGTGGTAATGGAGGGGCATCCTTTTAGGGGATGCCTTTTTATATTGAAGAATAAAATTTTGATCCAAAGTTCTTTTCAAGATAAAATTAGAAGTATCCATTATTCTTTTGGAGGCGATTTTCTGAATATTCGATTGTTAACACCAGATGATGCTGAAGAATATGCATCACTCAGATTAGAAGCACTGCGATTAAATCCAGAGGGCTTTGCGATGAGCTATGAGGAAGAGCAAATCAATACAAAGGACAAATATAAAGCGCGTTTTGCTTCGGCGAATTCTATGTGGACATTTGGCGCCTTTCATCAAGGACAGCTTGTGGGGGCAGTCACGCTCATCCAAGAAACCTTGCAGAAGTTAAAGCACCGAGCGAATCTGACAGCGATGTATGTAACATCTAGTGCCCGCCGAGAAGGAGCAGGCCAGGACTTGATGACGAAAGCTCTTTCCTTTGCGCGAGAACGGCAGGATATCGAGCAAATGTATTTATCGGTGGTGACAACGAATCACTCAGCCAAACGCCTCTATCGCTCTTTTGGATTTGAGTCGTACGCTGTCGAAGAAAAAGCGCTAAAATGGGCTGATACATATGCAGATGAGGAAAAAATGGTTTTATTTTTATCATAGTCTGGAGGAGATAGAAGTGGATCAACAAGCCATGCGCATCACATTAGCAGCAGGACCCAATAGTGAGCTGGAATCTTTTGCACTGCGTGCAGCACTTGAAAACTTCGGCGCGAAAGTCGATATGCATTGGATTGGAAGACCGAATGACCTGATTCATGTGTTATCTGGTAGAAATAGAGGAGAAATAGATTACCTTCTTTTATCGTTTCACGGTGAAGAGGGAGCATTTATCATGCCTGAATTAGGGGAAGATGTATACGAAGATGAGGAGCCTAATGATACTGCTTTTGGAGCGGATGAAATCAAGCAGTATGCCTTTTTAGAAGGAGTTCATGTCATCTCTACAGGCTGCACACTAGGAGAGAAAAATCTAGCAGATGCTTTCTTAGATGCAGGGGCTACATCATATACGGCACCAGACGATTACATCGATGGGAATGCAGCATTTATCTTTGTGCTGACCATGCTGTACGAGCTCATGAATAATACAAAGACGGTCAGAGCGGCATTTGATCGAGCGCGTTCCATTGATGAAGAAACGAAATTATTTCAACTATATATGCAAAAGTAATCAAAGGACTGAGAAATCAAGTCCTTTTTTTATCCTCTCTAAAAATGTGTCGAAAATGTGACGATTATGTGATTTGCAAACTAAAAAGGGGGCATGCAAAGTCTATCCTACAAACACACGTCATTCAGGCATGACGGCATCACGAGAGGAGAATCATTGTGTCAATGAAATGGAAAGTCAGTCTCGTCCTATGCGGACTTGCGATGATCATCGGAATCGCTGCGTTTTATCATAATCAGCAGGCAAGCGGGACAGAGAAGAAGAAGGTAGAACCAGATGCGAGCTATAAAGAAGTTGAAATTGTGACCCTCGTGAATGACGGGAGATACTTGAGATATGCTGTGAACTATCCTGTGTTTCATCAAAAAAAGCTAGACCAAGAGATGAAAAGATTTGCAGAAACAGCGCTGGACAAATTCAAAACATCGTTTAGTGAAGCAAGTGATGTCGATGAAGATCATCGATACGAATTAAACATAGATTACAAAATTACTCATTATGCCAAACAAACCGCTGCGATCAAATTCAATACATATGAATGGAAAGGCGGAGTAAAAGGCGCACATGAAACGAAGATATTCAATTTTGATTTCAAGAAACAGCAGTTTTTATCAATAGATGATCTATTTTTATCAAAGAAAAAAAGTCTGCAAAAACTGTCTCAAATGACATTTGAGGAGTTAAAAAAAGATCGCTCTCTTGCTGAAAACGAGCATTTGCTCAAACAAGGAACGTCTCCTAAGGCAGAGCATTATCAGTATTTTGCCATCAAAGATCGTTTTATTGAATTTTATTTTCCAGCAGGGCAAATTGCACCAGACAAGAAAGGCCCTCAAGTGCTGGCGATTAAGAAAACACTGCTTAAAGGAATGTTAAAGCCAGAATACATCAATAAAGAAAAGAACAAAAACGAGAAAAAAGAACCGATTGCAAAAAGAAAGATCGAAAAATTGCCAAAACAGAAAGTATTCAACCCAAATCAAAAAGCCATTGCCCTTACATTTGATGATGGACCAAATCCATCAACGACCTCAAAAATCTTAACAGCTTTAAAAGAAAACAAAGGACATGCGACATTTTTTGTATTAGGAAGCAGGGTTCAATATTATCCCGATATGCTAGGTGAGATCAGAAAAGGTGGAAATGAAATCGGAAATCATACTTATAACCACCCTTTACTCACAAGACTTCCGTTAAAACAAGCCATCAAACAAGTAGAAGATACACAGCAAATCATTGAAAAAGCTGGCGGATTCACACCGACTCACTTTAGACCGCCATATGGTGGAACAAACGGGCAGATCAACGAGGCTGTCAACATGAAAGTTACGCTTTGGGATGTAGATCCCGAAGATTGGAAATATCGCAACAGCCAATACGTTGCGAGCTACATTCTCACACATGCGTCTAGCGGAGAAACCGTCTTAATGCACGACATCTATGACACCTCTGCAAACGCAGCTGTCACGATCATCAAGGAATTGTCCAAACAAGGATATCAATTACTAACAGTATCAGAGCTTGAGCAGTGGAAGGAAGCACGGGCGAAAAGGTGAATTGAATATTTAAAAAAGATGCGAGTCTTAGAGGATTCGCAGCTTTTTTAAATCCAATTATGAGACTGAAGGGAAAATATGTTAAAGTGATTGTAGAAAGGGAGGGCTTCGAATGGTGTTGATGAGGTTGATCAGCATATATATGCTGACAGCGTTTAGTTTGGGATTTGTCGTAAACTATGTACCTGGTTTGATGCTGCCCATCTATATACTTGCGATGATTGGGCTCATTTTATGTCTCGCTCATATTGCGCTCCATTATATTCGGCGAATTAGATATATGTTGTTTGATGAAAAACGATAAGATTTCTCCTAGTGCAAAAACCTCCTGCTAGATGCGTGAGGTTTTTATTTTTTCGGTTTTTGATGTTCTAACAGTTGGATGATTTTCTCGTTTGACGCTTTGAGTTGTCTCAAAAGAGAAACGATATTTCCTGTTAATCCTATGAGCACAATAAGTAAAATGATGATAACACGCTATGACTTCCATTAACTTATATCAAGGATACAGTATAATAAGAATGTATAAAATGAACAGTTCGTGCCATATATTCGACAATTGATGTGAATGGAGTATGTTGAGGGGGATTCATTTGAAACGAGTAGACGTGGTTTCAGCTATTATTTATGACGAGGAAGAAAATCTATTAACGGTCAAGAATGTAAAGGGATATTGGGAACTTCCGGGCGGTGCTGTGGAAAAAGGTGAACACCTGCAGCAGGCTGTCATCCGCGAAGTGAAAGAAGAGACAGGGTATTTGATCAAAGTAAAGGAACTTCATTCTGTTCGAGAAGCATTCTTTCAAGATAAAAAGCATCATGCGCTTATCATTACGTTCTTTGCGGAAATGATCGGGGGAGAGATGAACATTCTAGATCCGGATCATGATATTGAAGAAGTAAAATGGGTCAGCACTCAAACCTTTCAAAAGCTAAATCCAAAGCTTTATCACATGCTAAAATTAAACCAACAAACACAAGCCTTTTATGATTTTGAGGGGAATAGAACAATTGGTTAAATCCAAATTGATAGAGGCATGAAGGGAGCGATATTGATGTTTTTATACTATGGGCCTACAGGAGCTCCAGTAGAAAATCCGGGAGAAGAATTCATGAAAAGAATCTTCTTTCAGGAGGGGGAAGAGTATTGGAAACAAGGAAACGGGGAATCTTCCATTGAGATAGAGGAAGATTGGGAATCTGAAAGTCTAGTTTTCTTTTATACTGAACCGTATGGATTCTTTATCATCAGATATCCAGATTTTTTAGTCCCTTTTCAAAAGGTAGAAAAGCTCGAAACGATCGAGCATTTGGTTGCTGGATCACCATTGTATATGCCATCGTGCAGCTATGTCGACCGCAATGAGGCGTATCAAATCGTTCAACATTTTTTGATGACAAAAAAGGTATCTGATTTTGTTGAATGGGTTGAGTTGAGGAATATTGATTTTCAGTATGATGTTGAAAGTTAGATAGTATTACTTTGTAATAGTTTTCAATAGGGTGTAAAGGTTGTTTATAAAGAGAGAGTGAATATTTTTTAGACATAGCGATACTGTGCGTTTAAGCAATTTTTTCATCATTCTTGTTGCAATAGTTCAAGAAATTGTATAAATATAACCTGAACCTTGATGGGGCTTGAAATCCTTTTTGTGTTGGACCCAATCGAAAAAAAGAGAACTTTTAGTATTTTAAAAATAAACGAATGAATGCTTAGTTTGTAGATGAATAAAGAAATGTGAAAATATGGGGAAATCAACTTTTAATGGAGTGCTGTTATTTCCCAAATGAAGAAAGGTGTTATCATGGGGATTATTTCAGAAAAAATTCATTGTAGGTTATGTAATAGAAGAACAAACCATCAAATTGTTACAAATAAATCTAACCAAGAGTTAAAATTGAGTCTAAATCATAATGATTTTTATGACGATCCGAGGGATATTCAAATGCAGTTTATAGATGAATATTCGATTGTTCAATGTAGGGGTTGTGATACTATAGCTTTTTTAAATACTTATGGGGATGAAGAAATGTTTATACTAAATGGTCCTAACTATCATTGTGACAGAGAATATTATAATAAATATACTGTTTATCCTGAAGAGCCAAAAAGTGATAATATACAAGAAAAATTATTGATGTTTACTGATAAATTTGACTTTTTTCACCTTCCCGATTTAATTAAAGATATTCGAAATGAAACTATAAATGCCTATAGACATGATATGGGTCTTTTGTGTAATACCGGTATTAGAATGATAATCGAAGCAATATGTAAAGTGAGTGAGATAGATAAAAGACCAAAATTAAATAAAAAAGGAAAAGTGATATATGACGAAAATAATGAACCTAAGATGATAAATTTAAAGTTATTTGAAAAGATTGAGGAGCTTTATAAAAAAAACTTAATAGATGAAAAACAAAAAAACATTTTAAATCAAATTAGAGATATAGGAAATGAAACTGTTCATGGCATTCTAAAACCTAAACAAAGAGATCTGCTTCAATACTTAAACATTATAGATTTTATTCTATATAATATTTATGAGGTTCCACATTTGAGTTTCAATAAAAAATAAAAAGATTTAGAAGTTAAACTTTTTGAGTAGAGAACCTTTTAATGACACAAAAAAAACAGACCTTGTTAGGTTGTGGACCTGCTGGATTAGCTTCAGCTATTACATGCGCTAAAAGTGGTTTTCGAGTTCTAATCATTGAAGAAAAAATTAGAAAGAGGCAAGAGGCTATAGAATGGATTTTATAAATGACCTTAGTAAAGAAGCTAAAGTTGCCCTAGGCTTAGCAATAGCTGAAAAAATGTATACATTCATAGATAAAGAAGATGATGGTTACCACATAGGAGAAAAAGCTTTAGATGATTGTTGGAAATGGCTTTCTGGCAAAGAGTTGAGTGCAGATGATTTATGTAATTATATAGATAGTGAAGATTATATGGATGTAGCTGAGTTCGCTAATAAAGAAAAAGATGAACAAAAACAATATGGCTGGTATTCGGTATTAGATGCAGTTTCTTACACAGCGTATCAAGCGTATAGACGAGAAAATAAAAAATTTGTTCCTCATGTGCTAGAGGTAATAGACGATGAAACATTAATTGTAATGTGGGAAAATGCAATTGAATCAAAAAAGATTGATATGGCAGAATTAAATACCTTGAGAAAATATTTAATTGATCATTATCCTAGCAAAGATCACGATAATAACAAAATATATCTAATTAACAAAGAGGACATCGCAGTCATTTAAATTAGATTTATTGGGCAATATGAATAAAGGGCAGCTATTATTAATAGAAATGCAGAGAGACAGTAGCTTATTGTCGAATTTAAAAACAGACCTCATGAGGTCTGTTTTTGTTAGAAGTTAGGAAGTTTATTTTCATTTCCCCTTCTCCCGCTTCCGCTTCTCCTTCTCCGCCCGGTAAAACTCATGAAACATTTTCATCAGCGCGCGCTTCTCAATCCGGGATACATAGCTCCGCGATATCCCGAGCTCTTTGGCTATTTCCCGCTGCGTTTTTTCTTTCTTTAAATCAAGGCCGAACCGGCCGACGATCACTTCTTTTTCTCGGCCGTCGAGAATGTCGATATACTCTTTTACTTTTTCAAGCTCCATGTTGAGCTGAATGGTATCGATCACATCTTCATTTTCGGATTTTAAGACATCGATTAATGAAATTTCGTTCCCTTCTTTATCCTGACCGATGGGGTCATGCAAGGAGACATCTTTTTTCGTTTTTTTGAGCGCGCGTAAGTGCATGAGAATCTCATTTTCAATACACCGCGCTGCATACGTTGCCAGCTTTGTTCCTTTTCCAGAGGAATAGCTTTCGATGGCTTTAATGAGTCCGATCGTCCCGATGGAGATGAGGTCTTCAGCGTCTTCCCCGGTATTTTCAAATTTCTTTACAATATGGGCGACGAGCCGAAGGTTATGTTCAATCAGCATGTTTCTTGCGTGTTCATCGCCCTGTGCCATGAGGGCTAAGTATTTTTTTTCATCATCTCCCGAAAGGGGCTGTGGAAAGGCATTGTTTTTGACATAGGACACTAAAAACACCAATTCTTTGACCATCAATCCCATCGCTGTAAATACTCCTGCCACGATTTTCACCTCCACCATGTTTAGGCCGCTGCCTATATCCTCAAATGTATGTGAAGGGGGGATTGTCTGTGTCTGTACGATGAAAAAATCATGTTTTTCGAAAAATGTTCGTCTCTTTTTACAGCCCCTCTCATATGTTTGCGGTTTCTTTGCGGTGCTTGGCGGTCAAGAAGCGTGCTAAAATATGTAATATTAGACCGAAAAGGAAGGGGTTTTTTCGGAACATGGGGAAGGTTCTATCTTCACATGTAGGTATGAAAATTAATGAATGGTATCGAATGATACGGCAGTTCAGTGTTCCAGATGCGGAAATCTTGAAAGCGGAAGTTGAAGCGGAAATTGAACAGATGGAAGAGGACCAGCATTTACTGATTTATTATCAGCTCATGTGTTTTCGGCACCAAATCATGCTTGACTATATACACCCTTCAAAATATCAACCTTTCTCAGTATCTAATCTAGTCGATAAAATCGAAAACTCCAATCATGAGTTATCTGATATGCTGCATTATTACCATGCATTTTTTCGTGGCATGCATGAATTTAGTCAAAAAGAATATTTAGAAGCCGTCAAATATTATCGAGTGGCAGAAAAGCAGCTGTCTATGGTATTCGATGATATTGAGCAGGCAGAGTTTCATTTTAAAGTGGCAGAAGCCTACTATATCATGAAACAAACACATGTCTCCATGCACCATATTTTAAAGGCGCTGGAAATATACGATCAGCATGATGCGTATACCATTCGTATTATTCAATGTCTCTTTGTTATCTCAGGAAACTATCAAGATTTAAAACGAAAAGACCGGGCACTGCCTCATTTAAAAAAGGCAAAACAGCTCGCATCTCAAATTGATCACCCGCGCATATATAGTTCAGCGCTCTATAATTTAGGAAAATGTTATGGCGAACTGGGCTATAGAGAGGAAGCGGAACGATATTTAACGGAATCTGCTGATCTTGCCCGCAAAGAGCTGCTCCCAACGCTTCCGCATACGCTCTATACGCTGGCGAAGCTGCTTTTTAGACAGAATGAACAGGCGGATGCCCTGCGCATATTAGAAGATGGGAAATTGGCTGCAAAGAAGCATGAAGACCAGCTGTTCTGTCATATGTTTGAGTACCTGGATGCTTTATATGTTCAGGAAATCAATGAAGACCAACTGCAAAAAACCATTGATTATTTGGAAAAACTTAGCCTATACTCTTATATAGAGGATATCTCACTAGAAATTGCGACAGCCTTAGAAGCCTCTCAACAATACAAAAAGTCCAACCAGTATTATCAGAAATTATTATGGGCTCAAAATCAAATCCAAGAAGGAGAGTGTCTGTATGAATTCTAAGCAACGTTCGACAGTTGAAGAGAGAAACCAAACGTGAAACAAAGAGCGGGCCAATATGGCCGGCTTTTTTTATTTGAAAAAGAAGCGGATATCATCATGAAGCTTGCATGAATTGATGAGAAAGCGGGCAATTTATTTGGTAATGATGTTCTGTGGAGGAGGCGGTCGAATGAGAGGGCTGCATATCTTGATGTGTATATGGCTGCTATGTGCTTTTATTCCTAATGAAGTAGAGGCACGTACATTAAAACGAGTCGATCTTGAAAAAACGGGACGTGCCTTTTGGGACATGAGAGCGGAACGGAAAAAGATTGCGATTACCTTTGATGATGGACCTCATCCAGTGTATACGAATCAAATATTGGACGTGTTGAAGGAGCATCAAGTGAATGCGAGCTTTTTTGTGATAGGGAACCGAATCCATGCATATCCAATGATCGCCGAACGGATTGTGGACGAAGGGAATGAACTCGGCAATCATACGATGAATCATACGTATTTTGACCTTTTGTCGTCAAAGGAGGTCAAGCGGGAATTAAAAGAATCAGCGGCTCATATCGCTTCACTCCAGCCTGGCGGTCCCTTATTATTTCGCCCTCCTGGTGGACGCTTAACTATGAAATCGTTCCGCATTCTGTCAAAGCAAGGGTATGATGTGGTCATGTGGTCCTTTACGCAAGATCCAAAGGACTGGTCAAGACCAGGCGCACATAAAATTGCAAGCCGAATTATTGATCATATTCAGGGCGGCGATATCATCCTTTTACATGATGGCGGGGGAAATCGTAAGCAAACGGTAGAAGCATTAAAACAAGTGATTCCTGAATTAAAGAAGAGAGGCTATGAATTTGTAAAAGTAAGTGAGCTGCTGCATCATGACAAAGCATATATGCCCGTTCAACTGCAATAGGAAGCATTCGTCAAAAACAGTCATTCATTGAAACCAAAAGTCTTGTCGTTTACTATATGAAGAGGGCTTTTGGAGGTGAATGTTGTGAAGAAATATGTTTTCCTTTTCATCCTATTATGTGTTGCTGCTGGGTGCTCTAAGCCAGTACAAGAAAGCGTCATTGCATTTGGTGACAGCAATACAAGAGGATCAAACTGGGACTTTCGAGATTATCCAACATCTGAAAAATGGGTGAATCTCATGAAAAACGTCGAGCGCGGCCAAATTCAAGTGAAGAATGCAGGCATTGGCGGGCAGACGACTGAAGACGCGAAACTTCGTTTTGAGCAGGATATTTTAAAACAGAAACCAACTTACGTCCTCATCATGTTCGGTACGAATGATGCGGCGATTTTAGACGGGAAACATCCCCGAGTGACGAAAAAACGGTTTAAAGAAAATTTATCCTACTTTATTTCTGAAAGTAGAAAAGAAGGCATCACCCCGATTCTCATGACCTGTGTACCTGTTGTAGAAGGCGGGAAAAAGGGCTTGTACTATTACTCAAGATATAAGTCATCTTATTTTGCCGGGAGAGGTGGGGCAAGAGCTTGGCAAAACTCTTATAATGACATCACGAGAGAAGTAGCGAAGGATGAGCAGGTGCCGCTTGTCGACAACTGGAAAGCTTTCATCCGAGAAGCTGGTGAAGATAGTGATCGAGCTCTAATTCAGTCAGGGTTGATCGACCCTTCTGGCAATCATATGACACCAAAAGGGGCGAGAATTATTTATAACGAAATCAAAGAGCGTGATGTCATCAAACATTTTTAAAATGATGGCCATCTGCCTAAACAAGACCATCCATCCAGCATAGTCTAACAGTATATCTTCCTAGAAGGAGGTAACTGATATGTGGGGATGTCCTTATCCTTACCCTGCGTGTTCGCCTTATCCAGCACAAGGAGCAGGAATCGGTTACGCTTTTCTTGTTGTGTTCCTTGTGGTCATTTTAGTCGTAGGCGGAGGGTTATGGTTTTGGAATGAACAGCCTTGTAATTAAGACACCTCTTCTTTCATCAGAAGGGGTGTTTTTTACGGAAAATAGTAGTAAGCCTATAGCGCAAGTGATATAATATCAGTCACCTGAGTTTAAAAAAGGAGAGTGCTCGGGAGGCATGGTTCCTGTGATATGGAATTAAGAGGAAACAGAGAGCATATGCCCGAGCGAACGTCTTTTCATTTCTGTCTCAATTAATTCAATGAAGTCGCGATTTAAGTTCATTTCATTTGCTTTATAATACGATTCTATAAGTAAATCATCTGACAGCTTTTTCATACTAGAAACCCATATGATGGGAAAAACACCTCCCCTGAAAAAGTTGGCATAAAATTTGAAGAAAAGACATATCATCATAGGTTGATCGACTGTCTTTGAAGTACCTTTAATCTACCATGAATGGGAAACAAGAACAATCGTTCTGTTATCCACATGGTTAAGTGGATAACTTGTGGGTAGAGTGTTTATAATTGAATGAAAGCATGATGAAATATAGGTGGATAATGTGTGTAAAATTATCCACACCTGTTGAAGGTTCTCATCATATGTCGAAAACTTTTTCATTGTATTCGATAGACAGACAAATTGTGATTTGATTCGACACAATCGCTGAAAAACCAATGGAAGAAAGGGTGCAAATTGTGCTAAAGAAGTATTTCTTACCGGATGAATTTGTGAAAAGTATTTTCCACATTTCACCGCAAAAATTAAAAGAACGAAATGTAAAAGGAATTATTACCGATCTAGATAACACACTAGTAGAATGGGACCGCCCAAGTGCGACACCGCGCTTAATTGAATGGTTTCAAGAAATGAAAGATCACGGGATACAAGTGACGATTGTATCGAACAATAATGAAAAAAGGGTCAAGCTTTTTTCTGAGCCGGTTCATATCCCGTTTATTTATAAAGCGAGAAAGCCTATGGGAAGAGCCTTTAATAAGGCAGTCGCTGATATGCAGTTGAAAAAAGAAGATGTGGTTGTCATTGGGGATCAGCTCATGACAGATGTTCTTGGCGGGAATCGTCATGGCTTCCATACGATTTTGGTCGTTCCTGTTGCTGCCTCGGACGGATTTTTCACAAAGTTTAACAGGCAGATTGAACGCAGAATTTTAGGAGCCTTAAAGCGTAAGGGCCACATTCAGTGGGAGGAAGAGTAATAATGGAAAAGGTTGTTTGTATTGGCTGCGGTGTAGCCATTCAGACGGAAGATAAAGATCAATTAGGATATGCGCCGGCAGCATCTCTATTGAAAGAAGATGTGATCTGTCAGCGCTGTTTTAGGTTAAAGAACTACAATGAGATTCAAGATGTTTCTTTAACAGAAGACGACTTTTTAAATATATTGCACAGCATTGGAGAGACAGATTCTCTCATTGTCAAGGTCGTTGATATTTTTGACTTTAACGGAAGCTGGATCAATGGGCTGAGCCGCATTGTCGGTGGTAATCCGATTTTACTTGTTGGCAACAAAGTGGATATTTTACCGAAATCCGTAAAAAAAGATCGTCTGATTCATTGGATGAAGCGGGAAGCGAAGGAAAACGGATTAAATCCAATCGATGTTTTCTTAATTAGTGCAAGCAGAGGCCAGGGCGTACCTGAGGTGATGGAAGCGATCGATCATTACCGCGAGGGAAGAAATGTCTATGTCGTCGGCTGTACGAATGTTGGGAAATCAACATTTATCAATCGAATTATCAAAGAAGTATCTGGGGAAGAAAATGTCATTACTACATCCCAATATCCAGGTACTACACTTGATGCCATTGAAATTCCGCTTGATGACGGGTCTGCTTTATTCGATACGCCGGGCATCATCAACCGCCATCAAATGGCGCACTATGTCAGCAAAAATGACCTGAAGATTTTAACGCCGAAAAAAGAATTGAAACCGAGAACGTTCCAATTAAATGAAGCACAAACGCTTTATTTTGGCGGACTGGCTCGATTTGATTACGTAAAAGGCGGAAGAACATCATTTGTCTGCTATATGCCAAATGAGCTGAACATTCACCGTACAAAGCTGGAGAACGCAGATGATTTATATGAAAAACATGCAGGGGAACTCTTGTCACCGCCATCAAAAGAGGGAATGGAAGATTTCCCGCCGCTCGTTCCGCATACCTTTACCATTGACCAGCCAAAAATGGACATCGTCTTTTCAGGTTTAGGCTGGGTCACTGCAAATGATGCGGGCAAGCAAATTAAAGTTTATGCGCCAAAAGGCGTTCATGTGTTTATGAGACGTTCGTTAATTTAAATGTTCAAAGGGGGAGAGACCTTGAAACCTTTATACGGAGTAATCGGAAACCCAGTTGGCCATTCAATGTCTCCGGATATTCATAATGCAGCATTAAAGGATGCTGGAATTGATGGACATTATCATGGCTTTCAAGTAGAAAATGATGACCTGAAAGAGGCTGTTAGCGGCATGAAAGCGTTAGGAATCAGCGGCATTAACGTCACTGTTCCGCACAAGGTAGAAATCATGAAGTACCTTGACAAAATTGATGTGACAGCTGAACGCCTCGGTGCCGTCAATACGGTGCGGCTCGAAGGAGATCAGCTCGTTGGGTACAATACAGATGGAGAAGGCTTTCTTCATTCATTGCTTGAAGCCTTGGATCAGCCGTTATCAGAGCTGTCATTTCTCTTGATTGGTGCTGGCGGAGCGGCAAGAGCGATTTATACGACAATTGCTCAGTATGCACCGAAGAGCTTTGATATTACGAACCGCACCATTGAAAAAGCTGAAGCTTTAATTGAAAGTGCAGAGGGGAAAATCACATCTCATGCAATTACATTAATTACAGCTGAAGAGCGGCTTGGGGAATATGATGTCATCATCCATACGACGTCGATCGGCATGTATCCGAATGTTGAAGAAACCCCGATTTCTTTAGCGAACGCAAAAAAAACAGCGGTCGTTTGTGATATTGTGTATAATCCAATAGAAACAAAACTGCTCAGTGAAGCAGCAGGGTTAGGCTTGAAAACAGTGGACGGGGTTGGCATGTTTGTTGGACAAGCAGTCAGAGCCTTTGAACTGTGGACAGGCATTACGCCTGACGCCGGAAAAATGAAGTCAATTGTCATAGAGAAATTAGGAGGAACACCATGTTAAAAGGTAAGCAAAAACGTTTTTTACGTGCACAAGCACATCATTTATCACCTATTTTTCAAGTTGGAAAAGGCGGGGTAAATGACAATATGGTCAAGCAAATTTCCGAGGCGCTTGAAGCAAGAGAACTGTTAAAAGTCAGCGTATTGCAAAATTGCGACGAGGACAAAACAGAAGTTGCGAAAGCACTTGTAAAAGGTGCAAAGGCTGAACTCGTTCAAACGATCGGAAATGTGATTGTCCTTTACAAAGAATCTAAGGAAAATAAACAAATTAAGCTGCCGTAAAGGTGGATGCGATATGAAAAAAATAGGATTGTTCGGCGGTACGTTTGATCCTCCCCATAACGGGCATTTGCTAATGGCAAGTGAGGTGCGGACTCAAGTGGGGCTGGATGAAATTTGGTTTATCCCAAACCATATGCCTCCTCATAAAGCAGGACGGAAACGAGCAGATAGTCTTCACCGGATAAAAATGGTGGAGTCGGCGATTCAGTCAAATCCGTATTTTCGGCTCGAGCTCATTGAAATGGAGCGGGAGGGTCCGTCTTATACGGTAGATACAGTGGATCTGTTAAAGAAGCGTCATCCAGAAGATCAGTTCTTTTTTATGATAGGAGCGGACATGGTCGAGTATTTGCCAAAATGGCACCGAATCAACGATTTGCTTCAAATGATCACCTTTATTGGGATGAAAAGACCGGGTTACGTTGGAAGTACGGCATATCCTCTTTTATTTGCAGATGTTCCAGCTTTTGATGTATCATCAACATTGATTAGGCAGCGAATAGAGCAGGGAATACCTGTCGATTATTTGATTCCGAAAGCTGTTGAGCGTTATATAAAGGAGCATCATTTATATGAATCGTGAAGAAGCATTGAACTGTGTCAAAGAGCAGTTAACAGAGCATAGATATACACATACACTTGGAGTCATGGAGACAGCCATTTCATTAGCGGAACGGTTCGGTGCAGATGTGAAAAAAGCAGAGATCGCCGCTATTTTTCATGATTATGCGAAATTTAGACCAAAGGAAGAAATGAAGGGGATTATCGAGCAAGAGAAGATGAACCCTTTATTGCTTGAATATTCGCCAGAGCTTTGGCACGCTCCGGTTGGTGCCTATTTGGTCAAAAAGGAAGCTGGAATTGACGATCAAGATGTGTTAACAGCCATTGAATTTCATACTTCCGGCAGACCAGACATGACTTTACTTGAAAAAGTCATTTATGTCGCAGATTATATTGAACCAGGACGTCATTTCCCTGGTGTCGAAGAAGTAAGGGAGTTAGCAGAGCAGGATCTAGATCGTGCACTGATCCAATCATTAAAAAACACCATCAGTTTCCTAATGAAAAAGAATCAGCCAGTCTTTCCAGATACGCTTGCTACTTACAACTCGCTTGTGCATAAGAACAACTAAGGAGGAATTTTGGATGGATTCATCATCAATTTTAAACGTCGCAGCAGGAGCATGCGATGATAAACGGGCTGAGGATATTATTGCTCTTAATATGCAAGGAATCTCACTTGTTGCAGATTATTTTCTCATTTGTCACGGGAATTCTGATAAACAAGTGCAAGCCATTGCAAGGGAAGTAAAACATCTTGCGGAGGAAAGTGGAATCGAAGTGAAGAAGATGGAAGGCTTTGATGAAGCAAGATGGGTATTGATTGACCTAGGTGATGTCATTGCCCATGTGTTCCACAAAGAAGAAAGAGGATACTACAACTTAGAAAAGCTATGGGGAGATGCGCCGAGAGAAACGCTTTCACTTGGCATTAACTCATGATTTATCAAGGGTTTGCAGGTGTGTATGACGAGCTCATGACACATGCACCTTATGATGAATGGGTTCAGTGGATCCAGCAGTATATTAAGCAGAATGCTGCCATCATCGATGTAGGCTGTGGAACTGGAGAGATTTCTCTTCGGTTAGCTGAAAAGGGCCACAAGGTCACAGGAATTGACCTCAGTGAAGAAATGCTGGCCTTCGCGCAGCAAAAAGCGCAGGCGAAAAAGCAGTCGATTCAATTTTTACATCAAGATATGAGAGAGGTTACAGGCTTTGAGCAAGCCTTCCAGGCAGCCGTTATTTGCTGTGATTCCTTGAATTACTTAAAAAACGAAAATGACGTCAAAAAAACCTTTAAAAACATGTTTCAGCTTTTAGAGGCAGATGGGGTTTTACTTTTTGATGTTCATACGCCTTATAAAATGGAAGAGGTATTCCCGGGTTCGACTTTTGCAGATCAAGATGAAGAGATCAGCTATATTTGGCAGAGCGATAAAGGGGATGACATGTATTCGGTCATTCATGATTTAAGCTTTTTTGTAAAGGACGGAGACATGTATCAGCGTTATGATGAGACACATGAACAGCGCACATTTCCATTTGAAACATATGCAGCGTTCCTCGAGTCCGCTGGCTTTGAACATATAGAAGTGACCGCTGATTTTACAAATGAAGCCCCCGGTGAATTCGCCGAAAGATATTTCATCTCAGCTAAGAAACCAAAAACCATCGTTTAATAGAACGATGGTTTTTTAAAACCCTTTTTTCGCTTATTGCAAAGATGATTAATTTCTGCGATCATCAGTGAACACGCTTGGTGGATATTGATGTGCAACCGCTTCTAAATCTTCATCGAATTTTTCATGGGTGTTTTGAAAGAGACGGTGAAACATATCTTGCACACCTGCTTCAAGTGCTTTAATGCCTTCACCAGTGACGCCGCCTTTCACACATACTTTGTCTTGCAGTGTCGGAAGGGTATAGACTCTCTTTTCAATCAAACGGCCAAGTCCAACAAGCATATCTTCTGATAAGGTGGTGGCTTCTTCTTTAGAAATATCCGTTTCTTCTACGGCCGCTTCAATCATTTTCTGAACGAGAAAACTAATAAAAGCAGGTCCGCAGCTGACAATATCGGAAGCCGCTCTTGTAATCGAATGATGGATCTCAATTGGTGTTGAAATGCATGAAGCTAACTGCCTTAACGCTGTTTTCGTCGCGGCATTGCATGATGAACCAAAAGTTAAAAGTGATGCACCTGATAAAGCGCGGTTTGTAATGCTTGGAATCAGCCTGGCTGTTTGACAAGGAACGATATCCTGAAGCTGTTCAGGATGAACTGGACTTGTAATGATGACAATGGTTTGCTGCTCCGTTAAAAGAGGGCTCAGCTCTTTTAAAAGTGGATAAATATCAAGTGGTTTGACACAAACAAAAATGAAATCTTTATTCGTGACAGCTCCTGAAAGCTGTTTCGTTACTTCAAGCTCTGGATGGTTCTTTTTTATATTGAACGCTTTTTCAATGGTTCGGTTTGTAATGGTGATCGATGAGGGATTGACTGCTTTTGATTCAATAAATGCCTCAGTAAGTATGGTACCCATGTTTCCTGTACCGATTAACCCTATATTCAAACGTTCTCCCTCCTTAGACGCGTAGGATCTGTTATCTTCTAAACAGTATGTTGAGCAGTAGAAAAATATGATTGAAAGAAGCGTGAGTAAGTGAAACGACTCATTCGATTAAAAAAATACAGTCTTTATCTTGCAGCTGGGCTCATGGTTGTGATCATCCTCAGTTTCTTCTTTTTCACTGGAAAAGGAGAGGACAGCAGAGAGCCAAGTGTATTGAAGGGAAATAAAGACATACAGGTCACATTAGAAGACAAACAAGAAAAGACAGAAAAAGAGCCAACAACGATTTTTGTAGAGGTCAAAGGAGCAGTTAGAAAACCAGGTGTTTATACATTTCAACCTGATGCACGGGTAGAAGAAGCAATTCAAAGAGCAGGAGGTTTTACCAGCAAAGCAGACACGGTTGAAATCAACCAAGCAGCAAAATTAGAGGATAGTATGATGATTTATATTCGAAAGCAGGGGGAAGCGGAGAAAGAGATGCAAACAGCATCAGCTGATGCGTCATCAGGTATTGAAAAGAGTCAGGGTATCAATATCAATCAGGCCGATGCAGCCGAATTGCAAACCATTAACGGCATAGGACCAGCTAAGGCAGAAGCCATCATTTCGTATAGAGAGGAACACGGAGAATTTCAACAAATTGAAGACTTGCGGAACATTTCAGGTTTTGGGGAAAAGACGATTGAACGGCTGAAAAGTCAATTGACCGTGAAGTAGAATTGACGGTATAGAAGAAAGGCATGTACACTTAATATCAACCATCATTCTGGAGGGATCAGCTCGTGGAAAGAATTTCATGGAATCAATATTTTATGGCACAAAGCCATTTGCTTGCTTTACGAAGCACCTGTGAGCGGTTAGCTGTTGGGGCGACGATCGTAAGGGACAAGCGCATTATTGCAGGGGGGTACAATGGCTCCATTGCCGGTGATGTTCATTGTGCGGATGTAGGGTGCTATGTCATTGATCATCACTGTGTTCGCACCATCCATGCAGAAATGAACGCTATATTACAATGTGCCAAATTTGGTGCACCTACAGCTGATGCTGAAATATATGTCACACATTTCCCTTGTTTACAGTGCTGTAAAGCCATCATTCAAGCGGGCATACGAACAGTGTACTATGCAAAGGATTATAAAAATCACCCATATGCTGTTGATTTATTCGAGCAGGCGGGTGTTCAAACAGAGCAAGTTGAATTAGATGAAATGATCATCGACTTAAAAAATCAAGAAAAATTGGCCTTTGTTGCAGATTTAATTGGGAAGCTGAGTGAATCAGGACTTAGCGAAACAGAAATTCGCGATATGCATGAGAAGGCGAATCAACTATTTACTTCCTATGTTTAAATATTTGCCGTTTGGGGCAATTTCAGCAGCTGTTGGAATTGCTCTGGCTGCATATCATCTTCATATGTATTTCCTTCTCTTTCTTCTCATCATATTGCTTCTCAGCCTGCTGAAAAAAGCCCCCCAACTCTTTTTAATGGTCAGCCTATGCGGGGCTGTCTATACACTCATTTTTATGGTTCATGAGTCTCTTAAAGCGGATCAACCCGTTCAAGAAAAACTCCTTTCTGGTTCCGTTGTGATTGAAAGCATTCCGAAAACAGATGGCAATCGTTTTTCAGCGACTGTATCAACAGACCATGAACGACTAGCCACTTTTTATACAATTCAAACTGAGCGTGAAAAGGAGGCATTAAAAGATGTCGAACCTGGTATGAGCTGTCACATGACAGGTGATGTTCGTCCAGCTAAACACGCAACCATTCTTAACGGGTTTCAATACGATCAATTTTTAAAAACAAAAGGCATTGACGCCATTTTCCTGCCACAGTCGATCAAAAACTGTACAAAAAAAGACGGTTCTCCCTATTACCTTCAAACGATGAGGCAAAAGGGTTTGAAATTTTTAGAGGACCATGTGCCAAAACACTCTGTTGGCATTGTACAGGCTCTTATTTTTGGCGAACGTGAGTTGATAGACCCTGAGACATTAAGAGATTATCAAATGCTCGGCATTATTCATTTACTAGCGATCTCGGGATTGCATGTGCAAACGCTTCTTGCGTGCTTATTTTGGTGCCTCCTTCGTGCTGGCGTGACAAGAGAGACTGCACGTATTCTCTTATTATGCTTTCTGCCTGTTTATGCTTGTTTGACAGGTGCTGCACCATCTGTTTTAAGAGCTTGTCTCATGGCAGGAATCTATTTAGTGATGACTAGTCTTCCAAAAGAAATGAAACAGCCTTCAGCTGTAGTATTAAGCGTTACGTTTTTATTCTTATTAGCAATTCATCCTCTTTATTTATTCGATATTGGATTTCAGCTTTCATTCGTGGTGACGTTTTTTATTTTGTTATCAACTAGGATTTTATCAAAAGCAAAAAGTTCAGTCATGCAATTATTCCTTATTTCCTTCATTGCACAGCTTGCTTCGCTCCCTGTTATTTTATATCATTTTCATCAATTTTCTTTGCTGAGCGTTCCTTTGAACATGATATTTGTCCCTTTTTATACGACGGTTGTTATGCCGCTATCCTTACTCTTTTTTCTTTTCACTATCGTTTATCTTCCGCTTGGACAAACGTTGTTTCAGCTGCTTGATTCGGTGATCCAGATTAGTCATCAATTGTCAGCCTATATGGCTGTTTTTGATGGATTCAATTTGATTTTTATGAAGTCTGCTTGGTGGCATATTCTTCTTGAGGTGAGCGCCTTAATTGTTCTGTTATTTGTAATGGAAAGCAAAACTTCTGTGACATCCTATGCTGTGCCGATCCTTTTTCTCATTGGTGTTTTGAGTGCACACTATTTCACTCCGAATTTTTTCGAAAAAGGGGAAGTTACGATGCTGGATGTAGGACAGGGGGATAGTTTGTTTATTCAGCTTCCCTATCGAAAGGGGCACCTGCTTGTGGATACAGGGGGCAGACTTTCTTTTGAAGAAGAACCGTGGAAAAAAAGACGTAAAGTGTCTTCGATCGGTGATCAAACGCTGATCCCGTTTCTACACTCTAAAGGTATAGCGAAACTTGATGTCCTGATACTTACGCATGCGGATCAAGACCATATGGGAGAAGCGGTTCGATTAATCAAGCGAAATAAAGTAAAGCGGCTGGCCATACCAAAAGGCTTTGCCCGGAGTCCAGAGGATGAGGAGCTGTTAAAAGAAGCAGCTGATCAAGGGATTATGATTGATGAATTAGAGAGAGGAGATCAGCTTCAGATTGGAGAGCAAATATTTGAGGTTCTTCATCCGTCGCGTGATCGGGTAACAAGTAAGAATAATGATTCACTCGTTTTGGCATTTACTATTGGGGGAAAGCGGTTTATGCTCACTGGAGATCTTGAACAAGAAGGGGAGCGAGACATGATAGAAGCCTTTCCTCATCTGCGGGCAGATGTCTTAAAGGTTGGACATCACGGGAGTAAAGGGTCAACAAGCGAAGAATGGCTTCAGCATCTCAAGCCCTCACATGCACTCATTTCAGCAGGTGAACGCAATCGTTATCAGCATCCACATCAGGAAGTATTGAAAAAATTAAAGGACGGGCAAATGAAAGTGTATCGGACAGATATCGATGGGAGCGTGACGTATGAATTTCTCGATGAGCAAGGAACGTTTTACACTCATCCTCCATATGATATCTTACAAAATCAATAAAAAAACTGCCAAAATGGCAGTCATGTAACCTTCATGAAGTTAAGATCCAACGAGGTGTATAATGGTTGCCAAAATAAACATTGAGGCGAAAAATCCGAATGTGACGATAAAACCAACAGCTGAGTCGGTCACATCATTCCGCTTGCTTTGAACATTTTTTTCAAATTCATTCATTTTCATCCCTCCTGGCTAATTTTAGTATACTTGAACTCATTTGGAATTGCTAGAAGGTAAAGTAACCGTTTTCCATTTTCATGATCATTTTATGAATATCGTCTGACAGCAGGCTGACCCGGGAGCTTGCGCCGGACGTTTACTATAAATGAGGAGGCGGCACTTTGAGCTTCCTCTTTACTAATGTCTTCACACACTTTAGGATAGAGGAGGAAGTGAAAGAGAGGGATTCAATTGATGGTTTTTGATGTATGGAACAATTTAAAACGAGGGGATATCCATCCCGTTTATTGCTTATATGGGAAAGAAACATATTTACTGCAAGAAACTGCTGCTAAATTGAGACAAGCTGTTGTAGACGAAGAAACGAAGGATTTTAATTACTCCATCTTCGATATGGAAGAAGTGCCGCTTGAACAGGCTGTGACGGATGCAGAAACATTTCCGTTTATGGGAGAAAGGCGTCTCGTCGTGATCAAGAATCCTTATTTTCTTACAGCTGAAAAGAAAAAGGAGAAGATCGAGCATGAGCTTTCTGTGTTAGAAGCTTATTTAGAAAAGCCAGCGCCCTATACCATCCTCGTGTTATTAGCACCATATGAAAAGTTGGACGAACGTAAAAAAATCACTAAATTGCTAAAAAAGAAAGCTGCTGTCGTTGAGGCGAAAGAGTTAAACCCAAAAGAAACAACAGATTTCACCATCACACTGGTGAAGACAGAAGGAAAGACGATTACATCTGAAGCGGCTGAGCAGCTTGTGATGCTATGCGGCGGGAGTCTATCCTCTCTATTCCAAGAGATTCGTAAGCTAAGTACATATATTGGAGAGCGGGAGGAAATTGAGTTAGCGGATGTCAATCAGCTCGTTGCAAGAAGCTTAGAGCAAAATATTTTTGAGCTGATTAATCAAATTGTAAACAGACGCCGCTCTGAGGCCATGCAGATGTTTTATGACCTGCTAAAGCAAAATGAGGAACCCATTAAAATATTAGCACTCATTTCCACTCAATTTCGATTGATTTTGCAGACGAAGTACTTCGCTCAGCAAGGATATGGACAAAAACAAATTGCTTCAAATCTAAAAGTCCACCCATTCCGGGTCAAACTTGCGATGGATCAGGCAAGACTGTTTTCAGAAGAAGAGCTCAAACAAATTGTCAAAGAGCTTTCAACGATTGATTATGAAATGAAAACGGGTAAAAAGGACAAACAGCTGCTGTTAGAATTGTTCTTGCTTCGATTGTTAGGCGCTTGAACATAAAAAAACGACCTTCTAAAAAGAGGGTCGTTTTTGTTAGATGTATAATTGCCAGTCTGTCCTTATGGCTGGGCCGGTCAGGACGGACGTACAGTTAAACAGGTGCCTCATCACTGAGGCGTTGCAAACATTATGCAGAAAGTCCGTTTACTTGTTTAGCAAGTCTTGATTTGTAACGCGCAGCTGCGTTTTTGTGTACAAGACCAGTTTTAACGGCTTTGTCAATGCGTTTTGCAGCAGAAGCAAGAGCAGCTTTTGCTTGCTCAGCATCGTTGTTAGCTACAGAAACTTCAACTTGTTTAATCGCAGTACGCATCGCAGACTTGATTGTTACGTTATGTGCACGGCGTTCGTTATTCGTTTTTGTACGTTTGATCGCTGATTTAATATTTGGCATGTGTTTCACCTCCTAAGATACAACCTAAACACAATTGTCTTAAGGTTAAATCTTCACAATAGAACAAATTGTATTCTATCAAACACACCTTTAGAATGCAATATAAATGTAAAGTATTTTTCATTGATGACGTGCTCGAATGTTTCTTTAAAGAGATGGAAAGACTACTGTTAATTACTTGGTGGAAGGAGTCTTTTTATGGAGAAACAGAAACTCGATTTAAGCGTTTATCAAATCCGGACAGACCTGGCTGTTGAAACAAAAGAGATACTAGAACAAGAGAACAATCCGAATCTCGTCAAAAAGGACGGGATCCAAGGGATTGTCGAAAAGGAAAAAGAAGAGCAAGGCATCCGCATACGTACTGTGGAAATCACGAAAGAAGGGGAGGAGCTGACCGGCAAAAAGGCAGGGACATACTTGACGTTTGAGGCACAAGGCATTCGGGAGAAAGACTCTGAGATGCAAGAAAAAGTCGTCGAAGTCTTTGCCCATCATTTTGCTCAGTTTTTAAAAGACCGAGGCATTCAGGCTGATGCGAGCTGCCTTGTAGTAGGACTGGGAAACTGGAATGTCACGCCAGATGCACTAGGTCCTCTCACAGTTGAAAACCTGCTTGTGACCCGCCATCTCTTTGAATTGCAGCCGGAAAATGTTCAGAAAGGCTATCGCCCGGTTTCCTCTTTGTCTCCAGGGGTGATGGGACTGACCGGTATTGAA
This sequence comes from Bacillus sp. BD48, assembly GCF_046566805.1. Lineage (NCBI taxonomy): Bacteria > Bacillati > Bacillota > Bacilli > Caryophanales > Bacillaceae > Bacillus > Bacillus sp. BD48. The sequence goes on along the minus strand of NZ_JANGFM010000003.1, from coordinate 438,653 downwards.
ACAAGTGACATTATCCAAGGTGTAATTGAACGTTCTAAGCCTGATTTTGTCATTGCGGTCGATGCCCTTGCTGCTCGTGCGGTGGAACGAGTGAATACAACCATTCAAATATCTGATACAGGTATCCATCCCGGTTCTGGAGTAGGGAATAAGCGAAAAGAATTAAGCAAAGAAACATTGGGCATTCCAGTGATTGCGATTGGTGTTCCGACAGTGGTGGATGCAGTAACCATTGCAAGTGACACAATTGATTATGTCTTAAAGCATTTTGGTAGAGAACTGAAAGATGACCGGCCGTCCCGCTCTCTTGTGCCGGCTGGTTTGACATTCGGGAAGAAAAAAGTGCTTAACGAAGAAGACTTGCCAGATGAGGAAACGCGTCAATCATTCTTAGGCATCGTAGGAACCCTTCCTGAAGAAGAGAAAAGGCAGCTGATCCATGAAGTGCTTGCGCCGCTGGGGCAAAATTTAATGGTCACGCCTAAAGAAGTAGATACATTCATTGATGATATGGCAAACGTACTCGCCAACGGATTAAACACAGCGCTTCATCAAAAAATCACTCAAGATAACATGGGTTCATATAATCATTAATCGGTTCTACTTTCTCTAGCTCGCTCATAGTGTAATTACTAGAAAGCGTGCTGGAGGGAGTAAATCATGAAAAAAAGACCCCGCCGTCCTCGACAGTTGGTCGTTGCGATTAATGGAACGAAAGTAGTAAAAAGCATTTTCTTATTTATTGCCTCTCTTGTTGTGGTGTTTGTGATGTCAGGGGCTTTGACCTCTTTAAAACCCGAGCTGAGGCCGCAAGCCTCGTTATATGGTGTAGCAGATGAGCTCTCTGGCGCATTTTTTGCCACATTAATGGGCATGGAAAACCAATATTTCGCCTCAGCAGTTCCAGAAGATCAAAAAGGGTTTCATTTCTCTGGGCTGTCACTGAAGCTAGCAACCAGTATTAATTTAGAAGACCCGCGCAGTTTCCTAGGAAGAGAACTCCCAGGTTTTGAACATTTTGATACAAAAATCATCTTAGCGGGTGAAGGAACAGACTATACCAATATGCCAATGGAATCGCCGCCGCCTAGTGAAGTGATCCAAGATGAAAAAGAAGCAAATTTGGCTGAGCTGGACAAGCTCGATGATGATACGCCGAAAAAGCCAGCCAAAGAGCCTGACCGGTCAACAGGAAAACGAAAAGCTGTGTACATTTATCACACACATAACACGGAATCATATTTACCATTTTTAAAAGGAGAAACGAATCCAAATAATGCACGGCACTCAAAAGTGAATGTCACCCTTGTCGGCGACATGTTTGGAAAGGCACTTGACCAGCAAGGAATCGGCAATACAGTCGACAAAACGGAAATTGAAAAAAGGCTGGTGAACAAAGGATTAAAGTATCCGCAGTCATATAATGAATCGAGATTGGTCGTGAAAGAAGCATTAGCGAAAAATGATGACCTCGATTATTTAATTGATATTCACCGGGATTCAAGAAGAAAGAAAGATACGACTGTCGAAATCAAAGGGAAGAAATATGCGAGAATTGCGTTTGTTGTTGGGAAGAAGAATCAAAGCTATGAGAAAAACTTGCAGCTTGCGACGGAGTTCCACCATTTGATGGAGAAAAAATATAAAGGTCTTAGTGTCGGTGTGTTTGCCAAAGGAGAAATTGGCGATAATGGAATTTATAATCAAGATTTATCCGACAAAGCCCTTCTTTTAGAATTTGGCGGAGTGGACAATAATATGGAAGAATTAAGAAATGCATCCAATGCAGCAGCTGATGTGTTCAGCGACATTTTCTGGGACGCGGAAAAGGTGGATGGCAAAGCGAAGGATGAGAAAAAACGCTCTTAAGGTGGTGACGGATATGGGCTCATTTATTGGAAAAACCATTATGTTAGGATTGGTCTTGCTGTTTGGTGTCTTTTTAGGAATGCAGCAAGCGAATAATGGCATGCTGCAAATGAAGGGTTACCATGATCCGCAATTAAAAGGAGCTTTCTCCATTCAAATGAACGACAATGAAGAGAAGGAAGCTTCTATCTTAGGAACGGCTGTTACAGAAAAGGATCTTGCCGAAAAACAAAAGCAGCTTGAGGAAATAGAGAGCTTTAATGCCTTTTCCAAGGCAGGAAAAGCCCTATCTGATGGCATGACACATGCAGCCCGTTCTCTTTATGATTGGGTGAATGGGAAATAAACGAATTTCATGAGATATCACTCTTTTGAGCAAAGCCGCTGACCGATGAGCGGCTTTTCTTGATTTCGATTGAATCTTTACAGCCCTATTGATATAATCTAACCTAGCGCAACCCGCGTTTTATAGTAGGAGTGATAGATTGTGACAGATAAAGAAAAACGATTAGAACGGCAATCAAGAATTCGAAATTTCTCCATTATCGCCCATATTGACCATGGGAAATCCACATTGGCGGACCGTATTTTGGAAAAAACAGCGGCGATTACTCAACGGGAAATGAAAGAACAATTGCTTGATTCCATGGATTTAGAGCGTGAACGCGGCATAACGATTAAATTAAACTCTGTCCAGTTGAAGTATAAGGCGAAGGATGGAGAAGAATATATTATGCACCTGATTGATACACCAGGGCATGTCGACTTCACCTATGAGGTATCTCGAAGCCTAGCTGCCTGTGAGGGTGCGATTCTCGTAGTAGATGCAGCACAAGGAATTGAAGCACAGACACTTGCGAACGTTTATTTAGCTCTTGATAACAACTTAGAAATTCTCCCGATTATCAATAAAATCGATCTGCCAAGTGCAGAGCCTGAGCGTGTAAGAGAAGAAATTGAAGATGTCATCGGGTTGGATGCGTCTGAAGCTGTTCTCACCTCTGCTAAGGCGGGTATTGGAATCGAGGATATTTTAGAACAAATCGTTGAAAAGGTGCCGGCTCCCGCTGGAGATCCAGAAGCACCACTTCAAGCTCTTATTTTTGATTCTCTTTACGATGCGTATCGCGGCGTTATTGCGTACATACGAATTGTTGAAGGAACCGTCAGACCTGGTCAGAAAATTAAAATGATGGCGACGGGGAAAGAATTTGAAGTACTTGAAGTCGGCGTATTTACACCAAAAGCCATGCCAACAGACGAACTCACCGTTGGAGATGTTGGCTACTTAACAGCTGCGATTAAAAATGTCGGTGATACACGTGTAGGGGATACGATCACACTTGCAGAAAACCCAGCGAAAGAGGCACTGCCAGGATACAGAAAGCTAAACCCAATGGTGTACTGCGGACTTTATCCAATTGATACAGCGAAATACAACGACTTACGTGAAGCGTTAGAAAAGCTTGAGTTAAATGATTCTTCACTTCAATATGAGGCAGAGACATCCCAAGCACTTGGCTTCGGTTTCCGCTGCGGGTTCCTTGGAATGCTTCATATGGAAATCATCCAAGAACGGATTGAACGTGAATTTAAAATTGATCTAATTACGACAGCACCAAGTGTTATTTACGATGTGTATATGACAGACGGAGAAAAAATCGTCGTAGATAACCCGTCCAATCTGCCTGATCCGCAAAAGATTGAGCGAATTGAAGAACCATACGTGAAAGCAACAATGATGGTGCCGAATGATTATGTAGGCTCTGTGATGGAGCTTTGCCAAGGAAAGCGCGGACATTTCATTGATATGCAGTATCTTGATGCGAACCGAGTGAGCATTGTTTATGAAATTCCTTTGGCTGAGATCGTATACGAATTCTTTGATCAGCTAAAGTCCAACACAAAAGGCTATGCGTCCTTTGATTATGAGCTGATTGGCTACCGTCCATCTACGCTAGTGAAGATGGATATTATGCTGAATGGCGAAAAAATCGATGCCCTTTCCTTTATCGTTCACCGCGATTATGCATATGAACGAGGCAAGATCATCGTTGATAAGCTAAAAGAACTCATTCCACGCCAGCATTTTGAAGTACCGATTCAAGCAGCAATCGGTCAAAAAATCGTTGCTCGTTCCACCATTAAAGCGATGCGTAAAAACGTACTAGCTAAATGTTATGGCGGAGATATTTCCCGGAAAAGAAAGCTTCTTGAGAAGCAAAAAGAAGGGAAAAAGCGCATGAAGCAAGTGGGCTCTGTTGAAGTCCCGCAAGAAGCATTTATGGCCGTGCTGAAGATGGACGACAGCACACCGAAAAAATAACATCCTCAAGGCAACCTGCTTTACAATGTCCGCCTTGACGTTTATAGTCGAAAACAAACAAAGGCGCCGCAGCGATAAACTGCGGCTCTTTACCTGTAAAGAAGGTGTCATCAAATGAAAGCAGCATACATTCACATTCCATTTTGTGAGCACATTTGCCACTATTGTGATTTCAATAAATTTTTCATTAAAACGCAGCCAGTCGATGAATACTTAGCGGCTCTTGAGAAAGAGATGCAGCACACGATCGAGCAAAAAGGCGAGCAGGAACTAAAGACAATTTTTATTGGCGGGGGAACCCCGACATCACTGACTGTCAGCCAGCTAGACAAGCTCATGAACAGTATTCACCGCGTACTAAAGCCGACAAAAAACCTGGTTGAATTTGCAGTAGAAGCAAACCCAGACGAATTATCTCTTGAGAAACTCCAAGTGCTAAAGGCAGCCGGTGTGAATAGGCTGAGCTTTGGCGTTCAAACCTTTGAAGACGATTTGCTCAAAAAAATCGGACGAGTTCATCAAAAGAAGGATGTCCTTACGTCCTTTGAACGAGCTAGAGCCGTTGGATTTGACAATATTAGCCTCGATCTCATGTTTGGCTTGCCGCATCAAGAAAAGCATCATGTGATGAATTCACTTGAGACAGCTTTCTCGCTGGGGGCAGAGCATTATTCGGTTTACTCACTCATCGTCGAGCCGAAAACCGTTTTTTACAACTTAATGCAAAAAGGAAAACTTCATTTACCGCCGCAAGAACGTGAGGCTGAAATGTATGAGCTTGTGATGGATGAAATGGAGCGCCATGGATTAAAGCAGTATGAGATTAGCAATTACGCCAAACCTGGCTTTGAAAGCCAGCATAACCTGACCTATTGGAGCAATGAAGATTACTTCGGTTTTGGTGCAGGTGCACACGGGTATGTAGATGGCATCCGAAATGTGAACGCAGGGCCGGTGAAACATTATTTGGAGCTGATTGACCAAACAGGCTTCCCGTATAAGGAAACACACCAGGTCACAAAAGCAGAGCAGATAGAAGAAGAAATGTTTTTAGGTCTTCGAAAGATTGAAGGGGTGAAAAACGCTGATTTTCAAGCGAAATATGGGGCGACGCCAGAAGCACTTTTTTCCACTGTTCTTGAAGATTTAGAAGAAAAAGGTCTCATTGTAAAAGATGACATGGGGATTCGTTTAACAAGAAAAGGAAAATTGTTAGGAAATGAAGTGTTTCAAGCGTTTCTCGGTGAGTTATAATTGACATTTTAATTTGAGTTTGGTAATTTTGTTTATACAATTAGCACTCGTTGAAAGAGAGTGCTAACAGGGGTGATGATGATGTTAACAAATCGTCAGCTTTTGATTCTGCAAGTCATCATTAATGACTTTATTCGTTCGGCGCAGCCAGTTGGATCAAGGACTCTTTCTAAAAAAGAAGACATTACATTCAGCTCTGCGACGATTAGAAACGAAATGGCTGATTTGGAGGAACTTGGTTTTATTGAAAAGACCCATTCTTCATCAGGAAGAATTCCTTCCGAAAAAGGATATCGTTATTATGTAGATCATTTGCTCTCTCCGCGAAAACTGTCGTCTAAAGAGCTTGTGCTCATTCAGTCGGCCTTTCAGGAGAAAATTTTTGAGCTGGAAAAGACAGTTCAAAAATCGGCGGAAATTTTATCAGATCTCACAAACTATACATCGATTGTGCTTGGTCCAAAGCTAAGTGAAAATCGGTTAAAGCAAATTCAGCTTGTTCCTGTTCAGCCAAACAAAGCAGTGGCGATCATGATTACAGACAGCGGACATGTTGAAAACAAAACCATTACCTTCTCTGAGCATCTCGATGTCTCCGATATTGAGAAGCTGATGAATATTTTAAACAGCCGTCTAGCCGGAGTCCCGATGGATCAACTGAAGGACAGAATGTATAAAGAAGTTGTCATGCTTCTTCGTACGCATTTAAAAGATTATGATCATATTTTAGATGCGCTCGGCAATACATTTACATCGACTCAAAATGAATCAAAACTTTTCTTTGGCGGGAAGATTAATATGTTGAATCAGCCAGAGTTTCATGACATTGACCGCATCCGTTCACTCATGATGCTTATTGAGCAAAAAAATGATGTCATGCAGCTGTTTCATCCAAATCAGCAAGGAATCACCATTAAAATCGGTTCAGAAAACAATTTGGAAGCCATGGAGAACTGCAGCTTAATCACAGCCACTTATTCGATTGATCAAAAATCACTCGGCTCCATTGCCGTCATCGGTCCAACCCGTATGGATTACGGGCGGGTTGTCAGTCTCTTGCATCATGTATCAAAAGACTTGTCAAACGCACTTTCCAATTTGTATGATGAGTAGGGTGATAAAAGATAGGGGCACTGCCCCTTCGTATTTTTGAATCTTTTGAGGGAGGTGAACACAATGTCAGAAGAAAAACAGACACCTGAGCAAGAAGCAGAGGTTGAAGCACAAGAAGAAGCAGTTCAAGCAGATACTGAGGAAGTAACGCATGATGAACAGTCTGCCTTCCAAGAAAAAATCGATGAATTGCAGCAGCTTCTAGATGAAAAAGAAAACAAAATTCTGCGTGTTCAAGCAGATTTTGAAAACTATAAACGCCGTGCTCGAACTGAAGTGGAGACCGTGCAAAAATATCGTTCTCAACATGTTGTCAGTGATCTTCTCCCAGCTCTTGATAACTTTGAAAGAGCGCTTGGAATTGATCCAGACAATGAGCAGACGAAAAGTTTGTTAGAAGGAATGCAAATGGTTTACCGCCAGCTGGTAGAAGCGTTGAAAAATGAAGGCGTAGAACCAATTGAAGCTGTCGGCAAAGAGTTCGATCCAAACCTTCATCAAGCCGTCATGCAAGTTGAAGATGAAAACTACGATTCAAATATCGTTGTAGAAGAATTGCAAAAGGGCTATAAACTCAAAGACCGAGTTATTCGTCCATCAATGGTAAAAGTAAATCAATAACTACATAATGGGAGGTCATCGAATATGAGTAAAATCATTGGGATTGACTTAGGAACAACAAACTCATGTGTTGCAGTACTTGAAGGCGGCGAGCCAAAAGTCATTGCAAACGCTGAAGGAGCACGTACAACACCATCTGTTGTCGCTTTTAAAAACGGAGAGCGCCAAGTGGGTGAAGTAGCAAAACGTCAATCAATTACAAACCCGAACACGATCATGTCTGTTAAAAGACATATGGGTACAGATTATAAAGTAGAAGTTGAAGGCAAGAACTATACACCGCAGGAAATCTCTGCGATTATTCTTCAGCACCTTAAATCTTACGCTGAAAGCTATCTTGGCGAAGAAGTAACAAAAGCGGTTATCACAGTTCCTGCTTACTTCAACGATGCAGAACGCCAAGCAACGAAAGATGCTGGTAAAATTGCTGGTCTTGAAGTAGAACGTATCATCAACGAACCAACAGCAGCTGCACTTGCATATGGTTTAGATAAAACAGACGAAGATCAAACGATCCTTGTATACGACCTTGGCGGCGGTACATTTGACGTATCAGTTCTTGAACTTGGAGATGGCGTCTTTGAAGTGCGTTCAACTGCTGGGGACAACCGTCTAGGTGGAGACGATTTTGACCAAGTCATCATTGATCACCTAGTGGCTGAATTCAAAAAAGAAAATGGCATTGATCTTTCTAAAGATAAAATGGCGCTTCAGCGTTTAAAAGATGCTGCTGAAAAAGCGAAAAAAGATCTTTCTGGTGTATCTTCTACACAAATCTCACTGCCATTTATCACAGCTGGAGAAGCAGGACCTCTTCACCTTGAATTAACGTTAACACGTGCTAAATTCGAAGAGCTTTCTGCAGATCTTGTAGAGCGTACAATGACACCAGTACGTCAATCACTGAAAGATGCTGGTTTATCTGCTAGCGAGATTGATAAAGTCATCCTTGTAGGTGGATCAACTCGTATTCCTGCAGTACAAGAAGCAATCAAAAAAGAAACAGGCAAAGAGCCTCATAAAGGTGTAAACCCTGATGAAGTAGTTGCACTTGGTGCAGCGATCCAGGGTGGAGTCATCACAGGAGATGTCAAAGACGTTGTTCTTCTTGACGTAACACCACTTTCTTTAGGAATTGAAACAATGGGCGGCGTATTCACGAAGCTGATTGAACGCAATACAACAATTCCAACAAGTAAATCTCAAGTATTCTCAACGGCTGCTGACAACCAAACAGCTGTAGACATCCATGTCCTGCAAGGTGAGCGCCCAATGGCTGCAGATAATAAAACATTAGGCCGCTTCCAATTGACTGATATCCCGCCAGCACCACGCGGCGTACCGCAAATTGAAGTATCTTTTGATATCGATAAAAACGGTATTGTCAACGTACGTGCGAAAGATATGGGTACAGGCAAAGAGCAAAACATCACAATCAAATCTTCTTCAGGTCTTTCAGATGATGAGATCGAAAAAATGGTCAAAGAAGCAGAAGAAAATGCTGAAGCAGATGCGAAGAAAAAAGAAGAAATCGAAGTGCGCAACGAAGCAGACCAATTAGTGTTTACAACTGAAAAAACATTAAAAGATCTAGAAGGCAAAATCGATGAAGAGCAAGTGAAAAAAGCAAACGACGCGAAAGATGCACTAAAAGCTGCGATCGAAAAAGGCGAGTTTGAAGACATCAAAGCGAAAAAAGATGAGCTGCAAACAATCGTTCAAGAATTAACGACAAAGCTCTATGAAGAAGCTGCAAAACAAGCACAAGCTCAGCAAGAAGGCGCTGAAGGTGCTCAAAAAGCAGATGACAATGTAGTGGATGCAGAATACGAAGAAGTAAACGACGATCAAGAGAAAAAATAATCACCTTTACTTTTGAATAAGACTGCTGAAACGTACTCGTCAGAAAGTCAAAGTCAGGATCTCTTGGCTTTGACTTTTTTTCTTTTCAACGATGAAAGGAATTGAAAAAGGTTAAATCAAAATGATACAATCGTATTTATGTGAGAAAATCGGGAGTGTGAAGAGATGAGTAAGCGTGATTACTATGAAGTGCTTGGCGTAAGTAAGAGCGCCTCAAAGGACGAAATCAAAAAGGCATACCGCAAGCTTTCAAAAAAGTATCACCCTGATATTAATAAAGAAGCTGGCTCAGATGAGAAATTCAAAGAAGTAAAAGAAGCCTATGAAACCCTTTCTGATGATCAAAAACGTTCGCATTATGACCAGTTCGGTCATACCGATCCAAACCAAGGCTTTGGCGGCGGCGGTTTTGGCGGAGGAGGAGACTTTGGCGGCTTCGGCGGCTTTGATGATATCTTCTCTAGTATTTTTGGCGGCGGGGCCAGAAGAAGAGATCCAAATGCACCGCGCCAAGGAGCGGACCTGCAATATACAATGACGCTTTCGTTTGAAGAAGCGGCATTTGGGAAAGAAGCAACGATTGAAATCCCTCGTGAAGAATCGTGTGAAACATGTCATGGATCAGGTGCAAAGCCTGGGACGCAGGCGAAAACCTGTTCACATTGCGGCGGTTCTGGCCAATTAAACGTTGAGCAGTCAACCCCATTTGGTAAAGTGGTCAACCGCAGAGTATGTAACTACTGCAGCGGAACAGGGAAACAAATAGACCATAAATGTTCAACATGCGGCGGATCTGGCAAAGTGCGTAAGCGTAAGAAAATTAACGTGACGATCCCGGCAGGTGTTGATGATGGCCAGCAGCTCAGAGTGTCTGGTCAAGGAGAACCAGGTGTAAATGGAGGACCTCCAGGAGATCTATTCGTTGTGTTCCATGTGCGTGCGCATGAATTCTTCGAACGTGATGGAGATGACATTTACTGCGAGATGCCGCTCACCTTTGCCCAAGCTGCATTAGGTGACGAAATTGAAGTGCCGACATTACACGGAAAAGTAAAATTAAAAGTTCCTGCTGGCACTCAAACTGGCACGAAGTTTAGACTTAAAGGTAAAGGCGTGAAAAATGTACGCGGCTACGGCCAGGGCGATCAGCATATCGTTGTACGTGTTGTCACACCGACAAATTTAACAGACAATCAAAAAGATATCATTAGAAAATTTGCTGAAGTGAGCGGAAATAAACCGGACGAACAAGAAATGAGCTTCTTCGATAAGGTAAAACGCGCATTTAAAGGCGAGTAAGACGGATAAGGAGTTGGTAGTATTGAAGTGGTCAGAAATTAGCGTCCATACAACAAATGAAGCGGTGGAACCAATCACCAATATTTTGCATGAAGCAGGTGCAAGTGGTGTCGTGATTGAGGACCCGCTTGATTTAGTCAAGGAACGTGAAAATGTATACGGTGAGATCTACCAGCTCGATCCGAATGACTATCCGGAGGAAGGTGTCATTGTCAAAGCCTATCTTCCAATGAACAGCTTTTTGATGGAAACGGTAGATGAGATCAAAGAAGCCATCAACAACCTTCTTCTATACGATATTGACCTTGGACGCAATACGTTGTCAATTTGTGAAGTAAATGAAGAAGAATGGGCCACCGCATGGAAGAAATACTATCATCCTGTGAAAATCTCTGAAAAATTCACCATCGTTCCAACGTGGGAAGAATATACACCGGTTCATTCTGATGAACTGATTATTGAAATGGACCCTGGTATGGCATTTGGAACAGGGACGCATCCAACAACCGTCCTTTGCATTCAGGCGCTTGAGCGTTATGTGAAGGAAAACGATACGGTGATTGATGTTGGAACAGGCTCTGGAATTTTAAGTGTGGCAGCAGCAATGCTTGGTGCAAAGGATATTCAAGCCTTTGATCTCGACACCGTTGCGGTAGAAAGTGCGAAGCAAAACATCGAATTAAATGGTGTAAGTGAACAAGTGGCGGTCAAACAAAACAACTTGCTTGATGGGATTTCAGGTGAGCGTGATGTGATTGTCGCCAACATTCTGGCAGAAGTGATTTTGCGCTTTACAGATCAAGCCTATGACCTATTGAAGAAAGATGGCTATTTCATTACTTCAGGCATCATTGGACAAAAGAAATTACAAGTCAAAACAGCATTAGAAGAAGCAGGTTTTGACATTGTTGAAGTGCTGTCAATGGAAGATTGGGTCAGCATTATAGCGAAAAAATAAAGCGAGTAGGTGTCAGGACACGTATGCAACGATATTTTATCGACCTCACGAAAGAAGAAGTGACTGCAAAGGGAGCTATCGTTATAAAAGGCGAAGATGTACATCATCTTTCCAATGTCATGCGAATGAAAGCAGGGCAGGAAATCCTTTGTTTAACGACAGACGGCTTTGAAGCGCTCAGTAAAATTGATACAATAACAAAGGAAGAAGTGATTTGTCACCTTGAAAGCTGGACAAATCAGGACAGAGAACTTCCGATCAGGGTGACGATTGCAAGCGGTCTTCCAAAAGGAGATAAGCTTGAGCTCATTATCCAAAAAGGCACAGAGCTTGGCGCAAGTGCTTTTATCCCGTTTCAAGCAGCTCGTTCTATTACAAAGCTTGACCAAAAAAAGTCGCATAAAAAACGAGAGCGCTGGGAGAAAATTGCGAAAGAAGCAGCCGAGCAGTCCTACCGGAATATCATTCCACGTGTTTATTCAGTATCAACGTTTAAAGAGCTGACGCAATTAGCTGGTGAATTCGATAAATGTGTCGTTGCATACGAAGAATCATCGAAAGAAGGAGAGCAAAGTCGTTTTCAAACTGTGCTTCAACAGATGAAAGGCGGACAAACCTTGCTAGTGGTTTTTGGGCCTGAAGGCGGTTTGGCAGAAAAGGAGATTGAAGAGCTTGAAACGCTTGGTGCAGTCATTTGCGGGCTTGGACCACGCATTTTAAGAACGGAAACCGCTCCTTTATATGCGCTTTCTGCTATATCTTATCAAACAGAGTTATTAAGAGGTGAATCATGATGGGAACAGTAGCGTTCCATACACTTGGCTGTAAGGTCAATCACTATGAAACAGAGGCGATCTGGCAGCTGTTTAAAGAAGCTGGCTATGAAAGAAAAGAGTATGAGTCAAAAGCAGACGTATATGTCATTAATACATGTACGGTCACGAATACAGGCGACAAGAAAAGCCGCCAAGTCATTAGAAGAGCCATTCGTCATAACCCGGATGGTGTCATTTGTGTAACAGGCTGCTATGCGCAAACGTCTCCAGCAGAAATCATGGCGATTCCTGGTGTTGATATTGTGGTTGGAACACAGGACAGACATAAATTACTAGGGTATATTGAAGAATACCGCAGAGAAAGACAGCCGATCAACGGGGTTGGCAATATCATGAAAGCACGTGTGTTTGAAGAACTTGATGTTCCTGCCTTTACAGACAGAACGCGCGCTTCATTAAAAATCCAAGAAGGCTGTAACAATTTCTGTACCTTCTGTATTATTCCTTGGGCGCGCGGCCTTCTTCGTTCTCGTGACCCAGAAGAAGTCATCAATCAAGCGCAGCAGCTTGTTGATGCGGGCTATAAAGAAATTGTGCTTACAGGTATTCACACAGGTGGATACGGAGAAGACTTAAAGGATTATAACTTTGCAAAGCTTCTAAAAGAATTAGATAAACGTGTTATTGGTTTAAAACGAATCCGTATTTCATCTATTGAAGCAAGTCAAATTACAGATGAAGTGATTGAAGTGCTTGATCAGTCAGATAAAATTGTCAGACACTTACACATCCCGCTTCAATCTGGCTCAAATACTGTGCTAAAAAGAATGCGCCGTAAATATACGATGGAATTCTTTGCAGAGCGTTTAACAAAGCTGAAAAAAGCATTGCCAGGACTTGCTGTCACCTCTGATGTGATCGTTGGATTCCCTGGGGAAACAGAAGAAGAGTTCTTGGAAACGTACAATTTTGTCAAAGATCATCAATTCTCTGAGCTGCACGTCTTCCCTTACAGCAAACGTACAGGTACCCCGGCTGCAAGAATGGAAGATCAAGTGGATGAAAATGTGAAAAACGAACGTGTCCACCGTTTGATCGCTCTTTCTGACCAGCTTGCGAAAGAGTATGCATCAGCATACGAAGGTGAGGTTCTAGAGATTATTCCGGAAGAATCCTTCAAAGAACAAGAAGGAAACCACAATCTTTATGTTGGTTATACCGATAACTACATGAAAGTTGTTTTTGAAGGGACAGAGGACATGATCGGACGTCTGGTCAAAGTGAAAATTACGAAAGCGGGCTATCCTTATAACGAAGGACAATTCGTTCGCATCAGTGATGATGTGCAGCCAGACCAAGTGAGAATGACCTCATAATAGATAAAAAAAACCGGCAGCCAAAAGGGCAAGCCGGTTTCTTTTATTTTGTCTGATTCGGCATGAGACACAAGATCAATGCGTGAAAAGGGCGTATGAACGGGAAGAAGAGGAGAGAGCTTGCCACATTAAACAGCAGGCTGAAATGCGCAATCTGCTGGGCAGGAGAGCTTGCGAGAAGGACGACAACCTCTGTGATCAGGGCGAGAAACGGGAGGCATAAAAGAACCCCGAGCACATTAAATACGACGTGTGCATAAGCCGTTTGACGTGCTGCGTAGCCTCCAGATATCGCAGCCATCACAGCCGTAATACATGTCCCAATATTGGATCCTAACACAAAGCTGATGCCTTCCTGAAGTGCCACAGTTCCCTCATTCATAAATCCCATTAAAATACCGATACAGACCGAGCTCGAATGAACAATCGCTGTGAAAATGGTACCCGAAAGCAGCGCTGTCCAGTCTGAATGCTGCATCATTTCAAGAAAACGCAATGTCTCAGGCTGGCTTGTCATCATCCCTGCAATTTTCGAAAAGCCTTGTATGCAAAAAAAGATCATCCCGAGCCCAAATAAACTTTTTCCTGCATGTCTAAAAGATGTCCTGCCAAAAAGGATGCATACAAGACCGGCTATGATCAAAACCCACATGAAGACATCCATTTTAATGGCGATAAATTCTGTCGTAAACGTTGAGCCGATATTGGTTCCAAGAATCATTGGAATCGATTTTTTAAAAGAGAGAATGCCAGTACTGACAAAGCCGATGACGATGACCATAAATGCCGAACTGCTTTGTAGAACCCCTGTAAATACAATGCTGACCAAGAATGCTTTTACCGGGTGATCTGTAAAGAGAAGAAGTGATTTCTCAATACGAGACGACGCAAGCGCCATTAATCCTTTTCTCAGCAAACCCATTGACCATAAAAAAATGAAAATAAGTGCACAAAAATAAATGATCGCCATCATAGAAAAGTCCTCCTCTTACCAATGAATATATGGACTTGTCTACCTGCTCATGACGAAAATATATTTCCAAATCACTTAGTTGACCTCACACAAGGCTTATATTATAATGTCTAGGTACATGTTTTGCATGTATATCTTTTTTTAATGCAGTCGATTGGTGTATTCGGAGGGAGGGAAAGAGAATGTCAAAAACGGTCGTTAGAAAAAACGAATCGCTTGAAGATGCTCTTCGTCGCTTTAAACGCAGTGTATCCAAAACTGGAACATTGCAAGAAGCAAGAAAGCGTGAATTTTATGAAAAGCCTAGCGTAAAGCGTAAGAAAAAGTCTGAAGCTGCTAGAAAACGTAAATTCTAAAGAGGGTGGATTTTATGAGTCTTCTTGAGCAATTAAATTCTGATATGAAGCTTATGATGAAAAACCGTGAGAAAGACAAGCTTGTTGTCATTCGTATGGTAAAGGCTTCGCTGCAAAATGAAGCAATTAAGCTTAAGAAAGACAGTTTGACCGGCGATGAGGAACTAACCGTCCTTTCCCGCGAGATTAAGCAACGTAAAGACTCCCTCCATGAATTTTCGAAAGCTAATCGCTTAGATTTAGTAGATAAAGTTCAAAAAGAGATTGACATATTAGACGTTTATTTACCTGAACAGCTTTCTGAAGAAGAACTGCAAACGATCGTGAAAGAAACGATCGCTGAAACAGGTGCTTCCTCGAAGGCAGACATGGGTAAAGTCATGAGCGCTATTATGCCAAAAGTAAAAGGTAAAGCTGATGGAGCTGTCATTAACAGACTTGTCAGCGAGCAGCTGTCTCAATAAAAAAGTATCCTTCTATTGTTAGAAGGGTACTTTTTTTATGCCCTCATGATTCTGTCATATAAAAATGAAACCTATGATACATTTGTAACGTATGTAAAGGAACAGTAAAATGGAAGAAAGAGAGGAGGGATCACCAAATAGATGAAAAAAATAAAAATTTCTATTGCTCTTTTCAGTTGTTTTATAATATGCTTGTTATTAGGGGTTCAATTGACCGCGAAATCAGCAGATCAGAAAGTTCATGTTATCCCAATTGAAGATACAGTAGAAAAAGGACTTTCTAAATTCATTGAACGATCGTTTGAGCAGGCAAAGTCGGAGCGGGCGAAGCATATTATTCTCGACATCAATACACCGGGTGGTGCAGTCGATGCAGCGCTTGAGATCGCAGATACCATTCGTGCTTCCGATATCCCAGTGACAGCGTTTGTCAATCATAGAGCGCTTTCAGCGGGGGCATTCCTTGCATTAAATGCCGATCAAATTTATATGACCCCGAATGGAAAAATGGGGGCTGCTGCGATCATTGATGGAGAAGGCAATGCTGCCGATCAAAAATCTGAATCTCTATGGCTTGCTGAAATGAGTGATGCTGCCGCAAAGCAGGGGCGTGATCCAAAGTATGCTCTTGCCATGGCGGATGTAGATATAGACGCAAAAGAAGCTGGTGCACCAAAAGGAGAATTGCTCACCTTCAATACAGACCGGGCGCTTCAATTCGGGTATGCAGAAGGGGAAGCAAAAAATATGGATGACTTGCTACAGAAGCTGAAATTACAAGACGCTTCTGTTCAATACGATGAAGTGAGCTTTGCTGAAAAGGTTGCGCGTTTTCTTACGCACCCAATTGTCATTCCAATCCTTTTATCCATTGCAAGCTTAGGGTTAATTGTTGAGCTCTATTCTCCTGGCTTTGGGGTCCCGGGCACCATGGGAGTGACAGCGCTTCTTCTATTCTTTTATGGTCATCTCGTGGCAGGTTTTGCAGGATATGAGACGTTGTTCCTGTTTTTAGCAGGGATTGCACTCATCATTCTGGAATTGTTTTTGCCAGGGGGAATCGTAGGTGTCATTGGACTGATCTGTGTCGTTGTCAGCTTATTTTTAGCAGCTGGAAGCTTTACAGAAATGGCGATTTCCATCTTGATTGCCACTGCTGTTTCAATCATAGCAGTTATTTTATTGACAAAGGTGTTGGGGAAACGTATGAAATTCTTTAAAAAGTTCATTTTAACCGATTCAACCAATAAGGAAAGCGGTTATGTCTCAAATGAAACAAGAGAGGATCTTGTTGGACAAATCGCAGTGACAGCCACTGCACTGCGTCCATCTGGTACGATCGTATTCGGAGATGAACGCATTGATGTTGTGTCAGAAGGTGCATTTATCGATAAGGATGAACAAGTAAAAATTGTGAAAGCGGAAGGCTCACGCATTGTCGTGAGGAAAGTATAGATATACTGATTTTAGAGGAGGAATAAAATGGATCCATCTACTTTACTATTATTTGTGATTATCGCAGCAGGTTTGATTGTTCTATCGATCTTTTTCACCTTTGTCCCGGTGATGCTGTGGATTTCTGCCCTAGCGGCTGGCGTAAAAGTGAGCATTTTTACACTTGTAGGAATGAGACTGCGCCGAGTGATTCCAAACCGAGTGGTCAACCCGCTCATCAAAGCACATAAAGCAGGTCTTGATGTGACGATTAACCAGCTGGAGAGCCACTATCTTGCAGGTGGTAACGTGGACCGAGTTGTGAACGCATTAATTGCAGCTCAACGCGCGAATATCGAATTGAACTTTGCCCGCTGTGCAGCCATCGACCTAGCAGGCCGTGACGTACTTGAAGCCGTTCAAATGAGTGTAAACCCTAAAGTCATTGAAACACCATTTATCTCTGGTGTTGCGATGGACGGGATTGAAGTCAAAGCAAAAGCACGTATTACAGTTCGTGCAAACATCGACCGACTTGTCGGTGGTGCAGGGGAAGAAACGATTATTGCCCGTGTAGGTGAAGGGATTGTCTCTACAATCGGTTCATCAGATAATCATAAAAAGGTTCTTGAAAATCCTGATATGATTTCTCAAACGGTTCTTGGTAAAGGATTAGATTCGGGTACTGCATTTGAAATTCTCTCGATTGATATCGCAGATGTTGATATCGGTAAGAACATCGGGGCGATTCTGCAAACAGACCAAGCAGAAGCAGACAAAAACATTGCACAGGCGAAAGCAGAAGAACGCCGCGCAATGGCTGTTGCACAAGAACAAGAAATGCGTGCGAAAGTTGAAGAAATGCGCGCGAAAGTCGTTGAAGCAGAGGCTGAAGTACCACTTGCAATGGCTGAAGCATTACGTGAAGGCAATATTGGTGTCATGGACTACATGAACATTAAGAATATCGATGCTGATACGGATATGAGAGATTCATTTGGTAAAATGACAAAAGGTCCATCTGATAATGAAAACAAATAAGCATCCTCTCACGCTTTAAGGAGGGAGCCCATTGGACATTCTATTTGAAAATCCGCTACTAATTGCGATTATCATCGGTATCATCTCTGCCGTCTTTGGGAAAATCGGCAAACAAGAGGAGAACGAAGAGCAGAATCAGCAAAAGAAGCCCGCTCCTCAGCGTAAGCCGGTGCCCCAAAAGCAAACAAGGCAAACAAATCCAGATCCAGTTGTGACGGATCAGCTGGACGATTTCGGCGATGTACATGATCATGGCGGGATGAAGAAAAAAACTTCTCAATCCTTACAAGATCGCTATACGGCTACACTTGCTGAAATGGAAGAAAGAAAAAACGAGCTGAATAAAGAATTTCAATCGCTTGAAAGAGAACTGACAAGGCCAAAGGCTGCATCTGCTGAAGTGAGGCCAAAAATCATTGAGAAGCTCAACCAAGATACAATTGTTCAAGGAATGATCCTCGGAGAAGTATTTGGAGAGCCGCGCGCGAAAAAGCCGCACAGAACGATGAAACGGCCATATAAAAGATAAAGAAGAAAGTCCCCTTCAAAAAAGGGGGCTTTTTTTTGCCTGATGACGATTTTTCATAAAGAAAATGCTGAAACGGTTGTTTTACGGGATTCATTAGCATGATATGAACCGCTGAGGAATAGGATGATATAGAGGCTTTCTCATCAGTCTCACCATCTTTCAGTTTGATCTCATACACATGAGGTGGGAAGGGGTTCTTATTGAATGGGAAAAAGAAAAAATCGACTTAAAGCATGGCTGACAAGAACACTTGAAATCCCTCCAGACGTGATGATGGATCTTCCCCGTATTACGATGGTTGGCAGACTCCACATTTACATAGAGAACCATAAAGGGCTTTTGCTTTTCAGTGATCAAGAGGTAAGGCTGATGCTCAAACAGGGACAATGCATTATTTCAGGGAAAGATTTTGTGATTAAAACGATTTTGCCAGAAGAGATTTTATTAGAAGGGAAAATCGATGAGGTCCGTTATATTGATTCTTAACTGACGGAGGGGAGAAACGTGAAGAATAAATGGTTCGCCTATTTTATTGGCAGAGTGGAAGTGGAGATCAAAGGGAACGGCATTGAGCGGCTTATCAATGAGTGCACGAGACAGGGGATCACAATGTTTCAAGTGAGCCGCCGTCAAGACAGCGTGCGCTTATTTATTCGCTTATCAGATGTACATGCCTTCAGAAAAGTACGCAGGCATCATGACGTGACATGTTCATTTCATCAAAAGAAGGGCTTTCCGTTTCTACTCCTTTGGTCAAGGAAGAATATCGGATTTACCCTTGGGATTGTGTGCTTTCTAGTGACGATATTGGCGCTTTCAAACATGGTATGGAAAATTGATATTAAAGGAGCCAACCCGGAAACTGAACATCAAATGAGAAAGCATTTAGACGACATTGGGGTGCAAAAAGGCCGTTTTCAGTTTCTAATGGGAACACCTGAAAAAATTCAAAAATCCCTCACAACCAATATTCAAAGCATCACATGGGTCGGCGTTGAACTAAACGGCACAACATTTCAAATGAAAGTTGTGGAAAAGAATGAACCCGAAAAAGAGAAATACACGAGTCCTCAGCATATCGTCGCTAAGAAAAAGGCTGTCATCACGAGAATGTATGTCGAAAAAGGGGAGCCGCTTGCCGCGGTTGATGAACATGTAAAGAAAGGGCAGATGCTTGTCTCTGGACTCATTGGCAGCGAAGATCAGCAAAAAACGGTAGGAGCCAAAGCGAAAATCTATGGTGAAACGTGGTATCGTTCTGAAGTTTCTGTCCCTCTTCGAACATCTTTTGACGTCTTTACGGGTAAAATGAAGACAAAGCACAAGCTCTCCGCATTTGGAGGCTCACTGCCATTTTGGGGCTTTTCTTTTAAAAAGGATGATTTTAAGCAGCCAAAAACAGAAACAGAAGTTCATCCCCTTCATTTCTTAAACATGCAGCTCCCATTCTCTTATGAAAAGGAAATCACACGTGAAAGTGAGAAAATAAATCGAGAATACACAAATAAAGAAGCGGTTCAAGCAGGGATTAAAATGGGTAAAAAAGAATTAGAAGAGAAGCTAGGTCAAACAGGAGAGGTGAAAAGTGAAAAAGTTTTGCACGAGACAACAGGGAATGGTAAAGTTAAGTTAATCATCCTTTACCAAGTAATAGAAGATATTGTTCAACCAACACCTATTGTTCAGGGAGACTAGAGAATGACAGAACATTTACTTGAGATTCAACAAAAATTGGATAGCCCAAACGAAGCGATTGCTTTATTTGGCAATCAAGATGCTTATCTGAAACTAATGGAAAACGAGCTGAACGTCTCCATTATTACGCGTGGAGAAAAAGTGTATGTTTCTGGTGAAGAAGCATCTAGAGAAACAGTAAGCCGTTTGATCACATCTCTTTTACATCTCATTCGTAAAGGAATTGAGATATCTGAACGGGATGTCGTCTATGCTATTAAAATGGCGCAAAAAAACAAGCTGAATTATTTTGAAAATATGTATGAAGATGAAATTACGAAAAATGCCAAAGGAAAGTCGATCAGGGTGAAAACAATCGGCCAGCGGGAATATGCTGCGGCGATGAAAAAAGATGATCTGGTCTTTGGAATTGGACCTGCTGGTACAGGGAAGACGTATTTGGCAGTCGTCAATGCGGTACATTCACTGAAAAATGGACATGTGAAACGGATAATCCTGACAAGACCAGCTGTTGAAGCAGGAGAGAGTCTGGGCTTTTTACCAGGCGATCTAAAGGAAAAAGTAGATCCTTATTTAAGACCACTATATGATGCCTTGCATGATGTGCTTGGCAGTGATCATACGGAACGATTAATCGAGCGCGGCGTGATTGAAATAGCGCCCCTTGCCTATATGAGAGGCCGGACGCTAGATGATGCATTTGTTATTTTAGATGAAGCGCAGAATACAACGCCTGCTCAAATGAAAATGTTTTTGACGAGACTTGGGTTTGGCTCTAAAATGGTCATTACAGGAGATATTACACAGATTGATCTGCCAAAGGGCATGCAGTCAGGTCTTGCGGCTGCAAAGGACATGCTTGCAGAGATCAAGGGAATCTCATTTATTGAATTAGACCAGACAGATGTGGTCAGACACCCGCTTGTGGCGAAGATCATTGGCGCATATGAAAAGCAAAAATGAACTGAGTGACCCGATCGTCTTTATCGGGTCATTTTGTTTCGATCGTGGTTTAAAGTAAAAAAGGAGGTACTTTCCTTGAGAAAGAATCAAAAAGGCAGTAAGCGCAAAAGACTGCTGTCTAAAAAAGAACCTCAGAAAATGGAGCGCTCACGTTATTTAAATGTTTTGCTGTACGCTGGTTTAGCAGCCATTTTATTCGTGGTGCTCTTCTTCCATGTAAAGCCTGAATCGCTCGACTTAGATTTGTTTTCAGTGAGCGAACAGACCATCTATTCTCCGTCAACCGTTGATGATCAAGAAGCGACAGAAGAAAAGAAACAAGAAGCAACAGATCAAGTAGAAGATCAATATACGCTCAAAAAAGCGTATTCTGATAATCGCGTAGACCTCATCTCATCCCTCTTTGAAGCCATTAAAGAAGAGAAGAAAGCAGCTGATGATAAAGAGAACGCGCCATCAGATCAAGAAATGGTCAAGCGTGTCAAAGAAAAGCTTACAACAGATATGCAGGAGGCTGTTTCTGATCAATCAATCAAAGCGCTGCTCCAGGCAAGTGATGAAAATCTCTCTTTTACTAAGGATTCCATCATCACAGTGGTGAATTCACTGATGAGTAAAGAAATCACAGCAGCGAAATTACAAGATGAGAAAAAACAAGTTAAAACAGAGCTTGAAAACAATTCGATTCCATCAAAATACTTAAATGCAGCGAAAGAAATTGGTGAATTTGCGATCATTCCAAACTATGTATTTGACCCAGTGGCAACAGAGAAGAAAAGACAGGAAGCGGCTGACAATATTCAGCCCGTGCAAATTAAGCAAGGACAAATCTTAGTTGAAGAAGGAGAGCTCATTGACCGGGAAGTTTATCGCAAATTAGAACTGACCGGACTGTTAAACAGCTCAAATTTATTTAAGCCTGTCAGTGGTCTTTTTATATTAATTGGCCTTTTCTTAGCTGCGATTATTCATTCCCTTGAATCTAGGAAAAAATCGCTTGTCCATAAGAATAAGTCGTTACTGCTCTACTCGCTTATTTTCACGATTATTTTAATTATCATGGAAGTGTTCAGTCTCTTTCAGGAAACGAAGTATACGACGATAGGTTATGTTGTGCCAGTAGCACTTGGGACGATGCTGATCAAACTGCTCATTAATGAGCGGTTAGCGATATTCTCCGGTCTTGTATTTGCTCTTTGCGGTAGTATGATGTTTAATCAAGGAGTAACCGGTGTCTTTAACTATGTAATCTGCGCTTATTATCTGATGAGCGGGATGGCAGGTATTTTATTTTTAAGAAAACATAATGCAAGATCAAAAATATTGCAGGCCGGGCTTTTGGTGGCATTGGTGAATGTACTTGTGGTTTTATCCATTACACTAATCCAAAACTCTTCACCATCAGGTCTTGAAATCGGTGTGAATCTCTTGATGGCAATTGTGTCAGGGTTTGCATCATCTATCTTGGTCATTGGGTTAATGCCTGTTTTTGAGAGCATGTTTGGCATTCTTTCAACAATGAAACTGATTGAATTATCCAATCCTAATCATCCGCTGCTCAAAAAGATTTTAACCGAGACACCAGGTACATATCATCATAGTGTCATGGTGGCGAATTTAGCGGATGCTGCATGTGAAGCAGTCGGTGCAAATGGTCTTTTAGCAAGGGTCGGCGCTTATTATCATGACATTGGGAAAACGAAAAGACCGCAATACTTTATCGAAAACCAAATGAACATTGATAATCCGCATGACAAGCTTTCTCCTCAGCTGAGTAAAAATATTATTATTGCCCATACGACAGATGGCGCTGATATGCTGAGAGAAAAGAAGTTTCCAGAAGAGCTTGTCGACATTGCAGAACAGCATCACGGGAAGTCACTTTTAAAGTTCTTTTACTATAAAGCAAAAGAGCGTGATGATCAGGTGACAGAAGAAGAATTTCGTTACCCTGGTCCAAAGCCGCAATCAAAAGAAGCAGCGATTATTTCTGTGGCTGACAGCGTTGAAGCGGCGGTTCGTTCGATGCATAATCCAAATCCAGAGCGAATTGAAAAGCTTGTCAAAGGTATCATTTCAGATAAAATGCAAGACGGGCAATTTAGTGAATGTGACCTGACATTTAAAGAATTAAATATTATCAGCCAAACGATTTGTACAACATTAAAGGGGATTTTCCATTCTCGGATTGAATATCCAGATGCCCCGAAGCAGAAGGTGAAGTAAATGACAATGTTAATCGATTTAATAGATGAAACAGGACAAGTAACAAAAGAGCAGCTTGAAGAAGTGGAAAAGCTTCTTCAGTTTGCTGCAGACGCCCTTGAGGTTAAGGATCAAGCGGAAGTATCAGTGACAATTGTTTCGAATGAAGAGATTCATCAAATCAATAAAGAATACCGCGGAAAAGACGCGCCAACCGATGTGATCTCCTTTGCACTTGAGGAAGAAGGAGAAGGGGAAATTGAAATCATTGGAGCTGATGATATCCCGCCTGTACTCGGTGACATTATCATTAGTGTGGATCGAACGAAAGAGCAGGCGGAGGAATATGGACATTCCTTTATGAGAGAGCTTGGATTCTTAACGATTCATGGCTTCCTTCATTTGCTCGGTTTTGATCATATGACAGAGGAAGATGAAAAAGAAATGTTCGCCAAACAGACAAAAATCTTGGATGATTATGGCCTTTCGAGATCATCGTAAGAAAAGAAGGCCGCTCGCCCGTTTTTTTCGGAGTTTTTATTATGCATTTAGAGGAATATGGCGAACTTTCTTGAATGAACGGAATTTTCGATTTCACACAGTCGCAGCCATCATCGTGGTGATCTGCGGCTTTTGGTTTCATATTGAACCATTTGAATGGCTGATCGTTCTTCTTCTATGCGGGGGGATGTTTGCGCTTGAACTTGTCAATACAGCCATTGAACATACAGTGGATCTGATGACAGAAGAAAGGCATCCGCTTGCAGAGAGAGCGAAGGACGCTGCGGCAGGCGCTGTTTGCGTTTACGCCGCGATTTCGGTTATGATTGGATTGATCATCTTCTTACCGAAGATCATGCAATAGAACAATATTACTATTTATTAACATTTTTAGAAATGGGCGTGAAAATGTCACGTGAATTATGTAAAATATAAATGTGACAGTGGTACCATTTCTTCTGAAAGTGGGAACTAGGAATGAACAAACAAGAGTTGATTTCAGAAGCAGTCAAAGCAAGAGATTTTGCATATGCACCCTATTCTAAATTCAAAGTCGGTGCAGCATTACTGTCGAATGATGGAAAAGTGTATGGCGGCTGCAACATTGAAAATGCAGCATATGGTATGTGTAATTGTGCGGAAAGAACAGCAC
Organism: Bacillus sp. BD48; assembly: GCF_046566805.1. Classification (NCBI taxonomy): domain Bacteria; kingdom Bacillati; phylum Bacillota; class Bacilli; order Caryophanales; family Bacillaceae; genus Bacillus; species Bacillus sp. BD48. The sequence goes on along the minus strand of NZ_JANGFM010000003.1, from coordinate 414,385 downwards.
TTTTTAAAGCCTATTCAGAAGGCACTACATCTTTTCAAATGTTAGCAGTGGTGGCTGATACAGACCGGCCTGTTTCGCCGTGCGGCGCATGCAGACAGGTCATTTCAGAGCTATGTGCACCTGATATGCCAGTGATTCTAACGAACTTAAAAGGACATATATACGAAACAACAGTAAACCAACTATTGCCAGGCGCATTTTCACCGGAGGATTTAAATGACTAACGAAAGCTTCAAATCAGGATTTGTATCAATTATTGGAAGACCAAATGTAGGGAAATCAACTTTTCTTAATCGTGTCATTGGACAAAAGATCGCTATTATGAGTGATAAGCCCCAAACGACACGAAACAAAGTGCAAGGTGTCCTGACAACAAACACATCACAAACGATCTTTATCGATACACCGGGGATTCATAAACCTAAGCATAAGCTTGGTGATTTTATGATGAGGGTGGCTCAAAATACACTGAAGGAAGTCGACCTGATCTTGTTTATGATCAACGCGCAGGAAGGCTATGGCAAAGGTGATGAATTCATCATTGAACGACTTAAGCAAACATCTACACCGGTGTTCCTTGTCGTGAATAAAATTGACCAAATTCATCCAGATGAACTGTTCCTGTTAATTGATGAATACCACACGCGTTATCCATTCAAGGAAATTGTGCCAATTTCAGCTCTTGAAGGAAACAACATTGACACGCTTCTTCAGCAGATTGAAGGTTATCTTCCAGAGGGCCCTCAATTTTATCCGGCAGATCAAGTAACAGATCATCCAGAACGGTTTATTATTTCTGAATTAATTCGTGAAAAAGTGCTGCATTTAACGAGAGAAGAGATTCCGCACAGTATTGCGGTTGCGATTGAATCGATTAAGCCAGATGAAAATGGCAAGATCCATGTTGCGGCAACCATTGTCGTAGAACGTGATTCGCAAAAAGGGATCGTCATTGGTAAACGAGGCAGCTTATTAAAAGAAGTGGGACAAAAAGCGCGTAGAGATATTGAAGCACTTCTAGGCTCAAAAGTGTATTTAGAGCTTTGGGTCAAAGTTCAGAAGGACTGGCGTAATAAATCCACTCACCTGCGTGACTTCGGATTTAGAGAAGACGAATATTAAAAAATCGCTGCATTTGTCAGTAAATCTGACCATGGTGCGGTTCGATTAGTAAAAATTGTTTATCATGAAATGGAGGTAGCCTGGTCAAGATAAAATTAATATGTTGGATGTAGCGTTGCTGCTTCTAATAAAGAAAGGTGGGGTTTTTATGTTGAATTTTACATGGAACGTATTTTCACAAACAGGAAGCGTTGACACGTATCTGCTTTTCAAAGAGTTAGAAAAGGAGAACCTGGAAAGACCCGATGTACTTGAAGAAGAAATAGCACGATTTGATTTTCCAATCTTATAATTCTTGACCCCCTCCAGAGCTCGGAGTGTAGACAAATGCTCATTAAAAGTGAAGGAATCGTCCTTAGAACAACAGATTATGGCGAAACAAACAAAATTGTCACGCTGCTCACTAGAGAACATGGAAAAATTGGCGTGATGGCAAGAGGCGCTAAAAAATCAAACAGCCGCCTGTCAGCTATAAGCCAGCCGTTTTTATACGGCACCTTTCTCATCCAATCATCAACAGGACTTGGAACGCTCCAGCAAGGCGAAATGATTGAAAGTATGCGGACCATTCGGGAAGACTTATTTCTGACCGCATATGCCGCATATATGACGGAATTACTTGATAAAGGGACAGAAGAAAAAAAGCCAAACCCTTATTTGTTTGAGCTTCTGCTCCAATCTCTGCGTCATCTCAATGAAGGCACAGATGCTGATATTATTTTATTTATCGTAGAGGTCAAAATGTTATCAGTGATGGGGATGAAGCCTGAACTGGATCAATGTGTCCACTGTGGTCAAAAAGAAGGGCAGTTCCATTTCTCGATAAGAGATAACGGATTCATTTGCCAAAATTGTTTTTCGAAAGATCCATATAAACTGCCCTTATCCCCCGCAGCTGCAAGGCTGCTCCGTTTGTTTCATTATTTTGATTTATCAAGGCTTGGTCAGGTTGATGTGAAGCCGCAGACGAAACAAGAAATTCGTCAAGTGCTTGATCACTACTATGACGAATATTCCGGCCTCTATTTAAAATCAAAAAAATTCATGAATCAGATGGAATCCATGAAAAAGCTAATGAGTGACGAAAACAAAAGTTGACATCTCCCATGACTTTTTGTAAGATCATCTAAGATAAAATATGTTGCATTGACAGAAAGAAGTACTTACGTAAAATCCATAAAAGCGACCTTAGGGCGGTGTGAGCTAAGGATGGAGGCGTAACGAAAGGCATTCTTGAGCAACGTAAAACAAAGCGGCTGGATGCTACGACACCAGCAAATAGGGTGGAACCGCGGGAAAAAAACTCTCGTCCCTATGTTTGCAAGAACCTTGCGAGCATAGAGACGGGAGTTTTTGTGTTCTCTTACAAGGTTCTCATCCCACCCGCCATACATAGCGGTTGGTGTAGAAAAGATGGAGGTGCGATCATTGAATATTCAAGACATGATTTTGACGCTGCAAAAGCATTGGTCAAATGAAGGCTGCGTATTAATGCAGGCGTATGACACAGAAAAAGGTGCCGGAACGATGAGTCCATACACGTTCCTCAGAAGCATCGGCCCTGAGCCGTGGAAGGTAGCATATGTAGAGCCTTCAAGACGCCCGGCTGATGGCAGATATGGAGAAAACCCAAATAGATTGTATCAGCATCATCAATTTCAAGTGATCATTAAGCCATCACCTGACAATATTCAAGAACTATATCTTGAATCATTGAAGGCGCTTGGCATTGACCCGTTGAAACATGATATTCGTTTTGTGGAAGACAACTGGGAAAATCCATCTCTTGGCTGTGCAGGACTTGGCTGGGAAGTATGGCTTGATGGGATGGAAATTACGCAATTCACGTATTTCCAACAAGTCGGCGGCTTAGAATGTAAGCCCGTTTCTGTTGAAATCACATACGGTATTGAACGTCTTGCTTCTTACATCCAGGACAAAGAAAATGTCTTCGATCTTGAATGGACAGACGGATTTACGGTCAGAGATTTATTCTTAATGGCTGAATATGAGCACTCTGTTTATACATTTGAAACATCTAATACTGACATGCTGTTCGAGCTATTTACAACCTATGAGAAAGAAGCACATAGCCAAATGGACAAAGGGCTTGTTCACCCGGCATACGATTATGTCCTCAAATGCTCTCATACGTTTAACCTGCTCGATGCAAAGGGCGCTATTTCTGTGACTGAGCGAACTGGTTATATCGGAAGAGTGCGTCAGTTAGCAAGAAAAGTAGCCAAAACCTATTATGAAGAACGCGAAAAACTGGGATTCCCTATGCTAAAAGAGGAGGCGGCTTCTCATGAATAAACAAGATGTATTACTTGAAATCGGCTTAGAAGAGATGCCGGCTCGTTTCATGCCAGAGAGCACAAAGCAGCTAGGTGAGAAAGTAAAAGCATGGTTTGAAACGCAAAATATTTCATTCGAAGAGACTGCTTTATTCAACTCACCAAGACGTCTTGCTGTACTTGTGAAAGGTGTCGCAGAAAAACAAGAAGACATCAAAGAAGAAGCAAAGGGCCCAGCTAAAAAGATTGCCCAAGATGCTGAAGGCAATTGGACAAAAGCAGCCGAAGGCTTTGCCAGAGGACAAGGTGCTTCAACAGATGATCTCTATTTCAAAGAGATCAAAGGAGTGGATTATGTCCATGTCCAAAAATTTCAAGAAGGAAAGCAAGTCAAAGACCTTCTGCCAGCGTTAGGTGAGATCGCTGCTTCATTAAGCTTTCCAAAGAACATGAGATGGGGAAGCGAGGATTTACGCTATATCCGTCCGATTAAATGGATTGTTTGTTTATTTGGAGAAGAGATTGTACCAGTTGAAATTGCTGGGGTGAAAAGCGGCCGTGAGACTAGAGGACACCGTTTCCTTGGTACGACAGCCAGCATTGACTCACCTGCTTCCTATGAACAAACATTGCGCGAGCAATTTGTGATTGCAGACTCAGATAAAAGAAAACAACTTATTACTGAACAGCTAGATGCGCTATCTACAGAAAAAGGCTGGGTTATCCCTGTTGATCCTGAGCTTCTAGAAGAAGTGAACGATCTTGTAGAATATCCAACTGTGCTGTCTGGTTCCTTTGAAGAAGAGTTTCTTGCATTGCCTGAAGAAGTATTGGTGACGACAATGAAAGAGCATCAGCGCTACTTCCCTGTGAAAAATGAGCAAGGGGAATTATTGCCGCACTTTATTACAGTCAGAAATGGAAACAGTGAGGCGCTGGAAAATGTCGCAAGAGGGAATGAAAAAGTACTTCGTGCGCGTTTATCAGATGCTGCATTCTTCTATAAAGAAGACGAAAAACTAGTGATTGAAGACAATATTAAAAAGCTTGATAAAGTGGTATTCCATGAGAAACTTGGAACAATCGGCGACAAGCTGAAGAGAGTGACAGACATTGCCACCCGTCTAGCGGCGCAGATCGGAGCAGATGACGAAACAACTAAACGTGTGGCTAGAGCAGCAAGTATTTCGAAGTTTGACCTTGTGACTCAAATGGTCTATGAATTCCCAGAATTACAAGGAATCATGGGTGAGAAATATGCAAGAGCTCTTGGTGAACATGAAGAAGTGGCAAGAAGCATTAACGAGCATTATATGCCGCGCTTTGCTGGTGACGAGGCGCCGTCTACTTTGATTGGTGCGATTGTGGCTGTAGCAGATAAGCTCGATTCTATTTGTTCATTTTTCTCAATTGATGTGATCCCAACGGGTTCTCAAGACCCTTATGGACTTAGAAGACAAGCGAGCGGTATCGTTCAAATCCTGCTCGACCGTCATTGGAATATTTCATTTAAAGAGCTGTTAGCACTTGCTCAAGTAAAGACAGAACATGAAGCTGCTCTGATTGAATTTTTAACGCATCGTTTAAAATATGTTCTTCAAGCTGAGCATATTCGCCATGATGTTGTTGATGCAGTGCTGGATGTTGAAAATATTGAGCCATATGCAGTCGTCAAAAAAGCAGCTGTTCTTGAAGAGAGTGTGAAACAAGAAAGCTTCAAAGAAACGGCTGAAGCATTAGGACGCGTCATTTCAATCAGTAAAAAAGGGGAAGACGCAGAGATTCAGCCTGAACTGTTTGAAAATGAACATGAGCAAAAGCTGTTTGAGGCGTATCAGCAAGTAGAGAAAGCTGTAAAGGAACATGTAGCAGCAGGACATTACAGCCAAGCACTTGAGGCGCTGGATACGTTAAAAACACCGATCGTTCATTATTTCGATCACACAATGGTTCATGCGGATGATGAAAAACTGAAGCGAAATCGTTTGGCACAAATGGTCAAACTAGCCAAAGTCATTCAATCATTTGCGAATATGAACAATTTAATTGTAAAATAAATACCTAAGAACGGTTGCCTTTTCCGAAGGGCAATCGTTTTTTACTCATTTAATTCACGGTTTTTGAGTGGATTTTTGTTTCATTCGGACAAAGATGCGCTATAATATGATGAGTTATGAAAATGATATACATAAAGTAAAGATTTCGCTCTCTCTATTTAAAGGTGGTGAGTACAATCGAGTTAAATAAACGGCAAGAGCAGATTTTACAGATTGTCAAAGAGAATGGCCCGATCACTGGAGAGCATATCGCCGATCGGCTGAACTTAACAAGGGCGACCCTCAGACCGGATTTAGCCATTTTAACAATGTCGGGCTTTTTAGAAGCAAGACCAAGGGTCGGCTACTTTTTCACAGGAAAAACAGGCACGCAGCTACTCGCAGATAAGCTGAAAAAACTTCAAGTGAAGGACTTTCAATCCATTCCAGTGGTGATACATGAGAATGTTTCGGTTTATGATGCGATTTGTACGATGTTTTTAGAGGATGTGGGCACATTATTCGTTGTGGACGATCACTCTATTTTAACAGGCGTGTTATCAAGAAAAGACCTCCTTCGCGCAAGTATAGGGAAACAGGAGCTTCCATCTATCCCTGTCCATATTATTATGACAAGAATGCCGAACATTACCGTTTGCCGCAAGGAAGATTTCATTATGGATGTGGCGAAGCACTTGATTGAAAAGCAAATAGATGCACTTCCTGTGATAAAAGATACGGATAAAGGCTTTGAAGTGGTCGGAAGAATTACGAAAACAAACATGACGAAAATACTTGTCAGCTTATCGGAGAACGAAATAATCTAATGACAGAAGACTGCGAGGGGATGTTATGAGTAATCGCGTAATTTTTGTGGTATCAGATTCAGTAGGTGAAACGGCAGAGCTCGTGGTCAAAGCGGCACTTAGCCAATTTGATGGCGGCTCATCAGACCATTCAAATATTAGAAGAATCCCGTATGTAGAGGATGTTGGTACGATTAAAGAAGTCATTTCACTGGCGAAAGCAGATAATGGGATCGTCTGCTTTACTCTTGTTGTGCCAGAAATGCGCCAATTCTTAATCGAAGAAGCAGAAGCAAACGGTGTCGTTTATTATGACATCATCGGTCCACTCATTGATAAAATGGAGACGGCATATGGAAATGAAGCGAAACATGAGCCGGGTCGTGTACGTCAATTAGATGAGGACTATTTTAAAAAGGTAGAAGCCATCGAGTTCGCTGTGAAATACGATGACGGCAGAGACCCAAGAGGCATTCTAAAGGCTGATATTGTGCTCATTGGTGTATCACGCACGTCCAAGACACCATTATCTCAATATTTGGCGCATAAACGGCTGAAGGTAGCGAACGTTCCAATTGTACCTGAAGTTGATCCGCCAGAAGAGTTATTTTCAGTTGATCCGAAGAAATGTATCGGCTTGAAAATTAGTCCAGACAAACTAAATCATATTCGCAAAGAGCGTTTAAAATCTCTTGGTTTAAATGATCGTGCTATTTATGCGAACATTGAGCGGATTAAAGAGGAACTAGAGTATTTTGAAAAAGTGGTTGACCGAATTAACTGTCAAGTCGTTGATGTATCGAATAAAGCAGTTGAGGAAACGGCAAATGTCATTCATCAAATGCTGACCAAAAGAGGTTCCGAATAAACTCAGGATGCTCCTCCTGGGTTTTTCCTATGGTGGGAAACGGGTAAACAAAAACAATAGCATATTTGCTGCATTTGTATTATAATAAAAAATTGTGATAAAATGATTGATTTTAGGTTTAAGTTAAGTCAAGAACGAATAAACTAATATTGGCAGAAGTCAAGTGATTCTGAACATAACTTTTCGACAAAATGAGTTTTACTGTTGATTGCTTTATGGGGGAAAAGTATGGTCTTTTTGCTTCTCTAAAGCAGGAATAAGGTGGAGGGATGGAGAATTAGTCACCTGAATGAACGTAAAAAAGAGAGGACGATTTATGTCGATGCAGATGCTTGTCCTGTAAAAGACGAAATCCTTTCTGTCGCATCTCAATTTCAAGTACCAGTGACGTTCATTGCTTCATATGAGCATTTTCAAACCAAAAGATCTCCACTTGAAGATTGGCGGTTTGTAGATACACATAAGGAAGCAGCGGACTTAGTCATTGCAAACTCAGCTGCCGCACAAGATATTGTCGTCACCCAAGATATTGGTCTTGCCTCCTTACTGCTTCCGAGACAGGTCATTGTTCTGTCTGAAAGAGGACGAATGTACACAAACGAAACAATTGATTTTGATTTGGAACGCAGGCATGTTTCTAGCAAACAGCGAAGAAAAGGTGTATACGGAAAAGGTCCCAAAAAGCTTTTAGAAGAGGATAAGAAGCGTTTTATGGCGCAACTACAAAAAATCCTGTCGAATCATGAAGGATTTTTAAATTAAAAGGCGAATAATGTACGACGGAGTGTTATTAGGATGAGCAAACGTATACCAGATGAACTTTTGGAGCAGATCCAAAAAAACGCAGACATTGTCGAAGTGATTGGAGAATACGTACAGCTTAGAAAGCAAGGTCGAAATTACTTCGGTCTTTGTCCATTCCATGGTGAAAATACTCCTTCATTCTCTGTTTCAGCAGATAAGCAAATCTTCCATTGTTTTGGCTGTGGTGCAGGAGGCAATGTGTTTTCGTTCCTCAGACAAATGGAAGGCTACTCATTTATTGAAGCCGTTTCACATGTGGCTGATAAGTACCATATTGATCTGCCTGATCAGGTGGCGAATGCTCAGATGAGTTCCTCTCAGCAAGAGGACACTGCAGATCATAAAATGATTGAGGCCCATGAGCTTCTTAAGAAATTTTACCACCATTTGCTGGTAAATACAAAGGAAGGTCAAAACGCACTCGATTATTTACGGTCCAGAGGCTTTACGGATGAAACAATTGCCAAGTTTGAGATCGGATATGCTCTTGATTCTTGGGATTTCGTGACCAAGTTTTTAGAAAAACGAGGATTTGATCCTGTGATGATGGAGAAGGCTGGTCTTTTGATTCAACGTGAAAACGGCACAGGCTTTTTTGACCGCTTTAGAGATCGTGTCATGTTTCCCATTCATGATCATCATGGAACGGTCATCGCTTTTTCCGGAAGATCGCTTGGTGATCAGCAGCCTAAATATATGAATAGTCCTGAAACGCCGCTTTTTCATAAAAGTAAGCTGCTTTATCATTTTCATGACGCACGTATGCATATTCGCAAACGCGAACGGGCGGTTCTTTTTGAAGGATTTGCAGACGTCATCTCAGCTGTTACATCAGGTGTCGGTGAAAGTGTTGCAACAATGGGTACGTCTCTTACAGAAGAGCACGTAAAGCTTCTCAGGCGGAACGTAGAAGAGATCATCCTTTGCTATGACTCTGATACTGCCGGATACGAAGCGACCATGAAAGCGTCAGAATTGCTTGGAAAAAGAGGATGTAAAGTTCGCGTTGCCATGATACCAGATGGACTTGATCCAGATGATTACATTCGTAAATATGGCGGCGAGAAATTTAGGAATGACATCATAGATGCAAGTGTGACATTAATGACGTTTAAGATGAATTTTTTCCGAAGAGGAAAAAACTTATCAGATGAAGGAGACCGTCTTACTTATATGAAGCAGGTTCTCCGAGAAATCAGCCGGTTAAACGGCTCTTTGGAGCAAGAGATTTACATGAAACAGCTTGCTGGGGAGTTTTCGATCTCACTTGATTCATTAAAAGAACAACTGGAGCTGTTTGAAAAACAGCAGCGGCAAGAAACCAAAAGCACGCAGGAAGAAAACGGGCTTGAAAAACGGCGTGCACATCTGTCAACACAAGTGAGAAGAAAGCGTCTGCGGCCGGCATATGAAAATGCAGAGCGAATGCTGCTTGCTCATATGTTGAAAAGCGATGACGTGATCCGCAAAGTACTTGACAGAGTCGGGATTGAATTTAATATAGATTCGCACAGGGCGCTGGCAACGTACATTTATGCCTTGTATGAAGAAGGCAAAGAACCAACGCCGCAGCACCTGATGAACCGAATAGAAGATGATGTCATGAACCAGCTGTTGACAGATATATTGATGATTCAGGTCGGAGACGAACTAAGTGAAGCTGAATTAAGTGATTATGTAAAAAAAGTGTTGAATCATCGGAATTTGTCAATGATAAAGGAAAAAGAACTAGAACGTGCAGAAGCGGAGAGGCAAAAAGATTTCTTCAAAGCGGCAACACTTGCAAATGAAATTGTTCAGTTGAACCGTTCGCTGAAGTAAAACGTCTATTATTAATGACAGGACTTACGGCTGGCAATGAATCCTTTACGGGAGGAGCATAAGACCGCAAGCATCTTGCCTTCATCATTATTTATTTTATTCCTATTTGCTTCGTCATCTGTTTGATAGAGAGAGAAAAGCAGGGCGGAAGTAAATCGCAAGTTACTTTAGAATTCGTTGCAAGCTTTGGAAGGAGGGATCCATAATGGCTGATAAACAAGCCCACGAAACCGAAACTGAATTAACCTTTGAACAGGTGAGAGATAAGCTCACTGAAACGGGTAAAAAACGGGGCGTTTTAACATACGAAGAAATTGCAGAGCGTATGTCTAGCTTTGAAATTGAATCAGACCAAATGGATGAATACTATGAATACTTAGGCGAACAGGGTGTAGAGCTCATTAGTGAAAACGAAGAGACAGAAGACCCAAATGTTCAGCAGCTGGCTAAAGCGGAAGAAGAATTTGACCTGAATGATTTAAGCGTACCACCAGGTGTCAAAATCAATGATCCTGTTCGTATGTACTTAAAAGAAATCGGACGCGTCAATTTGTTATCTGCTAAAGAAGAAATTACGTATGCTCAAAAGATCGAAGAGGGCGATGAAGAATCAAAAAGAAGATTAGCGGAAGCGAACCTTCGTCTCGTTGTCAGCATTGCGAAACGCTATGTCGGTCGTGGTATGCTGTTCCTTGACTTGATTCAAGAAGGAAACATGGGTCTGATGAAGGCAGTTGAGAAGTTTGATTACCGCAAAGGTTATAAATTCTCAACATATGCGACTTGGTGGATTAGACAGGCGATTACACGGGCGATTGCCGATCAGGCGAGAACAATCCGGATCCCGGTTCATATGGTGGAAACCATTAATAAATTGATCCGTGTTCAAAGACAGCTTCTGCAAGACCTAGGCAGAGAACCAACGCCTGAGGAAATTGCTGAAGACATGGATTTAACTCCAGAAAAGGTTAGAGAGATTCTTAAAATTGCGCAAGAGCCTGTATCTTTAGAAACACCTATTGGTGAAGAAGATGACTCGCATCTTGGTGATTTTATCGAAGACCAAGAGGCAACATCTCCATCTGACCACGCTGCATACGAACTTTTAAAAGAGCAGCTTGAAGATGTATTAGACACGCTGACTGACCGTGAAGAAAATGTGCTGAGACTGCGTTTCGGACTAGACGACGGAAGAACACGCACGTTAGAAGAGGTTGGAAAGGTGTTCGGCGTAACAAGAGAGCGTATCCGACAAATTGAAGCGAAAGCTCTTCGTAAATTAAGACACCCAAGCAGAAGTAAACGATTAAAAGACTTCTTAGAATAGAAACCGGACGGATCTTGAAAGAGATCCGTTCTTTCTTATCAAAAATGAAAACGCTTTTTTCAATCTGATTATATTTTACTGAATAACAAATGAATTTGCAACGTTCTTAGAGAAAAGATGTATAAAAAATACATCTAAATGTGCTGAAGGCTTCATTTCTCATCTTGAATCATTTTTGTCTAATCTGTGAACTTGACCAAAGTTTTGTATCATAATTCGTTTACTTTTTGTAAAATTAAAGTAGAATTAGAATTGTTTGCATAGTCTCAAAGGGGTTTTCACAAAGGGGAGGATGAAAGAAATGAAACGGAATCCACTTATACCATTTTTATTGATTGCCATTTTAGGTATTGGACTCACTTTTTTCTTATCAATGAAGGGGCTGAAAGATGAAGAAAAAATTGCCTCAGGGGGCAAAGAGCAAAAGCAAGAAGAGACAGCAAATGCGACGCCGGAAGAATTGTATAAACAGAACTGCCTAAGCTGTCACGGGGAAAACTATGAAGGCGGTGCAGGTCCTGCATTAAAAGGTGTTGGAGACAAGCTTGAAGTAGCTGACATCAAGAAGAAAATTCAAGAAGGCGGCAACGGGATGCCAGGCGGGCTGATTCCAAATGAAAAGCTCGATGAAATGGCGGAATGGGTGTCTAAAATTAAATAATCTTACACAAAAAGCTCTTTTTCCAAAGAAGAGCTTTTTTCATTTGAAAACGACTTTTAAAAAGTCCATAATTTATATAAGATAGACAAGTATGAACATTAAAGAAAAGTAGTGATACGTATGAATGAAATGAATTTATCAAAACGATTAAAAAAAGTCGCAGACTTTTTACCAGATGAGGCAGTCTTCGCTGATATCGGCTCAGATCATGCTTATTTGCCATGCTATGCGATCCTGCATCATAAAGCAGTGAAAGCCATCGCCGGTGAAATAACCGATGGACCGCTTCAATCGGCGCAGCAGCAAGTACATAGACTTGAATTAGATGAACAAATTTCGGTCAGAAAAGGAAATGGCCTTGAAGTCATTGAAAAAGGCGAAGTGAATGCAGTGACGATTGCAGGTATGGGCGGGGCGCTCATCGCAAGCATTCTAAATGAAGGAAAGCATAAGCTCGCAGGCCATGAGAGGCTCATTCTTCAGCCGAATATCCATGCCCACCATATTCGTTTATGGCTTTATCAAGAGGGGTATGATTTGTTAGATGAAGTCATCTTAGAAGAGGACGGCAAAATATACGAAATCATCATCGCAGAAAAAGGCGACAAAAATAAAGCCTATGAAGGGATGTCACTTGAAGCAGGTATGCTGGTTGGCCCGTTTCTTGCGAAAGAGCAAAATGACGTCTTCCGGCGCAAGTGGATGCAAGAGCTTCAGCATATGGAGAAGATAGAAAGTCAAATTCAGCATGCGGCGCGGACAGAAGAAAATAAAGAGCGCCTTGAAGAGCTGAATGCAAAAATAAAGATGCTAAAGGAGGTTTTGACTGTTGGCTAAAACAGTAAACGGGCATGAAATCATCCAATTGTTTGAACAGTTTTCGCCAAAGGCATACGCCATGGAAGGTGATAAAATTGGTCTTCAGATCGGGACATTAAATAAAAAAGTGACCAATGTTATGATCACCCTAGATGTATTAGAGAATGTAGTAGATGAGGCGATCGAGCGGAAAGTGGATCTTATTATTGCTCACCACCCACCGATTTTTCGTCCATTAAAACATGTGGCGACAGATCAGCCGACTGGACGGATCATTGAGAAATGCATCAAACATGATATTGCGGTGTATGTGGCACATACGAATTTAGACGTAGCTGATGGCGGAGTCAATGACTTGCTTGCTGAGGCTCTAGAGCTTGAAGAAACAAGTGTGTTAGTGACGACATACGAAGATCCAATCAAACAGCTTGCCTTGTATGTCCCAGAGGAATTTGAAGAAGCCATCCGGACAGCTTTAGGAAATGCGGGCGCCGGCCATATTGGCAACTACAGCCATTGTGCGTTTTCAAATGAAGGGACAGGCAGCTTTCTGCCATCAGAAGAAGCTGAGCCGTTTATTGGTGAGACGGGACAATTAGAATTTGTGAAAGAAGTTCGGATTGAAACCATTTTCCCAGCAAGTATAGAAAAACAAGTGATTCGCGAAATGATCAAAGCACATCCTTATGAAGAAGTCGCCTATAGTGTACACACGACAGATCTTCCTCCTATTCAAAAAGGTCTTGGCCGTATTGGAGAGCTAAATGAGCCTATGACACTTAAAGATTTCACACAATTTGTGAAAGCGAAGCTAGATGTGAATGGGGCTCGTTTTGTAGGAGATCAAGACGCTATTGTGAAAAAAGTGGCGGTGCTTGGCGGAGACGGAAATAAATACATTCATCAAGCGAAAAGAAAGGGTGCCGATGTGTATGTGACAGGAGACCTTTATTTCCATGTTGCGCATGATGCCATGATGCTAGGGCTGAACGTTGTGGACCCAGGACATTATGCTGAAAAGATTATGAAAGAGGGCGTAAAGGCGAAGCTTCAATCGCTATGTGCGGATAAAAAATATGACGTACAGCTCTTTGTATCTGAATCAAACACAAACCCATTTCAATTTATGTAAACAAAAAACGTCAGAGCATAACTGCTCTGACGTTTTCTTATTTCTTTGTTTTGACGCGAGGTAAAATTTTAGAAAGAGGAACAGTCCGTTCAATCTTCCAAGTCGTTTCATCATCCGGTTCATAGTTTTCTAAGAAACGAATGACTTCCTTTGTAATAGGTGTTGGTGTTGAAGCACCAGCAGTAACGGCAACGGTTTTGACGCCCTGCAGCCACTCCAGCTTGAGTTCACTTAAGTCGCCAATACGGTAAGCCTGCGTTCCGGCAATCTCCATTGATACTTGTGCGAGACGGTTAGAGTTATTACTTTTTGGATCGCCGACAACAATGGTTAAATCGGCTTGACCAGCTTGCTGCGATACAGCTTCCTGACGCACCTGTGTCGCAAGGCAAATTTCTTGATGATACTCGACGTGAGGGTATTTCTCTTTAATCAGCTCCATCAGATCGTGCACATCCCATTGAGACATCGTCGTTTGGTTCGTGATGAGCAGTTTTTCTGATGTTAAATCGAGCGCTTCAATGTCGGCTTCTGTTTCGACAAGATGTACCTTGTCAGGGGCTACTCCGACAGCTCCTTCTGGCTCAGGATGCCCCTTTTTCCCAATATAAATAATGTCATAACCATCGGCTGTTTTCTCTGAAATGAGTTCATGAGTTTTCGTTACATCGGGACAGGTCGCATCAATGGCGACAAGGCCTTTTTCTTCTGCGATTTGACGAACCTCAGGAGAAACACCGTGAGCCGTGAAAATGACTGTTCCGCTTTCAACCTGCTTTAAAATGTCTAAGCGGTTTGGTCCATCCAGTGTGTAAATTCCATCTTCTTCGAAGGCATCAGTGACATGTTTGTTGTGCACAATCATACCTAATATATAAATTGGGCGTGGCAAGTTTTTATCAAGTGCGGCATTTTTAGCAATGACCATTGCATCCACAACGCCATAGCAATAGCCACGCGGCGATATTTTAATTACATTCATTTATTCGTCCTCCTGTAGGGAAGTGCTGCTAGAGAAGAACAATATAAAAAGCCGTAAAAAACGGCTTTTTATCATCTCTTGCTTCCATTATAGCCAAAGTAAGCGTATATATCAAAGATTGTTATACGCAGTGAACACTTCGCCGTTAAAAGATCACTAGACATATAGTTTTGGAACAGAGCTGCCAGATCTTTTTTTCGGTTTTGCTTTAGGAGCAGGTGATGTGTGTGGTGCTGCTTTTTTGACGAGGATGTCTTCCGGTTCTTCATTTTCTTCTATTTCGTCAGTCTGTGTTTCGTCCTCGAGCACTTCTGTTTCCGCGTTAGTCTCTGTTGATTCTGCATCAGCATCATTTGCACTTTCTTCATCATCCGCACTGCCAAGCTGGCTGTACAGTTTAATCATTGCAGGCAAATTTCTCACTAATGGTCCGTATTGCTGAATCATTGGCGTAAATTGCTGCGCCATCCCGAGCACTTTTTGAACATTTCCTAACATGCTTGAGAGGGTCGCAGGATTTGTGAAGCTCTGGATTCCTTGTAATCCCGCGCCACCTCCAGAGACTCCAGCTCCTCCTGCGCCAGGAAGAAATTTAGCGAGCATGCCTTTAATTCCAGCTCCGCCGCCTAGTGCACGGCTCTCACCTCCTGGAATTCCGCCCATCCCTTGTAAACCGCCTCCCTGTACAGACGGGGAGCGAGGCATCATTTGCTGAAATGGATTGCCTTGCCCTTGAAAAGGCTGTTGGATAGGAGGCTGCTGTCCTCTTTGAAAAATTCCGGGCTGTCCGCCATTTCCAAGGTGCCGGCGTGAGGGACGGCGCGGCTGAAAATTGCCCATAGGCCTTTGCCCTAACATACTTGTACCTCCCTTACTGCATTCTCTTTCTCTTCTTAGGTTATGCAAGGAAGCATCAATTGGTTTCCTGTAGGAAAAGCGGACATGGTTTTTTTACTGAAAATCAGCTATAATGAGGAGATGAGCAAAAAGGCATTGCCTTAAGGAGTGAAAACATGAAAGAAACGAAATTTACGACATATGAATTAAAGCCTTTTATTATAGATGCTATTCATGAACTAGGCTTTTATGAGCCGACTGATATTCAAAAAAGAATCATCCCTGCTGTTTTAAAAGGAGAAAGCGTGATTGGCCAGTCACAAACAGGAACAGGAAAAACTCATGCGTACTTACTGCCGCTGATTCATTCAATTGATCCAAGCAAAGAGCAGGTACAAGTGGTGATTACTGCACCTACAAGAGAATTAGCCAATCAAATTTTCAAAGAAGCTCAAACGATTTTAAAGAATGCTTCTCCAGAAGAAGAGATCAAAGCAAAGCTTTACATTGGCGGAACGGACAAGCAGAAATCAATTCAAAAGCTAAAAAACCAGCCGCATTTGGTTGTCGGCACACCTGGACGTATTGCTGACCTCATTCATGAGCAGGCGCTGAATGTTTACAAAGCGACCTCTCTTGTCATTGATGAAGCGGATTTAATGCTGGATATGGGATTTTTAGAAGATGTGGACCGTATTGGTGCACAAATGCCAGAACAGCTGCAAATGCTTGTGTTCTCTGCAACCATTCCAGAAAAACTAAAGCCCTTCCTTAAAAAATATATGGACAATCCAAAGTATGCGCATGTTGAACCAAAACGGATTACAGCAGAAAACATTCAGCATATTTTAGTTCCGTCTAAACAGCGTGATAAATTAAAATTGCTCCATGAAATGGTGACGAATGTACAGCCTTATTTAGGCATCATTTTTGCCAATACAAAAACAACTGTTGATGAAATCGCAGCATTCTTACAAGAAAAAGGAATGAAAATCGGTGTGCTCCATGGCGGATTAACGCCGCGCGAACGTAAAAAAGTCATGAAACAAATTGAAGATTTGGAGTTCACTTATATTGTGGCATCTGATCTTGCAGCACGCGGAATTGACATTAAAGGCGTCAGCCACGTGATTAACTATGAACTTCCATCTGATCTTGATTTTTATGTGCACCGCGTTGGAAGAACAGCTCGTGCTGGTTCATCTGGAATTGCCATGACCATTTATGAGCTGGCTGATGAGGATGCACTCATTCAAATTGAGAAAATGGGCGTTGTGTTTGAAAACAAAACCATTGTTCATGGCGAATGGCGAGATGCAGATGACCGTCTGAAGCGTCAAAGACGTAAAAAAGCTCCAAATGAAATTGAAGAAAAAGCAAAGCGTCTTGTGAGAAAACCGAAAGCTGTCAAACCTGGATATAAAAAGAAAATGACACGTGAGATGGATAAAATCAAAAGACAGGAACGTAGAAAGTCAAAGCGTAATGGAAAGTAGGGGGAAACATTGTTGAAGATTGGTTCACATGTATCCATGAGCGGAAAACATATGCTTCTTGCAGCGAGTGAGGAAGCTGCCTCTTATGGTTCGAATACGTTTATGATTTATACAGGTGCACCGCAAAATACGCGCCGTAAAAAAATTGAAGACCTGAATATTGAAGCTGGACAAGCGCATATGAAAGAGCATGGCATGACGGATATCGTCGTGCATGCTCCGTATATTATCAATATTGGAAATACAGTGAATCCAGCGACATTTGAGCTTGGTGTAGACTTTCTTCGCTCTGAGATTGAGCGTACGGAAGCACTGGGAGCAAGACAAATTGTTCTCCACCCGGGTGCGCATGTCGGAGCTGGGGCAGAAGCAGGGATTCAAAAAATCATTGAAGGTTTAAACGAAGTCATTGTAAAAGGTCAAGAGGTTCAAATTGCACTTGAAACAATGGCAGGAAAAGGATCAGAGTGCGGAAGAAGCTTTGAAGAGCTTGCCCAAATTATCGACGGAGTGACACATAACGAAGCTCTTTCTGTCTGCTTTGATACGTGTCACACGCACGATGCTGGTTACCCGATTGTGAGCGACTTTGATGGTGTGTTAGAAGAATTTGACCGAATTGTCGGTATTAACCGAATCAAAGTTCTTCATATTAATGACAGTAAAAACGTACAAGGCGCAAGAAAAGACCGACATGAAAATATCGGTTTTGGTGAAATTGGTTTCGATGCACTGAACTATATTGTGCATCATCCGCAGCTTCAAGATGTGCCGAAAATTCTAGAAACGCCTTATGTAGGTGAAGATAAAAAGAACAAAAAACCACCTTACAAATTCGAAATTGCGATGCTGAAAGAAAAGCAATTTGATGAAGGCTTACTAGATAAAATTACGGGTCAATAAAAAAGAATGCAACATGATGAGGTGCCGCTAAATGCGGCCCTTTTTTTCCTAATTTGTAAACTGGTTAAACAGATCATTCACAGTCTGTGCTGTCTGTTTAGAAGTAATCGCTTCCACTTGCTTAAGAAGCCGGTTACGCTCTGAATCATTAAAAATATTAATGTTTTTCCCGTTCATGAGTTTGGCAACCTCAGCAGCTTGATTAGACGTTAAACTGACGCCATACTGTTTCGCATACCTTAACAGATCGCTTGCTGTGATCTGATTGAGCCGCTGCAGGACAATTTTTTGAATTAAAATCAATTCCATTCCTCCCCTCTGTAACAATGTATGGGCGAAAACGGAAAATGTGCAAAAAATTTTATTTTATTCTGTGAAATGATAAAATAGTAAAGTGAATAAAATGTTCATTGAAAATTTAACATGTGTAGAAGGGAGAACGTATGGCAAATAGTAAACAGCATAGAAAGGAATCAGTGCCTCATTTTATTTTGAGAATTTTTCTGATTCTAGTTGGAGCTGCATGTGCAGCAGTCAGCATTGAATTATTTTTAGTGCCAAACAATATTATTGATGGAGGCATCATCGGCATTTCGCTTATTTTGGATTATCTCTTTACTGATAACCCGTTTATTAATTTCGCGACGATTGTTGTCATTTTAAATATTCCATTTATGATATCAGGATACAAACATATTGGGAAAACCTTTCTGATTTCCACTGTGATTGGGATTGTCAGCTTAGCCGTGATTGAATCTTCACTTCATCACGTAGAGGCATTTACAACACAGCCGATCTTAGCCACTGTATTTGGCGGGCTATTACTTGGATTTGGTGTTGGACTTGTCATCCGTAATGGAGGCTCAATGGATGGAACAGAGATTTTAGGAATTCTTCTGACGAAAAAAATTCCTTTCTCCGTCGGTGAGTTTGTCATGATCGTCAATGTGTTCATTTTTATTTGGGCGGGCTTTGTCTTCGGACCAGAGCAGGCTATGTATTCTGTGATGACATATTATTTGGCAATGAAAACAATTGATGCTGTTATTCAAGGGCTTGATGAAACAAAAGCTGTTATTATCGTATCAGATTATTATGATGAAATTTCAGATGCGATTCTGCATCGACTTGGCAGGGGAACGACAAAGCTGAAAGGAAAAGGCGGCTATACAGATGAAGAAAAAGATGTCATCTACGCCGTTGTCACAAGGCTTGAAATTACAAAGCTGAAATCTATTGTATTTGAAATTGATGGCCAAGCATTTATTACGATTATGGATACGCATGAAACAAAAGGCGGTAAGTTCAAAACAGCCATTCATTAGCTTTTATTTTACTTTTTTATCTTTCTTTTATATAATGAAATGTATGTATGAACAGAGAAAATGGCAAAAGCCATTTTCTTTTTGTTGTATAAATCGTAATCATTCTTTTTATTTTGATTAAAGGTGGAAGGATTCATGGCAAAGCCAATTATTGAAATGGAGGACATTTCGTACTCTTATGGACAGCGAAATGTCATTGATCACATTCATTTAACAGTAGAGGAAGGGAACTTTTTAGCACTTGTTGGACCGAATGGATCTGGTAAAACAACCTTATTAAAATGTCTGCTTGGGCTCATTAAACCGCAGCAAGGTGAATTAAAGCTATTTGGCACGCCTGTTTCAAAATTTAGAGACTGGGACCAAATTGGATTTGTTTCTCAAAAGGCGAATAGCTTTAATACGGGTTTCCCTGCTTCTGTATATGAGGTCGTCGCAAGCGGACTGACTGCGAAAATTGGTTTATTTAAACGAATGAGCAAGCAGGATAAATGGCAAGTTGAAGATGCCATTCGCTCAGTTGGCATACAAGATTTAAAGCATCAAAACATCGGTGAGCTTTCTGGTGGTCAGCAGCAGCGTGCATTTATTGCCCGTGCGCTTGTCAGTCAGCCGAAGCTGCTCATCTTGGATGAACCCACAGTTGGGGTCGACCAGCGGACAGTAGAAGGCTTTTATCAGCTGCTCGAAACATTGAACAAAGAAAAAGGAATGTCTTTAATTCTCGTCACACACGACGTCGGCACCGTCTCTGATAAAGTCACCCATGTGGCTTGTTTAAATCAGACTCTGCATTTCCACGGGGATGCAGAAGCGTTTGATTCAATGGATGATCAGGCGCTATCCCAATTTTACGGGCATGACATTCAAGTGATTCATCACGACCATCATCATCATGGGGGACATGAATAATGCTATTTCCATTTTTTCATTATGAATTTTTACAAAATGCGTTTATCGCAGGTATGCTGATCGGTTTTATTGCGCCCTTACTTGGTGTATTTATTGTCGTAAGAAGGCTCTCGCTTATTGCAGATGCCCTCAGTCACGTATCACTTGCCGGTATTGCCGCAAGTCTATTCCTTGATAAAAAGTTTGGCCTTTTGACAGGGGTAAGCCCGCTCTACTTAGGAATGGCTTTTTCTGTTGCAGGGTCATTGTTCATTGAGCGCCTGCGCTCTGTGTATAAGCATTATCAGGAGCTTGCCATTCCCATCATTTTATCAGGTGGTATTGGGATTTCCGTCATCTTCATTTCACTAGCGAATGGCTTTAATACAGATTTGTTTAGTTATTTATTCGGTAGTGTCAGTGCGGTTTCAAGACTTGATCTTTGGATTATTGTGGGGATCTCACTCGTTGTTGTGTTAGTTGTTGTGCTTTTATATAAAGAATTGTTTCTGCTTTCTTTTGATGAAGAGCATGCAAAGGCTTCTGGTATTTCAGCAAAATGGATTCATTTTATTTTTATCTTAGTTGTCGCACTTGTCATTGCGGCATCGATGCGTATCGTCGGTACACTGCTTGTGTCAGCGCTCATGACGCTTCCTGTTGCGGCAAGTATTCGCATTGCCAAAGGATTCAAACAGGCGATTTTCCTCTCGATTTTGTTTGGTGAATTGTCTGTATTGGCCGGATTGATTTTAAGCTATTATCTTGATTTAGCGCCTGGCGGAACGATTGTGATGCTGTCTATTTTGATTTTAATCGGGTGTATTAGTATTGGGAAATTTAGAAGGGGGAATCATCATGAACGTACAAGAAGCGCTTGATTTATTAAAGGAAAAAGGCTACAAATATACAAGCAAACGTGAAGATATGCTTCAATTGTTTTCTGATTCTGATAAATACTTGACCGCTAAAAATGTGCTGACGGCACTAAGTGAAGACTACCCTGGTCTCAGCTTTGATACGATTTACCGAAACTTGTCGCTATATGAAGACCTTGGAATATTAGAAACAACGGAATTGTCAGGGGAGAAACTATTCCGTTTTAAATGTTCATTTTCCCATCATCACCATCACTTTATTTGTCTTGCATGTGGGAAAACAAAGGAGATCGATGCCTGTCCTATGGACAAGCTGGACGCCGATTTAGATGATTATCATATTAGCGGACATAAATTTGAAATATATGGAACGTGTCCTTCTTGCGAACCGAAGGAAGTTCATTCATAAACAGCCAGCCGCAGAGTAACGGGCTCGGTTTTAAGGTAGAAAGAATAGATCAGTCAGCTGATTAGAACTCCAATTCGTATTTGAATTGGAGTTCTTTTATTTGTTTTTATATAGGCATTTTATTAAATTCCCTTGTTTCTTCCGAAGAAATATCGGCAGGAGCTAACGAGGATCACGTTTTGACTCCAAAATTCTGATAAAATTAATTTAGATATTCCGTCATTAGTAGATGTGGAGGTAAAAGAATGCTAACAGAACACCCTCAATATATTTTTCATATTGATGAACGACCAGAATACGTTAATGATTTAGCTGATGTAGATGAACATTCCACTGAGTTGTTAATCACAGGAAAAACAATAAACATTGAAAGGTTGAAATCTTTTTCTAACCTGACGAAATTGTGGATTTACAAAGTGAACCAAAAGGAATTCAATACGATCTTGAGCTTAGTTAATCCCAAAATGCTCTATATGCGTGAACTGAGAGTAGAAGATTTATCAATCATAAGTTCTCTTAAAGATGTTGAGGTATTGGCACTTGAATGGAATACAAAGGCACAAAGTTTATGGGATTTATCAAAAAACACTTTTTTAAAATCTTTATCCATAACAGATTTTTCAAAGTTAAATGACATAGCCCCTTTGCAGAAAAAAACTGATTTAGAATTGTTAGAATTGTCGGGTGGTCTTTTTAATTCATTAAACTTAAATACTCTTCAACCTTTAAGATACCTCAAGAAATTAAAATATCTGTGCTTATCAAATATAAAAGTAAAGGACGAGTCTTTAGAGCCGATATCGGAATTAGAGGGACTCGAGGAACTTGAAATTTCGAACCAATTCCCGACAGAAGAATATGCTAGGTTATCCGTAACCCTTCCAAATACGAAGTGTGATCGTTTTGCACCATACATCTTTTTATCAAGTCCTATTGTCGATAAAGATGTGATGGTGATTGGAAAACGAAAACCGAAATTAAATTCAAAAGTTGATGGGGAAAAGTTGCAAAAATACGAAGAACAATTTAAAGCCTACCAAGAAAAGTATATAAATTAACTTAAAAAGCAATGGAAAATCAATTCCATTGCTTTTTCTATTGCTAATTTAATGGTGAATACCATAATAAACTTCATGCTAAATGGTGTTCTAATTGATATTTTCTTCTTCAAAACCGAACCTTTTGTCTTTTTGAAAACGTTTTACAAAGGGCGGCTGTTTTATTAAAATGAGAACAAGGTACTGAAGTAAGTTGCGTCTTTAGGAGTAAAGGGAGGGTCAAAAGTGGCGTATTATGTCGTGTTTGATGTAGGCGGGACGAGAACGAAACATGGATTAATGGATCAGGATGGAGAGCTGGTCACGAGCGGTGATTATGAAACGAACTGCCGTCAGCTTGAGCCGTTTTTAGAAGCCATGGCAGATGTAGTCAAGGAATATCAAAGGACGTTGGATGTGAACGGTATCGCCATCAGTCTTCCAGGCTTTGTAGACAGTGAATCAGGTTATACAGAATTTGCAGGCGCGATCATCGCCTTAAATGGTCAAAATGTAAAAACACTTTTAGAAGAGAAAACGTCTCTTCGTGTAGAAGTGGAGAATGATGCGAACTGTGCAGCTCTCGCAGAAAAATATAGCGGCAATGCGAAAGATTGTGACAGCTTTATTTGTATGACGATTGGCACGGGTGTTGGCGGTGGTATTTTTGCTGATGGTCAGCTTGTGCGCGGGGCTTCCTTCCGCGGTGGTGAATTTGGCATGATGCTGACAGAAACGGAAAATGGCCAGTTTACAACTCTCAACAGCAGCGCTTCAACAGCTGGATTAATTCGGAGCTATAAAGAAAAGCAAGGAATTCCGCAAAGTACTCAAATAGACGGCCAAGAGATTTTTGAAAAGACGAAGCATGATCCGGCCATTGAGAAGCTGGTGGATCAATGGTACAAGCGAATCGCCATTGGCATTTACAATGTAGCGACTGTTCTTAACCCAGAGAAAATCCTTATCGGCGGGGGCGTAAGTGCAAGACCAGACTTATTACAAAACATTGAAAAACATTTACATACACTGCATGCGTGGAAGAACATTCAGGTGAAACTGGAAACTTGCTACTACTTGAATCAGGCAGGCATGAAGGGGGCACTGTACCATTTCCTCATGAAAGAAGGGCAGCTTGCTCCATCAAAAAAGCCGATACATTAAATGTATCGGCTTCAGCGTGTAGACAAATCCTCGCGTTTGTTCCGCTTCGGTGCTCGCTCAGTTACATTAATAAGCAGTTTGCAGACGCTGTTCGTATTGTTTGATCCATTGAGACGCTTCCTGCCAGTTGTTCACGCGAATAATCCTGTCGTCAACGGGCATTTGATTATAAGGGGAGTTAAAAAGGATAACCGGGATGTCAGCTTCTTTTGCAATCATTGTGGCATTGCCATGATGGTCTTCAAAAAATACATCAATCTTGTGCTTTTGGACGGCTTCCAACTTATGATGACCGCCAACCAGCTCAATAGCATCATAGTGCACATCATGTTCTTGAAACCACTTGTAGGTAATATCCGAATGCTGCTGCCTTCTTGCTGTAATATAAATCAGTTTGTGCTGCTGCTTCATTTGGTCGAGGATCTCTTTTGCACCCTCAGCAGGCTCTGCCTGTTTATAAATAAGAGGCTCGTGCTGATCCATCCAGCCCCAAAATTCTTCTTGAGAAATCTTTAAAAGCTTCGTCAAATCATACTCTGTCATATCTTCTAGTGTCATGGCACATTGGAACGACTCATTTAAGTAGGGAACAAAGGTGTCCTGCGCCGTCACTGTACCATCAATATCAATTCCTAAACGTAACATGCCCACACTCCTCATTTTTATACTCTTAAAGTGTAACATAATCAATTCACAATTCCAGCAAGTTTTAACAAACATGAAACAGACATTTTTGCTCATACTAAAAAAGCTCCTTTCTATCAACCAAAAGGGGGAATTGATCATGGAAAGAGACGAGGATTTCAGAAGAAATGATCGTGAAATCGACACACACTTTAGTAATGATGATGGCTATTTAGAGGAAACAGCTGCTGAAATTGCAGAGCCATATCAAGCTTCAAGAGATCGAGAAGATAGACGAGGACGTGACCATGCAGGTGACGATTCAGGCAGTAAAGGGATAGGCTATACAGCACTCGCGATTGCGATTATCTCATTATTTGTCTTGCCGGTGCTATTAGGGGTAGCGGCAATCGTCGTTGGTTATATTGCACGAAGAAAAGGAGCACATGCGCTTGGCGCGTGGTCAATTGGGATCGGAATTGTTTCCGTCATCCTAGGCATATTTATCACCCCGTTCTTTTAACAAGAACAGAAAAACGCCTGACGTCACCAGTCAGGCGTTTTTTGTTAGGCATTCGCTTGTTTTTCTTTTTCAGCTTCCATTTTTGCATAATGTTCTTCAGCGATTTTATCGATTTCTTTTTTCAGTTCTTCGACCATTGTTTCTTCCGGCACTTTACGAACAATTTCACCTTTACGGAACAATAAGCCTTCGCCTCGAGCGCCTGCGATTCCGATGTCCGCTTCACGCGCTTCACCTGGACCGTTTACAGCGCAGCCGAGAACAGCTACTTTAATCGGTGCTTTGATTTTAGAAATATATTCTTCGACTTCATTTGCAATGCTGATGAGGTCAATTTCAATTCGTCCACAAGTTGGGCAGGAGATCAGTGTTGCTGCATTTGATGCAAGACCAAATGATTTCAACAATTCACGTGCTACTTTTACTTCCTCAACTGGGTCAGCACTTAATGAAATGCGGAGTGTGTTCCCAATCCCCATATTCAAAATAGCGCCAAGTCCAGCTGCACTTTTGACTGTACCTGCAAATAACGTGCCTGATTCTGTAATCCCAAGGTGAAGAGGATAATCAAAGGCTTTAGCTGCTTTTTCATATGCCTCAATTGCAAGGTTTACATCAGATGCTTTCATACTGACGATGATGTCATGAAAGTCTAGGTCTTCTAGAATTTTAATGTGATGCAGTGCACTTTCGACCATACCATCTGCCGTTGGATAGCCGTATTTATCAAGAATTTTTTTCTCTAATGAACCAGCGTTTACGCCAATACGAATTGGAATGCCTTTTTCTTTTGCTGCTTTGACAACCGCTTCGACTTTTTCTCTTCTTCCGATGTTTCCTGGATTGATTCGGATTTTGTCTGCGCCTGCTTCAATCGCTTTCAGAGCAAGCTTATAGTCAAAATGAATATCCACAACAAGCGGGATGTTAATTTGCTTTTTAATGTCCGCAATTGCATTTGCTGCACGCTCATCTGGACATGCGACACGCACGATTTGACAGCCTGCCTCTTCTAAACGTTTAATTTCAGCGACTGTCGCTTCGACATCATGTGTTTTGGTTGTTGCCATACTTTGAATGACAACCTCATTATTTCCACCTATAGTTAAAGGTCCCACTTTGACGGGACGCGTTTTAGTACGATGTGTGACTTCACTCACTTGTCAATCGCTCCTTAGTGTACAAGCAATCCTTTGCCGTGTACGTCGTGTTTTACAGTTCATATTGTAACAGTCTCTTTGTATGAATGACAAGGAATTAACGTTTTATCTCTTATAGACAGGAAACTTATATGTGCTGCCTGCCCTGATTTCGTTCGCTTTGACACCTTGATTCAGCTCCTCGAAATCTTTAATGACATCATCAAGCGGCTTGCTTGTATGTACGATGGAGAGGACCGTTTCACCTTGTTTTACAGTGACGTTCTTATATGTCTTTTTCTCAGCTGTTTGAAGGGCACTTGCTGGAACGGCTGGGTTTTCCTCAACAGGAATGGTTCCATTTTTTAAATCAAAAAAGATAATAAAGAGGACAAACAAACTGATTAGTAAAAAAAGAATTCGCCGCATTTTACTCACCGCTTTTAAGAGTTTACTTCAGTCTATGCATGTCCTGAAATGATAGAACCAAAAAGAGGAGAAAAGCTGAAAAGGATGGTTCTAGTTAGTTCTAGTAAGCCTTGTAATAAAAACTGCTTGGGGCGTTGGTGTAGTAATTAGGAGAGCAACCTCATATGGCCATTATGATAAAATAAACAGGGGGGGGATTTTATGAAGAAGGTTAGTCAGCATATATATGTGAGAACACTAACAGAAAATGATGCAGCATCACTGTTAACATTAGAGCTTGAGAATCGCTCATATTTTCAGGAATTTACACCTTTGGTCAAAGATGATTTCTTCACGTTACCTCGTCAAATTGAACGCATTCAGCGCGGTGTGCAAAGAAGTGCACAAGATGAATCTTACATGCACGGTATTTTCTTAAATGAAACAGGTGCCTTAATTGGGACGATCTCATTAAGTTCTGTCGTAAGAGGTCCAATAGAAGGAGCTTGGCTCGGGTATGTACTCGATCAAAGGCAGGGCGGAAATGGATATATGACAGAAGCCATTCGTTTAATCATTGACTATGCCTTTTTTGAGTTGAATCTCCATCGTATTGAGGCTGGAGTAAAGCCGAGTAATAAGGGTTCCATTCGTGTACTTGAAAAGACAGGTTTTGAAAATGAGGGACTAAATCGTAAAAAAGTAAAGATTAATGGAGTGTGGGAGGATCACTACTTGTTTGCGATCATCCATCCAGATGAGTCCTAGAGCATAAACATACATAAAAAGCTCCTCCGAGCCGGGGGAGCTTTCATTGTGTAGACAAATCCTTGTTGGATGGATCATTTACTTTTTTTTGCAGGTATTTCTTTAACAACAAGATATAAGAAGATAAAGTTAATGACCCAATTTAATAAAAATGAGTTTGCAACAGGCGTGTTTAATGCACTCATGATCGCGAAAAAGACCGTTGTTAATGTGAGTGAATAAGCGGAGAGCTTCCAAAGCATTTGGAAAGACAGCTCTTTTTGCTGCATTCGTTTAATAAATGTACCAAGCATCGCAAGGAATGTTGCGCTGATAAACATGAGAGCCGCAGTTGATAGATATAGCAGTACACAGATGACAGGGATGATAATCGCTTGGTTCTGATTTGTGACCCGTGCGAGTTCATCTTTTGTCAGCGTTCCACCAAGGAGCTGGTATGGAATATCTGTCATTTGTCCATCAATGGCAATCACTGCTTTTTCCTTTAATAAAGCGATGGCCGTTTGCTTTGATTCAAGCTCACTTGCTTTTATTTTTTCAGCAGGATCAAAGATGATCGTGATGCCGTTTTCTTCTTTTTCTATCGGTGCACTTTGATCCGCTTGAAGTTTACCTTTTTCAATCGAAAAGTCGGGTAAATCTTTTTTGATCACATGCTGAAATCCTGACATCGCATTCGAGACCTCTTGGCTCATATGATACCCCTGAGGAACTGCTGCGATGATTGAAAGGATAAAAATGAATAAAATTGCTTTACCGATCCCTGTAAAGCGTGCTTTAGCAATATCTTTTGGTGAATAAATTCCTTTTAACAATAGATTAAATACGTTCAATACCCATTCACTTCCTACATTCTTTTCTATTTCTCATATTGTATCAATGTCTATCCATCAAGTACAAGTATGGCCTTCATCACTGGTTAAGATAGAAGGAATGAGGCATAATGTATACAGCATATAAAAAGGAGGCGGCAGGGTCTTGGACGTTTTGTATTGGATACTGATTGGCTGTGCATTTATCATTGCGTTTGTTGGACTGGTTTATCCAATTATTCCGAGTGTGGTCTTTATGGTTCTCGGATTTATTTTATATGGTTTCTTCTTTAGCTTCGAGCCGCTTACACTGACGTTCTGGCTTATTCAGGCCATGTTTACTGCCGTCTTATTTGCGGCAGATTATGTCTCAAACTTGATTGGGGTAAAGCGCTTTGGCGGCAGCAAGGCAGCTATTTGGGGAAGCACCATTGGGTTATTAGCTGGTCCTTTTGTGATACCGATTGCAGGAATTATTATTGGTCCGTTTCTTGGGAGTGTCATTGCAGAGCTCCTTGTTCATCAAAAAGACCTGAAGACGAGTGTGAAAGTCGGATTAGGCTCATTAATTGGATTTGTATCAGGGGTTTTTGCAAAAGGATTGATTCAAGCGCTGATGCTGGGCATCTTTTTATTTTATGTCCTTCGCTAAGTTGAAAAAGGGTGTTTAAAACTTTTTCAAAAGGGCTAAATACAAAATAAACACTGAAATGTTTCAGAACATGAGCAATAACGTTGAAACAAGCTGTTTCTTTTGATACTCTTTGAGTAGGGTGAATTGCTGACTTACAAAGGAAGCATTTCAGTACATACATTTTAAGGAGGAATTTAACCATGGCTTTTAAACTTCCAGAATTACCATATGCTTACGATGCATTAGAACCACATATCGACAAGGAAACAATGACGATTCACCACACAAAACACCACAACACATACGTAACAAACTTAAACAAAGCAATCGAAGGTGTATCAGCTCTTGAAGATCAATCAATTGAAGAGCTAGTGGCTAACTTAAACTCAGTGCCTGAAAACATTCGTACAGCTGTACGTAACAATGGCGGAGGACATGCGAACCACTCATTATTCTGGACGCTTCTTTCACCAAACGGTGGCGGCGCACCAACTGGTGAACTTGCAGATGCAATCGAAAAAGAATTAGGTGGATTTGAAAAATTCAAATCTGATTTCGCTGCAGCAGCTGCAGGACGCTTTGGTTCTGGTTGGGCATGGCTTGTTGTAAACAACGGAAAACTTGAAATCACAAGCACGCCAAACCAAGATTCTCCTTTAACTGAAGGAAAAACGCCAATTCTAGGACTAGACGTTTGGGAGCATGCTTACTACCTAAACTACCAAAACCGTCGTCCTGATTACATTTCAGCATTCTGGAATGTTGTGAACTGGGATGAAGTAGCTCGCCTTTACAGCGAAGCAAAATAAATCATTTGATTTGAAAAGACCTGCTCTTTAGAGATGCAGGTCTTTTTATATTTTCCCTCCTTTTTTTACATATCTGCCTTTTGATGAGACAGACTATTGTGTAGAAAAGGAGAATGAATGGTATGAGCAGATTAAAGAAAATGTTCGGGGACATGGATGTTACAAGAGATTTATTGCTCCTCCTCACGATTGGCGGGTTATATGCACTTGCCATTGCGCTTTCGAATACGTTTGTAAATGTGTACTTATGGAAACAGTCCGGGAAATTCACGGATCTTGCGATTTATAACTTGGCCATTGTGGTGCTTCAGCCCATTACGTTTTTATTCGCTGGCCGGCTCGCTAAAAAAATAGACCGGGCGTTTGTCCTTCGTTTCGGTGTCATCTTTTTAGCCGCTTTTTATTTAATTGTTTTAATGGCAGGAGAACAAGCGGCCGCACGGCTTGTTTTATTGGGAAGTGTCCTTGGGATCGGCTATGGTTTTTACTGGCTTGCTTTTAACGTACTCACCTTTGAGATCACCGAGCCTGAAACTAGAGACTTCTTTAATGGGTTTCTCGGGGTGCTTACTTCAACTGCTGGCATGATCGGCCCTCTCATTGCGGGGATTGTCATTTCTCAGTTAACGGATGATACAGGCTACACAGTCATTTTCACATTATCGCTTTTTTTGTTTTCACTAGCGGTTGTGATGAGCTTTTTCCTCAAAAGAAGGCAGTCAAAAGGCAAATTTATTATCAAACAAATTTGGAAAGAACGCCATGCAGACGAGAATTGGCGTAAGATTACAACAGCTCATTTTTTTCAAGGGCTTCGTGAAGGGGTCTTTGTCTTCTTAATCAGTGTCTTCGTGTTTATTGCAACAAACAGTGAGCTTGCTCTCGGGACGTTTGGTTTAGTGAATTCAGGTGTTGCGTTTTTTGCTTATTTCTTCGCTACACGTTTGATTAAGAAAAAGTGGCGGAAGAAGGCCATCATGCTTGGCGGACTGATTTTATACGGCGCCTTGTTTTTAATTGTCTTCCACTTGTCCTATGTTTCACTTCTGATGTATGCGGTAGCCATTGCAATAGGATATCCGCTCCTGCTTGTTCCTTATGTATCCTTAACATATGATGTCATCGGCCATGCAAGGTATGCCAGAAAGGCCCGAATTGAATATATTGTGGTCAGAGAGCTATTTTTAAATGCCGGCCGTATTTGTTCGATTGTTTTGTTCCTGCTGTCTGTCACCTTACTAGGAGATGAGCTTGGAATCCCAGCATCTCTTGTTGTGCTCGGGGCGGGACATACCCTCATTTATTATTTTGTAAAAGATATTCATTTGAAAGAAAAAACAGCTGATATGAAAGAGGCTGACGGTCAAAAGCCAGTTTCTCACACGAACCTTATTAAGGGAGAAAGGTAAAATTTCTTACCAATGGAACATCAAATTTCTAGATAAATGATAGAAAAACCGCTAAAATGATGATGGCACCTTTTATACATAAAAAGGGGTGCCATTTCTTTCTTGATAGAAAAGGTGATGTGATGAGAAACAAGAAAAACAAAAAAGACGCGAAGGAAGGGCGCAAAACACTTCCGATCCGGCTAAATTTATTATTTTTAGCTGCCTTTATTATTTTTACCGGCGTTGTCGTTAGACTCGGGTTTGTGCAAATTGTCAATGGAGAAGATTATAAAAAGCAGGCAGAAAAACAAGAGGATGTGAATGTCAGCTCATCTGCTCCGCGCGGAAAAATTTACGATCGGAACTATAATACGATTGTCAGCAATAAAGCGCTAAATGCCATTACATATACGAGAACCTCAACGACTTCACAAGAAGAGCGGCTCAAAGTGGCATCAAAATTAGCGGATATGATTCATGTGAGTACGAAAAAAATCACAGATCGTGACAAAAAAGATTTCTGGATCTTAACGCATCCGAATGAAGCGAAAAAGCTTGTCCAAAAGGAATCGGAATTAAAGGGTGACGATAAGGTTTCTGATGATAAACTATATCAGCTTCAGTTAAAACGCATCACAGACAAGGAATTAAATCAACTGACGAAAAAAGATTTACAAGTGCTTGCCATTAAAAGGCAGATGGATGCAGGCTATGCACTGACACCTCAATTTATTAAAAATGAAGATGTCAAGCCAAGCGAAATTGCTTACGTCTCTGAGCATTTGGACGAGCTTCCAGGTGTTGATGTGACGACAGACTGGTCACGCAGCTATCCGTATAAAGGACTGCTCCGCAGTATGCTCGGCAGTGTGTCTTCAAGTGATGAAGGTCTTCCGTCGTCACTGCTTGAACATTATCTATCACTCGGCTACAGCCGAAATGATCGTGTAGGAAAAAGCTATCTTGAATATCAATATGAAGATGTGCTACAAGGTCAAAAAGAAAAAGAACAAAGTACAACTGATAAACAGGGCAATGTCACAAGCTCTAAAGTGTTAACAGAAGGTAAGAGCGGGAAAGACCTTGTGCTTACAATTGATATCCAGCTGCAAAAAGCAGTTGAAAAAATTATTGAAAAGAACTTGAGAAGTGCGAAACAAAGAGGGGGAACAGAGCTTCTTGATCGCGCATTTGTTGTCATGATGGACCCGAGAAATGGAGAGGTTCTCTCTGTTGCGGGTAAGCAGATTTCTAACAAAAACGGAAAATACAAATTCGATGACTACTCATTAGGAACGATGACATCCTCATATGCGATGGGATCAGCTGTAAAAGGGGCAACGGTACTGACTGGATATAAAACAGGCGCTATTCATATTGGAAGTACCCAATACGATGAACCTCTCTATATCGCCCAGTCGCCGCCAAAGAAATCCTATCAAAATATGGGAGTCATTAATGATTTAACAGCACTAGAGCGTTCATCAAACGTATATATGTTCAAAACAGCGATCGCCATTGGGAAAAGCGAATATCGTAAGAATCAGCCGCTCCCAATTGATCCGAAAGCATTTGATACGTTCCGCTACAATTTCAGTAAATTTGGTCTTGGCGTCAAAACAGGTATTGACCTGCCAAACGAAGCAACGGGCTACAGAGGAACGTCTACACAATCGGGGCTCTTACTTGACTATGCGATTGGACAGTATGATACGTTTACACCGCTGCAAATGGCGCAATACGTTTCAACCATTGCAAATGGCGGGTATCGATTACGTCCGCAGCTTGTCAAAGAAGTGAGAGAGCCAGACCCGCAGCGCGGCATTGGAGCTGTGACGGAATCCGTCAAACCAGATGTATTGAATAAGCTAGACATGACAAGTGATGAAATCAAGCGTGTCCAGCAAGGCTTCAAGCTTGTGATGCAGAACCCAAGAGGGACAGCCTATTCAAACTTTGGCAACAAAAAGTATAATCCAGCAGGCAAAACAGGAACCGCTCAATCATTCTATGACGGCCCAATTAAAAGCAAGCGCGGTACACCGACCTATAACACAACGCTTGTAGCGTATGCGCCTGCTGATAATCCAGAAGTGGCCATTTCCGTTGTCGTGCCATGGGTGTATCAAGACTACAACCAGCGCTACCCAATTACAAATGATATTGGTGAACAAGTATTAGACAAGTACTTTGAACTGAAATCAAAACAGGAAAGCGATGATACACAGGCGAAAAACAAAAACAAAATTGAAAATGAAGCAGAAACAAATGACTAGACCTTTCATAGGTAAAAACGCTCACTTTTTGTGGGCGTTTTTTTACGTTTTCTTCAAAAATTCCGATATAAATTGACAAAATTCATAAAAAACGCCGCAATTTCTCTACAAAACTTCGACATTTACAAAACCTTAACATTCCATTTAAACGAAATTAATAAAGAACCTTTAATGTATTACTCGTAGGACAAATTATTCAGGGGGTATTCTTGAAATGAAAAAGAACAAATTATGGCTGCTTACTTTCCTTACTATCGCATTGTTAGCATTCGTCACAGCATGCGGAAACAGCAGCTCAAGCGGAGATTCAAAAGACAGTAAAGGAAATGCTTCAAACAAAGATGAAGCATCAGGCTCCATTACCATCTCAGGATCGTCTGCGATGCAGCCTTTAGTTCTTGCGGCAGCAGAAAAATTCATGGATAAACATCCAAAAGCCGATATTCAAGTACAAGCCGGCGGTTCGGGAACAGGACTTTCTCAAGTTTCAGAAGGATCTGTACAAATTGGTAACTCAGATGTATTCGCTGAAGAGAAAGACGGAATCGACGCAAAAGCTTTAAAAGACCACAAAGTAGCAGTTGTTGGAATGGCCGCAGCTGTAAACCCTGAAGTGGGTGTCAAAGACATCACAAAGGACGAATTGAAAAAAATCTTCACTGGTAAAATCAAAAACTGGAAAGAGCTTGGCGGGAAAGACCAAAAAATCACGCTTGTAAACAGACCTGATTCTTCAGGAACTCGTGCAACATTTGTGAAATATGCACTTGATGGCGCAACACCTGCAGAAGGAATCACAGAAGATTCTTCAAACACAGTGAAAAAACTGATTGCAGAAACACCAGGTGCGGTTGGATACCTAGCATTCTCTTATTTAACAGATGACAAAATTACACCGCTTAGCATTGATGGTGTGAAACCGGAAGAAAGCAATGTAGAAAGCGGTAAATATACAATTTGGGCATACGAGCACTCTTATACAAAAGGTGAGCCGGAAGGTCTAGCAAAACAATTCTTAGATTACCTTATGAGTGACGAAGTACAAAAAGAAATCGTCAAAGACCAAGGCTACATCTCAGTCTCTAATATGAAAGTAGAAAGAGATGCGGCAGGCAAACAATCAGATAAGTAAGAGGTCTTGAATTGCTGATGAAGGAAAAGTGGAGCATTTCACTTTTCCTTTTATGACATTCATAGGAGTGTAGAAAAAGATGAAGCAGATAGAACATACAGAAGCGAGCGATCGACTGATCAGCTCGAAGAAAAATAGGCAAATGGATGAAGTAAGAGGAAGTATTTTGGTGAAATTCTGCGCATTCTTAATGATTGCAGTATCCATCGCCATCACCATCTTTCTTGGCATTAAGGGTTTACAATCTTTCATCGTAAATGGTGTAAGCCCAATTGAGTTCTTAACCAGTATCAATTGGAACCCAACAGCAGAAAACCCGGAGTACGGTGCATTTCCTTTTATCTTTGGATCGATCGCCGTCACACTTCTCTCGGCACTCATTGCAGCGCCGCTAGGCATCGCAGGAGCGATCTTTATGACAGAAATTGCACCTGCATGGGGCCGGAAAATTCTCCAGCCAGTCATTGAATTGCTTGTAGGGATTCCATCCGTTGTTTACGGATTCATAGGTCTTACAGTATTGGTGCCGTTTATCGGACATTTCAAGTCAAGCGGCTCAGGGCATAGCGTATTAGCAGGAACAATTGTCCTGTCTATTATGATTCTGCCAACCGTTACATCCATTGCAACTGATGCAATGGCTTCCCTTCCAAAAAGTTTGCGTGAGGGATCGTATGCACTTGGCGCAACAAGATGGCAAACGATTAGACGTGTGCTTGTACCGGCAGCTCTTCCAACATTAATGACAGCGGTCGTTCTTGGGATGGCAAGAGCATTTGGAGAAGCCCTTGCCGTTCAGATGGTCATTGGAAACACGCGTAATTTACCAGAGAGCATTATGGATACAGCTGGTACGTTAACAACCATTATTACGTTAAACATGGGTCACACAACGTATGGAAGTGTTGAAAACAATACACTTTGGTCAATGGGGCTTGTCCTTCTAGTTGTATCGTTTATGTTCATTCTCATTATCAGATACTTGTCGTCTAGGAGGAAAATTTAATGAATAGCAAAATGACCGATCGTTTTGCCACGTTTATTTTTGGATTATGTGCCGCCATTATTACGGCGATCCTAGTTGGTTTGTTTTCTTATATCATCTTCAACGGTGCAAAAGAATTAAATTTTGACTTTTTGACAACTCGCTCAAGTGCAATTGGCTCTGGCGGAGGCATTAGGGATCAGCTGTTTAACTCGTTTTACATTTTGTTTATTACAATGCTGATCACAGTACCACTTGGTGTCGGCGGCGGAGTGTACATGGCTGAATATGCGCCTCAAAACAAAGTCACTGATTTTATTCGCACATGTATTGAAGTGCTGTCTTCACTTCCTTCCATTGTCATTGGTATGTTTGGTTTACTCATGTTTGTTAATTTAACAGGCTGGGGTTATACGATCATCGGAGGAGCTCTTGCGCTCACGGTGTTTAATCTGCCAGTGATGGTCAGGGTGACAGAAGACGCGCTTCGCTCTGTACCGAAGGATCAAAAGGAAGCATCACTAGCGCTCGGTGTGACGAAATGGCATACAGTGAAGACGGTCCTGATTCCAGGTGCGATTCCTTCTATTATTACCGGTGCGATTTTAGCGTCAGGAAGAGTCTTCGGGGAGGCAGCAGCGCTTCTTTTCACAGCAGGCCTCACCACACCACGTCTTGATTTTACAAACTGGAGTCCATTTTCTGATACGTCACCGCTGAATATTTTTAGACCGGCAGAAACATTAGCCGTTCATATATGGAATGTCAATACACAAGGAATCATTCCAGATGCAGAGGCCATTGCAAATGGTGCATCAGCCGTACTCGTGCTTTCAGTTTTAGTATTCAACTTAGCAGCTAGATGGCTTGGTTCATTTATTCATAAGAAGCTAACGTCAAAATAATGTGAGAGAGGTGTGAAGGGGATATGGTTCAAATGCTAGCAGAAAAAAAAGAGATTGCAGCAAAAAAGGCTCCACTTCAAGCGGAACAGATTTTACAGGTGCAGGATTTAAGCATTTATTATGGTGAAAAAAGAGCGGTCAATCACATTTCATTTGAAATTGAGAAGAACGCAATTACCGCATTAATCGGCCCATCTGGCTGCGGGAAATCAACCTTTTTACGCAGCATTAACCGCATGAACGACTTGATCCCAGGTGCGAGAAGTGAAGGGGCGATCATGTACGAAGGGCTCAATATTTTAGATGATCGCATTAATGTGGTGAATTTAAGAAGAGAAATCGGTATGGTTTTCCAAAAACCAAACCCATTTCCTAAATCGATCTACAATAACATTACCCATGCGTTAAAGTATGCGGGTGAAAAAAGAAAATCAGTGCTTGATGATGCGGTAGAGGAAAGTTTAACAAAAGCGGCGCTGTGGGATGAAGTCAAAGATCGTCTGCACCGCTCGGCGTTGTCATTATCCGGTGGTCAGCAGCAGCGCCTTTGTATTGCACGTACACTTGCGATGAAGCCCAGCGTTCTTTTATTAGATGAACCTGCTTCTGCCCTAGACCCGATCTCAAATGCAAAAATTGAAGAGCTATTATCAGAGTTGAAAAATGATTATTCGATCGTCATTGTGACACACAACATGCAGCAAGCGTTACGTGTATCTGATCATACGGCCTTTTTCCTGAACGGTGATCTAGTAGAATATGATGCCACTGAACGTATCTTTACACGTCCTGCGCAGCAAAAAACAGAAGACTATATCAATGGTCGATTTGGATAAGGCGGGTGGATTTTGATGAATGCAGTAGCTACTGAAACAGCCAAAAAAGAAGTGTTTCGTGTGAATGATATGAACCTTTGGTACGGACAG
Organism: Bacillus sp. BD48; assembly: GCF_046566805.1. NCBI lineage: Bacteria > Bacillati > Bacillota > Bacilli > Caryophanales > Bacillaceae > Bacillus > Bacillus sp. BD48. The sequence continues at coordinate 377,438 of NZ_JANGFM010000003.1, read as the reverse complement.
CATCACGCACTGAAGCATATTGATTTAGACATTAGAGAGCATGAAGTCACAGCGATTATCGGTCCGTCCGGCTGCGGAAAGTCAACATTTATAAAGACCTTAAATCTCATGGTCAAAACAGTGCCAGGTGTGAAAATTACCGGGGATATGATGTATAACGGTGACAATATTTTAAAAGGCCGTGTCGATCTAGTGGAGCTGCGTAAAAACGTCGGGATGGTCTTTCAAAAAGGGAACCCATTTCCTCAGTCTATCTTTGATAATGTCGTCTACGGACCAAGAATTCATGGAGTGAAGAGCAAGCAGCAATTGAAAGAAATCGCTGAAAAAGCGCTTCGTGATGTTGCCCTTTGGGATGAAGTGAAAGATCGATTAAGTGCGCCTGCATTAGGTCTTTCCGGCGGTCAGCAGCAGCGTCTTTGTATCGCAAGAGCCATTGCCACAAGTCCAGACATTTTACTAATGGATGAACCAACATCAGCGCTTGATCCAGTCTCAACATTAAAGATTGAAGAATTGATTATGAAATTAAAAGAGAAATACACGATTGCCATTGTGACGCATAACATGCAGCAAGCGGCTAGGGTATCAGACCGAACAGCCTTCTTTTTAATGGGGGAGCTTGTTGAGGTCAATGATACGAATGTGATGTTCTCTGAGCCAAATGACCAAAGAACAAATGATTATATATCTGGTCGATTTGGATAATAAAAACCCCCTGGAGGTCAGCGCCGCCAGAGGGTTTTTGTTGTTATTTTGTTAAGGCTTTGACGATTTGTTTGAACGTCATCCCTGTTTTTAAATTGAACTTGCCCGCACGAATTTCTTTATGGTAGCCGGCGTCAATCACGTAATCATTAAAATCTTTAGACGAGTTGATGATTCCGTCTTTTTCAAGCATGTCTGAAACATCACTTGTGCTCATCCCGTTTTTAATGACAAATTTGACCGATTTGCCTTTAGGCTTGTCCGATGTTTCTTTATCATTCTTAGAATCACCGTCTTCATTTGCTTTCAGTGCTTTTTCTTTATAATCGAGAAGCTGCTGATATGTTTCACGGCTGACGGAGACTTCTTTTTTAGAGTCTAAATAGTTTTTCACGTCAGTGTCTGTTACTTTCGCTGCGAGCGTTTCTTTTGTTGTTGTATCAGCAGCCGCTTCATCTTTTCCAGTGAGGAAAAAAACGATCGCCAGAACACCAGTTGCAAGAATCATGCCTGCCGCAAACGTTTGGATGCTTTTTTTCGTCATACAAGCACCTTCTCGTTGTCTTTAATGATCATGTTGACCTCATCTACAGATACATGCTCAGCGCGCGCAATGGCCTCAGGAGACATGCCATTTTGATGCTTTGAAATGATTTGTCTTGCGATAGATGGATCAATTTCTGAATGTTTGCGGACGACGATGTTTGTCTCAAGCAATTCTTCTTCAAGAACCTTCATTTTCTTTTTCAGTTTATAGATTTCTTGCATTGCAGATAGTTGAAGTGTTTCAAGTTCCTGCTCGACTTCTTTAATCGGCTCTCTTTGAAAATATGAGAATGCGATCAGTACGATACTGACAACAAGCAATCCGATAATTGCAATTTCCATGTTTCATCACCTTTTATTCATATTTTAATGCTGAAAGCCATAAAAGGCTTTCATGATTGTTTCAGACAGTTTTCGACCCTTCTTTTTTATACCATAAAAAAGCTAGTTTCAAAAGGAATTGCTGAAAAAATCACCTTTTTTTCATCTTTTTTCTTTTTATATGAAAAACGAGTATGAAAACCTTGCCCGCTGTCAAAATAAAAGAGGCAGTGGGGGAAAAGAGGGATTCTCATGTATACAGTACGACAAAGATTGAGGTTTTATAGGGGAGCAGGCCATTTTTCATGAAATGAACGTGCGATATGGATCAGAACGCGGACAGGATTGCACTGAAATTGAAATTGGTGAAAAAACATTCTAGCATTCCTAAGCTAGAAGTGGTATTATAGTTAGGTCTGAATGTGAATTGATTTTAGTTTGGAGGGAAAAACATGCGCGTAAATATTACTCTAGCTTGCACTGAATGCGGTGAGCGTAACTATATTACTAAAAAGAATAAGCGAAACAATCCAGATCGCGTTGAATTCAAAAAGTATTGCTCACGTGATAAAAAACAAACTTTACATCGTGAAACAAAGTAAGCAGCAGGGAATTTTCCTGCTGTTTTTTTATGATGGGAGATGATCTGTGTGAAAAAAGAGCTTCGTCTTCAAACATTAGCCAAGCTGGAACAGATGAGTGCTGAGGAATTCAAGCGAAGCACTGCTTTACTTCATGAGCACTTGTTTCAACTGCCAGCATGGAAACAAGCGAATACGATTGCACTTACCATGTCTAGAGGAAAAGAGGTACCGACAAAGCCTCTAATTGAAAAAGCATGGCAGGAGGGGAAAACAGTATGTGTACCCACCTGTTTTCCGGAAACAAAAGAGATGACGTTTTATGAATATACACTGGAAACGAAAATGATATCCCGATACTTTGGGCTGTGGGAACCCGATCCTGCGTCATCGTCAGCTGTACATAAAAAAGTGATCGATCTTATCATTGTTCCTGGGGTATGCTTCGATCGACAAGGCTACCGTATCGGATATGGGGGCGGCTATTATGACCGGTATTTAGCTGATTATCACGGCGAAACACTTGCCCTTTGTTTGACAGTACAGCAAACTGAGCATATTCCGGCTGAAACACACGACATCCCGGTCTCAATCATGGTCAGTGAGAAAGGTACCTTATATCGAAAATAAAAGTCCGCTGCTTATACGTAAGAACGGGCTTTTTGTGTTGAGCGAAGGTGCTTGCTTGTGATCAAAAGTCACATGAACGATAGCGATCAACATTCTTCATTAAAGGACATTTTAGCTGACGGAGGGATATGTTTTGAAAAAATTTCGCGGAAAGAAAAGATACTTCCGTCATATGTGGGAGGAAGTGAATACTTGTGACTTAAAACTTGATCATGATTCATGGTTTTATTTTTGGCATACGCACCTTGATTTTTTTGGATTTGGGGGAAATAGCTTAAAAATAAGAAGAGAGCATATTAAAGCTCATATCGCTTTATATTATAGGCTGCTAAAACAGCTAGAAGGCTTTGAAAGGCCATACCAAACTTGGATTTGTATTCACGAACATGACCCTGGTTTAGACGCTGTATATGTTCATACACCAAATCCATACGACAGTTACTTCCCGCACAAGCTTGAAGAGTTAGAGCGGAATTGTAAGCTGCCTCATACTTTCAAGGATTTAATCGATCTTCATCATTTTGACGTTTCTTTTGATCAATCAGATTGCGGAGAGGTCTATTATATTCAATCAAAAGAACAAGGGATTAGATTGTGAAGGCTGGTTAATAAAAGAAGCCATAGTAAGCGATAAAAACGATGGTTCATGCATAAACAAATCCTATTTAAGCCACGATACGAACATAGGAGGGAATATGATGAATAAAATGATTTGGAGCATTGTGTTCACACTGTTTGCATTCGTTCTCGTGCAAAATCGTTATCGGCTCATGAATTTGATTTTAGGCCAAAATCAAGTACGTCACTTTTTAATTAAATGGCTGATGAAAATCCCATATTTTCGGACGAAATTTATTCGCCAAGCATTCTAATCCCGCAAAAGCCGGGATTTTTTTGTTTAGAAATGCGGATAAGAACGATTCTTGCTATAATAATGTAAAAAATGGAGCGCGAATGTATGAATGTCATAGATAGTCTATTTTGGCGAGTTGTTGATGAATTAAGACAAAAAGGATACGAGATGATTCAAAGTCCGTACCCAGAAAATGAAATTTTTTTTGAAGCACCACGAAACTCAGGTTATGATCTCATCCGTCTATATAGAAAAGATGTGAATTTCAGGCAAGAGATCGTTCGAGATATCGAGGAGCAAACATATCGGATCAATCAGCTCAGAGAAGCAATGCGCAAACGATCTCTTCATCTCCTGCAGCTGCAATTTACAACTGATGTTCCAGTAGATGATTGGGAAGACCTAAGCGGTCAGCCGCAAAAAGAGAATAAGGTGACAGTTACTCCTGTGTTACTTAATGCAGACACGCTTCAAAACGATGTAAACGAACTGCAAAAATGGCTGAATACATCTCTTGCAGTTGATGTAGAAGAAGCGAAGCGAGACACAGCTGAGGATGCAATGCAGCTGAAAATGAACGTGCTTCAGGCATTTGATGATCAGGAAAAGCAGCGTGAACGAGATTTGGCCGTTTTTCAAAATGGCAGACCCATTTTCACCTACTTGCTGATCGCTGTTCAAGTGGTGATGTTTCTTTTACTTGAACTGTCAGGCGGAAGTACCAATACCGCAACTTTAACAGCATTCGGTGCTAAAAATAATGTGCTGATCTTAGATGGTGAATGGTGGCGCCTGATTACACCAATGTTTTTACATATTGGTTTGACGCACTTACTCTTTAATACTTTTGCTCTTTGGTCCGTCGGAGCAGCTGTTGAGAGAATTTATGGGTCGGGAAGATTTTTGCTCATCTATTTCATTTCCGGCATTTTTGGCTCCATTGCGAGCTTTGTGTTTAATACGGCAATTGCAGCCGGCGCATCAGGCGCGATCTTTGGCTGTTTAGGTGCACTGTTATATTTAGCCATCTCAAACCGAAAGCTTTTCTTTCGGACGATGGGGACAAATATTATTGTCATTATACTCATTAACCTAGGAATAGGCTTCACTGTATCAGGTATTGATAATGCAGGGCATCTTGGCGGTCTGGTTGGCGGTTTTTTCACGGCATTAGCTGTCCGTCTGCCTAAACAGGTGCAGCCTGTCAAAATGCTTCTTGCAAGTGCTGCTTTGCTCTTTATTGGCGGTTTTGGGTTGTATACAGGGTTTCATTCTGACGATCAAAAGGAAGCAGCGGCAGCAAGTGAGGCAGCAAGTTTATTTGATGAGAAAAAGTATAGCGAAGCAAGTGAACAACTAGAGGAATATGTGCACGATCAAGATGCATCAGCTGAAGCACTTCATATCTATGCACTATCCGAAGCGCAGCAGGGCCGCCTTGATAAAGCTATTCAATTTTTGCAAAAGTCTCTTGAAAAAGATCCAGATGATCCAAATAAACTGTATCATTTATCGTTGCTATTTGTAGAAAAAGGAGAGACAGCGAAAGCAGAGGATCTATTAGAGAAAGCGTTAAAACAAGATCCTCAAAATGATCAATTATTAAAGTTGAAACAATATATAGAAAATAGTCAAACACGTTGAATGACTTGACTGAAAGCGCATTTATGAATACGCTTATCCTATCTGTTGATGAGAAGAAATGGTGGAAACAATGAAAACGTTATATGATGTACAGCAGCTGCTCATGAGATTTGGAAATTATGTGTATTTCGGAGATCGTGAAGTAGAACTAGAATTTATGGCAGACGAATTGAAGGAAATGTATACATCGGGCGTTATTGACCGGACAGAATGGTCAAACGCAATGACCATTCTTCAAATGGAACTAGCCAAATTAAATCGAAAAACAATGTGAAGGTGGAGGGCATATGACAGGGGATTGGTTTGTAGGTATTGATCTTGGCGGTACGACAATTAAGCTTGCGTTCATTAATCTATATGGTGAAATACAGCATAAGTGGGAGATTCCTACGGATAAATCTGGGCAGACGATCACAGTCGATATTGCCAAATCAATTGACCATAAACTGGTTGAGATCAGTATGCCGAAATCAGCACTTATTGGGATCGGAATGGGTGCACCTGGACCTGTAGATAAAGTATCGGGAATCGTCTATAAAACAACGAATCTGGGCTGGACAAACTACCCCTTGAAAGATCACCTAGAGGCAGAGACGGGACTTCCATCTGTCATTGAAAATGATGCGAATATTGCTGCACTCGGTGAAATGTGGAAGGGTGCAGGAGATGGCGCAAAAAATATCCTGATGGTCACACTTGGAACGGGGGTTGGCGGCGGCATCATCGTAAACGGTGAAGTTGTTCAAGGGGAGACAGGTGCTGGAGGAGAAATAGGCCATATTTGTGCCGTTCCATTCCAAGGAGCACCGTGTAACTGCGGAAGAACAGGCTGTATTGAAACGATCGCATCTGCAACCGGCATCGTCCGGATTGCAAAGGATAAATTAGAAACCGAGCAGCATACATCTTCACTTGGCACGCTCGCTTCGCTATCAGCAAAGAATGTATTTGAAGCGGCAGAAAACGGAGATGATCTTGCAATGCGTGTCGTAGAAGAAGTGACGACACATCTTGGACTTGTCCTAGCGAATCTTGCTAGTGCTTTAAACCCTACAAAAATTGTCATTGGCGGCGGTGTTTCAAAAGCAGGTGAGCTTCTTCGCAGTAAAGTAGAGCGCATTGTGAAACAGCATGCTTTCCCGCCTTGCGCAGACGATGTCGAAGTATTGATTGCATCACTCGGAAACGATGCAGGTGTCATCGGCGGAGCATGGATGGCAAAAACCAAATGGCTGTCCTGAACAAAAAAGTCATAATGATGTCATTTTTATTAAAAAAAGCGATAGATAGGCATGAAATTGGATGTTTAGCATATTCATAAGTTTGTCATGAGGAAAAAGACATTGATTTTCCATCATATACAGGATAAGATATACTTTAGTTATTTTTCAAGAAGCACCAATAATTAGGGTATATCTCGAGCCTGGGTGCGTGCTTAGCATAAGGAGGTTACAATGCGAAAGAAAAGATTAAAGGCGATTTCATTTTTACTGATTGCGACATTGCTCATGTGGGTCAAAACCTATGTTATCTATAAATCTAGCTTCAATATTAAAATTGAAAATTTCATGCAGGAGTTTATCCTGTTTATTAATCCGCTTAGCTTTCTTTTGTTTATCTTCGGTATCGGTTTATTTTTCAAAGAAAAAAATCGCAATCGATATATCATCGTGACAAGCTTTATCCTAACATTCATTTTGTTAGCCAACATTGTGTTTTATCGATTCTATAGTGATTTTCTAACCATCCCCGTCCTATTTCAAACAAACAATATGGGTGACCTCGGGTCAAGTATTACCTCTTTAATTGAACCAGTCGATTTACTGATGTTCGTTGATATCATCATTTTAATTTGGCTCTATAAAAAACAGCCTTCCTTTAGAACAGATGTCACCATTTCACGAAAAGAACGAGCGGCATATTACTTATTTGTGGCAGCTACATTTTTCTTTAACCTTGGTTTAGCTGAAACAGAAAGACCAGAACTGCTTACTCGCTCATTTGACCGTGAGATGCTGGTGAAAAATATCAGCTTATATAACTTCCATATTTATGATGGGGTATTGCAATCGAAGCAGTCCGCCCAACGAGCTCTTGCTGACAGTAATAGCTTAACTGAAATTGAAAACTATGTAAGCGCAAATCAAACGGACCGTAATGAAAAGACATTTGGTCAAGCAAAAGGACGAAATGTCATTCTTGTATCACTTGAGTCTACACAGAGTTTCGTGATCAATGAAAAATTAAACGGGAAAGAAATTACTCCGTTTTTAAACAAATTGATCAAGAAGAGTTATAACTTTACTAATTTTTACCATCAAACAGGTCAAGGGAAAACATCTGACTCAGAGTTTATAGTAGATAATTCTCTTTATCCACTTGGAAGAGGGGCTGTATTCTTCACAAATCCAAGCAATGAGTTTACAGCGACACCTGAGCTGTTAAAGGATGAGGGCTACCATTCTTCTGTTATTCATGCGAATAACAAAAGTTTCTGGAACCGCGACCTTATCTACGATAGCTTTGGCTACGACAAGTTCTTTGATATTAAATCATTTGATGTGAATGAAGAAAACTCAGTTGGCTGGGGACTGAAAGATGGTCCATTCTTTGAGCAGTCCGCTGAATTAATGAAATCGATCCCGCAGCCTTTCTATACGAGATTGATTACATTAACGAACCATTTCCCTTTTGATTTAGATGAAGAAGATAAGCTCATTGATGAATATGATTCAAAGAGTAAAACGCTGAACAAGTACTTCCCTACAGTGCGTTATCAAGATGAAGCTCTTAAGCTTTTCTTTAAAAAGATGAAGGAAGCTGGGTTATACGATAACTCCATTTTTGTTTTGTATGGGGATCACTACGGAATTTCTGAAAACCATAACGAAGCCATGGGACAATTCTTAAATAAAGAGATTACGCCATTTGAAGAAGTGCAGCTTCAAAAAGTCCCGTTTGTTGTACACATTCCAGGGGTGACAGATCAACATCCAAAAGAAATTGATACGGTAGGCGGTCAGGTCGATATCCGTCCAACTGTACTCAATCTTCTAGGAATTGATACAAGTAAACAAATTCAATTTGGTCATGACCTTTTATCGAAAGATACGAATGACTTTACAGTACTCCGTGATGGAAGCTTTATTACGAAGGACAGCATTTTTACAGATGGTGTTTGCTACAACAAAGAAACAGGCGAGCCAGCAGATGATAAAAACGTGTGTCAGTCTTATGAAGAGAAAGCGAAGCAGGAGCTTCAATTCTCTGATCAAATCATCTACGGGGATCTCCTTAGATTTTATGATCGAAACAGCCCGGACCATTCACCATCCAAAAAAGAAGGTGAAACGGAGCTGAAAAAGGCGTCCTAACAGATGAAAAAACCTCTGCTATTTTAGAAGCAGAGGTTTTCTTTTTTTGCCTGCCGGCTCATATAGTATGAGAGGAGGGATGTAAATGAAGACAACGTCGTTTGGAAAAATTGAATGGCAGCTGGATGAAGCGGGGAAGGATGATGTGGCAAAGCAGCTTGGCATAGGAAAAGCGGCTTTTCATTTATCAAATCAAACAAGCACTGATGAGCTTCTTTTACCAGGATATAGACTTCCAGAAGGAGTCCATGTATGTGATTCGATAGGTGATGTGCAGAGATTTATTGCACCTTACAGACTGCAGCAATCCGATGATTGGATCAATGGAACATTTGAATATGATAGCGCTCAATTAGAAGAAGAGCTGAGCCGCTTGAAAGCTGTATTTCCTTTTCTTCATATCAGCGTCATTGGCCAATCAGTGCTTGATACACCTATTTATGAGATCCGAACAGAGCCTGTTCAGCATTTACATTCTATTCATCTCAATGCCTCATTTCATGCAAATGAATGGATCACGACATCTGTTTTATTAAAATGGCTGAAATCGCTTTGCTTAGCAGCGTCTGACCCGGTGCAAGCAAGACATTACGAAGCGGTTCATATCCTGCAGACCACCGCTTTATCCATCGTGCCAATGGTCAATCCAGATGGAGTGGATTTAGTTCGTAATGGACCGGAGTCACTAGGTCTTCATCGTGAAGAATTCACACTGCTAAACGGTGGATATTCCGATTACCGGGAATGGAAAGCAAATATTCGAGGGGTGGATTTAAACAATCAATTCCCTGCTTATTGGGAGATCGAGTACTATCGTCATCATTCGAAGGCACCGTCCTACCGTGATTATCCTGGACGCGAGCCATTAACAGAACCAGAAGCGAAAGCGATGGCAAATCTTGCGTTGCGAAAACGATTTGACCGGCTGATCGCCCTTCATACACAAGGAGAAGAGATCTATTGGGGTTTTCTTGGCCATGAGCCAGCCATCTCAAAAGAAACGGTCAAACGATTCGAACAAGTGAGCGGCTACAAACCGATCCAATATCTCGACAGCTATGCAGGCTATCGCGATTGGTTTATTTATCAATTTCATAGTGAGGGCTATACAGTCGAGCTTGGTCTAGGGAAAAATCCTCTTTCCATGGATCAATTTGATTCAATCTATGAAAAAACAAAGCGGCTTTTGTGGGAAGCGTGTAAGTGTTAAAAGCACCTGTCTGGTGCTTTTTCATATTTGGGAAATATTCAATTGCTTATGGTCAATAAAAACAATGTTGAAGTAATTGACGAAGAACCCCATGTAAGCTATTGTGAAAGGTATGGATGTAAAAAAAAGGATATGATTTAGGGAGATGTCGACTATTGAGTGCTCAAAGCCTGTGGAAAAGAAATTTTACTTATTTATTTGTTTCTAAAATGTGCAAAATTACGGCTGATAGTTTATCTTTCAACACCATCTTGTGGCTTTTAGTACTAGGAGGGAAAGGGGCCATAGGGACAGCTTTTTTTATTGCAGTCAGCTTTGTTCCTCAAGCCATTGTTGGGCCATTTATTACGCCCATGATGAAGCCGCATCAATTGAAATTTTGGATGTGTTTTGCTGATTTAACACGAGGAGCAATTATCCTTGTGATCGTGGTCAGTTATTTTTATGGTTTCACACCATTAGTCCTCATCATTGGCTGTATGCTGCTGCATTCGGCGACAGGAGGCTCCTATGAACCGGCATCTGTATCGATTATCCCAAAGCTTGTCCATGAGGACCTCATACAAAAAGCAAATGCAACCATCCAATCAGCAAGTCATGTAGTAAGACTTGTGACGGTAACGATTTGTGGTGTCATGATTGCATTTGTAGGGGTAGGCTATACAATGCTTGTGATCATTCCACTTTACCTTTTGTCCGCTTTATTGGTGCTAATGATTTCATATCAAACAGAAGCCATCATCGATAAAGCCAAAAAAGGATTATCTTACGGCAAAAGATTAATTCGAGGTTTTTCACTTGTTAGAAGCCATCATATTTTGTTTCCATTAGCGATTTTTTGTGTCTGTTCAAACTTTGCTGCGGCACCATGGGAAGCATTGTCTGTTATTTATTTAACGGAAGACTTACATAGTGGACCAGTCGTCTATTCATTCATCAAAGTCACAACTGCACTAGGCGCATTTTTGATGGGATTTGTGTTGACAAAGATAAAAGTGAATCGGTATGGATTGCTGTTTATAGGCGCTGGGATTGTTGATGGAATCGCCTTCTTCATCACAGGTATGAACGCATTGTTGCCTCTTGTGTTTATATCAGCTTTTGCTTTAGGAGCAGCCATAAGTGCAGTTAACGTACCCGAACATACGATGATTCAATTGTCAGTAAAGGCAGAGGATCAGCCGCAAGTGTATGCGATCATCAACATGATTTCCTACTTAATGATTCCGTTAGGCGCCCTCCTTGGCGGCTATATGGCAACAATATTTGGGTCTGGGTATGTCATTGCGGCTGGCGGCATCATTGAAGCTGTTTCAGGTATATGCCTGCTTCTGTTTACAAAGATCGGGAAGGTAGAGAGAGCGGATTTGACGATAGAACGAGACAAACCTGGCTTAAATGCAACGTGAGCGTGGCATGATTGAATAAGGATAGGGTACAATGAGGACGAGATTACATAAGAATTTGATTGAAAGGGGAAAAATTATGGCTATAGCAGACGTCACCATCATTCCAATAGGCACTGAAACACCAAGTGTCAGTGCTTACGTAGCAGATGTACAAAGAATCTTAGAAGGCTTTCAACAAGAAGGAAAAATCAAATATCAATTAACACCGATGAATACGTTAATTGAAGGAGAATTATCCGTTTTATTTGAGGTCATTCAGCGAATTCATGAAGCCCCTTTTGAAAAGGGATTGCAGCGAGTAGCGACCAATATTCGCATCGATGACAGACGGGATCAAACCACAACGCTTACAAGCAAATTAGAAAGCGTGAATAAGCACTTAAATCAATAAAAAAAGCCGGCTATTATGCAGGCTTTCAGCGTGTAGACAAACCCTCGCATTCTTTGTCAGTCCTGCGCGCTGGTGCTCACGAATTTCAAATTCGCTCTGCGCCAGTGCTCGTCCTTCCTAGACTTCAAAGGTTTTCTATCACGCTGAAAAGAAGACAAAGGGCTAAAATAAAGTTCATTTTAGCCCTTTGTCGACAATCTGAAAGCCTGCTATTATGCAGGCTTTTAATGTGCAGTTGGATAACCGCTATAGATGATGGTCATGACAGTAAACCATCCAAAAACCAAAAATGTAGCGCCAGCAAAAGCAATGGCAAGTACGTTCACTTTTTTTAGTGAGCGATAGATGCCGAGCGCAGCTAAAATCGTGACTAGACCAAAAATAATGACGAGCATCATGTGAAAGTCCCCCTTTGTCATCAATCCCCTTGATTTCCTTTCTTTTCATTTTAACCGTTTTCATAAAGCTTGTCGAGTAGATTCAAGTTGACGATTGTTTGAATTTTTATTGAATAGCCTTCATAATAAAAAAGAATGAATAAAGTAGGTGATGAAAATGAATTGGAGAAGAATGCCATTAGGCTATGTACAAGCGAACGCATATATTTGGAAAAACGAGCAGGGAGAGTGCTTAATTTTTGATCCAGGCGGTGAAGCGCAAAAGCTGATTTCCTATGTAAAAGAAAAACAGCTCACACCGCTTGCTGTCTTATTGACACATGCTCATTTTGATCATATTGGAGCGGCAGATGAGGTACGCGAAGAGTGGGGAGTGCCGCTATATGTACATGAAAATGAAAAAGAATGGCTCACGAATGCTGAATTAAATGGTTCAGCTCGTTTGATTGGGAATGGAATTACGGTCAAAGAAGCTGAAAAATTGATTACGTCAGAAGGAACGCTTCAAATTGGGTCGTTTACATTAGAAATGTTCCATACACCGGGGCATTCACCTGGCAGTGTGTCTTACTATTCGGCGGAAGAAGGATTTGTTATTTCTGGTGATACGCTATTTGAAGGCGGTATCGGGAGAACTGATTTAGTAGGCGGCAGTCAGGAAGTGCTGCTTCAATCAATCCATCATAAATTATTGTCATTGCCAGAATCAACTCTTGTATTAAGTGGGCATGGCGGGGAAACGACTGTGCTTACGGAGCAGGAGCAAAATCCGTTTATTAATGGATTTTCTTTTTAATCGCAAGCATGAAAAAAGCATCTCTTTAAAAGAGATGCTTTTTTCAATTAATGTCCGGTACCGGGAACCATGATGAAAATCGAATAATATGTAAATCCGGCAAAGAAAATCGTCAAGTACGCTCCGAAAATGTAAATATACATTCTTTCGGATAAATTCAAGTAGGATAAAAATACAAAAAGAACGGTTTGACCGAAGAACAGCAGCGATGCATCTTTCATATGTCCTAAATAGAACATGACAGCAAAAATACCCGTCCAAAAGCCAAGCACGCGGAACATGCGATTCATTTCTTTCCCTCCCCTTAAAAAACCCCTTTGATTCATATTATAGCTGATCACCACTTGTTATGTAAACATTTACATTTTTGACAACGTGTGAACAATTTATTTCGAATGTAGAAAAAATTTTTTTGAAAAAGTGAAGAAAAAGTGTTTATGGCGAAATACATGAGGGTACTTACTCCATAAGAGAAAAGGTTAACGACCTAAGGAGGAAGACTAATGAGTGACATTACTTTTTATTCATACCCGAGCTGCACGTCTTGCCGCAAAACAAAACATTGGTTAAAGGCGAATCAAATTGATTTTAAAGAGCGTCACCTTTTCAGAGAAACGCCAACTCTAGATGAATTAAAAAAGATTCTTTCTTTAACAACAGAAGGAATGGATGAAATTTTAGCCACAAGAAGTCAAGCTTTTAAAAGCTTAAATTTAAATATTAATGATTTAAAAGTAAACGAGGTTTTGCAGCTTCTCATTGAAAAACCAAAACTACTACGGAGACCAATCATCATTGATGGGAATAAATTAGTGGTCGGCTATAATCCCGGAGAACTCATGAAAATATCAAAGAAGAAAGCGATTCATCAATCAGTTTCCTAATAAAAAACGAAGATCAGCTGAAACAAGCTTCAGCCGTCTTCGTTTTTGTGCTGAACTGGGCTAGCTGGGTTCGAACCAACGATCACGGAGTCAAAGTCCATTGCCTTACCACTTGGCTATAGCCCAATATCAAACGTGTAATGATATTGTTCTCCATCTACGGTCATTTATACATAAAAGTTGTATGTCACGAGTTTGAAGTGAAAAAGGAGCGAAAGAAGTAAATGAAAAATGAAAAATCTAAGCAATTATACGAATTTATCCTAAAAGAAGCCCCTGTCATGACCGAAGAATGGCTAAAGACAAGAACAGAAGAAGGCTCATTATATTCTAAACATGCTTCAGAGGAAACGGAAATGAAGCTGAAGGAACAGAACACAGCGTTTATTCAAACCATTGCAGCAACACTTGTGACACTGTCAGACAAAGTAGAAAACCATTTGAAAAAGTGGTCTGTTGATATTGCTCGTGATCGAGCAGTGCACGAGGTGCCGTTATATGAAATCATTGGACAATTTAAGATCTTCCGCCACATTTTCTGTTCGAGGATTGAGACATTCACCCAAGTAACAGAGCTTGAAGTGACGCTGCAAGATGTGTGTCAGTGGAATCAGCACTTTCACGCCACATTTGATGATATGATTGAGCGTTTATCAGAAGAATATGACCGCGTGACACTCAGTCAGCTGAATGCACAAAGAGAGATGATTCAAGAACTGAGTGCCCCTGTTATTCCAGTATCAAAGGAAATCGGGATTTTGCCACTGATCGGAGAAATCGATACGTACCGGGCCAAAATCATTTTGGAATCCGTACTAGAACAGGCATCTAGACTGCGTCTAACGCATTTATTTATTGATATATCTGGCGTTCCCGTTGTTGATACGATGGTTGCTTTTCAGCTGTTTAAAGTGGTCGATAGTGCGAAACTGCTAGGAATTGAGACGATTATATCAGGCATTCGCCCAGAGATCGCTCAAACTGTGGTGAAACTCGGCATTGATTTCTCAAAAGTAAATACTGAACACAGCCTTGCAAAAGCTTTAGAAAAAAGAGGATTTCGCATTTTTGAAGAGCAGCAGCAAGAAGCCACATCATGACCAAAAAACCTGTACTTGTAAAAGTCAGGTTTTTTTATATGCTCTTTTCTAAAAAATGATGTGATGCATCGTGAGTTGAGGGTTTTCATGCTTGATTAGACATGAAAATCATAAAATGCTCTTTTGTCATTCAGGTTTCTCCATCCTACAATGTGGTCAGAGAAAGGAGTGAACCACTTGTATGGGATTGAATATTTGGGGCAAGAGCTGCTAGAAGAAGCATGCCGCATGAGGGCTTCTGATGTGCATATTGTGCCAAAAGAAAAGGAAGCTTCGGTGTCTTTTCGTGTTGACTCAGATTTAATCCAGCAGCGAACCATTGATAAAAAAAGCGGAGAGAGGCTTATTGCACATTTTAAATTTTTATCTTCTATGGATATCGGGGAAAAAAGAAGGCCGCAAAATGGCTCGCTAGCTGTGATGCTAAGAAACGGCCAAGTGTTTATTCGGATGTCTACCTTACCGACAGTGAATGATGAGAGCTTAGTGATTAGAATTTTACCGCAGGATCATGTTCCGAAAATAAAACATCTATCATTATTTCCGAAAGCCTCAGCCAGATTATTATCCTTTTTAAATCACTCGCATGGACTCATTTTATTTACTGGGCCAACAAATTCAGGGAAAACAACAACACTATATTCATTAATCCAATTTGCAAAAAAGAATTTTAATCGAAATATTATTACCCTTGAAGATCCTGTGGAAACGAGAAATGAAGAAGTGTTACAAGTTCAAGTGAATGAAAAAGCCGGCATCACGTATGCCGCTGGATTACGCGCTATTTTAAGACATGATCCAGATATGATTGTGCTAGGAGAAATAAGAGATGCTGAAACGGCTAGAACGGCGATTAGGGCAGCACTGACAGGCCATTTAGTATTGAGTACGCTTCATGCAAAAAATGCAAAAGGAGCCCTTTATCGAATGCTTGAATTTGGTGTGACGATGAATGAACTCGAACAAACAATGGTTGCAATCGCTGCTCAGCGGTTAATCGAACTCGCATGTCCTTTTTGCGGTGAAACGTGTGAGCTTTATTGCAAACTAAATCGGGCAGTCAGACGAACAAATGTATTTGAATTGCTTTATGGAAAGGAGCTTAGTGAGTGTATCAAAGAGGCAAAAGGAGAATACGCCCATTCGTCATACGAAACACTACAAAGATTAATTCGGAAAGGAGTGGCACTCGGCTATTTATCAAAAAG
This sequence comes from Bacillus sp. BD48, assembly GCF_046566805.1. Classification (NCBI taxonomy): domain Bacteria; kingdom Bacillati; phylum Bacillota; class Bacilli; order Caryophanales; family Bacillaceae; genus Bacillus; species Bacillus sp. BD48. The sequence continues at coordinate 361,385 of NZ_JANGFM010000003.1, read as the reverse complement.
CACATATCATCGCTGGGTTTATGAAGAAGCGAACCTCTAAAGCCTGGTCTAAAAAAGAACAAGCTGAATTCTTATCGAAACTTGCTCAATTGATTCAAGCAGGATATACATTGATTGAGGCATTAGTGATGGTGAATATCCAGTTATCAAAACAACAGCGGCAGCAATTAAAACTAGGTATTCAGTGGCTGCACGAAGGGGAGCCTTTTTATGTGGTGCTCGAGAGACTCCATTTTCAGCGTGAAGTCATCGCCATACTATGTTTTTCTGAGAAGCATGGAAGCCTAGCCCGTGCTTTAGAACAAAGCGCCCGTTTTTTAGAGAAAAAAGTCAAGCAGTTAGACACGTTTAAACGCATGTTACGTTACCCGCTTTTCCTCATCTTCACGGTTTTGGTCGTGCTGATACTCGTTCAGCAAATGATCATTCCTCAATTTTCTGTTTTGTACTCATCGATGGATACCCACATGTCTTGGCTGATTCAAGGAATGTTTGGAATTTTTCAATTCCTTCATGCTTTTCTGCTCATCTCCAGTTGTATGTGTATCTGTCTTACCGGATACTATGCTGTGTTTTTTAGGAAAAAGTCGACCCTTGAGAAACTGAGGGTGATGAGTAAGCTACCTTTTTTATATAAAGGGATGCAGCTGATGCATACGTACCTTTTTTCTCTTCAGCTCAGCGGACTGCTTCAGGCTGGATTATCGATGTACGAGAGTTTGCAAGCTTTTAAACAGCAAAGCTACCTGCCTTTTCTTCAAGAAATAGGTGAACAAATGATGGATGAGTTAAGAAAAGGAGAAAGCATGGCACATCAAGTAAGCGTGAGTCCTTTTTTTGAAAAACATTTTGCAGCCATCATCAAGCATGGTGAAGCCAGCGGAATGCTTGCGAGAGAAATGTACACGTACAGCCAATTTCTATTAGAGAATGCAGAACTGAAAATTGAAAAATCGATTTCTTGGCTGCAGCCGGTTATTTATGGGGTGACAGCACTTCTGATACTGATCGTGTATTTATCTATTCTTTTACCAATGTATCAATTAATGGAGCAAGTGTAAGAAGGAGGACAGAAACATGAATGATAAAGGATTTACCCTTTTAGAAATGTTAATTGTCATGCTCGTAATATCCATTCTTTTACTCATTACCATACCGAATATCACACGTCATCACCAAGCTATTCAGGAAAAGGGCTGTGAAGGGCTCAAATCAATGGTCAGCACACAAGTGATGGCATATGAATTAGAGCATGATGGGAAGACGCCATCTTTAGCTGAATTAGAAAAAGAAGGTTATGTCAAAAAGGGGTTAACTTGTCCTAATGGAAAAGCGATTGTCATTCAAAACGGCAACGTGAAGCATGAATAAATTACTTTTACATGAGAAGGGTTTTACCCTGATTGAACAGCTGTTGATTTTACTTGTTTTATCGATTTTATTGTCGATCATGGGAGGGAAAATCCCAAATATAATAGAGAGCGCTGAAGCGAAAAGACAAGTAAACATCATGAAACAAGATCTCCAATTGGCATCATATACTGCATTTATCAAAAAAACACGTGTGTATGTTGAGATCCATCCGCCGCATGTATCTTATCAGGTAATAGATCAAAAGAGTAACGAAGTCATTGCTTCTTATCAGCATAAAAATGGCAGCATCAAAACTTCTACATTCTCGCAAGGTATCTATTTTAATGCAAACGGACATCCAAGCAGCGGTGGATCTTTCATTGTCGAATTTGGCAGTCAATCGTATAAACTCACGATTTATTTAGGAAGCGGGCGAATCCATGTTCAAAAACAATAGAGGATTTAGTACGTTTGAGACGCTGTTTGCCTGTCATCTCTTTCTATTTGCTGCCCTTGTGCTCATGCCTGTCTATGAAAAACTCATGATGGGGAAAAAGGAAGTAAGAGCCAAGCTTGAAGCTTATCAGATTTTGCATGAACAGATGAATGAAGCGTTCATAAATGGGACAACACCTTCCATCAAAAAGAAGAGAGGCGAGATCACATATGTTCTCAATTGGCGTAAACAGAAAGGATGTGTTTCATACAAAGTACAAAAAAAGCAGACCATATGCTTTCGGCAAGTGGAGCGATGAACAAGCTTTTACCCTTCTGCAAGCTTTGTGGCAATTGCAGCTATTTTTGTTTCTTTCTTTTGGCTGTGTGCTGATCTTTTCAGCAGCTGAGAAAGCTCGTCCTTTTGAAGACATTGACTTATTTTCCCAGATGGAGTGGAAACAGACTGTCCTGCAATTAGATGAGGAATTAAGTCGCGCAGCTGCTGTTAAATCGGTGAAAGGAGGAAAAGCGTTAGAGTATATTTCCGATCAAGGGCGAGTGATAACGATTGAGCAATACCAAGAGATGCTTCGAAAACGGACGGATCAAGCTGGACATCTTCCTTTATTGCATAAGGTGAAACAATTTCATGTAAGAACGAGTCGGCATAGAGCTATCCTGAAAGTCACAGATGGATCTGGTAAGGTGTACGAAGTCGTTTTTTTCACATATAAAGGGGTGGTTCCTACATCTTGAAAAGAGAGGAAGGGTTTATCTATCCGCATGTACTTGCTGCGATTCTATTTTTTCTCTTGATCCTAGGGGCGATAACGATGGGCTTTCAAAAAGAGCTAAGAAGTGCAGAGCTGACGATTTCTTTTTATAAAAAACAGCAGCTTTTTAGGGTGGGGGTGAGTGAAGCTGCCAGTACAGTAGAACGTATTTGTGAGAAGCAGAAAACCCATATTGATACTGAAGAAGGCCGTGTGACACTGAAGGGGATAAAATGCGATCAACAGAAAAAACTTGTCCTCCTTTTGGTGAAGGTGAAAACAAAGGATGGTTTATCCGATGAGCGGGAACTAATGCTGGATGGGCAGGCTGGTGAAATCATGAGATGGGCAAACCCTGAATAGCCAGTGTATAAAATCATCCTCTTCCTGGTAACACTTGAAGAAAGAAGAGGTGATTGTGCTTGAAAACAAATGACTATGTAAAATATATGACGCAGGAAATCATTAAATATATGAATACACCACGAGACGAACGAAAGGAACACAAACAGGAAAAAATGGAAACGAAACCGCCGTTTTCACAGCGTTTATTTGGGGTTCTGCCGTTTGGCTTCTCCATGATGCTTAAAAAACGTCAGCGACACCGCCGAAAGTAAAAAGCCGCCAGCAGGCGGTTTTTTTATGCCACTTTAGCTGTATTCCTCCACAACAATCACTTTATTCACCTTGTTTGAGTAAGGATTATAGGAAATGGTGACAAACACCCCAAATTCTTTTGTATGGTCTTTTAACGTAATGTGATACTGTTTCACAGATTCCTTATCGCGGTGGCGGTCCCATACTTTTTGTTTAAATAAGACTTGCGTTAGCGGATATCTTTTTTTTGCTTCTTTGACTGCTCGCGTTTCCCATTGATCTGCGGCGGCAGTCAAACCTCTCGCATCAACAGGTTTTACGTCTAGGATCATAGGACTCAGCAGTAAACTGAGCATGATTATTATGATTTTTCCATATTTCACTTAACATCACCTCACCTTTTATTATCCTGACCAAATCCTACATTTTTATGTAAGTTTTAAGAAGTACAAATGTCACACAAAAAAATATTGAATATGGCGAAAGAACGAGAAAATGGAAGAATTTTCTCGGGATGGTTCTTGTTTAAGAACAAAATGGACTAATTTGACGTTTTGATTTTGATAGTTATTTCCTTATACTGTATATAATCGTTCTTTTTAAAGAACAACCGTTCAAGGAGTTGAAGGAATCAATGAAACAGTCGCTCTTTGTACTCTTTTGTGCCATTTGTTTGATTTTGACGCCTTGCATCATGACACCAACGAATGCCTCTTTTAATGATGTTGAGCACAAAAACTTTGTCATGAAAACATGTGAAAATTTTGAACAGACAGATCAGCATTGTCAGCCGAAAAAATGGGATCAAAGTCAATTGGAGCTTATCGATCAAACGATAATCGAAGGAACAGTCTGCGCGCCTCAAAGGCTGAGCATGTCACTAAAAAATAGTGGACAGCCTATCGCGTACTCTGAATGGAAGTGGGAATTACATAAAGTAGGAAATGATCAGAAGCCATTACAAGATGGTCATATTCTTGAAAAGGGCTCCATAAAGTCCCTATTGTCGCAAGAAATAGCGACTGTCACGACAGATAAAGCGAAAACAAATGGAATCTATGCATTTAAAATCTATTATCCTAAAGGGTTTAGCGCATCTGATCAGGCATACTTTTGGTCTAAACAGATGGTGCTCTCAAAGTGTCAAGAAAAGGCGTCCTAAATGGGCTGTCTTTTAGAGTGAAAAAATGATAGGCGAAGGGGAGAAGGAGTCATGAAGAAATGGATGAAGATGTCTGGGAGTATTCTTTATGTGATGGTGTTCACGGTGATGATAGCCTGTATTATTGTCGTGTTGTCATCAAGAACAACAGGAGGAGAACCTCAGATTTTCGGTTATCAATTGAAGCAGGTATTATCAGGCTCGATGGAACCAGAATTTTCAGCTGGGTCACTGATTGTCGTAAAGCAGGTAGCCACACCTGAGTCGCTCAAAAAAGGAGATATTATCACGTTTCAAACAAAGCAGGATCAGTCATTTGTGACCCACCGAATTGTTGGGGTGAAGGGAAAAGGAGCAAATAAAGCGTTTGAGACGAAGGGTGACAATAATATGTATCAGGACGGCACGCTGGTAAAAGCGGATCAGGTGACTGCGCAGTATATGGGAGTGAACATTCCTTATGCAGGAAAGCTTCTTTCGTATGTAGGGACATCAGCTGGAACTGCTTTACTCCTCATTATACCAGGTGTCATGCTGCTTGTTTATTCAACTATTCATTTTGTGGGGGCAGCGAAACATCGTAGACACACAGCTGATGTACATATGTCAGAGGAACAAGCTTAAATCGTTTGTAACCTAATCAGGTTTCAATAAAACAATATATTAGGGGGTTTATTCATGGCAATGAAGAAATCAATTCGTTTAGGTGTATTATCAGGGGCTTTAGGTCTTGCATTAATTGGCGGGGGAACATGGGCAGCGTTTAATGATATTGAAAAGGCAAACGCGGTCTACTCGACAGGAGAGCTGGATTTATCTGCTAAAGAGAACTCCGGCGCCATCAACCTTGCGAACTTAAAACCTGGTGATCGGATCAAGAAAGAATTTCATTTTGATAATAAGGGATCACTAGCGATAAACCAAGTGCTGATGAGTCTTGATTACAGCCAGTTTACAGATGGATCTTCCGCGAAGAATGGCGGTAAAAATACAGCTGAAGAATTTCTCAGCCAGTTTCAGGTGAGTGTTCTTACGGTTGGAGCCGAAGGTGGAAATGGTTATCCGAAAAATATTATTTTAGACCATGCAAACCTGCTTGACTTGCATCAATTAACGTCAAAACAGGATCAGACCGCATTTGAAAAGCTTCGTCATGCCGTCGATGAGAAGTTTTTACATGAAAGTGGGAAAATTAATGTAGCAACTGTTGATGGAACAGTGGCTCCAGAGTATGACGGCATTCCAAAGAATCCGTTTGATTACGATAAAATGGAAATGATCATTGAATTTATCAATGACCAGACGAAGGATAAAGCTGGTCACTATATCCAAAATAAATACCAAGGCGATGCGATTCAAATTGATCTTTCCTTCGAAGCGACTCAGTGGAATGGTTTAACGATCAATCCAAAAAAGCATACGGATGAAAAAGGCTACGTGAAAGAAAACGAAAAAGCACACAGCGAAGATAAAAAATAAAGCCAGTCTTTAGGCTGATATCAAGATCTGCATAGCAATTGGAGGAGTATGCGCTAAAACGTGCGCTTTACTCCTCTTCTTGCTTTTTTCTCCAGATTTGATAATCTAAAAATTCACGAAATTGCTTTTTCGAAACCCCTGATGTCATTGCATCTCGAACTAGTTTTTCCCATTCACTATCTAATTGACCATCGTATTCGGTTTCATCTTTTTCGTTTAAAAGTGTATGAACCGAGACGTCCAGAACAGCGGAGACTTTTTCAAGAAATTGAATGGAGGGGTTTGTTTGCAAGTTTCTTTCTATTGAGCTTAAATAAGACTTCGCTACCCCAGCCTTTTCGGCCAGTTCTGATAGTGAGTAGCCTTTTTCATTGCGGTATTGTTTAATACGCTGGCCAATCAATGTCATCACCTTCCTTTCGATATTATAGCACATTCAGAAAGGTTTGATAGAATGACTTCTTACCAGAGGGGGAGACTTAGAGGACTTTTCATTTGATTTGAGGAAATGACGGACTTCTTCAACTGTTAGTCCTGCATTACGAGCTTCGCGTAATAGTTGAACCCATTCACTGTCTAATTTGTTCGTTTTCTTTTCCATACAAATACCCTCCTAAAATACTGAATGATGTATTTCAGGCACTTAACGCATGAAATGGAAAGACTTAGGTGGTAAGACCTCATAGTTTGCTTGCGTCATGTTTCCGCCCAATACAAACAGACAAACTTAGCTTTAGACTGATCGAAAATTGTATGTCACATAAAAGGGAGGGGACTATCAGTCAACCTCCTCTTTTTTGCTGTAAGTAAAAAAGTCCGCCATTTTCAATCGTAAGACTGATTTTTGGTTCGTATAAAGTTTTGAGTGCTTGTCTTTCTATTTCATATTCTACAGATGTGTCTGAAGTCCCTTCATAAAATTGGTTTAAAAGTTCGGAATCTTCCTTCCATTTTTGTACGGCTCGCACTGCCCAGTCGTCTGGCTCCTCATGGGCATAACGCTCCATAAGGCTGTAGAGCCTTTTGATTCCACTTTTTGGCTTAATCATTGTGCTCATCGTAAAGCAATAATCGGGAATTTGAGACGAAAGCTCGCGGGCTTCCAGCTTTTCTTGAAATTGTTCAATGACTTCTCCGCGTATGAGATGAAGGCCTAATGATAATAGCTTATCTTTCTTCCGGTCTGCAAGATAAGAAATTTTTACATTGAGACCAAGCCATGGCTCAAGTGGGATCTGGTTGTTTGAAAGCGGGGTAACTCGTTCATAAAGCCGGATAAAACGGCCCTGTTGTTTGACCGCCTCAAATATTTGAAATAACCGGGGGGAGCCGAAATGGATAAATTCACCCTCGGCCGTATCACCCGCTTTTTTTTGATCTGTAATGAAAGTCAATTGCCGCGGTTCAGGTACACCGCCAGTTTTTTCAAGCCAGTGCCAATAAAAAGGACGGTTCATAATCAGTTTATCCATTTCGATTGTCAGCTGGACGGTCATATGTCCTGCACTTTCTTCTAATATGCTGCATTGATTCGCCTGGAAAAAACGGATGAGAAAGGTGTGAATGTCACGCTGCTCCATTGATCAACTCTCCTTTATGAGCCTTGCTGTCTTTTTTCTAAAAGTGGTGTTTGTGCTTCAGTTAAATAAGAAGCAAACTGGGTTAATTTCTTTTTCATGTCTCCGCCTGGTTCATGCTGAAAGAGAATTTGATGCAATTCTGTTTCGACTTCTTCAATATCAATTCTCGTTAAAATATCATCTAAATCGCCTATGACGTTTTCAAACAGCTGAATTTTTTCATATAAAAGCTTTAGAATATGTTCCTCAACGGTTCCGTTTGTTGACATATTGTAAATGTGGACATCTCGCTCTTGGCCAAGTCGGTGGATACGTCCAATTCTCTGTTCTAAACGCATCGGGTTCCACGGGAGGTCGTAGTTGATGATTTGGTTACAAAACTGAAGGTTGATCCCTTCACCGCCAGCTTCTGTAGCAATTAACACTTGCGCTCGTTCTCTAAATAAATCTTTCATCCAATCTTTTTTGCCCCGCTTAAAGCCGCCCCGAAATGGAACAGAGCTGATGCCATTTTGCTGTAGAAACCATTGTAAATAAATTTGTGTCGCACGGTATTCGGTGAAAATAATCACCTTTTCATTTAACTGCTGAATGAGTTTGACGACTTCAAGCGCCTTTGAGTTTTGCTCAACTTGATTGATTTTCTCCATGATTTGCGCTATAGCAGACGATCCGAGAATATGCTTTTCTTCTTCCTGCATTTTTTTAATTGTCATATAAACTGCCTCACGGCTTGAACAGCATTCTCGTTCCAAGGTCATAATGGAAAACATATGCTTTGTATAAGACGGATTCTCTTTCAGCTTGCAGATTTCATCATACAATGCTTGTTCTGTCCGAGAGAAATCAATGGAAATCGTTTTGACATGCCGTTTTGTCCACTCGATGCCTGTGTCTTGTCTTCGGTTTCGAATCATCACTTTATTGACGAGCTGTTTTAATCGGTCATGGTCTTCAAGCTGCAAGTCCTTTTTGGCAAAGACATCTTTAAATTGATGTTCATTTCCTAGGTGGCCTGGCTTCAGAAGGGAAACGAGATTAAATATTTCTCCGATCCGGTTTTGAATAGGCGTCGCTGTTAGCAGCAGGCAGAACTTCTTATTCAGGTTTCTCACAAATTCATAGTTTTTCGTTTTATTGTTTTTCAGTTTATGTGCTTCATCGATAATGACCATATCGTACGCAATCGATAAAATCGTGTCTCGATGCGGCTGTCTTTTCGCTGTATCAATGGAAGAAACCACAACGTCACACTGCTCCCACACATAGCTCTTTTTTTGCTCAACAGCATCAATATAAAATTTCGTCCGCAGCTCCTGTACCCACTGAGACACAAGGGAGGCGGGGACGAGAATGAGAATCTTTTTGGCGAGTCCACGAATCATGTATTCTTTGATAATGAGTCCTGCTTCTACGGTTTTTCCAAGTCCCACTTCATCTGCTAGAATGGCTTTCCCATTCATTTCTTCTACGACTCTTCTGGCTACTTCGAGCTGGTGCTTTAAAGGTGTGAATGCAGGCAGATGCGCAGGAGCTTGCAGCCCCTCGAATGAATCAATGGCTGTGACTTTTTGAACCTGTGTCGCTAAACGATACATATCCCAGTTCGCCCAGGGGCCGTCTGCTGAAAGCCGCTGCTGAAATTCATTTGCCCATTCCTGATCAAAAATCGTTTGAATATTCAATGTGGTCGCCTGCCTTTCTTTCTAGTAGGGTCTAATAAAATTGTTCTGTTTTTAAACGCTTCATTTTTTAAGAGGTCTTTAAAAGACTTGATATATGAATAAAAGCGAACGATATCGAAAGGTTGTTTTAAAAATGTTAATGATTTTTCTGTTGCTCTTCATCCATTTCTAATGGTAGGATGTTGGTAAGTGATCTAGAAAATAAGTCACCCATTTTGATAGTATGTCCAATAGATGTGAAAAATATGAGCGGATGATGGTATGGGGAGAGACTTGGCGGTTATTTTGCACTGGCAGGCGCCGAAGGAGCAAGCTGAATGATTCAGTGAATCTCTCAGGCAAAAGTACTCTTACCGGACGCAACTCTGGAGAGTGTTTGCTCATCGGTTTTTAGCAAACCACCAAAGGGGAAAACGCACAATGATGTTGTGCTGTAAACTTTCAGGTGCAAGGACAGAGACTTCTTTTTGATAAAAGGGAGCGCTCTGTCCTTTTTTGCTGTGATTTTTTTCTGAAAATTCAGCTTGCATGTGCACTGTAAGAAAAAAGGGGGAAACGATTGATGTTGAAACGAACACCGCTTTTTCATGCGTATGAAACGTTTGGCGCAAAAACCATTGACTTCGGGGGCTGGGAATTACCTGTCCAATTTTCTTCCATTAAAGAAGAACATGAAGCTGTTCGAACAAAAGCAGGGCTTTTTGATGTGTCTCACATGGGTGAGGTGGACGTCAAAGGTCAAGATGCCCTACCTTTTTTACAAAGGTTATTAACCAATGATGTGTCTAAGCTGACAGACGGTAAGGCACTATATACAGCCATGTGTTATGAAGATGGCGGAACGGTAGATGACCTGCTCGTCTACCAAAAAGAAAAAAATCACTATTTACTTGTCATCAATGCATCAAATATCGATAAAGACGTTGATTGGCTTTTGAAGCACCAAGAGAAGGATGATGTATTGATCAAAAATATTTCTGATCAAACCGCCTTGCTAGCGCTTCAAGGACCTCTTGCAGCTGACATCATCAAAGAGGTGGCAGGTGAAGAGGTGACATCGCTTAAGCCATTTACGTTTTTATCAAAAGCTGAGGTCGCAAATAAAGAAGTGCTTGTTTCTAGAACAGGCTACACAGGGGAAGACGGCTTTGAAATCTACTGCCAGTCAGAAGATGCGGTCCACCTTTGGTCTGCTTTATTAGAAGCGGGGCAGCCAAAAGGACTCATTCCATGCGGACTCGGTGCACGAGACACCTTGAGATTTGAAGCAAGACTCCCGCTTTATGGCCAGGAGCTGACAAAGGATATCTCTCCATTAGAAGGCGGCATTGGTTTTGCTGTCAAAACGGATAAAGAAGCTGATTTTATCGGGAAAGCCGCACTTAAAAAACAAAAAGAAGAGGGACTGAAGCGAAAGCTTGTCGGCATTGAAATGATTGATAAAGGGATTCCGCGTACAGATTATCCAGTCTTTTCAGGAGAAAGGCAGGTTGGGATTGTCACAACGGGCACCCAATCCCCAACATTAAAGAAAAATGTCGGGCTTGCTTTGATCGAAACCTCAGAGGCGGAGCTTGGAACAGAGGTGGAAATTCAAATTCGCAAAAAACGTCTAAAAGCCAAAATCGTCGCAACACCATTTTATAAAAGAGCCAAATAACGAGGGGGAATAGAGGATGAAGCACAGGTATTTGCCGCAAACAGAGCAAGATCAAAAAGAAATGCTGGATGTCATCGGCGTTCAGTCGATTGATGAGCTTTTTTCAGATATCCCAGAGAAAGTTCGATTCAAAGGAGCATACAACATCAAAGAAGCCGCATCTGAAACAGCACTTGTCAGGGAATTATCCCGACTAGCTGCAAAGAATAAGGATACAGTTTCTTATGCATCGTTTCTTGGTGCAGGTGTATATGATCATTACCAGCCTGTCATTGTCGATCATGTCATCTCACGCTCTGAATTTTATACAGCATATACACCTTATCAGCCGGAGATTTCGCAAGGTGAATTGCAAGCTATTTTTGAATTTCAAACAATGATTGCTGAGCTGACTGGTATGGATCTTGCCAACTCCTCGATGTATGATGGCGGGACGGCACTAGCTGAAGCGGCGATGCTCGCTGCGGGACACACAAAGAAGAAAAAAGTGGTTGTTTCTGAAACGGTTCACCCCGAATCAAGAGCGGTGCTGAAAACGTACGCCAAAGGACAGCATATTGAAGTCGTTGAAGTGCCTGCGAAAAAAGGGCAGACAGATCTAGCTGCATTGGAAAAGGCGGTCTGCGATGATACAGCAGCAGTTCTCGTGCAATATCCAAACTTTTTTGGTGTAGTCGAGCCGTTAAAAGACATTGAACCCATTGCGTATAAAGGAAAAAGCCTGTTCGTTGTCTCTAGTAATCCCCTCGCACTAGGGCTATTGACGCCGCCTGGAAAACTTGGGGCAGATATTGTCGTCGGTGATGCGCAGCCGTTCGGCATCCCAGCTGCATTTGGCGGACCTCATTGCGGATATTTTGCTGTGACGAAAAAGCTGATGCGAAAAGTGCCAGGTCGTTTAGTCGGGCAGACAGAAGATGAAAATGGTGTTCGTGGATTTGTCCTGACCCTTCAAGCACGTGAGCAGCACATCCGAAGAGATAAAGCGACGTCAAATATTTGCTCAAACCAAGCATTAAATGCGTTAGCTGCTTCTGTTGCCATGACGGCACTAGGGAAAACAGGCATAAAAGACATCGCCTATCAAAACGTGCAAAAAGCCCATTATGCCAAGACGCAGGCAGAAAAATATGGACTGCAGGCGGATGTAGAAGGGGCTCATTTTAATGAATTTGTGATCAAGTTACAGGAGCCTGTGAAAGAAGCCAATAAACGATTGCTTGAAAAAGGAATCATCGGCGGCTACGACCTCGGGCTAGACTACCCAGAGCTTCAGCAGCACATGCTTGTAGCCGTGACAGAGCTAAGAACAAAAGAAGAAATTGATACGTTTATCAAGGAATTGGGGGATCGCCATGAATAAACAAGATCAGCCGCTTATTTTTGAATTATCTAAAGAAGGAAGAATAGGGTACAGCCTGCCTGATTTAGATGTACCTGAACAGGAGATCCCGTCTTTATTTGATGAGACGTACATCCGTGATGAGGATGCTGAGCTTCCTGAAGTATCTGAGCTTGATATTATGCGTCATTATACAGCATTATCAAGACGCAATCATGGGGTTGATTCCGGATTTTATCCTCTTGGCTCTTGTACGATGAAATATAACCCAAAAATTAATGAAAAGGTTGCACGCCTTGCAGGGTTCTCGCAGGTTCATCCACTACAGGAGGCAGACACTGTGCAAGGTGCATTAGAATTACTGTACGATCTAGGTGATCATCTTGAAGAAATTACGGGGATGGACGCTGTGACATTACAGCCTGCGGCAGGAGCACATGGCGAATGGACGGGACTCATGATGATCCGTGCGTATCATGAAGCAAGAGGAGATCATCAGCGTACAAAAGTCATTGTGCCTGATTCTGCTCATGGAACGAACCCGGCATCTGCGACAGTGGCTGGATTTGAAACCATTACCGTTGCATCTGATGAAAACGGGCTTGTTGATTTAGAAGATTTACGCCGCGTTGTCAATGAAGAAACAGCTGCTTTAATGCTCACAAACCCGAATACACTCGGCCTATTTGAAGAGAATATTTTAGAAATGGCTGAAATCGTTCACGGAGCGGGCGGTAAGCTTTATTATGACGGAGCTAACTTGAACGCTGTTTTAAGCAGAGCAAGACCGGGGGATATGGGATTTGATGTTGTCCACTTAAATCTTCATAAAACCTTTACAGGCCCGCACGGAGGCGGAGGTCCTGGCTCAGGTCCTGTTGGCGTCAAAAAGGATTTGATTCCGTATTTGCCAAAGCCGGTGCTTGTGAAGAAGGAAGGTCGTTTTTACTTTGATGATGATCGTCCAGAATCAATTGGACGCGTGAAGCCATTCTATGGCAACTTTGGCATTAACGTCAGAGCTTATGCGTACATCCGCTCTATGGGTCCAGACGGCTTAAAGGCTGTAACCGATAATGCGGTGTTAAATGCGAACTATATGATGCGCCGTTTAAGTGCTCATTTCGATTTGCCGTTTGATCGTCACTGTAAGCATGAATTTGTCCTTTCAGGTAAACGTCAGAAAAAATTAGGTGTGCGGACACTGGATATTGCCAAACGATTACTTGATTTTGGCTATCATCCGCCAACGATTTACTTCCCGCTTAATGTAGAGGAATGTATCATGATTGAACCGACTGAAACAGAATCAAAAGAAACACTTGATGCATTCATCGAAGCAATGATTCAAATTGCGAAAGAAGCAGAAGAGAATCCTGAAGTGGTGCAGGAAGCGCCGCATACTACGGTTGTCAAACGTATGGACGAAACAAAGGCCGCGCGGAATCCAGTTCTCGTTTTTGAAAGAAAATAAAGAAAAAAGACTCGGGGGGAATCATGCTCCCAGAGTCTTTTTTGTTAGTTCTTCGTTTTGATGCGGCCGCCCCATTTTTTAAAGCCGCCTTTTAAATTATAAATCTCACGGCAGCCGTTTTTACGTAAAGTTTGGGCTGCTTTTCCGCTTCTGAAATTATTTTGACAATAGAGATAAACAGGCTTGTCAGGACGTATTTCATTTTTGCGCTGCTTTAGCTGGGAAAGGGGGATATTTCTTGCCCCTAAAATATGTCCGCCTTCAAACTCATTTGGCTCTCTCACATCAATGAGCTGGGCTTTGCGGTAACCTTTAATAAATTCTTCTTCCGTCAGCGTTTTCATAATGCGCTGCTGATAAATGTAGCTGCCGATGGAATAAAGAACGAAAAGTCCACAAAGTGAGAGGACGATATAGTTGAATATTGACAATACAACTCGACTCCTTCTTGAGCATCAGCACAGTCGCCTGTCTGATGGTACGTTTTAGACAAATACTATTATAGTAAAGCATAAGAAACTTGTCATCATAAATGGTAAGAATTATTTTCAATTCCGTCCCTATTTGATAGACTGATGAAGAGAGAAAATCGGTGGTCACCACCATCATCTAACATTGACTACGTAAAAGAGAAGGGATTTTATATGCAAAAAGAGAAATGGTGTTTCATTGATTCAGGAAACCAAGACCCTGCCTTTAACATGGCAATGGACGAAGCTTTGCTTTATTGGCATAGTGAGAAGCTCATCCCGCCTGTTATCCGCTTTTATGGATGGGATCCGGCGACATTATCTGTTGGGTATTTTCAGAACGTTGAAAAAGAAATCAACCTAGAAGCCGTCAAGCGATATGGTCTTGGATTTGTCCGCAGACCAACCGGAGGACGGGGAGTACTTCATGATCAGGAGCTGACCTACAGCGTGATTGTGTCAGAGGAACATCCAGAAATGCCGGCGACGGTGACAGAGGCGTACCGCGTTATTTCAGAAGGCATTTTAGAGGGCTTTAAAGAGCTGGGACTCGATGCGTATTTTGCCATTCCTCGTACAGATAAAGAAAAAGAAAGCTTAAAAAACCCAAGATCATCTGTATGCTTTGATGCCCCTTCATGGTACGAGCTTGTTGTAGAAGGCAGAAAGGTAGCGGGCAGTGCTCAGACGAGACAAAAAGGTGTCATCCTCCAGCATGGATCTATTTTAATTGACCTTGATGAGGACAAATTGTTCGATTTGTTCCTTTATCCAAACGACCGGGTGAGAGAGCGGATGCAGCGAAGCTTTAAAAACAAAGCGGTTGCCATCAATGAAATCTCAGACCGAACATGTACGATAGACGATGCGCGTGCAGCGTTTAAAAGAGGTTTTGAAAAAGGATTAAATATTGAACTTGAACCTTATGAGCTGACAGATGAAGAATTAGCGTTTGTCCATCATCTCGCCAAAACGAAATATGCCTCAGATGATTGGAATTACAAGCGTTAAGACGATGGACTCTCCTTGTTTTTTAATGAACGTTGGTGTAGAATTGGGTTGATTATTAAGTAAAGGTGCATTATGGAGGGGTTTTATGACTACGCCTAGTATGGAAGATTACATTGAACAAATTTATATGCTGATAGAAGAAAAAGGATATGCCAGAGTCTCTGATATTGCAGAAGCACTCGCTGTCCATCCCTCCTCTGTAACAAAAATGGTTCAGAAGCTAGATAAAGATGAATACCTCATTTATGAGAAGTATCGTGGTCTAATTTTAACCCCGAAAGGCAAAAAAATTGGAAAACGTCTCGTATACAGACATGAACTGCTAGAGCAATTTTTAAGAATCATTGGTGTAGATGAAGAGAAAATTTATGATGATGTAGAAGGCATTGAACATCATCTCAGCTGGAACAGCATTGACCGCATCGGTGATCTCGTTCAATTTTTCGAAGAAAACGATGAGCGATCCGTTCAGCTGAAAGCGATTCAAAAGAAAAACGAACAAACAAATCAAGAATCTTAATCAAAAAGGACACCCGTGCTAAGGGTGTCCTTTTTGATTAAAGTTCTAATTGAAAGCAAATGCTCCTACACTATTATTAGCGTGAAATCAAAGGGGGCTCCTTGATGAAGATAGATGGTGTGTTCTCAGGTGGAGGCATTAAGGGGGCAGCGCTTGCAGGTGCCTATGAAGCACTTGAAGCGAGAGGATTTCAATTTGTCCGCCTTGCTGGTACAAGTGCTGGAGCAATCATTGCTTCACTCATCGCAGCAGGTTTTACAAGCCAGGAAATTCGGGCGCTTTTAGATGAAATGGATGAACACAAATTGCTTGATAGGAGATGTCAATTCATCCCGTTTAAAATGCTCAGATGGATATCCATTTACTGGCGTCTCGGTCTTTATAAAGGAGACCGGCTGGAAAAATGGCTGACCGATGTGCTAAAACGAAAAGGGGTCACCGTGTTTGGAGACCTCAAAAAAGATTCGCTGAAAATTGTTGCGTCCGATTTAACGAATGGAAAAATCCTCGTGCTGCCAGACGACCTTCCTTCATACGGTTTAAATCCAGAGCGATTTTCCGTTGCGAGGGCCATTCGAATGAGCTGCAGCCTGCCGTATTTTTTCGAACCTGTCAAACTGAAGTCTTCAAAAGGCATTTGTACCATTGTAGATGGAGGAGTGCTTAGCAATTTTCCAATTTGGCTGTTTGCTGAAGAGAAAAAAAGACCGTTCGTCGGTGTCACATTAACGCCAAACGAAAAAGAACGCCCTCAACATTCCATCCGCAATGCGTTTGAACTGTTTGGCGCTCTTTTTGAAACGATGCGTGGTGCTCATGACGAAAGACATATCGCCACAAAACACGAACGTCATATTATTTTTATTCCTGTAGAACACGTCATTGCCACTGATTTTCAACTCATGACAGAAAAGAAAAAGGCGCTCGTCGATCTAGGCAGACAGAAGGCCGAGCAATTTTTAAAAAGCTGGACATTTTAAAATAAGGCGCGATTCTTCTTTTTGTTTTTCTTGCCTTCAATCACAGTCAAATGTGTTTGGCTTTTCTTTTTGAGAAGGACGGGCTTAGACTTGTGGTCAGTCGGCACGCTTCGCAGATGAGTGACCCGATTTTTCATCTGGCTTTTCGTTTTTGGTTTAGGCTGCTGGTAGCGACGTTTTGATTGTTTGACTGCTTTACGATAAAGATTGCCTTCTGTTCCAGTTCTTCGATTCATCAGCCATCTAAATAGGAAAAATAGAGCCGCTCCAATGATCACAACAGATAGCAGCATGGTAAAAAGTCTGCCAGGGTTCGTTGTGAGTAAGTACACAAATCCCAAAACACCTAAAGCGAAAATAATGGTAAAAGCAGGATGTACTCGGCGATTCATAACTGTCCACCTCCGAAGGAATTTACCGGATTTATAAGCTAGATCACTTGATGAGCAGAATCTGACGCTTGTTTCAGAGACGCTTCCTCTAAACGAAGAAGTTCATTAAAACTTGCAATGGCTACCTCGACTTGATCGTCAGAGGGTTCTTTTGTTGTTAGCAATTGCAGCCAAAGGCCAGGATAGCCAAGCACTTTAAGCACAGGCACTTCTCGGAGTTTGTTCGTGAGCTGAAGCACTTCAAATGAAATGCCCAGAACAACCGGAATGAGCGCCAAGCGGTTCAGAACTCTCACCCATAAAGGATCTGTCGGTACGAGTAAATAGACGAACATCCCGACAATGACAGTGAATAAAATAAAGCTGCTGCCGCATCGATAATGCAGACGGGATTGCTTTTGGACATTTTCCACTGTGATGTCAAGGTTCTGTTCATAGCAGTTTATGACTTTATGTTCTGCCCCATGATATTGAAATACTCTTTTAATTAAAGGGGTCATGGAAATAAAGTAAATATAGCCTAATAAAAGGATCAATTTGAAGAATGTTTCAACTGCGATTTGTGCGAAGTTCCCTGAAAAGATGGGGCGCACAAGCTCTGCTAAAAAGACAGGTACTAGTGTAAAGACAAATTTACTAAAGAGAAGAGAGAGAACTCCGATCACAGCAATGCCGAAAATCATTGATAATTTCGAGCCTTTTTGTTCTTTTTCAAGAGTATGATCTTCAGAAGGATCTAAGTCATATCGCTCACTGGAGAAGTTTAAGTGCTTACTGCCGTTTGCGCTTGCTTCAACAAGTGCAGCAACACCCCTGACAAAGGGGATTTTCTTGAGAAAGGCGGTTCGTTTATTGGAGGTCCGGGGAAGCTTCAAAAACTCAATGGACTGGTCCTTTCGCCGAATCGCTGTCACATAGTTCTTTTTACCTCCGAACATGACACCTTCGACAACTGCCTGCCCTCCATATGCTGGAGGGTTTGTTTGATTGGACATATTTCATCAACCTGCCTGTTTCCTGTAATTTACATGCATTTCCTTATACCTTTATTGTACAGTAAATGAGGGGAAATCACTAGCGCACAGGTCGATTATCTACTAGAATTCTATCTACCTCTTTTTAGCCAGTATACCCTGTTATAAAAATTTTACACACACGCATGGAAATCCTTTTTTTTCATGACATTTTGGACATACTACTTGCTGGAGGTGTTCACAATTGAAACGTGATGAAAAGAAAAACCAAGATGAAAAAAATCAGTCCGTGCAAACGTCATCACTGGTGGCAAGGGCAGCTGCTACTGGCTTTGTCGGCGGTGTTTTTTGGGGCTTTATCGGGTTTCTGACCCATGTGTTTCATTTTTCAGAGGTGAGTCCCAATATGCTGCTTCAGCCATTTGTGCTTGGAGATTGGAAAAAGGGAGGACTTGGCACTTTTATCAGTATTGTGCTGTTAGGAATTTTATCGATTGGAGCGGCCTTTATTTATTATGGGCTTTTAAAAAGGATCAAAGGTTTTTGGATGGGATTGATATATGGCGGGCTTTTATGGCTGCTCGTTTTTTACGTGTTTAATCCCATTTTCCCAGATGTAAAGCAAGTACAAGAGTTGCAGCAAAGCACCATTGTCACGACATTTTGCCTATATATTTTATATGGCATGTTTGTCGGGTACAGCATTTCGTTTGAATATAATGAATTGACGAGTCAGAAGCTTGCGAGGGCACTCGGGAAAAAGACAGAATAAAGTGTAAATCACCTATTCATATGATAAAATATTTTTGGAAACGAAAGGTTTCTAAGGAAAAAGAAATAGATATCGCTATAGATTAAATTAGGGTGAAGGAGTGGTCATATGCCTCATTTTCTTGTGCTGAATGGACCCAATTTAAACAGGCTTGGCAAAAGAGAGCCTGCTGTTTATGGAAGTAAGACGCTGACAGATTTAGAAACGGATTTGTTCCAGTTTGCAGAACGAGCAAATATCCAATTAACGTTCTTTCAATCGAATCATGAAGGGGATTTGATTGATGCGCTTCACGAAGCAGAAGGTCAGTACGATGGTGTCGTGTTTAACCCGGGTGCTTTTACCCACTACAGCTATGCGCTGAGAGATGCCATTGCAAGTATTTCTTTATCTGTCATTGAAGTACATATCACAAATGTTCATAAGAGAGAAGAATTCCGCCATCATTCTGTACTGGCGCCAGTATGCCAAGGGCAAATCGTTGGACTTGGCTTAGAAGGGTATAAATTGGCGATTCGTTATTTAGTCAGTGAAGGGGGAGCAGTATCATGAAGCTTGAAAAACTAAGAACACTTTTAAGCGAATTAGAGATCGATGGCCTTGTCATTACGAGCAGCTTTAATTTACAGTATATGACTAACTTTACCGGATCTGCCGGACTTGCTGTCGTTTCAAAGGACCGGGCAGCTTTTATCACGGACTTCCGCTATACAGAGCAAGCGAAGGACCAAGTCAAAGGCTATGACATCATTGAACATAAAGGAAACATTGTGGAAACGGCTGCCCAAACGGCAAAGGAATTTGGAGTAAAACGCCTTGGTTTTGAACAAAACCATATGACATTTGCCACGTACCAGCAGTACGCAGCCAAAGCAGGTGATATAGAGCTTGTTCCAGTCTCTGAATCAGTTGAAAAGTTGCGCTTGATTAAGTCTAGTGAAGAGATTAAGATATTAGAGGAAGCTGCGAAGATTGCAGATCACGCCTTTGATCATATTCTCACTTACATCAAGCCGGGCTTGACGGAAATTGCTGTCATGAACGAGCTTGAATTTTTCATGAGAAAAGAAGGTGCTGAAGGATCTTCATTCGATATGATTGTGGCCTCAGGTGTTCGTTCAAGCCTTCCACACGGGAGAGCGAGTGAAAAGGTAATTGAATCTGGTGATTTAGTGACACTCGATTTCGGTGCTTACTATAAAGGCTATTGTTCTGATATGACAAGAACGATTGCTGTCGGAACACCAAGCGACAAGCTCAAGGAAATTTATCATATCGTATTAGAAGCAGAAAACGCTGGTGTGGATAGAATCAAGCCAGGCTTAACAGGAAAAGAAGCTGATCGCATCACACGAGACATCATTGAAAAGTATGGCTATGGTCAATACTTCGGGCATTCAACCGGGCATGGGCTAGGTATGGAAGTACATGAAGCGCCAGGCCTTTCCTCACGATCAGAGGTCGTCTTAGAAGAGGGAATGGTCGTCACAGTTGAGCCTGGAATTTACTTGCCGGATGTCGGCGGCGTGAGAATTGAGGATGATATTGTCCTGACAGCTGACGGCAATAAACGATTGACCCACTCACCGAAAGAACTTATCATATTATGATGGTGAAATGTAGGAGGATGACAAAATGATTTCAGTAAACGATTTTCGTACTGGCCTGACAATTGAAGTGGACGGCGGTATTTGGCGAGTAGTAGATTTCCAGCACGTAAAACCAGGGAAAGGCGCAGCGTTTGTTCGTTCGAAACTGCGTAACCTGCGTACTGGTGCCATTCAAGAAAAAACATTCCGCGCAGGCGAAAAAGTAGCGAAAGCTCAAATTGAAACAAAAACAATGCAATACTTGTATGCAAATGGCGATCAGCATGTTTTCATGGATACAAGCTCATATGAGCAGCTTGAACTTAGTGAAGCACAAATTAAAGATGAGCTGAAATATTTGCTTGAAAATATGTCTGTTCAAATCGTAATGTACGGTGCTGAAACACTGGGAGTAGAACTTCCAAACACAGTAGAACTAGAAGTAGTAGAAACAGAGCCTGGTATTAAAGGTGACACAACATCAGGCGGTTCAAAACCTGCAAAAACTGAAACTGGTTTAATCGTCAACGTTCCTTTCTTTGTGAACCAAGGAGATAAACTAGTGATTAATACATCAGACGGCTCATACGTCTCAAGAGCGTAATGAACGAAGAAAGGCTGTAAACCTCGTGTTTACAGCCTTTTTTTATTGGAATAATGACTCCTCAAGACAGGCCTTCTCTCAATTCTCTCATTCATCTCTCTTCCTTCCTGAAAAACAAGACTACTTCCAGCTAGTCAAGCATATAGTGTAAAAAAAGCTGGAGGTTCTATATGAAACAATTTCTCCCAGGTCTACACCCGTCAGTCGCTGCAATGGCAGGGATGAGGTTCTTATCTGCCGCCATTGAACTGACGGCCGCCATCCTCATTTTAATCACAAATGATGTACGGAAAGCGGTAGTCATCAATAGTATATTGGCGATTATCGGGCCGCTCATTTTTATTATCACGATGACGATTGGAATCTATCAAATTGCAGGGCAGCTATCCTATGCCAAGCTCGTATTTATTTTCATTGGTGTCGTGTTTATTCTCGTTGGGATCTATAAGTGAAACGGCTTGGCATAATTAACGGCTCACATCATACATTTTAGAGAAGAAAAAAAGGAGGGGAATTCGTTGCGGAGTTTGTTGGATATTCTCCCGCACTCGATTGGACAAGAACTCAGACTGCTGAAAGAGGCAGAATGGGCGCAAATAGAAGAAATCCGCATTCGCACGGATCGTCCTATAGAACTGATGCAGGGAGGAAAACCACGTTTTCTTTCTTATCACACAACAGGGGAAGATGCATCTCAGCTATTAGGCAGGCTGAGCAATTACAGCATGTACACACTTGAGGAAGAGCTAAAACAGGGCTATATCACCATATCTGGCGGGCACCGGGTGGGACTTGCAGGAAAGGTGATCGTTGAAAACGGATTCGTCAAAGGGTTAAGAGATATCTCTTCATTTAATATCCGCATTGCCAAAGAAAAAATCGGAATTGCGCTTCCTTTTCTTCCTTATTTATATGAAGAGCACTGGCACAATACACTCATCATCGGTCCCCCGCAAACGGGGAAAACCACACTTCTGCGGGATATAGCACGTCTTGCTAGTACAGGCACAAAGACAATTCCTCCTAGAAAAACAGGCATTATTGATGAGCGTTCTGAAATCGCCGGATGTATAAGAGGGGTCCCGCAGCACCATTTTGGCCACCGGATTGATGTACTCGATGCATGTCCAAAGGCTGAAGGGTTGATGATGATGATTCGGTCTATGAGCCCAGAGGTCATGATTGTCGATGAAATCGGAAAAAGTGAGGATGTCGAGGCACTTTTAGAAGCGATTCATGCCGGAGTTAACATCATCGTCTCAGCTCATGGCTATTCACTTGAAGATGTATATAAACGTCCTTCATTTAAGCCGTTATGGGAGCTTCGTGTGTTTGAACGATATGTTGAATTAAATCGAAACAATGGACCAGGCACGATTGGGCGGATGTACGGCGGGGACGGCCAAGAGATGAAATGGAGGCGGGGAGTGTGTTAAAGCTCATTGGCGCTATTTTCATTGTCGCGGCCACGACTTGGGGCGGGTTCGAGTTTGCCAAACGATATAGTGACAGACCTAAACAAATTCGGCAGCTGCGGTTTGCTCTCCAGTCTCTTGAAGCTGAAATTATGTATGGTCAAACCCCTTTAGCGCGGGCGGCAGAGCAAATTGCAGCGCAGGTAGGACCTCCTGTGAATCAGCTGTTTGAACAATTTGCAGAAAAGCTGAAAGAGGGAACTTTTTCTGCACGGCATGCATGGAACGAAAGTCTTGAGGATGTTTGGAAAAAAACCGTATTGAAAAAAGGCGAATATGAGGCGCTGAAGCACTTTGGAGAAACACTTGGCCAGCATGATGTCACTTCTCAGCAAAAGTATATCAAGCTTGCTTTAGGCCATTTGGAATCAGAGGAGAAAGAAGCTGAAATCGCCCAAGCAAAAAATGAAAAAATGGTCAGAAGCCTCGGGTTTTTAAGCGGATTACTACTGATTCTTTTATTGATGTGAGAGGAAGGGAGTCGAGAGCATGGGCGTTGATGTAAACGTCATTTTTCAAATTGCCGGAGTAGGCATCGTCGTGGCCTTTCTCCATACGATTTTAGACCAAATGGGGAAGAAAGAGTACGCTCAGTGGGTGACGCTGCTTGGGTTTATCTACATTTTGTTTATGGTGGCAACCATTGTAGACGATTTGTTTAAAAAGATTAAAGCCGTATTTCTATTTCAAGGATAGGGGAGGGCTTACAAATCGAAATCATACAAATTGTTGGACTTGGTTTAATTGCTACTTTTTTAGCATTAATCGTCAAAGAACAAAAGCCAACCTTCGCCTTTATGCTTGTGGTTTTTACCGGATGTGTGATTTTCCTTTATTTAATTGATCAAATCTATGCCATTATCTCGATGATTGAAAAAATTGCGGCAAGTGCCGGCGTCAATATGAAGTATGTTGAAACCATATTGAAGATCATTGGCATTGCCTATATTGCGGAATTTGGCGCTCAGCTGACAAAGGATGCTGGACAAGGCGCCATTGCATCAAAAATAGAGCTAGGCGGCAAGATCCTCATCTTGGTTATGGCAGTCCCGATTTTAACAGTCATCATTGAGACGATCTTAGGAATGATCCCGTCCATGACGTAAATGAAAAGAGGTGATGACAATGAAACGGGTGACTGCTGTTATGGGATTGATGCTTTTCTTTTGGCTGATTGCTCCTCATGCAGGTGCAGAAGAAAAAGAACCTTTATCTAATGAACAGCCAGCAGCACAAGAAGTGGCGAATGGACAGGCTGACGCACTTGAGCTTCATTCTATCAGTGACTTTTGGGAAACCATATTGGACGAGTATGGAGGTTTTTTGCCAGAAAGCCAAAAAGGCACAGTGAAGGAAATGATTGACGGCGATAAAGAGCTGTCTCCCCAAACATGGCTGAAAGCCTTTGTACATTATCTATTTCACGAGGTCATCGCAAACGGAAAGCTCCTAGGTACTCTCATTTTACTCACCATCTTTTGTTCGCTTTTGCAGCTTTTGCAAAATGCCTTTGAACAAAGTACTGTCAGCAAAGTCGCATATGCTCTTGTTTATATGGTGCTGATCATTATTGCACTCAACAGCTTTCATGTGGCGATTTCCTATGCAACAGAGGCCATTCAAACGATGACCAGTTTTATTCTTGCTCTTATTCCTCTTTTACTAGCGCTTATTGCTTCATCTGGCGGGCTTGTCTCAGCCGGATTCTTTCATCCTGTTATTTTATTTTTAATGAACACGAGCGGTGTTTTCATACAGTATGTCGTTCTCCCGCTCATCTTTTTATCAGCAATATTGAGCATTATTAGTACGCTGACCGAACAATACAAGGTCACCCAGCTTGCCCAGCTGTTAAGAAATGTGGCAATTGGCGGGCTTGCCGTTTTTTTAACCGTTTTTCTTGGTGTCATTTCCGTTCAGGGTGCATCTGCGGCCGTTACGGATGGAATCGCTCTTCGTACAGCCAAATTCATTACCGGAAACTTCATCCCTGTCCTAGGCAGAATGTTTACAGATGCGACGGATACCGTGATCAGCGCCTCAGTTTTACTCAAAAATACAGTCGGACTAGTTGGGGTCGCCATTTTGATTTCAATTGCCGCCTTCCCGGCAATTAAAGTACTCTCGTTAGCCCTTATCTATAAGCTTGCGGCTGCCATCCTTCAGCCGTTAGGCGGCGGACCCATCATCAGCTGTCTTGATGTCATTTCAAAAAGTGTGCTGTATATATTTGCCGCACTTGCTGTTGTGTCGCTCATGTTCTTTTTAAGCATTACCGTCATCATCACTGCGGGTAACCTGACCATGATGATGAAGTAAGGAGGGGAGACCTTTTGAGCTTTCTCACGGAATGGATCACAAGTATTATTCTCTTTATCTTATTTGCGATTGTTATTGATCTTCTGCTTCCCAATTCGAGCATGCAAAAGTATGCAAAAATGGTCGTCAGCCTGCTGCTCATCGTGGTGATGCTCAATCCGATTTTTGCTTTATTTCGAGCAGATCCTGACCAAATTTTTTCAGAATTGATGAAAGGGAAGCAAGAAGCGCAGTCAGAAGAAATAAAAAATCAGATGAATTTAGAAAAAAAAGAAATACAAGCCTCTCAGCGTGCATATATTTTAAAGCAAATGGCTGTCCAACTAGAAAAAAGCGCAAAGGAGCCACTGGAGAAGGAGAGCTATGAAATGAAACACGTAGAAGTGCTGGCTGATGAGGAGCATCTGGATCAGAATATGGAGGCGGATCAATTTCGCATCAAAGCAGTTCTTTCCCCGCTCACAGGTGATGCTGTAGAAACGGTGGCAAAGGTGGACATTGATCTCTCCAGGCAAAAGGAGGAAAGCGCTGGATCTTCTAGCAAAGAGATCACGAGGGTGAAAGAGACACTTGCTGATGTTTGGAATACGAGTCCTGAGCACATCGCGCTGAACATTGAGGGAGGTGACGCAGCAGATCATGAATAACAAGGACTGGAAACAAAAGCTGAAATCATTCTTCCAGCCGCCTGAAAAAGGTGAAGGAAAACCCAAATTAACGAAGCACCATTACTTGCTGCTTGTATTCATTATCGGCGTATCTTTCATGTTAGTCAGTCAGATCTTGTCACCGCCGTCAAGCAAACAACAAGCTGCGGTTCCTGCATCTAAAAAAACATCCTCAGAAGAGCAGGAGGTATTCAAACCGTCATCCTCAGGTAAACCAAAGAATTCAATTGAGGACGTGGAGCAAGAATACGAAAATCAGCTGAAAGAAATTTTAGAGACCATCATTGGCGTTGAGGATGTATCAATTGTGGTCAATGTGGATGCAACTTCTTTAAAAGTGTTTGAAAAAAACAAATCCAATAAAAGTACAACGACCGAGGAAACAGATAAAGAAGGCGGCGTGCGAAGTGTCACCGATCAAACAAAAGAAGAAGAAGTCGTCATCATCAAAAATGGCAATGAAGAAACACCAGTCGTTGTTCAAACGAAAAAACCAGAAATTCGAGGTGTCCTCGTTGTTGCTCAAGGAGTAGACAACGTTCAAATAAAGAAAACCATCATTGAAGCGGTTACACGAGTGCTTGATGTACCGAGCCATAGAGTGGCTGTTGCCCCTAAAAAAATCAAGGAGGATTCGGAATGATGTTAAAAAAACAAACGGTTTGGCTATTAACGATGCTAAGTTTAGTTGTCGTATTAAGTGTGTACTATATCATGTCTCCACAGGGTGAAAATGCAGTGACAGTAGAAGATACGAAATCAAAAGGCACTGAGGAGAAAAAGGTTGAAACAGAAAAAGGGACGGATAAAGGAACGGAAAAAGGCGCTGATAAGAAATCCACTGACAAAGAAACAAACGGCAAACAAGAGGATATCGAAACAAGCGGTGAAGAAGGAAAGGCTGTGTCAGAGCAAACAGATGATGAGCTTTTTACAACATACAGACTAGAACTTGAAGATAAACGAAGCAAGCAGCGCGAAGAATTCAACGAAATCGTGTCCAGTGACGATGCAACGGCACAAGAAAAAAGTGAAGCATATGATCAAATGACCGCACTTAGTGAGGCAGAAGGAACTGAGCGTCAGCTCGAAACCTTGATCAAAACAAAAGGCTATAAAGATGCGCTCGTAAGTGCTGAAGGAGATAAAGTGAGCATCACGGTTCGTTCTGATAAAAAATCAAAGTCTCAAGCGGCCGATATTATTGATATGGTCACAAAAGAAATGAGAGGTCTTGATAACGTAGCTGTCACTTTTGAGCCCACTAATCAATAAAAAATGAACTGGCGCCCTTTGCCGAAAAGGGCGTTTTTTGATGCGGCTTGACGCCCCTTCCAAGGTGCTTTCGCGAGACGCTTCGCCACAATAGTAGTTGAATTCATTGAAATCCTCCTGTAAGATGGGTATAGTACGTACTTTTAGTACTAGCCTATAATAAAAAGATAAATCCATACATAGGGGTGCAAATCCATGTTAAAAATTGAAGAAATTCATGAACTGATTAAATTAATTGACGACTCTACAATCGATGAATTTACGTACGAAAACGAAGGTGCGAAAATCAAACTGAAGAAAAATAAAGAAATCGTTCAGCAAGTTGCGGCACAAGCACCAGTGGCTCCTGTCCAAGCAGCTCCAGCTCAACAAGCTCCTACAGCACAAGCTCCAGCTCAGACCGAA
Organism: Bacillus sp. BD48; assembly: GCF_046566805.1. NCBI lineage: Bacteria > Bacillati > Bacillota > Bacilli > Caryophanales > Bacillaceae > Bacillus > Bacillus sp. BD48. Next base: position 334,388 of record NZ_JANGFM010000003.1, on the reverse strand, counting down.
GCCCCTGCACAAGAGGCAGCTGTGTCTGAAAATCTGCATAAAATCACATCCCCAATGGTTGGCACATTTTATGCTTCATCTTCACCAGAAGCAGATCCGTACGTGACAACAGGTTCTAAGGTGAAGGAAAATTCAGTTGTATGTATCGTGGAAGCGATGAAACTGTTTAATGAAATCGAAGCAGAAGTAAAAGGTGAAATCGTCGAAGTATTAGCTGAAAACGGTCAGCTTGTAGAATTCGGACAACCCCTCTTTCTAGTGAAAGCAGAGTAAGGAGTACGATCATGATTAAAAAGCTATTAATTGCAAACAGAGGAGAAATCGCAGTTAGAATTATCCGCGCTTGTAAAGAGCTTGGAATTGAAACTGTTGCGGTATTTTCTGAAGCGGATCGCGATGCGCTGCATGTACAAATGGCTGATGAAGCATATTGCATCGGACCGACTGCTTCTAAAGATAGTTATTTAAATGTCACGAATATTGTCAGTGTAGCAAAATTAACAGGGACAGATGCCATTCACCCAGGATACGGCTTTTTAGCAGAAAATGCAGACTTTGCAGAGCTTTGCGAGGAATGTAATGTGATCTTTGTTGGACCAACTGCGTCAGCGATTTCCAAAATGGGAACGAAAGATGTCGCGCGTGAAACAATGAAGAGTGCAGGCGTCCCGATCGTTCCTGGTTCTCAAGGAATTGTAAAAGATCTTGATGATGCTGTTTCAACAGCAGCTAGTATTGGGTATCCTGTGATTATTAAAGCAACTGCAGGCGGAGGCGGTAAAGGAATCCGTGTGGCTCGTACAGAAGAAGAGCTTATTAACGGAGTCACCATCACGCAGCAGGAAGCGGCGCAAAACTTTGGGAACCCTGGTGTCTATTTAGAAAAGTTCATTGAAGACTTTAGACATGTGGAAATCCAAGTGCTTGCAGATCAGCATGGCAATACAATTCATTTAGGAGAGCGTGATTGCTCGATCCAAAGAAGAATGCAAAAGCTTCTTGAAGAAACGCCATCACCAGCACTGAATGCAGACATCCGTGAGCAAATGGGTGAAGCAGCCGTAAAAGCAGCAGAAGCTGTTGAATACACAGGTGCTGGAACAGTCGAATTCATTTATGATTATAATGAAGAGAAGTTCTACTTCATGGAAATGAATACTCGTATTCAAGTAGAGCATCCTGTGACAGAAATGGTCACAGGTGTAGACTTGATCAAAGAACAGATCAAGGTTGCATCAGGTGAGAAGCTTTCTCTTACACAAGAGGATGTCGTATATGAAGGCTGGGCGATCGAATGCCGTATCAATGCAGAGAACCCAGAGAAAAACTTCATGCCTTCAGCTGGTGAAATTAAAATGTATCTTCCACCAGGCGGTTTAGGTGTACGTGTTGATTCTGCCGCTTATCCGGGCTATGTGATTCCGCCATATTATGACAGCATGATTGCAAAAGTGATCACATATGGTAAGACGAGAGAAGAAGCGATTGCGAAAATGAAACGTGCGCTTCAAGAATTCGTTATTGAAGGAGTCTACACAACGATTCCATTCCACCTTAGATTGCTCGAACATGAAACATTTGTGAGCGGTAATTTTAATACGAAGTTTTTAGAAACATACCAAATCATGAAATAATCACAGCTTTCGGAGGTGAATGATCGTGTCAGAAAACAATTTGCTTGAAATGAACCTTGATGAAGATCAATTGGGAAAAGTGCAAATTGCACCAGAAGTGATTGAAGTCATTGCTGGGATCGCCGCTTCAGAAGTCGAAGGCATTGCCGAAATGCGCGGCAATTTCGCTGCTGATGTAGCAGAACGCTTTGGTAAGAAAAATCACCGTAAAGGTGTAAAAGTAGATGTCTCTGATGAAGGCATCACAATTGATGTGTATTGTGTGGTTGAATTTGGCCTATCCATTCCAAAGGTATCCACTGCTGTACAAGAAAATATCCGTCAAACCCTTTTGAACATGACTGCCTTAACGATTAATGAAATTAACATTCATGTCGTTGGCATTCAATTTGATACAAAAGCACCTGAGGCTGAAGTAGATCAAGAAATGTAAAGAAGGGTTTAAGTGAAACCAAGGAGGCATTGCCTCTTTGGTTTTTTAAAGCCCATTTTTGGGTCATTTCCGAATATTGATAACGTCACGCGTTGATTGATTCGTTTTTCGTCACAGCTCGCATGGATCTTGGTGCGACCACGGTCAAAATATGTTATGATCTCTGTATGGCTTAACGACAAGCGGATAAAGTGGTTAAAGGAGTAAATAATGAAAAGAAGAACTGCAAGAGAAAAGGCGCTACAAACATTATTTCAAATTGATGTGAGCAATATTGATCCGAAAGAGGCCATTACACATGCGCTGGATGAACAAGAATCAGATCCTTTTTTCGAGGAACTGGTTTTCGGTGTGCTTGAACAAAAGGACAAGCTTGATGACATGATCTCTCGGCATCTAGTGAATTGGAAACTCGATCGTATTGCAAATGTAGACAGAGCCATTTTAAGGCTGTCTGTGTACGAGATGGTGTATCAAGAAGACATCCCAGTTAGTGTCTCAATGAATGAAGCGATTGAACTCGCCAAATTATTCGGCGATGATAAAGCACCGAAATTTGTAAATGGTGTACTTTCAAACATTAAAAACGACCTAAAGCAGCAATAGGAGGATTCGACATGACAGCAGCAATCATCGATGGGAAAGAAACAGCAAAAGAAAAGCGTGAACAATTAGCAAAAGAAGTAGAAGAGCTAAAACAAAAAGGAGTCACACCTGGTCTTGCCGTTATTCTAATCGGTGATGATCCGGCTTCACTTTCTTACGTACGCGGGAAGAAAAAAGCAGCAGAAGCAATGGGCATGCATTTCCAGCTTGATCATTTAGATGCTTCTTTAACAGAAGAAGAATTGCTTCAGCTGATTGATCAGTACAATGCGAACGATCAATTCCACGGGATTCTTGTTCAACTTCCACTGCCTAAACACATTTCTGAAAAAGCCGTCATTGAACGTATTTCACCTGAGAAAGATGTGGATGGTTTCCATCCATTAAATATCGGGAAAATGCTGCTTGGGGAAGATACATTCCTTCCTTGTACACCAGCAGGCATTGTTGAATTACTGAAAAAAACGGGTGTCAGTCTTTCTGGAAAAGAAGTAGTTGTTGTTGGACGCAGCAATATTGTCGGCAAACCAGTTGGACAATTGCTGTTAAATGAAAACGCAACGGTTACTTACTGCCATTCAAGAACGGCGAATATTTCAGAACATACGTTAAAAGCGGACATTTTAGTTGTTGCCGTCGGTCGAGCAAACTTTATTAAAGCTGACCAAATCAAAGAAGGCGCAATTGTCATCGATGTAGGAGTTAATCGTTTGGATACTGGGAAGCTTGTTGGGGATGTTGATTTTGAAGAAGCAAAAGAAAAAGCTTCTTACATTACACCAGTCCCTGGCGGAGTCGGTCCAATGACGATTACGATGCTTGCACACAATACGGTTAAATCAGCAAAACGTACATTAGCATAAGCTTTATCCATTCATCCACCTGCATGCTGCCGGTGGATGAATGTGCGTTTTTGAAGAGGAGGAATACGTCATGAGTGAAAAAGCCTTTGTGACGGTCACAGCCCTTACAAAATACATAAAAAGAAAATTTGATGTTGATCCGCATTTAGAAGATATTTGGATCAAAGGTGAGTTATCCAATGTGAAGATTCATTCAAGAGGTCATGTGTACTTCACCTTAAAAGACGAAAACGCACGCATGCAAGCTGTCATGTTTCAGCGTTCCGCATCAAAGCTGCCTTTTTCACCAAAGAGCGGAATGAAAGTGTTTGTACGTGGCGGGATTCAAGTATATGAACCAAGCGGCAACTATCAATTATATGCAAAAGAAATGCAGCCTGATGGTGTTGGTGCTCTTCATCTTGCTTATGAAGAGCTGAAGAAAAAGCTGGCAAGTGAAGGCTTATTTGATGCGCGCTATAAAAAATCAATTCCTGAATATCCAGAGGTTGTTGGTGTCATTACATCCCCAACAGGAGCGGCTGTTCGAGATGTCATCACAACAATTAACCGGCGCTATCAGCAGGCGAAAATCATTGTACTTCCAGCGCTTGTCCAAGGTGAGAATGCCACCCGTTCAATCGTAGAGAGGATCAAGGAAGCAAATGAAAAACAGCTCTGTGATGTCTTGATTGTCGGAAGAGGAGGCGGTTCGATCGAAGAACTTTGGGCCTTTAATGAAGAAGCTGTCGCAAGAGCGATCTTCGCATCAGACATTCCAATCATTTCTGCAGTGGGGCACGAAACGGACTTTACAATCAGTGATTTCACTGCAGATATGAGAGCACCCACACCAACAGGAGCAGCCGAGCTCGCTGTTCCAAGTACAGCCGATTTAATAGAACGAATCAAATCCATTGACATTCGGCTCACAAGGGCTGTGAAAAATCGAACTTCACAAGCGAAAGACCGTCTTGTGGCGCTGCAATCCTCTTATGCCTTCCGTTTTCCAAAACGATTGCAGGAGCAAAAAGAGCAGCAATTCGATTTGGTATTTGACCGTTTTCAAAAACAACTGACGAGACAAATTGAACAAAAACGCAGTCAACTAGACCGCCAGACATACAGGCTGAAGCCGCTTCATCCAAAAGAGCAGCTGCTTCAGGCGAAAAAACGCCACGCCAATGAAACAGAACAGCTCGTTCGCAGCATGAATGTGCAAATGAAAACAATACATTCGCAGTTCCAATCTGTTATTGGTAAACTAAATGCATTAAATCCACTTCAAGTGATGGAAAGAGGCTATAGTTTAGCCTATAAAGACGATGAACTGATTAAAAGTGTGAACCAAGTCGATACGAAGGATCAGCTGGCTATCACCATGAAGGATGGACGTCTGATTTGTGAGGTTATTGAGAAGGAGGGGCAATCATCATGACAGAATCAAATAAACAAAAAGAAGAACAAATGACATTTGAAGAAGCGATGAAAGGTCTTGAGGAGATCGTTGGAAAGCTCGAAGAAGGAGATGTACCACTTGAGCAAGCCATTCATTATTTCCAAGAAGGCATGACACTTTCAAAGCTTTGTCATGAAAAATTACAGCATGTTGAAAAGCAGATGGATTTCATCTTAAAAGAGGACGGTGAGCTGGCTCCTTTCTCAGTGAAGGAGGCAGATGCTGGTGACAAGTAATTTGCAGGTTTTTTTAACAACACGAAAACAGGCCATTGAAGATTATTTATTTACATATGTTCAGGAATTGAAGATTCCAGAAGAACTAAAATCTTCGATGCTTTACTCTCTTGAAGCTGGTGGGAAAAGACTTCGTCCTGTTCTCGTTCTTGCTTTATTACATGCCTACGGAAAAAACGAAGAAGATGGCATACCGGTTGGCTGTGCTGTAGAGATGATTCATACGTATTCATTGATACATGACGACCTTCCTTGCATGGATGATGATGACCTTCGCAGAGGAAAGCCGACCAACCATAAAGTATACGGGGAAGCAACCGCGGTTCTCGCTGGTGATGCCCTTTTAACGGAAAGCTTCCGCCTTATTACATCGCAGCTATCTAGCAGCGTCTCTCCTGACCAAAAGCTCAGAATCGTAGATGAGCTTGTGAGATCAGCAGGTGCACTAGGAATGGTTGGCGGTCAATTTGATGACATGGAAGCAGAGCAAAAACAAGTGCCGCTTGCTGAACTAGAATCCATTCACGCCCGTAAAACAGGAAAGCTTCTCACATTCAGCGTCACAGCAGGTGCAATGCTGGCAGGAGCATCAGATGACGATATCGAAAAACTAAGAGAATTCAGCTATCATATCGGCATTGCTTTTCAAATCCGTGATGACATTTTAGATCTCGAAGGAAGCGAAGAAAAAATAGGAAAACGGGTCGGCTCTGATACAGCGAATGAAAAGTCGACATATCCTTCTTTATTAACGCTTTCAGGAGCAAAAGAAAAGCTGCAGGAGCACATCACACGTGCAAAAGAAATTGTCTCAAATCTTGAATTAGAGCAGCAACTGCTGCATGAGTTATGTGATCTGATCGCTTCAAGAGATCATTAAAAACAGCCTAGATTTGAGGGTCTTCGAGCAATTGTGGTAAACTGTAAACAGTTTAACATGATGAGACAACTCTTATTCCTGCTTGGTTTTCCTAGGAATAAGGCATTATATATGTAGATAGAAATTTTGTTGAAAGCGAGTTGATCCTGATTGGATCTTTTATCAATAAAAAATCCAACGTTTCTAAAAGGAATGTCAAATGCAGAATTAGAGGAGCTTAGTGCTGACATTCGCATGTTTTTAATTGAGTCCTTAGCTAACTCTGGCGGGCATATCGGTCCGAACCTGGGTGTCGTGGAACTCACAGTTGCCCTCCATAAAGTATTTGACAGCCCGAAAGACAAATTCCTTTGGGATGTTGGACATCAGTCTTACGTTCACAAGCTGTTAACTGGAAGAGGAGCGGAGTTTGATACACTTCGTCAATATAAAGGACTTTGCGGTTTTCCTAAACGAAATGAAAGTGAGCATGATGTTTGGGAAACGGGCCACAGCTCAACCTCATTATCTGGCGCGATGGGTATGGCGGCGGCGCGGGATATTAAAGGGACAGATGAATATATCCTGCCGATTATCGGAGATGGTGCATTAACCGGAGGTATGGCGCTGGAAGCCTTGAATCATATCGGTGATGAAAAGAAAGACATGATCGTCATCTTAAACGATAATGAAATGAGCATTGCTCCAAACGTCGGTGCGATTCACACAATGCTTGGTAGACTGCGCACAGCAGGCAAATACCAATGGGTAAAAGACGAGCTCGAATATTTATTCAAGCGAATCCCAGCTGTAGGCGGAAAGCTTGCTGCCACAGCAGAGCGTATTAAAGACAGCCTCAAGTATTTACTTGTGTCTGGTATGTTCTTTGAGGAAATGGGATTCACTTACTTAGGTCCTGTCGATGGACATTCTTATGAAGATCTTTTTGAAAACCTTGAATATGCAAAGAAAACAAAAGGTCCTGTCCTGCTGCATGTCATCACGAAAAAAGGAAAAGGCTATCAGCCGGCAGAATCCGATAAAATTGGGACTTGGCACGGCACAGGTCCATACAAAATTGATACAGGTGATTTTGTAAAACCAGCAGCTGCTGCACCGTCATGGAGTGGTCTTGTCAGTGAAACAGTCAGAAAGCTGGCACGGAAAGATGAGCGGATTGTTGCCATCACGCCTGCGATGCCTGTTGGCTCAAAACTTGAAGGTTTTGCAAAGGAATTTCCAGAGCGGATGTTTGATGTAGGGATTGCTGAGCAGCATGCAGCAACAATGGCAGCTGGCCTTGCAACGCAGGATATGAAGCCATTTTTAGCGATTTATTCAACATTCCTGCAAAGAGCTTATGATCAAGTGCTGCATGATATTTGCCGACAGAACCTCAATGTATTTATCGGGATTGACCGTGCGGGTCTTGTCGGTGCTGATGGAGAAACACATCAAGGTGTGTTTGATATTGCCTTCATGCGTCATATGCCGAATATGGTGCTCATGATGCCGAAGGATGAAAATGAAGGCCAGCACATGGTCAATACAGCCATTCAGTATGATGACGGTCCTATTGCCATGCGCTTCCCGCGCGGAAATGGGTTGGGCGTGAAAATGGATGAACAGCTCAAAACCATTCCGATTGGGTCTTGGGAGGTTCTTCGTCCAGGGAAGGATGCCGTGATCTTAACATTCGGTACGACGATTAAAATGGCGCTGCAAGCAGCTGAGGAACTTCAAAAAGAAGGGAAATCTATTCGTGTCGTCAACGCGCGGTTTATTAAGCCGCTTGATGAAGCGATGCTAAATGATATTCTTTCTGAAGGGATTCCAATTTTAACGATTGAAGAAGCTGTGCTCCAAGGCGGGTTTGGCAGCAGCGTATTAGAATATCTACACGACAAAAAAGCATCACATATCAAAGTAGAACGCATGGGTATCCCAGATGAATTTATTGAGCATGGAAGTGTTGATGCTCTGCTTGAAGAAATTGGTCTGACGAAAGCAAAGGTTGCTGAGACTTTACGTGACCTGCTTCCTGCAGCACCAAGAAAAGGAATTGGATCATGACATCGAAGAAAGAACGACTTGACGTTTTATTAGTCGAACAAGGACTAATGGAAACAAGAGAGAAAGCAAAGCGTGCCATCATGGCAGGGATCGTTTACTCAAATGAAAACCGTTTGGATAAACCAGGAGAGAAAATTGCTCGTGATACACCGCTCACAGTGAAAGGGAATCCTCTCAAATACGTAAGCCGCGGCGGGTTAAAGCTCGAAAAAGCGCTCAAAGAATTTGACCTGACAGTTGAAGGGAAATTGCTGATTGATATTGGCTCTTCAACAGGCGGATTTACAGATTGTGCTCTTCAAAATGGAGCGGTCAAATCATATGCTGTAGACGTTGGCTACAATCAGCTTGCGTGGAAATTAAGGCAGGATGACAGGGTCATCGTCATGGAGCGCACCAATTTCCGCCATTCCGTCCCAGCTGATTTTACTGAAGGATTGCCAGAAGTGGCATCAATTGATGTATCTTTTATTTCACTTAAACTCATTCTTCCGGCTTTAAAGCATATTCTTGTTCCAGGTGGTGACTGTATTGCACTCGTCAAGCCTCAATTTGAAGCAGGCAGAGAGCTTGTTGGAAAAAAAGGAATCGTGCGCGAGCCGTCTGTCCATCTTGGTGTACTAGAAGAGATGAATCAATTTGCTGCAAAAGAAGGCTATGATGTAAAGGATGTATCATTTTCACCTATTACTGGTGGAGACGGAAATATTGAATTTCTGCTTCATTTAGTGCTTCATCCTGATCAAGAAGAAAATGCGGCACTTCCTGCTTCAGAACTTGAGAAGGTCGTCAAGGAAGCCCACTCCGTATTGAAAGAAAAGAAAAACAGCCCTGAGCCGGCTGACACATGAAATCATTGAAACAAAAGGAATAATAGCTCGCTATTATTCCTTTTTACATGGTCAAAAGACGAGAATCGGCTGTATCTCACGTAATGCTTGTTTTTTGAACTATGCATCATATAACATAGAACGTAAAGAAGACAAACTGAGAATGAAACGCCTAGGGGGGTCTAATTTATGAATAAAGGTCAAAGGCATATTAAAATTAGAGAAATCATTGCAAGCCAAGAAATCGAAACACAGGATGAATTGGTCGATATTTTGAAAGCCGATGGATATAACATCACACAAGCGACCGTTTCTAGAGATATTAAAGAATTACATTTAGTGAAAGTTCCGACGAACAATGGGACATATAAATACAGTCTTCCTGCGGATCAGCGGTTTAACCCGCTGTCAAAGCTGAAGCGATCCCTAATGGATGCATTTATTAAAATGGATGCTGCCAGTCATTTGATTGTTCTTAAAACAATGCCGGGTAATGCTCAGGCGATTGGTGCTTTAATGGATAATTTAGATTGGGAAGAAATTATGGGAACGATTTGCGGGGATGATACCATTTTAATCATTTGCCGCACCCCAGATGATACAGAGACAGTTTCGAGCAAAATTTTAGAGCTTCTATAAAGAATCAGGTTTACTAAAAGAGGTGTCAAATGAGTGTTAGCAGAACTAACCATTAAAAACTTTGCAATCATTGAAGAGTTAACGGTTTCATTTGAAAAAGGACTCACGGTCCTAACAGGGGAAACAGGTGCCGGAAAATCCATCATGATTGACGCTGTCTCACTTCTCGTGGGAGGAAGAGGTTCTTCTGAATTTGTCCGCTATGGTGAAAAAAAGGCAGAGCTGGAAGGGCTTTTTCTTGTACCAGCCGATCATCCTGTATTTGCTCTTTGCGAAGAGCAAGGAATTGACGCATCAGATGAAATGATGATCCTCCGCCGTGATATTAACAACAGCGGGAAAAGCATTTGCCGCATTAATGGAAAGCTTGTCACCATCTCAATTTTACGTGAAGTAGGACGGCTTTTGCTTGATATACATGGTCAGCACGATAACCAGCTGCTCATGGAAGATGAAAATCATCTGCATTTGCTTGATCAATTTGGGGCAGAAGAAATTGCACCGGCTCTCTTGCAGTATCAAGAAGCATATGATCAATATATGAAGACGTCTCAAAAGCTCAGACAGCTGTCTGAGAACGAGCAGGAAATGGTGCACCGGTTAGATTTACTGCAATTTCAGCTAGAGGAGATTGAGGCGGCGCAATTAGAGCCGGGCGAAGATGAGAGGCTTCAGGAAGAGCGTCATCAAATCAGCAACTACGAAAAAATCTATTCCTCACTTCAAAATGCGTATAACGCCTTGCGTAATGAGCAAGGAGGACTAGATTGGGTGGGCATGTCCTCAAGCGAGCTTGAGCAGGTGTCTGAGATCAACGATGATTTGAAGAAGCTATCTGAACAAGTGTCGAATTCCTACTACTTATTAGAGGATTCAACCTTCCAAATGAGAAGCATGCTGGATCAATTAGAATTCGATCCGGCTCGTCTTGATTTTATTGAATCCAGGCTGAATGAAATGAAGCAGTTAAAACGAAAATACGGCACAACCGTTGAGGAAATTTTGGAGTATGCGGCGAAGATTGAAGAAGAAATAGATCAAATCCAAAATCGAGACAGCCACCTGCAGACGCTCAAGAATAAACTGGATGCGATGAGCCGTGATGCCCTGCTCGAAGCACTTAACGTTTCGGAGCTGCGTAAAAAATGGGCCAAAAAACTAGCCAAGCAAATTCAAACGGAGCTCAAGGATTTGTATATGGAGAAGTCCGCATTTGACACAGCTTTTTCTGTTCGATATGCACCTTTTGGCAGCACAGATTGTCCGCTATTAGACGGAAAACCTGTCCAGCTCGGGAAAAATGGAATCGACCAAGCACAATTTGTCATTTCTACAAATACAGGCGAACCGATGAAATCTTTATCGAAAGTAGCCTCTGGCGGAGAAATCTCACGTGTCATGCTCGCTGTGAAGAGTATTTTCTCAGCCAAACAAGACGTCACATCCATTATTTTTGATGAAGTTGATACAGGCGTCAGCGGCAGAGTCGCACAAGCCATTGCCGAAAAAATTTACAAAGTAGCGTCGGGGTCACAAGTGCTCTGCATTACACATCTGCCTCAAGTAGCCGCAATGGCCGACACACATCTTTTCATTTCGAAACGCTCGAAAGCGGGCAGAACACTGACGAGTGTCAAACCATTAAGTCATGAAGAAAAAGTGAGTGAAATTGGCCGGATGATTGCCGGTGTGGAAGTGACTGAGCTGACAAAACAACACGCAAAAGAACTATTGCACCAAGCAAATGATGTCAAAACAACAGGGTAGCTGAATCATCAGCTGCCTTTTTTTATGTTGTCTAAAAGCCCGCGTATATACCCATAAAATCGTCTTTTTCTTTTATCAATTTATCCAATCATTTTCTAAAGCTGCCGGTTATAAATCCTCTCGAAGAAGGCAAAAGTAAAGATGTAGCCAAAACATGAGTGTTCTGGTGTGGGTAAGGAGCGAGGAGAGTGAAAAATGAATGCCCGAAAAGATGAGAAAAGCCATTGGTGTGATTCTCCTTGTTTCTTTAATAAGTACAGGGTTTATGAGCATAGTGAAGGAGTACATCAGCATCCCAACAAATGTTGCTGTATTTGAAAAACAGAAGCACTCAATTGACACATCGATTGAAGCGTCAGCCAATGCTTCTTCGCCAGCCTTTAGCCTTTCAGAGAAAAAGAATCAGCTGGATATTACAGGACAAAAGGCGGGAAAAGCTGAAATTGTTTATGATTTTAAAGGATTTCCTATTAAGAAAACAAAAGTTGACGTTCTCCCTGAATTAAAAGTCATTCCTGGAGGACAATCCATTGGCGTCAAACTCCACTCTGTAGGAGTTCTCGTTGTAGGTTTTCATCAAATCACAACAGCAGACGGCAAAAAATCACCAGGTGAAGCCGCAGGCATTCAATCAGGGGATATGATCATTGAAATCAATGGTCAAAAAATGGAGAAAATGAATGACCTCACCCCATTTATTCAGAAAGCAGGGAAAACGGGTGAAACGCTTCGTTTGCTCATAAAGAGAGATCATAAAACCTTTCAAACAACATTAACACCCGCAAAAGATGCAAGTGAAGGCATCTATCGAATAGGTCTTTACATTCGTGATTCCGCAGCAGGAATCGGCACGATGACCTTTTTTGAACCTTCGACTAAAAAATATGGTGCCCTTGGGCATGTGATTTCTGACATGGATACAAAAAAACCAATTGTTGTCGACAATGGTGAAATTGTCAGATCAACCGTGACATCGATTGAAAAAGGCACAGGAGGCAATCCTGGAGAAAAATTGGCGAGATTCTCTTCCGAAAGAAAAACAATAGGAGATATCTCCCGCAACAGCCCTTTTGGTATCTTTGGTACGTTAACCGAAAAACTTGAAAATCATATAGCTGATAAACCACTTCCAGTCGCTTTATCAAATGAAGTAAAAGAAGGCCCAGCAGAAATTTTAACGGTTGTGGATCATGATAAAGTGGAGAAGTTTGATATTAAAATCGTCAGTACAACACCGCAGAAATTCCCAGCAACTAAAGGAATGGTATTAAAGGTAACGGATGAGCGTCTTTTAAGCAAAACGGGCGGAATCGTCCAAGGAATGAGCGGAAGCCCCATCATTCAAAATGGCAAAGTCATTGGAGCAGTCACACACGTATTCGTCAATGATCCGACTAGCGGGTACGGTGTACACATTGAATGGATGCTGTCAGAAGCAGGAATCGACCTTTATCAAAAAAACAAAAAAGCAAGCTGATCATCAAACTGCCGCGAATCTTCCGGCAGTTTTTTTCTACCCTTTCTTTCTCTTTCATCATGTTATAAAATAAGGAAAAAGAGATTTTTCGACAAAATGAAAAAAAGCATGTTGTCAAATTGCAATAATCGTCGATTCGTTAAGAAAAACGTAGAAAAAGCTAGATAATGCTCTATTATTCGGAAAATTAAAGTTTTTTAAAGGGGATAGCATGGTTTTGTCGAATTGAACACTCAGAAGAGAAATGCAAAAGACTAAAGGAATCGACATTGGGGAGGAAAGAACGTGGAGAAAATTAAAGTGTGTGTAGCTGATGACAATCGAGAGCTTGTTGGCCTTTTGACAGAGTACATTGAGGGACAGGAAGATATGGAAGTACTTGGCGTGGCGTATAATGGTCAGGAATGCCTGACATTATTTAAAGATAAAGAGCCCGACGTTCTCCTCTTAGATATTATCATGCCTCATTTAGACGGTCTTGCTGTACTAGAACGCCTCCGTGAAAACAATGAAATGACGAAACAGCCAAGTGTGATTATGCTAACGGCATTTGGACAAGAAGATGTCACGAAAAAAGCAGTTGATTTGGGCGCATCCTATTTCATTTTAAAGCCATTTGATATGGAAAACCTAGTAGGTCATATTCGTCAAGTCAGTGGAAACGGCACACAAGTCACCCATCGCTCTTCATCTATCCAAAACAGTGTTCTTCGTAACAAACCTGAACCGAAACGTAAAAACTTAGATGCGAGCATTACGACCATCATTCATGAGATTGGCGTGCCCGCTCATATTAAAGGCTATTTATACTTAAGAGAAGCGATTTCTATGGTGTACAATGATATTGAGCTTCTCGGAAGCATCACTAAAGTGTTGTACCCAGACATTGCGAAGAAATTTAACACGACTGCCAGCAGGGTAGAACGAGCGATTCGTCATGCCATTGAAGTGGCTTGGAGCAGAGGGAACATTGATTCCATTTCCTCACTCTTTGGTTATACTGTCAGCATGTCAAAAGCGAAACCAACGAATTCAGAATTTATTGCCATGGTAGCTGATCGTCTGCGTTTAGAGCATAGAGCAAGCTAGTATATTTTTCATGAAAAAACGTTTCTTCATTGAGACGTTTTTTTATTTTGAAAGATGTTGTCAAAAATTGGTTGGGTTGATAAAATCATCTTAATGTTTAAATTGGACAAACGGGCAGCTTTATTTTCAGAATAAAATGAAAAATAAAGCATGAATAAAATAAAAATGACATAAAGTAGTGGTAATCAGCTGCGCCAATCAATCGTTAAGTTTACAAAATAGAAGAAGAAACGCTCATTCGTAAGAAAAAGGATGAGAGTAAAAGGTCTTATGGATTTGGTAATTAAAGCAAACGAGATCGAAAGTTCTATTTCTATCGACCTGATTGATTGGCGTTTTAAAGTCACTGGCTTCTTAGAGATTGTGCCATTTGAACTGAATATTCCCATTGTCGAATTTAATAATTTTCACATTCTTTTACTATGCTATAATAATGAAAAGAAGAGGGTGAGGTTATGGGAAAGCTGAAAATCCACTCTGCTGAGGTAGCGAACGAAATTAGCAAGTGGACGAGGGTCATTTCTCAGAATGACCTAGAAAAATCTGCTGTCTATAAAGAGAAAATTCAGAATTTGCTAAAAAATACAGATGAAGACCGTGAAGTTCTCCTTTATTATCAGCTTGTTGACGGCAGACATGAAATGTTACTTGGAAATATTGAAAAAGCCAATCAAATTATGAAAAGTGTCGGAACGCTCGATGAGAAGGCAGATGACATTATTAATTTTTATTTTTACTTTTACAAAGGCCAATATGCTGCATATGTGAAAAAGTATGATGAAGCCATTAGTTTTTACAAAATTGCAGAACAGCGGCTAAAACGTGTGAATGAAGACCTTGAAGTAGGAACGTTTCACCATAAGGTTGCTTCGATCTATTACGAACTGAAACAAAATTTCATATCCATTAATCATATTAAAAAAGCCATTGATACATTCAAAGCGCATGAAGAGTACACAGCGCAGGCGATTGACAGCTTGATTTTACATGCAAGTAATTGTATTGATTTGTTCCAATTCGATGAAGCGGAGAAAAAGTATAAAGAAGCTCTTGAGAAAAGTGAGCGCATTAACAATGAAGTGCTGATTGGGAAATGCTATCACAATTTAGCTGTTCTTTATTATGCAAAGCATGATTATGAAAAAAGCGCACATTATGCAAAAAAAGGAATGGGCATTCAAATTCACCGTGACAATAGTCATTATTACATCCAATCTTTATATGTTCTGGCAAACGCCTTAGTGCATCTAGGAGATCAAGAGGCGAGGGAATATATTAAAGAGGGTATTCTGTATAGTTGTGATATCCAAAATAATGAATATATAGTAAAATTTGAAATTTTGGATTTGATGTGCGAGAATAGTGGGGCAGCAGACATATTCTCTGAAAAATTAGACTACATAGAAAAAAATAGATTATATGTGGAGCTTGAGGATTTGTCTGAACAAATATCGAAATACTTCAAGGAACGAAATGATTATCAAAATGCCATTCGTTTTCTTGAAAAGAAATTCGATGCACAAATACTTCAAAAGAAAGTGGAGGTTATTTTATGAAAAAGTTGTTGTTAGGTGTAACCGTTGTTACAGCAGTCGCAGTTGTTTCTTCCCTTTTTGCTCTTGACGCAGAGACGACAGAGCAAGCCATCAGAGCGATTACGTGATCGAATTTATCTGTCAACCTCTTCGTACGAATCAGAAGAGGTTTTTTTATGTGCTCAAAACTGGAAAAACGAAAAAAGACAAGTCATAATGAAAGGAAGCATCATATTTAGAGGTGACCTATGACGAAAATTTTTGCACACAGAGGCTTTAAAGGCATCTATCCTGAAAACACCATGATAGCCTTCGAGCATGCACTCCATTCGGGAGCAGACGGAATTGAGCTGGATGTTCAGCTGACGAAAGACGGCAGACTTGCTGTCATTCACGATGAGAAACTGAACAGAACCACGAATATGAAAGGTTTAGTGAAAGACCATACATATGAAGAATTAAAAGTAGGAGATGCGAGTCATTCTTTCTATGAAGAAACCGGTGTTGTAACCATTCCGCTTTTAGAGGAAGTATTAGAGCTAGTGACGCAGCAATCATCATTGATCATTAATATTGAACTGAAAAACTCTATTTATCGATATCCAGGTATCGAGGAGAAAGTAAAAAAGCAAATCGAGCATTTTCAAATAGAAGACCGTGTACTTGTTTCATCGTTTCATCACGGCAGTTTAGCTCTTTTTCACAAACTGATGCCGCATGTTGAACTAGCTGTACTCACAATGGATGTGATTCATCAGCCGGAGATGTATATAAAAACAGTACCAGCAAGAGGCTACCATCCGAATATCAAAGGTGCAGGTGTGACCAAAGAGGTTTTGTCAGCTCTCCATGCATCTCAGCAAGTGATCAGACCGTTTACAGTAAATAGTGAAAAGCAAATGAAAAACATGTTTTCCTTAGGAGTCGATGGCATTTTCACTGATTTTCCTGATCGAGCCGTGAAAATAAGAGAAGAAATGAAATAAAGACCTGCTATCATCAGCGGGTCTTTTTTTCATGTTTTATCTCTGCTTAAAGCGAGTAGTCACTTTATTTCGTTTACGGTCTCTATATAAAATAAAGCCAGCCACTACATAAAGTCCCACCCCTAAAAATACCAACCCTGCAATTCCTTGCAGCCATAAAAATGGAAATGGCTCAATGATGATGCCGAAAACAGTATCACGCAGCAGCTTAATCCCAAGTGCTGCAAGCGCGCCAGGTATTAAAATAATCACTAGTGCAAGTATTCTCCCCATCAAATGTCCCCTTAAACGTAATTTACTTCCATTGTCTAATTCAAAAAATATTTTGTCAAGAAAGGAAAACGTGGTAATATAAGAGTTGTGCAATTTTTTGCAACGGAAAAATATGGTGTGCAAATTTTTTCATATAAAGGGGTAACGGGATGCAGAGAGTCTTGATTGTCGGTGCAGGACAGGGTGGATCAGCATTGCTTGAAACATTGCTGAAAACAAATACGATTCAAATCATTGCGATCGCCGACCTTGATCTTGAGGCACCGGGGATGGCAGAAGCGAAAAAGAATGGAATTGATACGACAACGGATTGGAAAGAATACATAAAAGATGACATTGATATCATCATTGAAACAACAGGCAGTTCAGCAGTGCTGAAAGAACTGATGGAAGAAAAGCCAGAGCATGCTGTCATTGTTCCAAGTTCGATGGCTTACGTGATCTCAGAATTAATGTCAGAAAAACAGCAGCTGATTCAAATATTAAAGGAACAAACCTATAAGCATGACCGCATTTTTAATGCAACGAACGACGGGATGATTTTTATAAACATGGATGAAGAAGTCGTCCTGTTTAATCGATCAGCGGCCAAAATGGTTGGATGTTCGCAAAAAAATGCGATTGGCCGCCACATACGAGAAGTAATCCCAAACACAAAGCTTCCAGGCATATTAAGATCGAGAGAGCCAGAATTTAATCAAAAGCAATTTCTGAATCAGCAAATACAAATTGTCACAACGCGTTTGCCAATTATTGATGACGCGGGGAGAATGCTAGGCGCTTTATCCATCTTTAAAGATATTACAGATGCCGTTGAGCTTGCGGAGGAAGTGACCAACCTTAAAGAAGTGCGAACGATGCTGGAGGCGATCATTCAATCGTCGGATGAAGCCATATCAGTTGTTGATGAGCAGGGAAAAGGGATCTTAATCAACCGAGCTTATACGAAAATGACTGGATTATCAGATAAAGAAGTTGTGGGGAAACCAGCAGGTGCAGATATTTCTGAAGGAGAAAGCATGCATCTGAAGGTACTTGAAACAAGAAGACCAGTTCGAGGCGTCAGAATGAAAGTCGGGCCGAATAAAAAGGATGTGATCGTCAACGTAGCACCAGTCATCGTTGATGGCATCTTAAAAGGCAGTGTCGGCGTTATTCATGACGTATCAGAAATTCAATCACTCACGAATGAATTAAATAAAGCAAGACAGCTCATCCGCACACTTGAAGCGAAGTACACTTTTGAAGACATCATTGGAGAAAGTGAGCAAATGCTTGTGGCGCTTGAGCAGGCAAAGCTAGGTGCGAAAACACCAGCCACGATATTACTCCGGGGTGAATCAGGTACTGGAAAAGAGCTGTTTGCGCACGCCATCCACAATGAAAGTGACCGGAAATATAATCGCTTTGTACGGGTCAACTGTGCGGCCTTATCAGAGACCCTTTTAGAGTCAGAGCTTTTTGGCTATGAAGAAGGAGCGTTTTCTGGTGCAAGGCGCGGCGGGAAAAAAGGGCTGTTTGAAGAGGCAAACCAAGGCAGCATTTTTTTAGATGAAATTGGTGAAATGACGCCAAGTACACAGGCGAAGCTGCTGCGCGTCATGCAGGAGAAAGAAATTGTAAGAGTAGGCGGAACAAAGGCTATACCGGTCGATGTTCGTGTCATCACGGCAACGAATGTCAATATTGAAAAAGCGATGGCGGAAGGAAAGTTCAGAGAGGACTTATATTATCGGATGAACAGATATCCGATCTCCATCCCGCCGCTAAGGCAGCGTCTTGAGGATATTGATTCGTTAAGCAAACGTCTCATCCAAAAGATCAATTTAGACTATGGACGGAACGTAAGCGGCTTAACGGAACAGGCTCTCAAAAGACTGCGATCATATAAGTGGCCTGGAAACGTAAGAGAGCTTGAAAATGTACTTGGACGAGCTATGATCTTTTTGAACCCGCAAGAAGAATGGATTGATGAGGGGCATATTTCGTTCATGGAGTCAGAAGATCCGGAAGAAAAAGAGCAGCAGGAACTGGCTGTCAGTCAATTTGAGGGAGAGACGCTATCGGATGCTGTTGAGGCATTTGAAGCGCAGCTCATTAAACAAACCCTTGAAAAGCACCAATTCAATCGCACGAAAACAGCGAAAACGTTAGGGATCAGTATTCGGAACCTTTACTATAAAATGGATAAATATCAACTTGCAAAAGATAGCATGCAATAAAATGCATTTAACCTGCAAATTATTGCGCGGATGTCATGCAAACTGCCTCATTTCACTGTATTTCAAACTGGCACGGAACTTGCATATAAAACATGAACCGAGCACAAGGAAAGGTGGGCATATATGAAGCTTGACGATCTGATTATGAAAGCCGCCCAGCTGCAGAATAAAACGGCGGCTGTGGCTCATGCAGAAGATGAAGAAGTGCTTCATGCCATCAAGATGGCAATTGAACGAAAGGTCGCTCGCTTTCTCCTGGTTGGGAACAAACGCAACCTGAAGGAGCTAGTGAAGCAGCATGAAATCAATGAGGACTGGATTGATATTATACATTCAGATTCTCCCGAAGAATCGGCCAAAATTGCCGTGCAGGCAGTGAGCGAGAAGCATGCAGATATTTTGATGAAGGGGCATGTCCCGACAGCCGTTCTTTTAAAAGCGGTACTGAATAAAGAATATGGGCTCAGGACGGCAAGTGTCCTATCACATGTCGCGGCATTCGAAGTGCCGGGCTTTGACCGCTTTATTTATGTCACGGATTCTGCGATGAACATCGCGCCCGATTTAAATATGCTGAAAGAGATTACGATCAATTCTGTTCAAGTAGCACAAGCTGTCGGAAATGACATGCCGAAGGTTGCAGTATTGTCTGCGGTCGAGGTCGTGAATCCGGCAATGGATTCAACTTTGACTGCGGCAAGTCTTGCGCAAATGAATCGGCGGGGGCAAATTTCTGGATGCCTGATTGATGGGCCTCTTGCTTTAGATAATGCTATTTCTCAAACGGCAGCTTCTCATAAAAATATTACGAGTGATGTAGCCGGCCATGCAGATATTTTGCTTGTGCCAACAATTGAGGCAGGAAACATTCTTTATAAATCGCTCATCTACTTTGCACATGCAAAGGTGGGAGCTGTGGTGGCAGGAGCGAAGGCGCCGATTGCTTTAACAAGCCGGTCTGATTCAGCCGAAAGTAAGCTTTATTCAATTGCGCTTGCCATCTGTACATCAAATTAAGCGGAAGTAATAGGAGGAATAACACGATGGAACTTTTTAAATATATGGAACGATACGATTATGAACAGCTTGTATTTTGTCAGGATGAGCAGTCTGGCTTAAAAGCCATTATTGCGATTCATGATACAACACTTGGGCCAGCACTAGGCGGAACGAGAATGTGGACGTATGAAAACGAAGAAGCAGCCATTGAAGATGCACTGCGTCTAGCAAGAGGAATGACTTATAAAAACGCGGCAGCAGGACTTAATCTTGGCGGCGGAAAAACGGTCATCATCGGCGACCCGAGAAAAGACAAAAATGAAGAAATGTTCCGTGCATTTGGACGTTACATTCAAGGGCTGAATGGCCGCTATATTACAGCGGAAGATGTCGGTACAACGGTAGAAGATATGGATCTCATTCATGAAGAAACAGATTTTGTCACAGGAATCTCTCCTGCATTTGGTTCATCCGGAAATCCGTCTCCAGTCACTGCTTACGGTGTATATAAAGGGATGAAAGCCGCTGCCAAAGCTGCATTTGGAACCGATTCATTAGAAGGAAAAACAATTGCCGTCCAAGGTGTTGGAAATGTCGCTTACAACCTGTGTAAACATCTGCATGAAGAAGGCGCACAGCTCATTGTCACAGATATCAACAAAGACTCTGTCAAGCGAGCTGTTGAAGACTTCGGCGCAAAAGCAGTCGACCCTGACGATATTTACGATCAAACATGTGATATTTATGCACCGTGCGCACTTGGTGCAACGATTAACGATGTAACCATTCCTAAGTTAAAAGCAAAAGTGATTGCAGGTGCTGCAAATAACCAGCTAAGAGAAACGCATCACGGAGACCTTATCCATGAAATGGGGATTGTATATGCTCCTGATTATGTGATCAATGCAGGCGGTGTGATTAACGTTGCTGATGAGCTTTATGGCTATAATGCAGATCGTGCGATGAAAAAAGTCGAAGGCATTTATCAAAATATTGAACGTGTGATTGAAATTTCAAACCGTGATGCCATTCCAACTTATAAAGCGGCAGACCGATTGGCTGAAGAGCGAATTGAAAGAATGCGCAAATCAAGAAGTCAATTCTTGCAAAATGGTCAACATATTTTAAGTCGTCGCTAATTTGAAGAATGAGTTGAAACGGAGGTTTTGTTTTTGCTGACAAAAGAATGGCGTATTCTCACGATTAATCCTGGCTCTACTTCAACAAAAATCGGTGTGTTTCACAATGAACGTTCTATTTTTGAAACGACACTAAGACATACAGATGAGGAATTAAAGCAGTTTCCTCATATTATTGATCAATTTTCATTCCGTAAAGAAACCATATTGAAAACACTGCATGAACAGGGAATGAACATCTCAAAGTTTGATGCAGTTTGCGCGCGCGGCGGGCTCCTTCGCCCGATTGAAGGAGGCACATATGAAGTCAATGAGCAAATGGTGGAAGACCTAAAAGAAGGATATGCCGGCCAGCACGCATCCAATCTCGGCGGAATCATCGCGAGAGAAATTGCACTTGGCCTGAATATCCCAGCTTTTATTGTCGATCCAGTTGTAGTGGATGAACTAAAACCAATTGCTCGTATTTCAGGGCTGCCAACGATCGAAAGAAAAAGCATCTTTCATGCATTAAATCAAAAAGCGGTCGCAAGAAAAACAGCGGCTTCTTTTGGAAAAAGTTACGAAGATTTGAACATGATTATTACTCATATGGGCGGCGGTATCACCATTGGTGTTCATGAAAAAGGAAAAGTCATCGATGTCAATAACGGTCTGCACGGCGAAGGTCCTTTCAGCCCCGAGCGTGCGGGAACTCTGCCAACAGGTGATCTTGTAAATCTTTGTTTTTCAGGTGAGTATACCCAAGAGGAAATGCTCAAACGCATTATTGGTGAAGGCGGGCTTGCGGGCTATCTTGGCACGACAGACGCTGTGAAAGTGGAACGTATGATTGAAGCAGGTGATCAGCGGGCTGCGCTTATTTATGAAGCGATGTGCTATCAAATTGCCAAGGAAATCGGTGCAGCGAGTGCTGTCTTAAAAGGAGCAGTTGACGTCATTGTATTAACAGGCGGCCTTGCATATAGCAAACAGATTACTTCAAGTATTCGCGGCTATATTGACTGGATTTCTGATGTTGTCGTGTATCCAGGTGAAAATGAGCTGCAATCGTTAGCAGAAGGTGCGCTTCGTATTTTAAAAGAAGAAGAAGCACCGAAAGAATACCCAAATGATCAACGGATCGAGAAAGGTGTGACAAGTCATGGCAACTGAATATGACCTCGTCATTCTTGGTGGAGGCACAGGCGGCTATGTAGCTGCCATCCGTGCCTCACAGCTTGGATTGAAAACAGCAGTTGTAGAAAAATCAAAGCTCGGCGGAACATGTCTACATAAAGGCTGCATTCCGTCTAAAGCGCTGCTCAGAAGTGCAGAAGTTTATCAAACCGTCAAACGCGCAGCTGATTTTGGTGTTGAGGCAGACGGCATTGCCTTGCAATTTGCCAATGTGCAGAAAAGAAAAACAGAGATCGTCGAAAAACTAGCAGGCGGCGTCAAACATTTAATGAAACAAGGAAAAATTGATGTATATGAAGGGATCGGCCGTATTCTTGGCCCATCTATCTTTTCGCCAATGCCAGGAACCATCTCCGTAGAAATGGCAAATGGAGAGGAAAATGAAATGCTGATTCCAAAGCAGGTCATCATTGCGACAGGGTCAAGACCGCGTGTGCTGCCAGGGCTTGAAGCAGATGGTACACACATCCTTACATCAGATGATGCACTTGAACTGCCAGAGCTTCCGCAGTCGATCCTGATTGTCGGAGGCGGAGTGATCGGAATCGAGTGGGCGTCTATGCTCAATGATTTTGGTGTGAACGTCACTGTGATTGAGTTTGCAGATCGCATTTTGCCAACAGAGGATCATGACATTTCTAAAGAAATGGAAAAACTGTTATCTAAAAAAGGCATCACTTTTGTGACAAATGCGAAGGTACTGCCAGATAGCGTAGAAAAGCAGGAAAATCTCGTGAAAATTCAAGCGGAAAAGGATGGAGACATTCAGACGTTTGAAGCGGAAAAACTCCTTCTTTCAGTCGGCAGAGTACCTAATATCGAAGGCATAGGTCTTGAAAACACGGACATCCAAACCGAAAAACAAGGCATTGTCGTGAATGAACATTATCAAACGAAAGAATCGCATATTTACGCAATAGGAGATGTCATTGGCGGGCTTCAGCTGGCACATGTCGCTTCACACGAAGGGATGATTGCTGTAGAACATATGGCTGGGAAAGATCCAAAGCCGCTCGATGAAACGCTCGTATCTAAATGTGTTTACTCTCACCCAGAAACCGCTAGTGTTGGACTCACTGAACAGGCGGCAAAAGAGCAGGGCTTTGAAGTCAAAATAGGGAAATTTCCATTTATGGCGATTGGAAAAGCGCTTGTGTACGGGGAGTCTGATGGATTCGTCAAAATCATTGCCGATCAAAAGACAGATGATATTTTAGGAATTCATATGATTGGTCCTCATGTAACAGATATGATATCTGAAGCTGGATTAGCCAAAGTACTTGATGCAACCCCGTGGGAAGTGGGGCAGACGATACACCCGCATCCGACCTTATCAGAGGCGATTGGTGAGGCAGCTCTTGCTGTTGACGGGAAGGCGATCCATTTTTAATCAAGGAGGGAAACATGATGAGTAACATGCGTCATCAGGAATTAGGATTATCAGATGAACAAGCAATTGATATATATAGAACAATGCTTCTAGCGAGAAAAATCGATGAACGGATGTGGCTTTTAAACCGTTCGGGGAAAATTCCATTCGTCATTTCTTGTCAAGGACAGGAAGCGCAGCAAGTCGGCGCTGCATTTGCTCTTAATAGAGAAGAAGATTACGTCTTACCTTACTATCGTGATATGGGGGTTGTCCTTGCTTTTGGGATGACAGCAAAAGATTTAATGATGTCTGGTTTCGCAAAACAAGACGATCCAAACTCAGGCGGAAGACAAATGCCGGGGCATTTTGGACAAAAAGCAAATCGAATTGTGACCGGATCATCGCCTGTCACAACGCAGGTTCCTCACGCGGTGGGGATTGCCCTTGCTGGACGATTAGAGCAGAAAAACTTTGTCAGCTTTGTCACGTTCGGTGAAGGCTCATCAAACCAAGGAGATTTTCACGAAGGCGCTAACTTCGCTGCTGTTCATAAACTGCCTGTTATTTTCATGTGTGAAAACAATAAGTACGCGATTTCCGTGCCATATGATAAACAAGTGGCCTGTGAACGCATTTCAGATCGTGCGATTGGGTATGGTATGCCTGGCGTCACCGTAGATGGAAATGATCCGCTTGAAGTATATGCCGCTGTCAAAGAAGCGAGAGACCGTGCGGCTAGAGGCGAAGGCCCGACATTGATTGAAACAATCTCTTACCGTTTAACTGCGCACTCAAGCGATGACGATGATTCAAGCTATCGAGAAAAAGAAGAAGTGCTCGAAGCAAGAAAGAAAGATCCGCTCATCCAATATGAAACGTATTTAATCGAAGGAAACGTCATGACTTCTGAAATGAAAGAAGAGATGACAAAAGAAATCATGCAAATCGTAAACGAAGCTACTGATGAAGCGGAAAACGCAGCTTATGCTGAGGCAGAAAGCGCACTTCGTTACGTGTATGCGGAGTAAGGGGGAAGAAAAATGCCTGTTATGTCATATATAGACGCCATTACACTGGCGATGAAAGAAGAAATGGAGCGAGATCCGAAAGTGTTTGTGCTCGGAGAGGATGTCGGGAAAAAAGGCGGCGTATTTAAAGCGACAGCGGGTCTTTACGAGCAATTTGGAGAAGCGCGCGTCATGGATACACCTCTTGCAGAATCAGCCATTGCTGGTGTAGGTATTGGGGCAGCGATGTATGGAATGCGCCCAATTGCAGAAATGCAATTCGCGGATTTCATTATGCCTGCAATCAACCAGATCATTTCAGAGGCTGCAAAAATTAGATACCGATCAAATAATGATTGGAGCTGTCCAATGGTCATCCGCGCACCTTACGGGGGCGGCGTACACGGAGCACTTTATCATTCACAATCGGTTGAAGCCATTTTTGCTAACCAGCCTGGTTTGAAGATTGTGATGCCTTCTACACCTTATGATGTCAAAGGTCTTCTAAAGGCTGCAGTGCGTGATCCAGATCCCGTATTGTTCTTTGAACATAAACGTGCATACCGTCTTATTAAAGGAGAAGTGCCTGAAGAGGATTACACTCTTCCGATTGGAAAAGCAGATGTGAAACGTGAAGGCGATGATATTACGGTCATTACATATGGCCTTTGTGTCCATTTTGCGCTGCAAGCAGCAGACCGCCTTGCAAAAGACGGCATTTCCGCTCATATTCTCGATTTGAGAACAGTGTACCCGCTTGATCAGGAAGCGATTATAGAAGCGGCTTCTAAAACAGGTAAAGTGCTTCTGTTAACGGAAGATACAAAAGAAGGCAGCATCATGAGTGAGGTTGCGGCAATCATTTCGGAGCATTGCTTATTTGATTTAGACGCACCAATCAAACGCCTGGCAGGACCAGAAATTCCGGCAATGCCTTATGCGCCGACAATGGAGAAATTCTTCATGGTCAACCCGGATAAGGTAGAAGCTGAAATGAGAGAGCTAGCGGCGTTTTAAGAAAGAGGAGGGTTTCAAAGTGGCAATTGAACAAATGAAAATGCCTCAGCTAGGTGAAAGTGTAACAGAAGGAACCATTAGTAAATGGCTCGTTTCACCTGGCGATCATGTGAATAAATACGATCCGATTGCGGAAGTCATGACAGATAAAGTGAACGCAGAAGTCCCGTCATCTTTTACAGGAACGATTACAAAGCTATCGGCTGAGGAAGGCGAAACGCTGCAAGTAGGAGAAGTGTTCTGTGAAATTGAAGTAGAAGGAAGCGAGCAGCAGAGCGTGAAAGAAGAAGCCGCACCTGAGCAAAGCGAAGCGCCTGAAGCAGATCAAACAAATGAGGATCAAAGTCAAAAGAAACGTTACTCTCCAGCCGTTCTTCGTTTAGCAGATGAGCATGGCATTGATTTAGCGGCTGTTCAAGGTACGGGAGCAGGCGGGCGAATTACTAGAAAAGATTTGCTGCAGCTCATTGAAAACGGCGGCGTCAAAGAGAAGACAGCAGCTGTCAATGAACGTGCCGTTCAACCGGAGCCTGCGCAGTCATCTAAAGCAAAAGTGGCGTCTGCCGTCCCTTCCATGCCTGGTGATGTTGAGGTGCCAGTCACGCCGATCCGTCAGGCAATTGCGGCCAATATGCTGAGAAGCAAACATGAAATTCCGCATGCATGGACGATGATGGAAGTCGATGTGACAAATCTAGTGACAAGAAGGAATCAGCTGAAGGATCAGTTTAAAGCAAAAGAAGGCTTTAATTTGACGTTCTTTGCGTTCTTTGTCAAAGCAGTGGCTCAAGCCTTAAAGGAATTCCCTGAAATGAACAGCATGTGGGCCGGAGATAAAATTGTGCAAAAGAAAGCAATCAATGTTTCGATTGCTGTCGCGACAGATGACGCTCTTTTTGTTCCAGTCATTAAGGATGCGGATGAAAAGACCATTAAGGGCATCGCCAAAGAAATTCATGAGCTGGCGTCTAAGGTGAGACAAGGAACGCTCAAGCAAAGTGATATGGAAGGCGGTACCTTCACTGTCAACAACACGGGTTCATTTGGTTCAGTACAATCAATGGGAATCATTAATTATCCGCAAGCGGCGATTTTACAAGTAGAATCGATCGTAAAGCGTCCAATGATTGTAAACGGAATGATTGCGGCAAGAGACATGGTCAATCTTTGTCTCTCATTAGATCACAGAGTACTAGATGGTCTTGTATGCGGCAGATTCCTTCAACGAATTAAACAAATTCTTGAAGGCATCGACGAGCAGACATCTGTTTATTAAAACAATATTTTCCCCCTCCCGGCATGAGAGGGGGATTTCCACATCTAGGAGAAAGGAGCGATGATATGTCTGGACTAGATTTTTTTGCTTTTCTAACGATTGGTCTCATGTTTATCACAGCGATTGCCTTCGCTTTTCTGCGGTACATTTCTAAATCACGCAATCATCCTGAACGATTACTGCTTATCATATCGATCGTTTCAATCATTCAAATCGTGTACTGTCTGCTGATTGTCGGTGGGTTTAAAGGAGCAGCCAATAGCTTTTTAGGAATATCACTTCTCGCTGGGACACTGCTCGGATATGCACTTGAATATTTATACAGACGCTATATCAAAAAAACGCCCGAATCAAAATGATATCGGGCATTTTTTATTCTGCTGGAACAATAAAGGTCAAATGCTGTTTTAACACTTCTAAAGAACCTGGGGCTGTCATATAAACCTCACCATCTGTATCAGCATCCATTTCCTCTTTAGTGTGGATTTGAATACTGGACGCTTGAATGAGAGACAGATCGCCTGTGAAATCCTCCATCTCTTCCCGGTTCATTGAGAAGATTTCTTTTAAAGCAGAGAAGCTCGTATTTCTGCAAATTAAGATTTCTGCTTTTCCATCATCAATCGCTGCTCTAGGCAAATCAATTCTATTTGTACCGATAAAATGTCCATTCATGACAAGAACGATGACGGCTTCCTCTTCCCAGCTTTCCTCTTCGGTCTCAATACGTACGTGAAAAGGATCTGTTTGCTGCAAGGTGCGCAGGGCACTTGTGAAGTAGCTGATTTTGCCGAGTACGGCTTTTTCCTTGTCGTTAATATTGTTGGACGTATCTGCGATCAGCCCAATTCCCCAAAAGTTTAACACGTATCGATCTTCTGCTTTGATTAAGTCGACCTTTTTTTCTACGCCGTCTACAATCATTTGAGCGGCTTTTTGCATTTGTTGAGGAATACCAAGTGTTCTAGAAAAATCATTGCATGTCCCGCCTGGTAATATTGCTACAGCGGGCCTTTTTTCTAAACCGCCAATACCGTTCATGCATTCATGCACGGTACCATCTCCGCCTAATATAATGAGCAATTCCACCGTCTCATCAATATGACGGCAGAAATCATAAGCATCATTTGGCTGCTTTGTTGGTTTCAGAATGAGTTCATCAATATGTAGAGAAAGAAGAGGCACTGTTTGACCGAGTGTTTTTTCCATGTTTTTTTGTCCAGCATTTCCATTATAAATGAGCATCGCTTTTTTGAATTGTGCCATCACGCAGTTCTCCCTTTCATCTCTTTATCATCACTTTTCCCCAATTTGACAGCTCATAAACGATGTTCGGAAAAAGAGGCGAAAGAAAAGACAACACATTTGCCCGCAGGCGTTTTCCTTGATATGATGGAGTTAAAATGGTTTTGGTACGCAAAAGGAGTGGACGGACATGAATATTGATTTTAATTTATTTATGAATGATATTGTGAAACAAGCGAGAGATGAAATAAAGCAGGCAGGCTACACTGAGCTCACATCAGCTGAAGAGGTAGACGAAGCACTGACTAAAAAAGGGACGGCACTTGTCATGGTGAATTCAGTATGCGGCTGTGCAGGCGGTATTGCAAGACCAGCTGCCGGCTATTCTGTTCATTACGATAAGCGTCCAGATCAATTGCTGACAGTGTTTGCTGGACAGGACAAAGAGGCAACGGCAAGAGCCCGTGAATACTTTGAAGGCTTCCCGCCATCTTCACCATCTTTTGCATTATTAAAAGATGGAAAAATCATTAAAATGGTCGAGCGTCATGAAATTGAAGGGCACGAGCCAATGGAAGTCGTGTCAAAACTACAAGCCGCTTTTGATGAGCATTGCGAAGAAATCTAACATATGACTTTTGAATGAATAATTATAAAGCAGTCCGGTCTTTAGATCGGTCTGCTTTTTGTTTTATAAGACAATAGAATCAAAATAATTTTAGCAAAATACTATTGCATCTTAAAAAGAAAGTGTTTAAAATACATTATAGTGAATAAATATTCAGATCGACACATGATTTTAAATACTGGGAGGCATCATCATATGAAAAAGTGGTTATTATTACTTATGACAGCTGGTCTTGCAGCTGCACTCGCAGCTTGCGGAACTTCTTCTAATAATTCAAACGCATCAGGAGATGACAAGACACTCGTGATGGCGACATCAGCAGATTATCCGCCGTTTGAATCAAAAGACGGAGATAAAATTGTCGGTTTTGATGTAGATCTTGCAACTGCACTAGCGAAAAAGAACGGCTACAAGCTAGAAATTCAAGATATGGACTTTGCAAGCCTTGTATCAGCCCTTAAAACAAACAAAGCTGATATTGTTCTTGCAGGAATGACACCTACAGAAAAACGTAAAAAGCAAGTTGATTTCTCTGATGTTTATTACAATGCTGAAAACTTGATTGTATCAAAGAAATCTAGCGGTATTAAGGCAGAGAAAGATTTAAAAGACAAAACAGTCGGCGTTCAATTAGGTTCTATTCAACAGGATGAAGCAAATGGTCTGCAAAAGAAATATAACCTAACAGTTGAAGACCGTAATAAAATTTCTGATATCATTCAAGAGATTAAAGCAGGCCGTTTTGATGCAGCAATTATTGAAGATAAAGTAGCTGCTGGCTACTTGAAAAAGGAAAAAGATTTCCAAGCGTTTGGATTGAACAGCTCAAACGAAGGTTCAGCCATTGCATTCAAGAAAAATAGCGACTTAACAGCGAAATTTAATAAATCATTAAAAGAAATGAAAGATAATGGCGAACTTGATAAATTAATTAAAAAATGGTTTGCTGATGAAAAGTAAGTCAGGAAAAGGATCAGCGTCATTCATGAAAATAGAAAGCGCTGAAAAGTTCAACTTGTGTTGAACTTTTTTCCTGTTTTATTGTTTGATTTCGTCTGAAGGCAAATAAAAGGAGAATGTCATGTTGGATTTTAAAGATGTAATACCTCAGATGCCCTTTATTCTAGAAGGACTTAAGGTCACGCTTTCTATAGTAGTGGTATCCCTTTTCCTTGGGTTTATCTTAGGAATTTTATTAACGCTTTGTAAAATTAGTGTGTTTAAACCACTCATTTGGCTTGCAGATTTTTATACGTCAATTTTCCGAGGCACACCGCTTGTGCTTCAATTGCTTATTATTTATTTTGGTCTGCCTCAGCTTCTTGGGTTTCAAATAGATCAATACTGGGCTGCTGTAGCGGCATTTTCACTCAACTCGGCGGCATACGTATCTGAAATTATTCGTGCGGGTATTAATGCCATTGATAAAGGTCAAAAAGAAGCAGCCGTTGCTTTAGGCATCCCTTATGCTAAAATGATGAAGGACTTATTGCTTCCGCAGGCGTTTAAAAATATTTCACCTGCACTTGTGAATGAAACGATTACACTGACAAAAGAATCAGCGATTGTAACAGTCATCGGACTGGGCGATGTCATGAGACGAGCCTATCAAGCAGGGGCTGTCACGTATAATTATCTTGAACCGCTTATTTTTGCGGGTCTTATCTATTATGTCATCGTGCTTGTTCTCACCTTTGTCGGCAAATCGGTGGAAAGGAAGTTAAAATCAAATGATTAAAATAGAGAAACTCACAAAATCTTTTGGTAAAAACGAAGTGTTAAAGGGGATCGACACCACCATTAAAGAAGGCGAAGTTGTTGCGGTCATTGGACCATCTGGTTCAGGAAAATCGACGTTCCTTCGCTGCATCAATTTACTTGAAAAGCCGACTTCTGGTGTCATTACGATTAAGGACACCGAAATCACCAACCCAAAAACGAATGCACTAAAAGTGCGTGAGAACATCGGAATGGTATTTCAGCATTTCCATCTGTTCCCGCATAAAACTGTACTGGAAAATATCACGTATGCTCCAATGAATGTGAAAAATCAATCGAAGGAAGACAGCATCAAGCAAGCTGAAGACCTGCTTAAAAAGGTAGGGCTTTTAGAGAAAAAAGATGATTTCCCGAACCGTTTGTCCGGCGGTCAAAAGCAGCGTGTGGCGATTGCGCGTGCGCTTGCGATGACACCAGACATTATGCTGTTTGACGAACCAACGTCTGCCCTAGATCCAGAAATGGTCAAGGAAGTACTAGAGGTCATGAAAGAGCTGGCTCAGTCTGGAATGACACTCGTCATCGTCACACATGAAATGGGCTTTGCAAAAGAAGTGGCTGACCGCGTGATCTTTATGGATGACGGGAAAATAGTAGAGGATGCAAACCCTGTACAATTTTTTGAATCACCGTCTTCACAGCGTGCGCAAGACTTCTTGCAAAAAATATTATAAAGAAAAAAGAGAAGGAGACTTAACATCTCCTTCTTTTTTTGATTATAATGGGGAAAGTAAAAAAAGTTCATCATTTCACAAAAGTGAATGGAAACAAGACAGAAAAGAGTGAATCACATCATGTTTAAAATCGGCTATCGAACGCTGAAAACAGCATTAGGAACAGCGATCGCTATTTATATTGCACAATTGCTTGGCTTGCAAAATTATTCAGCTGCCGGGATTATTACGATCCTGTGTATTCAGGTGACAAAGAAAAGATCCCTCTTAGCATCGGGAGCCCGTTTTGCAGCATGCAGTCTTGCTATTTTATTTTCTTATTTATTTTTCGATCTGATTGGGTATCATCCTTTTGTGATCGGTTTAATGCTGCTTGTCTTTATTCCGACAACGGTTTTGCTTCGAATTAAAGAAGGGATTGTCACAAGTTCAGTCATCATCCTCCACTTATACATGTCTGGCGGGATTACCCTGCATCTCATCTGGAATGAACTGCTGCTGATTACCATTGGTGTTGGGGTAGCGCTCATTATGAACCTCTATATGCCAAGTGTTGATAAAAAGCTCAAACGCTACAGCGAACAGATTGAAGCCAACTTTGCTAAAATTTTTGAGGAAATCGAGCAATACTTAATGACTGGGAAACAAGACTGGACAGGAAAAGAAATACCAGAGACACATCAATTGATCAAAGAAGCGAAAGCTCTCGCATATCGTGATGTTGAAAACCATGTATTAAGACATGAAAACCTGTATTATCATTATTTCAACATGAGACAAAAGCAATTTGAAATCATTGAGCGTGTGCTGCCTAAAATTACGTCGATTTCTGTCACAACGGAGCATGGACAAATCATTGCAGAATATATTAGAGACTTACGCGAACATATCCACCCAGGGAACACGGCGCATAAGTTTTTAAGACGTCTCATTGATATGAAAGAAGAGTTCGATGCACTTCCGCTCCCGCAAACACGAGAAGAATTTGAGGCAAGAGCTGCACTCTTTCATTTCCTCGGTGAAATGGAACAATATTTAGTACTGAAAAGCTATTTTAAAGGGATGAAAGAATAGAGACGCATGAGTTCCTCCTTCATTGGTCAATCTAATGAAAAAGGAGGAGCCTATGCGTCTTTTATTTTATACTGTACTGACCATGTCCCTTTCACCTATCTGGCCGCTTGGACAAAACCCGCTTCCAGGTGACCCGTTTGTCATTATTAATAAACAAACGAATGAACTGGCCTTTATTGATCAAGGGAAAATTCAAAAAATATATCCGGCTTCAACAGGAAAAACAGAGGATTTAACGCCAGAAGGTGAATTTACCATTATGATCAAAGCGAAAGATCCCTATTACAGAAGAAAAAATATTGAAGGCGGTGCGAAGAATAATCCACTAGGGCGAAGATGGATTGGATTTGATGCACGAGGAACAGATGGCAGAACCTACGGAATTCATGGAACGAGTGACGAAACATCGATTGGGAAATTTATCACGGCAGGCTGTGTAAGGCTTCATAATCAAGATGTAGAGCTTTTGTTTGATCAGCTTCCAATTGGCACCAAGGTATGGATTACAAAATCAAGAGCTTCCTTTGAAACGCTTGCCAAAGACAAACAGGCCATTCGTTGATATCACGAATCACCTGCTTGTCTGCTTTTTATTCAAATCTTATAAAAAGGCTGCTGCTCCTGCTAAAAGTGAAGAAACTAACAGCAGGCTAATCATAAGCAATACCATAAATTTCATGAATTTTTGAGACATATCGCACCCCTATAACCGAAGATTTTTGCGACAAGCGCACTTGTCTTTATTTTATCTGGTTTTTTCATATGCGACAAGTGATCAGCAAAGGAAGTGAACGGATGAACCAAATCGATCATATTGCCATTGCCGTCTTTTCTATTAAAGAAACATCTCGAACGCTTCATCAGCTATTTAACTGGCATTTTTCAGACATACAAGAGATTCCTGAGCAGGAGATTAAAGCGTCCTTCGCTTCACTTCATGATCTGCACATTGAATTAATTGAACCGATGTCAGCACGCAGTAAACTACATACCTTTTTAACAAAAAGAGGAGAGGGGCTTCATCATATTGCGCTAAAGTCAGGTGGCATTCAAACTGATCTGAGCCGTCTCGATCACCTTGGGGTGCAGCTTCTCCAAAAAACAGCACAGATGGGCGCCGGCGGAAAGCAGATTGCATTTATTTCACCTAAAGAAACGTCAGGTGTGTTATTTGAATTGTGCGAGTCCTTGAAAGGAGAGAAACATAGCGATGAATGAATCGTTCAATGACTTGTCCGAATGGCGGAAGAAAGCGTTAATGGGCGGCGGCGAAAAACGAGCAGCAGCTCACAGAAGCAAAGGAAAGCTGACGGTTCGAGAGCGGCTGCACGAACTTCTTGACGAGGGCAGCTTGATGGAAATTCAGTCATTTGCAACAGGCGATTTGTCAGAGCATGTTGGTGACGGCGTCGTCATTGGAACGGGACTCATTCATGGTAAGCCCGTTTGTGTTTATGCACAAGATGCAACAGTATATGGGGGCTCATTAGGCGAAATGCATGCCAAAAAAATTACCTCTTTAATGGATCTGGCAGCTAAGAATCAGATGCCGGTCATCGGTCTAAAAGACTCAGGTGGTGCGAGAATTCAAGAGGGTGTGGTATCATTAGAAGGATACGGACAGATTTTTAAACGGAATGTGCTGTACTCTGGTCTAATCCCGCAAATATCTGTTATTTTAGGTTCATGTGCTGGAGGTGCAGTCTATTCTCCTGCATTGACTGATTTTGTCTTCATGACAGAGCAAACAGCTCATATGTTTTTAACTGGTCCGAAAGTAATAGAAAAGGCAACAGGAGAAACGGTCTGTCCTGACCGTCTTGGCGGTGCAAGTGTTCAGCATCAGACAAGCGGAAATGTGCATTATACTGGGAAAGATGAGAAGGACGTGTTAAAAGCGGTTCGAACTCTTTTAACGTACATACCAACGAAACAGCAGGCTGTCATGCAGGCTGAAGCACGAAAGCAAGATACCGCTGATCCAGGCAGCATTTTGCCAAAGGATCCATCACGCACCTATGATGTCAAACAAGTCGTGACGGCGATAACCGATCCAGACTCATTCTTTGAAACGCAGCCTTGTTTCTCAAAAAATATTGTCACTGGTTTTGCCAGACTACAAGGAGCCTCCATTGGTGTTGTTGCTAATCAGCCAAAGGTGCTTGCAGGCAGTCTTGATCTTGACGCGGCCGATAAAGCGGCCAGGTTTATTCGATTTTGCGATGCGTTTCATATTCCGATCTTAACCCTTGTGGACGTTCCTGGTTTTTTACCAGGGGAGAAAGCCGAGCATGCGGGAATTATCCGCCACGGTGCAAAGCTTTTATATGCGTACGCTGAAGCAACCGTTCCAAAAATCACTGTGATTTTAAGAAAGGCGTTTGGCGGTGCATATGTCGCGATGAATAGTAAGGGCTTAGGCGCTGACTTTGTTTATGCATGGCCAGAGGCCGAAATTGATGTCATGGGGAAAACGTTCGCAGACGAAATCGTTCATCCTGCTTCGCGCGAGACTGAGAACAAACCAAGTGTATGGAAAGCGGCTCAGGCAGGTCTGATAGACGATATTTTCATGCCGGCTGAAACGAGAGAGCGATTGATCCGCTCATTTGATGTACTTCGCAGTAAGGAAGAAGATAGACCGTTAAAAAAGCATGGCAACATGCCGCTATAAGAGGAGGAGCATCATTATGATCAATGAAAAACGCTTACTAGACGAATTTTTAGAATTAGTTCAGATTGATTCAGAAACAAAACACGAAGAGAAAATTGTTGAAGTCCTAAAAGAAAAATTCTCGCAGCTTGGTCTAAAAGTGGTTGAAGACGATTCAAAAGCGGTAACAGGCCACGGCGCAGGCAACCTTGTCTGCACATTAGAAGGAAATCAAGAGGCAGATACGATTTATTTCACTTCTCATATGGATACAGTTGTACCCGGGAATGGCGTAAAACCAGTCATTGAGGACGGCTATGTGAAAACAGATGGAACAACCATTCTTGGCGCTGACGATAAAACAGGACTTGCTGCTATGTTTGAAGCGATTCGCGTGCTGAAAGAGAAAAATTTACCGCACGGGACGATTGAATTTGTTATCACAGCAGGTGAGGAATCAGGACTTGTTGGAGCAAAAGCGTTAGATCCGAATTTGATGACAGCGAAATACGGCTATGCCCTTGATTCAGATGGTAAGGTCGGTACGATTATCGTAGCTGCACCAACACAGGCAAAAGTACGCGCAACGATTTACGGAAAAACAGCTCACGCAGGTGTCGCGCCTGAAAAAGGTGTGTCTGCGATTACCATTGCATCTAAAGCAATTGCCAGTATGCCGCTTGGCCGGATTGATGAAGAAACAACGGCGAATATCGGCCGTTTTGAAGGCGGAACACAAACGAATATTGTGTGCGATCAAGTCGATATTTTGGCGGAAGCACGCTCTTTAGAACCAGCAAAAATGGAAGCTCAAGTAGCGAAGATGAAAGAAGCCTTTGAAAAAACCGCTAAAGAAATGGGCGGAAGTGCCGATGTACAAATTGACATCATGTATCCAGGCTTCAAATTCTCACACGGCGATCAAGTCGTAGAAGTGGCGAAAAAAGCGGCAGAAAAAATTGGCCGTCCTTCAGAACTGCAGACGAGCGGCGGAGGCAGTGATGCAAACGTCATTGCTGGCAACGGCGTCCCAACTGTCAACCTAGCTGTTGGATATGAAGATATTCATACGAAAAATGAGAAAATGCCGATTGAAGAATTAGTCAAAACAGCTGAAATGGTTCTCGCCATTATCGAAGAAACGACAAATCCATCGTAAAGGCAGGAGACTCTGTGAGCACGCAAAAGATTATTATTTTTCAGGTGGGGCAAGAGGATTTTGGCATCAGTGTAGAGCATATTCGTTCGATTGAAAAGGTTCCTTACTTACAAGAAGTATCGAACCTTCCAAAAGAAATTAAAGGGCTGATGTCATTAAGAGGAGAGGTCATTCCTGTCAGTGACACAGGTGTGATGCTTCACGGAAAGCCTCTTGATGTGAACGAGCAGTCCAAGGTGCTGCTATTTGAAGTAAACGATCAAATGATTGGCTGTCTTGTCTCAGATGCAAAAGATATTATCGATATCGAGCAAAGCGAGATCAAGCCATTTCATATGAACACGAAGGCCTCTGAATATTTCTTCGG
Source organism: Bacillus sp. BD48 (assembly GCF_046566805.1). Taxonomy (NCBI): domain Bacteria; kingdom Bacillati; phylum Bacillota; class Bacilli; order Caryophanales; family Bacillaceae; genus Bacillus; species Bacillus sp. BD48. Next base: position 297,860 of record NZ_JANGFM010000003.1, on the reverse strand, counting down.
CGTTGTGGAGAGAGAAAACAAAATGATTTTACAAGTGGACCCAAATAAGTTCCTTGGGAAAATTGAGGACCTCGATCAATTGCCAGACCGGTTGAAAGAAGAATTGGCATAATGAAAAACCCCTTATCTAATGATAAGGGGTTTTTAGCGTGTAGGCAAACCCTCGCATTCGGTGTCAGGTCTGCGTGCCGGTGCTCACGAATGTCAAATTCGCTCCGTTCCGGTACTCGTCCTTCCTAGGGCTGCAAAGGTTTTCTATCACGCTGAAAGAAGACAAATGGAAACCCCCTTATCTCTGATAAGGGGGTTATTTTTATTCAGCAGCTGGTTTGGCTTGTTCGTTAGCCGCAGCTTTCGTTTTTGATTTTTGGTACATGACATTTAAAATAATCGTTTGAATCGTGAGTAGTAGTCCGCTTGTCATCCAGTATAAAGGAAGAGCAGCGGGTGCATTGATTGAAAGAAACAGCATCATGATTGGGAAAATCATGCCCATTACTTTCGCCTGCTTCAGCGCAGCCTCTGTCTGGGTGCCTGATTGCTTCGCATATTTTTGCGTGACATAAAATTGCAAGAAATACATAGCCCCTGCAAAAATCGCCACCAATAAATCGGTTTGTCCTAAGTTAAACCATAAGAACGTATGAGTTGCGATCTCAGGTGTTGAGCGGATCGCTGAGTAAAAGCCAAGAACAATTGGAATTTGAATCAGCATAGGCAGACAGCCCATTGCCAGCGGGTTCACATTGTTCTCTTTATATACTTTCATCATTTCCATTTGAAGCTCTTTTTGTTTTTCAGGTTCTTTCGTTTTCTTCAATTTGCTTTGAATTTGGTCAATCTGAGGTTTCACCAGTGCCATTTTTTCCTGCATGACTCTTTGCTTCTTAAATTGATTCGCAAAAAGCGGGAAAATCAGCAGGCGGACAATCAAGGTGACGAACATAATGGATAAACCATAATCATCATGGAAGAAGTTCGCAAGCCAAATGATCAGCTCAGAAAAAGGCTGAACAAAATAATGATGGAAAAACCCATCAGAGCTCGTATTCGTTTGCGCACTCGCTGCAAATGCAGGTGACGCAATCATCATCAAACATAAAGTCGTACAAATAGTCAATAAACGTTTCAATTCGTTTCCTCCTCATGATTAAAAAAATTTAATTAGTGAGAGGAAGCGAATGGTCTTCATCATCATTAGATGATCTTTTCATTCGAATGACTTTACTAATCCAAGTTGTAATGCGATCATATATGATAAACAGAAAGTCTGTTCGATTCAAGCAAGATGCGTCCAACTCTTCCAAACGATGTCCACCAAGATGTTCGTTCATACGGCAGTCTTTTAGTAAAAACGCAATGCCGATGGCCGTCAGCGCTGGAAGAATAATCGTAAAGAATTCAACAAGGAAAAAGACTTCATTGAATGTATCAATAATCATGATTATCACATCCATTTCATTACTCACAGTGTACTATACACATGGTTAAATGTCTAACAGAACCGCGTGTTTACTCTATTAAATTAAATTCCTTATTTTGCATAAAATAGTAAATGTCATCCAAACTTCATATTTCCTATCCTATAATGAGGGGGATGAAAAGAAATGGAGGTTTTGAAAATGACAAGTATTTACCCAAAGTTTCGAGCAGCTGCGGTACAAGCAGCACCTGTCTACTTAAATTTAGAAGCAACAGTTGAGAAATCATGTGAACTGATTGACGAGGCAGCTTCAAATGGTGCAAAGCTTGTGGCATTCCCAGAAGCATTTTTACCTGGTTATCCTTGGTTTGCTTTTATTGGTCATCCAGAATATACGAGAAAGTTCTATCATGAATTATATAAAAATGCAGTTGAAATCCCTAGCTTAGCCATTCAAAAAATAAGTGAGGCAGCAAAAAGAAATGAAACGTACGTTTGTATATCATGCAGTGAAAAAGATGGCGGCTCTCTCTATTTAGCTCAGCTTTGGTTTAATCCTAATGGGGATTTAATAGGAAAACATCGGAAAATGAGAGCTTCTGTAGCAGAAAGACTCATTTGGGGGGACGGAAGTGGAAGTATGATGCCGGTGTTTCAAACTGAAATTGGAAACCTTGGCGGATTGATGTGCTGGGAGCATCAAGTCCCACTTGATCTTATGGCGATGAATGCCCAAAATGAGCAGGTACATGTAGCCTCTTGGCCAGGTTATTTTGATGATGAAATTTCAAGCAGATATTATGCTATCGCGACACAGACATTTGTGCTGATGACTTCATCTATATATACGGAAGAAATGAAAGAGATGATTTGCTTAACACAGGAGCAAAGAGATTACTTTGAAACATTTAAAAGCGGGCATACGTGCATTTACGGGCCGGATGGGGAACCGATCAGTGATATGGTTCCAGCTGAAACAGAGGGAATTGCTTACGCTGAAATTGATGTAGAACGAGTCATTGATTACAAGTATTACATTGATCCGGCTGGACACTACTCCAATCAAAGTTTAAGTATGAATTTTAATCAACAGCCCACTCCGGTTGTGAAACATTTATATCATCAAAAAAATGAAGTATTCACATATGAGGACATTCAATATCAACATGGTATACTTGAAGAAAAAGTGTAAATGAACGTTGAACCTTCTCTTTTTTAGAGAAGGTTTTTTTGAGGAAAGATGAAATAAATCAATGTATAATTGAGCATAAAAGGGATCCATCATGGTTGATATATAAGGAAACAGCTGATCAAAATACAGGTAGACAAGAAAATGGGGTTATGCCAATGTCAAATATTATTTTTCATATAGACATGAATGCTTTTTATGCCAATGTAGAAATGGCGTATGATCCTTCCTTACGAGGGAAACCTTTAGCCATCAGCGGAAATGCAAAAGAGCGTAAAGGGATTGTTGTGACGTGCAGCTACGAGGCAAGAGCACTAGGTGTGAAGCCCCCGATGCCCTTGTGGGAGGCGAAGCGGCTATGTCCGGGTCTCATAGTCCGCACACCGAACTTTGACCGGTACCGCAGCTCCTCACAAGAGATGTTTACAATACTAAGAGAATACAGTGATTTAGTCGAACCTGTATCTATTGATGAGGGCTATATTGATTTAACGCATACACCATATGCCGAGCATGCGGTAAGAACGGCTCATGATATTCAAACAAGGCTTGTAGAGGAGCTGATGCTTCCTTCAAGTATCGGCATTGCACCGAATAAATTTTTAGCGAAAATGGCGTCTAATTGGAAAAAGCCAATGGGCATCACCATATTGCGTAAACGAGATGTTCCGAACATGCTCTGGCCGCTCCCTGCTGGAGATATGCACGGGGTTGGACAAAAAACGGCAGATAAATTAAAAAAGGTCGGAATTCATACCATTGAAGACTTAGCGAAAGCGAATGAGTATACGCTAAAAGAATTGCTCGGCATCAATGGACCGAGATTAAAGCAAAAGGCGAATGGTGAACATGACGGCATCGTGGACCCAGAAAGAATATACGAATTTAAATCCGTCGGCAATTCCTCCACTCTTCCTCATGATTCTGACGATTCAGATGAACTTGTTACGTTAATTGATAAGCTGTCACAATCTGTGAGTGCAAGGTTAAGGAGAAAAGAAGTGATGGCAAATCGTCTGCTCATCATGATTCGGTATGCAAGCTGGAAAAATATCACGCGAAGTGTCATGCTTACGAATCCAACGGATCGAAAGGAAGACATATTTGAAGCGGCAAAGCAGTTATTCCTTAAACATTGGAATGACCAGCCAGTGAGGCTCTTAGGTGTGACGGGGACAGACCTTGTAGAACGAAAAGCAGCTGTTAAACAGCTTGATTTATTTTCATATACAGAAGATGCAAAAGAAGAGCCTCTCCAGACCATTTTAGATGGACTGAAAGAAAAATATGGAAAGCCTTTGGTGCAAAGAGGGATCACCATTAAGGAAAAAGAGAGCAAAACAAGCGGGACAAGTTTTAATAAAGATTTTTTTCAGGACGAAAGAGGAAATGACTAGCCTGAAAACTTGATAAAAGAGGTGATGTTGTGGTAATTTCAAAGGGTACATCATTTCAGCAGTAATCAATATAGTGTGTTAGAAGGGACGTCAGAATTATGTCAAAACAACAAATCGGTGTGGTTGGACTAGCCGTTATGGGGAAAAACCTTGCCCTCAATATTGAAAGCCGCGGTTTCTCCGTATCCGTTTATAACAGATCTAGCAGCAAAACAGAAGAGTTTCTTCAAGAAGCAGAAGGAAAAAACGTTGTTGGCACATACAGCATCGAAGAATTTGTTCAGTCGCTTGAAACACCGCGTAAAATTCTTTTAATGGTAAAAGCTGGTGCAGCAACAGATGCAACCATTCAATCATTACTTCCTCACCTAGAGAAAGGTGACATTTTAATTGATGGTGGAAATACATATTACAAGGATACACAAAGACGTAATCAAGAGCTTGCAGAAAGTGGTATTCACTTCATTGGTACTGGTGTTTCCGGCGGTGAAGAAGGCGCGCTAAAAGGTCCTTCCATCATGCCAGGCGGTCAAAAAGAAGCGCATGAGCTAGTGAAACCAATTTTAGAAGCGATCTCTGCGAAAGTAGATGGCGAGCCTTGTACAACGTATATCGGCCCAGATGGAGCAGGACATTATGTCAAAATGGTTCATAACGGTATCGAGTACGGAGATATGCAATTGATCTCTGAATCATACTTTATCTTGAAGCATGTTGCTGGATTGTCAGCAGGGGAGCTTCATGAAGTATTCTCAGAGTGGAATAAAGGCGAGCTTGACAGCTATTTAATCGAAATTACAGCTGACATTTTCACAAAAGTGGATGAAGAAACAAACCAGCCGCTTGTGGATGTGATCTTAGATAAAGCTGGTCAAAAAGGAACTGGAAAATGGACAAGCAAAAGTTCACTTGATCTAGGTGTCCCGCTTCCAATCATTACTGAGTCTGTTTTTGCGCGCTACATTTCAGCAATGAAAGATGAGCGTGTGGAAGCAAGTCAATTGATCGAAGGTCCTGAGCCGGCGCAATCAGCTGAGAATAAACAAGAGCTGATCGAAGCGGTTAGAAAAGCCTTATTCATGAGTAAAATCTGCTCTTACGCGCAAGGCTTTGCGCAAATGAAAGCAGCATCTGATGAATATAACTGGGATTTAAAATACGGTGAAATTGCGATGATCTTCCGCGGCGGATGTATCATTCGTGCAGCCTTCTTACAACAAATTAAAGAAGCATATGACCGTAATCCTGAACTGAAAAACCTATTGCTTGATCCATACTTTAAGGATATTGCTCAAAACTATCAATCATCACTTCGTAAAGTCATTTCGCTTGCAGTGGAACAAGGAGTTCCTGTTCCTTCATTCTCAAGTGCACTTGCTTACTTTGATAGCTATCGCACAGCTGTCCTTCCAGCGAATTTAATTCAAGCACAGCGTGACTATTTTGGTGCACATACGTATGAGCGCACAGATAAAGAAGGCGTATTCCATACTGAATGGATGAAATAAACAGAGAACGACTGAAAAACCTTACCTTTGGTAAGGTTTTTTTTGTTTGTATCTTTTCGGCTAAAAATGCGAAAAAGAGGGATGCTATGTAAAAAAGACAAGAAAGTAGGGATAGAAGTGGGCATCTTATATGCACTTCTCCCAGCGATATTTTGGGGAAGTATTGTTCTCATCAGTGTCAAACTAGGCGGGAATGCGTATCAACAAACCCTCGGCATTACGCTCGGTGCATTTTTATTTTCAATTGCTGCCTTTTTCATCAAAATGCCAGAGCTGACACCGCTTATTTTTGCGGTTTCCGTCATTTCAGGCATCTTTTGGAGTATTGGACAAATGAATCAGCTTTCAAGTGTCGCTTTTCTCGGTGTGTCTAAAGCTGTTCCTTTATCAACCGGCATGCAGCTTGTGAGCACAACGCTATTTGGCGTTATGGTCTTCAAAGAATGGCAAACGATGACGGTCATACTCATTGGTTCTTGCGCCATTTTACTGATCATAGCAGGTGTTGTCATGACATCGCTCGGTCAAAAAAAGAATGGCGGCGAGAATGGAGGGAATTTTAAAAAAGGAATCATCATTCTGCTCATCTCAACCGTTGGCTACGTCGGATATGTCGTCATTTTAAGATGGTTTGATATTGATGGCTGGTCTGCACTTGTTCCGCAATCAGTCGGCATGCTGCTTTCATCCTTAGCGATTAGTTTAAAGCAGGATCCGTTTAGTAAATATACGTTTAGAAATATCATTGCCGGTCTTGTTTGGTCAACAGGAAATCTTGGGCTGCTTTTGGCCATTCCATTAATTGGCGTAGCCGTAAGCTTTTCGATGTCACAAACAGGAATTGTCATCTCAACACTAGGCGGCATTTACTTATTGAAAGAGAAAGCATCTAGAAAAAGCTTTGTCATTGCAGGCTGCCTGATGATCATTGCAGGCGGTGTGCTGCTAGGCTTTACAAAATAGGAGGTTACACGAATGTATCCAGATTTAGAAGGAAAAACGGTTCTGATTACAGGCGCAGGTACAGGGATTGGTCAAGCGATGGCCCGCCGATTTGGACAAGAAAAAGCCAATGTGGTGATCAATTACTTCTCCGATAAAGAAAATCCGGATGACACCATTGCAGATATTCAAAAAAATGGCGGACAGGCTGTGAAAATCAAGGGAGACGTTTCAAAGGAAGAGGATATGCAGGCGATGATTGATAAAGCCGTTGATACATTTGGCAGTCTTGATGTCATGATCAATAACGCAGGCATTGAAAATGAAGTACCTTCTACCGAAATGACGCTGGATAATTGGAACAAAGTGATGGCTACCAATTTAACAGGTATGTTTCTAGGATGCCGTGATGCACTGAAGTATATGACGGATCATGGGATAGAAGGCTCGATCATTAATATGTCGTCGGTTCATCAGCAAATTCCTTGGCCTCATTTCGTGCATTATGCAGCTAGTAAAGGAGGCGCCAAGCTTTTGACAGAAACATTGGCCCTTGAATATGCCCCTAAAAAAATCCGTGTAAACAGCATTGCACCAGGCGCCATTGATACCCCGATTAATGCGGAGAAATTCAATGATCCAGCATTGAAAAAAGGTGTGATTGAGCTGATTCCAATCGGTTATATTGGAAAGCCAGAAGAAGTGGCAGCATGTGCTGTCTGGCTGGCATCAAAAGAGGCGAGCTATGTCACAGGCTTGACGTTATATGTAGACGGCGGCATGACGAAGTATCCTGGGTTCCAGGCAGGAAAAGGATAAGACAATGAAGACAAAGAGCGTACAATACGCTCTTTTTTATATTAAATACAGACAAATAAAATTAAATGTCTAGACATTTAAAAATAAAAATATATAATATTAATTGGAAGCGCTTTTATTACAACAATGGGGTGAGAGAAATGAAACGTATTTTATTAGCATGCAGTTCGGGAATGTCTACGAGTTTACTAGTGACAAAGATGAAAGCACATGCCGATTCAATTGGGGACGAAGCAGAAATTTGGGCAGTTGGGCAAGATCAAGCGAAAAAAGAAATGGCGAATGCGGATGTAGTGTTAATCGGACCGCAAATGAGCTTTTTAAAAGGTGACCTTCAAAAAGAAGCAACAAAATACGGGATTGAGGTAGAGGTCATTGATATGCAGGCGTACGGGCTTGCTGATGGGCAAAAAGCGTATGAACAGGCACTTACATTGATGGGGGAATCTTAAAGGATGGAAAAGAAAACACTCGAAGGGCTCACGGAGGAACAAGTAAGCTTTCAATTGATCTTGCACAGCGGGAATGCACGCAGCAAATTGCTTCAAGCTCTTAAACAATATCGAGAAGGTCTAGAAGAAGAGGCTTTTGGTCTTATGAAAGAAGCGGAAGAAGATTTACGGCATGCACATGACATTCATTTTCAACTCGTGCAGAAAGAGGCAGGAGGAGAAAGGGCATCCTTTTCCTTACTGCTCATGCACGCTGAAGATCACTTAATGTCGACCATTACCATCAAGGAGCTTGTGGGAGAGCTCCTGCCGATATTCCAATCGCTTAAACAATAAAGGGTGTAAACAAGGGGGGAAACCAATGTTTGATAAAATAAGTGCCATTTTGGTTCCGATTGCTGGGAGATTGAACAACAACCGCTATTTAGGCGTATTACGGGATGCCTTTATGCTTGCGTTCCCGCTCACCATCTTTGGTTCCATTATGGTTGTGCTGATGAATTTGCCATTTTTAGATAAAATCATGAGTCAAACAGCACTGGAAGGCGTCCAGTCTGCGCTGAATATCGCACCGAGTGCGACCATCAGCATTATGAGTGTGTTTGTTGTATTTGGGATTGGCTACTATTTATCAAAAAGCTATGATGTGGAAGCTGTCTTTGGCGGCGTGATTGCTTTAGCCTCTTTCTTGCTTCTGACTCCGTTTTTACTAGAACAAGAAGGTGGTGCAACGATTGCAGGCGTTATCCCAGTCGATCGTTTAGGTGCAAAGGGGATGTTCCTAGGAATGATCACAGGCTTTTTGTCTGCTGAAATTTATCGTTATTTTGTCCAAAAGAAATTTGTGATTAATATGCCGCAAGGGGTTCCGCCAGCTGTTTCCAAGTCTTTTGCTGCACTGATCCCGGCTACTTTGACACTTACAACCTTTTTGTTCATTAATATCATCATTACACAAGGCTTCAAAACAAATATGCATGATTTGATTTATCATGCCATTCAGGCGCCGCTTGTCGGTCTTGGAAGCGGTATCATTCCGACGTTGATCGCTGTTTTCTTTATACAAATTCTTTGGTTCTTTGGGCTCCACGGCCAAATTATTATCAACTCTGTCATGGATCCGATTTGGAATACATTGTCCATTCAAAACCTAGAGAGCTACACAAAAACAGGTGAGGTTCCTAATATCATCAGCAAGCAGTTTATTGAAATCTATACGGTTGGAATGGGTGGAACCGGTATGACGCTTGCTGTTGTGTTTACGATTTTAATTTTCCTGAAAAGTAAGCAATTAAAACAAGTAGCCAAGCTTGGCTTAGGACCAGGATTATTTAACGTCAATGAACCGATTATCTTTGGTTTACCGATTGTCATGAATCCGCTTATTCTCATTCCGTGGATTTTGGCGCCAATGGTCATTACATGTATTACTTATTTTGCGATGGCATCAGGGATTGTACCGCCGCCGACAGGGGTGAATATCCCATGGACAGTGCCGATCTTTATTAGCGGAATGATGGCAACAAATTCACTAGCGGGCGGTCTGCTTCAGTTGTTTAACCTGATGATTGTGTTTGTCATTTGGTTCCCGTTCCTGAAATTTATTGACCGTATGAATGTGAAAAATGAAAAAATCGCGACAACAGAAAAAACGAAGGCAGCAAACATCAAAGGTGAAGGAGACTCTATACATGTCGATGGAAACTAACAAACTATCATATATATTTCCAGAAGGTTTCTGGTGGGGATCTTCTGCTTCTGCGACGCAAACAGAAGGCAGCGTCCCTGGAGATGGAAAGGGACCGAACATTTGGGATCATTGGTTTGAACAAGAACCGACTCGTTTTTTTGATGGCGTAGGGCCAAACGTGACATCTCAATTTTATCGAAAATATAAAGAGGATATCCGTCTCATGAAAGAAATTGGCCACAATTCATTTCGGCTGTCGATATCATGGTCACGCCTTTTACCTGAAGGAACAGGTGCTGTCAATGAAGAAGCGGTGTCTTTTTACAATGATGTGATCAATGAACTGATTGCACATGATATCGAACCATTTGTGAACCTATACCATTTCGATATGCCAATGGCGCTTCAGGAGAAAGGCGGCTGGGTGAACAGACAGGTGGTCGACGACTATGTCAGCTATGCGGCTTTATGCTTCCAATTATTTGGCGACCGGGTGAAAAAATGGTTTACCCATAACGAACCGATTGTTCCTGTAGAAGGCGGATATATGTATAGCTTTCATTATCCAAACGAAGTTGATTTCCAAAAGGCTGTACAGGTCGGTTTTCATGAACTTTTATCAAATGCTAAGGCGATTGCGGCTTATAAAGAGTTGCAGCAAGGTGGTAAGATTGGCATTATCCTAAACTTGACCCCTTCGTACCCGCGAAGCCAGAATCCGCGCGATGTAGAAGCAGCAGAGATGGCCGATGCTTTCTTTAACCGTTCCTTCTTAGATCCTGCGGTGAAGGGGCATTTCCCTGAAAAGCTAGTAGAAGTCTTAAAGAAAGAAGGCTTTATGCCAAGTATGGAAGAAGGGGACCTTGAACTCATTCGAGAGAACACGATTGATCTTCTTGGCATCAACTATTATCAGCCAAGAAGAGTGAAAGCGAAAGAGCATATGCCTCATCCTCAAGCACCATTTATGCCGAACCATTATTTTGATTCTTTTGAGATGCCGGGAAGAAAAATGAATGTGTATCGTGGCTGGGAAATCTATGAAAAGGGCATTTACGATATATTGAAAAAAGTCCAAACAGACTATGATAATATTGAATGCTTTATTTCTGAAAATGGCATGGGGGTCGAAGGAGAAGAGCGGTTTAAGGATGAAGAAGGAATGATTCATGACGATTACCGCATTGACTTTATTTCTGAGCATCTCAAATGGGTGCATCAAGCCATTCAAGAAGGAAGCAATGTGAAAGGCTATCATCTGTGGACCTTTATGGACAACTGGTCCTGGTCGAATGCTTATAAAAATCGTTATGGATTTGTCTCAGTTGATCTTCAAGAAGACGGGAAACGAACGATTAAGAAAAGTGGATACTGGTTTCAATCAGTTTCAGAGAATAACGGTTTTTAATCAAAATACTTGCTCTTTCCTTGAAAAGAGCAGGTATTTTTCTTATGTGACGGTAAGTGGATGAAACAAAAATGGCTGGCACCTTTTAAGCTCACATCCCTTAGTGTAAAATGAGAGGAAGGCTAAAAAACGCCATATTTCCTTCTAGAATAAAGCGCTATGAAAAAACAAGTCAGTTGGTGGTGTGAGATGAAGAAGTACGAACTCATTTCAGAAGAAATCAGAAAACGAATAGGAACAGCATATTATCCAGAAGATCAACCCATTCCAGATGAAAACTCGCTTGCCGCTGAATTTCAATGCAGCAGAATGACAATGAAACGTGCGCTAGATCTACTCGTTGCAGAAGGTCTGCTCTTTAGAAAAAGAGGCCACGGTACATTTATAGTAAAGGCAGCGCTTAATCAAGGGGCAATCAATGTATCGGGCCATGAAAATAAAGGGTTCACAAAAGTCATGGCGGATAAAAACGTCACGACTCAAATCATTCATTTTGATGTCCATTTTCCAAGCGAAGAGGTGGCAGCCCATCTATCTATTGACTCAACCACACCTGTTTATGATATCATCCGGCTCCGTCTTGTGGATGAAGAGCCTTACGTATTAGAAAAAACGTTTATGCCTGTCAATCTCATTAAGGGCATAGATGAAGAAGTTCTACTGGGTTCTATCTATGGCTACATTTCAAATCAGCTTCATTTAAAAATAGCAGGAGCGCACAAGAAAATTAGAGCGGCTAAATCAGATCAGCTGGATCAGCAGTATTTAGGCTGTGACCCAACAGATCCCGTGCTTGAAGTCGAGCAGGTTGCTTATTTAAACGCAGGGCAGCCATTTGAATATTCATTTAGCCATCATCGCTATGATAAATTTGACTTTTCAACGGTTGAAATCACGAAAACAGGACGTTAAAAAAAGAGCAGAACCCCCAAGGGAGACTGCTCTTTTTTCATATGATTTTATATATTCCACCAATGGTAACCATCTTTTTCGAGAAGCTCATCTGCTTCTTTCGGTCCCATAGAACCTGCAGGATAGTTTGGTTTTAATGTTTTGCTTTCTGCCCATTTCTCAGAAATCGGATCAACGAAGTTCCAAGAAAGTGCTACTTCGTCCCAGTGAGCAAAGTTTGTCGCATCGCCTAGCAAGCAGTCATGAATCAGCTTTTCATATGCTTCTGGTGTATTCATGATGTCGTTGTAGTTTGTTTGGTAGTCGAGCTTAATCGGTTTCGCATACGTGCCGCCATCCAGCTTGCGAGCATTCAGGTGAAGGGTGATGCCTTCATCTGGCTGAATGTGAATGACAAGTAAGTTTGGATGCATGGCATTCCCGTTTCCATAGTACAGGTTCATTGGAATGTCTTTAAATTGAACCACGATTTGAGTAGATTTCTTTTCTAACCGTTTTCCTGTACGAATGTAAAATGGCACGCCGGCCCATCTAAAGTTATCAATCAGCAGTTTCCCTGCCACAAACGTTTCTGTGTTTGAATTCGGATCAACATTTTGCTCTTCCAAATAAGAAGGAACGACATTTCCATTCATCGTCCCAGCATCATACTGTCCGCGGACAAAGAATTGATCGACCTCATCTTTAGAGAAAGGACGAAGAGCGCGCAATGCTTTCCGTTTTTCGCTGCGGATTTCCTCTGTATTGAGTTTAATTGGCGGCTCCATTGCTAAAAGGGCAACCATTTGAAGCATATGGTTTTGGACCATATCTCTTAGTGCACCAGAATTTTCGTAATATCGAGCCCGGTCTTCAACCCCTAAGGATTCACTGGATGTAATTTGAATGTTTGAAATATAGCGGTTTGTCCAAAGTGGTTCAAAGATAGCATTCGCAAAGCGGATGACCTCAATGTTTTGAACCATTTGTTTACCAAGATAGTGGTCAATACGATAAATTTGATCTTCTGTGAATGCATCACGAATTTCTTCATTTAATGTTTTGGCACTTGGCAGATCATGCCCAAATGGCTTTTCAATGACAAGTCGTGACCAGCCGGTTGTTTCTGATACGCCCTCACTCTTTAGGAACTTCGCAATCGTTCCGAAGAATTCCGGTGCCATAGCTAAATAGAACATGCGGTTATTTGGGATACTGTACGTATCTTCAAGGCCTGTTAGAAGCGTGTTAAGCGATTGATAGGAAGCAGGGCTTGATACGTCAAAATCGTGATAATAGAAATGTGAAATGAATTCCTCTGTTTTCGCTTCTGCATCATCAGAAGAAACAGATTCCTTTACCACAGCTCTGAGGTCCTCATGAGACCACGGACGGCGTCCAACTCCGACAACAGCGAATTGATCACCTAGCTTTCCGCTATGATAAAGTCTATGTATAGAAGGGTAGAGCTTGCGTTTGGCAAGGTCTCCTGTTGCGCCAAAAATGACAATGACTGCTTTAGGGTTGTTAGTTTCTGTATTCACGAGAAGTACCTCACTTTATTCGTAGCGTTGTTGTAAAAACCGAGAATGTATGTACATTTTCTTTATTTTAAAGCTTCATTGTTCGTAAAGCAAACATTTGATTCGACTTTTTCTGCTCTCATTTCACTTTTTTCAAAAATTCCGCTGAATTCACATTTACCTTGTCTTCATGTATTCTATATGAATGAAGATATTGTATACCGGCTTTAGGAGGAAAAGTAATGGAACTGCTCTTTTTAGGAACAGGTGCAGGCATACCTGCAAAAACAAGAAACGTCACTTGCACAGCGCTAAAGCTTTTAGAAGAAAGAAATGCAGTGTGGCTTTTTGATTGCGGAGAAGCGACGCAGCATCAAATCTTACATACAACGATTAAACCGAGAAAGATCGAGAAAATATTTATCACACATATGCACGGTGATCATGTATATGGCCTACCGGGACTCCTTGGCAGCAGATCCTTTCAAGGCGGGGAGGATGAATTGACGATCTATGGACCAAAGGGCATCAAGGCCTTTGTGAACGCAGCACTTTCAGCCTCGCAAACGCATTTGACATATCCGCTGCATATCATAGAAATAGATGAAGGGATCGTGTTTGAAGATGATACCTTTCAAGTAGAAGCAAGAAGAGTCTCTCACGGGATTCCAGCTTACGGCTATCGGGTTGTGGAAAAAGATATGCCTGGTTCATTAAAAGCCGAAGACCTAAAAGAAATCGGTGTAAAACCTGGACCTTTGTATCAGAAGTTGAAAAATGGGGAAACCGTGACACTCGAAGATGGAAGAATCATCGATGGAACCGATTATTTGGAACCCCCTAAAAAAGGGAGAATCGTTGCATTTTCAGGAGATACCCGTTTGTGCGAGAATATAACAAGGCTTGCCAAAAATGCGGATGTGTTAGTCCATGAAGCAACATTCGGTAAAGAAGATGCAGATTTAGCCTACAATTATTATCACAGCACAACAGAACAAGCAGCGAAAACAGCACAGGAAGCAGGCGCAAAGAGGCTCATTTTGACCCATATAAGTGCACGTTACCAAGGAGAAGAAGCACTGAAACAACTGTTGAAAGAAGCCCGCGATATATTCCCGCTGACAGAAGCTGCACATGATTTCTCTTCCTTCCCCATTGAACGCAGCCTGTAAAAATTGGATGAATCGTCAAAAAAAGTTGTGTGATTTTTTTGATATTTATGATGACGCTCTTTTTCAGGTAGTGGTAAAATGGTGAAGAAAAAACAAATGATGAATCAAACTATGAAGAATACGGGAGGCACAATCAAAGATGAGCGGTTTTACAGCATTAAGTGAAGCAGAATTGAATGACCTATATGTGGCACTACAAAATGAGTATGAAACTTACAAAAGTAAAAACTTGCACTTAGACATGTCTAGAGGGAAGCCTTCACCAAAACAGCTCGATTTGTCTATGGGCATGCTCGATGTTGTGACATCAAAGGATGCAATGACAGCTGAAGATGGCACAGATGTGCGAAACTATGGCGGCTTGACAGGCCTTCCTGAAACGAAGAAATTTTTTGCAGAAGTACTCAATTTAAAGCCAGAACAAATCATCATCGGCGGTAACTCAAGCCTGAATATGATGCATGATACCATTGCACGTGCGATGACTCACGGCGTATGTGACAGCAAAACACCTTGGGGAGAGCTGCCAAAGGTAAAGTTCCTTGCACCAAGCCCAGGGTATGACCGTCACTTTGCCATTTGTGAGCTATTTAACATAGAGATGATCACGGTCGATATGAAGGCTGATGGGCCTGATATGGATCAGGTAGAAAAATTGGTCGCAGAAGATGAAGCGATTAAAGGCATTTGGTGTGTACCGAAATATAGCAATCCAGACGGCATTACGTATTCAGATGAGGTCGTTGACCGCCTAGCTTCAATGAAAACAAAAGCAGACGACTTCCGTATTTTTTGGGATGATGCATATGCAGTCCATCATCTAACAGATACACCTGATACGTTAAAAGATATTTTTCAAGCAGTAGAAGAGGCAGGATACCCAAACCGTGTGTTTATGTTTGCGTCTACGTCTAAAATTACATTCCCAGGCTCAGGTGTTGCACTGATGGCGTCTAGCCCGGACAATGTGAGCTTCACTCAAAAGCAACTGTCGATTCAAACGATCGGACCAGACAAAATCAATCAACTAAGACATCTTCGTTTCTTCCAAAATCCTGAAGGTTTGAAGGAACATATGAAAAAGCATGCAGCGATCATTAAGCCGAAATTTGACCTCGTTCTCTCCATTCTTGACGAAAAACTTGGCGGGAAAGACATCGCTGAATGGCACAAGCCAAATGGCGGATATTTCATTAGTTTAAATACACTTGATCATTGTGCAAAAGCTGTTGTGCAAAAAGCAAAAGAAGCAGGTGTCACAATGACAGGTGCAGGTGCAACATATCCATATGGGAAAGATCCGCTTGATCGTAACATTCGCATCGCACCAACATTCCCGGCACTTGAAGAACTAGAGCAAGCGATTGACATTTTTACATTATGTGTTCAGCTTGTCAGCATTGAAAAGCTGCTTTCTAAAAAAAGTCAATCGGCTCCAACGGCATAAAGAAAAGAAACTCCTTGACTCATAACAGGTCAAGGAGTTTTTCGTTTTAATTGGCAGTTTGATAATAGGAGACAGGCTGTTTGGCTGCGCACCATACATCATAGATGGCAAGCTGTACAATATGTGGTTCATCATGATGAATATAGTGCGAGCTGTTCTGCGCCTGAATCCATCCGCTTTGGGATGACAAAGACAGCATGCGTTTATGAAGCCTGAGCCAAGCTTCATGCGCTGGGTGAAACAATCGGCTCTTACCTGATGAAATGACAAGAAGCGGCATCATCCCATAATGGGTTTGCTCCTCTTTGATTGTGCTTAACATTTGCTGAAAGTCCTCATGCGTACATTCTTCTGTAAACTGCGCCATATATGAAGTGCGTTCTTCTTTTGATAAAAGCGGCAGAATCACCTGCTCTTGCTCCTCACTTGCTGGGTCTAGCAGCACCATACCAATGACATCATCTCCTCTGCGGCTTGCCCATAACCGGCTGACAAGAGAGCCAAATGAGTGAGCAACAATGAGAAATGGCGGCTGAATATTGGCTTCTTTCAGCAGCGCATCTAAATCATCAGCGAGATCATGCAAGGTTCTTCCTTCACCGCTCTCACTGCTCTTTCCATTTCCTAAACGGTCGTATAAGAAAACCCCAAGCTCTGGGTCAATATCACGTGCCACATTCGACCACGTATCACTAGAAATGCCGTAGCCTGCTTCAAAGATAATCGTGGCTTGCCTTTTGCCTTGACGATGTTTTGTATAAAAATGGTGTCCATCTATATGATACATTTTTTCAATCATTGCCGAATTCATTCTTCCATCTCCTCTAAGTGGTTCTTTAGCTAAAAGACGGCACAAAAGGCAGATATGTTTCTCTTAAAAACAAAAAAGATGCCTATTTCGAAAAATAGACACCTTTTTTCCTAAGCGCTTTTACCAAGCGCGATCATATTGACGCGGGCTTTCGATGGATGTACGGAGCTCTTGAGCAGCTGTTTTTGGAAAGTATGGATCCCGTAAAAATTCTCTGCCAATAAAGATCAAATCCGCACGCTGATTTCGTAAAATCTCCTCTGCCTGCACACCAGATGTGATGAGACCGACAGCAGCTGTTTGAATGCCGGCACCTTCTTTTATTTTCTCTGCGAATGTTACTTGGTAGCCGGGGAATGTGTTGATTTTCGCCTGTACGACAGCACCTGAGCTGACATCAATTAAGTCGACACCTTGCTCTTTGAGCCAAGTGGCAATCCCAATATAATCTGCAATATCAAGTCCTTTTGTCGTGTAATCAGAAGCCGACACACGGACAAATAAAGGTCCGTCCCATACGGCATTGACTGCATCTATGACTTCTCTTAAGAAACGATAACGGTTCTCTGGTGAACCGCCATAGTCGTCTGTTCGGTGGTTCGCCAGCGGTGAAAGAAATTCATTGATCAAATAGCCATGTGCACCATGAATTTCAATGATGTCAAAGCCCGCTTTTTTTGCCCGTACAGCTGCATCCTGAAACGCCTGAACAGTATCTTTGATTTGATCAATAGACATCTCGACAGGGATTTTAGATGTTTCATCAAATGGGATGCTTGATGGTGCAAGAATGTCTCCGTCAAGTTCAGCCTTACGTCCTGCATGGGCTAGCTGGATAGCTGTCTTCGTTCCATATGCTTTAATTTGTTCGTTTAATGAAGCGAAACCTTCAATGTGCTCATCACTCCAAATACCGAGGTCATGATCACTAATTCTTCCCTCGGGAGATATAGCACTTGCTTCCACCATGATGAGGCCAGCCTGACCTTGTGCACGGGAAATATAATGTGTGAAGTGGAAAGGCTGTAATTTCCCATCACGGTCATAGGATGAATACATACACATCGGGGACATCACGATGCGGTTTTTCAGTGTAACACCTTTTAATGACCAAGGTGAAAAGAGTTTTGTTTCCAAATACCTTCGCCTCCTCATGAAATTGTATAGCCGATTATAACAGCCATTCAAACTTTCGTCATAAAAGGTGCTCAAAGAATATAGCTTTTATACACGTTTTTGTATAATGGAGAGATAGAGACATCAAAGGGGGAGAACGGATGAAATGGCAAACAGAGAGTGAACTAAAGGAGCTCCTGACAGCTCTTATGCAGTATGAAAGCATATCAGGTACAACAGGAGAAGTCGCGTTAGCGGAATATTTATATTACTTGCTGAGGGAGCGGCCTTATTTTGAGCAGAATCCTGACCATTTGGCTTTGCATCCGATGAAAGATGGCCGGTATTATTTAACGGCACTTGTGAAGCGCAGTACGCTGCGGCGTACCGTGCTGCTTCTTAGTCACTTTGATGTAGTCGATACAGAAGATTACGGCGAATTTCAAAACATGGCATGCAAGCCTGAAGAGTTAATGGCATCCTTTTCGCAAAAAAGTGCGCTTCTTCCAAAGCGGGCAAGAAAAGACCTTGCTTCAGGAGACTGGTTGTTTGGAAGAGGGGCCATGGATATGAAAGCAGGTCTCACCGTGCAGCTTTCTATGCTAGAAAGAGCGATGACAGAAACATTTGATGGAAATGTCCTGCTCGTCACAGTTCCTGATGAAGAAGTGAATTCACAAGGAATGCTTGAGGCTGTGCCGAAGCTAAAAGAGCTTAAAGAAAAGCATGACCTTGACTATACTGCGTGTTTAAACAGTGAGCCCATGTTTGAAAAGTATCCAGGGGATGAACATCATTATATGTATACAGGCAGTATAGGAAAGGTATTAGCCGGATTTTTCTGTAAAGGGATCGAAACGCATGTAGGAGAGCCATTCTCAGGCTTAAATGCGAATTTTATGGTATCTGAATTAAACAGGCTGTTGGAGCTCAATAGTGATTATTGTGAGGAAGTAGATGGTGAAGTAACACCGCCCCCAACGAACTTGATGCAAAAGGACTTAAAAGAAGCCTATTCCGTTCAAACACCTCACACAGCTGTATCTTTATTTAATGTGCTCATGATGAAACGTTCAAGTGAAGAACTGCACGGCCTTCTCTATGATACTGCGAAACAAGCAGCAGACCAAATCGAGGCCAATCTTCAGCAGAAAACAGCTGACTTTCAGCGCTTTAAACACTTTACACCAATAGACACTCAGGTTACGGTTCTCACGTATCACGAGCTGTATCAAAAAGCCGCAGAACGCTCTGGCGAGCAGGAAGTCGAGCGCATTGTCAACTATGCATTCGCCAACCGAGGTGAGCTTGGGGATCGTGATTTTTCAACGAAAATTGTCTCGGAGCTGACGACGCTTTGTAAGGAAGATGGACCGCTGATTGTTTTATTTTATAGTCCGCCATTTTACCCTTCAGTGTCCTCAACAGAAGATCCGCATATTCAGACGACATTAAAGAAGATTCAAAAAGAGGCAAAAGAGGTGTATGGACTTGAAGTAGAGGAAGTGAAATATTTCCCGGGATTGTCTGATTTAAGTTACTTGCAGCTCGAAAAGCAGGAGGTAGGTCATTACACGACCAATATGCCGCTTTACCAAAAAGGCTATTCTTTACCACAAGGAGAAAAGGAAGCCCTTTACGTTCCAGTCATCAACATAGGTCCACTAGGAAAGGACCCGCACAAATGGACAGAACGGCTGCACGTCCCGTTCTCTTTTGGCATTTTGCCAGGACTACTAGAATCAGCGATTCATGCTTTATTAGAGAAAAAGTAAGTAGATGTGATGAAGAGCCCTATCTTAATGATAGGGCTTCTATTTTTAAATAAACGATCCTTCCACTTAGATAAATAGAGTATGATATTGAAGAAGACTTACATTTATTTGAAGGGGGATTGAGAAATTAAATGGAAACTGGGAAATTAACAAAAACAGACATCATCACATCGCTTCAGGAAAGTATGCGTGAACTAGAGAAGTTAATGGAGGCATGTGATGAGCACACATTGGATCAATCTTTGGGGGAGGGGAAGTGGTCAATCAAGCAGCTCACCGGGCATTTGTATGACACAGAAGAAGTCTGGTCAGAGCGGATAGAGCAGGCGATATCAGAGGATCATACGCCCTTTCAATCGTATGATCCTGAAATATACGTGAAAGAAAGAGCGTATGAATGGTATAACGCTGACGAGATCAAAGCATTGATCAAACGGATGAAAGAGAGAAGAAACAACACGCTTCGGCTATTAGAAAAAGATATTTGGGAACAATCAGGCCTGCATCCGGAAGAAGGAGTGATGACCGTTCAAATATTAGCTGAAACCATCGCTTTACATGAACAACATCATCTGGACCAAATCAAAGCCATCATGTCAAAGAGGTAATGAAAAAGCACCTGTCATCAAAACAGGTGCTTTTCAAATTCATTTATACGTGCTTGCTGAAAACATTTCATTTAATTCTGCTGCGCGTTTAGTGGCTGTTTTGACACAATCGACAACGGCTTCTTCAAATTGATAGGCAGCCAGTGTGTTCAGGCCGGCTTCTGTTGTTCCGCCTTCACTTGTGATTTCTTTGCGCAGTTCGGCAGGTTCTTTACCGCTGTCTTGAAGCATGTTGGCGGCGCCCGCAATCATTTGGCAAATGAGTAATTTCGCAGTTGCTTGGTCCATTCCAAGTTCCGAAGCACCTCGCTCCATTCCTTCAATCAAATGATAAATGAAGGCAGGGCCGCTGCCTGCGATGGCTGTCACAGCATTTAGCTGCGATTCATCCAATACTGTGACATGCCCGATTGTTTCAAACAGCTCGACGGCTTTTTTCTTTTGCTCCTCTGTCACTTCATGACTTACGGCAATACCTGTTGCTGACTGCTGGATCGCCGCTGATGTATTTGGCATCGCACGAACGACTGCTGTCTTTCCGCCAGCATAGTGTTGAATCGTTTCAATGGAAATACCAGCTAAAATAGAAATGATCAGCTGTCCATGTAAATGAGGCTGGACTTCAGAAATTCCGCTTTCTGCATCCTTCGGTTTTAAGGCAAAAACGAGAATATCCGCTTCTTCATAAATAAAGGACCGAGCGAAATCCGTTTTGACCCCATAACGTACCTGTAATTCTTCTAATCGTTTTTCATTCGTTTTGTTTGTGACAATGATATCTTCATTCGACATAATGCCGCTTTTTAATAAACCTTTGATCATAGACTCTGCCATTGAGCCTGCACCGATAAATCCAATTTTACTCATAAGCTGCTCCTCCTTGTAGAAAATAAAAAAACCTCTCGCCTGAAAAGGACGAAAGGTTTTTCGCGGTACCACCCTCAATTAGCATGCAAACACGCATACTCAGCTCTAGTCCCTTAACGCGGGATACGTTTAGGTTTGCCTAACAGCTCAAAGGGCAGGTTCAGCAAATAAGAGGATGGTGAAGTCTTTCAGCCGGCGGACCTCACTCTCTTGCATCATTATTTTGCTTACTAATCCTTATCATCGCACATCTATATTTGTTGTTCATTATGCAACGATGGACAAGTTTATGTCAATAGGGGCAGTTAAAAAAATTGCCCATCTAAACCGCATGACAGTCTGCCTTTTGCAAGATACAATGAAGTAAGAAGACTGAGTCCCACAATCATGAGTCAAAAAGCAGGAGATGACGTATAAAAGTGAAAGAAGACATCATTCAATTATCCATCCCGACGCCGTTTGCCGTTGGGGATGTGCATGCATATGTATTAAAAGGAGAAGCCGTAACCTTAGTAGATTGCGGGCCGATGACAGAAGAGGCAGAGCATGCCTTTGTCACGCAATTAAAGGAACATCGTTTATCGATAGACGATATTGATCAAGTGGTGCTGACCCATCATCATGCAGATCATGTCGGTCTATTAAATTTGATGAAACCTCATGTCCGTGTGATTGGACACCAGCTAAATGAGCCGTATATTAGTCAGGATCCAGTGTTTAAGCAGCGCCAAGTGGACTTTATGATTCCTTTTTTTCAGCAGTTAGGTGTCCCGCTTCGACAAAATGAGTGTGAAAAAATGGTGAAGCAATCTTATACATATTCTTGTACTTCACATGTAGATGAGATCATAAAAGAAGGTGATCGTTTGAACGGGCATGAACACTTCCTTGTGATGGAAACACCCGGACACGCACAGTCTCATCTTTCCTTTTTAGATGAAACAACGGGGAATTTTATTGGAGGCGACCTGCTTTTGACGACCATTTCTTCTAATCCGTTAATGGAAGCACCGTATGAAGGCGAGGAACGTCAAAAATCACTGCTTCAATATAAAGCATCACTCAATCGGTTATTGCGTCTGCCAATCAAGACGATTTATCCAGGACACGGTCAGCTCATCACGTCCCACCATGAATTGATTGAAGAAAGATTTAAGAAACAAGAGAAACGAGCAAATACGATGTATCAGCTGCTTAAACAAAAAGAAATGACGGCTTTTCATCTTTGCCGTAAGCTATTTCCTGTGATGTATGAAGAGGCCTTGTTTTTAACGATGTCAGAGACAGTCGGTCAGCTGGATGTGCTCTTAGCGGCTGGGCAAATTAAAGAAGTGCAAAAAGACGGGATCGTCTATTACAGGGCAAACTAAGGAGTGAAACGCATGGGGCGATTGACAGGAAAAAGAATTTGGATTACAGGCGCATCTGGGGGCATTGGTGAAAAAATGGCGTACTTGGCAGCAGAAGAAGGCGCAGAAATCATCATTTCAGCAAGACGAGTGGAAAAGCTTACTGGTGTGAAAGAAAAAATTATGAGTGCTGGCGGGGTGTGCCACATTGCTCAGCTTGATGTCAGCCAGCTTGAGGGCATTGATCGGGCGTATGAAGAAGTGGGGCCGGTCGATATTTTGGTCAACAATGCCGGCTTTGGCGTATTCGATCTCGTAGAAGATGCCACCATAGAGGAAATGGTGTCGATGTTTGAGGTGAATGTGTTTGGCTTAATCGCCTGCACGAAAAAGGTCATCCCTGAGATGAAGCAAAGAGGGCAGGGACATATTATCAATATCGCATCCCAGGCAGGAAAGATTGCAACTCCCAAATCAGCTATTTATTCCGCATCAAAGCATGCCGTTCTTGGATTTTCAAACAGCCTCAGAATGGAGCTGGCAGACTCAGGCATTCACGTGACGACGGTCAATCCAGGACCGATTGCCACAGACTTCTTTACCATCGCTGACCGCAGCGGTGAATATGTGAAGAACGTTGATTTTATGATGCTGAGTGCGGACAAGGTGGCAGGGAAGGTCGTATCAGCCATGATGACGAAAAAGAGAGAGATTAATCTGCCCGGCTGGATGAATGCTGGCAGCAAACTGTATCAGCTATTTCCATTTTTATTTGAAAAAGCAGCACGCAAAGCAATGATGAAAAAGTAACGAAAAAGAAACCGGTTTTGAACTGGTTTCTTTTTTTGAGGTAAGACTTCATTGTGACACGTTCTATATCCGTCTTGCCGCTTGCTGAAGAGGGTCCCATACACTGTTAAAAGGCGGTGCATAGCTAATATCTAAATCTTCAAGGTCTGTTATGGTCAGTCCTTGGTAAAGGGCAGTCGCCACTACATCGATCCGTTTATCAACACCGTTTTTCCCGATGATTTGGGCACCAAGCAAAATATGGTCATCGCTTCTGTAGATCAGTTTCACTTTCATTTTCTGCGCTTCTGGGTAATACCCTGCGCGATCTGTACTATCAATAGTGATGACGGAGAAAGGAATGTCCGCTTCTTTTGCTTCTTTTTCTGATAAGCCTGTTCGTCCCGCTGTCATGTCCATAAATTTCATGACGGCTGTTCCAGTCACGCCTTGAAACGCCCGGTTTGTCCCTGTCATATGAAAGCCTGCGATTCTCCCTTGTTTATTCGCAGTTGTGCCGAGCGGAATATAGTCCAGTGATTTTTTGATGCGGTGATAGGTCGCCGCGCAATCACCAGCAGCATAAATGTCTTTTATATTGGTTTGCATGTATTGATTCACTGCAATAGCGCCATTTTGAAGCCGCTTGATTCCGGTATGATGTAAAAAGGAGGTTTGAGGAGTGACGCCGATGGCCATGATGACCATATCTGTTTGAATGGTTTGTTTGTCTGTGATAACAGCAGTGACATGTGACTTGCCTTCTAATTGCTGTACCGTTTCTCCAAGCGATACGTGAATACCCTTGGCGTCAGCCTCTTCTTTCAGGTATTTTGCCATATCGGAGTCAAAGCCCGGGCCGAGTGTCGCTCCCCGCTGAATGATATGTACGTTTTTTCCCAGCGCTTTTAAATTTTCAGCCATTTCAAGGCCGATATATCCACCGCCAATGATCGTGACATGTGTGATGTCCTTTTTTAAATGGTCTAAAATGGAGAGCGCATGCGGGATGGTTTTTAATACGTGTACGCCTTCTAATGGCTGGCTGTCTAAATCCAGTGTGACAGGGCTTGCTCCTGTCGCAATTAAGAGGCGGTCATAGCTTTCTATAAAGGGTTCTTTTGTTTTCGTATGATGACCCGACACTGTTTTTTGCTCTGGGTCAATGGAGGTCACTTCGTGTAAGCATCTGGCGTCAATTCCATATTTGTCACGAAAAGTTTCAGCACTGCGTGCAATCAGCTTTCTGTGATGATCAATGAGACCGCCGATCAAGTAGGGGAGTCCGCACTGTCCATATGAGAAAATCTCTCCTTTTTCAAATGCAACAATGTGTGCATCTGGATCCTCTCTATATATTTGCATAGCACAGCTCATTCCAGCTGCATCTCCGCCAATCATCACATATTTCATTTGGTGTGCTCCCTTCTATCTATCGTACTGAATACTCTTATTTACCCTCATATTCCTCTTTTTAATGCTTTTTTTTTCGCAAAAGAAGCAAACTTTAGTTGAAAAATAAAGACAGCGCCTTCATTTTAGGCTACAATCGGATTATCGTCTTTTTAGGTTACGAGTTTAGTGAAGATTGGTGGGAAAGACTTTGAGTGACACGCGACTAGATTTTAATACGCTATACACGCGCCATACGAGAGAGGCCTGGGCAGCTCTTGGAGAGTATATGCCGGTATCTGTTTCAGAAGAAGAAGCAAGAGCGCTGCAAGGGTTAAATGACTATTTATCGCTTGAAGAAGTTCGAGATATTTACATACCGCTTATTCGTTTTCTGACATTACATGTCTTTGCAGAAAAACAAAAAAACCAGCATGTGAATGCCTTTTTAAACTACCCGCATCATGCCAAAATTCCCTTTTTAATTGGAATTGCTGGAAGTGTAGCTGTCGGGAAAAGCACAACCGCTCGTATCATTGAAACGCTTTTATCGAGGCTTGGAGATGGGCTGAAGGTGAGTCTTGTGACAACAGATGGCTTTTTATATCCTCAAAAAGAATTAAAGGATCGAGGACTGATGGAAAAGAAAGGCTTCCCGGAAAGCTATGATGTCAAAGCCCTTCTATCTTTTTTAAATGAATTAAAATCAGGTAAACAAACTGTGCATGCCCCGGTATATTCGCATTTGACCTATGACCGGCTTGAAGGGGTGTATGAAACAGTAGAGGATGCTGATATTGTCATTATTGAAGGAATCAATGTGCTCCAATCACCAGCGCTGGATGATCTGAAGGATGAACCGCGTGTGTTTGTATCAGATTTCTTTGATTTTTCGATTTATGTAGACGCCGCTGAAACGCAAATTCAATCATGGTATAAAGAACGGTTTCGTTTGCTCAGAGAAACAGCCTTCCAAGATCCTGAATCCTTTTTTCATCAATATAAAGATTTGACGGATGAAGAGGCAGATCAGATGGCAAGCACGATTTGGAATACCGTGAATCGCCCTAATTTATATCAAAATATTTTACCGACAAAATATCGAGCTGATCTCATTTTGAAAAAAGGCGATCAGCACAAGGTGGAAGAGATCGCCATCCGCCGGGTATAAAGAAAAAACCGCTCAAACGAGAGAGCGGTTTTTTTAATGATCTCCACTTACTTTCACAGCTACGGCAGCTGCCGATCGTTTTTTCAGACGATAGTACCCAATGAGCAAGAACGGGACGCCTGCGATGGTGATGATCGACAAGACCGTAAAAATGGAGAGGGGATGGGCTGCGCCAAAATAGTCAATGCACAGTCCGCCGACAAATGGTCCGACCACGCTGCCGAGCTGAGAAAATCCCATCGCGCCAAAGTACGATCCCTTCACTTCAGGCTTTGCAATATTGTCTACAAAAAGATCCATCATCGCAAACAGCAGAACTTCCCCAATTGTAAACACGACAATGATGAAAGCAAGCATGCCGAGACTCTGTGAAAAAGCAATGGCAAACAAACTGCCGGCAAGAAGAATATTCCCGGTAGTCAGCGACAAAATGGTGGAGTAGCGCTTCGCAATCATGATGAGCGGGTATTGTATGACAATGACAACAACTGCATTTAAAGATAAAAGATATCCAAACAGTTTAGGACCATCCTCAATCATAGGTGATGCTGATAAGTATTGCGGCAGTGTTGAGCTTAAATGTGAATACCCGAACGAACATAAGGTAACGCCGATGAGGATGATGCTAAAAACCGTATCTTTTTGGATAATGGAAAGGGCTTTTTTGACGCTGATTTGTTTCGTGCTTTCTGGAGCAGCAACTGGATGCTTCTGAAATTGCCAGGCCAGCGTTAATCCGTATAACAAATAAATGAAGGCAGCGACGAGAAAAGGAAACGTTGTTTTCGATGACCCGAGATATAAGCCAAGCAGCGGGCCGAAGATCACACCAATGTTAATGGCCGTATACCGTAAATTAAAAACAAACAACCGAATACTTGATGGGGTGACATCAGATAAGAGCGCCTTAGACGTTGGTTCAAACAGTGCCCGGCAAAGTCCGTTTAAAGCGTTCATGAGAAAGAAGACCCAAATGGCATCTGCAAACGCAAAGCCAACAAAGACAAATGTCCAACCGAAGATGGATAGAAGCATGACTTTTTTTCTGCCGATTCGGTCAGAAACATAGCCGCCGTAAAAACTCGCAACGATCCCAATAAGAGAGCTGACGGCAATGATTAACCCAGCTGAAGAAGCTGAGGCCCCTTTGACTTGTGTCAAATAAACGGCTAAAAAAGGAATGCTCATGGACGTCGCCATCCGGCCGAATATGGTACCGATGATGATTGTCCAACTAAGTGGATGTAAAGTTCGTAAGTTATTTTTCATGCTGTTTCTCCCCTGAGTGTTAAGATGTTCCAATCATACATGAAAAATTGTGCAAATTAAATACACAATTTGATGGAGGAGACATCCGCCATATGGCAGAGGAGCTTTTAATGGCCCCGTAAATTCGAAGTCTTGTTTTTTTCTCCCGGTGCTTCTATGTCTTTTAGATATGCTGATTCGTACGATCACTTAAAGACAATTTAATCAAGATCAATCGCGGCAATTTGCTGCAAGGACAGGTGGAGAACATCTTCATCATTGACGATTTTTATGCGCTGCGTTTCATAATGAATGGCTTTCACCCAGCCCCAAAACTGCTGTTTCATACCTGCTGCGGCATATGTCACGCAAATGGCTTGATCCTCTGTAATTGACTGTGTGATCAAAAAATTCATTTCCTCTAGCTGATCAGTGCTCAGCGGAGGAGGCGTGTATTCTTTTTTCTTCCGTTTTTGAGCAAGCAGCTGTTCACGGTGCTCTGGGAGCATCATTCGGCTTGATTCCCACATGATGTTGTATCCGGGTGTTAATTTATTGGGATTCATGGCTGTTCGCCTCCGTTATTTGTAATGTCCACCAATTTTTTCGGCGCGGTGATACGCCTGCCCTGCACTTGTTAGGGACGAAGCGTGCAAGAGTGCAGCAGGTCCATACTTCATATGAATCGCATCAAATACTTTGCTGAGTCTGTCTTTTTTAAAATGGTGATCAAATAAACTCAGCTGATATTGGCTGTCAGGCTGCAGCTGTGAGAGCGTAATACCTACACTGCGAATGGGCTGGCCGTCCCAGTGCTGCTGGCATAGCTGAATGGCTGCATCTGCAATATCTGTCCCATACTGTGTGGGTGAATGGAGCTTGATTTGTCGATGAAATCCAGTCGGATGAGAAAAATCAGCGCCTCTTACGCCAACAGATACCGTTTGCCCAACATAATGCTTAAAGCGCGCACGTCTTGCCACTTCTTCACTCAATTCAAGAATGGCGACTTTGATGTCCTCAAAAGACGCATAATCATGGGGAAGGGTCATATGATGCCCAACCGCTTTTTGCTGATCATGTGTGTGAAGAGTGACCGGGGAGGGATCATGCCCTAAAGCTGTTCGCTGCAGTAGCTCCCCGTTGATTCCCCAGCGCTTTTTTAGCCGGTCTAACGGATAAGTAGCAAGCGTCCCGATGGTACTGATGCCCATTCGTTTTAAATGGTGCTCCATCCGTTTGCCGACGCCAAATAGTTTTCCAACCGGAAGCGGCCATAAATCATCCGCAACCCGGTCTGCACGAAGTTCATAGATGCCAGATGTGTTTTTTTTAGCAAAATGGTCACAGGCCATTTTAGCGAGCACTTTATTAGGACCAATGCCAACACGTGCGTAAATGCCCGTCTGGTTCATAATGGTCGTTTGTATATTTTGAGCGATCTCGCGGGGGGAACCGAGTAGTGTCACGCTTCCCGTAATATCGAGAAACTGTTCATCAATTGAATAAGGTTCGACAAGATCTGTATATTGTTCAAGCAGTTCTGTCATCATGACAGAGACATCAAGGTAGCGCTGCATACGTGGACGTACGACGACGGCTTCAGGGCATTTCTCCTGTGCTTCCCATAATCTTGATGCATTTTGTACGCCCCGTTTTTTAGCGAGGGGGCAGGCCGCAAGTACGACCCCGCTCCGCCGCTCGGGATCTCCTGAGACGATGAGCGGCACATCCTTCAAATGGGGAGCCTCCACTTTTTCGACTGACGCATAAAACGACTGCATATCCACAAGCAGAATGACTCGTTCATTCATGATTTTCACCTCTTAGAACGTATGTTCTGTATTACATTGTAACCGCCAGAAGGTGAAATTGATACTGGTAAATCATTCAAAGAGAAGAGTGTAAATCCATACAAAAAAGACGAAGTGGAGACACTTCGTCTTATCTGTGTAAAATGGGCTATTTTAAGCATGTGCCAAGTTATTGGATGATTGGAGCGGCTCAGAACGCAAACGATAGGCCGTTAGTTTTTTGTTAGGCTTATGGGTAAACTGCCGCACCACATCCACGTGGTCATCGTAATGATACAGATAAAGGGTCACATCATGCTTGCCAAGCTTTGTTTGCATAGTAAGCGGCGCCGGCCCTTCCTGAGGATGAAGAAAACGCTCTTCGTCACCAGGATAAATATAATAGCGTTCAATAAAGATCGCATCATTAAAATGTTGAATAATTTCAGATGTTTGCTGATCATCGAGTGGACGTCCTTGAAACGTCATCGTTGTTTGATCACTTGTTACTTTTGCATGCACCGCATAACGACTAAAAAGGCGTTCAATAACACCAGAAGGCAGCGAAGTGACAAGCAGCTTTAAAAGACTAAACACAACAAGTGAAGTAACAATCCAAACCAATATCATCATCTCCAATAAACTTTTGTTCCATTTCCTATATGAACCATCTTAACATAACAAAAGAATAAAACTTTCGCAAAAAAAGTGAACTTTTTGAAATAAGTGTGAAGATTTAAAAGGAGATGACAGCGAAAGAACGAAGAACCAACAAAGCTGAAAGGAAAAAAGGCTCATACATCATCTTTACAAACAATTGATCCGACAGGTAGACTATTGAAACAGTTGATTTTTTGTGAAAAAAAGCTCGGTACAGCTAAAAATGAAAAGGGGCGAGGCCATCATGATACGTCAAGTGAAGCCGTCAGATTTTTATGCGGTCACATCCGTCATTCAAAGCTGGTGGGGAGGCAGAGATTTGCGCGCAAAATTGCCAAAGCTATTTTTCGAACATTTTCAGCAAACAAGTTTTGTCGTTGTTGAAAAAGGTGAACTGATCGGCTTTTTAGTCGGTTTTTTATCGCAATCGCATTCAGATGAAGCGTATATTCACTTTGTTGGGGTACATCCAGACCACCGGAAATTAAAGATTGGCAAAATTCTCTATCAAGCGTTTTATGAAGCGGCTGAAAAGGAAGGAAGAACAACGATTAAGGCCATTACAGCTCCTGTGAATAAAGTCTCGATTGCTTACCATACAAAGCTCGGTTTTCAGATAGAAAAGGGAGATAAAACAGTGGATGGCATTTCAGTTTTTTCAGATTACGACGGCATTCATGAAGACCGGGTGCTATTTGTGAAAAGGCTGGAGGCGAACGCATGATCATCAGACTGGATCAAAAAAATAAAGAACAAGCAAAAGAGCTGTTACATATCCAATTGGCCGCATATCAGCGGGAGGCAGAACAAATTGGCTATCAAGATTTACCGCCCTTAAAAGAAACGGTTAAAGACATAATGGAAACAGATGAGATTTTCATAGGATTTGAAAAAGAGGGGCATTTGTTAGGAATCGCTTCATATGAACTGCATGACGATCGGATCATCCTCAGCCGGTTAGCTGTGCACCCTCATCATGTCAAACAAGGAATCGGGACAGCGCTCATGCAATCCATTATCCAGCATCAAAAAACAATCGAGCTCACAACAGCGGAAGCAAATATACCAGCAATCCAGCTATATGAAAAATTAGGGTTTAAACAGATGGCTCGTTTGCAAGTGGAAAACAATCTGATGTTAACAAAAATGGAACGGTTGATGCTTCGAAAGGTGGAAGTGATTGAATACCAATCGAGCTGGCCAGAACAATTTCAAGATGAGCATGACAAGCTGAAAAAGATAGTTGGAGACAACTGGATATATGGCCACCATATTGGCAGTACGTCAGTCATAGGAATGGCCGCTAAGCCAATTATTGATATCTTGCTAGAGGTGAAACATATCAGCAGCTTAGATGAGAGTAATCACCTGTTTCGCCAGCTTGGATATGAACCGCTCGGAGAAAACGGACTCAAGGGAAGACGTTTTTTTAGAAAAGGCGGCTTGAACCGAACACATCACGTTCACGCCTATGAAGCTGGACATGATGATGTAAAAAGGCATTTGGTGTTCCGAGATTATTTAAAAGCTGCACCTGACCGTGCCAAAGCCTATGCAGATAAAAAGCTTCAATTGGCAAAGGCCTATCCTGAAGATATGGCAAGTTATATGAAAGGAAAAGATGGGCTCATTAAAGAAATTGAACAAGAAGCGTACAATTGGTTAGAGCAGTTTAAGACAAATAATCAGACATAAGAGCTGACAAGGCGTGAACATGTTTAATTGATGACTGATATGTTACAATGTAACAATCAACGAAAAAAGGATGTTCGGCATGTATATTCATATAACAGAACCAGCAGCAGCGTTCCTTACAAAACAACAAGCGGGGCATGAAACAAAAGAACTGCTTCTTCGCTATGATTCAGATGGGTGCGGCTGTGCGGTAAGCGGTGTCCCAATGATTTGGCTCACAGGTGAAAGAACAGGTGAATGGGAAGAGCTCAAGCATAATCAGCTCTTTAAGCTGTACATACACACAGCACAAAAGGTCTTTTTTGACGAGGAAATGACGATTGATTTTAATGAAAAAGCCAACACACTCATGTTGAAAAGTCCTCAACAAATACTCAGCCCGAGAATGGGTATACTTGTAAAGTAAGGTGGAAATGTAGTGGATCAAAAGCTAAAAGTGATACAAAATACGGCACAAAATAAAACATGGGTGTCGTTTTTAAATAACAATCATCCCTATAGTCTTTTGCATTGGTCAATAGGTGGAATGGATTCGGTGAAAAAGGACGTTTGGCTTCTTCAAGATGAAGTCACATTTGAAACGGAAGAATTTCCAACGCTCGAATTAGCTGTCAATTGGATCAAAGAGAATATGGAACAAGTAACAGATGTATTATAAAAGCCCTTTTTCGAAAGGGTTTTTTTCGTGCGTTCATCATCTCATCAAACCGCACGGCTGTCTAATCTGAAAAATGATCTTTTGAAGCGAAAAAAGCCGTTTTTCAACAAACAATTCGACAAAATGAGCAAGCTGGAAATGAAAAAATAGTAGCTGTAAATGCCGAAAAATAGGCATTTGCAGCGTTTATTGCGGGATACCGAAAACTTTGCGAAAAATGACTTTTCATATTTCTTCCATTCGAGGAAATGTGATAGAATACAACATGTATCGTATATGAGAAGGGAGGTGCTAAAGTGAATTGAAGCTCAAGCTGTCATCGCCTCAGGTTGGAATCAAAATAAACGAATGGTATAGGCAGATTTGCGGATTTCATGTGATGAAAGCAGAGAAGCTGAAGGCGGAGATCGAGCAGGAAATCCTCGAGATGGAGCAGGATCAAAACTTGTTATTGTTTTACCAGCTGATGGATTTTCGCCACAAGGTGATGCTTGAATATTTTGAACCGGCAAAGAAAGCCTCGAATGATGAAGAGATTAAGAATTTGCTAGAAACGATTGAACATTCACAAACGAAATTAACGGATATGCTTGAATATTATGTTCATTTTTTCACAGGAATGTTTGAATTTGAACAGAGAAACTATTTAAGTGCCATTGCTTATTACCGCTCAGCAGAAAAAAAGCTCAATCTCATATCAGATGATATAGAAAGAGCAGAATTTTACTTTAAATTAGCAGAAATTTACTACCACATGAAACAAACCCACTTTTCGATGCACTATGCCTTGCAAGCGTTAGATACGTATTCTGCCTACAGAACGTACACGCTGAGAATCATCCACTGTGAATTTGTCATTGGTGCAAACTATGATGATTTGAAATGCTATGAACATGCATTGCCCTACTTTAAAAATGCTCTAAAGCGAGCACGCTCAATTGGAAACCCTCGAGTCATAGGTTCGGCCCTTTTCAACTTAGGTAACTGTTATTATCAAATGAACGATCTTGCGGAAGCAAGCCGTTATCTGAAAGACTCTATTGAAGTGTTTGAAAAGGAGAATTTAACCCATCTTAATCGCTCTCTAGACCCACTATTTATGCTGACACAAATCCTGTTTAAACAAAAACAAATAGAAGAGTCATTAACCCTCTATCAACAAGGTATTATAAAGGCCTGTGAATTAGAAGATGAAATTTACATCTGCAAATTTCAATTCTTAAAAGCATTGTACGTTGATGCAGACATAACAATCATAGACGATACATTAGACCTGCTCGAGGACAAGCGCTTATACCCAGATATTGAGGAATTGGCACTTGATGCGGCTCATTATTACAATGAGCTTGGACTGTTTGAAGTATCTACCCGGTTTTACGAAAGGAAAATTCAAGCCATATCAAAAATTCAAAATGGGGGTCATTTATATGAAAACGAGTTTGATAGTTCTTTTATTGGCAGCAACTGCAGGATTATCGGTCATGAGTCAGCAGCAATCGGAAGAGAGCCATATGGAGCTTGCGGGCAGACACCATACAACAGTGGTGACTATCGCATAAGTTAGCTCAAAAAGAGGGGACGAACTGCTGTTCATTCTCCTCTTTTATCTTTCATTCAATTCAACCCTTTGAAGAAATGCTTGAATTTCGTCCTCATAAG
This sequence comes from Bacillus sp. BD48, assembly GCF_046566805.1. NCBI lineage: Bacteria > Bacillati > Bacillota > Bacilli > Caryophanales > Bacillaceae > Bacillus > Bacillus sp. BD48. The sequence goes on along the minus strand of NZ_JANGFM010000003.1, from coordinate 264,408 downwards.
CTTCCTTATTTTCGCTAAAAGACATAGCATGCGCACCGTGTGGCGCAATAAATAACTGTTTGTCACCCTTTTTTCGTGCATATAACTGCTGACTTTGCTCACATGGGATATAGTCGTCATGGCGGCTATGGATAAAAAGTACAGGTTCTTTCACCTGATCGATCACATCAAAAGGGGAAACTTGCCGGATGCGGTATCCGTCCCGCCATTTTAAGACTTGATCACTTAGTGGAAGAATCCACTCTCCTGAAAGGCGAAAATCTGTTTTTAATCGATACAGAAGCTGGTCCTCAAAAGAAGCAAAAGGGCAGTCTGCTATGTAGAAATTGGCGTTTGCTTCCGGCTTTGCGGCATATAACAAGGTCGTGACTGCACCCATTGATTCTCCGTGTATCCCAATGATGGCACTTTCTCCGAGTCTCTGTCTGAGCCACTGCACGATCTGCGCTAAATCTTCTTTTTCATAATATCCATAACTCGTGGTTTTCCCGCCGCTCATCCCATGTCTTCTATGATCATAAAGCATCACATTCCATCCGAGCCTTTGGAATAATTTCATATACTTAACGGAATTAATCAAATTGACGGTAACACCGTGACAAAGGACGATTGTGCGTGTTGTTTGAGGAGACGGCACAAAATAACCATGGAGATCATAACCAAATGCTGAAGGAATACACACTTTCTCTTTTTTAAGCTGTTGAAATTCCTCGTGATGATAATGGCCTCCATCTGATTCTCGTTTGATGAGCTCTTCATCCGTTAATTTTCGAATATACATCATTTTATTGGTGAAAAAAATACCGATTGCAGCGAGTGGACATAATATGAAGGCAAATATAGCGATCCATTTCTTCATCTAACCGATTCTTCCTTTCCGAGGTTTTTTCTATGACGATCATACCACATGTTGGGAGAATGGCGTGCCTCTTGCTCAGAAAATAAAACGGATGATACACTAAGTCAAAAGGAGAGAGGCACAATGAAAAAGACCAATCAAGATCAAGCGAAATTAAAGGACGGCATAAACGATGATGTCAAACAGCAGCTTCTTCAAATGAAGCAGAATCTTGCCGTCGAAACAGAAAAAAGAGAAGAACAAAAACGACAAGACCTCCTTCGGCAGCAGAAAGAAAAAGAAAAAAACAAAAGCTTCTCCGAGCTGCTAGATGAAAGTCATTTGGACTGGAGAAAATATAAAAGCTAAAAAAGGGAGCAATGAAGCTCTCTTTTTTCATGTCATCATCTTGAGATAGATCCACAGCAGAAACATAAGTGTTTAAAGAAAAACGTTTCTGCCCTCTTCTCTTTTTAAGAGAGAAAAAACCACTTTATCAGATGAACTGATCGAATAAGCTACAATCAGCTCCAGAAAAAAGGTGCATAAACGGAACTATGCAAGAGAGACTTCTCCACAGTCTGTTGAGCATGAAAAAGAGTTCATCATCATACATACGCTAAAATAAAAAATTGTAGAAAAACATAAGTTTTTCTACAATCTCAGAGATTACAGATGTGATCTTTCTTCTTATTTGTACCGGTGCGCCTCGTACACAGATGGTTTTGTATAGTAAGTCAATGCTTTTACTTCTTGATCACTTAAAGAACGTGCATTTGCGGCTGCTATATTTTCTTTTAACTGATCCACCGAGCTAGCGCCAAATACAACGGAACTGACCGCAGAATGTTTCAGTATATACTGAATGGACAGTTCAGTGAGTGATAGGTCATAAGCGACTTTCTTTAAAGAAGGAATGATCTGCTGAAGCTCTTCAAATGAATATTGAAGATAGCCGTTTTTTTGAATCGCTGCACTTGCTTGAGAAAGTGGTTTTTCAGTTAATAATCCTTTCGCTAAAGGACCTCTTGCGACGACACTAATGCTTTGTTCTTCAAGAAGAGAGAACCATTCTTCTGGGCGGCGGTCGAGTAAACTATATTGCATCATCACGCTTACGATATTCGACTTTTTGGCATATTCTTTTATGACATTTGGACGGATAGATGAAATGCCATAATAGCGAATAACGCCTTCCTCTACTAATTCTTCAAAAGCCTCAATCGTTTCATCAATGGGGTCATCAATCGTGCCTCCGTGCAATTGATATAAATCAATATAATCTGTTTGAAGCCGTTTGAGGCTTTGTTTTACTGCTTCCTTTATGTACGCCTTTGAAGGATCCCAGTCCCAGCCTGGTTTGCCTTTTTCAAAGCGGTTGCCGCCTTTTGTCGCCAAAATCAAATCCTGCCGTCTGTTTTTAATGGCTTCCCCGACAATTTCCTCATTTGTCCCAAAATCATATAAATCGGCTGTATCCAAATAGTTAATTCCGAGATCAATGGCCTCATCTAATAAAGAGAGCGCTTTTTCTTTTTCAGTCCCAAGAGACATGCATCCTAGTGCAGCTTCGCTCACCAAGAGATCTGAGGTGCCAATTCGTCTTTTTTTCAATTCCATCACACTCCTATCCTTTCACATTAAGTGAAAAAAATCAGGAATTCAAGCTAGGTGATTTCAAATGGCGCATTGAAGCAAGCGTTTTGCTTTTCGCTTCTCTTAAATCATCTATGTTAAAATAAATGAAGTAAAAAGTGAAAGTAGAACGAGGAGCTGACAAAATTGAAGGACTTTGAAGAAAAAACATTATCGTCTAAAGAATTATACAACGGAAAAATCATTGATTTGGTTCTTGAAGATGTAGAATTGCCTAATGGAAAACAAGGCAAACGCGAAATCATTAAACATCCTGGTGCAGTAGCCGTCATTGCACGTACAGACGAAAATAAAATCATCTTGGTCAAACAATACCGAAAAGCACTAGAGAGAGCCATCGTTGAAATTCCGGCTGGAAAACTAGAAAAAGGGGAAGAGCCGGCACATACAGCATTAAGAGAATTGGAAGAAGAAACAGGATATACAACGCAGCAGCTTCAAAAGCTGACGGCCTTTTATACATCACCTGGTTTTGCAGATGAAATTGTCCACATCTATCTAGCGGATCAGCTAGTTCCGCTTGAAGAAAAAAGAGAGCTGGATGAAGATGAATTTGTCGAAGTGATGGAAGTTTCATTAGAAGAAGCTTTGCACCTTATTGAAGAGCAGCATATTTATGATGCAAAAACGGCCTATGCCATTCAGTACTTACAACTGCAAGAGGTACTTGAGTCAACAAAATGAAGGAGTTTTTTGCAGACATCCATATTCATATTGGCAGAACAAGAACAGGCAGAGCTGTCAAAATTACAGGTGCAAGGTCACTGACAATTGACCAAATTCTCATTGAAGCAGCAGAAAGTAAAGGGATGGGGATGATTGGTGTGATTGATGCACAATCTCCAGAAGTCCTAGAAGAATTAATAGAGGGTGTAGAGGAAGGAAGGTACACTGAACTAAATGACGGCGGTTTATCATTTGGGCAGACAGTGCTGCTTTTAGGCAGTGAATTAGAAATCAATGATGACCATTCAAAGGGTCCGATTCATGTGCTTGCATTTATGCCCACACTACACAAAATGTCTGAGTTCTCCGCATGGCTTTCGCTTCATATGAAAAATGTGCATTTGAGTTCACAGCGCCTCTATGTTGATGGGAAAACACTTCAGCGCAAGGTGAAAGAGCTAGGAGGATTGTTTATTCCTGCTCATATATTCACGCCCCATAAAAGTCTATACGGCAAAGGCGTCAACACATCTTTAACGGAAGTATTTGATCCTGATCTTATTGATGCTGTTGAGCTTGGTCTTAGCTGCGATACGTCAATGGCGTCCCAGCTGAGTGAGCTGAACCGTTATCCCTTTTTAACAAATTCAGATGCTCATTCTTTAGGGAAAATCGCGCGAGAATATACAAAAATCCAAATGGATCATGCCTCTTTTGAAGAATTCAAGCTAGCCCTAGAAGAAAAAGATGGCAGAGCCGTCACAGGAAATTATGGACTTGCTCCGCGGCTTGGGAAGTACTATCATACGACCTGCGAGAAATGCGGGGTAAGACCTCACGCACCAGATCAAGAAGAGTGCCGCGTATGCGGACATACCCGGATGACAAAAGGTGTGAGTGAGCGTTTAAAGGAGCTTGCTGACCAAGAAAGTGAAACAGGAACGAGACCTCCTTATGTTCATCAGCTCCCGCTTCAGTTTATTCCGGGTGTTGGACCCAAAACGCTGGAGAAGCTAAAAGCCGTGTTTCACACAGAGATGAATATTCTACATCAAGCAACAGAACAAGAACTAAAAGCCGTTCTGCCAGAAAAGACAGCGGACTACATCATCAAAGCAAGGAAGGGTGAAGTCGGACTGATCGCTGGTGGAGGCGGAGTGTATGGTAAGGTGGATATCAATCATGAGTCACATTAAATGGACATGTCAAACGTTTGAACAATTGTCAAAAGAGGATCTTTACTTGATTCTCATGGAAAGAGTCAACGTGTTTGTTGTAGAACAAACATGCCCTTACCCTGAAATTGATCACCGGGACCAAGAAGCGCTTCATCTCATCGCAAAAGAGAACGGCACCATTGCAGCTTATTGCCGAATTTTCCAAAACGGGATCATGTACAAGGAGGCGTCCATCGGCCGCGTTCTTGTGACGCAGGCCGGCCGGAAAAAAGGCTATGGAAAGATGCTGCTCATCAAGGCTTTGGAAAAACTTAGTGAACTAGGTGAAACAAGTGTTAAAATACAGGCGCAAGCCTACTTGAAGTCATTTTACGAATCATTTGGTTTCAAGGCCGTCACAGATGTTTATGGCGAAGATGGGATTCCGCATCTTGATATGGTGAAAACAGAAAGATAGACGTGTATACGTCTATCTCAGCGTGTAGACAAACCCTCGCATTCAGTGTCAGGTCTGCGCTCCAGTGCTCACGAATGTTTCAATTCGCTCCGCTCCGGTGCTCGTCCTTCCTAGACTGCAAAGGTTTTCTAACACGCTGAAAAGAAGACAAAAGGCTAAAATAAAAATCATTTTAGCCTTTGTCAACAATCCGAGATAGACGTTTTTACGTCTATCTTTTTTATGTAACATCGTGTATCATAACGTCAAAGAAAGGAGTTTTGCCAAATGGGAAAAAGCAAAGCAAAGAAAAAACGAGAGCATATCCAAAGGCAGCAGAGCCGAAATCCAGAACTGTCGAGAGGAGACATGCCGCATTTTAGCACACACGAAAGGAAGACAAAAACAAAACAAGAAACTTTGCAGCACATGATGAAGAAACATAAAGGACGAAATGCTTATGATCACTATCAAGAGGATCATAAGCATTTTTATTTTGCTTTTTTATGACAACTAGATCAAATAAATGGAAAAATTTTTAAAAATAGGACAAACGGTCGTTTCTTTTTGTCTAAAAATGTAGTTAAATGACAAAAAGAAACGAAAGGGAGAGTGAGTATCGTGAACGTCAAGTCATTTGGAGCAGGGCTTTGTATGGCAAGTGTGCTTGTGGCATCAGTCATGTTTGGCGCGTCAGATATTTCTGCAAAGGAGCAGGCAAAAAAAGAGTACATGATCGGCTTTTCTTCTTCCGTTCAAGACAAAACACAAAAACAGCTTGTAGAAGAAGCTGGCGGGCATGTGAAAGAATCAATAGAGCAAATAGATATGATGAAAGTGTCGTTGAATGAAACATCGAAAAAGAAACTGAATGAATCAAAAGAAGTGACCTTCATTGAGGAAGACCAAAAAGCAAAAACAAGCGGTCAAACTGTTCCGTACGGCATCAAAAGCATCAAAGCACAAAAGGTACATAAACAAGGATACGCTGGACAGAATGTCAAAGTAGCCGTTCTTGACAGCGGCATCGACGGCAAACATGAGGATTTACATGTCACCGGCGGGGTGAGCTTTGTTCCGGCAGAGTCCGATCCGCTTGTAGATCCGCATAAACATGGAACACATGTGGCAGGCACAATTGCAGCATTAGATAATAAGGTAGGTGTCATTGGTGTTGCGCCAAAAGCTTCTATCTATGCTGTCAAGGTGGCAGATGAAAATGGTGACGGCTACTATAGCTGGATTATAAAAGGGATTGAATGGGCCATTGAGAATGACATGGATGTCATCAATATTAGTATGGGGGGAGCAAGTGAATCTGAGGCGCTGAAAGAAGCGGTAGATCGAGCGTATGATAAAGGGATTCTCATTGTGGCTTCTGCAGGGAATGAAGGAAGTTATGGATCTCTCAATACGATTGACTATCCGGCTAAATACAGCTCCGTGATGGCGGTTGCCTCTGTTGACCAAAAAAAGCAAAGAGCCTTTGATTCATCTGTTGGCGAGGAAATCGAAGTCTCAGCACCAGGCGTTTCAACGCTGAGCACCATTCCTCATAACGAATATGGCTACATGAGCGGAACGTCAATGGCGTCACCGCATGTAGCGGGGGCTGCGGCTGTCATTCTATCAAAACATCCGAATCTGACAAACGATGAAGTGCGTGAGAGACTGTCAAAAACGGCAACAAAACTTGGAGAACCTTTTTATTATGGTGCAGGGCTTGTGAACGTACAAAAAGCCGCGCGATAACTGAAAAAGAGAAAGCAGTAAGCAGACTGCTTTCTCTTTTTTCTTTCGATAAAACTGTCATGTTTCGTAATCTCTCTCATAGAATCTAGTAACCTTACTATTTGGGAGGAAGACACATGCGGAAAAAGTCTTGGAAGGAACATCTTCTTCAGCACGTAAAAGATCATCTCTCGATTTATTTATTTGTCTCTGTACTCTTTTTAATGGGTGTGATCTTCGGGGCGATTATTGTCAATAGCATGACATTCAGTCAGAAAGAGGATTTATTCTATTATTTAAATCAATTTTTTGGTCAGCTGACGAATGAGAAAGCAGCAGAATCAAAAGAAATGTTTATACAAAGCTTTCTGCATCATATGAAATATTTAGGCCTTATGTGGATACTGGGAATATCCATCATTGGTCTGCCGCTCATCTTTCTCATGATCTTTTTAAAAGGAATTGTTGTTGGATTTACTGTTGGTTTTCTCGTGAATCAAATGGGGCTGAGTGGATTTTTTCTCTCGTTCGTATCGGTGCTTCCGCAAAACATTTTGCTTATTCCAGCCTATTTAGTGATTGGTACCTGTGCGATTGCGTTTTCCATCCGTCTCATTGGACAGCTTTTCATGAAAAAAACCATTAGTCAAGCACCCGTCCAGTGGTTTGGCCGGTATGCATCTGTTCTGCTGATGATTTTAGCGCTTGCTGCACTTTCGTCCTTTTTTGAATCGTACGTATCATTCATGCTGATGAAAAAGCTGGCAGGTGTTATTTTATAATTGTTATTAATTAATAATCAATTTATTTATCAATTTAAAATGATTATAGTTGGCTCTCAGCACATCATTTGATATAATGATCAAGTAATGTGGCGTAGGAGGGAAAGTCAATGGAAAATAGGATTGATCGAATTAAGAAACAGCTTCATTCTTCCAGCTACAAGCTCACGCCACAGCGTGAAGCAACAGTAAGAGTACTGCTTGAGAATGAAGAAGACCATTTAAGTGCAGAAGATGTATACCTCCTCGTAAAAGAGAAGTCTCCTGAAATTGGTCTTGCTACTGTTTATCGGACGTTAGAATTGCTCACTGAACTGAAAGTTGTTGATAAAATTAACTTTGGAGACGGCGTTTCGCGATATGATCTTCGCAAAGAAGGAGCCGCTCACTTCCATCATCATCTTGTCTGCATGGAATGCGGAACAGTCGATGAGATAGAAGAAGATTTATTAGAAGATGTCGAAGAGATTATTGAACGTGACTGGAAATTTAAAATTAAGGATCATAGATTGACATTCCATGGTATTTGCCACCGGTGTCATGATGATGAATCCGGCAAATAATCCGAATTGGAACCTTTTCATTTAAGATGAAGAGGTTTTTTGCATTTTCGCTGTATATTCCTTGTCCTACCTGGCATATGCTGAAGTAATGAGAAGGTGAGAAAGGACATGAAGATCATGCGAAAATGGCTCAAAACAACAGGTGAAGTGATGAAAGTATTTATCTTGTTCACTGGTTTTACCGTCCTGTTCTATTATGCTATGATATGGATAAATTCAGAATATGAAAGCTACCATCGTTATGATAAACCAGAGGGTGCAGCAATTAAAGTGATGGAAATGGATCAGCCGAATCAAGACAACTGGCAAGACCGATTGATTTATTTTTATCAAAACGGGGAGTAGAAATCATTGAACGATCAATTATCCGACTTTATTCATTTTATGACTGTAGAGAGAGGACTCTCTGAAAATACCATTGTTTCTTATAAAAGAGATTTACAGAACTACTTGTCTTTTTTAATGACACATGAACAGCTGACGGATATTGGCGATGTCACACGCCTGCATATTATTCATTATTTAAAGCAGCTAAAAGAGGAGGGAAAATCGAGTAAAACGTCTGTACGGCATCTATCATCGATCCGTTCCTTTCATCAATTTCTGCTTCGGGAAAAAGTGACAACGGATGACCCGTCATGGAACATTGAAACGCAAAAAACAGAGCGGACTTTACCGAAAGTTCTATCATTAGGAGAGGTCGAAAAGCTGCTTGATACACCAAATCAAAACACTCCCTTTGACTACCGAGACAAAGCAATGCTTGAGCTCTTATATGCAACAGGCATTCGCGTCAGTGAAATGCTGGATCTGACCCTTGCGGATGTTCACCTCACAATGGGCTTTATCCGCTGTTTCGGAAAAGGAAGAAAAGAGCGAATTGTGCCAATTGGTGAAGCTGCTGCAAGTGCGATTGAAGAATATATCGAAAAGGGAAGAAGCAAGCTGTTAAAAAAACAGCCGTCAGATGCCCTATTTCTCAATCATCACGGAAAAAAAATGTCGCGCCAGGGTTTCTGGAAGAACTTAAAAAAACGAGCCATCGAAGCAGGGATTCAAAAGGAACTGACGCCTCATACGCTCAGACATTCATTTGCTACACACCTGCTTGAAAACGGTGCGGACTTAAGAGCCGTACAGGAGATGCTTGGACATGCCGATATCTCAACAACACAAATTTATACACATGTGACGAAAACAAGACTGAAAGATGTGTATCACAAATTCCATCCAAGGGCATAAGTAAAGCATGACACAGTGAACGGGTGTCATGCTTTTTCATGTTTACACCGTTTATGGTTGTCAACTGGCTTGTAAACGGTTTATACTTGAGATGTCTGACCTCTCTCTGTTTGAAAGGTCAAAAGACAAGAATATTGAAGGAGGCGCTTTTTAATGCCTGATTATCAGTATAAACGCATTTTCCTCGTCGTAATGGATTCAGTAGGGATTGGGGAAGCACCAGATGCTGCTGATTTTAATGATGTAGGTGCAGATACACTTGGACATATTGCTGAAAAAATGAACGGGCTTCATATGCCAAATATGGCGAAGCTTGGGCTGAGTCATATTAAAGAAATCAAAGGAATTCCAGCGGATGAAAAACCGCTTGCGTATTATGGAAAAATGCAAGAAGCATCAAATGGTAAAGACACAATGACAGGACACTGGGAAATCATGGGTCTTTATATAGACACACCGTTCAAAGTCTTTCCAGACGGATTCCCAGATGAACTATTAAATGAACTAAAAGAAAAAACTGGCCGAGGTATTATTGGAAATAAACCTGCGTCTGGTACGGAAATTTTAGATGAGCTTGGCGAAGAGCACATGAAAACAGGCGATTTAATCGTTTATACATCTGCGGATTCTGTGCTGCAAATTGCTGCGCACGAAGAAGTTGTGCCATTAGATGAGCTTTACCGTATTTGTGAAATTGCCCGTGAACTTACATTAGATGAAAAATATATGGTTGGACGGATTATCGCTCGTCCGTTTGTCGGAGAGCCTGGCGCATTTGTTAGAACGCCAAATCGTCATGACTATGCGTTAAAACCATTTGACCGTACAGTCATGAATGAATTGAAAGATGATGGGCTCGATGTCATTGCGATCGGGAAAATCTCTGATATTTATGACGGCGAAGGAATCACATCATCTCTTAGAACAAAATCGAACATGGATGGAATGGACAAGCTGGTCGATACACTTAAAACAGACTTTACAGGACTCAGCTTTTTAAACCTTGTTGATTTTGACGCTCTTTACGGACATAGAAGAGATCCAGAGGGTTATGGAAAAGCACTAGAGGAATTTGACGCACGTCTTCCTGAAGTGTTTGACCTGATGAAAGAGGATGATCTTCTTGTGATCACAGCAGATCATGGAAATGACCCGGTTCATCACGGAACAGATCATACAAGAGAATACGTTCCGCTCATTGCTTACAGTAAAAAGCATCAGGAAGCAAATGAACTGCCAACAGCAAAAACGTTTGCTGATCTTGGGGCAACCGTTGCAGATAATTTCAAGTCAACGATGCCAAAATACGGAACAAGCTTTTTATCTAAACTCAAATAGGGGGAAATCTCGTGGGAGCACAGTTTTCAGAAGCGGCGGCATACATTAAACAAGCATCGACATACGTACCAACAGTTGGATTGATTTTAGGATCAGGGCTTGGCATTTTAGCAGATGAGATTGAAAATCCAATCAAAATAAAATATGAAGATATTCCTGGATTTCCTGTTTCAACAGTAGAGGGACATGCAGGGCAGCTCGTGATCGGAACGCTGAAAGGCACTGTCGTTTGCGCTATGCAAGGACGTTTTCATTTCTATGAAGGATATGATATGAAGCAAGTGACATTTCCTGTCCGTGTGATGAAAGAAATTGGCATTGAAACATGCATTGTCACAAATGCAGCCGGCGGTGTGAATACTTCATTCCGTCCAGGAGATCTCATGCTGATCACAGATCATATCAATATGATTGGAACCAATCCATTAATTGGCCCAAATGACAGTCAAGGCGTTCGTTTCCCTGATATGTCTGCACCGTATGATAAAGAATTGCTGGCACTTGCAGAAGAAACAGCCCAGCGTTTAGGCATATCTGTGCAGCAAGGTGTTTATGCAGGGATGACAGGCCCTTCATATGAAACACCTGCTGAAGTTCGTTTCCTAAGAACTCTTGGAGCTGATGCTGTTGGAATGTCGACTGTTCCAGAAGTGATTGTTGCGCGTCATGCAGGAATTAAAGTGCTTGGCATTTCATGCATTTCCAATGCGGCATCTGGTATTTTGGATCAGCCGCTGTCTCATGATGAAGTGATCGAAGTAACGGAAAAAGTGAAAGCAAGTTTTCTTGATTTAGTAAAAGACATTGTTAAACAACTTTCATAACATGTGTCCAGAAGCCTTCTGCTACCCAAGCAGAAGGCTTTTTTTATTTGCAATCATACGATCTCTGAATAAAACAGCCTGTATGAGGAAAAAATAGAAAGGATTACGATAATGGAGGTCTGCCACTTGAAACGTCATATATGTGCATTGTTTATTTTAATGATCCTTATCTCAATGGTTTCACCATCAGCGACAGCAAAAGAAAAGATTGAAAAACCAGAAGAAAAACAAACATCAGAATTGGCACACGAAGCCAAATCAGCGATCTTAATAGAACGTGACACGGGAAAGGTGCTTTACAACAAAAACAGCGATGAAAAGCTTGCACCTGCAAGTATGACCAAAATCATGACGATGCTTCTCATCATGGAAGCCATTGATCAGGGTAAACTGAAAATGACAGACAAGGTCAGAACGAGCGACTACGCAGCGTCCATGGGAGGATCACAAATCTTCCTTGAACCTGGAGAAGAAATGACCGTGAAAGAAATGCTGAAAGGCATTGCGATTGCGTCAGGAAATGATGCTTCAGTTGCCATGGCAGAGCATATTGCAGGATCTGAAGAACAGTTCGTTGAGCAGATGAACAAAAGGGCGAAAGAGCTTGGCCTCACCTCAACAGTCTTTCAAAACCCAACAGGACTTCCTGAAAAAGACCATTACAGCACAGCTCACGATATGGCAAAAATGGCAAAAGAGCTGTTGAAATACGAACAAATCACCAAATTCACAGGTGTCTACGAAGACTATCTCCGGCAAAACACGGATAAAAAATTCTGGCTTGTAAACACAAACCGTCTAATTAAATTTTATCCGGGTGTCGATGGGGTGAAAACCGGTTTTACAGGCGAAGCAAAGTACTGTTTAACTGCATCTGCTAAAAAAGGCAACATGCGCGTCATTGCGGTTGTCTTCGGCGCAAGTACTCCGAAAGACAGAAATGCTCAGGTAGTCAAAATGTTAGATTACGCATTTAGTCAATATACGACGCATCCGCTTTACAAACGAGGGCAAGATGTGGCGGAGGTCAAAGTGAGCAAAGGGAAAAAGAAAAACATCCAGCTCGTTACTTCTGAACCGATCTCCCTTTTAACGAAAAAAGGCGAAAATGTGGATCAGATCAAAAAAGAAATCAAATTGTCTCATGATGTCAAAGCTCCATTTTCAAAAGGAACGGAACTTGGTACGATCGTCTTGAAAAAAGACGGAAAAGTGCTGCATGAAAGCCCTGTAGAAGCAAAAGAAGGAATGGAAAAGGCGGGCGTTTGGACTTTCTTCAAACGAGCAATGGCTGATTTTGTGAAATGGAAATAAAAGGTGAAAGGCTGCTGTAATTGGCAGTCTTTTTGCTATGTGAAAAGAAAAGAACATCTAAATGTGACGAATGGTCACTAGTTTTGTCATGGTGAAGGATTTACTTCATATAAAAGAGAAACACTCTTTATCCGAAATTAGAGCAAGGAGGAATAAAAAATGAGCCTTGGTATTGATTTTCAAGTAAAAGAGAGCGTACTTTGCATTCGGTTAACAGGAGAGCTCGATCATCACTCCGCAGAAACATTGAGACAAAAGGTGACGAATTATTTGGAAACAGAGGACATTCGCCACATTGTGCTGAATCTGGCTGATTTATCGTTTATGGATAGCTCTGGACTCGGAGTGATTTTAGGGAGATATAAAGAAATTAAGCAGCTTGGCGGAGAAATGGTCGTCTGTGCTATTTCGCCAGCGGTGAACCGGTTATTTGATATGTCTGGCTTGTTTAAAATCATTCGTATGGAGCCTTCTGAGCAAACGGCTTTGCAAACATTGGGGGTGGCATCATGAGAAATGAAATGAACCTGACTTTTTCAGCATTAAGCCAAAATGAATCGTTTGCGAGGGTGACAGTTGCGGCGTTTATCGCTCAGCTTGACCCGACTTTAGATGAATTAACAGAAATCAAGACCGTTGTATCAGAGGCAGTGACAAACTCCATCATCCATGGCTATGATGGGAATCCAGATGGCAAGGTGCATATCCATGTCACGCTAGATGACCATGTCGTTTATCTTACCATTCGTGATGAAGGTATGGGGATTACAGATCTTGAGGAAGCAAGACAGCCGCTTTTTACAACAAAACCAGACTTAGAGCGCTCTGGAATGGGCTTTACCATCATGGAGAATTTTATGGATGATGTCATGGTGGACTCATCTCCAGAAATGGGCACGACCATCCGTTTAACAAAGCATCTATCAAAAAGCAAAGCGCTTTGTAATTAAAGGAGCTGCTCATATGGATGTGGAGGTAAAAAAGCAAGCTAAAAAAGCCCAGCTGTCAAATGATGAAGTCAAAGAGCTCATCAAAAAAAGCCAAGACGGTGATCAGCAAGCAAGAGACCTCCTCGTAGAAAAAAACATGCGTCTTGTTTGGTCCGTTGTTCAGCGCTTTTTAAATAGGGGATATGAACCAGATGATCTATTTCAGATTGGCTGTATTGGACTGCTGAAATCTGTTGATAAATTTGATTTGTCATATGATGTAAAGTTTTCAACGTACGCTGTTCCCATGATCATTGGTGAGATTCAGCGATTCATTCGGGATGATGGAACGGTCAAAGTCAGCCGGTCATTAAAGGAACTCGGAAATAAAATTCGGCGGGCAAGGGATGAATTGTCTAAGACACATGGAAGAATGCCGACCGTTCAGGAAATTGCCGAATACCTTGATATCACACCAGAGGATGTCGTCCTCGCCCAAGAAGCGGTGCGCTCCCCATCATCCATTCATGAAACGGTGTATGAAAATGATGGGGATCCGATTACTCTGCTTGATCAAATTGCCGATCATTCTGAAGAAAGATGGTTTGACAAAATCGCACTGAAAGAAGCGATCAAGGAATTAGAAGAACGGGAAAAACTCATTGTGTATTTAAGGTATTATAAAGACCAGACACAATCTGAGGTTGCAGAAAGACTAGGCATTTCACAAGTTCAAGTCTCACGGCTTGAAAAGAAAATTTTAAAACAAATCCAAATGCAAATGGATCAAAAAGACAGCTAGCCAATTCGGCTGGCTTTTTTTGTGTGGTAATTACCGGTAAATGCAGTTCTGCCTGTATGAGAACCATTTTTCACCACATACTATTTTTAACCCATCGTATAGGAAGTGACTTGGATGGACGGACAAATTTTTATTCGGCTGCGCCATCGAATCAAAACTGGTATTGATCAGCTCATTTATTTAGAAGATATCGCCCAAATCACTGGTGATGAGTTTGCTGTGCAAAAGCTTAGCAAAATGCCGGTGTATCATGTCAGCAAAAAGGATCGTCACATCGTCGTTCTTGATATTATGCATGTCGTCAAAACGATCAAAAAAACGTGGCCGGATATCGACATTCAAACCGTTGGCGGCTCTGAGGCCATTGTTGAAATTGATACAGGCAAACGCCAGCTTTCTCCCGTTTTATTTGTGTTTGTATGGCTCCTTTTATTTGTCGGAGCGGCGCTTGCCATTATGAATTTCCACGAGGATGTTAGTATGAGGCTCGTTCATATCCGTCTATATGAAATGATCACTGGAAAAACGGTTGAGCATCCGTATTTACTACAAATTCCATATAGCTTTGGACTCGGTTTTGGCATGATTTTGTTTTTCAATCATGTATTTAAAAAACGTTTAAATGAAGAACCAAGTCCGCTCGAGGTGGAAATGTTTAAATATCAGCTTGATCTCGATCATTACGTCGCACTCAACGAAAATAAAGAAACATTGAAAGATATCCATGATCGGTAAATGGCTTTTTGTCGTCCTCGTTGGACTTGGCGGCGGTTTAACGGTCGGAGCAGGATTTGTGGCTTTTCTTACAGTGCTTGGCATCATTCCCCGCTTAATGCAATTAACCAAAACGCAGCGCTTCATACAAGGGTACGAGGCGGCTGTCATTAGCGGGGCGGTCGTTGGCGGCTGGGCCACCTTAAGTCAAATGCATCTGCATTTAACCAAATGGCTGGCACTGCCGGTTGGTCTTTTATCAGGCATCTTCGTCGGTATGCTTGCAGCTGCACTCACTGAAGTATTAAATGTACTTCCTATATTAACGAAAAGAATTGGAATGGACGGGAAAATTGTTTTGCTGCTCATGGCCATCGTCTTAGGAAAGGTATTTGGTTCACTATTTCATTGGCTTATTTATATTTAAGAAATTGGAGGGAACAACACGTGTCGAGTTTAAAAGAGAACTATCCATCTAAGGTGAAAACATATCAGCCCAAACCTCCTTATGTCCTCAACTGCATCAAGGCGTTTTTAGTTGGCGGCTTAATCTGTCTGATAGGTGAGGGGCTGCAAAATTTCTATATCCACTTTTTTGATTTTAATGAAAAGACAGCAGGGAACCCGACGGTGGCAACCCTCATTTTAATTTCTTCTATATTAACTGGAATCGGTATTTACGATAAAATTGGACAGTTTGCTGGAGCAGGATCGGCTGTACCAGTGACAGGTTTTGCAAACAGCATGACAAGTGCTGCCCTTGAGCATAGAAGTGAAGGGCTTGTTTTAGGTGTTGCCACAAATATGTTTAAGCTCGCTGGGAACGTCATTGTGTTTGGTGTCGTTTCGGCATATGTCGTAGGGATCATTCGATACGTCTTGGAAAAGATGTTTTCGTAGGAGGAATGAAAGGTGAAACTAACAGGTAAACAATCTTGGGTATTTGAGCACAAGCTTTATGTCAATGCAGAAGGAACTGCTGCAGGACCGAAAGAAAAAGAAGGCCCGATTGGCCATTTAATTGATAAAACGTACGATGAAATGCACTGTGATCAAAAGAACTGGGAAATGGCTGAAAGGAAGCTCATGGATGATGCGATATCAAGTGCTTTATCAAAAGCAAATTTGCAAAAAAGCGATATTGATCTTTTGCTGGCTGGAGATCTACTCAACCAAAACGTCACAGCAAACTATGTGGCAAGAGAGCTGAAGATCCCGTTTCTTTGCTTGTTTGGGGCATGCTCTACTTCAATGGAATCGGTTGCCATTGCGTCAGCGCTCATTGATGGCGGTTTTGCAAATAGAGCCATTGCAGCGACAAGCAGCCATAATGCGACAGCAGAACGCCAATTTCGTAATCCGACAGAATACGGCGGACAAAAGCCCGATACAGCAACAAGTACAGTGACAGGAAGCGGAGCCGTTATTATCAGCCAAGAAGCCTCTGACATTCAAATTACGAGTGCAACGGTAGGCAGGGTCATGGATCTTGGCATTACAGATCCATTTGATATGGGATCGGCCATGGCACCGGCAGCGGCAGACACCATCAAGCAGCATTTAGAAGACTTAGGAAGAACAGTAGATGATTACGATCTGATTTTAACTGGTGATTTATCAGGCATTGGTTCACCGATCTTAAAGGATCTTCTGAAAGAAGACGGCATTCAGCTTGGGCGAAAGCACGATGATTGCGGTTTAATCATCTATACACCCGACCAAAACGTATTCGCTGGAGGCAGCGGCTGTGCTTGTTCAGCTATTGTGACATTTAGTCATATTTTTCAAGAAATGAAAGCAGGGAATTTACAAAGAGTACTCGTTGTGGCAACCGGGGCGTTACTCAGCCCGATGATGGTTCAGCAAAAAGAGACCATTCCAACCATTGCGCACGGTGTCGTATTTGAGCGTGCAGGAGGAGAGAGCTAATGGATTATCTTATCGCTTTTGTGGCAGGCGGACTTATTTGCGTCATTGGCCAGCTTTTGCTAGACGTACTCAAACTCACGCCTGCACATGTCATGACTACTTTTGTTGTAGCGGGTACCATTTTAGATGGATTCGGTATTTATGATAAATTTATTGAATTTGCAGGTGCGGGCGCAACTGTACCAATCGTCAGCTTTGGTCATAGCCTGCTTCATGGGGCAATGCATCAGGCAGATGTACATGGATTCATCGGCATCGGTATCGGTATTTTTGAATTAACCTCTGCTGGAATATCAGCTGCGATTTTATTCTCATTTATTGTCGCACTTATCTTTAAACCGAAAGGATAACCGAATATGGGGCAAAGACGGAAAGTCATTTTAGTGACAGACGGAGATATATATGCTGCCAAAACCATTGAGCTTGCTGCTAAAAACGTCGGCGGACGATGTATTTCCAGCTCAAAAGGAAATCCAAGCAAACGGACAGGACCTGAACTTGTTCAAATGATATTAAAAACGCCGTATGATCCAGTCTTTGTGATGTTTGATGATTCTGGTCTGACAGGTGAAGGAACAGGGGAGACGGCGATGAAACATGTGGCGCGCCATCCTGAAATCGAAGTCATTGGTGCGATCGCAGTTGCATCCAAGACGCATCAAGCAGAATGGACAAAGGTCCATGTCTCCATTGACCGAGAAGGTGAACTAACAGAATATGGTGTTGATAAACACGGTCTTCCCGAAATGGAGCCCCATAAAATGAGCGGGGATACTGTGTATTGCCTTGACTCCCTCAACCTTCCGTTAGTTGTCGGGATTGGAGATATTGGCAAGATGGGACGGAAAGATGATCTGAGCAAGGGATCTCCAATCACGATGAAAGCAGTGGAATTAATATTAGAAAGGAGTGGTTTCTATGAAGAAAGACAAGGTAAACGTGTACCGAGATCCGAAGAAAAATGAAGATTACTTCAAGGAAAATGTCGGAATGGGTCTCAGCTTTGACCTTGGTGTGCGGAAAATTTATATACACGATCAGGAAATCCAGCTTTACTATGTAAACGGATTGTGTGATACACAGTATGTCATCTACTTATTAAAGGAACTAATCGAAATCAATGATAACGAACCTGAATCAGATGATCTTGCACATGTAGTTGAGAATCGCCTTGTCAATCAGCAGGTTTCCAAGGTAGAAACACTGGATGAAGCAGTAGATCAAGTGCTGTCTGGGCTTGTAGCAGTCGTTGTAGAAGGTGAAAACTACGCATTTATCATTGATGTTAGAAGCTATCCTGGCAGAATGCCTGAGGAGCCGGATACAGAAAAGGTTGTCCGGGGAGCAAGGGACGGCTTTGTTGAAAACATTATTGTGAATACAGCGCTGATTCGAAGAAGAGTAAGGGATGAAAAGCTGCGATACAAAATGCTCAAAGTAGGCGAACGTTCAAAAGCGGATGTCTGTGTTTGCTATATTGAAGATATTGCAGACCCGGATCTTGTAGATATTATAGAAAAAGAAGTATCAGGAATCAAAGTCGATGGGCTGACGATGTCTGATAAAACGATTGAAGAATTTATTATTAAGCAAGGATATAATCCCTTTCCGCTAGTGCGTTATACCGAGCGTCCAGATGTCGCCGCTAACCACATATTAGAAGGGCATGTCATCATCATTACGGATACATCCCCTAGTGTCATCATTACACCAACCACTATTTTTCACCACGTTCAGCATGCAGAAGAATACCGCCAGGCTCCTGCCGTTGGTACATTCTTAAGATGGGTACGCTTTTTAGGCATTTTATGTTCTACCTTTCTTTTGCCGATTTGGTTTCTTTTTATCCTCGAACCAAATCTCCTGCCTGACAATTTAAGCTATATTGGATTTAACAAACCTTCTCATATCCCTGTCATTCTTCAAGTATTCCTTGCTGATTTCGGGGTGGAATTTTTAAGGATGGCAGCCATTCATACGCCAACCGCATTGTCGACCGCCATGGGACTGATCGCGGCTGTTTTAATTGGACAAATCGCCATTGATGTCGGTTTGTTTACACCAGAGGTCATCTTATACGTCTCGCTGGCAGCGATCGGTACCTTTACAACGCCAAGCTATGAGCTGAGTGTTGCCAATAAGATTGTAAGGCTCATCATCCTAGCACTAGTAGCGATCTTTAAGCTGAATGGACTCATCATTGGTTTTACGTTGTTAATGATTTATTTAACATCCATTCGTTCATTGCAGACGCCTTATATGTGGCCGTTCCTTCCTTTCAATGGGAAGGCTTTGTGGCAAGTGCTGATTCGGACGTCTGTTCCCGGCTCAAAAGTAAGGCCGAGCATTGTTCACCCTCAAAACAGATCAAAAATTCCGCCAAATTCTTAACGCTCATTGAAAGTGGCTGAAGATTGTGATATTGTATTTTTAACTTTGAGACACGGCAAAAGGCAGCTCACGCAGCTGCCTTTTTTCAGCCGAAGCGGAGAAAGAGGGAATGACATTGTATTTACACGGCACTTGCAGACAAAATGAACTCGGTCATTTAGAAATTGGTGGTGTTGATGCTGTTTCTTTAGCTGAAACGTATGGGACACCACTTTATGTATATGATGTGGCTTTAATACGGGAGCGCGCAAAAAGCTTTCAAAAAGCATTTATAGAAGAAGAACTAACGGCGCAGGTAGCATATGCGAGTAAAGCATTTTCCTCCATCGCTATGTTTCAGCTTGCCAAAGAAGAAGGATTATCTCTTGATGTTGTATCAGGCGGGGAGCTTCACACAGCCATTTGTGCTGGATTTCCAGTAGAAAAAATTCATTTCCATGGCAACAATAAAAGCAGAGAAGAATTAAAGATGGCTCTAGAGCATGGGATCGGCTGTATTGTTGTGGATAATTTCTATGAAATGAAGCTTATTGAACAGCTTGGTCAAGAGCTGTCAAAAAAAGTGAAAGTATTGCTCCGCATCACGCCTGGTGTCGAAGCGCATACGCATGATTACATTACGACAGGACAAGAGGATTCAAAATTTGGCTTTGATCTTCACAATGGACAAGCAGATGAAGCGGTGAAACAAGTGCTTGGATCAGAAGTCATCGAGCTTTTAGGAGTCCATTGTCATATCGGTTCACAAATTTTTGATACGGCTGGTTTTGTCCTTGCAGCAGATAAAATCTTTTTGAAGCTGGATGAATGGAGAGAATCATTTGGTTTTATTTCTACAGTGTTAAACTTAGGCGGCGGCTTTGGGATTCGTTATACAGAAGAGGATGAACCACTTCCTGCGACAGAATATGTCGAGAAAATTATCCAAGCTGTGAAAAAGAACGTGGCCCGCTATGAGTTTGATATGCCGGAGATTTGGATAGAACCAGGCCGTTCTCTTGTTGGAGATGCAGGGACGACTCTTTATACGATCGGATCATCAAAACATGTACCTGGCATCCGCGATTATGTTGCGATAGATGGCGGAATGAGTGATAACATTCGTCCAGCTTTATATCAAGCGAAATATGAAGCGGCAAGTGCCAACAAAATGAACCAAACGCATGATCAAACGGTTTCAATTGCCGGTAAATGCTGTGAAAGCGGAGATATGCTTATTTGGGATATCGATCTGCCAGAGTTATCACAAGGGGATTTATTAGCTGTCTTTTGTACCGGAGCTTACGGCTATAGTATGTCAAACAACTATAACCGCATCCCGCGCCCAGCTGTTGTGTTTGTAGAAGACGGGGAAGCGCAGCTTGTGGTTGAGCGTGAAACCTATGAGGACATTGTCAAACTTGATTTACCGTATCAATCAAAAGTGAAATCATCTACTTAAAAAAGCCGCCTGGTGTACAGGCAGCTTTTTTTCATGACTTATTTTCCTCCAGTGAATACAGAGACGATCGCGTTCCAAATGGAGACAAAGAAATCCCAAATCTTTTGAAGGAGGTTTTTCCCTTCATCCGATTCAATGAATTTAGTAATCTTGTCTTTTGCTTTATCAATTTGAGATCCTACTTGGTTCCAATCGATATTGATGTTTTTCATTTTATCGAAGAGCGAGACAAGCTGATCTTTTTGATCCTGCGTCAGATTTAAGTTCAGATCAGAAGCAGCCTGATCCACTTTTTCTTCTACTTCTTTCGTGGTTTTAGGGACACCGTTTTTTGCAATGTCATCTTTGATTTTTGCAATAAGGGCAGAAGCGTTGTCTTTCCCGATAGAGTCACCCAATTTAGAAGTTGTCACAAGTTCTTCGTTTGCTACCTGCTTCACATCTTCTGGAATGGCTTTGTCGCTTGACACCTCATACGCTTTTAGTAAGCCTGTCAGTGCGGCTGTACCAGATACTTCAAATGGAGCAGTCACGACAACCTTGGCATCCTTGACACCTGCTGTCATTAAAGCATTTAAATACATCTCATCTGTAATGGTCTTGATGTTGTGTGTATCCACAGTCAGACCAGTACCTGATTTTTCAATGGTGATCGATGAAGATGATAATGCTCTCGTCCCGATTTGAGAACGAGGGATATACTTTCCTAAATATTCGTGCTCTTCTTTATTGGTTACTTCAATTTTTGTCGCATTTTCAGGTGGATTCAACTCGTCAAGCACCTTCTGGCGATCAGCCGGTGTTAAGTCTTGCCCGAGTGTGACGATGACATCGCCGACAGCTGCATCCGCTAAGCTGACTTTTGGCGCACCAATTAGGAAAAGGAGCGCTGCCAGCATACCAAGCATCATTTTTTTAAACATGTTGACCTCCTTCAAGTCGAAAGCGTTCCTCTTTCAAGAGAAACTCATCTTTTGAGTACACGTGATGAAATGCACTCCATCATATAGACGTAACAAATCCGTCTGGCGTTTCAAATTTCTTTTGAAGATGTTTTCCTTTTCCAATAAATGAAGACATGTCATTTAGTCAGATATCATTTTATTAGGAAAAAAGAATCAAGCAACCCTATTTTATCAATCATCAGTTAAGAGGTAAATGACAATCGAAGAGCAGGGGATGTTTAACATCACCGAAAATGTGCTATAATGAGCGTTGTTTAACCTGAAAGGAGAATGTGAAAAATGGCGAAAAAAGGATACATACAATTAACGAATGGAAAGAAAATTGAGTTTGAACTTTACCCAGAGGCTGCTCCAGGTACAGTAGCAAACTTTGAAAAATTAGCGAATGAAGGCTTCTACGATGGATTGAAATTCCACCGCGTGATCCCAGGATTCGTCAGCCAAGGCGGCGATCCAAACGGTAATGGAACGGGTGGTCCTGGTTACACAATTAAATGTGAAACAGAAGGTAATCCACATCAGCACGAAAGAGGTTCATTATCAATGGCACATGCTGGTAAAGACACAGGCGGCAGCCAATTCTTTATCGTACATGACCCGCAGCCGCACTTAAACGGTGTTCACACTGTTTTTGGCAAGGTAACATCTGGTATCGAGGCTGTACTTGATATGGAGCAAGGCCAAGGCATGGAAAAAGTTGAAGTTGTAGATGCTTAATCTAAAACACCGCTTAATCGCGGTGTTTTTTTTATTTTGTTTCTGAGACTACTGTGATTTGTTTCGTTAGTCGGTAAGTGATGATCCAATACAAAATGGCTAAAGCGCTGATAGAGGCACCAAAAAGACATACTCCGCTCCAGCCATAGGCTGCGTATATGCTGGTTGAAACAATTGAACCGGTCGCACTGCCGATGGAGTAAAAAATCATGTAAGCGGCAGTAAGCCGGCTTCTCGCCTCAGGTCGAACTGTGAAAATCATACTCTGATTGGTCACATGTACTGCCTGCACAGATAGGTCAAGAATGATAATGCCAATGACTAATGCAATAAGTGAATGTTCAGTCAAACTAATGAAAAACCATGAAATGAATAAGAGGACAAGGGCTATACCGGTTGTGAACTGTCCAAAACCTCGATCAGAAAGGCTGCCAGCCCGAGCAGCCCCTAACGCTCCGGCTGCTCCAGCAAGACCAAATGCGCCAATAGCAGTATGTGAAAGAGAGTATGGCGCAGTACTGAGAGGCAGCACGAGTGAAGTCCATAATGTACCAAACACGATAAAAATCAGAAGAGCTAGAACCCCACGGATGCGCAGGATTCGTTCTTGTATGAACAATATAAACATTGAACGAAGCAGATTAGCATAGGATAATGACTCTGTTTTGCTGTCATCATGCGGGAGCACTCGGAACAATACGCCAGTTAGAATAAGCATGATGACGGCAGACACAAGATAAACAGACCTCCAGCCGGCAAAATCGGTTAATATACCAGCAAAGGTACGGGCGAGAAGAATACCGATTACGATTCCACTTTGCACCAAGCCGACTATACGGCCGCGCTCTTCTGGAGGAGCCCAACTTGCTGCAAACGCAACGAGTACCTGAGTGACTACAGCGAGCAGTCCGACCACTGCTAACCCTAGAAATAGGATGGTGATGCTAGGAGCGATGCCAACTAGAATGAGGGCAAGCACAGATAAAAGCATCTGCCCAATGATGAGCCGTCGCCGATTCAACAGATCACCAAGTGGTACTATCAGTAGCAGCCCCGCCGCATAACAAAGCTGAGTAATCGTAATGACAATACCGATGGATGAATACGTGATACCGAACTCGGCTGCCAGTGAATCTAGTAACGGTTGTGCGAAGTATATGTTTGCAACAGCCATCCCGCAGGCTGCTGCAAAAATTAGTGCCATATAGCGAGTCATCTTTGATCCAGGTTTTATTCGTATATGAGCCGTTTTCATCTCAGGATGATCTCTTGAAGTCATTTTATCTTTAACCATTTATTGCATCCCTTCTTTTTTGTACTAAAAAGTATAATATACTAATCGGTATAAAATGATTCCTGTTAAGGATAACCAACAAAATGTTTTAAAGTCAAGATTTTATTCCAGTTATTCTATGTTAATCTTGAAAGTAGAAAGGCAGTTTGACAATTTTACGTGAATAAAATAAAATTATAATGTACTGATTGGTAATGTTATCATGAAATGATTTTATTGTTGAAAAGAGGAATTGATGATGGTTCGACAGCGTGAGTTTGATGAGGAAAAAGCGCTGGATGATGCAATGGTGCTTTTTTGGGAAAAGGGATATAGAGCTACAACGTTAAGCGATTTGACTGCAAAAATGGGAATACAGCGGCCAAGCTTATACTCAGCCTTTGGAGATAAAGAGGAGTTATTTGAGGCTGCATTACGTAAATATACAAAGCAGCATGCAGCCCATATTCGAACAAAACTTCAAAACAATCGATCTGTAAAGGAAGCATTTCATACATTATTTGCAGATGTAGTGGAAGAGGAATATAGAGATAGCCCGAGTAAAGGCTGTTTTTGCATTAATACAATAGTGGAACTTGCTCCACACGAAGAGAAATTTGAAATTCTGACAAGAGAGCATCAGATGTATCTTTCTGTCATATTTGAAGAAAAGATTGTGCAAGGTATTCGCTCGGGTGAACTCGAAAGCAGCTTGAATGCGAAAGCCTTAGCACAGACACTGGTCGTTTCTTTCATCGGACTTACCGTCCTCATGAAGTCACGTCCAGAGCGTTCATTTGTAGATCATTCTGTAGCGACGATCCTATCCATTTTAAAATAAAATGGACAACACGCTATGACAGCTTCCGTGAAAAAATCATACAGCATAGTGAAAGCGTATTTGATCCATTACATCAAAATACGCTTTTTCTTATAGGGCAGTCATGCACAGAATCTGTTTTTATGATATGATAAGAGAACAAACATTCGTGTTTTCGGGATGCCAGCACATCCAGATGCAATTGAAGAAAGCGGAAAGAAAGAAGGGGAGACTTTGAAACCACTCACAAAAGAAGAAAAAAATCAAATGATGATGGCCATTCAGCGTTATTTTGCCGAAGAACGAGAAGAAGAGATTGGTGAATTAGCAGCCATCAATATACTAGAATTTATCACAAAAAACCTAGGAAGCTACTATTATAATCAAGGAGTTCGTGACAGCCGCAGCATTGCTGTCCAGCGGGCCCAATTGTTAGAGGAAGACTTATTCGCACTCGAAAAAAGAATATAATTGAAAAGCTTGCAGTATGGTGTGTTACGAACTGATAAATAGGAAAAAGACCCCCTTAATAAAGAACGCATATTCGTATCATATGTAATGATTAAGAGGTGGAACCAAAAGGCCATCTGAATCGTTATATAAGTAACCATTAATGAAAATCAGCTTTTTTGGTTTTATTTCAATAAAAGAAGGAATAAAACATACAAATAGGCGAAGTGCAGATGATGGAGGTTCTAAATATGGGGAAAATCAAATTAAAAATGGCAATCTTATTTGTTTTACTGCTTTGTTTAGGCGCAGGTTATTTATACATGAATGGCATGAAAATTGAAGATGTGCCAACAGCTATTGGCGAAAGCTTAACAAATAATGATAAAGATTACACCATCTATGAATATACCATTACGAAAATTGATGGAGATGAATATTACGGTCAAGCAAAGAATGGCACAAAAATCATTTTTAATGGAAAGAAATTTGAAGATGATGTGGCTGATCTGAAAAAAGGCGATCGTATTAAAGCCTACTTTAGTAATGAAAAAAGAATAGATGGACTGATAAAAGTAGTAAAAGTCGTTAATTAACATGTCTCCTTTCCTATAAGGAGGCTTTTTTTGTGAAGAAATCTTGATTGTTGCATTTGACAACAAGGATCGCTATAATAGCCCCTAAGGACAGCTGAATATCGATTGTATCCTTCGGGGCAGGGTGAAAATCCCGACCGACGGTAATAAAGCAAATGCTTTACAGCCCGTGACCCGTTAATTTATTAACGGTTGATTCAGTGAAAAGCTGAAGCCGACAGTGAAAGTCTGGATGGGAGAAGGATAAAGAAAGCTATGAACGAAAAATATTTGTTGATCATAGTTTTATTTCTGATGCAAAAAAGCCACAGCCCCGGAATTTTTTCCGGGGCTTTCTGTATGTTTTTGTCGTTAGTAGACTGCATGCAGTGTTTATTAGGTGATCCCTCATCTACCTTGTATGGACCATAAAAAGCGACGAAGGTGCTCAATCGATCACATGTCCCTAACATCGCTTTTTTTAAAAGTGAGAAATACAAATGAAACGAAAGGGAGGATCACATGTTTACGGGGATAATTGAAGAAGTTGGCACCGTCCAGTCATTAAGTAAAAAATCAGCAGATGCCATGGAAATTGTCATTACATGCAGCCGTGTGCTGGAGGATGTTCATCTCGGAGACAGTATCGCCATTAATGGAGTATGTCTCACAGTCACAAGCTTCACAAAAGAACAGTTCGCAGCAGATGTGATGCCAGAGACGGTCAAAGCGACATCGCTGGATCAGCTGACACAAGGCAGTCCAGTGAATTTAGAGCGAGCCATGTCCTCAAATGGACGATTTGGCGGACATTTTGTCTCAGGCCATGTTGATGGAACGGCTGTTATCACCCGGATAGAAAAGAAGAGTAATGCCATTTACTATGATTTAAAGATGAACAAGACCCTCACAGATATGCTCACCCAAAAGGGTTCGATCGCAATAGATGGTGTCAGCTTGACCATTTTCGATTTGCGAGATTCATATGTGACAGTCTCTATTATTCCTCATACGCTTGAAGGAACTATTTTCCCGACTAAATCTATGGGGGATATCGTGAATATAGAGTGTGACATGATCGGTAAATACATTTATCGCTTTTTAACTAAAGAGCAAGGCGAAAAACAGCCATCTCGATTGACCCCATCATTTCTAAAAGAGCACGGATTCTAGGAGGCGATTGTATGTATCATTCAGTTGATGAGGCAGTAAATGCCCTTAAGCAAGGAGAAATCATTATCGTAGTGGATGATGAAGACAGAGAAAATGAAGGAGACTTTGTGGCACTTGCTGAGCATGCCACGCCTGAGGTGATTAACTTCATGGCATTATATGGAAGAGGCCTCATTTGTACGCCAGTCGATGCGTCGATCGCCAAACACTTGAATCTGCATCCAATGGTTGAACATAATACGGATGCACACCATACAGCATTTACAGTAAGCATCGACCATGTGACAACGACGACTGGTATTAGTGCTTTTGAGCGCTCCACGACCATGCTGGCCATGTTAAATAAAGACGCAAAACCAGAAGAGTTTGCCCGACCAGGTCATGTTTTTCCGCTCATTGCAAAAGAGGGCGGCGTACTAGAAAGACCAGGTCATACAGAGGCGGCGGTTGATCTTGCTAAACTGGCAGGTTCAGAGCCTGCAGGTGTCATATGTGAAATTATGAATGCAGATGGATCAATGGCGCGCGTCCCTGAACTAAAGGAGATCCAAAAACAGCATGATTTAAAGATGCTGACAATAGAAGCATTACAGACATATTTAAACAATCACCGAACAGCCATTATCGAAACAAAATAAAAATCACAAAAAAGGATGATCAACATATGAATACAATACAAGGTCATGTAGTAGCAGAAGGACTAAAATTTGCAATTGTCGTAGCGAGATTCAATGATTTTATTACAAGTAAACTGCTAGATGGAGCAGAAGATACATTACTCAGACACGGCGCAAACGGTGATGATATCGATGTTGTGTGGGTACCAGGCGCTTTTGAAATTCCGTACATGGCAAAAAAATTAGCTGAAACCAAAAAATATGATGCAGTCATTACACTTGGAACCGTGATCCGAGGTGCAACGACTCACTATGATTATGTTTGTAATGAAGCTGCTAAAGGAATTGCTCAAAGTGCTATGTCAACAGGGGTACCGATTATCTTTGGTGTACTGACAACAGAATCGATTGAACAAGCCATTGAAAGAGCTGGTACAAAAGCTGGAAATAAAGGCAGCGAATCGGCTGCAGCTGCTATTGAAATGGCGAATCTAAATCGAACGTTTTCTTAATTTAGTGAAAAAGAGTTTAAAAACGATATAAAAATGTTTATAATGTGTGATGAGCAAATGATTTATAAGCCATTTGCTGGAAATTAGGATAATTTGAATATTGAGGGGTATATATGTTAATTCGTTACAAGAGGTCTTTTGAAAAAATTGCCATGGGACTCCTGTCCTTTATGCCGGGTGAGAAAGACGTCAAACAGCTTCAGCAGACGATGAAGTCATATGAAATGGATGAAGATCGGCAGCTGTTCCTATGGAAAGATGGCGAGGATATTGTAGGTGCTATCGGTGTGCTCAAAACAGACGACCAAGTACAAATCGAGCATATTAGTGTGAATCCATCCCATCGTGATCAAGGAATCGGCAAGGAAATGGTTTTAGCCGTGGAAGAGATATTTAAAACCAAAACACTCATTCCAAATGAATTAACGCAAGGCTTCTTTCATAAGTGTCACAGTGAAACAAATTAAATATCACACATGTAAAAGCAGAGGCTACAGTCCTCTGCTTTTTTTACGTTCGATCTGCTTTTGTCGTTCCAGCAATACATCTGTCCGGTCACGGAGTCTATGTTTTTCGATTAAAAATGTATGGGATAAGTTGCTTTCCTGTCCAAAGAGCAGTCCTTCTTTTTGGGCCATTTCTTGGCATAAAGAAAGAAGTGCTTCATCTTTGATCGGCAGCATCACACTCTCATAGGGCATGTCTTCATCCATCTTCTTTTTCAGCGTTCGCAGAAGCAACAGAAATGCCTCATCATCCAGACCGAGATTCGATAATATTGAACGATTTGCTTCTAACAAGTGAAGACTGTTAGAAATGAGCCGTTTTGCTCCTTTTCCATTTCCCCGTCTTTGATGATACAAGGCAACCGCGAGCTGAATGAGCCCGACCCAATATTCTTTGCGCTGCTCTGGGGGATCTTCCTTCCAATATTCCTCTAGAATTTCATGACACTCAAAATAATCTCTTGTTGTATGAAATTCGTGTAAAAAAGCCACGTACGCTTCAGGATACACAGCGGTCATCTCCTTTTCCACTCTCAGTCTAACATATCGAAAAGAAAAGAAGAAAGAGCGTCCCTTAGTGAAAAGGACGCTCTGTTTCTTTAATAAACCCAAGCCGCGCCAACGATGATCAGCAAGATGAAAAGCACGACAATAAGCGCGAATCCTCCGCCGAAGTTATAGCCATCTCCCATAATGATACGGCCTCCTTTTTCATCAGTTCTGATTACAATGGTATTCTATGTATAAATGCCCTTATTGGTATGGGCGGATCCACTGTTTTTCTTGATTTGCCTAAGGCATCATGACCGAAATTATATTGGACGAGAGCTTTATCCTGTCTTATACTAAAGGTTAGCCGGTGAAACGGTACTTAGAAGACAGTAGAAATGGTGAGAAAAAGATGCTGGAATATCAGGTGAAAATAGATTCGTTCGAGGGTCCTTTGGACTTGCTTTTACATTTAATCAACCGGTTGGAAATTGATATTTATGATATTCCCGTCGCTAAAATTACGGAGCAGTATTTATTATATGTCCACACGATGAGGGAGCTTGAGCTCGATGTTGCGAGCGAATATTTGGTCATGGCAGCAACTCTCCTGAGTATTAAAAGCAGAATGCTTCTTCCGAAACAAGAGGAAGAGCTGTTTGATGAAGACCTGCTCGAAGAGGAAGAAGACCCTCGAGAAGAGCTGATTGGCAAATTAATTGAATACCGCAAGTATAAAAATGCAGCACAAGAACTAAAGGAACGCGAAGAAGAAAGGCAAAATGCCTTTACAAAACCACCGAGTGATTTAAGCGAATTTGCAAAAGAATCAGAAGCGAAGGACACAAATTTACACGTAACGGTGTATGATATGTTAGGTGCGTTCCAAAAGGTATTAAATCGAAAGAAAATAACGAAACCAGCACCATCAAAGATTACAAGACAAGAAATCCCGATTGAAGACAAAATGAATGAGATTATGAACCATTTAAGAAAAACAAAAAAGCGGACCAATTTCATGACTCTATTTCAACATGATCAAAAGGAACACCTTGTCGTGACGTTTCTTGCTGTTCTCGAATTGATGAAAAGTCATCAAATCATGCTAGAGCAGGAAGGGAACTTTGAAGACATTTATATCATAGGGAGTGAAACGATTCATGACGCTTGATATCGTGAATTGGAAAGCCATCTTAGAAGCGCTGCTGTATGCAGCAGGTGACGAAGGCTTAACAAGAAAACAGCTCATGTCTGTTCTTGAAGTAGATGAGTCGGTATTACTCGACATTATGTCTTCCGTAAAGGAAGAATATCAAAAACAAGAACGAGGGATTGAGCTCATTGAATATGCAGATTCATATATGCTGCTGACGAAAAAAGAATACAGCATGTATTTAAAAAAATTAGTCGAGACACCATCCAAGGGTTTGTCGCAGGCAGCGCTTGAGGTGCTTGCCATTGTTTCTTATAAACAGCCGATTACACGCAGTGAGGTAGAGGAGATTAGAGGAGTCAAATCAGAGCGGGTACTTCATAGCTTAGTAGCCAAAGCGCTGCTCTGTGAAGTAGGACGTGCCGATGGTCCAGGACGAGCGATTCTTTATGGGACAACCCCTACCTTTTTAGAGCAATTTGGCTTAAAAGCCTTAGATGAATTACCGCCGCTTCCAGAAAATGTGGAAGCAGACGGAGTACAAGAAGAGGCCGATCTATTTTTTGAAAACTTCAATCAAACATTTGAAGACATAAAATAGTTCAAAAGAAGGAAAAATGTATGATAAAATATAAAAAAGATTTTAGGTCTAAAATCTTTTGATGACAGATAAAATGGTGACAAAGCCATGAGGGGAAGGTAAACACGAAACAAATGGCACATATGAATGTAAAGGCTCAAGTTGATCAAGCAGGCGTCTTTTTATCAAAGGTTGCAATTGAAATGAATGGTTTTCTGAACGAAACCACCTTATCAAGCTTGAAACGATTAAACCCCGAAGCGGAAGCCTATTATTGTGACATATTGAGTACATTACGGAAGCTTGCAGTGTACAGCGAGGATGCAGCAGCCATTTGCAGGAAAATGGGCCAGCAGCAGACATTCCCGCAGCAAGCCGCACAGCAGATGCTTCACCGTATTTATCATCAATGTATTGAAGAATTTTTCACGCCAAAAAAGGATACATGGTATGAAGACAGCCGTTCGGCTTATACAGGAAAAAGCAGTATTGTTTTTCACCATGAAGTATCCGCTGATATGAAACAATTATTTTCTTCATTAGAAAAAGACTTTTTAGCGATGAGAGAAGAGCTTGAATATACGACTTCTCATCAGCAAGTGAAAATGATATAAGCAACTTGAAGAAGCGTCTCTATATGTAGAGGCGCTTTTTTTTATGGACGAGGCATCATAACTTTTTCAGCTGAGCATACACTTGTACAAAACGGACAAGGACGTGAATGAACATGCCCTATTTAAAAATTGGAACAGCAGTCCTTCTTCTATTTACACTCTTACTGCCTTTTTCCTCACATGCCAAAGCAGACATTTCATTATCAGTGAGTGCAAGAAGCGCCATTTTAATAGATGGACAGTCAGGCAGAGTCCTATATGGAAAGGACGAGCACGAAAAAAGAAGAATCGCCAGTATTACAAAAATCATGACGGCTGTATTAGCCATTGAATCAGGAAAAATGAAAGATACCGTCAAAGTATCAAAACGTGCGATTGGGGCGGAGGGCTCATCCATTTATTTAAAGGAAGGGCAGAAGGTGAGCTTAGAAGATTTAACGTACGGGCTCATGCTGCGTTCTGGAAATGATGCAGCTGTTGCCATTGCAGAGCATGTTGGCGGCAGCTTAGAAGGATTTATTTTTATGATGAATCAAAAGGCAGCTGAACTAGGAATGGAGAATACGAATTTTCAAAATCCGCACGGACTCGATGATCATAAAAATCATTATTCATCAGCCTATGACATGGCAATCCTAACAAAATACGCGATGAAGCATAAACAATATCAAAAAATTGCCGGTACGACTTTCTATAAAGCGAAGACAATGGAAGGCTATTGGAAAAATAAAAACAAGCTGCTCACCGGCTTATACGAATATTCAACTGGAGGGAAAACGGGATATACAAAGCTTGCAAAACGCACACTCGTCTCCACCGCTGCAAAAGGGGATGCCGAGCTGATCGCTGTGACCATTAATGCGCCGGACGACTGGAAGGATCATATCTCTATGTTTGAATATGCATTTGATCACTACAAAACGTATGTGCTTGCTGAAAAAGGAAGGCTCGCTTCATTAAAAGGGACCTTTTACGAAAAAAAAGCGTTTATTAAGCGTGATGTGGACTATTTTTTAAATGAAGATGAGAAAAAACTTGTCAAAATTGAAACGGAACTGCTCACCCCTAAAAAGAAATGGAAAAAAAACACCGAAGCCATCCCAGATGTTGTAGGGAAGATGACGATTTTATTAGATGGACAGGTGATCGAGCAATTACCGATTTTTTATGAAAATAAACGAAACCGCATGCCTCAAAAAAGTTTTCAAGAAATGTTTAAGTCTGTCTTTCAGACGTCTATAGGCGGATCTTCATGGTCAATCTAATTTGGGTATTTCTCACTGTCATCGGTCTTGTCTATGCGATGTTTAATGGAACGATGCAGGAAGTGAACGAGGCTGTATTTAAGGGCTCAAAAGAAGCGGTTACAATTTCGATTGGTTTGATTAGTGTCCTCGTTTTTTGGCTCGGGCTAATGAAGATTGCCGAAGAGGCAGGGCTGTTAAATTTCTTTAGTAAATTGTGCCGGCCCTTTATTTCAAAGCTATTCCCGGATATTCCGCCTCAACATCCTGCAATGGGGTATATTTTGTCCAATCTTATGGCGAATTTCTTTGGTCTCGGGAATGCTGCTACACCGCTTGGGATTAAGGCGATGGAGCAGATGAAGGCATTAAACGGCGGGAAAAATGAGGCAAGCCGGTCTATGATTACATTTTTAGCGGTCAACACGTCCTCTATCACACTTGTGCCAACCACCGTCATTGCCATAAGAATGACCTATGGGGCAGATCAGCCAACAGACATTGTAGGACCAACCATTTTAGCAACACTCATTTCAGGAATCGGTGCAATTCTCATCGATCGATATTTCCACTATCGCAGAAGCAGGCGGGGGTGATCTTGTGGCATTTATTAACTGGCTGTCACTTGCTTTGATTCCACTGATCATCGCAGGGATTTTGATTGCGGGTACCATTAAAAAGGTACCAACCTATGAAACATTTGTAGAGGGAGGAAAAGAGGGCATTCAAATTGCCTTTTCAATCATTCCCTATTTAGTCGGTATGCTTGTGGCTATTACGATATTCCGTGCGTCAGGTGCGCTTGATTTTGTCATGGGACTGTTAAAACCAGTCTTTACAGCGATTGGTTTCCCGGCAGAAGTCGTGCCGCTTGCGTTTATTCGCCCGATATCAGGAACGGCTGCACTCGGAATGACATCTGACTTGATAGCGACATATGGCCCTGATTCTTTTATTGGCCAGCTTGCAGCTGTCATGCAAGGGTCAACAGATACCACCCTTTACATTTTAACGGTCTATTTTGGAGCAGTCGGTATTAAAAAAATGGGAGATGCGCTAAAAGTAGGTTTGCTAGCAGATCTCATTGGTGTCATTGCATCTGTGATTATCGTCAGTTTGTTATTTAGCGGCGCCTAATCAGGCGCTTTTTTGTATTTCATGGATGGAAAATCGCTTTTTAGCTGAAATTAGACAGACGAAACGCTTATTTTTCCACGAATGCTTGTTTGTTTTAAGTCAAGCAAGTAAGATAGTACATGAGGTGAAAGACAAATGGAACGTTTACAGAAAGTAATTGCACATGCCGGCGTCGCTTCAAGACGAAAGGCTGAAGAATTAATTAAAGAAGGACGAGTTACCGTTAATGGTCAAACAGTGACAGAGCTCGGAGTGAAGGTGGGCTCTTCAGATAAAATTGAAGTCAATGGATTAAAGCTTGAAAGAGAAGAACCCGTTTACTTTATGCTTTATAAACCGCGCGGCGTCATTTCAGCTGCCGAGGATGATAAAGGACGTAAGGTCGTCACAGATTTCTTTGATGATGTCCCGCAGCGCCTTTATCCAATCGGCCGGTTAGATTATGATACGAGCGGTTTGATTTTGATTACAAATGATGGTGAATTTGCCCATAAGCTCATGCACCCGAAATACGAAATTGATAAAACGTATGCAGCGAAGCTAAAAGGCATTCCATCAAAGGAACTGCTTAGAAAGCTAGAAAAAGGGATCATGTTAGATCATAAAAAAACAGCACCTGCTCGTGCGAAAATGCTTTCTATTGATAAACGAAAGCAAACTTGTATTGTTCAATTAACCATTCATGAAGGCAGAAACAGACAGGTGCGCCGCATGTTTGAAGCGATTGGACATGATGTGTTAAAGCTAAAAAGGGAGCAATATTCGTTCCTTCATATTGAAGGTATGAGACCAGGAGACCGCAGAGAATTGTCTCCGCATGAAGTAAAGCGCCTGCGAGCAATTGCGGATCATGGGAAAAGCGCTTTTTAATTTTCACATAAACTTCAAAAAATGAGGAAGCATCAAAAGAAGGAGAATGCTATAATTTACCTGAATGTCTATGGGGAAGGGGTACTTCAGATGAAAAAAAGACGGTTTTTCATACGGACGGGCATTCTCCTCGTGATGCTTGCTGCACTATGTTATACAATGTATAACTCAGTATTTGCCAAACAGGATCGAGTCAAAGAAGGATCTATTGCGCCAAACTTTGTCCTTCAATCTGTCGATGGGGATCGGATTGAATTAAAGGACTTAAAAGGCAAAGGTGTCTTTCTTAATTTTTGGGGTACATGGTGTGGTCCGTGTAAACAAGAATTTCCTTATATGGCGAATCAATATGAAGTGTTCAAGGATCGCGGTGTGGAAATTGTTGCAGTCAATGTTGCGGAATCCAAGATTGCCGTAAAAAATTTTATGGAATCCTATGGCGTGAATTTTCCTGTTGCCATGGACAAAGATCGTCAAGTGACAGAGGCATATGATATTACGCCGCTGCCAACCACATTTTTAATTAATCCTGAAGGCAAGGTAATCAAAGTCATAAAGGGAACGATGACAGAACGTAATGTCTATGAATATATGAATTTGATTAAACCAAAGGGGTCATAGAATGAAAGAGGTAAAGTGCGAGTGTGGACATATTAATCCAATCGGTACTGTTCTATGTGAATCATGCGGGAATCCCATTGCGGCTAAAGAGAAAAACTCTTCAAAGCTGCTTGATATGAGATATGACGGCAGTGCAAGACGCTCGCAAACATACAACAAAACGATTGTTGATAAAGTATGGAACTTTTTTTCTTCCGTTAAAGTGGGGGTGTGGCTGATTGTCATTACACTGCTCGCTTCTTCACTTGGAACGATTTTTCCGCAGGAGCGATTTATTCCGCCAGGTGCATCTGCTTCCACGTATTATGAAGAGCAATATGGATCGTTTGGCAAGCTGTATTACACACTTGGATTCCATGATCTTTATAATTCTTGGTGGTTTTTAGCTCTTGTCGCATCAATCGGAATCTCCCTTGTCATTTGTAGTCTCGACCGCGTTATTCCTCTTTATCGAGCACTCAAAAACCAAGGGGTTATTAAAAAAGAAGGCTTTATGAGAAGACAGCGTCTGTTCAGCGAGACAGACAAAACATTAGATCAGCATACATATGAAGGCATCATAAGAGCAATGAAACAAAAGCGTTACCGCGTGCGAGAAGAAAATGGGCATATTTTAGCCGAAAAAGGACGTTTTTCACGCTGGGGACCTTACGTCAATCACATTGGATTAATCATCTTTCTCATTGGATCGATGCTCCGGTTTGTCCCAGGCATGTACGTGGATGAAACGCTGTGGGTCAGAGAAGGTGAAACCGCACCGATCCCAGGTACGGATGGTCAATATTTCTTGAAAAATAATGCGTTTTCAATTGATCGCTATGAAACTGGAAATGAAAAAGAAGTGTTTGAGAATGCCATTGAAAAAGCTGGAGACGGTCAAGTGGTGAAAAGCTATAAAACGGATGCCATCTTATACAAACGTGAAGGAGAGGTTGTATTAGGTGAAAAGCCCAAGCTGAAGCAGGTTACAGAACACGATATCAAAGTGAATGAACCGCTCAAGTTTGACAATTTCTCATTATATCAAGTGGATTTTAAACAAAATGAACTCGATCAAATGGTCTTTCAGCTGATTCGTAAAGATACAGAAAAATCTTTCGGTACAGTGAAGATTAATCTGCTGGAGCCTAAGTCAGAATATGATCTTGGTAGCGGTTACAAAGTCAAGGTGATGAGCTATCTGCCTGATTTTTATTTTGACGATGATGGAACGCCGAGTACGAAAACAAGGAATCCGAATAACCCTGCTTTCGTGTTTGAAATGATTTCTCCTGAAAAACCTAAAGGTGAAAAAAGCTTTGTGGCCATTCAAGAGACAGTAGAGGGTTCAGATAACAATCTATATAAAATGAAGTTTGATCGGGTTGAAACAAAAAACGTCACAGGGTTAACTGTTAGAAAGGATTTAACACTTGGGGTGCTCATTGTGGGCGGAATCATCTTCATGATTGGTGTCGTGCAGGGGATGTATTGGCAGCATAGAAGAATCTGGCTGTCGGCAAAGGATGGAAAAGTATTTGTGGCAGGACATACAAATAAAAACTGGTTCGGCTTAAAGTCCGATCTTAATGTGTTACTAAGCGGCAGTGGCATCAAACAGCCAGTTGATCAAAAAGAACTGCCTGATACAACAAGTATCAGCAAAAGCAAGGGGGAAGGATTAGATGGCGGCAGTCAGTGAAAATCTGTTATTTGCAGCTTTTCTATTTTATTTAGCGGCAGTTCCTTTTTTTGGTGGTGCCATTAAAGGAAAAAAGAAAGAAGATGGACCGCGCAGGAATAAGGCGGCACTCATTGGCATTACGCTTACCATTATCGGTTTTTTGAGCCAGTTAGGCTATTTTATTTCAAGATGGATCGCGTCTGGTCATGCACCAGTCAGTAATTTGTTTGAGTTCACAACCGCTTTTGGCATGATGCTGGTGCTTGCATTCATCATTTTATATTTTGTGTATCAAGTGTCTGTACTTGGTTTATTCACACTTCCAATCGCTTTATTGATTATTGCCTATGCAAGTATGTTCCCATCAGATATTTCACCGCTGATTCCTTCACTTCAAAGTAATTGGCTTTATATTCACGTGACAACAGCAGCACTTGGCCAAGCCATTTTAGCCATCAGCTTTGTGGCAGGCGTCATTTTTTTATTAAAGCATGTGGATCAAACAAAGCCAGGGAAGAAGACGTTTGGTTTAGAGCTTGTCATGTTTATGATTGTCGTCACACTTGCATTTATCGCTGTCACGTCTATTTTTAGAATGACAGGATATGAAGCGACATTTAATTGGATCGATAAAAACAAAGAAAAAAGTGTGATGGTCTATGAGCTGCCAGCTCTTGTCGGACCTCATAAAGGGGAGCTTGTGACGGAAGATCGTTTGGAGCCGTTTGTTGAGCTGCCGCCTGTTTTTTCAGGTAGAAAGGTCAATACAGTGTTATGGTCATTTGGCGTGGGGCTGATGATATACGGACTCATTCGATTGATCATTCGCAAACGCCTGAGTGCACTGCTTCAGCCTCTAGTGAAACAGGTGAACCTAGATTTAGTCGATGAGATTGGATATAGGGCTGTTTCGATTGGTTTCCCTGTATTTGCGTTAGGCGGGCTGATTTTTGCCATGATCTGGGCGCAAATTGCATGGACTAGGTTTTGGGGCTGGGACCCGAAGGAAGTATGGGCATTGATTACGTTTCTCTTTTATGCAGCCTATCTTCATCTTCGCTTGTCGCGGGGCTGGCATGGTGAAAAGTCGGCTTGGCTTGCTGTAATCGGCTTCGCCATTATTATGTTTAATCTCATCTTTGTCAATCTTGTTATTGCGGGGCTTCATTCCTACGCATAATCACAAGGAAAAGCCAACTTTTATGATTCAATTCGGCTTTTTGTTAAAATGAATGTAACAACGGAGAAAGCAGGAGGATTGTCTAATGGAACACACAACTCAAACGAAAATATTAGTCGTAGATGATGAGGCAAGAATTCGCCGCCTTTTAAAAATGTATTTAGAACGTGAAAATTATGAAATCGATGAAGCGGAAAATGGAGATGAGGCGATTCAAAAAGGGCTTCAAACCGATTATGACCTCATTTTGCTTGATTTAATGATGCCTGGTACAGATGGAATCGAAGTGTGTAATCAAATTCGAGACAAAAAAGCGACTCCAATCATTATGCTGACGGCAAAAGGAGAAGAAGCCAACCGCGTTCAAGGATTTGAGGCAGGAACGGACGACTACATCGTCAAACCTTTCAGCCCGCGTGAAGTTGTTTTACGTGTAAAGGCATTGCTCAGAAGATCGTCTCAAACGTCTTATCTTAATACAGGGACAACAACAAAGGATGTTCTTGTGTTTTCTCATCTTTCTATTGACCATGATGCACATAGGGTGACGGCTGATGGCAAAGAAGTCAGCCTTACGCCGAAGGAATATGAGCTTTTATATTTCCTTGCAAAAACACCAGATAAGGTTTATGACAGAGAAAAGCTGTTAAAAGAAGTATGGCAATATGAGTTCTTTGGAGACTTACGAACAGTCGATACCCACGTCAAACGACTTCGTGAAAAACTGAATAAAGTGTCACCAGAAGCAGCGAAAAAAATCGTAACTGTATGGGGTGTCGGGTACAAATTTGAGGTCGGCGCTGAATGAAACTGTGGAAAAGTGTTGTAGGAAAGCTTTGGTTAACCATTCTTTTCCTCGTCCTGATCGTTTTATCTATATTAACTGTGCTTCTTTTAGAGTTCATTGAGAATTATCATGTAGAAGAAGCAAAGTCTGATCTAACACAAATGGCAAACAAAGTAGCGGTCATTTTGGAAAGCCATGAGGATCAATCGCTTGCAAGATCAATTACATCAGAACTTGCTGACAAATTGACGAGTATTGCGATCATCCAAGAGGACGGGCTAGAGTGGTATTCGTCTGAAAAAGGCGGGAAGCTTCCTGCGATTACAAAGAAACAAATTGAAGCGGACAGCGATTTAAATCAAGCACTGAAAGAGCGTAAAAAAATCAGTAAACGTGCAGAACCTGATACAGGCAATCAAAAAGATGAACGAATTGTAGTCGGTGTTCCATATGAGGCGAACGGGAAAAAAGGCATGGTCTTTCTTTCTCAGTCACTCCTCGCTGTAGAACAAACAACAAAACACACGACGCGCTACATCTTCTTAGCAGCCGGAATTGCCATTGTTTTGACCACTATATTCGCTTTCTTCCTGTCAACACGTGTCACCTATCCTCTCAGAAAGATGAGAGAGGGGGCACAAGATTTGGCGAAAGGGAAATTTGATACAAAGATTCCTATCTTAACGCAAGATGAAATTGGAGAACTGGCTATCGCCTTTAATCAAATGGGAAAGCAGCTTAAATTCCATATCACAGCCTTAAATCAAGAAAAAGAACATTTGTCTAATATTTTAAGCAGTATGGCCGATGGCGTTATCACCATCAATATTGATGGAACGATCTTGATGACGAATCCTCCTGCAGAACGATTTTTGCAGG
This sequence comes from Bacillus sp. BD48, assembly GCF_046566805.1. Taxonomy (NCBI): domain Bacteria; kingdom Bacillati; phylum Bacillota; class Bacilli; order Caryophanales; family Bacillaceae; genus Bacillus; species Bacillus sp. BD48. The sequence goes on along the minus strand of NZ_JANGFM010000003.1, from coordinate 224,809 downwards.
CATGGTATTACGAGCAAAATATGAAGATCAAAGATGGAGATGAGCTGCCGCCAGAAGCGCGCGAGCTATTTCATACAGCTGTCAGCACAGAAAAAGAGCAAATGATTGAAGTTACGCTGCAAGGGCGTACCTGGGTTCTTCTCATGTCTCCGCTTTATAATCAGCAGGATGTCAGGGGAGCAGTTGCGGTCCTTCGTGATATGACTGAGGAACGAAGACTTGATAAGCTGAGAAAAGACTTCATTGCCAATGTCAGTCATGAACTTCGTACGCCAATTGCCATGCTGCAAGGGTACAGTGAGGCGATTGTAGATGATATTGCAGGATCAGAAGAGGAGAAGAAAGAGATTGCGCAAATTATCTATGATGAATCACTTCGAATGGGACGTCTTGTGAATGACCTTCTAGATCTAGCGAGAATGGAAGCAGGTCACATTACACTGAATCTTGAATCAACAGATACAGAAGAGCTGACTGAGAAGATCTACCGTAAGTTTCTCGGGATTGCGAAAGAAAAACAAATCGACCTTACGTATGATATTCAAGTGGATGAACCGTACTTTGTATTCGATCCGGATAAGATTGAACAAGTGTTTACGAATCTCATTGATAATGCCATTCGTCATACACCAGAGGGCGGAGAGGTTCACTTTTCGGTTCAATCGGTGGAGAACGGGCTGAAAATGGATGTGAAAGATTCGGGGAGCGGAATTCCCGAAGAGGATCTGCCCTTTATTTTCGAACGTTTCTATAAAGCCGATAAAGCAAGGACAAGAGGACGATCTGGTACTGGACTCGGCCTTGCGATTGTGAAGAACATCGTAGAGGCGCATCAAGGCTCTATACATGCTCACAGCAAAGCGGGGGCAGGTACACACTTTACCTTCTATATTCCAAGAAAAAAGCAGGAAGTCGTCTAATCTTGACGAAGAATCTTGTTACATGAGAAACACTTCTTTTCGAAAGAAAATGAAGTGTTTTTTCTATTTTCAAATTTTTAAGGAGAAGTTAAACAAAAAGCCCTTTCCAAACTGTCGAACTTGTAATATATTTGTCATAAAGTTGTAATGTAACGTTTTGTAAGTGTCACTCGACAAAAATAAGTGAACGGAGGGGTTTCCTATGCATGAAACCTTTCAAAAAATATATGATTCGTACCATCAAGATTTGTACCAGTTTTTATTTTATATGGTTAAAGATAAAAATCAGGCAGAGGATCTCGTGCAGGAGGTTTACATTCGGGTACTTCACTCATATAAAACTTTTGAAGGAAGAAGCAGCGAGAAAACATGGCTGTTTTCAATTGCAAGGCATGTAGCGATTGACTGGTTTCGCAAGCAGCAAACCATTAGACAACGGGTGCTTGGCACGTTTGATTGGGATAAGCAGGATGTAAAAGACCCAGACTTGCTCCCAGACGAACTGGCTGTACAGGATGAAAATACAAAAGAAATTTATGCCGCACTTGATCACTGTACGATTGATCAAAGAGCTGTCATCATTTTAAGATTTATCCAGGGCTACTCAATCATGGAGACGGCAAAGGCGCTAAAGTTCTCGGAAAGCAAAGTCAAAACAACGCAGCACCGAGGCCTGAAAGTGCTCCGAAAACATATGGAGCTTTTGAAGGAGGAGCTAGTGAATGAAAACGAACAGGTCCGATTGGAGCGAAGAACGAATCAAGGTGTTACTAAGTCAGCTTCCAAAGGTGGAGGACAACCGTTCATCTAAGCAGATATACCAGCAGATGCTGATGGCAAGCGGGAAGAAAAAGAAAAGTGTCAAATGGATCGGTCCAGCGGTGGCAACCGTTGTGGTTTTATTTATGGCATTTTTAATTTCTCCTCATTTATTTCAGCCGGCTGCTCAAGAACATCATCAACAGATGAAAATGGACTCAAGTGCTGACAAAGGACAGGTGAATGCCACATTAGAGCCTGTGAAACAGACAAATGGCACCGCGCATGTTGTTTCTCATGAAGACAAGCAAAAGTATATGACGGTTGCATACATAGATGAATCAACATCTCAAGTGGTTCCCATTAGTATTGAAAAAGAAAAAGAATATGACCATTTGCAGGAAATGATGAGCACATATGAACAGGTGCAGCTGCCTGAAATGACAAAGCCTCTTCAATCTTATCTTGAGATGGTCGACCTTCGTGAAAAAGGCAATACACTTGTTTTTCAGTTAAAAAATGATTTGTCCCTTGATACGATAAAGGAAGCTAATCAATTTAAAGATATGGTAAAAGAAACGCTCAAATGGAGCAGGTATAAACAAGTGGAAGTCAAGTCAGTCAAAGGTTCTCATCTTCAATTAGGGGCTAGCAGCATTGGCACGATATCAATTGATAAACAAACGAAGAAAGCTTATTTCGTGTTAGAAAATAAGAGCGGGACTTTTTTGGTGCCCTCAAAAGCGCATTATTCTTCTTATGAAGATGCGGTAGAGGCCATGAAACGCACGAGTGATTCCGGACTTGAACCATTAATTAAAGAAGAACCCATTAAAGAAGTGACATCAAAAGGTAAGCATGTGACCATCACGTTTGGAGCATCAGCACAATTATCGGACTCAATTGATCATATTCTACTCATTGAAGGTCTGCTGCTCACAGCGAAAGATTTTGGTTTTACAGATGTCACCATTCAATATGCAGGAACAGATCAAGTAGGACCATATGAAATGAATGAACCAATAGAAGTGCCGGCTCTGCCGAATCCTGTTGTCATCAAAGATCGTTAAAGGACGCAAGCAAGTCATTGCGTTCTTTTTTTATGTATAGAAAACGGCCTTCTTGCTGTATACTAAGCTGTCATGAAAAGAACCTCAAAGGGGAGTCACTGATGAAAAGGTATTGCTTCATAGGTGCCAGCTGTTTTTTGCTCTTGATCTTAGCGCCATTTGCCCATGCGCAGAAGACAAACGAATGGGTGGAACCAGTGAAAGGAGAAGTCACTGACTTGTTTGGGACAAGAGGCGGCTCGCATAAGGGATTAGATATAGCTGCGCCAGAAGGAGAATCCATTTTTGCTGCAAGTGAAGGTGTGGTCGCGCGTTCGTATGTATCGGCTACATATGGAGAAGTTGTGTTTATTCAGCATCCAAACGGATACGAAACCGTCTATGCTCATTTACACGAGCGTTTTGTGAAAAAGGGTGACCAAGTACAAGCGGGAGAGCCGATTGGTATAATTGGCAACACAGGAGCCTCTAGAGGCACTCATTTACATTTTGAGGTACATCGTGGAAATTGGTCAGTCAGCAAAGAGGATGCGATAGATCCGCTCAAAATGATTGCTGTGGAGCGTTTCAAGGAGCCGGCTCTTCATGTAAATGGACATGAAAAAAATACATATGTCATTCAAAAAGGGGACACTCTTTGGTCGATAGCAAAGGCACACGAAATGACTGTAGAACAATTGAAAAAGATCAATGAGCTGACGACTCATCTCATTCGAACAGGAGACCGATTAATGGTTTCAACTAAATAAACCTCATGCTTTTGCATGAGGTTTATCACTGTTTTTTATAGATCAATCAGGCGGACAGAAAGAATATCCTGTACTTCGGTTAATTTTTTCACAATTTCGTCCTCAAGATGCTTGTCGAAAGAAAGCATCATAATGGCTTCGCCGCCTTTTTCTTTACGTCCTACCTGCATTGTTGCAATGTTGACATCATGGTCGCCTAAAATCTGTCCAACCTTTCCAATCACACCAGGTGCATCTGTATGCTGGATATAGACTAGGTGTCCATCTGGATAAAAATCAATATTAAATCCATTAATAGAAACAACACGTTCCCCTAGATGCGGAATGTAAGTCGCTTTAAGAGTAAAGGTTGAAAGATCCCCTTTGACTTCAATAGAGATACTGTTTTCGTAACCAGATTCACTGGAAGAAATTTTTTCACTAAAGCTAATGCCGCGTTCTTTTGCCACCATTCCAGCATTTACTTCATTCACAGTCGAATCAACACGCTCTTTTAAAAAGCCTGACAGGAGACTTTTTGTGATAAAGGATGTTTCGAGTTTTGAAATAGAGCCTTCATAAGAAATACCTACTTCTTTTACAGGTTCTCTCATTGATTGAGAGACAAGACGTCCAAGTTTTCCTGCAAACTGATGATAAGGCTGAATCTTTTTGAACTCGTCTTTTGTCATCGCTGGTAGATTAATAGATGACATGACAGGAAGGCCTTTTGCAAATTGAAGGACTTCTTCAGATACTTGCGCCGCAACATTTAATTGTGCTTCTTTTGTAGAGGCACCAAGATGCGGAGTTGCAATGACGTGTGGATGATCCACAAGCGGATTATCAGTTGGAGGTTCTACCTCGAATACATCAAGTGCAGCTCCTGCAACATGGCCGCTTTCAAGAGCTTCAAGAAGGTCAGCTTCGTCAATAATACCGCCGCGTGCGCAGTTAACAAGGCGAACACCTTTTTTCGTTTTTGCAATCGTTTCTTTATTGAGAAGTCCTCTTGTTTCTTTTGTTAATGGTGTATGTACAGTAATGATATCTGATACTTCGAGTACTTCATCCAGTGATTTCGCATTGACGCCAATTTTTTCTGCACGTTCCTTTGTGAGAAATGGGTCAAACACGTTGACTGTCATGCCAAATGCTCTTGCACGCTGGGCGATTTCACTTCCGATTCTGCCTAAGCCGACAATCCCAAGAGATTTTCCGTAAAGCTCAGCACCAACATATGCACCTCTGTTCCATTCTTTTGATTTGACAGAAATATTGGCTTGCGGAATATGACGCATGAGTGATGAAATCATGGCGAACGTATGCTCAGCTGTCGAGATCGTATTACCGTTTGGTGCATTGATCACAATGACGCCGTGTTTGGTCGCTTCATCAATGTCAATATTGTCTACTCCCACACCGGCACGGCCGACAATTTTTAATGAAGTCATTTTTTCATAAAGCTCTTTCGTTACTTTCGTGGCACTTCTGACAAGTAAGGCATCAAACGTGTGTAGTTCATCTTCTGCTTCTGCTACATTTTTTTGGACAATTTCAACAAAATCTGATTCTAAAAGTGGTAGAAGACCATCATTGCTCATCTTATCTGAGACTAATACTCGAAACATCGTTAGATTTCCTCCTAAAATAAACGTCATAAATATCTGATAATTTACCATATTCCTTTTCACTGTGTCAATCAAATTAAAGCAGTAAAGTGAAAAAGAAAACACGAACATTTCTTTGTGTCTTTATAAAGAATGAACACCTTTAAACAAAAGATAACCAATTTTTGCGCATTTGTCATTATAATTTTTGTGTTTTTTACGATTTCTTAAAACTGATGAATTTGCTCAGGATTTTTATCTGTACAAATGCTCATATATCATATATAATGATGTCGAATTGAATAATGATCAATCTTCGGGGCAGGGTGTAATTCCCTACCGGCGGTGATGAGCATAGTCTCTAAGCCCGCGAGCCTTTTTGGCAGGATTCGGTGTGATTCCGAAGCCGACAGTATAGTCTGGATGGGAGAAGATGGAGGTTCGTAAACGTTGAAAACATTCATGTTCACACGTTTATTTGTCTAGCCCAATTTCCCCGCTCCTATTTTTAAGGGCGGTTTTTTTGTGGCTAAAATGGAACAATCCTCTTTTCGAAAGATTTGATCGAAAAGGAGAGAGAATATTGAATCAAAGTAAAGTAAAGCGTTTAGTCGTTACCAGTATGCTCAGCAGTATTTCGTTTGTATTAATTTTATTGGATTTTCCTTTCCCGGGTCTTCCAGCGTATTTGAAAATTGATTTCAGTGATATCCCGGCGATTATTGCGATTTTAATTTATGGACCGGGTGCAGGGATTGCTGTTGAGGCATTAAAAAATGTACTGCATTACCTCATTCAAGGCAGTATGTCTGGCGTTCCAGTTGGGCAAGTCGCGAACTTCATTGCAGGCACATTATTTATCTTGCCAGTCGCCTTTATGTTCAAAAAAATCAAATCAGCAAAAGGGATGGCATGGTCTATGATCGCGGGTACATTGCTTATGACTGTGATGATGAGCATTTTAAATTACTTCTTATTCCTGCCAGCTTACACATGGTTCTTAAACGCGCCAGAACTATCTGATCATGCGCTCAAGACGACCATTACAGCAGGGATCTTACCATTTAACTTTATAAAAGGAATCATCATTACCATCGTGTTTAGCCTCATTTTTGTAAAAATGCGTCCATGGTTTGAAAATAAACGCCGACTTCAAAATAGTTAATATAAAAAAAGCCCCTGCATAAGGGGCTTTTTTACTATTCATGCTTAAGCGGGTCACCCTCGAAAGATTCGTCCGCAACTTTAATTGAATCTGTTGGACATCCTTCAAATGCATCAAGCATATCTTCTTCAAGTACTTCTGGAACCTCTACAGTCCCTTGGTTGTCATCAAGCGTAACAAATGCAATGCCTTCATCATCATAATCATAAATGTCTGGAGCAGCTGCACCGCATGCGCCGCAAGCAATACATGTGTCTTTGTCTACAATTGTATATTTTGCCATGTTAAAAAAATACCTCCCAGATTGTTCGATGGAACAAATGGTCTAACCTTTTTAGTTTCACCGATAAAAAACAATTTCCTCAAACCTTATTGTAATGATTTTAATTTCACATTTCAACTGTAAAGTGATTGAGAATGCTTATCACATAAGGGTTTGTTCATAACTTTCCCCCACAAATTGAGTTTAAACATTTCTTCTTCTATGAAATCTGTTAAAATAAAGGGAGAAAATATTCGAATTTTGTCAGGAAGACAGGTGCTTTGGCGAATGACTCTTCATTACTTGGATGTCATGTTAATGGACAGCGTACATAAATTGAACGGCGAACGCTCCATAAGTGCTGTCTACCATCTTTTTAAAGGAAAAAAATCATCACAAACCATACAGGATGCCAGTTTGTTTCAGCTTTCAAATTATTTCGGCTGTTACCCGGGGTTTACGAGGGATCAGCTGAATCGCTCTGCTATAAAGCTTGACGAAAAGCACTACATTAAAAAAACAGGGGAGACATTCACTGTTACAGATGCAGGACAGCGTATGCTCAACCAGTATTTTTCAGAAAAACCGATGCCCGCTTATTTTCATGGTGCCAAATATCATGAAAAAGCAAAGGTGCTATGGATGAGGCTCTCGTTACTTGTACAAGTGCTTTCTCACCATCTGGCTGGATCACATCAATATGTCCCAATACAAAGAGATGTTTCTGTACAAAGCTGGACAAAGTCCTTCTTAAAACAGCATCACGAGAAGAATAAGCTTTCAGAAGAGCTGCATCATGAACTAGACAAGCTCCTTACCCGTATGAGTGATCAAGAGGCGCTGATTTTTGTTTATTCATTGACGTCAAATGAAAGAATTGGACGGACGTATCAGCAAATGGCAGAGTGGCTAAAAGAAGATGTGTGGTATGTGTACCTGCTTTTTTGGAATGTCCTCCATTATTTTATTCATGCTGCCCAAAAAGGTGAGGCGCAGGTTATGCAGCAGCTCGTAGGTGACCTTGAATTCAAACGCGTGCTAACAACCTCTACCCATAAAACGCTCGAGCTTGTGCAAAAAGGCTTTGATATTGATCAGATTGCTCACATTCGTTCATTAAAAAAGGCAACGATTGAAGACCATATTGTCGAGCTGTCCATACATGAACCGAGCTTCTCAATAGAGCCATATGTGAGCGAAGAAGAGCAGCAGGCCATTCATGCAGTAGCCAGGGAGCTCCAAACAAATAAAATGAAGCTGATTAAAGAAAAACTCGAATATCCATTTACTTATTTTCAAATAAGATTGGCTCTGACAAGGATGGTGAAAGCAAATGGATAAGCTTCATCAGACGCTCATGCGATATTTTGGTTACGACTCATTTAAAGCAGGTCAAGAGGACATTATTCAAAGTGTACTAAATCATAAAGATACGGTTGCCATGCTGCCTACTGGCGGCGGGAAGTCCATTTGTTATCAAATTCCCGGCTATATGACTGAAGGCTTAGTTCTCATTATTTCGCCGCTGTTATCGCTTATGGAGGACCAAGTCGAACGAATGAAAATGCGCGGAGAAAAACGAGTGGCGGCACTGAACAGCACATTGTCTTTTCATGAAAGGCGACATATCATTCGGCATTTGCCATCATATAAATTTTTATTCGTCGCGCCTGAGGCATTAATGTCAGAGGTGCTGCTAGAACAGCTCAAATCAATGCATATTGGTCTGTTCGTCGTCGATGAAGCTCATTGTATATCTGAATGGGGACATGATTTCCGTCCGGAATATTCCAAGCTGGGAGAATGGAGAGAAGCATTAGGTCATCCTGCCGCCTTAGCACTGACGGCAACAGCAACGAAACAAACGCTAAAAGATACCGTGCAAACGCTAAGATTGCAGCATCCAGACTTTCATATTCATTCTGTCAACCGGCCAAACATCGCATTAGTCAAAGAAGCGCACGAGACGAAAGAAGCAAAAGAGAAACGGGCCATTGAGCTTGTGGAATTCCTGCAAGGCCCAGGCCTGATTTATTGCCCGACTCGGCAAATGACAGAAGATATGGCGCTCATTTTGAAACAAAAAACCCATCAGCGTGTAGAGTATTACCATGGCGGAATGGATGCAGGAGATCGCATGCTTATTCAGCAGCAATTTATCAGCGGACAGCTTGACCTTATTTGTTGTACAAGTGCTTTTGGAATGGGAATTGATAAAGCAGATATACGATTTGTTATTCATATGAGCCCGCCGCAGTCAATTGAAGCATTTATGCAGGAAATTGGAAGAGCAGGACGGGACGGGAAAAATAGTGTGAGCATTCTTTTATATACAGAAGAGGACGCGGATATTCAACAGCATTTAATACAAGCAGAAGGCTTTGATGATCCAGAAATTGATTTCTTCTTAGCTAGGCTGACACAAATGCAGACAAATGATGAAAAGAAATTACGTGAACAATTGATGGAATCAGGACTTCAAGAGACACGTGCAAGAATGCTGATCCATTATTACAGAATGTATCAGTCAGAACAGCCTCGTGTGCTCCTGATGAAACTGAAAGAGAAATTGCAGGACAGACAAACAGAAAAACTGAGAAAAGTGTGGCATTTTAAGGAGCGGATCACAGATCATAGCTGCTTTAGACAATCTCTGTTATCATACTTTTACGAACAGCTTGATCAAACGGAGAGCGCATCCTCTGGCAGCTGCTGTTCTTCTTGCGGACTTGACCTGTCTGATTATGAAAAAAAAGATCAACCATTGGAGCTGAATGAAATGAAACACTGGAAGACCGTGCTGGATCGTATGTTTCATCTGTCAAAAGAGGCGCAGCATTGATTGAACAACACCGCCGAATCATCGAAAAATTAACCGATCGACAAGTCGTAGAACAGCTGTATTTCACGCAGCTGCTGATGCTGATCATTTCTTTTTTACTAGGTATATTTATGTTCGATCATTGGACAGATTTCACATCCCTTTGGGAGATCCAAGATGCGCGGATACTGACTTATGGAATTGGCGGCGCTGTGCTTGTGATCATTGTGGATGCGATTGTCATGAAGGTGTTTCCTGCTCATATGTATGATGATGGCGGATTAAATGAAAAAATGTTCAAAAACCGCAGCATCCCGCATATTGTTTGGTTAGCACTGCTCATCGCCTTTTCAGAGGAAATTCTATTCCGAGGGATTGTCCAGCAGCAATTTGGATTGGAGATTGCAAGTATCGTGTTTGCGCTCCTTCACTTTCGCTACTTATCAAAAATACTCTTGTTTATCCTTGTGGTTTCTATTAGTATTTTTTTAGGACTTTTATACGAGTGGACTGGGAATTTATTTGTTCCTGTCATGACCCATTTTGTTATTGACTTAGTCTTTGCTTGTCAAATTCGTTTGAAATATAGGGGGAGGGATGAACATGGAAGAAATGTCGAGAATGAAGAGAAAGAAGGAGCAGCTGACAAACATCCATGACGATGATGCAGAGAAAATTTTTGAAGAAGAAGTGCAGCCTTCAGATGACTCTCACTTTCCTACACGAGAAGATTTTCATGAATATAAAAAGCAGCGCACGAAAAAGGTGCGCAATCCATTGTTTACAACACTGGCTATTATCTTTCCTATTATCGTCGTCACGGTGTTCTTCCTTCTGATCTACTACACGTCAAAGGAAATCAACCATAATAATAATCAAGATGTATATAATATTGATTCTACATCAAGTGCTGACACAGACCCAGTCCCGTCAGCACTTGTCGAAACGAAAAATGATTCTAATGCTGATAAAGCGGATGCGTCTGATGATGAGAAGCAAAAGAAAGATGAAGAAAAAGAAAAACAGCGATTGAAAGAAAAAGCTGAACAGAAGAAAAAAGAAAAAGCTGCTAAAGAGAAAGAAGAGCGTGAACAAGCAGCGAAAGAAAAAGAACGCGCGCGAGCCGAAGCTGCCAAAAAGCGTGAGCAGCAGCAGCTAGCCCTGCAAAAGCAGCAGGAAGAGAAAAAACGAAAAGAAGCCGAAGAGAAAAAGAAACAGGAAGAAAAGCCAGTTCGTGTCGTGCAGCACACTGTTGGTCCAGAGGAAAACCTGTATCGAATTTCAATGAAGTATTACAAAAACCGTTCGGGTGAAGAGAAAATTAGAGCCTATAATCATTTGAAAGGTAACAGCGTGTACAGTGGTCAAGTGCTGAATATTCCACTAGAAAACTAATCACCTGACATGAATGAAGAAGCACGCACATACATATGTAGAAAAAAGGGACAGGGTGTATGTGATGACATTGCACGCAATCAGCCGATATATGGATCAGCCGACACAGAAAATGATGGAAACATTGATCAAAAGAAAGCATAAATATGAGGGCTTTGCCAAGCAGTGCAAAAGATGGCAATGGACAGCCCTTCTATCGCTGGCCATTCTTTTGTTTTATTTTGTGATCACGGCAAATGCGGGAGGCGGCTCGCTTCAGCCTGAAGCCATGATTGCAACACTGCTTGGTCATGAAGTTTTTCTGTTTTGGATCATGGCTGAGGTCTTTGCTTTTTACGCATCTTATTACTATAAGAAAAAAGAAGAAAAGGCTGAGGATGAATATCATCGGCTTCGATGTGAAATTATACAAAAAAGTACAGATTTATGGCCTCAATCGAATCAGTGGAAAGAGCGCGAGGCGGTTTTTCACTATATGCAGAAGCAGTATGACATTAATCTCTATTATGAAAGTAAATAAATGAGAAAAAAAGACGTTTAACAGTTGAAACGTCTTTTTTCATTCAAGCGTCTTATGAAAGAAAGATATGTAAGGGAGCCATTTGTGATGAAATATGCCATCGGATTTACTGCCGCCATTGCGGCTGTTACAACAGGTGTGTGTGTAACGGCAAAAATGGTGAAAACGGCAAAACAAAACAACATCAAAAAGCATTACTTTACAATAGAAGCACTTCAATCAGACCGGCCTGCTGTCATTTTCTTTATTTCTGATACACACAGACGTCTCATCAGTGACACTTTATTAGCAGAAATCAGACAGGAAGAGCCAGATGTGATTATGATTGGCGGAGATTTAGCAGAAAAAGGTGTACCCTATGCAAGGATTGAAGAAAATGTGAAACGTTTATCAAAAATTGCGCCGGTTTATTTTGTTTGGGGAAATAATGATCATGAGCTGCACCAGCAAAGGTTTAAAGAGATTCTTCATGCATACGATGTCACGACTTTGCAAAATGAAACGGCTGTATGGAATTTCGAAGGCCAGCGAATCAAAATCGGAGGAATTGATGATATTCGGCTTGAAAAAGCAGATTATGAAGCGATACGGCCTGAGTTTGTGAAAGATGATGTCAATATTCTCTTATCACACAATCCAGATGTGCATCATTTGATGAGTGAAGAAGAGGGAATTGATCTTGTCCTGAGCGGTCATACGCATGGGGGACAGATCCGAATTGGGAAATTTGGTCCGTATGAAAAAGGAAGAACAGGCCAGGTCAAAGGTGCGTTCTTTCTCATTAGTAATGGCTACGGGACAACAAAGATTCCAATGCGTCTAGGAGCAGAACCAGAAACCCATCTGATCTATTTAATGCCTCTAAAAACGCGTTAACTTGCGGTACCCTCAATATTTTCCATAAAAGTCACCGTAAGCATAGCCTCATGCTTGTCTTCCGTCTTGACACAGTGTAAACTGAATACAAAATTAAGAACCTATGACTCATCATCTCATATACTACAGTATGATGTGTGTTTAGAAGAGGCAGGAGGGAACGTTATGCGACTGGAGCGTCTGAATTATAATAAAATCAAAATTTTTCTCACACTAGATGACCTGACAGACCGAGGTCTTACGAAAGAAGACCTTTGGAAAGATTCGTTCAAAGTCCATCAGCTGTTTAAAGACATGATGAACGAAGCGAATCAGGAGCTCGGTTTTGAAGCGAATGGACCGATTGCTGTTGAAGTATTTTCTCTTCAGGCGCAGGGGATGGTCGTCATTGTCACAAAGAGTCAGCAGGAAGATGCTGATGATGAGTTTGATGAAGATTACATTGAGATGCAAGTCAAGCTCGACGAGAGCAAGCATGTGCTCTATCAATTTGCCTCGTTTGAAGATGTGATTCAACTGTCCCATAGTTTAAGTCGTATTGGACTTTTAGGGGGTACAGTTTACCATTATGAAGGTCAATATTATCTCAGCCTGGATGATGTTGGAGAATTATCTGCTGATACAGTCATTTCGATTTTAGCAGAGTTTGGTTCACCTACGACACTAACCATTCACCGGCTAAAAGAATATGGAAAAGTGATCATGCAAGAAGATGCTGTGAAAACGATTCAAATGTATTTTTAATCACTTTTTTCTATTATATTTAATACTGTTGTGATGAAACAACAGTATTTTTTTATATCCTTTTTTATATTTATAAACGCTGATATTTTATTTTGATAAAAAACGCTTTTTACCTTTGCTTTACCAGTACGAAGGTGTATACTATTGCTTGAAAGGGAGCAGTAGATCATGAAAGATTTCTAGGGGGTTTATTTTAATGGCAGCCGATCAAAACGCCGCTCATAACGCAGAAGATAAGCTAGATGTTTTAAAGTCAACTCAAACCGTCATACATAAAGCGCTAGACAAATTAGGGTATCCGCAAGAAGTGTATGAATTGCTGAAGGAGCCAATTCGTCTATTAACAGTCAAAATTCCAGTACGTATGGACGATGGATCGGTGAAAATTTTCACTGGTTACCGTGCACAGCACAATGATGCTGTCGGTCCAACAAAAGGCGGAATTCGTTTCCACCCGAACGTTACGGAAAAAGAAGTAAAAGCGCTTTCAATTTGGATGAGTTTAAAATGTGGAATTGTGGATCTTCCTTATGGCGGAGGAAAAGGCGGTATTATCTGTGATCCAAGAGAAATGTCATTCAGAGAGCTTGAAAAACTAAGCCGCGGCTATGTTCGCGCCATCAGTCAAATCGTTGGACCAACAAAAGATGTTCCAGCACCAGACGTGTTTACGAACTCTCAAATTATGGCATGGATGATGGATGAATATTCTAGAATTGATGAATTTAACTCGCCAGGATTTATTACAGGAAAACCAATTGTTCTTGGAGGATCACATGGACGTGATACTGCAACAGCAAAAGGTGTAACGATCTGCATCAAAGAAGCGGCGAAGAAAAAAGGAATTGACATTAACGGGGCTCGTGTTGTCGTACAGGGATTCGGAAATGCAGGAAGCTACTTAGCTAAATTCATGTATGATGCTGGAGCAAAAATCGTAGGAATTTCAGATGCGTACGGCGGATTATACGATGAAGATGGTCTAGACATTGACTACTTGCTTGACCGACGTGACAGCTTTGGAACCGTCACTAAACTATTTAACGATACAATTACAAACCAAGAGCTGCTTGAGCTGGATTGTGATATCTTAGTACCTGCAGCCATTGAAAACCAAATCACAGAAGATAATGCGGCAAACATTAAAGCCAAAATTGTCGTAGAAGCAGCAAATGGCCCAACGACACTGGAAGGAACCAAAATTCTTTCAGATCGTGGTGTACTGCTTGTTCCAGACGTACTTGCGAGTGCGGGTGGTGTAACTGTTTCTTACTTTGAATGGGTTCAGAATAACCAAGGGTTCTACTGGACTGAAGAAGAAGTTGAAACTCGTTTAGAAGATATGATGGTGAAATCATTTAATAATATTTATGAAATGGCGCAAAACCGCCGAATCGATATGCGTCTTGCTGCATATATGGTCGGTGTACGTAAAATGGCTGAAGCCTCTCGATTCAGAGGCTGGATTTAAGCGGCTTATTTGCATCGCGCCTTAAAATCTCCTATCCTTAAATAGGAGATTTTTTTATGGAATGGAACAAAGAATCAAACAGCCCAGCAATTGTTATTGCAGTGAAATGACAGGAGTGGAACAAATGAAACAAGAAAAAGCGATCATAATAGGAGGCGGCCCATGCGGGTTATCAGCTGCCATCGCATTCAAGCAAATTGGGATTGATGCACTTGTGATTGAAAAGGGGAATGTTGTGAACAGTATTTATCATTACCCAACACATCAAACCTTTTTTAGTACAAGTGAAAAGCTTGAAATCGGTGATGTTGCTTTTATTACTGAAAACCGTAAGCCCGTTCGTATTCAGGCGCTTTCCTATTATCGAGAGGTCGTCAGACGAAAAAACCTGCGTGTGCATGCCTTTGAAAAAGTAAATGCCGTGACGAAACAAGATGGCCGTTTTACGGTGAGTACATCAAAAGACGACTATTCATGTGATTACGTCGTGATTGCCACTGGCTACTATGATCATCCAAACTATATGAACGTCAAAGGAGAAGACCTTCCTCACGTATATCACTATTTTAAAGAAGGACATCCATATTTTGATAAAGATGTGACGGTGATCGGCGGGAAGAACTCCAGTGTGGATGCTGCGCTAGAACTTGTGAAATGCGGAAGCAGAGTCACGGTGCTGTATAGAGGAACTGAATATTCATCCAGCATCAAACCTTGGATTTTACCAGAGTTTGAAGCGCTTGTTCGTAATGGAACGATTCGAATGGAGTTTGGCGCGCAGGTGAAAGAAATCACAGAAGAAAATGTGATTTTTACAAATCAGCAAAATCAAACGGATCGAGTGAAAAGTGACTATGTATTTGCTATGACTGGCTATCATCCAGATCATTCTTTCTTAGAAAAAATGGGGGTCACGATTGACCAAGAATCAGGCCGTCCAGCATTTGATGAAAAGACGATGGAAACGAATGTTGAAGGCATTTTCATTGCAGGAGTCATTGCAGCTGGAAATAATGCCAATGAAATTTTTATCGAAAATGGAAGATTTCATGGTGGACTCATTGCAGAAGAAATCAACAAAAGAATCAACGGATAAAAAAAGAACTGGATCCTTCAAAGGGGTTCGGTTCTTTTTTATATAAATTGGGATTATATAGAAATTTATTTTAAGAAAAATGGGCCCGAGTCATATAAAAAAAGGGTAAATCATGGTACGATAATGAAGGATAATGTAGGGAAAGAGGTCTGGTTATGATCGCAATCATCTCAGCAGGTTTAGCTCCCGGCATCGCACTTTTAAGTTATTTTTATTTAAAAGATCAGTACGACAATGAGCCGGTTCACATGGTCATCAGATCTTTTATGCTAGGTGTCATACTTGTGTTTCCAACCATGTTTATTCAATATGTCCTTCAAGAGGAAAATATCGCAACAAACCCTATCTTGATTTCATTTGTGACGTCGGGCTTTTTAGAGGAATCATTAAAATGGTTCATTTTAATGGTCAGCGTTTATGCGCATGCCCAGTTTGACGAACACTATGACGGGATTGTGTATGGAACGAGTGTCTCACTTGGTTTTGCAACACTTGAAAATATTCTTTACTTAGTCGGTCATGGGGTCGAATATGCATTTACCCGTGCTTTATTACCTGTATCAAGTCACGCATTATTTGGTGTTGTGATGGGATTTTATATCGGAAAAGCCCGCTTCTCTGATAAAAAAGAGCAGCGCAAATGGCTGATCCTTTCTTTAACGCTCCCTGTGCTGTTTCACGGCCTGTATGATTTCATTCTATTAGGGATGAAAAACTGGGGATATATCATGGTGCCGTTCATGATTTTTTTATGGTGGTTTGGTTTAAGAAAAGCAAAAAAAGCCCGTGCGGTAAAAATGGTGCAAATTTAATTTGGAAAACGTCCTTATTGTATATAGGGGCGTTTTTTTGTCTTTTCCATCCAATTCTCTCCTGTGTTGAATGTATAAAAATAGGGATCGGAAGAAACATATATTCAAACATCAAAAGTACAGGAGGATCAAATATGGATAAAGCTCGTTTCATGAAACAAATCGTTCTTATCTTCTCAATCGTTCTTCTTGCGTCTTCACTTTTGACAGCGAGTAAAAGTGAAGCCTTCACCAGCCAAGTCATCCAGCGTGGGGCAACAGGAGAAGATGTAGTCGAGCTGCAAGCGCGGCTCCAATACAATGGTTTTTACAATGGCAAAATCGATGGCGTCTATGGCTGGGGGACGTACTGGGCCGTTCGCAACTTTCAAAACCAATTTGGCATGAAGAAGGTCGATGGGCTTGTAGGTCAGAAAACAAAAAACTTATTAGTTCAAAAGACGAAATACTACAAAGAGTTTGTGCAAAAGCAGCTGCAGCAAGGGAACCAGTTTACCCATTATGGCGGAAAGCCTCTTGATCAGCAAACAAAGGCTCCTGCGCAAAGAAGCTCGCAAAAAAAGACAGCTCAAGGTACAAAAGAAAATCAAAAAAGTCAAAGTGGATCATCTGGGAAGTCTGGCAATCAGTCAGGCGGCCAGCAGGGAAACCAAACACCGAAACAAACAGCAGCCAACATGCCTGGTGGTTTTTCTAGTAATGACATTCAGCTCTTGTCGCAAGCTGTTTACAGTGAAGCAAGAGGTGAGCCGTATGAAGGACAGGTAGCCATCGCTGCCGTCATCTTAAACCGTTTGAATAACCCGACCTTTCCAAATACGATTGCAGGGGTCATTTTTGAACCGCTTGCGTTTACCGCTGTAGCAGATGGTCAATTTTATATGACGCCAGATGAAACGGCCAAAAAGGCTGTGTTTGATGCAATCAATGGCTGGGATCCGTCTGAGAGCGCGATCTATTACTTTAATCCTGATACAGCAACAAGTCCATGGATTTGGGGAAGACCACAAATTAAACGAATCGGGAAACATATATTCTGCGAATAAAAAGAGGTGTAAATAAATGATCAGAGGAATATTGATTGCTATTTTAGGAATTGCTGTCATCTCAACAGGTTACTGGGGCTATAAAGAACATCAAGAAAAAGACGCCGTTCTGCTTCATGCTGAGAACAACTACCAAAGAGCTTTTCACGATTTAACGTATCAGGTGGATCAGCTGCATGACAAACTGGGCGCAACACTTGCGATGAACAGCCAAACATCCATCTCACCAGCACTTGCAGATGTATGGAGAATGTCATCAGAAGCGCATAACAATGTCAGTCAGCTCCCGCTTACATTGATGCCTTTTAATAAAACGGAAGAATTCCTGGCGAATGTCGGAGATTTCAGCTACAAATCTTCAGTCAAATCTTTATCAGATGAACCATTAAATAAAGATACACACAAAACCATTACAGCTCTATATGATCAAGCGTCAGATATCCAAAACGAACTGAGACAAGTGCAGCACCTCGTACTTAATAAAAACTTAAAATGGATGGATGTTGAAATGGCGCTCGCAGATGGCGATCGAAAGAACGACAACACCATCATTGACGGGTTGAAAACAGTCGAGAGAAATGCAGATGCATTTGCAGATGTTGATCTTGGGCCTACAAATGTGTCGACAGAAAAAGAAACACAAGGCTACAATCATTTAAAAGGCGATAAGATTTCAAAAAAAGAAGCGATCCGCATTGCACAGAAATTCACACCCGACCATAACCAACACTTTAAAGTGAGAAAAAGCGGCAGCAAAACCAATCGTGACGTGTACAGCTTATCGATGTCTGATCCAGACAGCCATGCAAACTTTTACTTAGACTTGACTGAAAAAGGAGGGCACCCAGTCTACCTTCTTCAGAATCGTGATGTGAAAAAACAGAAAATCAGTTTAAATGATGCATCAGAAAAAGCACTCAGCTTCTTAAAGAAGCAAGGGTTTGACACGGAATCGTTCCATTTAGATGAAAGTGCACAATTTGATAATATCGGTGTATTTACCTATGTGCCTCTTCAAAAAAATGTCCTGCTTTATCCAGATAGTATACGCATGAAAGTCGCATTGGATGATGGCGAGGTTGTTGGGTTTTCAGCGAAAGACTACTTAATGAATCATAAAACCCGAGACATCAAAGCACCTAAAATCTCGCAAAAAGAAGCGGAGAAAACATTGAATCAGCATGTAAAGATCGAAGATACTCATTTAGCGATAGTGCAAAATGATATGTCCGAGGAAGTTCTGTGCTATGAGTTCCTTGGAACGATAAAAAACGATACGTACCGCATGTTCATTAATGCGGATACCGGAAAAGAAGAACGAGTAGATAAACTAAAAAATGCAGAACCTATATATAAAGACCTATAGAAAAGGAAGCGAGGAAAAGGCTAATAAGTCTTTTCCTTTTGTTTTAGACATGGTTTAATATAGGAGAGGATACGATTTCACAGATGAAAAGAGTGATGAGGAATGTTACAAATAGGGGATGCAATTACAATTGAATATGTCAATGAGAACAAAGAAGTGAAAACAGCAAAATCGAAGGTTTTGGAAAATAATAACGATGATATTTGCATTAATTATCCAGCTGATAAAGAAACGGGACGCACCATCTACTTAAATCAGCAAACAGAAATCACCGTTTTCTTTTTTGACGAAAACCAAATTCCATACAAATGTACAAGCGAAGTCATCGGAAAAAGAAAAGAAGATATTCCGATGATTGTTATTTCCATTCCGCCAAAAGAAGAAATGATCCGGCTTCAGCGAAGAGAATACCTGAGAGTGGATACGATGGTCAAAGCCTCCATCATGCAAACGGATGAAGAGGCCTTTGAAACGTTTATTGTGAATATGAGTGCTGGCGGCGTGGCGATTGCAGTTCCTGAGGGCGTGTCATTGAAAGAATATGGAGAAGTGGTCACAGAGTTTGAACTTCCCCTGAAAGAGCCCGTAAAAATAAAAGCGGTTGCAGAGATGAATCGAGTATATCAAGATGAACAGTCTGGCAAAACAAGAGCGATCATGGAGTTTTCTGAGATCACAAATGATCAACAGCAGCACATCATGAAATACTGCTTTCAGCAGCAGCTTTTAACACGTGTGAAAAAAGCATAAGAATAAAGGGTGTAAAAAGCTTCCATACTAGAGAAGAAAGAATCTAGCGTGGAGGCTTTTTGTATGAAGACAATGGAAAGATGGTTAATGAAAGTGGTGCTCATTCAGCTTGTTTTATTGCTAACCATTCAGATCACACTTCATTTGACGAAAGGAGAGCTCTTTTTGTCAAAAGTCGTGCAGTATGAGGGTGTGAATAACATGAGCATTGAAGAATGGATTGAGACGTTTAAGCAGAAGGATTGATAGAAAATTCCCCCGTTTGAGCGGTGATCGTGTTACAATTCATAAGGGAGATTCAATCAAGGAGAGGTATTATGAAAAAGAAATTATCTATCGCAATTGACGGTCCTGCAGCAGCAGGAAAAAGCACTGTGGCAAAAATTGTCGCAGCAAAAAAATCATATATTTATATTGATACAGGCGCTATGTACCGCGCGATTACACTTGCGGCACTCAATCAAGGTGTAGATCTTGAAGACGAACAGGCACTTGATTCATTATTGAAAAAAACGGTCATTGAACTGGTAACAACAGGCGATGGTCAAAAAGTCCATCTCGACAATACGGATGTCACAGAGGATATTCGCACAGACCGCGTTAGCAACCAAGTATCGGTTGTTGCAAAGCATAGAGCTGTTCGGGAAGAAATGGTCCGCAGGCAGCAAGAGCTTGGCAAACGAGGCGGCGTCGTTATGGATGGAAGAGATATAGGCACTCACGTACTTCCAGATGCCGAAGTGAAAATTTTCTTGCTTGCATCAGTAGAAGAAAGAGCAAAACGCCGCTTTGAAGAGAATCAGAAAAAAGGCTACGACGTCAATTATGATCAGCTGATCGAAGAGATTGCAAGACGCGATAAGCTTGATTCTGAGCGCGAAGTTTCACCTTTAAAGAAAGCGGATGACGCCATTGAAATTGACACAACTTCCCTTTCTATTCAAGAGGTGGCAGGGAAAATTTTAGATGCAGCAGACCGCGTGGAGAAACAGTAAGAAATTTTAGAAAACTTTTATAAGTTAGAGGTTTATCTCTTGACAAACAAGGTCTTTTATTAGAAGTTTATACTAATACTATTTTTATTGATCATTCAAGCAATTATGTTGATTTGAATGTTTCTATAATACATATTCGGCTGGCAATCATCATGCTTAAGACACATATTCGCCCAGTCGTTTTAACTAAGCTGTGTAGGTTTGGACCAAGGAGGTTATCGAAATGACAGAGGAAATGAATCAAATCGATGTTCAGGTACCAGAGGTTGGAGATGTAGTGAAAGGGATTGTTTCTAAAGTTGAGGACAAGCATGTCAATGTAGATATCGTCAATGTGAAACAACCTGGTATCATCCCAATCAGTGAATTATCAAGTCTTCACGTTGAAAAAGCATCAGATGTCGTGAAAGATGGCGACGAGTTAGAGCTTAAAGTAACAAAGGTCGAAGACGATGCTTTGATTTTATCGAAACGTGCTGTTGATGCAGACCGCGCTTGGGAAGACCTAGAGAAAAAGTTTGAAACAAAAGAAGTATTTGAAGCTGAAGTAAAAGACGTTGTAAAAGGTGGTCTTGTCGTTGACATTGGTGTGCGTGGATTTATTCCTGCATCTCTTGTAGAAGCACACTATGTAGAAGACTTCACAGATTACAAAGGGAAAACACTCTCACTTGTTGTGGTAGAACTTGACCGCGAAAAAAATCGCGTGATTCTCTCACACCGTGCAGTCGTTGAGCAAGAGCAATTAGACAAAAAGCAAGACTTCCTGCAAAAGCTTGAAGTAGGCAGTGTGATTGATGGTAAAGTACAGCGGCTTACTGATTTTGGTGCATTTGTTGACATTGGCGGCATTGATGGATTAGTTCACATTTCTCAGCTATCCCATGCGCATGTTGAAAAGCCATCTGACGTAGTAGAAGAAGGACAGGAAGTCCAGGTCAAAGTACTTGCTGTTGATCGTGATAACGAACGTATCTCACTATCTATTAAAGAAACATTACCAGGACCTTGGAGCCAAATTGGTGAAAAGGTAAAACAAGGTGATGTGCTTGAAGGAACTGTTCAACGTCTTGTGAGCTTTGGTGCATTTGTTGAAATTCTGCCAGGTGTAGAAGGGCTTGTGCATATTTCCCAAATCTCTCATAAACATATCGGCACGCCGCAAGAAGTCCTTGAAGAAGGGCAGACTGTGAAAGTGAAAGTGCTTGATGTGAATGAAGACGAAGAGCGCATTTCACTAAGCATCCGTGATTTAGAAGAAAATCCTGAAAAACAAATCGAAGAGGATTATCGTCAATATCAGGCGAAAGAAGAAAACACAAGCGGATTCCAGCTTGGTGACCTGATCGGCGATAAACTCAA
The DNA here is from genome assembly GCF_046566805.1 of Bacillus sp. BD48. NCBI lineage: Bacteria > Bacillati > Bacillota > Bacilli > Caryophanales > Bacillaceae > Bacillus > Bacillus sp. BD48. The sequence goes on along the minus strand of NZ_JANGFM010000003.1, from coordinate 203,041 downwards.
TAAACTAAAATAATTTGGTGATCAAAATTGACGCGAGCAGAAAGAAAGAAGCAGCATATTGAGCATGCGTTGTCCACTGGCCAGCATGCAGCAACAGGTTTAGATGATGTTTCCTTCGTTCACGCCAGTTTACCAGATCTTGCGACATCACAAATTGATACACATACGACAATTGGCGGACTGACTTTCGGTTCGCCAATTTTTATCAATGCAATGACTGGCGGGGGCGGAGAATCCACCTATGAGATCAACCGCTCTTTATCGATCGCAGCGAAGGAGACCAATATCCCTGTAGCAGTTGGATCACAAATGGCTGCACTGAAAGATAAAGAAGAAAGACGAACATATGAAGTCGTTCGTAAAGTGAATCCGGATGGAATTGTATTTGCAAATTTAGGCAGTGAAGCGACAATGAAGCAAGCTAAGGAAGCAGTCGACATGCTCGGGGCAAATATGCTCCAGATTCACCTGAATGTCATCCAAGAGATTGTCATGCCTGAAGGGGATCGCGATTTTAGGGGAGCGCTTGAGCGGATTGCAGCTATCGCTGAATCAGTTGCTGTGCCTGTTGTCGTGAAAGAAGTCGGATTTGGCATGAGCAAGGAAACGGCAAGAAAGTTATTTCATGCTGGGGTTGCAGCTGTTGATGTAGGCGGATTTGGTGGAACGAACTTTTCTAAAATTGAAAATCTCCGCCGCCAAAAAGCACTGCGTTATTTTGATCAATGGGGGATTCCAACTGCAGCGAGTCTTGCTGAAGTACATACAGCCTTTCAGAATCAAACGATTTTAGCCTCCGGAGGTATTCAAGATGCTCTTGATGTAACCAAATCAATCGCTCTTGGCGCATCTGCTGCTGGTCTTGCTGGATTTTTCTTAAAATCACTGACCAGTGGAGGAGAAAGCGGCCTTATCGCTGATATCATGGAACTTCAAGAAGATATTAAGATGATGATGACAGTGCTTGGCGTGAAGACGATTGAAGAGCTGAGACAAGCTCAAGTTGTAATTTCAGGGGAAACAAGTCATTGGCTCAAAGAAAGAGGCGTTGACACAACGTACTATAGTAAGAGAGGCATGTGATATCACATGCCTTTTTTTATTGATTTCTTTTTCGTGCGCTTTCTGGACCTTCTAATGTTGTTGCACCCTTATGATGAATGGATTGATCACGGTCAGATTCCACTCTTTTTGACGCCTTTAAACGCTTTTCCTGTCTATCTTTTCCCATCATGCATCCCTCCTCAATCATTAGGATGTCACCGCTTGTTTATTTCATGCAAAGCGGGTAATGATCCGCATGTTTAAAAATTGGAGATTTTCCCATAATGTAATTGAGGTGATGAGGCGTTGGAGGCATTGTACTATTATTGGTCTATATGGTTCGTTTGGATTATGGTGACATTTATCATGGAAAAAAGTTTGTGGCGGAGCGTGCTGGGCATTTGTGTACTTATCCATATTATATTCAGTCATGTCATGATATCGGTTATAGATATAAGCATCAATGCGGGATTCTTGATGACTTTTTTATATGCATGTGTTGCTTTCGTCATATTCAAGTCTGGTTATCGAATCATGAGAATCATGCAATTGGGCTCAATGGTGAGCGCGTATGCCTTTTTTATGATGTTTGCATTATATGACCCCGTTTGGTTCACGATAATAAAGGTGGAATGGGTTGTATTTGCCTTGCTGATCTTAATGTGTATGACATATGCACAGCCGTTAGCGGAACGAATCACCCTATGGATGATGTCAGTATGTCTCGGCGAAGCCCTTTATGCGCTGACGATTCACCGCCTCACATCATCAATTGTTATAGGGGACCTCTCTTTTCTTTCCTTCGTTGTTCAAGGAGCGGTCTTCCTATTAGGTGTCGATCAGCTGGAAAAGCTCTTGAACGCCCGTTCATCAAGAAAATCAGTAAAAGGGGCTGCAAAATCAACATGACAGACTATACGTTTCCTGTGATTATTGGTGTCATCTTTGGGATGGCGGCCAGACTTTACATGTTAAGAACGGATTACCGGCAATACCCTACGTATATTCATGGACAAGTAATTCACATTGCGCTTGGTTTTATTGCGTCAGGATTAGGTGCAATCATTATGCCTGCACTGATTCAGGAGGAATTTACGGCGATTACCTTTCTCACTTTGGCAGCCACGCAATTTCGAGATGTCCGAAATATGGAAAGAAATACGTTAACCCAAATGGATTCGTATGAGCTTGTCTCACGAGGCAGTACATATATAGAAGGCATTGCCATTGCCTTTGAAAGTCGAAATTATATTGCGATTCTCACTGCACTCATTACAACGACAGCCTGTATTTTCTTCTCACTTGTTGTTGGAACAGTGGTCGGTATTCTTTGTTTTTTCATGGCAAAGCTATTAATGTCAGGCAGTCAATTAAAGGATATCGTCAGCATTCAAAAAGGGGAGCTTCGCTTTGATGGGGCAGGGCTTTATGTGAATGATATATACATTATGAATATCGGGCTGCCTGAAAAGCAAAAACTCATTTTAGAACATGGGATGGGCTTTATTTTGACACCGAAAAATTTCAACTCTGCTACAACGATTGCCAACCTTGGACAGCGGCAAGCCATTTTATTTGATTTATCAAACGTGCTTGGCGTGTACCGCGATTCTGGTGAACCATCGCTCTGTCCGCTCGCAAAACGTGATCTGAATACCGGTACACTTGGTGTGTTCATTTTACCGCAATGGCAGCGTGAAGATTTGGCTGTCCGTGTATTAGAAGAGGTGCCTATTTTAGAAAATGCCATAAGAATGCCGACAGATTTCATTAAAAAGAAAGTGAGGTAATAGGGCATGGCGAACACCATTGAACAATTTATATTGGCTGTAGCGACAACAAATAAAGAGCGGGTTATTGGCGGAACAGCGGTTTTTTTCTGTGAAAATAAAGAAGAGCTCGACATGTATGCCATGAATTTAGAGGCCATTTTAGATGGAATTGCACACGGTATTGGAGAAGATCTTTACTTGATTGTCAAACATTTTTAAGTTATTCATTGTGGTCTGATTAAAAATTGATATAATATATAAGTTGAACCCTTCATGTTTGAAGGGTTTATTTCATAAAACTGAATGAAAATTTTAAATCCCGGTTGAAACATGATGATGAACATATTGAATCGCGGCTGGATTGAAAGGAAGGGTACTATGGGTAAACCTGTCGTAGCCATTGTTGGAAGGCCCAACGTTGGAAAATCTACAATTTTTAATCGAATCGCAGGCGAAAGAATATCGATTGTAGAAGACACACCTGGTGTAACAAGAGATCGAATCTATAGCTCTGCTGAATGGTTAAATTATGACTTTAATTTAATAGATACTGGTGGAATTGATATTGGAGATGAGCCATTCTTGGCGCAAATTCGCCATCAGGCAGAAATCGCAATGGACGAAGCGGATGTCATTATCTTTATGGTGAATGGCCGAGATGGCGTGACATCTGCGGATGAAGAAGTCGCAAAAATTTTATATCGCACGAAAAAGCCAGTTGTACTTGCTGTTAATAAACTGGACAACCCTGAAATGAGAAGCGACGTGTATGACTTTTATGCACTCGGATTTGGCGAGCCGTATCCGATTTCTGGAACGCACGGATTAGGTCTTGGTGATCTGCTTGATGCAGTGGCAGAACACTTTAAGAACTTACCGGATACGCAATATGCTGAAGAAGTTGTTCAGTTCTGCTTAATTGGCCGTCCGAATGTAGGGAAATCCTCTTTAGTGAATGCTATGCTCGGAGAAGACCGCGTCATTGTCAGCAACATCGCTGGTACAACAAGAGATGCTGTCGATACGATGTTTACGTACAATCAGCGTGACTTTGTCATTGTTGATACAGCAGGTATGAGGAAAAAAGGAAAAGTATATGAAACAACAGAGAAATACAGTGTACTTCGTGCATTAAAAGCCATTGATCGTTCTGATGTTGTCGCTGTTGTACTTGACGGCGAGGAAGGCATTATTGAGCAGGATAAACGAATTGCTGGCTATGCACACGAAGCTGGTAAAGCCGTTGTGATCATTGTGAACAAATGGGATGCTGTTGAAAAAGATGAGCGTACGATGAAGGAATTTGAGCAAAACATCCGCGAGCATTTTCAATTTCTTGATTATGCACCTGTCTTGTTTATGTCAGCTCTTACGAAAAAGAGAATTCATACATTAATGCCGTCCATTATCACAGCGAGTGAAAACCATGCAATGCGCGTTCAAACCAATATTTTAAATGATATCATCATGGATGCGGTAGCGATGAATCCAACGCCGACTCATAACGGACAGCGCTTGAAAATTTACTATGCAACACAGGTGGCCATTAAGCCTCCGTCCTTCGTTGTGTTTGTAAACGATCCAGAGCTTATGCACTTTTCTTATGAGCGTTTCCTAGAAAACCGCATTCGAGATGCATTTGGTTTTGAAGGAACACCGATTAAAATATTTGCGAGAGCGAGAAAATAAAAAGGGTGAGCAGGATGAAGAAAATTTCAGTACTTGGAGCAGGCAGCTGGGGAACAGCTCTTGCGCTTGTATTAGCTGATAATCATCATGATGTACACATGTGGGGACATAGACAAGAGCTCATTGATCAAATCAATGAGAAGCATGAAAATCATGATTACTTGCCAAATGTCGAACTGCCAGCGTCTATTCAGGCGACAACTGATATGAAGCAGGCTTTAGAAGGGGCAGAGGCGATTATTGTCGCTGTACCAACAAAGGCCATTCGTGAGGTATTGAAGCAGGCAAATGAGCTGATCTCATCGAAGGTGCCGTTTGTTCATGTCAGTAAGGGAATTGAACCAGATACACTTCTTAGAATTTCTCAAATGATTGAACAAGAAGTTCCTTCTGAGAAAAGAGAGGCTGTCGTTGTCCTATCAGGGCCGAGTCATGCAGAAGAAGTAGGTCTGCGTCATCCGACAACTGTCACTGTCTCGTCAGAAAATATTGAAGCAGCTCAATTTGTTCAAGATTTGTTCATGAACAATAACTTTAGAGTGTACACAAACCCTGATGTGATTGGGGTGGAAATTGGCGGCGCATTGAAAAATATCATTGCTCTAGCAGCTGGTATCACAGACGGACTTGGATATGGTGATAATGCAAAAGCGGCGCTTATCACTAGAGGACTTGCTGAAATTGCACGTCTTGGCACAAAAATGGGAGGGAATCCCCTTACATTTGCCGGATTAACAGGCGTTGGCGATTTGATCGTGACATGTACAAGTGTTCATTCGCGTAACTGGCGCTGCGGGAATTTACTCGGTAAAGGATATAAGCTCGAAGAAGTGCTTGAAAAAATGGGCATGGTTGTCGAAGGCGTCCGCACAACAAAAGGCGCTTATCAGCTCTCCAAAGAATACAAGGTCAGCATGCCGATTACAGAGGCTCTTTACGGCGTCCTGTTTGAAGGAAAAAAGGTGGACGATGCTGTAGAATCATTGATGGCACGTGTGAAAACACATGAGATGGAAGACCTTGTGAACATGTTTGAAAACCAAACAAAATAAAAGGAAAGACTGAACTTAGGCATGTAGAGGATGCAAGAAGGGGAAGACTTGCATAACATAGCAATGAAGTTTGAATAGAGCTTTGCCTCTACAGAATGAGGAAAATAGTCGATCCAATGACTGAAGCAGAGTCCCCCTCTTTGCTTCAGTTTTTTTATGCGCTTTTTTCTGAATGATTGGAAAAATGATTGATATTTACCTTATTTTTGGTTTAGAATGAAATATAAACGCTTACAATTCGTTCGTTTTGAAGGGGGACAGGCACGATGAGTTTTGCTTTAATCAAGATGTGGTTTGCGCTTGGTTCAATGGGGCTCATGTTTTTAGCCGTAGTAACCATTTATTTCAGTAGGTTTAAGCTGAAAAGCAAATTTCTTAAAATAACGGCCTCAACCGTCGCATACAGCTTGATGCTTATATCAGGTATCATTGTGTTTTTAGTTGTCATTAGCGGGCCGGTCAATGAATAAAGAAAAGGAAGAATGTGATGATCAAAGCAAAAGTCAGTGTCATGCTGTTAGCACTTATTTTATTAACAGGATGTCTGTATCCAGAGAATCGCAAAGCTGAAAACCGGGTGCCATACGAAGAGCAGCTGCAAAGTGTACAGACAGCGATTGAGGAATTTCAAAAAGCAACAAATGGTCTATTGCCTATAGAAACGAAAGAAGCAGACACGCCAGTTTATCAGAAATATGTCATCGACTTTAAGCGCTTGTCACCAAGATATTTACACGATGTACCGTCTACATCTTATGAAGGCGGAGGCGAATATATTTATGTCCTCACAGACGTCGAAAAAAAACCAACTGTGAAACTGCTTGATGTCAAAATGACGCAGACCATTAATGAATTACGGCTTAGGATTAAGGTGTATCAAGATGAACATACATATCTGCCATACGGCAAAGTCGTATCAGCCAATTTATATACGTTAAATGAAAAAAAACTAGGATTAAAATCGCCGCCTGCGGTCATGAGTCCTGTGACAGGGAATTCCCTCCCATTACTGATTTCATCAAACGGCGAAATCTATGTAGACTACCGCAGTGATTTTGCTCATATTTTGAAAAATACGAAGCAAAAGCTGAAACCAGGTGAAAACATTCAAGATGTATATTGGCAGGAAACCCCGTTTGTACCCGCGTTTTCTGTCCCATATACTATCAACAAAAAAGGTGAGCCTGCCTTTTTAGAAAAAAAGACGTCATAAACAAGAATGAACCTTTTTCCTCTGCATATAAATGAGGAGAAAGGTTTTTTTATGGCTAAACATACTCTCAAAACAAAAAGGTGTCATATTCAAATAGGACAACGTCATACACATATATTGTCCAGACACCTTTCAAGCACAGTTTGATTGAAGTATAGAGTATTTCATTTGAAAACGAGGATAGCAAGTCCGGGAGGGGATCACTTGGAAAAAGTCGATATTTTCAAGGATATCGCTGAACGAACAGGAGGCGATATATATTTAGGAGTCGTTGGCGCTGTTCGTACAGGGAAATCTACGTTTATTAAAAAGTTTATGGAGCTCGTGGTGCTCCCGAATATCAATAATGAGGCAGACCGTGCAAGAGCACAGGATGAATTGCCGCAAAGCGCAGCAGGAAAAACCATTATGACCACAGAGCCAAAATTTGTGCCTAATCAAGCGGCATCTATTCATGTGAGTGACGGTCTTGATGTTAACATCAGGCTTGTCGATTGTGTGGGATACACTGTCCCTGGTGCGCGCGGGTATGAAGATGAAAATGGCCCAAGAATGATCAACACGCCGTGGTATGAAGAGCCAATTCCGTTCCATGAAGCAGCGGAAATTGGTACACGCAAGGTCATTCAAGAGCATTCAACAATAGGTGTTGTGATTACAACAGATGGATCTATTGGAGAAATCCCAAGACATGATTATATTGAATCTGAAGAACGTGTGATTGATGAACTCAAAGAGGTTGGAAAGCCGTTTATTATGGTCATCAACTCTGTGAGGCCATATCATCCTGAAACAGAAGCGCTCCGGCAGGAACTTAGCCAAAAGTATGATATTCCAGTACTCGCCATGAGCGTAGAAAGTATGAGAGAACAAGACGTACTCAGTGTTCTTCGTGAAGCATTATATGAATTCCCAGTTTTAGAGGTGAATGTGAACCTGCCAAGCTGGGTGATGGTGTTGAAAGAAGATCACTGGCTGAGAGAAAGTTATCAAGACTCAGTGAAGGAAACCGTAAAGGATATTAAAAGATTAAGAGATGTCGACCGTGTTGTTGGTCAATTCAGTGAATTTGATTTTATCGAAAGAGCGGGTTTAGCAGGAATTGAAATGGGTCAGGGGATTGCGGAGATTGACCTGTATGCGCCAGATGATCTATATGATCATATTTTAAAAGAAGTTGTTGGTGTAGAAATTAGGGGGAAAGACCATCTGCTAGAGCTCATGCAAGATTTTGCTCATGCTAAGACAGAATATGATCAAGTATCAGACGCATTAAAAATGGTGAAGCAGACTGGTTACGGGATTGCAGCGCCAGCGTTGTCCGATATGAGTTTAGATGAGCCAGAAATCATTAGGCAGGGATCAAGATTCGGCGTCAGATTAAAAGCGGTAGCTCCATCTATTCACATGATCAAAGTAGATGTAGAGAGCGAATTTGCACCGATTATCGGGACAGAAAAACAAAGTGAAGAGCTTGTCCGCTACTTAATGCAAGACTTTGAAGATGATCCGCTGTCCATCTGGAATTCAGATATATTTGGCCGCTCTCTCAGTTCTCTTGTCAGAGAAGGCATTCAAGCAAAGCTGTCTCTTATGCCGGAAAACGCAAGATATAAGCTGAAGGAAACACTTGAAAGAATCATCAACGAAGGATCAGGCGGTTTGATCGCGATTATTTTATAGCAAGTGAGACCTCTCATTGATGGGGGTCTTTTTTTGTGTATAGAATAAGTCATAAAAAGACAATTGTATAAAGATTAGTCAGATTCAGGCTGAAATTAGGAATATTCGTTCGCAAAAGTGCCCTTAATCCTTGACGAATAAGGGTTCTTCCCTTTAAAATGCTTGATATGGTATTTCATATGTGTTAATCTACTTACAGAAAATCTTCACTTTGTTGGACAAACATTCCTTCAAAGAGATGTTTTCTAATGAAAAGCCATGTATAACGCTTTCTAGTCGCTCTTTTTTTCTGAAAAAGGGTATAGAAAGAAGATGAATTGTGAAGAAATGATAACAATCTACTGAATGCATATTTTTGGGAGGAGGTGAAAGGCATGAACAAGACAGAACTTATTAACGCGGTTGCTGAAGCAAGCGAGTTATCTAAAAAAGACGCGACAAAAGCAGTTGATTCTGTTTTTGATACAATTTTAGATGCACTTAAAAATGGTGACAAAATCCAACTTATTGGTTTTGGTAACTTTGAAGTACGTGAGCGTTCAGCTCGTAAAGGACGTAACCCACAAACTGGTGCAGAGATCGAAATCCCTGCAAGCAAAGTACCTGCTTTCAAACCAGGTAAAGCACTTAAAGACGCGGTGGCAGGTAAATAATCGTTATGTGTAATGATCCTGTTGAAGGAGTTATACATATACAGTTTCACACTGGTCTAGAAAAGCCCCTTTCATAAGGGGCTTTTCCTTTTGAATCAAAAGGTTCGTTTAGAACGCTCTCCTTTGCTTTTAGGATCTGAAGTGTGCTAGAATCTGAATGAAATGTAATCGCCTTTGGAGGATATAATACATGAGTGAAATAAATAAAGAATTAATCGAACACGCGGTACGCGATATATTAAAAGCCATCGGAGAAGATCCGGATCGTGAAGGACTTCTTGATACCCCAAAACGAGTAGCAAAAATGTATGAAGAAGTGTTCTCGGGATTAAATGAAGATCCAAAAGAACATTTTAAAACCATTTTTGGCGAAGACCACGAAGAACTCGTCCTTGTAAAAGATATTGCTTTCCATTCAATGTGTGAACACCACCTCGTGCCTTTCTACGGGAAAGCCCATGTCGCTTATATTCCGCGCGGCGGAAAAGTAACAGGACTTAGTAAGCTGGCAAGAGCTGTCGAAGCCGTGGCAAAACGCCCGCAGCTTCAGGAACGCATTACATCAACCATTGCAGATAGTATGGTGGAAACACTTAATCCGCATGGCGTGATGATTGTCGTTGAAGCAGAGCATATGTGTATGACGATGCGCGGAGTGAAAAAGCCAGGCGCTAAAACAGTAACCTCAGCAGTCCGCGGCACATTTGCAAATGATGCAGCCGCAAGAGCAGAAGTGCTTTCCTTTATTAAAAACGACTAATTCAATAGATGGAAGGTGAACAAAATGAGTGAAAATAAAGCATCTGATTTTGTGGTGATTAAAGCCATTGATAATGGTGTAAATGTCATCGGCCTAACAAGAGGCTCTGATACAAGATTTCACCATTCCGAGAAGCTCGATAAAGGTGAAGTGATCATTGCACAATTTACTGAGCATACGTCAGCGATCAAAGTAAGAGGCGATGCTGTCATTCAAACAAGCTTCGGCGAAATTCAAAGCGAAGCAAAGAAATAAAGAACTTGAATGCACTTGATAGCATAAAAGTGAGAGCTGATATGGTATAATAAATCTCTATACAATGTGCAGGGCTACATATGAAACTGTAATTTTTGGGACAAGGGTGATATCTTTGCAAGACATCTACGGAATTTTATCTAATCTAAATATAAAATTAAATAAAAAGCTTTCTCATCCTTATTTGGCGAAGCATTTACGCGCTCCACTCATCGATGAAGACAAGCTCCTTCTTTTTCATGCAATGTTTGATGAAGCTCAAATTGATGCAGAGAAAAAAGAAAATTATATTTTAACGGCGATGCTTGTGCAAATTGCCCTTGATACCCATGACGAAGTCACAACTGCTGCAGCCATCAAGCAAGACGAATTCAAAAATCGTCAGCTGACCATCCTAGCAGGAGACTATTTCAGCGGTCTCTATTATTCTCTTCTCTCTGACATGAAAGACATCTATATGATCCGCACGCTCGCTACGGCGATCAAAGAGATCAATGAACATAAAATTAGACTGTATGACCGGTCCATTCAAGATGCAGCGCACTTTTACAAAAGTGTAGCTACAGTTGAATCTGCACTATTCCAAAGGATTTCTGAGCATTTTCAATTAACGCATTGGAATGAGATTGCAAGTCGTTTCCTTGTTTATAAGCGTTTCATGAAACAAGCAGAAGATGACAAACATTTAAAACTTTTTTTGAACGATCGTTATACGGACGCCTATTCGTGTTTTGACAACTTTGAGAATGAAGGCTATGAAAAGGCCAAACGGCCGATCAAGGAGCATCTTGTTTCATCTCCGGTCGTTCAAAAAGAGCTATTAAATCGCTTGGATCATATGAAAAATGAGCCTGCGTACCAACAGAAAGTGGAAGAAGGGTAAGTCATGCAGCAATCAAAAGAACAGCGAGTACACGGTGTATTTGAAAAAATTTATAAAAACTATGATCAAATGAACTCTGTCATCAGCTTTAAACAGCATAAAAAATGGCGCGATAAAACAATGAAGCTCATGAATGTGCAAAAAGGCTCTAAAGCATTAGATGTATGCTGCGGAACAGCCGATTGGACAATTGCGCTCGCAGATGCTGTTGGAGAGAAAGGCGAGGTCAAAGGCCTTGATTTCAGTAAAAATATGCTGAGTGTTGGAGAAACGAAGGTGAAGACTGGGGGCTACAATCAGATTGAATTGCTTCACGGCAATGCGATGGAGCTTCCTTTTGAGGACAACTCATTTGATTATGTCACCATCGGTTTTGGGCTTAGAAACGTCCCTGATTATTTAACGGTGCTAAAGGAAATGACAAGAGTAGTGAAGCCTGGCGGGTTGGTTGTCTGTCTTGAGACATCACAGCCTGAGATGATCGGCTTTAAGCAGGGCTACTATATCTATTTCAAATACATTATGCCGCTCTTTGGTAAACTGTTTGCCAAAAGCTATCAGGAGTATTCATGGCTTCAAGAATCAGCCAAAACGTTCCCTGGCATGAAAGAGCTCGCCGCTTTGTTCGAAGAGGCCGGGTTGTCTGATGTCTCGTATCATCCATTTACAGGCGGTGTAGCAGCAACACATATCGGAAAGAAGCTTTGAATAAACGATATTTGGGTGAAGATAATGAAACTAAAAGCAATGATCTCTTTTTTAAATCATGATATCGATATAATTGAAAAAGAGCTTGAACAAACCGTTCGCTCTGATTACGCATTATTAAGTGAAGCAGGTCTTCATTTGCTGCAAGCGGGCGGAAAACGAATCCGCCCCGTTTTTGTTCTCCTTTCAGGCATGTTTGGTGACTATGACATTAATAAAATTAAATATGTTGCCGTTGCCCTCGAGCTGATTCATATGGCATCACTCGTTCACGATGATGTCATTGATGATGCAGAGCTGAGAAGAGGCAAACCAACAATAAAGGCAAAATGGGATAACAGAATTGCCATGTATACAGGGGATTATATGTTTGCAAGATCACTGGAATACATGACAAAAATCAATCACCCAATGGCACATGAAATTTTGTCTAAAATGGTCGTTGAGCTCTGTCTTGGTGAAATAGAGCAAGTGAAAGATAAATATAATATGGAACAGAATCTACGTACATATTTAAGAAGAATCAAACGAAAAACAGCCTTGCTTATTGCAGGAAGCTGCCAATTAGGCGCCATTGCAGCGGGTACAGATGAAAAAACACATAAAGCCCTCTATTGGTTTGGGTACTATGTCGGCATGTCTTATCAGATTATTGATGATGTCCTTGATTTCACATCAACTGAAGAAGAACTAGGCAAGCCTGTTGGAGGAGACCTTTTACAAGGGAATGTCACACTCCCAGTCTTATACGCACTGAAAAATCCGACACTAGAAGGTCAATTGAAACTGATCAATAGTGAGACGACGGAGAAGCAGCTGAAGCCTGTTATTGAAAGCCTCAAACAAACAGATGCGATCGACCGCTCGATTCGAGTGAGTGAAATGTATTTGAAAAAAGCTTTTGAACAGCTCGACAAACTTCCTCGAGGACGAGCGAGAACATCACTTGCCTCCATTGCAAAATATATTGGGAAACGAAAATTCTAATCAACGTTACGTTGATTGGTTTTTTTGTGAAATTTTTTGTCAAAAATTGATTATTATAAAAAAAAATGATACGATCACTTTGTAACAATGTAAGCCTATACATACATAACGACGGGGTGGAAAACGTATATGGACAAAACATTTCTTATGGTCAAACCTGATGGTGTGGAAAGACAATTAATCGGTGACATTGTGTCGAGATTCGAAAAAAAGGGGCTTCAGCTTGTTGGTGCAAAGCTAATGAGTATTCCAAAAGAAGTAGCAGAAACACATTACGGAGAGCATAAAGAAAAACCGTTTTTCGGGGAATTGGTTGACTTTATTACGTCAGGACCTGTATTTGCAATGGTATGGCAAGGCGATCAGGTAGTAGACGTAACAAGACAGATTATCGGTAAAACAAATCCAAAGGAAGCGCTTCCGGGCACAATAAGAGGAGACTATGGATTGACTGTTGGGAAAAACATTATCCATGGGTCAGACTCACCAGAAAGTGCTGAAAGAGAAATTAACTTATTCTTCAAACAAGAAGAACTCACAAGCTGGGATCAAACCATCTCAAGCTGGATTTATTAAGGTTCAAGCCAAGGTGTTCATCCAATGAGCACTTTGGCTTTTTTTATATTGAACTTTCTACACGAAATTTCGCATGAGAAGATACAAATTTTCGATAAAAACAGCTATACTAGGACAAAGATAGATGAGACAGGAGAGGACATTGATGGATCAATATCAAGTATTTGTCGGAAAATGGAAAAAACTAACCGGGGTTGATCTGAATTTATATAAAGAAGCACAAATGAAACGAAGATTAACATCACTTTATGATAAAAAAGGATATAGAGATTTTGAGGCATTCGCGGCCGCTCTTGAAAAGGACAGAGCACTATTAGATGAGACGATGGACCGCATGACGATTAATGTGTCAGAATTTTACCGAAACTATCAGCGCTGGGAAGTACTTGATCAAAAAATCCTGCCGCTGCTTTCGAAAAATGGAGGCACCTTAAAAATTTGGAGTGCAGCATGTTCGACAGGAGAAGAGCCATATACACTCTCCATGTTGCTGTCAAGCCATCCTCTTGTGAAAGACTTCCAAATTATTGCAACTGATATTGATGATAAAGTTCTGCAGTCAGCTCAAAAAGGCAGATATCATGAACGCTCTCTGCAAGAGGTACCAGATCATATCAAGCAAAAATATTTCACAAAAGAAGATTCTTCATTTTACACTGTGAAGGATGAAGTTCGAAAGCATATTCAATTTAAGAAACACAACCTTTTAGCAGATCCATATGAAAAACAGCTTGACCTCATCGTCTGCCGAAATGTACTGATTTACTTTACTGAAGAAGCAAAAGAAGAAATTTACTTGAAAATGAGCAGCAGTTTAAAGCAAAATGGCGTATTATTTGTTGGTTCTACAGAGCAAATTTTTCACCCAGAAAAGTTTGGACTGACATCTGCTGATACTTTCTTTTATCAAAAGAAGGGTATGTAGCTGACTTTTTGGTAGCAAGTGTGTTATTATATTTTTACTTAAAAGCGTTAATGCGATGAAGGGAGATTAAGTCATGAGGTACTTAACAGCAGGTGAATCACATGGTCCACAATTGACCACAATTATTGAAGGAGTTCCAGCAGGGCTTTACATAGAGCAGGATGACATCAATTATGAATTGGCTAGAAGACAAAAAGGTCATGGCCGCGGAAGAAGAATGCAGATTGAAAAAGACCAGGCAAAAGTGTTAAGTGGCGTTCGCCACGGTAGAACATTAGGTTCTCCAATTGCACTTGTTGTTGAAAATAACGACTGGAAGCACTGGACAAAGGTGATGGGGGCAGAGCCGATCACAGAAGAAGAAGAAAGTGAAATGAAGCGTCAAATCTCTCGTCCAAGACCAGGTCATGCGGATTTAAATGGTGCGATTAAATATGGACACCGTGATATGAGAAACGTATTAGAGCGTTCATCAGCCCGCGAGACAACTGTTCGCGTAGCAGCGGGCGCAGTTGCCAAACAAATCTTGGCGCATCTAGGGATTAAAGTAGCTGGTCACGTTCTTGAAATTGGCGGAGTGAAAGCAGCTCATACAGCATATGAGTCTATTGAAGATTTGCAAAAGGTAACAGAAGAATCACCTGTTCGCTGCTATGACAGTGAAGCAGGTCAGAAAATGATGGATGCAATTGATGAAGCGAAGAAAAACGGGGATTCAATTGGCGGAATTGTTGAAGTCATCGTTGAAGGAATGCCGGTTGGGGTTGGCAGCTATGTTCATTATGACCGTAAATTGGACAGCAAGCTTGCTGGCGCCGTACTTAGTATCAACGCTTTTAAAGGGGTTGAATTCGGTATAGGCTTCGAAGCAGCCTCTAAAAATGGCAGTGAGGTCCATGATGAAATCATCTGGGATGAAGAAAAGGGCTATACGAGAAAAACAAATCGCCTAGGCGGTCTTGAAGGCGGAATGTCAACGGGTATGCCAATTGTCGTAAGAGGGGTTATGAAGCCAATTCCAACGCTTTATAAGCCGCTTCAAAGCGTTGACATTGAAACAAAAGAACCTTTCTCTGCAAGTATTGAACGCTCTGACAGCTGTGCTGTTCCTGCCGCAAGTGTTGTCGCAGAAGCAGTCGTGGCATGGGAAATTGCCAATGCAGTTGTAGAGCAGTTTGGCCTTGACCAAATCGACCGCATTAAAGAAAATGTTGAAAAAATGCGCCAGCTTCAGAGGGAATTTTAATGAAAACACTGGAAGTTAAGACGTCTTCAGCCACTTATCCTGTATTTATCGGTGATGGGATTAAACGCAATATCGTCGACTTGATAACTTCCACTGGGCATTCCTATACGAAGCTCTTAATCGTCACAGATGCAGCTGTTGATGCTATTTATGGTGATGAAGTGGTTCGCTTACTTCAGCAGAAGTGGCCTGTGAACAAAGTGGTTGTGCCAAGCGGAGAGCAGTCAAAATCCTTTGCCGAATTTGAGCATATTCATACGAAAGCCATTCAATTTCAGCTTGATCGTTCCTCCTGCATCATTGCGCTGGGAGGCGGAGTGATTGGAGATTTGGCTGGCTTTGCTGCTGCCACTTATATGAGAGGCATTGACTTTATCCAAGTTCCGACGACGCTGCTGGCACATGACAGTGCAGTTGGAGGGAAAACAGGGATCAACCATCCGCTCGGTAAAAATTTAATCGGTGCGTTTCATCAGCCGAAAGCTGTGATCTATGATACTAGTATGCTTGAGACTCTATCTCAAATTGAACGAAGATCAGGCTTTGCAGAAGTCATCAAACATGCACTGATTTCAAGTGAAGACTTTTTATCAGAACTGATGTCCGTTCGTTCTTTGACGGATATATCAAAGAGCGAGCTGGCACATATGCTGTATCAAGGCATTCAAGTCAAAGCGTCAATTGTTCAAGAAGATGAAAAAGAACAAGGAGTGCGTGCATTTTTGAATTTAGGCCATACACTCGGGCATGCCATTGAAGCAGAGTACGGATACGGCGCCATCACGCATGGAGATGCCATTGCAATCGGCATGCAGTTTGCGCTGTATGTGAGTGAAAAGCAGCTGGGGCTCAGCTTCAATCGTTTGGAACTAAAAGAGTGGATGAAAGAGCTCGGATTCCCTGTACAAGTCACACAAGATATTTCCACGAAAACATTTGTTGACCGGATGATTGGTGATAAAAAAGCAAGAGGCGGCAGTGTTCAATTTGTTTTATTAAAACAGGTTGGAGACGTCACCTTACAGTCTTTCACAAAAGATGAGCTGCACTACTGGCTCGAAGAATGGAAACGGGAGGAGGGATGTCTATGATGTTTCGCGGGATACGTGGGGCTACAACTGTGATAGAAGATACAGAAACAGAAGTGTTAAACAAAACGAAACAGCTGCTAGAAGCGATTATTTCAAGAAACCAAGTAGATCCAGAACGTGTCGTGCAGATCTTGATTTCAGCTACACAAGATATTCACTCCGTTTTTCCGGCAAAAGCACTTCGCCAGTTTGAAGGATGGACATATGTACCTGTTACATGTATGCAGGAACTGGACATTGATGGCGGTTTAAAGCAATGTATTCGTGTCTTAATGACTGTCCAGACAGATACAAAGCAGGAAGACATACAGCATGTGTACTTGGAAGAAGCTGTGACGCTTCGCCCTGATTTACAGTTGACAAAAAACAAGGAATTATAATACGATATGAACAGCCGAAGTTTACACACAGGTGTAAACGGCATTGCAAGCTTAGAGAAGATGAGAATGAGACTAGGGTAGTTGAGATGAGTAGAGTTGAGCAGAGATACGATACTTCTATTTAATCATACTGCCTAAAAGAGTAACCCTCTTTTAGGCTTATTTCGTATACTCATACAAACCCTCTATATGTCCCCTCATTCTCCTTAATACCATTTAAGGAGTGTGCTTATGAATTCCCAATCAAACCTGACCCAATTTTTAAAGGACAGTGAGTCCCACAAAACGATCCCAATTGTTGAAACCATTACAGTCGATACGCTCTCACCAATTCAAATTGTTGAAAAACTCAAACAAGATATTGTGTATTTGCTAGAAAGCAAAGATGAGACTTCCAGCTGGTCGAGATATTCCTTCATTGGATTGCACCCGTTTTTAACCTTACATGATGACCAAAATAAATACATTGCACGTGACGCTGCGGGGCAGGAAGTCATGCAAAAGCAAGAGCTGAAAGAACTGCTAGATTGGATGAAAGAGCAATATCAAATCAAAACGCCAGATATTGATATCCCATTTACAGGCGGGGCTGTTGGGTACTTAAGCTACGATCTGATCCCAACCATTGAACCTTCTGTCAAGCCTCACCGCAGCGCATCGACGACAGAAAATTGCACATTATTTGTCTGCCAAACGATGATTGCTTTTGATCATGAAACAAATCATGTTCATTTTATCCAGTACACCCAGCTAACCGGACATGAAACAGAAGACGAAAAAATACGCGCTTACAAAGAAAATCAAAAGCAGCTTGAACAGATGATTCACAAGCTCCATTCAAAGGTTGATATGAAAGAACTGATTTTATCAGGGAATTTGAATGAGCCGCCGTCCTTTGAACATGTGACGTCAACCTATGAAAAAACGCAATTTTTAAATGATGTAGAAAAAATCAAAGAGTACATTCGAGCGGGTGACATTTTCCAAGGCGTACTCTCGCAGCGATTTGATATCCCTGTGTCAGTGAGTTCATTTGAGTTATACCGCGTGCTTCGGATTGTGAATCCATCTCCATATATGTATTTTATGAAATTAAAAGATC
The DNA here is from genome assembly GCF_046566805.1 of Bacillus sp. BD48. Lineage (NCBI taxonomy): Bacteria > Bacillati > Bacillota > Bacilli > Caryophanales > Bacillaceae > Bacillus > Bacillus sp. BD48. Next base: position 185,022 of record NZ_JANGFM010000003.1, on the reverse strand, counting down.
GTGATTTAGTCGGAAGCTCGCCAGAACGATTAATTCATGCCAAAAACGGGCACCTAGAAATCCATCCTATTGCAGGCACAAGAAAACGAGGAAGAACAAGAGAAGAGGATGCTGAGCTAGCAAGAGAGCTGCTTGAAGATGAAAAGGAAAAAGCGGAGCATTACATGTTAGTGGATCTTGCCAGAAATGATGTAGGCCGTGTGGCAGAATACGGCAGTGTGTCCGTACCGACCTTTACAAAAGTAGTGAATTTTTCACATGTCATGCACATCATCTCCATTGTGACAGGAAAGCTAAAGCAGGATACACATCCAGTCGATGCGCTCATGTCCGCTTTCCCTGCAGGTACATTAACAGGTGCACCCAAAATAAGAGCGATGCAATTACTAAATGAAATGGAGCCTGAGCCAAGGGAAACGTATGGCGGCTGTATTGCCTATATTGGATTTGACGGCAATATCGACTCCTGTATTACCATTCGTACGATGAGCGTCAAAAATCAAACCGCTTCTATACAAGCAGGGGCCGGCATTGTGGCTGATTCTGTCCCGGAAAATGAATGGGAAGAAACTTGTAACAAGGCAGGAGCACTTCTGAAAGCCATTCAGCTTGCGGAACATATTTTCTCAGAAAAGGAGAGTGTGCAGGATGAATCACCGACTATCAGCTCTTGTTAATGGAGGCTTTCTATCAGAAAATGAAGCAAATAAACTCATGCATGATATGATGAGCGGCTCTTTAACAGATACTGAAGTCGCTGCAAGTCTCTCGATTTTAGCGCATAGAGGAGAAACCGCTGAAGAAATGACAGGCTTCGTGAAAGCCATGCGGCAAAATGCAGAACCAATGGAACAATCGCTTGATGTTGTTGATACTTGCGGCACAGGAGGCGATGGACTCTCCACCTTTAATATATCAACTGCTGCCGCCATTGTCGCGTCCGCTGCTGGAGCCAAAATCGCCAAACACGGAAATCGATCAGTTTCTTCTAAAAGCGGGAGTGCCGATGTACTAGAGTGTCTTGGGATTCACATTCAATCCACACTAGAAGAAACAAGAAGACAAATACAAGAGAAAAACATGGGCTTTTTATTTGCCCCCTTGTACCATTCATCTATGAAACAAGTAGCCGCAGTCCGCAAGCAGCTCGGCTTCCGGACAGTATTTAATCTATTAGGCCCGCTTTGCCACCCAATGCAAGCCAAAAAGCAAATCATTGGTGTTTACTCAAAGGAAAAGGCGAAATTAATGGCAAAAGCTCTTGCGCCGTTAGAGCCAGAACATGTGCTATTTGTTTGCGGAGAAGATGGGCTGGATGAATTAACGATTACTGCAAATTCATATGTGATTGAACTCAAAAAAGATGTCATGACAGAATATACACTCAATCCAGAAGACTTTGGGCTGCAAAAAGGACATTTATCAGACATTCAGGTCCAATCACCGGAAGAGAGTGCCGAATTGATTCAGAATATATTGAATCATCAAACAGAAGGGGCGCCGCTTCATATTACAGCCCTGAACGCTGGAGCGGCTTTATATGTCGCAGGGAAGTCAGAAAGCCTCATGGCAGGAACATTAAAAGCGTTTGAAACAATTAAAAATGGTGCAGCCAAAGAACAATTGGCTCGTTTAAAACAAAAAACGAAGGAGGAAGAGATCTATGCTTAATCAAATCATTGCCCGCAAAAAAGAACATATCCAAACATTGCAGTTACCAGAGGATGGACACTTTGAAAGACGATCATTTAAAGAAGCACTCATGAATCCTCATCGCTCTATTGGTCTAATTGCTGAGGTGAAAAAAGCGTCTCCTTCCAAAGGAATCATTCAACCGAATTTTGATCCATTACAAACAGCAAAAGCTTACGAAAATTCAAACGCTGATTGCTTATCTGTTTTAACGGATGAACCGTTCTTTCAAGGGAAAAACGAATACTTGTCCCTCATTAAAAAACATATCGATCGTCCGATTTTAAGAAAAGATTTCATCATTGACTCTATACAGGTAGAAGAGTCAAGACGTATAGGAGCAGATGCCATTTTATTAATTGGAGAAGTACTTGAGCCGCAAAAGCTGCACGAGCTCTATGCTGAAGCAAAAGAGAAAGGCCTTGATGTCCTTGTCGAAGTACATGCAGCAGATACACTCGAAAATATTTTAAAGTTGTTCACTCCTGAAATCATTGGAGTGAACAACCGGAATTTAAATACATTTACAACAACAGTTGAACAAACAAAAGAGATCGCACCACTCGTTCCAAGCGATGTCTTACTAGTGAGTGAGAGCGGTATTCAAACATTCGATGATCTAACCTTTGTGAAGAAACATGGAGCGGGTGCAGTTCTTGTGGGAGAATCCTTAATGAGAGAACAATCACAAGAAAAAGCCGTTCAGACATTGTTTGGAGAATGAACAGGATGAAGCCTTATTTAAAATATTGCGGGGCAGTGTCACAAGAAGATGTGGAATGCATTGCGCAGTCTCACGCAGATGCCATCGGATTTATTTTTGCTCCAAGTAAAAGACAAGTCCAGCCAGATCAAGTGAAACAATGGCTCATCCAAACAAAGTGTGAGAAAAAAATTGCCGGTGTATTTGTAAATGAAAAGATTCAAAAAGTGTGTGACATCACAAAACATATTCCTTTAGATATCGTACAGCTTCATGGAGATGAAACACTAGATGACGCAAAAAAAATTAAACAACAAACAGGGGTTGTCGTTTGGAAAGTGTTCCATCACGAGCCCAATGTCACAAGTACGCTCGAAAAAATGACGGCATTTGCGCCTGTTGTCGATGGCTTCCTCATTGATGCGAAAGTAAAAGGAATGAGAGGCGGCTCTGGAAAAGCTTTTGCTTGGGAGGCGGTGCCTGCATACGTTCAGCAGGCAAAACGGCTGGAGAAAACTTGCATAATTGCAGGCGGTATTACACCAGAAACGGTAGCAGAGCTCCTTGGCTATGGTCCAGAAGCGATCGATCTTTCAAGCGGAATAGAAGAAAACGGGAAGAAAAGCAGCGCCAAGATCGAAGCGCTCGAAGAAAGGATGTTAAATGATGTACGCATATCCAAATGAGATTGGCAGATACGGAGAATTCGGAGGGAAATTTGTCCCGGAAACGCTCATGCAGCCACTTGCAGAAATCGAGCAGGCATTTCGTGAATTAAAAGAAGACCCTGCTTTTCAAGCAGAATATGTATCACTACTTCGAAACTATTCAGGAAGACCAACTGCGCTTACATATGCTGACCAATTATCAGCATACCTCGGCGGCGCAAAAATCTATTTAAAAAGAGAAGATTTAAACCACACAGGTGCTCATAAAATTAACAATGCGCTTGGGCAGGCCCTGCTTGCGAAAAAAATGGGGAAATCAAACATCATCGCAGAAACAGGCGCAGGTCAGCACGGAGTAGCTGCTGCAACGGTGGCCGCAAAGTTCGGGCTATCCTGCACGGTATTTATGGGAAAAGAAGATGTGGAAAGACAATCACTCAATGTCTTCCGAATGAAACTGCTTGGCGCTGAAGTCATACCTGTCACAAGCGGGAATGGCACATTAAAAGATGCGACCAACGAAGCCATCCGCTATTGGGTTCAGCACTGCAGTGATCATTTTTATATGATCGGCTCCGTTGTAGGCCCTCATCCGTATCCTCAAATCGTCAGCGAGTTCCAGCGGATGATTGGTGATGAAGCAAAAGAGCAGCTGCTTGAAAAAGAGGGCAGGCTTCCTCATAAAGTCATTGCCTGTGTCGGCGGCGGGAGTAATGCCATTGGAATGTACCGGGCGTTTTTAGATGAAGAGGTAGATATCATTGGTGTAGAGGCTGCTGGAAAGGGAATCGACACTCCGCTCCATGCTGCAACCATCACGAAAGGAACAAAAGGAGTGATTCACGGATCTTTGACCTATTTAATCCAAGACGAATTCGGCCAAATTATTGAGCCATATTCTATTTCTGCTGGTTTAGATTATCCGGGAATTGGACCAGAGCACGCATATTTACATGCGAGCGGACGGGTTCAATATGTGAGTGCGACAGATCAAGAAGCACTAGATGCCCTAAAGCTGCTGACTGAAAAAGAAGGAATTCTGCCAGCAATTGAATCTGCACATGCGCTAGCCAAGGCGTTTGAGGTAAGCAAGACGATGAATGAAGATGAAATCGTTCTTGTCTGCCTGTCAGGAAGAGGCGATAAGGATGTGCATACATTAATGAACGTGCTTGAAAGTGAGGGGAAAACAAAATGATCACATTTCAATTAGAGCAAGGAGAGAAATTATTTATCCCATTTATCACAGCAGGAGATCCATCAGAAGACATCACGATTGATTTAGCTATCTCCCTTCAAGCAGCCGGTGCACATGCGATTGAACTTGGTGTTCCTTATTCCGATCCACTAGCGGACGGTCCTGTCATCCAAAGAGCCTCCAAGAGAGCTCTAAATCATGGCATGAATATCGTAAAAGCGATAGAATTAGCAGGGAAGATGAAAAAAAACGGTGTAAAAATTCCTGTAATTCTATTTACGTATTATAATCCTGTGTTACAATTAGACACAGAATACTTTTTCGCTTTACTGCGCAAAAATCATATTTCGGGACTCTTAACACCCGACTTGCCTTTTGAAGAGAGCAGCGAGCTGCAAAAGAACTGTCAAACACATGGCATTTCATATATTTCACTCGTTGCACCAACAAGCAAGGAACGATTAGTAAACATTGTAGAGCAGGCAGAAGGTTTTGTGTATTGTGTTTCATCTCTTGGTGTAACAGGTGTCAGGCAATCCTTTGACGCGTCAATTACAGATTTTATTCAACAAGTGAAAAAGCTGAGTCACATACCGGTTGCAGTTGGTTTTGGCATCTCAACAAGAGAGCAGGTAGACTCAATGAATAAACTGAGTGACGGTGTCGTTGTAGGCAGTGCACTTGTGAAAAAAATTGAAGAGCTTCAAGAACAATTGCTAGCAAGTGATACACGTCAAGAGGCTTTAAGAGAATTTGAAACATATGCAAAAACATTTAGTCCCCTCTATTCATTCAAATGAGGTGAAACATTTTGCAAATCAAAGATCAATTAAAACAGCTAAAACCGTATCAACCTGGGAAACCAATTGAAGAGGTCAAAAAAGAATATCAATTAGACAAAATTGTGAAATTGGCTTCAAATGAAAACCCTTTTGGATGTTCCGTACATGCAAGAGAGGCGATACAGGCTGAGCTCGAACATTTAGCGATTTATCCAGATGGATACAGCGCAAGTTTAAGAACGGAGCTTGCTGAGTTTCTTCAAGTAAGTGAAAAACAATTAATTTTCGGGAATGGCTCAGATGAACTTGTGCAAATTATTGCGAGAGCATTCCTTGACCAACATACAAATACCGTCATCCCATCTCCATCTTTTCCGCAATACCGTCACAATGCAGTGATTGAAAAGGCGGAAATTCGAGAAGTGTCTCTTTTAGATGGAGGAGCTCATGATCTGAAGGGCATGCTGGATGCGATTGATGAAAACACGAAGGTTGTTTGGGTGTGTAATCCAAATAACCCGACAGGAAATCATTTGTCACAATCTGAGCTTGTGGCGTTTTTAGACGAAGTGCCAGCTCATGTGCTTGTTGTGCTAGATGAAGCGTATTTTGAATACGTTTGTGCTGAAGATTTTCCAAACAGTTTATCTTTATTAAAAGCTTATCAAAATGTCATTATACTTCGAACATTTTCTAAAGCGTATGGACTTGCAGCGCTTCGAGTAGGCTACGGAATTGCATCAGAAAAGCTGATTACTGCCATTGAACCAGCGAGAGAGCCGTTTAATACTAGCCGTATCGCTCAGGCAGCTGCACGTGCAGCGATCAAAGATCAAGACTTCATTCAATCATGCAGACAGAAAAACGAAGCAGGTCTCAAGCAATATCAAGATTTTGCTGACCGTTTTGGACTATATATTTATCCATCTCAAACAAACTTTGTGCTGATTGATTTTAAAAGAGATGCAGATGAGTTGTTCAATGCATTATTGAAAAAAGGTTACATTGTTCGTTCAGGGAAAGCACTTGGTTTTCCGACTTCTTTACGTATTACCGTCGGAACAAAAGAGCAAAATGAAGAAATTCTAAGTACACTTGCCGATTTACTGCAAGGCATTCGTGCGTAGCATAACCATAAAGTCATATCCTAAGACAGGATATGGCTTTCATTGTACCAACCTCAATACATATAAGCTGTTGAAATAGCTTGTTTAATTTTCGCGAAAAATCAGGTGATGAATATGAATGATGCAAATGAAACAATATTAATCGCTGGACTCGGTTTAATTGGAGGGTCCATTGCACTCTCAATTAAAAAAGAGCATCCTCATAAAAAAATTGTAGGATTTGATGTTTCCAAAGAGCAAATGGTTGCTGCAACAAAGCTGGGTATCATTGATTTAGCCGCTGATTCGTTTATGGCTGGTTTGGAAGAATCTTCGACCATTATATTGGCAACACCTGTCCAGCAAACAGTGAAGATGCTTAGTGATATTGCCGACTCTGGAATTGAAAGAGAGCTCACGATCACTGATGTCGGCAGCACAAAGCAAAAGGTCGTCCATTTTGCTGAAAGAGCACTGCCTAAGCATTACCAATTTATTGGTGGACATCCAATGGCAGGCTCTCATAAGTCAGGTGTTATTGCAGCGAAAGACTTTTTATTTGAAAATGCGTTCTATATTTTAACGCCTGCAAAGGAAACAAACCGTCAAGCTGTTGATCGGTTGATGGATTTGTTAAAGGGGACACATGCTCATTTCATCGAAATGACACCAGAAGAACATGATGCTGTGACAAGTGTTATCAGCCATTTCCCTCATATTGTTGCAGCCAGCCTTGTGCATCAAGCACATCATTTTGAAGAACAATTCCCACTTGTTAAACGGTTTGCTGCTGGAGGCTTTCGTGATATCACACGAATTGCTTCAAGCAATCCTGCAATGTGGCGGGATATCCTGCTGCACAATAAACACAAGATTTTAGACCGTTTTCATGAATGGAAAAAAGAGATCAACCGCATAGAAACCTTCGTACAGCAAGAAGATGCTGAAGGATTGTTCTCTTATTTTCAAGATGCAAAGGAATATCGCGATGGACTTCCTTTAAGGAAAAAAGGAGCCATTCCTGCTTTTTATGATCTGTATGTCGATGTTCCGGATCACCCTGGGGTCATTTCGGAGATCACAGGTCATCTAGCAAGTGAAAACATTAGTATTACAAATATCCGTATTATTGAGACGCGGGAAGACATTAATGGGATTTTACGCATTAGTTTTCAAACAGATGGCGACCGCAAGCGTGCAGAAATCTGTATAAAAAATAGAGCGAATTACGATACATTTTATGCTGACTGAGGTGACAAACATGAAAATTCATAAAAATGCTCCTATGAATGGAGAAATTCATATCCCAGGCGATAAATCTATTTCACATAGATCAGTGATGTTTGGTGCAATTGCTAATGGGACCACAGTAGTGAAAAACTTTCTTCCTGGAGCGGATTGTTTAAGTACGATTGATTGCTTTAGAAAGATGGGCGTTGAAATTGAACAAAAAGGGACAGATGTTGTCATTTATGGTAAGGGACTGAAAGAGCTCAAGGAGCCGTCTGACATTCTTGATGTGGGTAATTCTGGTACAACCATTCGATTAATGATGGGAATATTAGCTGGTTGTGAGTTTCACAGTACACTAATCGGTGATGAGAGTATTGCCAAAAGACCAATGAGACGAGTGACGGGTCCGCTTAAACAACTAGGAGCCAAAATAGACGGCAGAGCAAATGGCGAGTTTACACCACTGTCTATTCGTGGCGGTCATTTAAAAGGAATCTCTTATGAGTCTCCAGTGGCAAGTGCACAAATTAAGTCGGCTGTCCTTTTAGCTGGACTTCAAGCAGAGGGAACAACGACCTTAACTGAGCCTCATAAATCAAGAGATCATACAGAAAGAATGCTCTCTATGTTTGGTGTAAAACTAGATGAAGATGAACAAAGTGTTTCCATTGAAGGCGGCCAAACATTAACAGCAACAGATATATTTGTTCCAGGAGACATCTCTTCAGCTGCATTTTTCCTTGTAGCTGGATCTATCGTTCCTAATAGCCGGATTGTTTTAAAAAATGTCGGGCTAAACAAAACAAGAACGGGTATTATTGATGTGCTGAAGCTTATGGGTGCAAACCTTGAGATCAATGAAGTAGATGCCAAAGGCGGAGAACCGTATGGTGATTTAACGATTTCTACCTCATCATTAAAAGGGATTGAAATTTCTGGTGACATGATTTCAAGACTCATCGATGAAATTCCGATTATTGCGCTTCTTGCGACCCAAGCAGAAGGAACAACGATCATTAAAGATGCTGCTGAGTTAAAAGTAAAAGAAACCAATCGAATTGATACAGTCGTATCAGAACTAAAAAAACTCGGTGCTGATATTGAAGCAACAGATGATGGTATGAAGATTCATGGTAAAACTACACTTCAAGGCGGCGCGGTCGTCTCAAGTTACGGAGATCACCGTATCGGTATGATGCTCGGAATTGCCGCATGTATAACAAAGCAAGCAATTGAGATTGAGGATACAGATGCTGTTCGTGTCTCATACCCAAATTTCTTTGATCACATTGAATACTTAACGAAAACAGTCTGAGGATGTCCTCAGGCTTTTTCTTTCCTTTTGCATATTTGTCAGAAATATAGCATAGCTTGTCTCAAGGTGAAACCTTGAAAAAAATCATTTTGATCGATAAAAACAGTGCCTGCAGTTTACAAATCATCAGTTTCGTAAAGGATGAAATGAAAAACAGTCTTTAAAACACAAAAATGGGTTCATTTTAAAAGAGCAACATATTTGCTGGATGTGTACCTGTCGATTATGATATGAAGTAACAATAGTTTAGGTTTTTGGAAACAGAAAGGAATTGTTTGATTTGAATAGTTCATTACAAGAAGCCATAAAATTAGTTGAGGCGGGTGAGACTGAAAAAGGACTCCAAACACTTGCTCAAGCAGAGAAGCATTTGCATGATGAAGAAAAGGCGCAGGCAGCTCAGTTATATTATGATTGGGGAGATATCGATAAAGCACGGAATCTCATCAGTGATTTACATGATTTATATCCAGAAGAAACAGGTTTAACGTGTTTTTATGCAGAGCTATTGATTGACTCTGATGAAGAGGAGAAGGCGATTGCAGTATTAGAAACGATTCCTGAACATGATGATGCATACCCAGAGAGTTTATTGTTAATGGCAGATTTGTATCAAATGCAAGGACTATTTGAAGTCAGTGAACAAAAGCTTTTAAAAGCGAAAGAACTACTGCCGAATGAAGCCATTATTGATTTTGCATTAGGTGAATTGTATTTTTCTCAAGGTCTTTCAAAAAAAGCGGCAGATTATTTCTACAAAGTGGCAGCTCAGCAGCATGAAGTTGGTGGTGTCAATGTGTATCAGCGGCTCGCTGAATCACTCAGCACAGCTGGGGAATTTGAGGATGCACTTGAATGGTACGAAAAGGCAGTAAAAGATCAAGCAGACCCGAATACTCTTTTTGGCTACGGATTTACAGCGATGAGGGCTGGCAGAACGAAAACAGCCATTCAGCAGCTTACAGAACTGAAAGATATTGATCCGTCTTATTCGTCACTTTATATGCCTTTAGCGAAAAGTTATGAGGAAGAAGGACTATATCACGAGGCTTTAGAGGTAGTAAAAGAGGGTATTAAAGTTGATGAGTATAACAAAGAATTATATTTATATGGTGCCAAGATTGATTTGAAAAATGGGGATTCAGAAGATGCGAAAAAACTGCTTCAAGAAGCACTTGCTCTCGATCCGGGGTATATTGAAGCAGTTCAAACATTGCTTGCGATCTATTTAAATGAAGAGCTGTTTGATGACATTCTGGATGTTATTAAAGAGGTTAAAAGCTTTGGGGAAGATGATCCAAAATGGAATTGGTATGCTGCATCTGCTTCTGTCGGGCGAGAAGAATACAAAGAAGCTGCCGAGTATTTCAAGCTTGCCCTGCCTGATTTTGATGAGGAGCGTGACTTTTTATATGAATACGCTTCGTTCCTTTTAGAAGAGGGCAGACAAAAAGAAGCATTGCCGTTATTACGCAAAGTTCTTGAGAAAGATGGCACGAATGAAGAAATTGAAGAAACGATTTTAAGAATTGAAGACGAAATTTCCTTATAGTTTGCAGGAATGAAGAACTGGTTTGTTGAATAATTCATGTATAGCAATTTAATTTACGATAGAGGAGGGAATAACATGCAGACCCCTGTTTCTGTCAATGAAAAAAAGGAATTTATCCGGTGGTTCTTAAACCATTATCAGCTAAAGCGAAGAGAGTGTGTTTGGATATTAAATTATTTAATGAGCCACGACTCTTTGATGGAAAAGGTTCATTTTGTAGAGCAAGCAGAATTTTGCCCAAGGGGAATCATCATGTCAACACACTGTGTGGATGAAGTTCCCTTTAGATTTTATAAAGAAAATATTATGACGACAGATGCTGAAAAGTCATTTCATGATATTCGTTTGAATAAACAGCAGGATTTGTTTATTCAATTGAATTTCCGTTCTGCTTATCGTTCGCCGGAATATGCAGCTGTTCTTGAAACAAATCCTCATATTCCAAAGGATCTTTATGAGAACGAAAAAGATAAAGATCTTGCTGAGAAAGTGCTTGAACACTCAATCGCAACTTTCCAAAAAGAACGGCTCATGAAAGAGATAGATGAAGCACTTGACCGTCATGATCAAGAAACATTTAATAAGCTGGCAAAAGAATTAAGCCTATTGTCATAAACTGAACGAATAAGCCTTGCCCTATACAGGCAGGGCTTATGTCATGAAAGAGGGGAATTTGATGAGGTTTCAATCAGAGGACGCGGATCGCTTTTTGCAATCTAAAGCTTACATTGATACCGCTATCATTCCATTAGTTGGAATTGATGCGGATCAAATGAAACAAACCGTGTCTTTAGGAGAGTTTACTATTCTTGTAGCAGATGAACTTGAAAGACAGTTAAAAGGGCGGGTTTTTCTTTTTCCACCACATACATATTTGGAAGTGAGTGACCGGAAACAAGAAGACATACTCACAATGAAGCAGTCGCTCAAAGATCATTTTCAGCATGTCATATTGATCACATCTGATCACAAATGGAAAGAGCATGCTGAGATCAGTGAATCGCTATTTTTGCTCAAGCCTGTTCCGCTGGAGCATTTGAAGGTTGAATTAAAGCAAAAAATCATTCAAGACAGTGTAGAACAAATTTTGAACTTTTTGTTACAAAAATGGAACCCTTCATAAAAACCCTTACATTTGCATTGTACATAGCTTTTTAGGATGTTGACCTTGTGAATAGATTGATATATTATGAGGGTGTCCTAGTTTTATGAAATTTTTTCTAATTCAGTTATAAAGTAGCTGACGACCTGAGGGGGGGAGAAAAAAATGAGCGAGAAGAGACATGGAGTGTCCAGGCGTCAATTTTTGAATTACACGTTGACCGGCGTGGGGGGATTTATGGCCGCTGGAATGCTCATGCCTATGGTTCGCTTTGCGCTTGACCCTGTGCTAAAAGGAACAGAGGATCAGGATATGGTTCAAGTTGTCAGTGTAGATGAACTGACAAAGGAACCGAAGCGCTTTGACTTTAAAATTGATCAAGTAGATGCATGGTACGAGTCAAAGGAATCTAGGTCAGCATGGGTGTACAAAGAAGGGGATGAAATTGTCGCTTTATCGCCAATCTGTAAACATTTAGGATGTACAGTGAACTGGAACAGTGATCCGAAAAATCCAAACAAATTTTTCTGCCCGTGCCACTATGGGCTGTACGACAAGGATGGTACAAACGTACCCGGAACTCCACCGCTTGCACCGCTTGACCATTATAAGCAGCAAGTGAAGGACGGATACCTCTATCTTGGAAAAGCTGTGCCGAAAGGGGAAGGGTAACGATGCTTAACAAGATTTACGATTGGGTAGATGAGCGGCTGGACATTACACCGATATGGAGAGATATTGCGGATCACGAGGTGCCAGAGCACGTCAATCCAGCACATCATTTCTCCGCTTTTGTGTATTGTTTTGGCGGTTTAACGTTTTTTGTGACAGTCATTCAAGTTCTTTCGGGCATGTTTTTAACGATGTATTACGTGCCGGATATTAAAAATGCCTGGGAATCTGTCTATTATTTACAAAATGAAGTGGCATTTGGCCAGATTGTCAGAGGGATGCACCACTGGGGTGCGAGTTTAGTCATTGTGATGATGTTTTTACATACGCTAAGGGTCTTTTTCCAAGGGGCGTATAAAAAGCCTAGAGAGCTGAACTGGATTGTTGGTGTGCTCATTTTCTTTGTGATGCTTGGACTTGGTTTTACAGGTTATCTTTTACCATGGGATATGAAGGCGCTGTTTGCGACGAAGGTTGGTCTTCAAATTGCAGAAGCAACACCTTTCATTGGTAAAGAGATCAAAACGCTGCTTGCAGGTCATCCTGACATTGTAGGGGCACAAACGCTGACGAGATTTTTCGCTATCCATGTCTTTTTCTTGCCAGCGGCATTATTTGGGCTGATGGCTGCCCACTTTATTATGATTCGTAAGCAAGGAATTTCTGGACCGCTATAAAATGTTGCGTTTGATGAATGTTCAATGAGGAGGGGATGACTTTGCATAGGGGAAAAGGGATGAAGTTTGTCGGAGATTCTAGGATACCGGCAGAAAGAAAACCTAACATACCTAAAGACTATTCCGAATATCCGGGAAAAACAGAAGCCTTTTGGCCGAACTTTCTTTTAAAGGAATGGCTTGTAGGTGCCGTTTTTTTAGTTGGATTTCTTGTCCTAACTGTTGTTCATGCGCCTCCGCTTGAGCGGATGGCTGATCCAACAGATACTGGCTATATTCCGCTGCCAGACTGGTATTTCCTATTTTTATACCAGTTATTAAAATATGAATTTGCTGCAGGGGGCTATACTGTCGTTGGTGCGATGATTATGCCTGGAATTGCGTTTGGTGCACTTTTGCTCGCACCATTTCTTGATTCAGGTCCAGAACGCAGACCGTATAGAAGACCGATTGCAGTTGGGATGATGATCCTTGCAGTCGGCGCAGCAACATATTTAACGTGGGAGTCTGTTGCAACTCATGATTGGGAAGCAGCGGCAAAACAAGGTGAGATTAAGAAAGAAGCAGAGATTGATACTTCAGCTGAAGAGTATAAAATTTATCAAGAGCAGACATGTATCTCCTGTCACGGGGATAACATGCAGGGCGGAGCAGCCGGGCCGTCACTCGTTGACAATGGTCTTTCGCCTGAGGAGATCGCTAAAATCGCTGTAGAAGGAAAAGGCAACATGCCTAAGGGTATCTTTAAAGGCAGTGATGAAGAACTCGAAAAGCTCTCTAAATATTTATCTGAGGTCAAATCAAAATAATTCAGTTGTTTAAATGCAAGTACAAGGATATACTCAAAAGAGAAAAAGCTGGCGCTGTCAGCTTTTTTCTGATTTTAACAGATCGTGAGTGAAGAGACATATGAGATGGATTCAATATTTGCTAGCGACGCGCTACATGCTGGTGCTGGTGCTTATGATCAATTTCCTTGGCACTGTGTACGGCTACTATTGGTATATTCCGCAGCTCGTAGAGACGCCGGCTGTCTTTTTAGCTTTTGTACCAGACAGTCCAACGGCCAGCTTTTTCTTTTTATTTGTATTACTTGCGTTTTTGATGAAACGAAACGCTCCTTATTTTGAAGCACTTGCTCTTGTAACCTTGATTAAATATGGGCTATGGGCGGTAGGAATGAATATCTTTGTGCTTTTATCTGTTGATGATTTTCCGTGGGAAGGCTACATGCTGATTGGGTCTCACTTTGCGATGGCGGTACAGGCCGTATTGTTTGCGCCGTATTATCGCTTTCAAATGCGTCATCTCGTAGTAGCCGGCATTTGGATTTTACATAACGATGTGATTGATTATGTATTTGGTATGATGCCGCGTTATTCTATGCTGTCTGCCTATTCAAACGAGATCGGCTACGCGACGTTTTGGTTAAGTATCGCGGTTCTTTTTGTTTCGTATTATCTCGTTCTATCGAAAAAATCGGTCAAGCTGGAACTCCCTTAACAATGTTGGTCTAACCTTGTCCTTTTCTTCATACGCTTTAAGGAGAAGGGCTAGGAGGGACTTGCATGAAACGAAAGCCAATCGCGATGATTCTATTATTTTTTCTCGTATTACAGCCAGCTGTTGCCAAAGGTGAGGAAACAGCTGCTCACACGCTGCAAGAATTAACGGAACTATCAGATTCAATCTTTCAATTAACGAGACAAGCTAAATATGATGAGGCATTACAAGTCGCATTGTATGTTGAAAAGACATTTAAAGCTGAGAATTGGCGTGGAACTTTGACGAATACGCAGATTCGGCAAATTACACTTGGCTATCAAGATATGATAAAAGGGCTGCCGCAGGAAGAATTGAATGAGCGCGAAAAGCTTCGATATGCCTCTCAATTTAGAATGCTGCTCGATGCGATCCAGTCGGATTCTGAGCCTCTTTGGGGTTCGCTCGAGAAGCCCATTATGGGGTCTTTTCCTACTTTGAAAAAAGAAGTGAAAGATCCAGAATCGACGACATTTTATGAAACATGGAATGAGCTGGTTTCTTTATACGATATGATCTATCCGAGTTTAACCATTGATATTTCGCCTGAAAAGCTCCAAACGATTAAGCAACACATGGAAGTGATTGAGCAAGGTGAATTTTTAAAAGCATCAAGTGGGACAAAGCTTGAACGTCTCACGAAGCTGGAAGAGGATTTATCGAGTGTGTTTGCTCACGTCGATCAAGATGAAGCTGATCCATCGCTTTTATGGGTCATCTTAACAACTGGGAGTATCATTTTATTAACGTTAACGTATGTTGGATTTCGGAAATATCGTGCTGAAAAGGAAAAGAAGCAAAAACGTCAGGCTGAATATCCTAAATCATAAAAAAAAGAAGCCCAAAACTGGTGCTTCTTTTTTAATGTGGATTGAGCGGCTTTTTGTGTTCATCTAATGTGAAGCCTTCACCGAGTACATCATGCACGTCACTGACAGATACAAACGCATGAGGATCGACTGAGGTCACGACGCTTTTGAGGTGGACAAGCTCGTTTTTCGGAACAACGCAATAAAGAACGTTGCGCTCCTGTTTCGTATAGGAACCGACCCCTTTTAAAATGGTGACGCCGCGCTCCATTTCATCCGTGATTTTCTTTTGAATGATGTCATCTTTTTCAGAGATAATCATGGCGCCTTTGGCTGCGTAAGCGCCTTCTTGCATGAAGTCAATGACCTTCGCAGCAACAAACACTGCGACAAGTGTATACATGGCTTCTTTATAATTTAAGTAGGTAAGAGAGATGGTAATGACGCATGCGTCGAAGATGAACATTGTTCGTCCCATGGCGACCTGATAATGCTTATTGATGAGTCTTGCAATGATGTCCACACCGCCTGTTGTACCGCCGAATTTAAAGATGATCCCGAGGCCTGTTCCGATAAACACACCTGCAAAGAGGGCGGCTAAGGCTAAATCGTGCTGGAGAGGCATATGTATTTGAAAGCGCTGGAAGATAGCAAGAAAGACAGAAAGGCTGACTGTTCCTACAATTGTATAAGTAAACATCGTTCTGCCGAGCATTTTCCAGCCAATAAAAAAGATCGGAATGTTTAAGACAAGGTTTGAAATAGATGGGTCAATGTGAAATAGAAAATATAAAAGCAGTGTAATACCTGTAAATCCGCCTTCCGCCAAATTGTTCTGCATATTAAAATGAACAAGACCGAAAGAAAAAATCGCAGATCCTATTAAAATAAATACGATATTTTTAAGACGAATTTCTTTTAGCAAGAGATCACTCCTTTTTTTGCTTAGACAGCGATAATATTATATGGTATGGGAGAGAAACAAGCAAACTGAGTCTTAAACATTTGTCAAATATTTATGATTTCGCTAACATGTAAGAGATGGATAGGAGGGTGAGCTTCATGACGAAAGAAAAAACGCTGCGTCACGTGCAGCAAGAAGTAGATGATTACATAGGACAATTTAAAGAAGGCTATTTCAGCCCGCTTGCGATGATGGCCCGTCTGACAGAAGAATTAGGGGAGCTGGCAAGAGAGGTTAACCATTACTATGGAGAAAAGCCGAAAAAAACAACGGAAACAGAAAAAAGCATGGAAGAAGAAATTGGCGATGTTTTATTTGTGTTAACATGCCTTGCTAATTCACTTGATATTTCACTAGAAGAAGCACATGATCGTGTGATGCATAAATTCAATACAAGAGATAAAGACCGCTGGACGAAAAAAGAAGGGAAGTAGAGACGATGACGAACGAAACCATCAAAGTAGTAATCGCTGGAGCAAGAGGAAGAATGGGGATAGAGGCTGTGAAGCTGGCGGAAGAAACAGGCCATTTTGAGCTGGTGGCCGCACTTGATCACGCGCACGAAGGAAAAAAATTATCTGATGTGATTCATACGACATCTAATGCGCCAATTTATACGGATATTGATGTGTGTCTTTCAGAAACAGCACCAGATGTATTAATTGATCTTACAACACCGGAAATTGGGAAAGTACATACAAAAAAAGCACTTGAACATGGCGTGCGTCCAGTCGTAGGAACAACTGGATTTTCAGAAGATGACCTAAAAGAGCTTCAGCAATTAACAGAAGAAAAGGGCATAGGCTGTATTATTGCACCAAACTTTGCTGTCGGTGCGGTTTTAATGATGAAATTTGCCAAAATGGCAGCGAATTATTTCCCTGACGTTGAAATCATTGAGCTTCACCATGATAAAAAACTAGATGCCCCAAGCGGTACGGGCTTAAAAACGGCTGAAATGATTGCAGAAGTAAGAGAAAGCAAAAAGCAGGGACATCCAGATGAGAAAGAATTAATCGAAGGTGCACGAGGAGCAGATTATGATGGTATCCGTCTGCACAGCGTGAGACTTCCTGGTATGATTGCCCATCAAGAAGTGCTGTTTGGAATGGACGGACAGACGCTCACCATTCGTCATGATTCTTATAACCGTGCATCCTTTATGTCAGGCGTGAAACTTTCAGTGGAACAGGTCATGCATATTGATCAGCTCGTCTATGGTTTAGAAAATATCATCGACTAATAAGGAGTGGATTCCTGATGAACATTGCTTTAATCGCTCACGATAAGAAAAAAAGTGACATGATTCAATTTGCCACCGCGTACCGTGATATTTTGGCAGATCATACACTTTACGCAACAGGGACAACAGGTTTAAGAGTGAGAGAAGCGACGGGGCTTCCCATTCATCGTTTCCAGTCAGGACCACTTGGGGGAGATCAGCAGATCGGTGCTTTGATTGCTGATAATGCAATGGATCTTGTGCTCTTTTTTAGAGATCCGCTAACTGCCCAGCCGCATGAACCGGATGTATCTGCACTCATCCGGCTTTGCGATGTGTATACCATTCCATTAGCCACTAATATGGGAACCGCTGAAATTTTAGTCAGGAATTTAAATAAAGGTACGTTTGATTTTCGAGATGTAGCAAAAAACGGAGGAACAAATGAAACGACTTGATATCCTTGCATTCGGTGCCCATAGCGATGATGTAGAGATCGGAATGGGCGGAACGATTGCAAAATACGTAAAAAAAGGGGCGTGCGTCGGGATTTGCGACTTGACTCAGGCCGAATTATCTTCAAATGGAACGGTCGAGAGCCGCAAAGAAGAAGCAAAAGCCGCCGCCGCTATTTTAGGTGTCAGAGTGAGAATCCAGCTCACACTGCCAGATAGAGGGCTGTATCTAAATGATGAAGCGATGAAGGAAATTGCGGGCGTGATTCGAACATACAAACCGAAACTGATCTTCGCTCCGCACCACCAAGATCGGCATCCAGATCATGGCCATGCGGGCTCACTTGTAGAAGAGGCCGCTTTTTCTGCAGGTATACATAAATTTGAAGATTCATACAAGCAGCCAGCGCATAAAATAAGCCAAATGTATTATTACATGATTAACGGACACCATCGTCCAGATTTTGTGATCGATATTTCTGAGGAAATACACCAAAAAATTGATAGCTTGCATGCGTATAAAAGCCAATTTGTTAAATCGGCAAATTCAGTAGAGACACCTCTTGTGAACGGTTATATTGATTTTGTCAAAATGAGAGAGTCTATGTATGGAAGAGAAGTCAACAAAGCTTATGCAGAAGGGTTTATCACAAAGAAACCACTTTTGATGGACGATGACTTACTTGGGGGGTAATTATGAAAAAATTGAAGGTCGGAATTACTTGTTATCCAAGTGTCGGCGGCTCAGGCATTATAGCCACAGAGCTTGGAAAACGTTTAGCTGAAAAAGGGCACGATGTTCATTTCATTACCTCTAGCATTCCGTTTAGGCTTAATAAAGTATATCCAAATATTTATTTTCATGAGGTGGATGTGAATCAATATGCTGTTTTTCAATATCCGCCTTATGACCTTGCGCTGGCAAGTAAATTGGCAGAAGTCGCAAAACGAGAAAAGCTTGATATTATTCACGCGCATTATGCGGTCCCGCATGCCGTCTGTGCGTTCTTAGCTAAACAAATGACTGGACACTCTGTGAAAGTCGTTACGACGCTTCATGGGACGGATATTACGGTTTTAGGCTATGATCCATCATTAAAGGAAGTGATCCGGTTCGCCATCGAATCATCGGATCGCGTGACGGCGGTGTCACATTCATTAGCTGCGCAGACGTACGATCTCATCAAACCAGATAAAAAGATTGATACGATTCATAATTTTGTTGATGAACGAGTGTATTTGCGCGAAGATCACAATTTGCTAAAGACACATTATGGTCTTTTACCGAACGAAAAGGTCATCATCCATGTATCAAACTTTCGAAAGGTGAAACGGGTGCATGATGTGATTCATGTGTTTCATAAGATTTCTGAACAGGTGCAGGCAAAGCTGCTGCTTATTGGGGATGGACCTGAAAAATCGGTTGTATGCGAACTCGTGAAAAAATTAGGACTGACAGACCGAGTGTTGTTTTTAGGAAAGCAAGAGAAGGTTGAGGAGCTTTATTCAATAAGTGATTTGAAGCTGCTTCTTTCGGAGAAGGAGAGTTTTGGGCTTGTGCTTCTTGAAGCAATGGCGTGCGGTGTCCCTTGTATCGGGACAGATGTCGGCGGTATTCCAGAGGTCATTACACATGGAGAAACAGGGTTTCTTGTCCCGCTCGGCGATATAGAGGAAGCAGCAAAGCACGCAGTGTCACTGCTGAAAGACGAAGCGCTTCATGAAAAAGTGTCAGCGGCAGCTCATTCCAGTGTTCAGGCTCATTTCTCTTCTGAAAAGATTGTGAGTGAATATGAAAAGCTTTATCTAGAATTGATCGAAGGTGATGATGAAGATGAATGAACCATTCACACATGCGATCCCTATATTACATACACTGCACGAACATGGGCATCAGGCTTACTTTGTCGGCGGAGCGGTGAGAGATGTTCTATTAGGACGGGAAATTGGCGATATCGATATTGCGACAGATGCAACACCTGATAAGGTTGAGTCTTTATTTGAAAAAACAGTAGATGTCGGTAAGGAGCATGGCACTGTCATTGTGTTGCATGATGGTGTCAGCTATGAGGTCACGACGTTTCGAACGGAATCAGAATATGAAGATTTTCGCAGACCAAAAGAAGTGGCGTTTATCAAGTCGCTTAAGGAAGATCTTTTAAGAAGAGATTTAACGATTAATGCGATGGCCATGGATATAAATGGGGAAATCATTGACCATGTAGGTGGTAAACAGGATATTAAGCGGAAACGAATTCAAACCGTAGGAGATCCTGCGTGCCGTTTTCAAGAAGATGCGCTTCGCATGATGAGAGCTGTCCGTTTTTTAAGCCAGCTTGGTTTTGAGCTCGCTGATGAGACGGCTGAAGCAATGAAAAAAGATAAGCATCTGCTTGCCAACATATCGGTTGAGCGCAAAAAGATTGAAATGGAAAAGCTTTTAAAAGGCCGTCATTGTGAGCAGGCCATTCAAGTGCTCATTTCAACCAAGTTATATGAAGAGTTGCCAGGTCTCAAAGAGGATCGACTTCATGAATCCTTTCAATCCTTTCCATACTACTTACTGGATGGACTAGAAGAGGTATGGGGGGCTTTCATCCATTTGCTAGGTTTAAATGAAGCGGAGGCTGCGGCTTTCTTAAAAGAATGGAAGCTGTCAACGAAGCTTTTGAAAGACGCAGTAGCTATTAGTCAATACGTTGATTGTGACTGGGATGCGGAAAACATGTTTGAAGCTGGTGAACACGTGCTCTTATCTAGTTTGAAGATCACGCAGTTAAAACATGAGCGCCGCATTTTCTTTGATGAGCTGGAGGCAGCGAAGCATTCTTATGATGCACTGCCGATTAAAAAGCTCCAAGACCTCGCTGTTTCAGGAAAAGATTTAATGGCCTTTCGGCAAAAGACGTCTGGGAAATGGATTGCAGAGGAGCTTGATTTTGTGAAAAAAGCTGTTTTGCAAAACCGTTTGGAAAACCGAAAAGAAGCCATAGAGGAGTGGCTTACAGCATGCGATCCGCAATTAGAAAACGATTAATTGAACTATTTACAGCATCTAGCCAGGATTTTGTCTCAAGTCAGCAAATTTGTGATGAGCTTGGCTGCTCCCGAACGGCTGTGTGGAAGCATATGGAAGATTTGCGAAAAGAGGGGTATGAGGTAGAAGCAGTTAGAAGAAAAGGATACCGTCTGCTTCGTAAACCGGACAAAATTAGTGAGGACGAAATTCTGTTTGGTCTGGAAACAGAGAGCTTCGGCAGGCATATTTATTTTCAGAAAGAAGTCGCTTCAACTCAGCTGATTGCCCATGATCTTGTAAATGAAGGTGCGCCCCACGGCACAATCGTTGTCAGCGATCATCAGACGAATGGAAAAGGGCGTCTTCAAAGAACGTGGCATTCACCAGATGGGACAGGCATTTGGATGAGCCTCATTCTCCGGCCTGAAATACCGCTGCATAAAGCGCCGCAAATGACGCTTTTGGCATCTGTAGCCATTGCAGAAGCGATTAGGCAGCAAACAGGACTCAATCCATCTATTAAATGGCCAAACGATATTTTGTTGAATGGAAAAAAGGTCGTTGGCATTTTGACTGAATTAAAAGCAGAAGCTGACCAGGTTCATGCGGTCATTATTGGCCCGGGCATTAATGTGAACCAGACAGCCGATGACTTCCCAGATGAACTAAAGGATGTCGCCACAAGTCTGCGGATGGAACTGAATGAAAAAGTGGATCGTGCTGCACTCATACAACAGATCATGTCCACTTTTGAAAAAAGATATGATGATTATATGAAGCAAGGATTTGCACCGATTAAACAATTATGGGAATCGTTTGCGATGACGATCGGTCAACATATTGTTGCCCGCACCGTCAATGGGCAATATACGGGGAAGGCGCTTGGAATCAATGAAGAAGGTGTTTTATTGCTTGAAACGGAGGACGGTATCCAAAAAATCTACTCCGCAGATATTGAGATCAAGTCAACTTGAGTGGAACACCCGGCACATTTTTGATATACTTCGTGTGGGCAGTATCTGCAAAGAACTGTACCTGTTAGAAAGAAAAATTTGATAAATTTCTGCCTTGATCCTAAGGGACTTGGACAGAGGGATGATTCGCCGCACATGAGAAATCAAAGCATGTGATGTGAGGCAAGCCATCTCCTCTCCAGAATGAGGAGGAACAAATGAAGACAAAGCTAGATTTTTTCAAAATGAAAGAACAAAACGAACCTATTGTGATGCTGACCGCATACGACTATCCAGCTGCAAAGCAAGCGGAAAAAGCGGAAGTCGACATGATCTTAGTTGGTGATTCACTTGGGATGGTTGTACTTGGACTAGATTCCACAGTTCAAGTCACGATGGATGACATGATCCATCACACAAAAGCAGTGAAAAGAGGCGCAAAAGACACATTTGTTGTGACTGATATGCCATTTATGTCTTACCATTATTCGTTAGAAGAAACAATGAAAAATGCTGCACGCATCATGCAGGAAAGCGGTGCCGATGCCTTAAAGCTAGAAGGCGGAGATGGGGTATTCGAATCCATTCAAGCTCTAACAAGAGGCGGAATTCCTGTCGTCAGTCATTTAGGCCTCACACCTCAATCAGTTGGTGTACTTGGCGGGTATAAAGTGCAAGGAAAAGATCATGAGAGTGCTCAAAAATTGATTGAAGACAGCTTGAAATGTGAGGAAGCCGGTGCAATCGCACTTGTGCTGGAATGCGTACCTGGCGAACTGACAAAACGAATTACCGACATGCTGAAGATTCCTGTGATCGGAATTGGTGCAGGAGCTGAGGCAGACGGACAAGTTCTCGTTTACCATGATGTGGTAGGATACGGGGTGTCTAGAACACCTAAATTTGTGAAACAATACGCGCAAATTGATACTGTTTTAGAAGAAGCGCTCATTCAATATACAAAAGAAGTAAAAGCACGCACATTTCCAGAGGACATGCATACGTTTCATATCAAAGAAGAAGTCCTTGATGGCTTATATGGGGGAATCAAAAAATGAACGTTGTCACCCATATTCACGAACTAAAAGAATTGATCAAGCAGCATCAAGAAAAGCAGCATTCCATCGGCTTTGTGCCGACGATGGGCTTTCTTCATGAAGGCCATCTGACTCTGGCGAAAGAGGCAAGAGATCAAAATGACATTGTCGTGATGAGTATTTTTGTCAATCCTTTGCAATTTGGGCCAAATGAAGACTTTGAATCCTATCCAAGGGATATGGAAAGAGACCAGCGTCTTGCAGAACAAGCAGGGGTGGATATTTTATTTACACCTGATGTGAAGGAAATGTACCAAAATGAACCATCTATTACGATGACGGTTCAAAAGCGGACAGATGTCTTATGCGGAAAAAAACGTCCAGGACATTTTGACGGCGTTGTCACTGTGCTTACGAAGCTGTTTCATCTTGTGTCACCTACAAATGTCTACTTTGGTCTAAAGGATGCACAGCAAGTCGCTGTGATCGATGCGATGATCAAGGATTTCTTCTTTGATCTTCACCTTGTATCTGTACCGACAGTCAGAGAAGAAGACGGTTTAGCAAAAAGCTCAAGGAATGTGTACTTGTCAGAAAAAGAAAGACAAGAAGCACCCGCTTTATACCGCGCATTAAAAAAAGGCCGGTCAGCTGTTGAAAAAGGTGAACGTGATGTCAGTCGTGTATATCTGCTGATAGAAGAGGAACTTGTTCACACGGGCGGAGAAATTGATTATATTGAGATCTACTCGTATCCAGAACTTGAGCCGCTTCAGCAGTTAGCAGGTCAAGTCATTATGGCCATTGCGGTGAAATTCTCACGGGCAAGACTAATTGATAATGTGATTTTCCATGTTCCTGAAAGCGGTGAAAAACATGTATAGAACCTTTATGACATCTAAGCTTCATAAAGCGACGGTAACAGAAGCAAACTTACATTATGTAGGAAGTATTACAATAGACGAAGATTTACTTGATGCGGCAGGTATGATGGCAAATGAGAAAGTACAAATTGTCAATAATCATAATGGCGCGAGACTTGAAACATATATTATTCCCGGCGAAAGAAAGAGCGGTGTCATTTGTCTAAATGGGGCGGCAGCGAGACTCGTTCAGCCAGGGGATGAAGTCATTATTATCGCTTATGGGATGCTGTCAGAAGAAGAAGCAAAGACACATACACCAAAAGTGGTCGTGTTAAATAAACAAAACCAAATTGAACAAATGATTGGGCAAGAGCCTGCGAGAACGATTTTATAACGCAAGTTCGATGGAAACAGAACAGTTTCATGAAAAGAAGCTGTTCTGTTTCATCTATTTTGTCCAGAGCGTGTTTCACTTCGGGGTGAAACGAGGAATTGAGGTGTCCATTTTATGACCGATCAAAGGTTTGTTGTCGTTGATATTGAAACCACCGGAAATTCACCTAAAAAGGGTGATAAAATCATTCAAATAGCTGCGGTGGTCATTGAAAATGGACAAATTGTCGAACGGTATTCAAAATATGTGAACCCGGGAAAAGCAATCCCTGGATTTATTGAACAGCTTACAGGCATTCAGCAGCACATGGTTGATGATGCGGTGTTTTTTGAGGATATTGCCCAAGAGGTGTATGATCTCATACAGGGTGCTTATTTTGTTGCGCACAATGTTCATTTTGACTTGAATTTTTTAAATGATGAACTAAAAGCATGCGGGAAAAATGAGCTGGATGTGCTAGCAATTGATACAGTTGAGATTTCTAGAATTCTTTATCCTGAGCTTGAAGGTTATAAGCTCACTGAATTAAGTGAAGAGCTCATGCTTCCACATGACCACCCGCATAGGGCGGATAGTGATGCGGAAGTTACTGCCATGTTATTTTTAACATTATTCCATCAATTAAAAAATACACCGCGAAATGTGCTGAAACAGCTGCGCAGATTATCCTCTTATCTCTTAAGTGATATAGGACTTTTAATTAAGCAGCTTGAAACGAGCCATGCGAGCCGGGAAGATTCTTTGGTGGAAGTCGGTTCTTTTTCTGTAAAAGATGTCACCAACCCTATCACTGAGACGACACATTCAGCAGGTGAAGATAATGAACAGCTGTTTGAGGAAATCAAAAAGAAGCTCCCGCAAACGATAGAAGGCTATGAAGTAAGAGAAGGCCAGCTCACGATGATGAATAAAGTGAGAGACGTGTTTCATGAAAGAGCCTATGCATTAATTGAAGCGGCACCGGGCATTGGAAAAACGCTGGCTTACCTCATCCCAGCTGCTCTAGAAGCGAAGAAATCAGGAAAACCTGTCATTATTAGTACATATTCCATTCTTTTGCAGCAGCAAATGCTTCAGCGCGATGTGCCGATGTTGAATCAACTGCTCCCGTTTGAGCCTTCTGCCTGTGTATTTAAAGGACGGGCGCATTATATTTGTTTAGATAAGTTTGAGCATGTGCTTCATGAGGAAGATGATAACTATGATGTCGTCTTAACGAAGGCGCAAATTTTAATGTGGCTCCTTGTAACAGAAACAGGTGATTTATCTGAACTGAATCTACCGTCAGGAGCTGCCAATATAAAAGACCGCATTTCCTGTGTGCATATGCCGTTTACATCGAAAAAGCGCCGCTTTAAAGAGTATTGCTTTTATGAGCGCGCCAAAAGAAGGGCAAAAACAGCTGATTTAATTTTAACAAATCATCGTCTGCTCTTATCACAATCGGAGGCATCGTCTATCTTTCAGCATGCTGACGTATATGTGATAGATGAAGCCCATCAATTTGAGAAAACAGCCAATGAAACACTAGGGGATAGTGCGTCTTATATTCAGCTTCATGCAAAATTAACGCAGCTTGGCTCCTTACAAGGCGGACTGTTAAAGAAACTGAAAAAGAGATTTCATCATGCAGGGTTACAGACGGACACCTTTATCGAAATGGATGAGTATCTGAATCAGCTTCAAATGGAAAGTGACGCTTTCTTTAGCACCGTTCATTCATTTGTGAAAAGGACAAAACCAAAAGCCGACATCAATCGTCTCATTCATAGAGTACGTCATCATTCGAAGCATGCTCAGTGGAAACGGATTAAAGAAACGGCAAGTAAGCTTTGTTCTTTGTTAATTGCTTGTGAGAAGCTGTATGAGCAGCAAAAAAACGAGCTTCTTCAAAAAAGTGATCAGCTGACAGAGCACTTTGCCTTTGAAGCAGAGGAATACGATCAAGTCATGTCGTTTATGCATACATTTTGCAGTACGCTTTACCGGTTTATCTTTGAACCGAAAAACGATGAAACGGTTTGGATTGAAATTGATGCAAAGGGTGCGAAAAACGCAGTCTTTATGCATGCACAGCCGTTAGATACTGGGGAGCTTTTGGCTGATCGTTTCTTTATGAACAAAAAGAGTGTCGTTCTCACTTCAGGGACGCTCACCATCAATCACCGCTTTGATTATTGCTTGGAACGGTTTGGGCTGCAAGATTTTTACCCTCATCTTGTGCAAATTGATTCACCTTTCGAACTTGAAAAACAGCTCAAGGTTATTGTTCCGGCAGACATGCCGCCGATTACGAACCGTGATGAACGAGATTATGTGAAGCAAGCCGCACGATATATTAAGATCATGGAAAAACAGCATCATGCAAAAATATTGGTATTGTTTAATTCACATGAGATGTTAAAAGCAGTCTATGAAGAGCTAAAAACAGAAGGGATGCAGTCAGCCCTATTTGCTCAAGGTTTGACAGGCGGAAGCCCTGTAAAATTAACGAAAATGTTCAAATTAGCAAAACAAGCCATTTTACTTGGTACGGGTAGCTTTTGGGAGGGTGTTGATTTTCCAGGCTCAGAGCTGACAACAGTCATCATGGCACGTCTTCCGTTCCGGCCGCCTGATTCTCCGCTCATTGAAGCAAAATGTGATGCAGCTAAAAAACAAGGGAAAAATCCGTTTAAAGCCGTCGCTTTACCAGAAGCTGTGTTAACCTTTAAGCAAGGAGCTGGACGCTTGCTGCGCTCTGAAAAAGACATAGGCACATTGCTGATTTTAGACCGCCGAGTGAAAACCGCTTCATATGGAAAACTATTTTTAGAATCACTCCCTCATGCACCAGTTCACGAGATGTCAAAAGAGTCACTTGAAGCGTATATAGAAGACCTTAACAACGAAAAGCCGCTGTCATAAGCGGCCTTTAGCTGGTGTGGGTTTGGAGTTAATTTATCGTAACGGCTTTTTGTGTTCCGTTGTAAAAATAGTATCGGTTCCCGTGCAGAAAAGTATGACTAACAATATTTACGTACCGAGGAGGAATTAGAAGTGGAAAGTAAAATAGAGGTACTTTCAACTGTTCAAATTAAGCATTCAGAAGACCTGTACAAAATCGTTGACTTATTGAACAGAACGCTTAAAAGAGAAGATCTCATGTTTGGATTAGCATTAGATCAAGAAGACCAAAATCAAGCGGTATTTACGATATATCGCACATAGGGGAAGCTTGACATGAAAAAAATAGTCTGGATTATTTCATCTGTAGTGGCTCTCGTTCTGCTTATTGGCATCATCAGCTTTACGTGGATTTATCAAATTGCCATGGGACAAAGAGAACAAGGGCATGAAGCAGCGATCGAACGAGCAAAAGAACAAGCAAACATCGTACAAGTGGAGCAAGTGGAAACCTTTGTCGGGAAAGAAAAACAATTTATTGTTGAAGGGAAAAACAAACAGAATGAAACGACCTACGTTTGGGTTCCTGCCAGCAAAAAAGAAAAAGTGATCGCAAAAAAAGCAAAAGAAGGCATTACCTCGAATCAAGCAGTACAAGCCGTTCAAAAGGAGAACACGGTCTCTAAGCTAAAAGAAGTCAAATTAGCGAGAGAAGGTGACGTACTCCTTTGGGAAGTGACGTACTTAAATGAGAACAATCAATATAGCTTCAGCTATGTCGACTTCTCGACAGGACACGTGGAAAAAAATTTAACACCGTAGTTTCTCCTGTCTTGCGTTGACCATGCTGATTTAGAACGGTTATAATAAAATGTATGAAAAAAGATTCACACCTGCCAAATAGGTGAGTTTCTTTCTGGCTTTGGAGGGAATTATGTTGAAAACAACGATTAATCAAGTGTTTAAACACGTCGATCAAGAAGTAACCATCGGCGCATGGATTGCCAATAAACGTTCAAGCGGAAAAATTGCATTTTTGCAGCTGCGTGACGGGACAGGCTTTATTCAAGGAGTCGTAGTAAAAGCAGAAGTGGAAGAGGAAGTCTTTAAGCTTGCGAAATCAGTCACACAAGAAACATCTGTCTATGTGACAGGTCAAGTGACAAAAGACGAGCGTTCACCACTAGGTTTTGAATTGCAAGTGAAATCCATTGAAGTGATTCATGAAGCGACAGATTACCCAATTACACCAAAAGAGCATGGAACAGAATTCTTAATGGATCACCGTCATCTATGGCTTCGTTCTAAAAAACAGCATGCCATTATGAAAATCCGTAACGAAATTATTCGTGCTACATATGAATACTTCCATCAAGAAGGTTTTGTAAAAGTAGATCCGCCAATTTTAACTGGAAGTGCACCTGAGGGCACAACGGAACTGTTTGCTACGAAATATTTTGATGAAGATGCATACCTTTCTCAAAGTGGTCAGCTTTACATGGAAGCTGCGGCAATGGCACTTGGAAAAGTATTCTCATTTGGTCCAACATTTAGAGCTGAAAAATCTAAAACAAAACGTCATTTAATTGAGTTTTGGATGATCGAGCCTGAGATGGCTTTTGTCGAATTCAATGAAAACCTTGAGTATCAAGAAAATTATGTGTCTCATGTTGTTCAAAGTGTACTTGAAAACTGTAAAGTGGAGCTGCATACACTAGGCCGTGATACAGCGAAATTAGAAAACATCAAAGCGCCATTCCCGCGCATCACTTACGATGAAGCGATTAAATTCTTGCAAGAAAAAGGCTTTGATGATATCGAATGGGGAGATGACTTCGGAGCGCCTCACGAAACAGCGATCGCCGAAAGCTATGATAAACCAGTGTTTATCACTCATTACCCAACATCATTAAAACCATTTTATATGCAGCCAGCACCGGATCGTGAAGATGTTGTCCTTTGTGCAGACTTGATTGCACCAGAAGGCTACGGAGAAATTATTGGCGGTTCTGAGCGTGTTCATGATTTAGAGCTTCTTGAAGCAAGATTGAAAGAACATGGGCTTGATCAGGAAACTTACAAATGGTATACAGAATTAAGACAATACGGTTCTGTACCGCATTCAGGTTTTGGTCTTGGACTTGAACGTACAGTTGCTTGGATTAGTGGAGCGCCGCATGTGCGTGAAACCATTCCTTTCCCAAGATTATTAAACCGTTTATACCCTTAAGACATGAAAGCCTCCAACAAATGGAGGCTTTTTCAAACGTCTTTTTAGAGGGGCACGTGAAATAAAACGTGATATACTTAAAATGAAGAGGTGTATCCGATGAATAGGCAGCAATTTATTAATATGCAGCAAATGGGGTCGACAAGTTTGCCCAATTTACTGATTGCTCATTATGAGCAGTTAGGACTGAATGAATCACAGATGATGGTGATGCTTAAAATTAAAATGAATGAAGAACAAGGCGTTTTCTTCCAAACATTTGAAGAGCTTTCTCATGGTATGACCATTTCAGCGGAAGAGTGTGCGTATATGGTTCAGCATCTGATTCAAAAAGGATTTATCTCGATTCAGCCATTTGAAGACAGGTCTGGTATTCAGCATGACCGCTATTCAGTAGAACCTTTATGGGGCGTACTGTATGACTTTTTAGAAGCAAAACAGGCGAAAGAAGCGCAAAAACATCATGTACAGGCTGAAAAATCTTTATATGCTTTATTTGAAGATGAATTCGGCAGACCGCTGTCTCCCCTTGAAGGAGAAACACTTTCGATCTGGATGGATCAAGACCATCATGATGCTGAAATGATTCGGCTAGCGCTAAGAGAAGCCGTTTTATCAGGGAAATTAAATTTCCGTTATATTGATCGAATTTTATTTGAGTGGAAAAAGAAAGGGCTGAAAACAGCGGAAGAGGCAAAAGAGCATAGCCAGCATTTCCGTTCTAAGCAGAAAACGCCACCTTCAAAAGAAGAGACGTCCACTTACAAACGACAAGTTCCTTTTTATAATTGGCTGGAACAATAACCAATAAAGGAGAAGGCATGTTAACCAAAAAACAAATCAATGAGTGTTTAGATATTATAGGAGATATGTTTCCAGAGGCTGAGTGTGAGCTTGTTCATGACAATCCATTTGAGCTTGTGATTGCTGTTGCACTCTCTGCTCAGTGTACAGACGTGCTTGTCAACAAGGTCACCAAAACGCTATTTCAAAAATATAAAACACCAGAAGACTATTTAAGTGTACCGCTTGAAGAACTGCAGCAAGATATTCGCTCGATTGGTCTTTATCGGAATAAGGCAAAAAATATTCAAAAGTTGAGCAAAATGCTGATTGAAGAATATGGCGGTGAAGTACCAAAGGATCGAGATGAGCTTGTCAAGCTTCCTGGGGTTGGCCGGAAAACAGCAAATGTCGTCGTTTCGGTCGCTTTTGGGGTACCGGCAATAGCAGTAGATACACACGTAGAACGAGTCAGCAAACGTCTAGGCATCTGCCGCTGGAAGGATTCTGTGCTTGAAGTAGAGCAAACCTTGATGAAAAAGGTGCCAAAAGAAGATTGGTCTGTGACGCATCACCGCCTGATCTTTTTTGGGAGATATCATTGTAAGGCGCAGCGGCCGCAGTGTGAATCGTGCCCGCTTCTTGATATGTGCAGAGAAGGGCAGAAGAGGCTGAAAAAAGGACTGGTGAAGCTGGCATGAGCGGAGCAGCTGTTTTCACCACATATGTTGAAAAGCTAAAAGAGAAAAAGGAAGAGATCAAAGGGGAGCGAGCAGATATACTGAGAGCCAATCCACTTGCATATGATCTATCTTCAGAACCTTTAACAGACGAGCTTCCTTGGCAGAAAACAGAAGAATTTGTTCCAGTGATGTTCGAACTGTGGAATGAATTAAAAGAAAAAATGCTTCCTCGTTTCCAAACAAGAAAATCCCGCTGTGAAGAAGATGATATGCTGCAAGGAATCGTCAGTATGATTGCGATGTTTTACTGGATCAAAGGGGAGAGTGTCCAAACGTTTGAATGGGAACATATCAAGCAAGAGACATTTCCTGTTGCTCCGATTAATTGGACGGAACGTTTAGAGTTTATTTTGTTAAAACCTACTCAATATCACTGCTTTATTCAACTGGACGAGCTATACACGGAATTAAAAAAGCAGTATGGAAAATTTGAAGCACTTAAGAAAATCAGACAGCAGCGTTAAAAAAAGCACTTGCCATAGGAGGCAAGTGCTTTTTATTATTCATCTTCTTTTCGAGAAGTAGCATTTGATTGCGAATTGGAACTTTGAGAGTTGGCTTTCGCATCATCTTTCTTTTTCTCTTTATTATCAGTTTGTGAGTTGCCGCTGTTACCATTTGTACTGTCTGAGCCATCACCAGAAGAACCATTATTTCCGTTTTCTGTATTTCCACCTTGGTCCTGATCCTTATCTTGATCTTTTTTATCATCAGGCTTTTGCTCATCAGTGCCAGGGGGCTGATTTTTGTTATCGTCTGTCTGGTCTGTCTGCTCGTCATCAGGCTGCTGCGGTTCTTCTTCTTTATTCTCATCATCCGCTTTTTCTTCCTCATCTGCGTCATCCTTAATGGTGAGGAAGGTAGAAGCCGCTTTACTTGTGACATCCTCTACAGTGGCTGTCACTTGGAATTTATATGTGGAGCCAGGCTTCACATCAGAGATGACCGCTTCTTTAGCAGAGCTGTTTTGAATCTCTTTATAGCCGCCATTATCAACCGCTTGCTTCACATTAAATGTAGCATCAGCGTCGTCAGAATAGCCCCAAGTCAGTGTGATGGATTTTTTCTCTTCATCATACACCGCTTTTAAATCAGAAGGTTTATCGGCTTCTTTTTTCTCATATGTGTCAGACACTTTTGTCGGAACCGTTCCTTTGACAAAGTATTCTGTTGTCTTCTTGTCACTCGGTGTATTCGGTCCGGCTAATTTAGCTGGGTCGGATCCTTTTTCAACCGTAGCTTCAACGACACTATCTGGTTTTTCAAACGATCCGCTTCCATCATCAATTTGAGAGATTAATCGCTGGAAGACGACCTTGGCAACACGCTGCTCGTAATCTGTAAGCCACATTTTGCCGTCTGCATCTTTTGAATTACCGATTCCAGTCCAAACGGCTGCTGTATATTGCGGCGTATAACCGACAAACCACGAATCTTTCGCACCGCCAGAAGGGATATTGTATTTATTAATATCATCTTGTGTGAAGTTCGTTGTACCTGTTTTACCAGCTACTTGAACGTTCGGTACTTGTGCAAGTGTACCAGTTCCAGACTGGACAGCAGTTTTCAGCATATCTGTGATCATAAATGCTGTATAATCACTCATTGCTGCTTTTGAGTCCGGCGTAAGGTCAAGCTTTGTACCATCATTAAATTCAACAGACGTGACAGCGTGCGGTTCGTTATAGTATCCGTTATTACCGAACGCACTAAATGCTCCAGCCATCTTCAAGGAGGAGACACCATCGTCAAATCCACCGATTGAGTAGGACTCTGGAATGTCAGACGGTAAGTCCATACCTAAGTTATTAGCGAATTGAACGGCATTGTCCGTACCAGCTTCTTGGAAAGCTTTTAGGGCAGGAATGTTACGTGATTGTGCCAAAGCACTTCTCATCGACATTTTCCCTAAATGTCTTCTGTCAAAGTTATTAATCGGCGTACCGTTTGAGTACGTATATGGTGCATCATTAATTTGCTGATATGTTGACCATTTTTTGTTTTCAATGACTGGGCCGTAATCTAAGATTGGTTTGATTGTGGACCCTGGCTGGCGTTTTGCATCCGTCGCATAGTTAAAGCCGCCGGCTGGAACATCACGCCCACCGCCAATGGCGCGTATTTCACCATTTTTCGTATCAAGCAGGGTGACGCCCGCCTGCATACCTTTCGTAAATCCAACTGAATCTCCATTGATGATATCATCTAAGTGATCCTGTGCTTTTCGATCGAGTGATGTATAGATTTTTAATCCATCAGTTGACGCATCAACCTTGGCTTTTTTCTGTACTTCCTCCATCACTTCTTCAATGTAAGCAGAGTACTTACTAGAGTTTTGGCTCTTATATTTACTAGCTGAAACAACTGTCTTGCTGACAGGGGTTGCTTTTGCAGCGTCATAATCTTTTTCTGAAATGTAGCCTTGTTTTTTCATAAGGCTTAAAACGATATTACGGCGTTTTTCCGCTGCCTCGGGATGTTTCACTGGGTTATAGGCAGAAGGACTCTGCGGCATCCCTGCAAGTGTAGCAGCCTGTGCAACAGTTAATTTATTTAAATCTGTGACTCCGAAAAATTGTTCAGCTGCTTTCCCCACACCATAAGCATAAGGAGAGAAGAAAATACGGTTTAAATACATTTCTAAAATTTCATCTTTAGAGTATTTTTGCTCCAGCTGAATCGAGAGCCATACTTCCTGTACTTTCCGTTTTAACGTCTTTTGATTGCTCAGGAGGGAGTTTTTCACAACCTGCTGTGTAATTGTACTTCCGCCTTCAGCACCAAAGCCGTCCTCAACGTTTGCGACAAGGGCACCGCCAATACGGATTGGATCAATCCCGTGGTGCTTATAAAAACGTGCATCTTCAGTCGCAATAAACGCGTCTTTTACCACATCGGGTATATCTTTTATCGAGACATACGTTCTTTTTTCTGCACCTACTTCTGCAAACACTTTCTTGTCTTTATCATAAAGTTTTGAAGAGTATGGTGTTTTAAGCTTACTATCATCAATAGAAGGAGCGCTTGATGCAAAAACGGCAAAAGTTGTGATTCCGGCAACTAAACAAAGTAGACCGATCACGAGTAAAGATAAAAATATTTTTTTAAATAGACCTGCTTTCTTTTTGCCTTTTTTGTTCTTTTGCTTCTTATTGTTTTCTTGACTTGCTTTACGTCGCTGTTCACGACTTGTAAATTGATCAGACATCACATCTCAACCTTTCGTGTTAAACCTTTTTCGAACGTAATTGCTGCTTGCTTTCATCCGAAAAATGAAGTGTCTCCACTACTTTAATATAATCAATTCTTGGCGAATATCCAAGTGTCATTATGTGGCCTGCTTCCATTAATTCGTCTTTGCTAATGGATTTACGGCCGTTTTGCTGCTGCCGCTCCCAGAAGAAAAAGAGATCTGAAGCGGGCAAATAATAAACGGAGCCAAAAGCGGATATAATAACGAAACAAATACCGCCTTGCTTTTCAACCTGTTTCATATGCTCAATTTGATGGTCGTGGAAATTTTTGAGCGGAAACGAGGTAGTGCTTTTGGTTTCCTTTGCTTCAAAATCGATATAGCGACCTTTGTACACCCCGTTATAGTCCGTTGTGGATGATTGTTTAAAATAGGCTTCTTTAATGACAGCAGCACTTCTTTTTGGATAATCCACATTCACAATTTGAACTGGGGTAGGCTTTTTATGAATGACTGCGATCCCATTGACCAAATAGTATTGGTTCGTTTCATTTAAATCAGCCTCAAGCGTCATCCCACGGTTACTATAAGAGGATTCGCCGCTGATTCTTTTTTTTGTCCCAATTTGTTGAATGGGCTGATACGATTTTCCGTTTGGATACCGAATCATCAAGTTTCAGCCTCCTTTAAATGCATTTTGTATTGGAGAGATCACCATGTTGTCCCAAGAAGAGCACATCATCACTCAGCAAATTTTGCGTGAAACGAAGGCAAAAAATAAAGACAACCTGACAAGGACAAATGCTTACAAGCGCTTTTATGACCGTCATCCAGAGATGAAATGGTCGCTTCTCGCTTCCTTTGTCTCGAGAAATGCTGGGTGGTCCATGACAGATTTAAAGGGCGAGCTCTTCCATCCAGGTTTAACGGATCAGCAGGGGCACCTTTTTTTCACAGCATATGAAAGAGCGAATTGGCTGATCTTTTCAGATGCTTACCCTCAGCTTCTTTTGTATGAATGGTCTAAGCGATGCAATAAACCTTTGTTTCATCTGCTGCCTTATTTCTCCGTGTCTCGTTTTATGAGTGCTGAGTGGGAACGTTTCTGGCTAAAGCGTGACACAGAGCGTCTGCTTTATGCACTCATCATAAATGAACAATATACTATACAATCTCCTATTATACAAAATCCTCTTCTGAAAAAGAATGTTTTTCACTCGATTCAATATCTTTTCAGCGAGTGGGGACATTTCCAAACCGTTGTTTTTCCAACAGTGGACGGGCATTTGTACGGATTAACCATACGGAAGTTTTCCAATGTAAAGGAACGCATTACATTAGGTAAAAAACTAGCGAAACTATTATTTCGAGCCGATTTATTTTCGGATTTTTATCATTTTTTGCATACCGTTCCGCATACAGGGTCTCGGTTTGATTTTGAGCCTTATTTAGGGATCGCTAGAAGGTCAACACCTTTCCTTCGAACGGTTTATCCGGTGATGACACATTCATTAGACGATCAA
Organism: Bacillus sp. BD48; assembly: GCF_046566805.1. NCBI lineage: Bacteria > Bacillati > Bacillota > Bacilli > Caryophanales > Bacillaceae > Bacillus > Bacillus sp. BD48. Next base: position 149,703 of record NZ_JANGFM010000003.1, on the reverse strand, counting down.
AGGGAAGATTGGTTTCAAAAGAAATTGAGTCTATCTTTATTTGAGGCAGAGCCACTGCCAAAACAAATTGAACTGACCGACTGGTATTTCCATAAAAAAAGGCAGCTTCGTTTTCTTTTCTCATTAGAGCACTATTTTTTGCATAAATAAAAAGCAGGGGGTGCCTGCTTTTTTACGTTGATGGACGATTAGGACCGCCGAGCTTTTTATCAAGCTGATCTGTACTGTTTTCTTTCCCTTTTGGCTTTTGCTCTTTTGGTGCTGGCTGCTTTTTCATGAAATCTACCTCCTTTTGTCCTTAGAATTTACACAATCGGACGCAATCATACAAAGAAGGACAAGCATCTGTCGAAAAGGAAGAAATAGCGCTCTTCTACACTTAGATTGGCGATTTGCTTCTAGTTTTGTCATGTGTGAAGGAGGGAGAGAAAGAAAAGAGAATGTAACGAGAGACGATAAAGGAGGAATCTGATGATGAGCGAATTTGTATCAAAAGAATCCATTATGCAGTTGTTAGAGGAAATCGAGCGAAAAATTGATGCGGTGGAGGAAGAGCTGTCTCTTGCTGTGAAACAGACAAAACGTGCAGCGATAGAAGAGCAAGAACAAATCATTGACCGGCTTGAATCAGAAGTGAAGGATTGTGAAGTGAAGCTGCATGCAGCCGAGTATAAATTGGCGGCAAGACCGGCATATCACGCCGGATAGCTTTTCTATTTGAGCAATAGGTAAACGTTTGATAGGATGGTTCATAGAGGTGAACACTTTGGATAATCAAACATTACTTGAACATACACAAAACTTGAGAATATGGATCGAAGAAGCGTATGAGCAGTACCAAAAGGGAAAGGCTGAAGAGGAGTACCCATCCTATGATTTTTATACGGATATTCAGCCGGCCGTCGTTACATTTGATCAGAAGATGGAAGAGTGGCTTACCGCTGCCATCTCGTTTATTGAGCAGGCCAAACCTAGATATTTACACCAAGAACAGCTTGAAGCAGTAAAAGAAAACGGTAAAGAGGTTGTCCTTCAATCTTATTTTGGCAAACAGCACGCACCCCGTGTGAAAAATTTAGTTGAGTCAGTGGTTTACACACTGAACCTTTTAATAGAAGAAATTAAAAAGCGCAGCTGAAGACATATGCTGCGTTTTTCTTATGGCTTCTTTAGGCACATCTTCTGCTCTTGATCATAATATATGAGTGACATCAATATGTGTTGAGAGCGAGAGGAGCGAGATAGATGTATCCTTATTCAAACCAGCAGCCTTATGAATTCAATCAATTCACGCAAAGGCCTTTTTCGTATTCAGAGATGCAGCAGCAGCCTCCGCAGCCTCCAGACTATTTCATGCCGCCATATCAAGGTGGAGGTGGAATGAACCAGGCACCATCTACTGTTTATCAGCCGCCTTATGGATACCAAGAAAACGTGCCGCCTTTACAGCCGCCCGAAGCGATGAATCCACCCCAAATGCAGCCGCCTGGCATGATGCCCATGCAGCCGCCGATGAATCCTTATCCTTTGCCAAGACCGCAAAAACAGCAGCCATCTCAATTTAAAAGTGTGCTGTCACAATTCAAAAAGACAAATGGGCAATACGATTTTAACAAAATGTTTGATACAGCTGGCCAAATGATGAGTACAATGAATCAAGTAGGCTCATTGGCGAAAGGATTTACAAGCATTTTTAAAGCATAGTTAAAACCCAATAGATCGATCTATTGGGTTGTTTGCTTTGGCGCAGACACATGAAGCGATTGGTCTTTCCACACACTCTTCATTTTCGTTTCATCTATTTTTGCCGGCATTAAAATGGTTTTGGTAAAGCTTGAATACGAAGAAGTCGTATCCGTTTTGATTTTTTCCTGCACTGATAAGTGTAAATATTGGGCTTTTACTTCTAGCGCAATGTCTCCTTCGACAAAATGGTCTGGAAATTGAATCTCGATATACACATTTTGTTCATCCTCTGTCACATCGGTCGTAATTGATGCAAGTGAGTGCGATGTGGTCATGAGTGCCTCCGCGCTATTTAATATCTCGTGAAACGGGGAGGATGCAAAAAATTGTTCAATGGCTTCATATAGCACATCTTCATTTACCAGCATTTCATGTTTCTTTTCGCCTTCATGTTTCATTTGAATCACCTCTCTTCTACAGCCTATGCAGAAAGGGCTCAGGCGGTTATCAATTGATGAGAGGAAAAAATTATGATTAAATAGTGTTAATGAAGCAAGGTGTATGGGAGCAAAGTTTCATACACTGAATAGATCTAGGAAGCAAAGCTTGAAGGGAGCAAATTGACATTGCTGAAAAAATTATTCGGTTTCGGAAAAAACCAAGATGATGTAAAGGAAGAAGTCATTTATTCTCCAGTTGATGGAGAGTTAATGGATATGACTGATGTACCAGATCCCGTCTTTTCTCAAAAGATGATGGGAGACGGCGTAGCAGTAAAACCAAAAAGTGGAACGATTGTGTCACCAGTAGAGGGTGAAATCATTCAGCTCTTCCATACAAAACATGCAATTGGCATTCGAACACTCTCGGGGCTTGAGCTTCTAATTCATATCGGACTTGAAACAGTTGGGTTAAATGGTGAAGGATTTGAAGCACACATTAAAGAAGGGGATAAAGTGAAAATCGGTGATCCTCTTATTACGTGTGATTTAGAACTGATTGAAGAGAAAGCATCAAGTACAGTGACACCGATTGTGATTATGAATGGTGACCTGGTCGAACGACTTGATAAAGAACCAAAAGGCTCTGTAGAAAAGCAGATGTCCAAGCTCTTTACAGTGAAAATGAAATAATCCATGAATAGAAAAAACTACCCTGTGATAGGGTAGTTTTTTTATTGAGGACATTAATCCTCCATTGGAACCCAGCCTTGACTCGCTTCCATGACAGACCACAATCCTTCTGGAATGAGGTACTTGTCTTTTTGGCTGCGTTTAATGACAGTTTCAATCTCTTGTTCTCTGCCTTCTTTAATTTTCTTTGCCCAATCTGGATCGACGATCAGCTCTCGTGCGACAGCGATGAGTGGAATCCCTTGATTGTAAGCATGGAGTGCATCTTCAGCTGTAATGACGCTGCCTACTCCAATAAGCGGAAGAGTATCGCCGCAGCGTTCTTTTAGCAGTTCCATACGTGTCTTATTAGAATCTGCACCTCGTCTTGCTTTAGAGCCAATCTCCATTAAAGAGATATGCAAATAATCGAGGCTTTTTGTTTTGAGAACATCCACTAATGTAAACGTCTCTGTCATTGTTAAACCAGGCGTTTCTGGTTCTTCAGGAGATAATCGGTATCCAAAGATAAAAGGTTTAGCCGCATGTTCTTTAATGGCCTCTTTAACTGCATCTACAACCGCAATAGGGAAAGCTAGACGTTTTTCTTCATTTCCTCCCCATTGATCTGTACGCTGATTGCTATGTGGTGAGTAAAATTGTTGTAATAAATAACCGTTTGCCCCGTGAATTTCCACGCCGTCAAACCCTGCTTGAACCGCTCGTCTTGCCGCTTCTTTAAAGGAGTCGATAATATGAGTAATTTCCTCTTCTTTTAAAGCGCGTGCAATTTGTTTTCCATCTTTAAACACATCACTTGGCGCAACCACATCACCGTTTGGAACTAAGTGAGGGAGAGCCTGAGAGCCGCCGTGATGAATTTGAATAATGGCTTTTGTTCCTTTTGCCTGGATAGCTGAAGCCAGTTTTTTCAGGCCAGGGATATCTTCATCTCTTGCGATAGAAGGCTGTCCTTCAAATGCCTTCCCATCTGGAGTCACGTTCGCACATGCTGTAATGACCATGCCCATTTCACTTGATCTAGCTGTAATGAAGTCAATTTCGTCTTTTGAAATGGTGCCATCGTCATGAGAACCAAAGTGTGTCATTGGAGCAACCACTAACCGGCCATCAATAGAGGCGCCTCCTGGAAACGTAAATGGTTCAAATAAAGGCTTAAATTCGTTTTTCAATCTGATCATCTTCTTCCTTGATAAAATCATTTCACTATAGAAGTGTAATCGATACTGTTACAACAGTTCAACGTATTTGCTCATAAGCCCAGTATCAAAAAATTGCCGCCTAGTCATGCAAACAAATATTCGGTACACTAGAATGAGAGGTGGACGTAATATGAAAAAGAAAACAATGAACGAACTGATAGAAGAATTAAAGAAAGACGAACAAGTAGAGCATTGGCATGAAATTGAAGCGAAGCCTGCACAGACCTCTCCCGTTCCTGAAAGAGTGGACGACAGGCTAAAAAAGGCGCTTGAAAAACGAGGCGTGAAAGAGCTGTATATTCATCAAAAAGAAGCCTTTGAACGTGTAATGGATGGTGAGCATGTAGTGACTGTTACACCAACAGCTTCAGGTAAAACGCTTTGCTACAATCTGCCTGTTCTTCAGTCGATCGCAGAAGACCAGACAAACCGCTCTCTTTATTTATTCCCAACAAAAGCGCTCGCGCAGGATCAAAAAAGTGAACTTAACGAGATCATCCACGAGATGGATGTTCCCATTCATAGTGAAACATATGACGGGGACACCTCCCCAGCTATTCGGCAGCGAGTCAGACAAGCAGGACATATTGTCATTACAAACCCGGATATGCTGCATTCAGCTATTTTGCCTCATCATACGAAATGGGTCAGCTTGTTTGAGAATTTGAAGTATATTGTCATTGATGAGCTTCATACATATCGAGGTGTGTTTGGCAGTCATGTGGCCAATGTGATTCGCAGGTTAAAGCGAATTTGTGCATTTTACGGAAGTGATCCGGTGTTTATTTGTACTTCAGCAACGATTGCGAATCCAAAAGAGCTGGCGCAGCAGCTCACAGGGAGTAAAGTGCATCTTATTGAACGAAACGGAGCGCCTAGCGGTAAAAAGAATTTTGTGTTTTATAACCCGCCAGTGGTGAATAAGCCATTAAATATTAGACAAAGCGCTGCAACTGTCGTCAATCAATTGGCTAAAACATTTTTAAAAGAAAAAATCCAAACGATCGTTTTTGCTAGAAGCAGAGTGCGGGTAGAAGTGATTTTAAGTCATATTCAAGAGCTTGTGAAAAAAGAAATCGGTCCAAAATCGATTCGCGGGTATCGCGGAGGCTATTTGCCAAAGGAGCGGCGCGTGATTGAAAAGGGATTAAGAGATGGGGACATTTTAGGAGTCGTCAGCACGAACGCACTAGAATTAGGGGTAGATATAGGTCAGCTAAAGGTGTGCATTATGACGGGGTATCCTGGCAGTGTAGCGAGTACATGGCAGCAGGCAGGACGTGCTGGAAGGCGCCATGAGGAGGCACTTATTATCATGGTGGCAAGCTCCTCACCCCTTGATCAATATATTGTCAGACACCCTGAATATTTCTTTAATAGACCGCCAGAAGCAGCCAGAATCAATCCTGAAAACCTCATTATTTTAGTGGATCATCTAAAATGTGCTTCTTACGAGCTGCCATTTCGGACGGATGAACAGTTTGGCGATATGGAAGTAGAAGACATTTTGCAATACTTACATGAGGAAGGGGTTCTTCATTTTAGCGGGAACCGGTATTATTGGTCAGATCAATCGTTCCCAGCGCATGGGATCAGCCTGCGGTCTGCAAGCCAGGAAAATGTGGTGATTGTTGATCAATCCGATGTAGCGAATGTTCGGATTATTGGAGAGATGGATCGATTCAGTGCAATGACATTGCTTCATGATGAAGCGATTTATTTACATGAAGGGGTTCAGTATCAAGTAGAAAAGCTAGATTACGAGCATTTGAAGGCTTATGTGAAACAGGTGGATGTAGAATACTATACAGATGCTAATTTAGCTGTTCAGCTCAAGGTGCTTGAAATCGATCAGACGACAGAGAAAGAAGCTTTATCTGTTCACTACGGTGATGTGACTGTCAACGCAATGCCGACCATTTTTAAAAAAATCCGGCTCAGCACCGGTGAAAATATCGGCTCTGGTCCTATTCACTTACCTGAAGAAGAAATTCATACAAGTGCGGCTTGGTTTGAATTACATGAAGCAGAGCGGAGATTTGAAGAGAAAACACTTGAACAGCTGCTGCTTGGCATCGCAAATGTTCTTCAGCACATTGTACCTGCTTTTGTGATGTGTGACCGTTCAGATATTCATGTTGTTTCACAAATTAAAGCGGCACATACCGGCAAACCGACAGTCTTTTTATATGACCACTACCCTGGCGGAATCGGCTTAAGCAAAGAAGTCCAAGCTCGTTTCGATGAAATAGCAGGTGCAGCCATTCAGCTGATAGAGCGGTGCCGCTGTGAGAACGGCTGTCCATCATGCATTGGCATGGAAATGAAAGAGGTGAGTGGAAAAAGCAGCATTGTTGAATTGATGTCTGTATTTTAAGGGAAAGGAGGAAGGCACCTACTTATGTCTTTAAAAGGGAAATTAAATAGAATGAAGAAGCACCTGTCGCACAACCAACCAAATGAAAAACGGCAAAAAGCAGTGGAAGGACAACCTCAGCCTGTGACGGCCGAAAACATCCCATTTTTAAAGGAATGGGAGCAGTTGGGTGCAGCTCCATATCACTTTGAGGATTCCTTTTGTCTCATTCGAGAAGTCACCTATGCATTAGATGACAAGCATGGACTCTATTCGTTTGAGGAACTATCAAAGATCATCGAGGCATGGAACAAAAGCGGCATCCATCATTCTCTATCGGCTAAAGGTTACAAGCCGCATGAATTGTTTTTCTTTGATACAGAAACAACAGGATTATCTGGCGGAACGGGAAATATGATCTTCTTGCTAGGACATGCACGGGTTTTTGCTGACAAAGTAGTGGTGAAACAGCACCTGCTCACGAATCCGGGAAATGAAGCGGCTCTTTATAAAAGCTTTCTCGATGAAGTGAACGTAGAATCGCTTGTTACATATAATGGAAAATCATTCGATTGGCCGCAAGTGAAAACGAGACATACTTTGTTGCGAGATCAAATCCCTGCGCTTCCAGAGTTTGGCCACTTTGATCTTCTGCATGGGTCAAGACGATTGTGGAAGCATAAATATGAACGAATGGCGCTGTCCGTGGTGGAAAAAGAAGAGCTGCACGTCCACAGGGAAGGCGACACACCGGGTTTTTTGGCACCGATGATCTATTTTCATTTTTTAAAAGAACAAAATCCTAAGCTCATTGAAGGGATTTTAACTCATAATGAATTAGACGTCCTATCATTAATCAGTCTCTACATTCATCTCTCCAAAAAAATCCTATCGATGGATGCGGTAAAGGAGCACGATGAGAAATATGCACTGGCTAGGTGGCACCTTGCGCATCGTGATGTACAGGAAGCCACGAAGCATTTGCGGGAATTAACAGGTGCTGATTTTGAGCATGCCAATCAGGCAGCTTATGATCTCTCCTTACAGTATAAACGGCTAAACGAATGGGATGAAGCGATTCGAATATGGGAAACATTATTTGAATCAAGCGATGTCCATTTAGCATTAAAAGCGGGCATAGAGCTTGCGAAGTGTAAAGAGCATCGCCAAAAAGATGCAAGGTCAGCTCTTTCCATTACCGAATCTTTATTATCTTTTTCATCGTTAAGCGAGCGAGACACGGAAGAGCTTGAGAAGCGAAAAAAACGGCTATTGAAAAAAGCTGGGCAATGAAATATTATTGCCCGGGAAAGCGCAAAAAATGACAACGTTCGGCTCTCGGCCGAAAATAAAAATTGTTTAGCACTTTTATTGTAGAAAGGCCGCGAATCCTGTAAAATAACGTTAGATATTGAATGAGGAGCGTATAGCATGTATAAGGGTCTTTTCTACTTGTTTTTTCTTGTGGTCATTTTGGTCGCTTTTGTGTTTTCAAACTATAAAGATATTTTTCTTGCCAACTTTTAAAATAGGTTAATGCATTAGTACATGTACACCTCTTGATTCATACATTGTTAATGTAAGAAAATCAAGGAGAGGGGAATGCTACATGTACCACCATCATCATCATTGCCAGCCGAATGTTACACAGCCAATTGTTCATCCGACGAATCACTGTTGTACACACAGCGAGTCAACAACAATTGTGCCGCATATCCACCCGCAGCATGTGACAAATGTTCACCATCAAAATTTCCAACATGTTCACTACTTCCCGCATACGTTTTCTCAGGTGGACCCGGCTACACATCAACACTTTAACTGCGGTGGACCTTGCTGTAACAGATAAAGTGAATGGGACTTTTATAAGTCCCATTTTTTAAAAGCAGGTGAAAAAATGAAAATTATTGCTGTCACGGGGTACAAGCCGTTTGAGCTTGGGATATTTAAACAAGACGAGCCTGCACTTCAATACATAAAAGCGGAGCTTCAAAAAAGGCTGACAGCCCTAATCGAAGAAGGTCTGGAATGGGTTCTCATATCGGGACAGCTTGGGGCAGAAATCTGGACAGCCGAAGTGGTGTTTGAGCTTCAGGAGGAATATCCAGAGTTAAAACTTGCAGTCATTACGCCATTTTATGAACAGGAAGAGCGCTGGAATGAGCAAAATAAAGAGTTGTATGAAGGAATTCTTGCACAGGCTGATTTTGTAGAAAGTGTCACGCATAGACCGTATGAAAGTCCGGCACAATTTAAACAAAAGAACCGCTTTTTTATTGAAAAAACAGATGGTCTTCTCGTCTTATATGATCCTGAGCATGAGGGATCGCCAAAATATATGATAAGAGAAGCGGAAGCCTATACTGATTATCCCATTATGTATATCACAATGGATGATTTAAGAGCGCAGGTTGAGGCGGAAGATCCGTTTTTTGACTAAAAGCAAGAGAAAATTTGACAACGTCACGTATTTCTGAAAAAATATACTATGAATTCACGATATGAGGTGAAAAAGATGCTTGCTGATAAAGTAAAGCTTTCTGCGAAAGAAATTTTAGAAAAAGAATTTAAAACAGGTGTCAGAGGGTACAAACAAGAAGAAGTCGATAAATTTTTAGATATGGTCATTAAAGACTATGAGACCTTCAACCAAGAAATCGAAAAACTTCAACAAGAAAACCTCCACTTGTCAAAACAGCTAGAAGAAGCTGTTGAACAAGGGAAAAGACAGCCTGCACAGTCTAATACAACGAACTTTGATATTTTAAAAAGACTATCGAACCTTGAGAAACACGTTTTCGGCAGCAAACTTTATGATTGAGTCTTGCTGAAAAAGCTTGTGCCAGATGTCATTGTCGTTTATAATAACGCTTGTTGATTAACGTTCGGGTAATCGCTGTAATGCTGTTTAGGGCATTGCAGAGGAAAGTCCATGCTCGCACGGTGCTGAGATGCCCGTAGTGTTCGTGCCTGGCGAAAAAATAAGCCAGGGCAGCCTGGGAAAGGCTGACGGCAGGAAAAATGCCTACGTCCTTTTAGGATATGGCAAAGTATCCTTGAAAGTGCCACAGTGACGAAGTCTCACTAGAAATGGTGAGAGTGGAACGCGGTAAACCCCTCGAGCGAGAAACCCAAACTTGGTAGGGGAACTTTCTCAAAGGAACCAAACGGAGAGAAGGACAGAGAATTCTGTAGATAGATGATTACCACCTGAGTACGAGGCATTTGCCGTTTGCAGTACGATGGAACAAAACATGGCTTACAGAACGTTATATCCGTTATCATAAACATGATGAAAACAAAGCTCTCCTATTTCAACATATGGAGAGCTTTTATCTTGAATACATAAAAGGACGAGAAAACAGGTGATAAATCAATGAAAACCTATACACTCATCGCAACAGCTCCAATGGGAATCGAAGCAGTTGTTGCAAAAGAAGTAAAAGACCTTGGCTATGAGTGCACAGTCGACAACGGAAAAGTGATTTTCAAGGGGGATGCTCTGGCGATTTGCCGTGCAAACCTTTGGCTGCGTACAGCAGACCGCATCAAGGTACAAGTTGCTGAATTTTCGGCAAAAACATTTGATGAGCTTTTTGAACGGACAAAGGCGATTGACTGGGCCGCTTATTTACCGAAAAACAGTACGTTTCCTGTCATCGGTAAATCTGTGAAATCTCAGCTTGCCAGTGTGCCGGACTGCCAGCGCATCGTCAAAAAAGCCATCGCGCAAAAGCTCAAATCCTCGTACAACATTCAGTCTGAATGGATTGAAGAGACGGGACCTGAATATAAAATCGAGATCGCTCTTTTAAAAGATAAAGCTGTTCTTACTCTTGATACATCTGGTGTAGGTCTTCATAAGCGCGGATACCGCGTAGATCAAGGCGGAGCACCTATTAAAGAAACGCTTGCTGCTGCGCTCGTCTTATTAACGAACTGGACACCTGACCGCCCGTTTGTAGATCCTTTCTGCGGATCAGGAACAATCGCCATTGAAGCAGCCATGATAGGACAAAATATTGCCCCAGGATTTAACCGGGAATTTGCGTCTGAATCATGGGAATGGATCGGTGAAGACGTATGGAACAAAGCGCGTGTGGAAGTCGAAGAAAAAGCAAACTATGATCAGCCGCTTCAGATCATTGCAAGTGATATCGACCATCGTATGGTAGACATTGCAAAAATGAATGCAGAAGAAGCAGGACTAAGTGAACTGATTGAGTTTAAGCAAATGCAGGTAAAAGACTTTCAAACAAAAGAAGAGTACGGTGTGATTGTCGGAAATCCTCCTTACGGTGAACGACTGAGTGATAAACCAGCAGTTGAAAAAATGTATCAAGGAATGGGTGAAGCATTTAAGAACCTAGACACCTGGTCCATTTACATCTTAACGTCACACGAAAAATTCGAAGAGTGCTTCGGAAGAAAAGCGACGAAAAAGAGAAAACTGTTTAACGGATTTATCAAAACAGACTATTATCAATATTGGGGGAAACGCCCGCCTAGAAAGCAAACAACCGAATCGTAATAAATGGCCGCACCGAAAAAAGGTGCGGCTTTTTTGTGCTGAAAAGGTATAACTCCTCGCGTGGCGGAATAAACTGAACTTGATTTTAAAAAAAGAGGTGTCTTCATGATTCATTATGATCAAATTCAGTTAATCCAAAAAGCACTCAATTCGACTGCTCAAGAAATAGAAGGGCATGAAGGTGGACAATCTGCTCAGCTTACGGCAGCCATCGAAGATTTGGCGCTGGCTCAGGCATACATAGAACGTTCTGAGCATGCCTTTTTAATGAAGGAAAACTATCAACATCGCCTGCGCTCATAAAAAAAGATTGTTTTTCCCCAGCGTAAATGGTACTATTGAATGTCTGAATGATTCAAAAGTTGGGGGTTGAAGCAGGTGACAGCATCTCGTTTGCCTTTTTCATTATCAAAAGAACATAATTTTTACGAAGAACTGGGCAACTGGATTGGTGATGTGTTTTATGACATTTTGCCAGAAAAGGGCTTTGATCTTCGAGATGAACAAATATTCATGGCTTTTCAGCTAGAAAGAGCCTTTAAAGAAAAAAGTGTGATGTTTGCCGAAGCTGGGGTAGGCACAGGCAAAACCATCGTCTATCTCTTATTTGCCGTCACATATGCAAGGTATACAGGAAAGCCTGCGATTATTGCATGTGCGGACGAAACGTTAATTGAACAGCTCGTGAAACAAGAAGGTGATCTCTATAAAATTGCCAATCACCTTGATATTCAAATAGATGCGAGATTAAGTAAATCGCATGATCAATATTTATGCTTAAAAAAACTAGAGAAAACGATGCAGCGTGAAGATGATGAAAAATGGCTTGATATTTATGAATCACTGCCTTCATTTGTCCATGAATCTCATGGCATGCAAACCTTTTATCCGTATGGCGATCGAAAAGAGTATCCAGAATTATCAAATGATGAATGGTCACGAATTGGCTATGACTCGTTTCAGGACTGCCTGACGTGCGACATGCGTCATCGCTGCGGTCTGAATTTATCAAGAGATCATTACCGGAAAGCGACAGACCTCATTATTTGTTCACATGATTTTTACATGGAGCATGTGTGGACGAAGGAATCCCGAAAACGTGAGGGCCAGCTTCCGCTGCTTCCTGAGCATAGCTCCGTTGTATTTGATGAAGGACATCTTCTCGAGTTTGCCGCACAAAAAGCGTTAACTTACCGAGTGAAGCAATCAACGCTCGAAACATTTTTGGAACGTCTTTTGCAAAACGACATACGCGAAGAATTTGCAGAGCTTGTTGAAGATGCACTTGCAACAAACGATGAGTTCTTTTATCTCTTAAAAACACATGCCAAAGAAGTCAAAGGCTCGCACCGGCTTGAAATTGGGCGTGTGGATGAGGTGAAGCGTTCTGCAAGTGAATTGTGTGACTTGCTTGAAAAAATCGGAGAAGCGCTCGTGTTTGAATCTGAGATGTACACGATCGATCAATACGAATTATCTGTTGTGGAAGAATACATTGAACAAATGGCGTATTCTTTATCGCTTTATCAAAAAAATGCCATTAGCTGGCTGGAAAAACAGGAATTAGATACAACATTTGTTGTGATGCCGAAGACGGTTGCAGAGGTACTTGGCGAAAAAGTATTCTCGCAAAAAAGACCATATATTTTCTCTTCCGCTACATTGTCTGAGAATCAATCCTTTGATTATTTAGCTGAAAGTCTTGGGATTAAAGATTACTTATCAATGAGTGTCGCTTCGCCGTATGATTACGATGAACAAATGAAGATTTATTTCCACGGAATTCAGCAGCTCGCTGAGCAAGAGGCAAAAGCACAGCAAGTGATTACTCAGCTGAAAGAAAATGGAGGACGATCTCTGACATTATTCCCTTCATTTGACGAACTCCATTTCTTTAGAAAACAGCTTGAAGCAGCAAATGAATCACTGCCGTTTGACGTATATTTTGAAGGAGACGAGGAAATCAGCACGATTGTTCAAAAGTTCCAAGCTGATGAGACATCCGTGTTATGCTCAGTTCATCTGTGGGAAGGGCTTGATATTCCAGGTCAATCATTAACGAATGTGATCATCTGGGGACTTCCTTATCCGCCTCATGATCCGGTATTTGAAGCGAAACGGAATGAAGCAAAGGATGCACATGCTGAAGTTGACCTTCCGTATATGCTGCTTCGCTTACGCCAAGGTATCGGAAGACTGATCCGGACAAGCCAAGATGCAGGAAGCATTCATATTTACTTTGATCGTAAGGAAGATACTGAGCTTCAAAGTAAAATTGAATCTGTCCTGCCGGTGAAGCCCATCATCACATCTTAAATAGCTCAAAACTTGCAAATGAGGAGGATACCACTGTGTATCCTCCTTTTTCATTGACAAAAGAACATTCATTGAAGTAGCCTTGAAACGTACATACATATTTTATTGATTGGGGGAACAAACGCATGAGTCTTGAAGCAACTGAGAAAGCGTTTTATCAATTACTAGGGAAAATCGCCCATTATACAGAGGCGCTCCATTTACTTTACTGGGACTCTAGAACACAAGCACCTAAAAAAAGTGCGGATTTTAGAGCTGAAACGATCGGTCAATTATCAAGTGATATTTTTAATATGAAGACTTCTGATGAAATGAGAGATCTTCTTCTTGCATTAAACAAACATCGAGATGAACTGTCAAAAGATACACAGAAGGCGCTCGAATTATCACAAAAAGAATATGATGAAAACAGTAAAATTCCGAAAGAAGAATTTAAAGAATACTCGATTTTGCAATCAAAAGCAGAGCATGTTTGGGTAGAAGCAAGGGAGAAATCAGACTTTTCTCTCTTTGCACCATATTTAAAACAGCTCATTGACTTTAACAAGCGTTTCATCCAATATTGGGGCGTGAAAAAAACGCCTTATGATGTGCTGCTCAATAACTATGAGCCAGATATGACGGTTGAACAGCTTGATCAAAAATTTGGTGCACTTCGTGACGCCATCGTTCCTCTCGTGAAAAAAATCGAAGCATCTCCTAATAAGCCAGATACTTCATTTTTATCGAAAAGCTTTCCAATTGATAAACAAAAGGAATTGAGCCTCTTTTTCTTAAAAGAATTAGGATATGACTTTGACGCAGGCCGCCTTGATACGACAGTCCATCCATTTGCAGTGACATTAAGCAGAGGCGATGTACGTGTGACGACCCGTTATGATGAACATGATTTTCGAATGGCGATCTTTGGCACGATTCATGAATGTGGTCATGCGATCTATGAGCAAAACATTGATGAAGCACTAAGCGGAACACTTTTATGTGATGGCACTTCGATGGGTATCCATGAATCACAGTCTCTTTTCTTTGAGAACTTTATCGGCAGACACGAAGATTTCTGGAAAACGTATTATCAAAAGCTGCAAGAAGCATCTCCTGAGCAATTTAAAGATGTTTCCTTAGAAGACTTTGTTCATGCAGTGAATGAATCGAAGCCGACTTACATTCGAATAGAAGCCGATGAACTGACGTATCCGCTTCACATTATCATCCGCTATGAAATTGAGAAAGCCATTTTCAATGAAGAAGTAGCGGTTGAAGATCTGCCTGCACTTTGGAATGAAAAATATCAAGCGTATCTGGGCATTACGCCTCCTAATGATGCACTCGGTATTTTGCAGGATGTTCACTGGTCTGATGGAAGCTTTGGATATTTCCCTTCATATGCCCTTGGTTACATGTATGCGGCGCAATTAAAGCAGCAAATGATCAAAGATTTACCAAATTTTGATGAACTCATTCAAACTGGGTCTTTTGCACCGATAAAAGAATGGCTGACGGAACATGTTCACCAGCATGGAAAACGGAAAAAGCCATCTGAAATCATTCAAGATGCAACAGGCGAAGAATTAAATGTTCAATATTTAATCGACTACTTAACGGATAAATATACGAAACTGTATTTATCATAAAAGAAGGGCACCCTTTCATGAGAGGGGTGCTTTTTTGATGCTTGAATATTCTAAAAACGAACATTTTGCGCTGATCTATTATTTTAGTTCGGTATTTTTCTGGAAAAGTGCTTTCCAAGCGTCTGAAATCTTGTTATAATTTGAACACTATAACACTCATATAATCGCGTGATGATGGCACGCAAGTTTCTACCGGACACCGATACAGTCCGACTATGAGTGAGCAAAATGAAACAGCTCTTGTTTGAGCTGAAGATCTGTGGATCGTTTTCGCATTGCTTGCTCCTCATGGACAGCAATGCTTTTTTTATGCAAAAAATTGAATGTTTGCCAATATGCTAGGGGGAAGAATGATGGAATTGTTACGTCAAAAAATTGAGAACGAAGGAATCGTTCTGTCAAATCAAGTGTTAAAGGTAGATGCTTTTTTAAATCATCAAATTGATCCTGTGTTAATGCATGAGATCGGGCAAGAGTTTGCTAGATTATTTAAGCATGATGGCATTACAAAAATCATCACAATCGAATCCTCAGGCATCGCGCCTGCTGTGATGGCTGGGCTTGCTCTTCAAGTACCTGTTGTATTTGCAAGAAAACGTCAATCACTCACATTAACGGATAACCTGTTAACAGCCAGTGTGTACTCTTTTACGAAAAAAGTAGAAAGCACGATTGCTGTTTCAAATACGCATCTTAGTGAAAATGATTGTGTGTTAATCATCGATGACTTTTTAGCAAATGGTGAAGCTGCAAAAGGGCTTGCTGCGATTGCAAAGCAGGCGAAGGCGAAAGTAGCTGGATTTGGCATTGTCATTGAAAAGTCATTCCAGCCCGGAAGAAATGCGCTTTTGCAAATGGGCTACCGCGTCGAATCCCTCGCACGTATTGAATCACTTGAGGAAGGGAAAGTCACGTTTGTACGGGAGGTACAATCATGAGTGCCGCTAAAAAAGTCAAAACGCTCTCGCTGGGCATTCAGCATGTACTGGCGATGTATGCAGGGGCTGTTCTTGTGCCGCTCATTGTTGGAGATGCGCTTGGGCTCACGCCTGCACAACTGACTTACTTAATCTCTGCGGATATTTTCATGTGCGGGGCTGCCACATTGCTTCAAGTATGGAAAAACCGCTTCTTTGGGATCGGTCTGCCTGTCGTATTAGGCTGTACATTTACAGCGGTATCTCCTATGATTGCAATTGGCTCTAAGTATGGAATTTCGTCTATCTATGGAAGTATTATCGCTTCTGGATGTATTATCATTCTTCTTTCTTTTTTCTTTGGGAAGCTTGTGAAATTTTTCCCGCCTGTTGTAACAGGTTCTGTCGTCACTATTATTGGTATCACCCTTATTCCTGTAGCGATGAATAATATGGCAGGAGGAGAAGGAAGTGCGGATTATGGTTCTTTTGAGAATCTAGGGCTTGCTTTTCTTGTGCTGTTTATCATTGTACTGCTCTATCGATTCACGAAAGGGTTTATGAAGGCGATTGCCATTTTAATCGGTATTCTTCTTGGGACAGCAGTTGCTGCGTTTATGGGAAAAGTGGAGACAGCTGAGGTGGCAAACGCCCAGGTTTTCCGCATGATTGAGCCATTTTATTTCGGTATGCCGACCTTTGAATTTGCACCGATCATGACCATGACGTTAGTTGCGATTGTGTCATTAGTTGAATCAACAGGCGTTTATTTCGCACTAGGTGATTTAACAAACCGTTCATTAAAAGAGAAGGATTTGGCTAAAGGCTATCGGGCAGAGGGGATTGCTGTGTTATTAGGCGGAATCTTCAATGCTTTTCCGTACACGGCCTACTCGCAAAACGTTGGATTGATCCAGTTAACAGGCGTCAAGAAAAACCAAGTCATTGTCGTAACAGGGGCATTGCTCATGTTATTTGGTCTTTTTCCTAAAATCGCTGCCTTTACGACGATTATTCCAAAGTCAGTTCTTGGCGGTGCAATGGTTGCCATGTTTGGCATGGTCATTGCATACGGGATTAAAATGCTCTCGCGCGTGGACTTTGCAAAGCAGGAGAACTTGCTGATTGTTGCTTGCTCTGTGGGAATCGGCTTAGGTGTTACCGTCGTACCGCAAATGTTTGAGCATCTGCCAGAATCGATTAAATTATTAACAAGTAACGGCATTGTGGCCGGAAGCTTTACCGCAATTTTGCTTCATATAATTTATCACATGATTCCTTTTAAAAAAGAAGCCGGGCATGACCTGGTAGAAGAACCTAAGCAATCTGTTATGTAAACCCCTCTCTTGGAGAGGGGTTCAGATTATGGACAAAGAGCTAAAATGACCTTTTATTTTAGCTCTTTGTCTTCTTTTTAGCTTGATAAAAAACCTTTGAAGTCCTAGGATCCTAAGAAGGAGCGTGTGAGGGTTTGTCTACACGCTGAAAGCCCGCATCTTTTGGATACGGGCTTTTTGTGATTAGCACTATTAATGTTGTACCGGCGGCATGGTTTCGTTAATGACTGCAAATGTATAGCCCCGTGCTTTTAGCTGTGTAATCAGGCTATCTAAATAGTTTGTGGTAGAGGGTTGATCATGCATTAAAATAACTTTTGGTTCCCATGGTTTATTTTTCTCAAACATTTGCAATTGATTCAATACCTCTGGAACATATTGTGAGTTTTTATATCTCCAGTCAAGGCTATCAATCGTCCAATCCCAGTAAATAAAGCCATTTTGGTTTAAACGTACTTTTTGATGATATGTTAAATTTGGAACACTGCCATAGGGTGTTCTCACAAGACGGGTGTATACGCCTGTAACAGAAGCAAGAATGCGCTGAGCTTCTCTCATTTCATTTGCGGGAGACTCGCTGTTCTGATAAAAGAGGTTTATATCATGCGTCATGCCATGAAGACCTAATTGATGTCCTTCTTGATAAAGTCTTTTCACAGCTGATTGGTGTGCTTGGATTTGCGGTCCAAGCATGAAGAACGTTGCCTTCACATGATGTGCTTTTAATACATTTAACAGCTGATTTGATGTAGCAGAAGGACCATCATCAAATGTTAAAAAGACCGTTTTATTCGTTGCCTGTTGGTTTGGATTGGTCTTAAAATGTGTATCCAATGTTCTTGTAGACTGATCTTTTGCTTTCAGATTGATGCTTGTGTCACGGAAGTCACTGCTGGCAACATTTTTTTCTTGCCCATTTGTCGCCTGCAAATGGGCTTTAGACATATCCCAGATAAAAAAGAGAAACAGTGTAAGAAGCACTAAACCAATTACCTTCGAGAGAAGTACCGTGTTGTAAGGTGTCTTTTTTTTGGAAACCTTTTTCATTACAATCACTCCAGTCAATTAAATTTTGAGCCGAATCATGTAGTAGATTCTGTCTTTTTCACTGTTTTTCTTGGTGATCATATTGATTAAGTATATAGTGGAAAAAATCCTTTTAATATAGAAAATTCAAATAAATTAGGAATTTATGGTTATTATTTTTTGTTGATCAGCAAAAAAAGGTGATCCATTCATGTTTAAATGAAATCATTCTGAATAATGATCGAAACGTTAATATTTATACGCTAAGATAGCATCAGATCGAACGATTAATGCGAAGCGAAGGGGAGATTCCGTATGAAAGTGTTGTATAAGTAAAAGGGGGGGGTTGTCTACGTTCTGAACACTTCTCTTTTAGAGGTGTTTTTTTGCATAAAAAAAGCAGGTTCGCTTGGCTTAGAACGAACCTGTGAAGGAGGAAAACTACATCATGTTTTCACCTATATTATCCAATATTTATCAATTGTCGTCAAGACAAAAAGTTAGACGGAGGAAAATATTTTGACTGAATTGTGACGTTTTGGCATGTATATCCTTTTTTCGATAGGGGATATTAATCGAAAAAAGAGGTGAAGCCGATGGCGTACATTCTTTCTGTTGGAACGAGTCTGCCAAAACATCATGTGGATCAGAAAAAGGCAGCTGATTTTGCAAGATCTCAATTTAAACGATCGTTTAAAGATATCGACCGGCTGCTGAGAGCTTTTCAAAACGGAGAAATCGAGAGTAGACAATTTGTGCAGCCAATTGAATGGTATCAGACGCACCACTCTTTTGAGGAGAAAAACAATCTCTATTTGGAAAAAGCATTGGCTCATGCAAAAGAAGCGGTCATACATTGTCTTCATGAGAAGGCGTTCCTGAAAAAGCCGATTCCATTTGAAGAGATTGATGCATTATTTTTTATTTCAAGCACCGGACTTTCGACACCAAGTCTTGATGCAAAACTGATGAACGTTCTTCCTTTTTCGCCTTATACGAAACGAGTGCCGCTCTGGGGATTAGGGTGCGGAGGCGGATCGGCAGGGTTGTCCCGGGCTTACGAATACATAAGGGCATTTCCAGAAGCAAAGGTGCTGGTTGTCGCCTGTGAACTGTGCAGTTTAACCTTTCAGCCGCAAGATCAATCAAAAAGCAATTTAATCGGTACATCTTTGTTCGGAGACGGGACAGCAGCGGTACTCTTAACTGGAGAAAAAGGTGTATCTGAATATACCCATTTAAAAACAGTCCCTAAAGTGATTGGTACACAATCCGTCACAATGAAACAGTCTGAGGATGTAATGGGCTGGGAATTTACAAGTGACGGCTTTCGGGTTATTTTCTCCCGTGACATTCCTTCCATTATTTCAGGCTGGTTAAAAGAGCAAGTCGATCAATTTTTAGAGCAGCAAGGGTATTCGGCAGAAGACCTATCAGTTTTTCTTGCCCATCCTGGAGGAAAAAAAGTGATTGATGCCTATATTGAAAGTCTTTCCTTACAAGAGGATCAGCTTTTTTCATCAAAAGAAGTACTCAAACAACACGGAAATATGTCCTCTGCCACAGTTTTGTATGTCATCAAGCATTATCTTGAACATCAATCCGCTGAAGCGGGAGATATGGGTCTTTGCGGAGCGCTTGGCCCTGGCTTTTCCTCAGAGCTGCTGCTTATGAAATGGGAGGAGGTCTTGTCATGATCATTTGGATGGTCATTGGTTTCTTCGTTTGTCAGCGGCTTATTGAAATGCTAGTGGCCAAAAGAAATGAAAAGAAAGTGAAAGCGATCGGTGCCATTGAATTCGGTGCTAGTCATTATCCTTATATGGTCGCTATGCACGCGGGGTTTTTTCTCTCACTCATGGTTGAGGTATCGGGGTTAAACAGGGCGCCGTCGCGCTATTTTCTTGTGCTGCTCGTTTTTCTGCTGGCCACACAGGTGATTCGATACTGGGCATTATGTTCTCTTGGGACGTATTGGAATACAAAGATTTTAGTTGTACCAAATGCGATGATTGTTAAAAAAGGACCTTATCGCTGGTTAAAGCATCCTAACTATGTGGTGGTGGCGATTGAGCTTATGCTGATCCCGCTTTTGTTTAATGCTTATTTTACCGCCATTTTGTTTTCATGTTTAAATGCATGGATGATGGCCGTGAGAATTCAAACAGAAGAGAAAGCGCTCAATCAGTATTTGTTAAATTAATATTGAAAATCATTATCAATTGTGATACACTTTCATTAATGATAAGCATTCTCAATCACGAAGGATGGACGGTGATCACATGACAATGGTTTTCTTACTCGGTACGGTCTGTGTATACAGCCTATTAATTGGCTTCGTATTAAAAGGTGTTTCTAAAAAATCTGCTTCCTGATCGCAGTCAATTGCGACTGATCGGGCAGCAGATTTTTTTTATTTCCTCAGATCAGAAGAAAAATCTCTTTATTTTGTGTAAAATGGTATCACATACATAACTGACTTTTCTAAAAACAAAGGGGTTTATCGTCATGAAAGACTTGTCTATTCGAGATTCGCTCGTTCAAACCACAGGTGCTTTATATCAAAGCCTTCTCAAAAGGGATGATCATGAACGCGCAGCCAAACTTGCATCGATTATTAAAAAGGAAGCAGAAGAAGAAGTGTACATCGCATTTACCGGCCACTATTCTGCTGGAAAGTCGTCACTTGTGAATCATCTGCTTCATGATCACATCCTGCCAACGAGCCCAATCCCAACAAGTGCAAACTTGGTCGTAGTGAGGAAAGGGGAGAGTGAAGTAAAGCTTCACACCTCAGATGGCCGTTTTGCAAAAATGAGCGGTTCTTATGATATAGAAGCAGTTCAGCGTTTTTGTAAAGATGGAGAACAGATTGAAATGGTGGAAATTAGCGGTGACTATCGAGGACTGGAAGAAAAGGTGGCACTGATTGATACGCCTGGAATTGATTCAACGGATCATGCCCACTTTTTATCTGCTGCGTCTATTCTTCATCAAGCAGATGCTCTTTTTTATGTCGTTCACTACAACCATGTTCATTCGGAGGAAAACATTCGTTTCATTCGCTCCATTAAAGAGAAAGTGCCAAATCTTTATTTCATCGTAAACCAAGTCGACCGACATGATGAGCATGAGACAGCGTTTGAAGACTACAAAAATCAAGTAGTTGATATGCTTCAAAAAGAAGGCATTGAAGAAGAACATCTATACTTTACATCTGTAACGGATGAGTCACATCCAAAAAACGAAATGATTCGTTTAATCGAGAAACTGCAAGAATTACAAACATTGCCGAAAGCATCGCTTCGCGCCTATACCGAGCAGAAAATAGAGCATGTTTTAAAAGAACATATTGGCTCGTTAAAAGAAGAGCTACAGGAAGAGGATCTTGATTTACAGCTTCAAGAAAAAAGAAAAGAAGTCAAGGAACTTAAAGCGAAAAAAAGCTTTATTGAAAATGGAGCGAAACAGTTAGAAGATGAAGTGTCTTCTGAAGTCGAGAACATTTTAAAAAATGCAAACCTAACCCCATTTAAAATGAGAGAGCTCGCAAGTGACTATATTGAATCGAAAGCACCAGGCTTTAAGGTAGGACTGCTGTTCGCTAAAAATAAAACCGAGCAGGAAAAAGAAAAGCGGGCGAACGATTTCTTAGCAGATGTCAAAGCAAGAATGAAAGCAGAAGTGGATTGGCATATTGCGGAGCTGCTCAAAAAAGAAGTCAAGAAGCATCAGCTTGGTGAAGAGTTATTAAATCAAGTGATGGCATTTGAAACACCTGTAGAAGAATCACTGCTTGAAAAGGTAATCCATCATGGTGCAACATTTTCAAATGAATACGTTTTGCAATATGCGAAAGATGCTGGTGAAGCACTGAAAAGACAGACCAAACAGAAAGCAATACCATTAATTGAACAAATGACCGAGATACTGAAAACCCAGCTCATGAATGAAGAGGGAAAGCAGCAAGAAAAATGGGCTCAGGCAGCTCAGGAGCTCCAAGCGCTGGAGCAAAGCATGGAAAAAAATGATCAAATCAGAAGAGATATTGAACATATCTGGGATATATGGCAAAACGGAACAAATGAGCAGGTTGAAGAAGATTGGTTTTATGCGAAAAAACATCGGGTACAGCATGACGAGCTAAAGCAGCATCAAACGTCAACTCATACGGAAGAAATCGAGAAAGAAAATCAGCAGACAGAGCTTGATCAAATGCGTCAATCACAGCACATCACGACAGCGCAGTCGATTGACCAGTTTGAGCAGCTTTCTCAAATGTTAATGCCATTAAACGCGCTTGAGTCTCAAAGAAAGTCTTTTGAAAAACGAACAAAGCGGCTGCAAGCGAAGGAATTTACACTCGCCTTATTCGGTGCTTTTAGTTCGGGGAAATCTTCGTTTGCCAATGCCCTTGTTGGGAGAAAGGTGCTGCCATCATCTCCTACACCAACGACGGCCACGATCAATAAGCTGACGCGGCCGACAGAAGACTATCCGCATGAAAGTGTGAAAGTGGTGTTCAAAACCGAGCAGGAAATATTAGAGGAGCTCGATCAAATTCTCGGGTTTTCTATAACAGAAGAAAAGGGAGCTACGTTTCAAGCGAAACTCGAGCGAACGCTGAAAAAAAGAGAGCTTGAACAGGATCACCGTATCATTGTTGAACATTTTTTAAATGCTCATGATAAGTTTCGTGATTACATTCATAAACAAACGCCGCACAATGTCACCCTGAAAGAATTAAAGCCATATGTGGCTGAAGAGGCTGTTTCTTGTGTGGTAAAGGAAGTGACGGTGTATTTAAGTACACCTTTAACAGATAAAGGACTGACCATTGTTGATACACCAGGCGCCAGCAGTATGAATAAACGTCATACAGAGATTGCCTTTCAATATATGAAGGATGCTGATGCCCTTCTTTATTTAACTTACTACCAGCATTCTTTCTCAAAAGCAGACCGGTCATTTTTACGCAAACTCGGGCTTGTAAAAGATTCATTTAGCATGGATAAGATGTTTTTTATTATCAATGCAGCTGATCTCGCAAAGGATCAAGCAGAGCTTGAAACCGTCTTTGACTATGTAAAAAATGAGCTCACAAAAGAAGGCATACGGCATCCAAACCTTCATCATGTATCGAGTAAGGAAGAGATCGAAGGAAAGGGGCAGTCGCCTTATAACCAGTATGCACAGCTTAGAACACAGCTCGACTATTTTATTGAGGAAGAATTAACGAAAGATGCGATTGAGCTTCTGTATTTTGAAGCCAGTACATTATGTAGAACAGTTGACAAGCTACATGAGACACTGCATCAGTCAGAAGATGAAAAGCAAGCGGAAAAGAAAAAGATAGACACATCCTATGAAGCGATCGTTGATCAAATGAGCCATATCAAACGATCTAAGCTAGTGACAGAAAGTGTGAAAAAGGACTTGCACGAGCAGCTTTACCACATTGTTCAGCGCTTGTCACTTTATGCAAATGATCTGTTAAAGACAGCCTTTTATCCTGGAATATCTCAAGGGGACTTCAGGCAGGAGTTGAAAAAAGCGCTTGAACAGGCGCTAAAGGATTATGAATTTGAATTTGTACAGGAGCTAAAGGCGCTTGATATTCGAATGGAATCGTTTATCACTCAATATTTCAAAGAGGAGTGGGAGAAAGGATTACAGGCTGCATGTGCAGAAGATCCTTACTTTTCTCTCCGTTTGTCGCCGCCGGATGAGAAAAATGCAGAGCTGAAACAAATTGAAGTGGAAGCGGACCTGACGCCGTTTGAACCGCTCTTAAAGAAGCAAAAATCAGCGAAAGCATTCTTTGAACAAAACGGGAAGGCAGCGTTTATTGAAGCGATTCGAGATGTCCTTTTCCAGTTAACGACGAAATGGGCAGATAAAGAAAAGGAAGAATTACAGAGCAGATACGATATGATGGTGAAGACCTTTACTGAAAGATATGAAACAGAAGCGCTCAAGCAGCTGAGTGAACAAAAACAAACATTTATCATGAGCTTGACGACAGATGCGAAAGAGCAGGCGATGATAGAACAAGTATACAAGCAAACAAATGAATGGAAGAACCAGTTGAAAACCATTTGATTCATGATAGACTATATAAAAAAGAAAGCAGCTGATAAAAAATGACGAGCGTACACGAAGAGATTTCCGCACATTCACAAAAACAGAATGCTCATATCAAGTCGTTTCTTGCGCTTGAGCAGAAAAGAGAGCAGGCAATAGAGACTGCTGTTTTCAAGTGTGAGCAAAACGAACCATTTACAACTGACGATATCAATGCGATTACCTCGAAAATGAATGAGCTTGCACGAGGCGGTATTGTTCCGCTGCGTAAGCATGTCACGATTGATATGGTCAGGGAGTATGTCGAACGAAAACAGAAGTAAAGAGTAACTTTCTCTTTTTTGGTCATCTTAACAAGTGAACCGAGAAAGGGGAATGATGATGGAAAAAAAGCAACATGCAAAAAAGCAGGATGAGCGTAACCCTAAACAAAAAGAGATGCCGTCCTACGCAGAAGCAGAATCGAAAAAAATGCAATACGGTCAAAAGTAATCTCCAGGTGCCACTTCTTTTTCAAAAGAAGAGGGCGCCTTTTTTATGTCGAATTCGATGTTCTGTGATAGAATAGGAGTATTGTTTTGAAAAAGGGAGTTTATAAGAATGAATAAACACGTACTGCTTGTTGATGGCATGGCGCTTCTGTTCAGATCGTTCTATGCAACGGCTGTCCATCGCAATTTTATGATAAATGATCACGGTGTCCCGACGAATGGAGTGAATGGCTATTTGAAGCATTTATTAACCGCTGTTCAGACATTTGAGCCAACTCATATTGTTTGCTGCTGGGATATGGGAAGCCAAACATACCGAAATGAATTGTTTCAAGATTATAAAGCAAATCGAGGAGAGGCACCTGTCGAGCTCATTCCGCAATTCGATTTAGCAAAGGAAGCGACAGAAGAATTAGGAATTGTAAACGTTGGTTTAAAGGGCTTTGAGGCAGATGATTGTATCGGCACGCTGGCGGCACTCTATCAAAATGAAGCACGTGTGACTGTTCTAACTGGAGACAAAGATTTGCTTCAGATTTTGAATGAGCAAGTGACTGTTGCTCTAATGCAAAAAGGAATCGGGAACTATAAGCATTTTACAAAAGCCATATTTGAAGAGGAAATGGGCATCTCTCCAAAGGCGCTGATCGATATGAAAGCACTTATGGGGGATTCAAGTGATAATTACCCAGGCGTCAAAGGAATCGGAGAAAAAACAGCATTAAAATTTATTCAAACATATCAAACCATTGATGGGTTATTAGAAAATGTTCATGAACTAACGGCTGCACAGCAAAAGAAAATGCAAGCAGGATTAGAAGATTTGAAGCTCTCCCGTCTATTGGCAGAGATCAAATGTGATGTCCCGCTGAGCTGTCCAATTAATGAGACGAAAATGAACATCAATCAAGAACGAGCTGCTTCCATGCTGCGATACCATCAAATCAAAGGGATTGAACCGATGGTGAATCAATTAAGTAAAATAGAGATCAGCTAAGCTAAGCTGATCTCTAAGGTCATCTTTTTGTATTGCTTTTCTTCGCTCTATTTTCGAGCTGAGATAGTGGCTGCTTATCTTTTGTTTGCGCATCACCTTGAGGGGTTGTCCCATTTGTGACACGACCTTTATTCTCTTTATCCAATCAGTATCACCTCATACATTAGCATAACCGAAAAAAAGCGATTCATCCTTTAGAAAGGTGAATCGCTTTTCTAGCGAGCTGATCAGCTACTTGATTTTCCTTGCTTGGAATCCACTTAATGAAAAATAAATCAAACTGGCTTTGAATCTCGATCATCTCTTTTATAAAATGCTGAAAGGCTGGATTTTTTGCAAATCCTGCATTGGCCGCACGGTCAACTACCTGTGAATCTGTTCGAAACGAAACGGAACGCAGTCCTTTTTCTACGCAGATTTTCATCCCTTCAATGAGAGCGGTAAATTCTGCTTCGTGATTGCTCATTGATCCGAGAGGAATCGAGAAAGATTCTGCCTTTCCATCATATTTAATGAAAATGCCGATGCCAGAAGGACCTGGATTACCTGCACTAGCACCATCAATGTATATTTCAGCTGGCAATTTATTTCACCCTTTCATCAAGCGGAACCATTTTTTTCGCTGCATACGCGTATGGTGTCGCAATCGCGGCGACGATAAATTTAATCACATAAGTCGTGATGAAGATTTCAATCCATACATGAAATGGATAGGTGCCAAGAAAGGCAATGGTTGTGAAGATCAGTGTATCAAGCAGCTGGCTAATCATCGTACTTCCAGCGTTGCGCACCCAGAGCGCACCATCGGAAGGAAATATCCGGCGAATAAACGAATATACATAAACATCTAACATTTGACTGATGATATAAGCAGCAAGACTGCCTAGTGCGACCCTTGGCATAAAGCCAAATATGGTTTCTAGAGATGTTTGAGAAATGTCGGATGGAGCGGGATGGAATAGCAAAGCCTCCTGCATGACAACGGTTAGCGTTAAAAGAGTGGCAAAACCAATCCAGACAGCTTTTCTCGCTTCATTTTGTCCATATTTTTCATTCAATACGTCCGTTGCAAAAAACACACTGCCATATAAAATGTTTCCAAGTGTTGCTGTTAAGCCAAACAATTCAACGGTTTTGACCACTTGTAAATTGGCAGCAACCGTCGCAAAGCCAATCCAGACGAAAAGGCCCATCTTGCCAAATCCTTTATAAAATAGAAGAACAATGATAAAATTAATGATTGCAAATAAGATCCAAATACCTTCATTAAACAAGTGACATGAACTTCCTTTCTCATTGTAAAATGTAACTTTTTGATTATAGCATAACGTATGTTTACCTTAAAAGCACGGGAAGGCGATGTGATCAATGAAATTAAGAGCACACTATACAATGAAAGTGAAATCCATTGGGTCCATTGCTTTATTCCAAGAAGATTGGATGGAGCTAAGAGAGGCCTTAATTTTAGCAAAACATATCGACAAAAAAGAACCACAGTCACTCCTATCATTTGAAGATGAAAAAGGGGCGATGTGGTCTATTAAAGAGCTTGAAAAACTAAATGAAGAACTAAAGCTTGAACCTGATCAGCTTCAGGTCTATTTTGATGCAAGTTTTCACAAAGAAACAGGCGACTCTGGTCTTGGGGTTGTCGTCTACTATAAGCTCGGAGAAGATGCTTATCGTTTAAGAAAAAATCAGCCCTTCAAAGGAATCACCAATAATGAAGCAGAGTATGCAGCTTTATTTGAGGCAGTAAAAGCTTTAAAAGACCTTGGGGCAAGCAGAAATTCTGTCACGATTAGAGGCGATTCACTTGTTGTCATGAATCAGTTAAAAGGAGAATGGCCTTGTTATGATGATGTACATAACAAATGGCTCGACCGGATTGAAGCGGCTTTAAAGGAGCTGAGGCTCACGCCAACCTATGAAGTCATCGATCGTAAACAAAATGCAGAAGCGGATCAGCTTGCAAGGCAGATGCTTGCAGACGTCCCAATCGAAAGTAAATTGAAATTAGAAGCAGACGGAGCTGAATAATGTGGATAAAAAAACAGCAGTACAAGAATTGACGGATCTTCAAGACACGTATTGTTCAGATTGTTTGATTAAGAAGCACTTTCGAAAAGAATATGGCAAAAAATATGCCCACTCCTTTTGTATTCAGCAATGCACAGTCGGAGAGAAAATAAAAGAATATGGGCAGACGCTGCTTAAAAAGTAAGCGCCTGCCCCGGTTTTCCCTGCTCAAACATCCGCTCATGAAAAAAACACGAAGAGAATGTGTAAAAAAAGAACATATTCTGAAAAATGAGCCGATATAACTATAGAAAGTTTTGGTTGGGTTACTTTTTGACTAAGTGACGGATATTAGAGGAAAAGGGGAAGGCCGGCATGGATAATAAGGATTTCGAAACGGTATTACATCGAACATTTCAAGAGGTGTACAGCGATCTAGAGCAGCTAGTAGATGTAGCAAAGAAGGGAAGACCTTTTCTCGAAAAAGATATTTCTGAAATTGAACAACGACTGAAGCAAAATATTTTAGCAATTGAAATTCAGCTGAAAATCAAATAAGAGAGGCATATGCCTCTCTTTATTTTGTCGTTTCATCATTGATTTAGTTGATTAGATTTTTGTTACGTTTGCAGCTTGAGGTCCACGATTACCTTCAACGATTTCAAAAGAAACTTCTTGTCCTTCTTCTAAAGACTTGTAGCCGTCACCTTCGATAGCTGTGAAGTGAACGAATACATCGTCTCCGCCTTCAACTTCAATGAAGCCGAAACCTTTTTCATTATTGAACCATTTTACTTTACCGTTTTGCATATTGCTTTTTCCTCCTAGTACTGTAGCACACCTTTTGGCATACTAAAAAAAATTTTCATCACCTAACGACGTTGCAGTTGTTAAATGATGGTTCCACTATACACCATCAAAAGTAAAGCGTCAAGCCGGCGAGCCAAATTTTGAGCAGAATGTTTGATTTTTTTGTTTTTTTGGTGAATAACAATGAAATATAAAGCGTTCTTTTCGAAACCTAACATGCAGTTTGTCCGTATATAAAAAAAATACAGAAAGAGGTGCAATCATGAATCGTTATACACTTGAGGAATTTGTTCAGAATACGCAGCAAGAAGATAAAGGAGAAGGGGTCTTCGAACTTGAAACACCAAGGCTTTTAGAAATTAATTTGACTGACACCATTTGGGCAAAAACAGGTTCCATGGTTTCCTATCGAGGGAAAATCAAATTTGAACGTGAGGGTGTTTTTGAGCACGGCGTCTCAAAGATGTTCAAAAAAATGCTCTCAGGAGAAGGCACCTCATTGATGAAGGCGACAGGTGATGGGAAATTATATGTGGCAGATCAAGGCAAAAAAATCTCGATTCTTCGTTTGGCTCAAGGAGAATCCATTTTTGTTAATGGAAACGACCTGCTCGCATTTGAACCGTCTGTCCGCTGGGATATCAAATTGATGAAAAAAGTGTCTGGCATGCTTGCAGGCGGATTATTTAATGTCAAATTAGAAGGGCCGGGCTTAGTTGCGGTCACGAGTCATTATGAGCCGCTTACGCTCATTGTTCAGCCGGGTGACTCTGTTTATACAGATCCGAATGCGACAGTTGCTTGGTCAGGGGATTTAAAAACTGAATTTGTGACAGATGTTTCATTTAAAACCTTTATTGGCAGGGGAAGCGGAGAGTCAATTCAAATGAAGTTTAGCGGAAGCGGCTTTGTTGTCGTTCAGCCGTTTGAGGAAGTATACACAACAAATGGAAATCAAGGGTAAAGAAAAGGTGTCCGTCAATGACGGACACCTTTTTATGATAATGCGCGAGCATATGTTTTGTTATTCATGATGATATCTGACTGCTCGACGATATCTTCCAAAATGGTTTGAGAAGATTGTTTTAAGTGCAGTTTTTTCATGTTTTGTTTCATTGCTTCTAATTTTTCTTCATCCTGCAGCAAGTTGGTCACAGATTCTAAAATGTCTTCATGTCTGTTAATGACAATGGCAGCGCCATAATCCTCAAAGAAAAGAGCATTTTCCTTTTCTTGTCCAGGGACAGGCTTGTAAAGAATGACCGGGACACCGATTGCAGTTGCTTCTGTTAAAGTAATGCCGCCTGGTTTTGTAATCATACAATCTGTTACTCTGAACAATTCATCAATTTGTTCCACATATCCAAGCGCCTTCAATTGATCTGGGTGTGCTTTTTCAAGATCGCTAAGCGATTGTTTCAGCGCTGCGTTTTTTCCGCATACAACAACAATTTGTACTTCACTGTCAAGAAGCAGAGCCTCACATAATTCCTTCACATTTTTTAGTACACCGTGAGCACCAGCCATGATGAGAAGAACTTTTTTGTCTGATGATAATCCATATTTCTTATAGATCATCGATTTTGGCACGTCTGCTTCAAATTGTGGTCTAATAGGAATGCCTGTCACCTTGACATCGCTTGGATGTGTGCCGATTTCCACTAATTTTTGTTTCACATAATCGGTTGCAACATAGTATCGGTCGATGTTTTCATGTACCCAAATCTTATGAAGACAAAAATCTGTCATGACGTTAAAAGTTGGAATCACTTTACCTGTTTTGTTTCGGTATTCTGGTACAACAATCATCGGGAATGTAATAATGATGATATCCGGATTGTGTAATTGAATTAATTCATCGAGACGCTTATTTCCCATCTTTAAATAAATGTTAAATTTGCGTTTATTGTAAATTTTATCTACACCGTAATAAAACAAGCGATAAAATTGTTTCCCAATGGAAAAGCTCTTCAAGTATAAATATTGAGTCACTTCTGACACAATGGGATTTGATTCTTGATACAAATTAGAAACTACAACATGTTCAAACCCTTGGGATTTGCATTCATCATACAGTGTTTTTGCTACCTGCATATGTCCATTTCCATAATTTGCGGTCAAGATTAATATTTTTTTATTGGTATTCAAGAATATTCACCTCAAATGTAATCAACAACAACAAAACTTCGTACGAAAACTATTAATCTCATAGGTCTACATATACATAAAGATAACATATAAACAGTTAGAGCATATCATTCGTTACGAAAGAATTAAACTAATTTTAAAAAACAAACAGATTCAATTGATAATGGAAGACAGAGCCATTTGTATTTTAACACATTTTGACGATTTATCATCAGACCACAGTCTATTTTATTCCCAAACGTATGGTGTCTCTTGATAAACATAATAATTAAGCCAATTCATAAACAATAAGGTGGCATGGGCTTTCCAGCGATTTACTGGGACTAATGTGTCACCATCTTCTATAAAATAATGGACAGGTTTTTGGACTTTATCATGTTTCAACAAATCTCTTTCATATTCCTGCATCAATGTGTCTGTATCATATTCAGGATGTCCAGTTAAAAATACTTGTTTATCATCATCTGAAACAATTAAACAAACACCCGCTTCTTCAGACATACTCAATACCTTCAAATTCGGCGTGTTTTTTAATTGTTCTGTATTAATATCT
Source organism: Bacillus sp. BD48 (assembly GCF_046566805.1). Classification (NCBI taxonomy): domain Bacteria; kingdom Bacillati; phylum Bacillota; class Bacilli; order Caryophanales; family Bacillaceae; genus Bacillus; species Bacillus sp. BD48. Next base: position 118,466 of record NZ_JANGFM010000003.1, on the reverse strand, counting down.
GTATGCCTAGAATGTGGGACATAGTATACTTCATCGAAACCTCTGACTAATCTTTCTTTTTTCTCTTTCACAAGATGCTCAAATACACCAAATTTTTTCTCAGGAAGCTTGATTTTTTCAATCCCGTAATGGTGATATAAACCTGCCTGTGCACCCCAGCAAATATGAAGGGTAGACGTCACATTGGTTTTACTCCAGTCTAAAATGTCCTGCAGCTCTTTCCAATAAGAAACTTCTTCAAAAGGTAAGTGCTCAATTGGTGCGCCAGTGATGATCATTCCATCAAATTTTTTATGGCGGATCGATTCAAAGGTCGTATAAAATTCATCTAGATGCTCTCTCGATGTATTCTTCGGTGTATGTGTACTTGGAATCAAAAACGTGAAGTACACTTGCAAAGGAGAATTTCCGAGCATTCTCAGCAGCTGCGTTTCAGTTTGTATTTTTTTTGGCATTAAATTTAAGATCACGATATTCAAAGGACGGATATCTTGCTTGAATGCCCTTGTCTCATCCATGACGAAAATATTTTCGCTCTCTAGTATTTGTTTTGCCGGCAGATGAACTGGTATGTTAATAGGCAACTCGCCACCCCCTGAACCAAAGCTAATTTCACTTCATTATAGGAACTTTCTGGCGATATTTCAATGTTTCAATTATGTTACAATGAAAAATAGAGCAAAAAAGAATGCTGTTTCTGTAAAAAAAGGAGGCCATTTTGTTATGATCACAAAGCATTTATCTGATATTGACATTGCCCAAAGGGCTAAGCTGAGACCGATTCAAGACATCGCAGCAAAGCTGCAAATACATGACGAAGAATTAGAATGCTATGGTTTCACAAAAGCGAAAATATCTTTGACTATTTTTGACCGTTTAAAGGAACAAAAAGAAGGGCATGTGATTCTTGTCACTTCGATTAACCCTACGCCAGCAGGTGAGGGGAAATCCACCGTAACTGTCGGCCTTGGTCAAGCCTTCGAAAAAATTGGCAAAAAAGCAATCATTGCGATGCGTGAGCCATCATTAGGTCCTACAATGGGAATTAAAGGCGGTGCAGCGGGCGGAGGATATTCACAGGTGCTGCCAATGGAAGAAATCAATCTTCACTTTACGGGAGATTTTCATGCCATTACATCTGCACATAACGCCTTATCTGCATTTATTGATAACCATATCCATCATGGAAATGAACTCGGCATCGACACGCGCCGTATTGTGTGGAAGCGGGTGCTTGATTTAAACGATCGTGCATTAAGACAAGTTGTTGTCGGACTTGGCGGTCAGTTAAATGGGTATCCTAGAGAAGACGGATTTGACATTACGGTGGCTTCCGAAATGATGGCGATCCTCTGTTTAGCAGACGACTTAAACGACTTAAAAAAACGTCTTTCTTCTATTGTTGTTGCTTATAATCTAGCAGGCGAGCCAGTCACAGTGGGAGCACTAGGATATGAAGGAGTTCTGACGTTACTTTTAAAAGACGCACTCAAACCAAACCTTGTTCAAACGATTGAAGGAACTCCAGCCCTTGTCCATGGCGGTCCTTTTGCCAATATTGCACATGGATGCAATAGTTTAATTGCAACCAAAATGGCAGCAAAATTAGCTGATTATGTCGTAACAGAAGCTGGATTTGGAGCAGACCTTGGAGCAGAAAAGTTCCTTCACATTAAAACAAGAGCTGGTGATTTCAAACCTGGTGCAGTTGTCATTGTGGCAACAGTTAGAGCATTAAAGATGCATGGCGGAATGAAGAAAACCGAACTTAAAGAAGAGAATGCACACGCCGTATTAGAGGGTATACATAATTTAGAAAAGCATATTGAAACCGTGCAAGCTTTTGGTCTCCCATATATCGTCGCGGTAAACCGGTTTATAACGGATACAAAAGAAGAGATTCAAGCGATAGAAGATTGGTGCGGCAAACATGGCCATCCAGTCAAAGCAGTGAATGTATGGGAAGAAGGAGGCGAAGGCGGGACAGCTCTTGCCGGGGAACTAGCGGCACTTATTGAAAAGAAAAAGAACAACTTTACCTATTTGTATGAAGAGAATGATTCTATCGAAGAAAAGTTATCTAAAGTGGCCAAAGTGGTTTACGGGGCAGATGGGGTTGCGCTCACATCCAAAGCAAGAAAGCAGCTGGCTGCCATTGAGGAAAACGGCTGGGCTCATTTACCGGTTTGTATGGCAAAAACACAATATTCTCTTTCGGATGATCCGGCTTTAATCGGCAGACCTAAAAGCTTTACTATTACGATTCGAGAGTTAAAGCCATCTGTAGGAGCAGGGTTTATTGTGGCCTTAACTGGAAGCATTTTGACAATGCCTGGATTGCCTAAAAAACCTGCGGCTCTCGAAATGGATTTATTAGAAGACGGCAGTGTGACAGGACTCTTTTAAACGGGAGCATAAAAAGCGATTTTCTAAAAGAAGCATGTTACGATAGGAAAAAGTGAATCCTAGGAGGCTATGAGATGTCAATTTATGATATTCAGGTCAAGACCATTAACGGTCAGGAACAATCGATGGCAGACTACAAAGGAAAAGTGCTCATTATTGTAAACACAGCAAGCAAATGTGGACTGACTCCTCAATTTAAACAATTACAAGAGCTATATGATCAATATCATGAAAAGGGCCTTGAAATTTTAGGATTTCCGTGTAACCAATTTATGAACCAAGAACCAGAAGGAGAAGAAGCCATTCAAGAATTCTGTTCTTTGAATTATGGAGTGACCTTCCCTATGTTTGCGAAAGTAGATGTCAATGGCGAAGAGGCGCACCCGCTGTTCAAGCATTTAACAAGTGAAGCGAAAGGTGTGCTTGGGACAAAAACAGTGAAATGGAATTTCACCAAATTTATCGTCGACCAAAACGGAGAAGTCACTGAACGATTCTCTCCGAAAACACCACCAAAAGAATTAGAAAGCTCAATCATCGCTCTATTGGAGAAATGAGATGCTGACGATCATGCAGCAAAAACAATTGGAGGCAGCTGCCTCCTTTGTTTCAGATAGGCTGAAGGATGAACCGACTGGACACGATGCGGCTCATGGTGCGCGTGTGCGCCAGCTTGCCGTTCGTATTGCAAATCAGGAAGGCGGTTCTTTTTTTATCATCGAAATGGCGGCAATTGTACATGACGTCATTGATGAAAAGCTGTCAAGTGAATGGAAGGTTACGAAGGAACAGCTTGAGCATCAGCTCCTTTTGTGGGAAATAGACACGCGGGATATCCGCTATATCATGGACATCATTACAACGATGTCTTTTCGTCACCGGCATAAGCAGTTTAGGCCAATGACGTTAGAAGGGGCCATTGTTCAAGATGCGGATAGGCTGGATGCGATAGGAGCAAGCGGCATCGCTAGAGTGTTTACGTATGCCGGGGCAACAGGTGAGCCCCATTATACAAAGGACAAGCAGCAGGGCTCTGTGCTAAAGCATATGGAAGAAAAACTGCTCAAATTAAAAGACTTGATGAACACTCATGCAGGAAAGCAGCTTGCCGATGAGCGGCATGAACTGATGAGTTTATTTATCAAGAAGTGGAAAGAAGAATGCGGCCTTACAGATGAGTAGGGTCTTTATGTGTGTAAGGAGGATATATCAATGAAAATAACAGCAATAGAACCAACGCCAAGTCCGAATACCATGAAGGTTATTTTGACAGAAGCACTTGCAGGCGGTAAAAGCAACAACTATAAAAAGGATCAAAAAGACGAAGCGCCAGAAATGATCAAGCGTATTTTAAGCATTGAAGGTGTAAAAGGGGTTTATCATGTCGCGGATTTCTTAGCGGTCGAGCGAAATGCAAAGTTTGACTGGCAGGGAATTTTACAACAGGTCAGAGAAGCCTTTGGTCAAGAAACAGAAGGCCTTCAGAAAGGATCACAGTCAGGCGATGACACATTTGGTGAAGTGAAAGTGTTTGTCCAAATGTTTAATGGGATTCCGATGCAGGTCAAACTTTCAGACGGTGAAAGAGAAGAGCGGTTTGGTATGCCTGAACGTTTTCAAGCAGCCATTTTAAAGCTTAGAAGCAGCTCAGACAATGTCGTGTTTGAGCGTGTGTGGAAAGAACACGGCGTTCGTTTTGGGGAATTTGCTGATATCGGTCAGGAAGTCACAGAGGAGCTGCAAGCAGCCTATGATGATGAGCGTTTAGCCCGATTAACAGAGGCAGTGAAAGAAGGACAGGAAGCTGTAGATAGACAGGTGAACCGAAAGGCATATGATGTAACAGAAGACATGCTGCAAGAAGAAGATTGGAAAAAACGTTTTGCCCATTTAGAGCAAATGCAGCCAGAGCAAAAGGACATACCTGTTTTAATGAAAGCAATGGAGGATCCAAAAACGTCTATTCGCAGACAAGCGGTTGTGAATGCTGGCATGATTGAAGATCCTGCCATTCTCCCTATTTTATATAAAGGGCTCGAAGACAAAACAGTGACGGTCCGCCGAACGGCTGGCGACTGTATTTCTGACCTTGGTGACCCTAGTGCTATCGAAGCCATGATCGCAGCATTAAAGGACCCGAGTAAGCTTGTCCGCTGGCGTGCTGCTATGTTCCTTTATGAAGAAGGGGACGAAACGGCACTTGAAGCATTAAAAGAAGCAGAGCAAGATCCTGAGTTTGAAGTCAGTCTTCAAGTGAAAATGGCGATTGAGCGCATTGAGCTTGGAGAAGAAGCGAAAGGCTCTGTATGGAAGCAAATGACAGAAAGTAGAAAGAATGCATACGAATAATGAGAAAGATGAACAAGCTGCCAATGAAAAGCAGCTTGTTTTTCTAAAAATGATAGACAGAAAAATTTTTTTAGAAAAATTATTTTGAATATTGTTGAAATATGCGAAAAAACTCTATATAGTAGTACCAATATAGAATATTGGAGGTCAGATTTTATGACACGAACCTTGCTGAGCGCTTGCTTCAGCAACCATGTTAGTCATCAGTCATTCATAGGTGGCTAAATAAACAGAAAATTTGTAAAATAAAATCAACTCAAAATCATGCAGTCAACAAGACTTGTAGTATAGGAGGCTTTTTAAACAGATGGCAGAACTACGCAGTAATATGATTAAACAAGGAATCGACAGAGCACCTCACCGAAGCTTACTAAGAGCGGCGGGGGTAAAGGATGAGGATTTCGGCAAGCCATTTATTGCCGTATGTAATTCCTATATTGATATTGTCCCAGGACATGTCCATCTTCAGGAATTCGGGAAGATTGTGAAAGAAGCCATTCGTGAAGCTGGCGGAGTGCCATTTGAATTCAATACGATTGGCGTCGATGATGGAATTGCCATGGGTCATATCGGGATGAGATATTCATTGCCAAGCCGTGAAATCATTGCTGACTCTGTAGAAACCGTCGTATCTGCTCATTGGTTTGATGGAATGGTTTGTATTCCTAACTGCGATAAAATCACACCAGGAATGATGATGGCAGCGATGCGCGTGAATATCCCGACTGTTTTTGTGAGCGGCGGACCGATGGAAGCGGGTAGAACAAGTGATGGCAGAAAAATTTCTCTTTCTTCTGTATTTGAAGGCGTTGGTGCATACCAGTCAGGTAAAATCAATGAAGAGGAATTAAATGAATTAGAGCAGTTTGGCTGTCCAACCTGCGGATCTTGTTCAGGTATGTTTACAGCTAACTCAATGAACTGTTTAGCGGAAGCACTCGGGATTGCTCTTCCTGGAAATGGAACGATTTTGGCGACATCACCAGAGCGAAGAGAATTTGCGAAGAAGTCTGCAAAACAACTCATGGAGCTCATCAAAAAAGATATTAAGCCACGGGATATTGTCACTGAAAAAGCAATTGATAATGCATTTGCATTAGATATGGCACTTGGTGGTTCAACCAATACCGTTCTTCACACATTGGCGATTGCGAATGAAGCAGGTGTTGAATATTCACTTGAACGCATCAATGAAGTAGCAGAACGTGTGCCTCATTTATCGAAACTTGCTCCAGCTTCAGATGTTTATATTGAGGATCTACATGAAGCAGGCGGCGTTACAGCGGCACTAAATGAATTGTCTAAAAAAGAAGGAGCTCTTCATTTAGATACAATGACGGTCACTGCGAAAACGCTTGGCGAGAACATTGCTGGGCATGAGGTAAAAGATTATAACGTCATTTATCCAATTGACAAGCCATTTACTGAAAAAGGCGGCTTAGCCGTTTTATTTGGAAACCTTGCGCCAGATGGAGCCATCATTAAAACGGGAGGGGTACAAGACGGGATCACACGCCACGAGGGACCCGCGATCGTATTTGAATCCCAAGAAGAAGCCCTTGAAGGCATCATTAATAGAAAAGTAGAAGCGGGACATGTTGTCATTATTCGCTACGAAGGACCTAAAGGCGGACCTGGCATGCCTGAAATGCTTGCACCTACTTCCCAAATCGTCGGAATGGGACTTGGACCAAAGGTTGCTTTAATTACAGACGGACGTTTTTCCGGCGCTTCTCGCGGATTGTCTATTGGACACGTCTCTCCAGAGGCAGCTGAGGGCGGCCCGCTTGCCTTTGTTGAAAATGGTGATCATGTCGTTGTCGATATTGAGCAGCGCATTTTAAGCGTAGATGTTCCAGAGGAAGAATGGGAAAGAAGAAAAGCAAACTGGAAAGGCTTTGAGCCAAAAGTGAAAACGGGTTATCTTGCTAGATATTCAAAACTTGTGACATCAGCCAATACAGGCGGAATCATGAAAATTTAATCTGATATCGAACATTTGAAAATTGGCTCTCTCTATAGTATCCTTTATTCACAACATAAGGATTATAGAGGGGGCTTTTTTATGTCAATGGCATATGAAGAATACATGCGCCAGCTCGTTGTACCGATGCGTCAAGAGCTGACAAGTGCAGGATTTCAAGAACTAACAACGGAAGAAGAAGTAGAACAAACGATGCAAGAAGCAGAAGGAACGACATTTGTGGTTGTTAATTCTGTATGCGGGTGCGCAGCCGGCTTAGCACGCCCAGCTGCTACTCAAGCTGTGATGAAGGCAGAAAAAACACCAGATCGAATCGTCACAGTTTTTGCTGGTCAGGACAGGGAAGCAACGGCAAAAATGAGAGAATACTTCACAGGCGAAGAGCCATCGTCTCCATCTATGGCACTTTTAAAAGGAAATGAAATTGTTCATTTTATCCCGCGTGACGAAATTGAAGGTCATGAAATGGAAGACATCATGAACAACGTCTTATCTGCATTCGAAAAACATTGCTAATACACATGTTGAAATGTCCTGTGATCAAATCAGGGCATTTTTTCTTGATCATGATGGAGGAACCGCATGCTTATCACAACAAGCTTTAGAGCAAATGAACAAACACTTGAAATAGCAAAGGCACTTGCTGAGGATTTACATGGTGAGTATGTAGAAAGGCGCAAACAATCCGTCAAGCAGCTTGCGATGAAACGAGGAGACGTCCTTGTTGTGGGGAATGAAAGATTCGAGTGGTATCAGCCAAATGGTGAAAAATTCTTCTTCCACCCAAGCTCAGCGATGTTCAGAGTGAAGCGGCTCCTGCGCGGAGAAAAGGATCCTTTAATCGAAGCCACGCAGCTTCAGCCGGGCGATTCCTTTTTAGATTGTACGCTTGGCTTAGGATCAGATGCCATTACAGCAAGCATGCGAGTAGGTACGAATGGAAGGGTCGTCGGTATCGAAAAGAATACGCTGACAGCTTTGCTAGTGCGAGAAGGACTAAACACATGGGAGACAGGGGTAAGAGAGGCAGATGAAGCGATGAAACGGATATCTGTTGTAAGTGGAGACAGTATCGAGCAGCTAAAAAAGCTCTCTGATGAATCGTTTGATGTCGTCTATTTTGACCCGATGTTTGAGGAGACGATTCAAGAATCTGCAAGTATCGCACCACTCCGTCATGCGGCAGAGCACCACTTTGACCACGAAATAGCCGTCCAAGAAGCACTGAGAGTGGCGAGAAAAAGAGTGGTTTTAAAAGATCATTGGAAAAGCACCCGATTTCTAGCAGACTCCTATCAATTTCACGTGTTAAAACGAAAAACAGCCCAATTTCATTATGGATATATTGAGAAAGAAAAAAGCCCTCACTAAAGGCTCAGGTGTGCAGACAACTCCTTCAATTCCTTGTCCATCATCTAAAAAAGCCCTTTTTCAGGGCTTTTAATCTGTAATCTCCATATAGACAAAATAAAATAACGTCAGCAAGGAAGCCGTAATGAAAAACCCTTCAAGCATACCCATTCCTCCCAAATTTTAGTCGTCCTTACTGTCATTGTAAACGTTTTATTATGAAAAAGAAAGTCTCAAATCGGTGGCCAAATTGAATGACTGAAAATTCATTATATGCTAGAATAGCAGTATGATAACTTATGGAAGGAATTAGATATCATGAAGATGTGGATGAGAAAAACGCTTGTTGTGCTCTTTACGATTGCAACTTTTGGTTTAGTCTCTCCTCCGTCGGCTTTGATGACAGACAAGCCCTCCGAACTTTCTTCATCTGATAAAACGCCTTATACAGCTGTTTATGATACATCAGATGAAATGCGCAGCTGGGAACTAACGCAAGAGGAAAGCAAAGAGCAGACAGATCCCTTTGAGCAATATAAGCAAGAGGTGCTATCAAGTGCAGAAAATCAATCCTTTCTAAAATTTGGCCGTAAAATCACACCTGTCATTGAGGACGAGTACAGAGAAGAGATTCAGCCGAAGATTGAACAAGTGTTAACCGACTATTTAACAAATTTCAAAGATGACGAAAAATTTCAAGATGTTGTTCTAACTGATCAGCCTTCAAGCGGAAATGGTGAAAAAATCTTCCACATTTACAACCGCAAGACCGGAGAAGATTTGCTCCGTTTTCATGTCAGAAGAGATCAGCCGCCTCACAGCGGATATTGGTTTAACTTTCATTACCATACAGCAGAAGATGGATTCCAGACGCATCATGAACTCGGTAATATTTACTGGGATAAAAACACCCCGCCGAGCTGGATGAGCCACTAGAAGGAGATGTCATGCCAATTGAAAAAATATACAATGAACGAAATGGTGCAGATTACAAAACAAATGTTAAACGAACGCGGAGTGAAAATTGAAGATATCGCACACATTGTGCTGAAGCTCCAAGAAAAATATCATCCAAACCTTCCACTTAGTGTCTGTATTGAAAATGTTGAAAAAGTGCTGAATAAAAGAGAAATTGTCCATGCAGTTTTAACAGGACTTGCCCTTGATCAGCTGGCAGAAAAAAAGCTTTTGCCAGAACCTTTACAGCACTTAGTTGAAACAGATGAGCCGCTATATGGAATTGATGAGATTATTCCGCTTTCTATTGTCAATGTATATGGATCAATCGGTTTGACCAACTTCGGTTATTTAGATAAAGAGAAATTTGGTATTATTCGTGAATTAGATGAAGGCCGTCCAGGTGAAGTGCATACTTTCCTTGATGACCTAGTCGCTGCACTTGCCGCAGCAGCTGCAAGCCGCATTGCTCACTCACACCAAGATATTAAGGATGAAGAGCAGGAACGAGTGAATCAAGCATAAAAGAAAAACATGTCTGCTCCATCATGCAGGCATGTTTTTTTGGTTTCAACAAAAGCCGAAATAAGGTAAACTACAACAAGAACATAAATAAAGGATGAAAAAAATGAAACAATACAAAGAGTTATGCCGTCATGTATTACAGCATGGGGATGAAAAAGGTGACAGAACGGGTACAGGTACAATCAGCACGTTCGGTTACCAGATGAGATTTGATTTACAGGAAGGATTTCCTCTTTTAACCACAAAGAAATTACACCTGAAATCGATCATTCATGAGTTGCTTTGGTTTTTAAAAGGTGATACAAATGTCAAATATCTTCAAGAAAATGGTGTCCGGATTTGGAACGAATGGGCAGATGAAAATGGAGAGCTGGGCCGTGTATACGGGGCGCAGTGGAGATCATGGGCGAGCGGAGACGGCGAGACAGTGGATCAAATCACAAAGCTGATCCATGATATTGAACACAACCCGAATTCAAGACGACTGATCGTCAGTGCTTGGAACCCGGGGGAAATTGATCAAATGGCGCTTCCTCCTTGTCATTGTCTGTTTCAATTTTACGTATCAAACGGGAAGCTTTCCTGCCAGCTATATCAAAGATCGGCAGATATCTTTTTAGGCGTGCCATTTAATATCGCTTCATATGCTCTTCTAACAATGATGATTGCCAAAGTCACAAATCTTGAGCCAGGTGAGTTTATTCATACACTAGGAGATGCTCATATTTACCAAAATCATCTTCCGCAGGTGAAAATGCAGCTAGAGCGCGAGGAGCGCACGCTTCCTAAGCTTCGTATCACAAGGGATGTAAAGAGCATTTTTGATTTTACGTTTGATGATTTTGTGCTTGAGAACTATGATCCGCATCCGCATATTAAAGGAGAAGTCAGTGTATGATTTCCATGATTGTGGCGACAGGAGAAGACAGAGTCATAGGTCAAGATAATCAAATGCCTTGGCATTTACCAGCAGATTTAGCGTATTTTAAAAAAGTCACAGGCGGTCATACGATTGTCATGGGCAGAAAAACCTTTGAATCCATTGGACGAGCGCTGCCTAACCGCCGAAACATTGTGCTCACCACAAGTTCTTCTTTTCAAGCAGAAGGATGCGAGGTTGTTCATTCAATTGCTGATATTTTGGCAATTGGGGAAAGTGAGACAGAGTTATTTATCATTGGCGGGTCTAAGCTGTATGAAGAAATGATGCCATATGCGGATCGTCTATATATCACGCACATTCACCATGCGTTTGAAGGAGACCGCTATTTCCCGTATTACAATGAAGACGAATGGACGATTGTATCACGCGAAAAAGGCCATCGCGACGAAAAGAACCCCTACAATTATGAATTTGTCGTATATGACAAAAAAGGATAAGTGAGTAGGAGGAGTACGGTTGTTTCGTTATTGGTTTTTAACGATTTATGTTGTTGTATCCTTTTTAAAAAGTATGAGGCATTTGTACGATCATGAATTAACAGATCCACGCATTTCCTATACGAAACGAATGCATCTCATTCATGAGCATGCAAAAAGGTTTGCCCGGGGATGTATTGATCAATCAGGATCAGTCATGACCATACATCAGCAAAAGAAGCTGCCAGATGGCCCGGTTATTTATGTCACAAAAGAGCTGAATCCAGTTACGACGACATTATTGATTGGCCACCTTGAGAAGCCATTTGCTTTCATGGCAAAGCCGAAGCTCTTTCGGTATCCGATTTTAAAACAATGGCTGAAAAAAATGGCGGTTATCCATCAGAATCAAACAGATGAGGTCTTGTTAGAAGAAACAAAGGAAAGAATCATGTCTGGGCAGAGTCTATTGCTTTCAGAAGCATATCGTCACATTGCAGAGGCGATTGCTGAAGAATATGATTGTCCGCTTGTACCGATTGAAACAAGCGGAACGGATCGTCTTTTAACGGGGAAGATCGTGAAAAGAATGCGTCCTGTCAATGTCGATATTCATATTAAAGCACCTGTCATGTTCAGTGATTACGCACAAAAGCGTGCATAGAAAAAACCAGCATCCGAATAGTGGATGCTGGTTTTTTTTCATGCAGCAGGAACGTTCACGCAATAGAATAAAATACAGAAGAACATCGATGCACTGCCGCCGAGAACAAAGCTGTGCCAAATCGCATGATGATAGGGGATTTTCCGCCAAATATAAAAGATGGTTCCGACTGAATATAATATGCCGCCTAACAGTAAGAGGCCAAATCCTGCACCTGTTAATTGGATGTAAAGCGGTTTGATGGCAATGATAATCATCCAGCCCATTAATAAATAGACGAGGGTGGATACGATAATAAATCGTTTGACGAAAAAGATTTTAAAGACAATCCCACCAGCAGCAAGTGCCCATACAATGGCAAGGAGCGTATAACCGAGTGCGCCTTTTAGTGGTCCAAGTAAAAAGGGTGTATATGTACCAGCAATCAATACATAAATAGCCGAATGGTCGAGGATTTCAAAAATATCTTTTGTTTTTTTGTGCCGAATGCTATGAAGCAGGGTCGAGCTTAAATAGAGCAGCAGCATGGATGCACCAAATATCGAAAAGCTGATAATGTCTGTGACGGTGCCGTATTGAACAGCGAATAAGACGAGAAACACAATGGCTGGGATGGATAAAATAACACCTATGCCATGTGTAATGGCGTTTGCAATTTCTTCTTTTACAGTAAACAATGGATGTCCTCCTTTTATTGAACCGGTATATAACCATCAAGCGACTTCAGGAATGAAAGACCTTCAAGTGTAATCTTCGTTCCGGCCCTGCCTTTTCCTTTCGTCACGTATGCTTTTTTCTCAAGATCATCTAAGCGGTTTCTCACTTGCTGAGGGGTCAGCGGGATGTCTCCTTGTTTGCTTAATTCAGACAAGATGCGCCTGCTGGCTGCTTCTCCTTTTTCATTGAGAGATTTAATGGCTTCCAGCAAGAAAACAAACTCTTGTTTTTCCATTAGTGTGAGCTGGTGTTCTTCCTTTTTACCTTTTACGGCTGAGGGAAGAGGTGCTAACACAAAGGGCGGTAAATGGTGTAAAAATACCGTTTGTCCCTCGAGTATGGCCGCAGCGTAATGAACGATATTTTTGAGCTCTTGCACATTTCCTTCGAATGGATACTGCTGCAAGGCTTCCCAAACACTTGGGTCAATGTCAGGTGCCATGTTCAGCTCTTGAAAGAAAGCATTTGTTAACACAGGAATGTCTGTTTTTCGTTCGGCTAAAGCCGGAAGGGCCAAGTGAAGAACAATTAGACGATAAAACAGCTCGGGTAAAAAGGTAGAAGAAACCCTGAGTGCCTCTAATGATAAAGACGAAGAAGCAATCACTTTTGTTGCAGGTGAGGTTTCTAGAAAGTGAATGATCTGGTGCTGCATAGGAATACTTAATGCGCTGATCTCATCTAAATAAAGAATTTGATTGTTATTTTCTGTGAAGGCTTTCTGTAAGGTTTCTTCATTCAAGATGGGGCAATACATGTGTGTCAGTGATGCGTTCGCCATTTCTTGGGCGAATAGTGTTTTGCCTGTGCCGATGTCTCCTGTTATCAAGACCGGCTGCTCGTTTCCTGAGAATTGTTTTGCCAGATGAATTGCATGTTTGATATCTTGATGATCTCCATATATTGAAGTGAACGAATGTATAGCCATGGGTGATTCCTTTCTTTGTGGTTCTAATTGGTTCAATTGTAACACCCAATTAAAACAAATGTACAGGAAAACGAAAAAGTTTATAAAATTTATGATTGATCCTTGATCTATTGGTTTATTTTTTGAATATTCATGTTATAATGACAAATTAAATAAGGTTAAAGAGAAAGGATCTTGTACATGAAACCGTTGCTCAAAGAAAATACGCTAATTCAAGTGAAAGACATCTTAAAAGCCCATCAAAATTTGAAGGATGTAGTCATTCATACACCACTTCAAAAAAATGAGCGACTTTCTGAACGATATGAATGTAATGTCTACTTAAAAAGAGAGGATCTTCAAGTAGTTCGTTCCTTTAAATTAAGAGGCGCTTTTAATAAAATGAGCCAGCTTCCAAAAAATAAACTAGAAAATGGCATTGTTTGTGCAAGTGCTGGAAATCACGCACAGGGAGTTGCCTATTCTTGTAAATATTTAGGCATCCACGGGAAAATCTTTATGCCTGCTACGACGCCAAGGCAAAAAGTATCACAAGTGGAGCTGTTCGGAAAAGAATATGTTGAAATTATTTTAACCGGAGATACGTTTGATGATTCGTATCATGAAGCCGTAAAATGCGGAGATGAAGAAAAGCGCGAATTTATCCATCCGTTTGATGATTTGGATGTGATGGCAGGACAAGGAACGACTGCTGTAGAAATATTAAATGATATCGAAGTGGAGCCTCATTTTTTATTTGCAAGTGTCGGAGGTGGAGGTCTGTTATCTGGTGTAGGTACATATATCAAAAATATCTCACCAGAAACCGAAATTATTGCAGTCGAACCGCTTGGCGCAGCTTCACTGCATGCTTCACATGAGAAGGGCGAGGTTGTGACACTTGATTCGATTGATAAGTTTGTAGACGGAGCAGCGGTTCAGCGGATTGGTGAAAAGACGTTTACATCGCTTCAGTCTGTTGTCGATAAAATCAGTCTTGTACCCGAAGGGAAAGTATGTACAACGATTTTAGAACTGTATAATCAATGTGCGATTGTAGCAGAACCGGCAGGCGCATTGCCTATCGCAGCATTAGATGCCCATCGCGAGGAGATTAAAGGCAAAAATGTTGTCTGTATTGTCAGTGGAGGAAATAATGACATCGGCAGAATGCAGGAAATCAAAGAACGCTCGATGATTTATGAAGGACTTCAACATTACTTCATTGTCAATTTTCCGCAAAGAGCAGGAGCACTTCGGGAATTTTTAGATGAAGTGTTAGGGCCAAATGACGATATCTCACGCTTTGAATATACGAAAAAGAATAACCGAAGCAAAGGACCTGCGCTAGTTGGCATCGAATTGAAAGAAAGAGATGACTATGCGGCGCTGATTGAGCGGATGGATAAAAAAGGCTTCCACTATGTTGAAGTGAATAAAGATCAAGATTTATTCCACCTATTTATTTAGGCTTAACAGATAATTGGAAAAGAGGATTGATCGTTTGTGCTGCTCAAAACAATATGTTTTAGACGGATGGATGGAGCTCAGATCAAGGTAACAGAAGTTCCTGTTCTAAAGGGAGATGAGACGTATCGTTTCATGCTCACCATTAGACTTGAAGCTTTCTTGAAAAAAGTCTATGTATCTAAAGGAAAGAGAGCTGTGTACTCTTTCAGAGAGGATGTGAAACGTAACGTCAAGTGGAGCACATATGAACAGATCTATCAGGAGCCTACACTGAAACACAATGCGTAAGCACAAATCTTTGTCAAAAGGGGGAAGCAGCCATTTTGAAATGGCCGCTGCTCAGTTTGGCAAGGATTTTTTTAGTGACAAGAAGAAAATGTGACAATTTCAAAAACGTTAGGTCAGTTGTTTTCAAGTGTGCAGGAAATAAGGTAATATCATAAGTAAAGACTAATACAGCAAGGATGAGACGATAGTGAAACAAATTAAAATTGTAACAGATTCAACTGTGGACCTTCCGCAAGAGAAAATCAATGATCTTTCCATACACGTGATTCCGCTCAATATCTCCATTTCTGGAGTTGATTATATTGACCGAGTGAATATACAGCCAGATGAATTTATTGAAAAAATGGAGGCCGCTGAGGAACTGCCGAAAACGTCTCAACCTGCGATCGGTCAATTCGTCGAATTATATGAAAAACTGACGGCAGATGGAAGCGAAGTGATCAGTATCCATTTAACTGGTGGAATGAGCGGTACTGTTCAAACTGCTGAAAGCGCTTCGAAAATGGTAGATGGAAACATCACGGTGATTGATTCGCATTTTATTTCCTATGGATTAGGATTTCAAGTCATCAAAGCAGCAGAACTAGCCAAAAAGGGTGCAAGCCGTGAAGACATCATCACAGAATTAGATAAAATCCGTCTTCAAACCAAGCTATATGTCACGATCGATACATTAGAAAATCTTGTCAAAGGCGGCAGAATTGGAAGAGGTAAGGCGCTGATCGGCTCACTTCTTCACATCAAACCAATTGCCAGCTTAACAGACGGGGTATACACGCCAGAAGCGAATGTGAGAAGTTACTCTGCGCTTGTCCGGCACCTGACAAAACAGTATGTACAGGCGGTGAAAGGAAAAACAGTTCAAGCTATTGGGATAGCGCACGCAGATGCATTAGAACTCGCCGAAAAGCTCAAAAAAGCGCTGCTTGATCACACACCTGAAGCACTGATTGACATCGCCTACACAACACCGATTATTTCGTGTCATACTGGAAAGGGTGCAATAGGCTTTACTTTTTATACCGATTGATGGAAAAAGGGGATGGACAAATCATGGATAGAAAAAGGGGAGCCTTGCTTGGTGCGCTTATGATGATAAGCGTGCTTCTTTTAGTCTCATGTTCAAATGGACAAATCAAGGATGCGTTAAATTATCAAATAGAACCGTTTGAGTTTGAAAACCAAGATGGTCAAAAGGTGTCATTGGATGATTTGAAGGGGAAAGTATGGGTAGCAGATTTTATTTTCACAAGCTGTGAAACGATCTGTCCGCCGATGACCGCTCATATGACAGAGCTGCAAAAACGGTTAAAAGAAGAAAAATTGGATGCGCATATCATTTCCTTTAGCGTGGACCCAGAGGTCGATTCACCGAAAAAGCTAAAAGAATTTGCAAAAGCATATCCATTGACCTTTAAAAATTGGGATTTTCTCACTGGTTATTCACAGTCAGAAATTGAAAAATTCGCAATGAAAAGCTTTAAAACCATTGTAAAAAAACCTGAAGATGAAGACCAAGTGATTCATCAGTCCCTGTTTTTCCTTGTCGATCAAGAAGGGAAAGTGATGAAAAATTATGATGGCGTGCAAAACACACCGTATGATGACATCATCAAGGACATCAAAACGCTGAACCGAAGCTAGCATAAGGATGTTCAAATGAGCGAAAACATGATACACTTTTTTAATCAGAAAAAGGAGGGACATCATCGTTTGAAGGCTCGTTTGATTTTGATTGTGATGTCTCTAGCTTTTGTTCTTTCTGCATGTTCCGCGCAAGAGGCTGGCATAAAGGATAAACTAGAAGACACACAAAACGTAAAAGAACATATTACCATCGCAGCGGTTGGAGATTCCTTAACAGAAGGGATCGGAGATCAAGATAAAAAAGGCTATGCAGGCATGACCCGTGACAAGATAGAAGCGGTGGACGGCGTGCAATCTGTCACATTAAAAAACTATGCCATTAAAGGCAGTAGAACAGTAGATTTACTAAAGAGATTAAAAGAAAAAAAGGTGCAGGACGGACTGAAAGACGCTGACTATATTTTCTTTACGATCGGCGGGAATGATCTCATGCATGTTGTTCGTCAAAATGTGCTTAATTTGACGTTTGCTCCTTTTCAAAAAGAGCAGGGTCCTTTTGAGGAGCGCTTTAAAACCATTCTTGCTCAACTGAGAGAACAGAATGACCATGCGAAAATTATGTATGTCAGCATGTACAATCCTTTTAAGTTCAGTTTGTCTGAGCTGCGAGATATTGATGAAGTCGTGAAAGACTGGAATGCCGCTGCCAAAAAGGAACTCAAAAAAGACGGCAATGCGGATATGATCAATGTAGCAGATTTATTTGAAGAAGATTCTGATGAAAAATTACTGGCAGATGATGATTTCCACCCAAACCAAAAGGGGTACTCTCTTATGGCAAATCGTTTATTCTCCGAAGTGAAAAAAGAAGGACTGCCGAAGGAATAGGGTGAAAAAGATGAAAAAATGGAAAAGCTTATTTTTTATTTTACTTGCAATCAATCTATTGATTGTGATTGCCTGCGGTATTTTGATGCTTCTGCCAGGCGGTCAATCCGCTTCAACCAAAGAAGTGAAAAGTGAATATGCTTTTCATATATCCAGCTCAAAGGAATCACTTACCAGCTTTGTAAATGATTATTTGAAAAATCAAGGATCAAATGATATGCCAGACTTTCATGTAGCGATTGATCAAGATGTGAAAGTAACAGGTGCAATTAAAGCTTTCTCTTCAACGATTGATGCAAACGTCTCATTTACGCCAACTGTTGAAGATAATGGTGATGTGCTTTTGAAAGTAGATGACTTTTCAATTGGACAATTGAGCATTCCGATTAGTTTTGTTTTAAGCTACATGGGTCAGTTCTATGAGCTGCCAGAATTCGTTCATGTAAAACCGGATCAAAAAACGGTTGAAGTGCGTCTTTCAGAAATGCCGCTGACGAATGATATGTATGTGAAAGCAAACAAAATTGATCTACAGAACGATGAAATTGAATTCTCATATTATCATCCAAAGCAATAGAACGTGTGAGTCAGGAGTGAAATCATGAAGCGAGTCTATCAATATTTTAGTTTACTATCGTTTTTGTTTGCTGCGTACTTTGGCATAACAGCTGCCAATGCTTTAAAAGCAGAAAATATCGATCAGTTTTACTTAAATATTGCCTACTGTGCATTATTTCTAGGCACGATGATTCTTGCTTTTGATTTTCAAAAGCAAGAAAAAGCTGAAGATGTCTCGTAAGGAGCCTTTTCCACTTAGGAAAGGCTCTTTTTTATAGTTGCCGAGACAAGACCACCTTTGCCATAAGTTCAGGATCTCCGTTAGCAAAACCATGAAGCAGAATCAGGTATGCGCGCTTTGTTTGCAGATGAACTTTTGGGATATCAAGCAGTACACTTTGAGTGCCGGCGGCTTTCAATTCAAAATGATATTTATTCGGGGAGAAATGATGAATGTGGGTGCTGTTCACATAATCAAGCCCCTTCGATATGATCCCTTGGTCACGTTCATATATATCTATTGAAGGAAGGTCCGGAGACAACTGTACAAATGTAAGTGCTGACAGGTCTTCTTGTTTGATCAAAGTGTCCTGCTGCTCAGTCAAGAGTGCAAAGCCTGCACGGGCACCTGTGATACATAATGTGTAGACCTCGCCGCTCTTAAATCGAATGCGGGAATGAAGAATTCTCTCATTTGTAGCCAGTTTGAACACTTCTATTTCATACATTCCCTCATCCCACTCCATATAAGCGGTCAAATGGCTGTAAGGCATTGGTTTCATTACCTGCTTCCGGTTCACATAAACAGCGAGCTCACTGAGATCTGGTGCAGCGTGAAATAATCGAATAAAGGCTTTTGATGAAGGGCTGCTTTGAAGATGCTCGTAGGTGTCAGCGAATGGCCGATATGGAAAGTCATGATAAAAGAGCTGCTGCATGTCATCAATCCCTTCTTTCTCATGCAATGGTGTTTTTTGTAGCGTATGCATGAAAAAGGCGATCTGTATAGGCAAAAGAAGCATAGAAAAAAGCCTGACGTATTCAGTCAGGCCGGCATGTTAAGAAGGAGAAGAATATTGATGATATTCAGCTAGTTTAATGAACGTTTTTTCATCCTCAATTAAACCACAAACGCCGCACTGGACTTTCATTTGAGGACCTTGATAGCTCAAGTGAAAAGGAGACAGCTGCTCTCCTTCGTATCTTTCGACAACTGCTCCTGTTGCTGGATCTAGCTTTACAGGTTCTGAAAGCTGCTCAATGAGATTAAAGCGCGTTCTGTTTGTTTTACAGTTTGGACAAAGATAAGGGCTTGTCATGGTTCATTCCACCTCTTTTTATCCGTAGCATGTCCTGAGCGCTAAAATCTATGCTTAATCCTTTTGATTTTTATCCAGCTTTTTAAATAATTTGATCATTGTTTTTAGTTCTTCGTCATCAAATGATTCAAATCGCTCCATAAAGTATTCTGTTTTCTTTTTCTCAAAATGCTCAGTAATTTCCTTACCCTTATCGGTTAAGTGGATTTTGATGATGCGTCGATCCTCTTTTGAGCGGATACGGGTGATCCAGCCTTTTTCTACGAGTGTGTCAGTCACAGCGGTAATATGACTTGCTGACACTCCAAGAATGGAAGCGAATTCCGTTACTTTTTTTGCACCTTGCTCACGGAGCAGATTTAAAATAAGAAATTCATTCCGAGATAATTCGTTTTCGAGCAGGCTGTTAATTTCATAACGGATCTGCTTGAATACGGTTCTCAGTAAAGTGTCCATTTCGTACATCATTTGTTTTCTTTGTTCCAATCATTAAACCCCCATTATATTTTAAAGATACGACAGAATGCTTTCTTTTATTTTAGGTATACAAGTCGTATCATTTTCATTATTTTTTATCATGTTATAATATGATGATACCATTTTTTAAATGAAGGGGGCACTAATATGTCTGAAAAACAAGAATTAGCCACATTTGCAGGAGGCTGCTTCTGGTGTATGGTTAAACCTTTTGATGAACAGCCGGGCATTATCAAAGTTGAATCAGGGTATACTGGCGGACATACAGTGAATCCGACCTATGAGGAAGTATGTACAAATACAACGGGACATAGAGAAGCGGTTCAAATCACGTTTGATCCTGACGTGTTCCCGTATGAGAAGCTGCTAGAACTGTATTGGCAGCAAATAGACCCAACAGACGATGGCGGGCAATTTGGTGATAGAGGGGAATCTTACCGTACAGGTATTTATGTTCATCATGACGAGCAGCGAAAGCTTGCAGAAGCATCGAAAGAGCAGCTGAGCCAAAGCGGGATTTTCAAAAAGCCAATCGTTACAGAAATTTTAGACGCAGGTCCTTTTTATCCAGCAGAGGAATATCATCAGCATTATTATAAGAAAAACAAAATGCACTACGAACGATATCATGTCGGTTCGGGCAGAGCCGGTTTTATTGAGTCCCATTGGAGTGATAAGTAATGGCAAATGAAAAAGAAAAGCGTATAAAAGAATTAAACCGCATGCAGTACGAAGTCACGCAAAATAATGGCACAGAGCCGCCATTTCAAAATGAATTTTGGGATCATAAAGAAGAAGGTATCTATGTGGATATCATTTCAGGAAAGCCGCTTTTTTCTTCTTTAGATAAATTTGATGCCCACTGCGGATGGCCAAGTTTTACAAAACCGCTTGAAGACGAAGAAGTAGCAGAGAAGGTTGATACGAGTCATGGAATGGTGCGGACAGAGGTTCGCAGTAAAACAGCTGATTCTCATCTAGGTCATGTTTTTCCTGATGGACCAGGGCCAAACGGTCTTCGGTATTGTATCAACTCAGCCGCTTTAAAGTTTATCCCAAAGGATGATCTTGAAAAAGAAGGCTACGGGGATTTGAAACATCTATTTGATTGATCCAATTAAAAATCGTCACATGGAAAGCATCTGCTTCCGTGTGACGATTTTTTATTTTTTATGATGTGTATGATGTAATTGTTTGATGATGTGGAATAGCTTTTCTTTTGTAATGAGCGGTGCTTCTTTTGAGGTGTAATTCGTTAAGTCGACTTTTTGAAAGGCAGGGTGCAAATGTGGTCTCGGTAAAATGGCATAAAATTGCTCATGTTCAAACAGTGCATCTGCTTCGTGCGGGAATGTGAGCTCCTCGTGAAGCTTTTCGCCAGGTCTTTTTCCGACTACGAGAATATCCGGAGTTTTAGCATTGATTTGAGCGGCATATTCATGAAACGCTTTTAAGAGATCGGCAAGCTGTAAGGACTCCATCTTGAGAATGAAGGTTTCGCCGCCTTTCATCATGATTGCTGCTTGAAGTGTGAGGGAAACAGCCTCTTCAATGGACATAAAAAAACGTGTCATATGAGGATCAGTCACGGTCAAAGGTTTTTCATTTAATAGCTGCTGGAGCATGATGGGAATGACGGAACCTCTAGATCCAAGTACATTGCCAAAGCGTACAGAGCAAAACCTGGTTTTTTGATTTGGAATACTTTCGTTTGCTTGGAAAAATAGTTTTTCTGAAATTAATTTTGTTGCACCCATGGCATTCGTCGGAGAAACCGCTTTGTCAGTTGAAATGTTGACGACATGACTCACTTCATGTTCAATTGCGGCTTCAATGACATGCTGCCCGCCGATGATATTCGTTTGAACGGCTTCGAACGGATTATCTTCACAAGTGGGTACTTGTTTTAAGGCCGCTGCATGAAAAATGATATCCACACCTTTGACGAGCAGTCTCACGCGGCTTGCATCCCGGACATCTCCTAAAGCGAATACGACCTCTGGATGATCTGCGTACTCATTTTTCATCATGTATTGTTTGCTGTCATCTTTACTGAAGACGATAATCTTCTTTGGAGAGCAACTTGTTAATTTATTCACGATTTGCCGGCCGATTGATCCCGTACCGCCTGTAACTAATATCGTTTTGTCACGAAAAAAAGTCTTCAAAGTCATTTCTATCTGTTTGGACATATCTAATCCCCCAACTCTCATTTCTCTACTTTGCATCATATGTGAAAGAGCGGCATTCGTTTGAGGAAAAGAACCACTTCATGTATAAATTAGGTGAACAAATTATAACCATCTGCTTGTCGTCTTAATAGAATATGGAGAGATAAGAGATCAACTAGAAAAACGAGAGACCTGAATACTTCAGTACTGCGGTCAGCTCGAGCAGAGAAGAAAATGGTAAGGGAGCTGTGCGCGAGGGGAGAAGAGAAGACATGTATAGGGGAAATCGTATTTTAGCTATGATACCTGCATTTAGAAGTCACGACGGCCAGCATGGTGAACACATACGTATTTTGGCAGAGCGGCCGCTTATCTATTGGACCATTCAGCCGTTACTGCAAATGATTGAGTTAGATGAAGTCATCGTCTCGTCCGAGGATGTCAATACGCAAATCATTTCATCTCACTACGGAGCAAATGTGATTGAACTGCCAAGCACACATGTAACAGAACAAACGCCGTCGCTGTTAGCTGTGAAGCATGCGCTTGCTTATTTAGAGCGGGAGGGGAAAACCTTTGATATTGTGCTATATCTGCATCCATCGTCTCCTCTAAGACAGCCGGCAGATATCGAGAAATGCTTGCAGCTTTTAGTGGAGGGGGGATATGACTGTACGGCATCATTTACAGAGGCGTTAGAAAACCCAAATGAAACTTGGACATTGCATGAAAACAATGAAGCTACTTTATATAAGGACAATCATTACTTTTTCATGCCAAAGCATGAGCAGCCATATACGTATGGCCGTCTTAATGGTGCGGTATATGCTTTTCATGCTCATTATGCAAAAGAATGCATTCATTCCTTTTTAGAAGGATCTGTCGGAGCATATATGATGGATCACACGCGGTCGATTGTGGTGAAACAGGAGGCAGACCGGAAAGAGGCCGAAAACGTTTTATTGGCTCGCCACGATGCGGAAGATCATGCATAAGCTGGCATTGAACAAGGAAAAGCGCCCAGTTATAGGGCGCTTTTTACGATTTCATAAAGCCTTTGCGGCATCGTATCAAATGTATTCCAGCGAACAGTTTGCTCGTAGTTGTTCAGTGCGACCGCCTTTCTTTCACCTGCATTTGATCCATAGTATTCAACCTGTTCTATCAAATCGTCCTCATCTTTGTAAAAAGCAAAGCTTGAAAAAAGATGCGGAGGATGTAGATCCGTCAATTGAAAACTTCCAGTTGCAGCAATGTCAAACGCTCTGTTATTGAGACTCATATTTTGAATCATGGCTTTGTTTTTGTTATACGCAAATTGAGCCGGCCTATGCGGATTCAGGACAATCGCTGTTTGCTGATAGATGTCCGCCATTTGCTGAGGACTCAGCCAATTCGTTATCAGTGTGAAATCTCGATAATGTCTCCGTGATTTATTTAAATGACGGTGCCATTCCTTACCTGCAACGAGAATACGCCATTTGTTTTGCTGCAAGAGTGTATCGATGGCTTTGATTCGGTTGGGATAAGGGTAGCCAACGAGTGCAATGTCATACGTGCACATCTCTTCTGGCGAATCATTTTTCTGAAAGATCCGTGTATTTGTCGGAATGGGAAAGTAGTGCGTATTTTCAGCGCCTAATTGTTTGTAAAATGGCAAAACCCCTTCATCGATTGTTAATATGAGCCGCGCATCTCGTGCGCAAGCAGCCGATACATCTGTATAAAAGGGATCTTCTGTCATCCATAGAACGATCGGGATTTTTTCTTGTTTGAATTGATGAAGCACATCTTTCGGAACATGATCACCGATCATCATCAAAACAAAATCCGGAGAAAATGTCCGGATTTTGTGCATGTTAGTGGGTAGAGATTCTCTATCAATCTTTACACATGAAAAGGGGGAATCAATGAAGCTTTCTTCTACCCATTGATCAAACATGTGATAGATTCCGCCGTAGCCAGAACTGATATAAAGAAGCTTCATGATGACCCTCTCACATTAAGATGTGAATGTAACACTTTCAACTTTATCTACATCTAATAGAGTCGTTGCTGAGCCTGTAGGTGTGACAGAGCTTTCTTGTGTAACAAATACAACACCTGTTGAAGCATCGAATGATACAAATTGAACTGGTCCAATTAAATCTCCTGAGTCTGTGACAATGCTAATGACTGTTCCTGGTGCAAGTCTTGCAAAGATCCATCTTGCTGGCTGAGATACATCGAGTGTTGTCGCAGAATCTGAAGGTGATGCCTCAGCTGCCACTTCACTTAATAAATCGTTTAATTTTTCTTCCATTTGAACTCCTCCTTCTTCGAAATTAACTGTTAATGCATGACTAAGTGGTCTGAAAAACACTTTCAATAGTTCTTTTTTTAATTCAGCACGCTTGTCGCTCATTTTTTCCCCATCCTTTCCTCATCAATTCAAACTCACCCCTATGTATATGCCATTCATTTTTTTTGGCATAAGCATAACGCTGATTCCTGGTTCTTTTTTTCAATTAATCAGTTCACACATTTTTAAAAATGTTTTCAAATGCTGAGGCTAAATGAAGTGGTTCTCATACTCTAGTAAAGATTAAATGTGAAGAGAGAGGGATTATGAATGGAATTTGAACAATTATTAGATGGTTGGAACGAAGAATTACTAGAGTCGGAAGGAGTGCTTGAAGTCATCTTGATTTTACTTCTTCTTCGCCTTTTAGAAGAAAGTGAGGATGAGAATGTGTCAGACATCAAAGAATTACTTCGTCCATGGCTTGAGCTTGGCATTCCGGTGCCGCGTGTTCATTTAGTTAATGGAGATGTACTTCAAAACGTGGTTGTCGTGCAATTGTTTGATACGGTAGCGGTCTTTAAAAACGCGACAAATCAGCTAAGAGTGAGTGTTCCTTATGTGAACATTGTCAGCTGGGGGGCTTTTTAATCTAATCAAAAAGGATAATGATCATGAAAGTATCGGTGATTTTAACAAGCTACAATAAACCAGATTTCATTGATCGTGTGCTAAAGAGTATGCTAGAACAAACGTATCCGCATTGGGAGCTTTTGATTATGGATGATGGCTCAGAACAGGGCACCATTCAAAAGATCCAGCCCTATTTAAGTGATGAACGCATTCAGTTGTATTCGCACACGGTTCATCCGGCAAAACGGCTGTTAACCGCACGTTATGCGACGCTTATTAATGAAGCATTAACCCGTATAACAGGTGAGCTCATTTGTTATTTAACCGATGATACCGTGTATCATAAAGATCGTTTGCTTAAAATGGTGGATGTTTTTCAGTCGAATCCTCATGTAGATATTGTGTATTCCTCGCAGCGGGTTGTGCATGTTGATCAGCATTTAGTGGAAACAATGAGCTATGTTCGAGAAGCAGATCAAATCTTAGAGCATGCGTCCTTTCAGGTGGACCATTGTTCGGTCATGCACAGAAGCTGCTTGCTTCCACTCATTCATGAAACATACGGACAATATTGGGACGATGAGCCAAAGCACTGGCATCATGCAGATTCTGTATTTTGGATGAGGCTGAATCATTTCGCTGCGTTTTTTCCATTAAAAGATGTACTGGATACAACGTATAAAACGCCCCATTCCTTTCATCATCTGTTTTCAAGTATGCCGTATGATTTAATTGACGGAACGGTCATTGAAAAAGAAGGAGATTATTATCAAATCGCAGACGGGAAACTTCATGGGATTGAAAAACGCTGGATAAATGAAAAGAACAGGCGTGCGATCCGTGTTCCACTGTTATGTGAGATGAAATATGAAATGAAAGAGAAGCTGGCAGTACCCAATTATACAGTCGTCACCGCAGATCATGGAAAAACGTTCTTTTATATTGAAGATCAGAAAAAAAGACGGTTTGCTTCGAAACGTGACGTGCAATATTTTCAGTTTCACCCAAAAGAGATCTATACGATTTCAAATGACCAGCTTCAGGCATTTGAGGATGGCAGCATCATTCAAGCTTCTCCCGTTTTCAGTCCGCCAAACAGGCGCCTGTTTAAATGGAAACAAGATGTTTATTTACTTGTGCATCATACCTTTTGCCGAATTGATTCTGAGGTCGTGAAGCGATTTGCTTTTTATCATCAACCGATTAAGCTGTACCCGTCCCAATTTACGTTATATCAAGAAGGAAAGCCGATTGTGCCGCTGTATAGGGAATCGCTGCAAGAATTCGATATGTCTCTTTATCAAACATCCGGACGAAAGCACTTCTCATAAGAGGGGTGCTTTTTTAGCAATGATTGCAGGAAGTAGGAAGGAAAAAGCGAAACATGAAAAGGACAGGGAACCATTTAGAGATGATCAAGCCGCTGAAAACTCGGCAATTGATGCCAGTTTTTTGGCACTGAAAGTGAGGGGGAAAGAATGGGGAAGGTTGTCGAAAGAGCAGATTGGTTTGAATTGATTTTAGAAGCCATTGATGAAGCCATCCACGTTGTAGATGATCGAGGGATGACGATTTTTTACAATCATAATGCCGCTAAGTTTGACTGTTTACAAAAAGAAGAGGTGATTGGCAAGTACATCCTTGATGTGTATCCCTCTTTAACTGAAAAAACAAGTACGCTCATGCATGTGTTGAGAACAGGAAAGCCGATTTATCATTCGCTGCAAACTTATTTGAATAAAAACGGAGAAAGAATTGAAACAGTGAACACGACATTGCCTATTATTGAAGACAATGAATTAATAGGTGCGGTCGAAGTGGCAAAAGATGTATCGAAGCTGTCCGCTCTTTCAAATCGTTTAGGCCAAAAAAAGCGGACACATGACGTGGCTGGGGTAGAAAAAATGCATGATTTTGCTTCATTTTTAACAAATGATCCGCTTTTAAAAGAAATGCTTGAAAGGGCAAAAAAAGCAGCTGCTTATCCGTCATCAGTTGTTGTCTACGGGGAAACAGGGACAGGAAAAGAAGTGCTCGTTCAAGCCATTGTCCATGAATCTGACCGAAAAAACCAAGTGTTCATTCCACAAAACTGCGCAGCACTCCCAGAATCATTACTTGAAAGTTTATTGTTCGGATCTGTCAAAGGAAGCTATACGGGTGCAATTGATCGCAAGGGACTTTTTGAATTAGCTGATGGAGGCACGCTTTTTCTTGATGAGCTGCAAGCGATGCCGCTCACGCTTCAGACGAAATTATTACGTGTGTTAGAGGATGGTGTTGTACGCCGCATCGGTGATGCCAAGTCCATTCAAGTGGACGTTCGGCTCATTACGGCGCTCAATATGGACCCATTCGAAGCAGTGAAAAAGCAAATTTTAAGAGAAGATTTATTTTATAGACTGCATGTGTCATCTTTTCATATCCCGCCGCTTCGTGAGAGAAAGCAAGATATCACGTTGCTATCCCGCCACTTCATTCAAACCTATCATCAGCAGTTTTCAAAAAACGTCACACGCCTTTCTGAAGAAACGGAACGATTGTTTATGGCTCACCACTGGCCTGGGAACGTTAGAGAATTAAAACATACGATAGAACATGCCGTGTTGATGATGCCAAAGGAAGAGGAAGAGATCATCCCTCTATACCTTCCGGCGCACTTACGTGAGCAAAAGCTGGAAAAAGAAACATCTGAATCCTCATTAAAAAATCAAGTGTCTTCATTTGAACAAACATTGATTCAAGAAGCTTTACATCAGCATAATGGAAATATTAAAAAAACCGCCGCCGCCTTAAAAATCCCTCGACAAACGCTGCAATATAAATTGAAGAAATATGCAGGTGCCGAATTGTAGGCACAACATTCAATTGAATATGACGGGTAAAGCTCCTTTTGTAAAGAATAGGGGCATTTTCCCATGTTGGCACATAACTTGCATAGTATAAAGTGAATGCTGATAGGGGGAATGGATATGAATCAGAAATTGTATGAACCGGCGCGTCACTGGAAGGACATAGAGCTTTGGAATGATGTACCTGAGGAAAAGTGGAACGACTGGATTTGGCAGCTGACGCATACCGTGAAAACGCTTGAGGATTTAGAAAAAATCGTAAACTTAACAGAAGAGGAACGAGAAGGGGTGAAGATTTCCACCAAAACCATTCCACTCAACATTACACCCTACTATGCCTCACTGATGAATCCAGACGATCCAAGATGTCCAATACGTATGCAATCTGTGCCAATTGCAGAAGAGCTTCATAAAACAAAATATGATCTGGAAGATCCGCTGCATGAAGACGAGGACTCACCTGTCCCGGGGCTCACGCACCGGTATCCAGATCGTGTACTGTTTCTTGTGACAAATCAGTGCTCCATGTACTGCCGTTATTGTACGAGAAGACGTTTTTCCGGCCAGATTGGTATGGGTGTGCCGAAAAAGCAGTTAGATGCTGCAATTGGATATATTAGAGAAACACCTGAGGTGCGGGACGTGTTAATTTCTGGCGGAGATGGACTGTTAATCAATGATCAAGTGCTTGAATACATTTTGAAAAACTTACGAGACATTCCGCACGTTGAGATCATTCGGATTGGAACCCGCGCGCCAGTTGTCTTTCCGCAGCGTATTACAGATGAGCTGTGCGAGATTTTGAAAAAATATCACCCAGTTTGGCTGAACACTCATTTCAACACAAGTATTGAAATTACAAAAGAAGCAAAAGAAGCGTGCGAACGTCTTGTGAATGCCGGCGTCCCTGTAGGGAATCAGGCCGTCATCCTTGCAGGTATTAACGACAGTGTGCCGATTATGAAGAAGCTGATGCACGACCTCGTGAAGATTCGGGTCAGACCATATTATATTTATCAATGTGATTTATCTGAGGGCATTGGCCACTTTAGAACACCAGTCTCAAAAGGGCTTGAAATCATTGAAGGCTTAAGAGGGCATACGAGTGGTTATGCAGTACCAAGCTTTGTTGTAGATGCGCCAGGAGGCGGAGGGAAAATTGCCTTACAGCCAAATTATTTACTATCGCAAAGCCCTGACAAAGTCGTCCTTCGTAACTTTGAAGGTGTCATCACCTCCTATCCAGAACCAGAGCATTACGTCGCAGGTCAGGCAGATGCGTATTTCAATGAAATTTATGAAGAGAAACAAGAACCGGCAATTGGTGTGACCGCACTATTTCAGGATGAAGCGAGATCGTTTACGCCTGAGAATTTAAGCCGAATGAAACGTAGAGAAGCATATGAGACAAATCCTGAACACGACACACTCAAAAACAAACGTGAAAAACGAGATGAATTAAAAGAAAAGAAATATCAAGCGCTGCTCAAAAAAGAACAAACCGTGAAGGAGGAGAAATAGCCTTGCTGACATGTGATTGGTGTGAGGAAAACAAAGCAAAGGCAGAGCAGACGACAGTCTATTGGGAACTGATCACGGGCACACAATCAATTGAAATCATCGAAACGCCGTCCATTTCCTGCACGCACTGCGGGATGACCTATCAAAAGGATGAGACGGTCAAAGAGATTGAAGATCAATTAATTTTAGTGGATCAGACAAAACTTCCAGAAAAAATCTCCTATGGAGAATTAATGAGCATGGAGCGGTTATTAAAGCGAAATTACTTTGACTTTTCATCATAAGTTGTACCTCCGCCTATACAAGTCATCAAATTGCTGTATAATATAACAACAAAATAGAGAGTCGCGGAGGGAAAAACAGGTGAAGTCGTTTTACCATTATTTAATGAAGTTCAGACATCCAAAACCGAAAGATGAAATCAGCCATTTCGCAAATGCTGCGTATGAGGATCACAGCTTTCCTAAAGCTTCCACAGATTATCATGAGCTGTGTGCCTATTTAGAATTAAATGGTGATTATTTAAGCTCAATGACGACATTTGACGAAGCGTTTGAGCAATACGAAGTAGAAGTCAAAAAAAAATAACACACAACCGCTTGTCCGAATGGAGAAGCGGTTTTTTCATGAGAAATAAAATGGCGTTTTGCATGGTGTGGTTGCCCATGCAGAATTCCTTGCGCCGGCATACGATACGTTAAGACCAAAAGTCGGGCAAGGGGGAGACAGAATGAAGGCGAAAGCACCAAAATATCAAGTAGGGGATATTGTCGTCGTTGTCATGTACGGCACAGTCGGAACGATTACAAAAGTCCATCAAATTGACCAGCACTATTTATATGAGGTCAATCATAATGAGGTGCTTTATTTTGAAACATCACTTCAGCTTTACGATGAGTATAACGGGGTGATTGTCGATACAGAAAAGCTGGACATTGAATATGAGTTCCTCATTGGCGATGTTGTATATGTAAAAGATTACGGAAAAGAGCTATTTAAAATCATCGGTCATCGGACTGAAATATGGCGCTACCTTGACGATGGCTGGGAAGATGTCATTTACGAACTCACGAGGCTAAAAGACGGAGAGTGGCTGGAAACAGAAGAAGAAGATTTAACGCTTGTCCTAAGGAAGTATGAGATGGACCAGTTTGTTCATCAGCTTCTTTTTGTGCATTACGTTGGAGAAACCTCAAAAGAGTTAGAAGAAGATATGGTCCAAACAGCTCTATTGCAGCTAGAAGAGAAACAAGAAAGCGAAGCTTCACTTGAATTTCTCGCTGTATCTATAGTGGATGAGCTTCTTGATATCTATAATGATTATAAAATTCTCTACGAATTTTTCAAAGATCCAGAATATAAGGATATGATGGATTTTATTTTGGAAAGTTTACACGAACATTTTGGTTAAAGAAAGACTTGTCCTAACACGAATAAAAAATAAGGCACACAAAAAAATACAATCACATAAAACCATCCCCTCAAGATACGGCCCATCACCTGATCAAATGTTTCTCCATCTAATATGCTTAACCATTTCATTGCCTCAAGCCCCTTTTCTTTTTGTTTACTGCATTTATATGTATGGAATGAGCCATTATGACAAACTGTAATAAAAAACAGCCGGCGTTCATACATCATAAAAAAGGAGGCGGAATGCAATGAAAGAAGCAGATTTGGTGATTGATACAGAGGAAATTGCGGAGTTCTTCTACATGGAGCTGATCAAAAGAGGGTACATACCTGCTGAGCTTGAAACGTTTGAGCTGGCTGACATTACATTTGAATATATGCTGAAAAAAACAATGATAGTTGAAGAAGAGGCGTGGTAGGTACTATACTTTGAAGAGATTCTGAAGAGAGAGGGAGGGGAATCTTTCGCGTGTATATCCTATTTCTTTTCATTTTATTTGGCGCCATTGCTGCGCTCATGGTATCTGGGGTTTGTCAAGATTTGGACAACCAGATCATCTTATGGTTTGAAAGCATCAGACTCCCTTTTTTAAATGATGTCATGCTGGCTTTGACGGACTTTGGCATCAGCGCGCTGCTCGTTCCCGTCATGCTCATTTTTAGTGTGGTCTTGTTTATGTATAAGCGTTATTACTCTATCATGATGCTTTTTCTATTATATTTCACAGAAAAGACAGTCAATCATGAATTAAAGGGGCTGTTTGCTAGAGAGCGTCCGGCATTTGATCACCTTGTTAATGAAACGTATTACAGCTTTCCGAGCGGACATTCGATGAATGCAGCCACGATCTATCCTTTTATGGCTTATCTATTAGTTGAAATGATCCCATGGCTGAAAGAAAGACAAAAAATCGTCTATTTGATCACAGGACTGGGTGTCCTGGTCATTGGCATCAGCCGGATGTATATCGGCGTGCATTATTTGACAGATGTCGCTGGAGGCTTTGCGATAGGACTTGCTTTATTTCTCATTTGTAAAAAGATTGACGAAAGATTGTCTGTCATTCGACAAAAATAGAAGAAGGAAATTGCCAGATCCCAGCCAATTTTATATAAAAGGGGAGGGATTTGAATGCAATTGACGTTGAGATTTTTTCAAAAGAAACCTTCAGCATTTCAATTAACCATTTATCAGACACCTGAATATGGCGCTGCAAGCGGGCATCAGCCTGTGTACCGGACAAAGATTGGCGGCAGAACACATCTTGATGTACTGGAAAAAGCATTCTCGACATTTAATGTACATGATACAGTCCCTAATGATTACAATGCGCGGTTTATCACAACAGGTGATATTGTTGTGATTGATGATAGGAAAAAGGGGAAGTGCTATTATCAGCTCTCTCCGGCAGGGTGGAAACGCAGTGAACGAATGATGACGATAAGTTAAATAGATGATTGATGATGCCAGCTTGAGATTCAGCTGGTATTTTCTTTTTTAAGCTCGATCGTTTATAATAAATAGGATAAAATACATAGTAAACGTAAGTGGAGGCTAAAAAATGAGTGTACATATTGGAGCAGAAAAAGGACAAATTGCAGAAACGGTATTGCTGCCGGGCGATCCGCTTCGTGCGAAATATATTGCAGATACATATTTAGAAGATGTTGAGTGCTATAACGAAGTGCGCGGAATGTATGGATATACTGGAACCTATAAAGGAAAACGTGTTTCTGTACAGGGAACTGGAATGGGCGTACCATCTATTTCGATTTATGTGAATGAACTCATTCAAAGCTATGATGTTCAAAACTTAATTCGCGTTGGATCTTGCGGAGCCATCAAAAGGGATGTCAATGTACGTGACGTCATTTTAGCGCAGACATCATCAACAGATTCACAAATGAACCGTGTTGCTTTTGGACCGATTGATTATGCGCCATGCGCTGATTTTGGCCTGCTCAAGAAAGCCTACGACACTGCAGAAGCAAAAAATGTCGCTGTACGGGTCGGAAATGTATTTACAGCAGACCAATTTTATAATGAAAAACCACTTGAGCTCATGGCTCAATATGGTATCCTAGCGATTGAAATGGAGACAACTGCTCTTTATTCTCTTGCAGCAAAATTTGACCGAAAAGCGTTATCAATTTTGACTGTAAGTGATCATGTTCTAACAGGAGAAGAAACAACGGCTGAAGAGCGTCAAACAACGTTTGATGAAATGATCTTAATTGCGCTAGACTCCGTTTTATAATAGTATAAAGGGTGTGCTACAATGTAGCGCATCTTTATTTTTTTAGAAGAGCAAAAGGAAGGTATGTCATGAAGAAAAGCTACAAAATACTCTCAATCGCATCGATTCTTGGTTTGACAGCCGCACTATCAGGCTGCCAGTTGCTGGATCAAAAAAGCGGTACATCTGAATCAAACAAAACAAACGAACAAAAAAACGCAGCAAGTTCTTCTCCCCAGCACAACTCAAACGATACGGCAGATTCATCGAATCAAGAGCTGACGTTAAAGAGTGAATATTTCAATGACATCAAGGTTGTGAGCGGTCTGAAAACCATTCAAAATCCTGAAAACGTGCTAGCGCTTGTCAACAAAGATTATGCATTACCAGGAACCTATAAACCTTCTGATCTCGTTGTACCAAAAGTAGAATTCTCTTTTTCGGAGGATATAGAAAAACGATATATCCGCAAAGAAGCAGCGGAAGCGCTTGAGAAGTTATTCAAAGGTGCAAAAAAGGAAAACTTCGAGCTTGCTGCAGTATCTGGCTATCGCTCCTATGACCGTCAAAAAGTCATTTTTGATAGTGAGGTCAAATTAAAAGGCAAAGAAAAAGCACAAGAAGCAGTCGCTCTACCAGGCGAAAGTGAACATCAAACAGGTTTAGCCATGGACATTTCGTCAAAAAGTGCCGGCTTTGAGATCTCTGAAAAGTTTGGTGAAACACCAGATGGCAAATGGGTGGCTAAAAACGCATATAAATATGGCTTTATCATCCGTTATCCAAAAGGAAAAGAAGACATTACGAAATACGAATATGAGCCGTGGCATTTGCGCTATGTTGGAAAAGAAGCCGCAAAAGCGATGCATGATCACGATTTAACATTTGAAGAATACATGAACAAAGTAAAGAAAATCTAAACAAGTAAAAGGCCTCCCAACTATTCGGGAGGCCTTCTCTTATTCTTCTTTTAAAAAAAGAACAATCCTGCTAATGCGAAGCCGGTAATGAAACCGAGGCCGATGCCATACGCTGCACCCCAGCCATAATATCCGCCCCAATAACCAAAGCCAAAGCCCCCGCGAGACCCGCCGACTGGACGAATATAAACTTTGCGGTTTGTCACACGCTCAATGCGTCCGACATGTACTCTGCCATTACGGTCAGTGATTCTAGCGACTTTCCCCATGTGCTGCTGACAAAGCTTGTAGTAGCGCTCCATGTTTTTCCTCCTTATGACAAACTCTTTTCACTCTTATCCTATGCGAGAGACTTCATAGAGTTTGGACAAAACATATAGGAGATTCGCTCATTTTATACGGTGCATTCAAATAGAATGTGACTTAACTGCTTTCGGTGTGCTTGAATGAGATCGTAGTGTGTTTGCAGTGTCTCGTAAAGAGAAGGCGGTATGTGTTCAGATAATTCCATTTCTGTCGGTTCCTCCTGCCCCATATGTTCATCGAATGAGAGGATCTGAATGTCACGGAAGCCCGCTTCAGTTAACTGCTCCTTCCATTCTTCTAGTGACAAGAGCGAGTGAAAGCCGTAAAAATCTTGAACAACTGCCATCTCTTCAGGCGTAAGAGGGGCTTTTAACACAGCTTCATTTGCAATCAATTGGCTTCCAGGAGCAAGGACGCGCTTGATCTCAGCTAGTGCATCACGCAGCTTGGTAAAGCTCAAAACAGATTCACTGATGAGTAGAGAGAACGATTGATCTGGAAAGGGCAGCTGCTCAATGGATGCCTCTAAAGCGCGGATCGGCAGGTCTTCCCGCTTGAATCGCAGGTTCGCCTTTTCAATCATCAATGGATGCGTATCAATGGCCTCCACCTGATAACCTACATTTCCTAAATAGGCAGCTGTCTGTCCTGTACCGCATCCGGCGTCCAGTATACGTGCATGAGGCGGCAGTTTTATATGCTCAATCATCGTTTTTGTTAACTCTATTCCGCCAGGATGGGCACCTGATATGCCAAAATAGGCAAGCATTTCTACATAGTCACTCATAAAATCCCTTCTTTCCTTATCTGTTCCTCTCTAAAGATTATGCAATAGAAGGGCAAATGGCTTATCTTTTCAAATAGAAGTTGATCCTTTGGTTGACGGATGAAGCATCGTCCTTGATAATAATGAAAGGAGATAAAGGTGGTGTTTTTTTGAAAAAACAAGTGAAGTTCGTGGTAGCCATTCTGGTGACTGCTGCACTGTCCTCAGCGATTACATTTGTGATCACAAAACAAAGTGCTGTCAGCGTCACAGGAGACGAGAAGTTTAGTAAACTCATGGCTGCGTACACGAAGGTAAAAGATGAGTATTACGAAAAAACGGATGATCAAAAACTAGTAGATGGTGCGATCCAAGGAATGATTGCATCACTTGATGATCCATACTCTACATATATGGATCAGGAGGAAGCTGAAGGATTTAACAATACCATTTCTTCTTCATTTGAAGGAATTGGTGCACAAGTAGAAGAGAAGGATGGACAAATTTTAATTGTCGCACCGATTAAAGGCTCTCCTGCTGAAAAAGCTGGTTTGAAACCTCATGATCATATTTTAAAAGTGGATGGAAAAAGCACCAAAGGAATGTCGGTCAATAAAGCAGTCTCTCTCATCAGAGGGAAAAAAGGAACGGATGTTAAGCTGCACCTCAACCGTCAAGGAGTCGGCAATGTAGATGTGACCATCACGAGAGACACGATTCCGCTTGAAACGGTTTATGCAAAACTCACTAAAGACAAAATAGGAGAAATCCAAATTACGTCCTTTGCTGAAACCACATCGAAAGAGCTGGATAAAGCAATTGATGACCTCGAGAAAAAAGGGGCAAAAGGTTTTGTCATTGACCTGAGAGATAATCCAGGCGGCATCATGACAGAAGCCATTGAAATGAGTAATGACTTTATCGATAAAGGGAAAGTCATTATGCAGGTTGAAGAAAAAGGGAAGAAACAAGTGTACAAGGCTGAAAAAGAACGTAAAGTCCATCAGCCGGCAGTTGTCCTTGTAAATGGCGGCTCAGCCAGCGCTGCTGAAATCATGGCGGCGGCTCTGCACCAATCTTCAGGCATTCAAATTGTGGGTGAAAAGACGTTTGGCAAAGGAACTGTTCAAAATGCACAAAATTATAATGATGGTTCTAGTGTCAAGTTAACCATTGCAAAATGGCTGACACCAGACGGTTCTTGGATTCACAAAAAAGGAATTGAACCACAGGTTAAAGCAGCTCTCCCAAGCTATGCAAAGCTGCCTTACTTAAGCCCGAAAAAATCATATGAGCTAAATGACAATGGAGATGAAGTCAAAGCGGCTCAAAAAATGTTCCAAGCGCTTGGCTACAAAGCAAAAGCAAACGGTGAGTACGATCAAGCATTCCAGTCTATCGTCAAAAGCTTCCAAACAGACAACGATCTGAAGGCAGACGGTATTCTGACAGGAGATACAACGACCGTACTGATGACAAAGATCCAAGATAAGCTAAAGAACAACGATACACAAATGAAAAAAGCCATTGAAGTCTTGAAAAAAGAAATGAAATAAAAAAAGCAGTCCTCATCAGGGGACTGCTTTTAAGATTTTTGACAAAGGGCTGAAATGATCTTTATTTTAGTCCTTTGTCTTCTTTTCAGCGTGATAGAAAACCTTTGAAGTCTAGGAAGGGCGAGTACCGGAGCGGAGCGAATGAAGCATTCGTGAGCACCGTAGCGCAGACCTGACACCGAATGCGAGGGTTTGTCCGCGCGCTGAAAGCAGTCCTCATAGGGGACTGCTTTTTCTTATCTTGTGATCGCTTCTGTTTTTTCATCATTCTTTTCAAATAGATCATTCATGACAGAATTGGATGTGACCTTCTTTTGGAAGAATGGATTCAAAATCAAGATGACGACGACGTTTGCTAGTAAACCAAGAAAACCTTCATAAAGACCGAACGTGACTTGTGAGATATTCGCTGTAAAGGTGACAATGATGCCAATGACTAACCCGGCAATCGTTGCTTCTCTCGATTGTTTTTTCCAGAACAAGCTGATAGCAATAGCTGGGAAGATTTGGACCATTCCTGAAACACCAATAAGCTGAAGCGTGACAAGTGCAGTTGGGAACAGCATCCC
This sequence comes from Bacillus sp. BD48, assembly GCF_046566805.1. NCBI lineage: Bacteria > Bacillati > Bacillota > Bacilli > Caryophanales > Bacillaceae > Bacillus > Bacillus sp. BD48. Next base: position 81,436 of record NZ_JANGFM010000003.1, on the reverse strand, counting down.
GAATAAAAGAGCGAGCCCAATGACGATAAACACCATCGAACGTGTGATGATGGTCAATCTTTTAGGTGACACATTCGGATGAATTAAGTCACGGTATAAATTATTGGCAAATAAATTCGATGCGCCAATGGCCATAATGGAGCATGGAATGAGGGAAGCCAGTGCAATCGTTGAATAAGCGAGTCCCTGCATCACGCCGCCATATGACGTTTGAATTAAATGAAGAAGAGCAAATCTTGGATTTGTATCTTCTGGTAAGACTAAAAAGGCAATAAACCCAAGGAAGATGACCAAAATCAATACAATATTATAAAGAGGTAAAAACATGCTGTTTTTACGGATGGCATCTGCGCTTTTGGCTGTAAAAACCCCAGTTGCCGCGTGTGCCCACATAAACAAAGCAAGGGCAGAAACGCCTGAAGCGGTAATGAACCATAAAATGCCTTTAGGTCCGCCTTCAGGGATTGTTAGAAGCTGAGGCGCTTCTTTGGCTAACGTATTCATCATCGGTGTCCAGCCGTTAAAGTGAATGATTGGCAGTGAAACGACCATAAACAGCATGATCACCCAAACGAGAATATCCTTAATAATGGCTGTATATGTAGGACCTTTAATACCACTGAAAAATGTATAAAGTGCGACTAAAATAAATGAAATAATAACAACTGCATTCACATTAATATAACTAGTTCCAGCGACAGTTAACGTATCTTGAATCCCGCTCAGCTGAAGACAAATATAAGGAATCAGCATAAGTACTCCAACAATCGCAATCAAACTGGATAACAGCTTGCTGTCAAACCGCTCACGTGCATAATCGGCAAGGGTGGTGAGGTTGTGATTTTTCGCAACCGTCCATAGTTTCGGTAAAAAGAAATAAGCAATAAAATAAGCTAGGACTGAATAGGGAATTGCGAAAAAAGCAACGCTTCCGGCTGTATAAGCTGTACTTGTAAGCCCTAAAAAGGTATAAGCTGTATATAAGTCTGCGCCAACGAGGAACCAAACGAGCAGTCCGCCAAATTTTCTCCCGCCGACAGACCATTCTTCTACTGACTGTCTTGATGATTTGTCACGACCAGCGGCAAATCCGATGACCACGACGATGAAAATAATACTTGCAGTAATCAATAAAGCTGTTAAATTTCCTTGCATTAGTCAGTTCCTCCATTTGAATGTTGCATCTTATAAATGATAAACGTGCAAATTGGTGTGAGTACAATCCATAGTAAGAGCCAGAAGTGGAAAAAGGGCAGGCCGATGACAAATGGATGAATGCGATTCGCAAAAGGCAGCAAAGCGAGCTGTCCGATGAATGGAATCGCGATAAGTAGTGCCAGCATCAATTTTTTGTTCATGATTTCCTCCTGAATATTTTGTAATTTCATAATAATAGCAGTTGTCAGATTAGATCACAAGACCATTTTCAGAAAAAACAATCATTTTGGTGAATATCATACTAATATAACGCTTTCATTCTTAAAAAAGGAGAAAAGTGAAGATGTAAAGAGGGTGAAGATGAAAGAAAGTATGGAGAAATAATATTTAATGCAAATAAAAAAGCCCCAGCATAAAAGCTGAGGCCTTGCCAATTTTTAAAGGAAATCAGATACTTCTTCGATGTCGAAACGATTGCTTTTATGAGCTTCTTTCGCTGCTTTACCAACTGAAATCAGCATAACCGGCACGTAGCGGCCGCTTACATTGAATTCTTTGATGTACGCTTCTTTACTGAAGCCACCCATTGCACACGTATCATAGCCCATTGCTTTCGCAGCAATCATTAATTGCATAGCAGCTAATGAAGCATTTGAATATGCTGCTTCTCGTGCATATTGCTCGCTTTGGTATGCGCCATTGATTTGAGTCATCAATGTCTCTTTAATGTCTTCAGTAATAAAGCCTTGTTCAGCCAGCTCACTGTAGATTTTCTCGCCATTTTGGTTAGCTTCAAGGTCACCTAGAACAGCAATAACAGCTGATGCTTGTGATACTTGCTTTTGATTGTACGCGACTGGAAGTAACTTCGCTTTTGCTTCAGCACTATGGAAAACAGTGAAGTGCCAATGCTGAAGGTTCCAAGCAGATGGTGCTTTTGTTGTGATATCAAGAAGCTCTGTTAACTCTTCTTTTGTCATTTCATGAGAAGTATCATACTCTTTTACTGAAGCTCTTTGTTTTAAGATGTCAATCGTTTTTTGATCGGTCGCCATATGGATATTTCCTCCCGTTTTTGCAAATAGTATGGTACAATAACTAAAAAGTGAGAAACTTACTTATTGTAACTAGAGATATTTTAAATTGTACACTGTTAGTTTGTCAAACAATCATGAAAAGAAAGGCTGAAATTTATGGAATTCCAATTATGTCCACATATTCAGCAAGCTTTTTTACTCCTAGGCAAAAGGTGGAATGGGCTCATTATTCATGTATTGCTTGATGGTCCAAAGCGCTTTAAAGACCTCACAGACACGATCCCATCTATCAGTCAAAAAATGCTCGCAGAGCGTTTAAAAGAGCTTGAGCAAGAAGGAATTATAGAGCGGACTGTCCTTCCTGAGACGCCTGTCAAAGTCATTTACAGTTTAACTGAAAAAGGGAATGCGTTACATGATGTGTTTCATGAGGTATCTCGGTGGGCAGGGGAGTATACGGGATCTCACGAGAAAAAGGAGCAAGCCTAGTTTCAGGTTTGCCCAAACGTTTTGACTCCTGATGAATATGCTGATGTTAGGCACATGACAAAGGAGGAGAAATGCATGTACCCTCATACTCCGTATTTTCGAGGCGGCGCCCCTGGCATTCCGCCATATGAATCCAGAGTCCCTTTGTTTTTTGGTTTTGGCGCTCCTTTAGTCGGCGGACTGCTTGGCGGATTTCTAGGAAGTGCGATTTTTAATTATCCCCGTCCTTATTACCCGCCGCCGCCACCACCTGCTCCACCACCATATGGCGGCGGATATCCACCATATTATTAAGAAAAAAGAGTAAGCCTGCTTCCATTTCAAAGCAGGCTTTTTATAATGGAATATCAATTTCAGAAATTCCTGGATCATCATGCTTTAAAAACATAATTTCCAAAATGCCATCTTGATACGACGCCTTCGTTCCTTTTCGTTTCACAGCAGCAGGGAGGACGACTTTCTTCTGCGCCCCTTCTTCAGGAAAATGATCAATAAACAGCAGATTGGCTGTATGTTTGATTTTGACTTTTTCTGTGTTCGGACGAGCAAGTTCAATTTTGACAAACACATGATCAGTCGTCTCAAACACTTCGACTTCTGGCTCTTTTTCTTTTTGGACATCAGTTTCTCTCGTTTTTTGATTTTGAGAAAGGGGGTCCTGAAATGGGAACTGAGCAGGATAATTCGAGCCGAATACACTTTCCATTACTTGATTGACATACTGCTCAACGTCTTTAGGGTCTGAATTCTTTAAGGCTTCCTTTGAGAACTGCTTTTGAAAAGGGAATAATCGGTTCCAGTCGAACATGCGAATCATCCTTTCTAAATGCCCTGAATTAGTATATGCCCATTCACCTGCGTGCGTGCTATAATATACGTTAGATTTAGAAAGGGATGGTTACATTGAACGAACAGCAATCAAAAGGTGTTCTCTACACGGCAGCATCTTTTACACTCTGGGGTTTGTTCCCATTATATTGGAAGCTGATGGAGCATATTTCGTCAGGCGAAATTTTAGCGCACAGAATTTTATGGTCATTTGTGTTTATGTGCGGTATTCTTTTGTATTTAAAACAAGTCCGCCCAGCGATGCAGACAGTAAAGGGTCTCATACTGGATGGTAAAGCATTTTTTTCATTACTTTTATCTGCTATTTTAATTTCGGTCAACTGGTATGTATACATTTGGGCAGTCAATCATGGTCTTATGCTAGAAGCAAGTTTAGGGTACTATATTAATCCGCTTGTATCCGTTCTATTAGGTATTATTTTCTTAAAAGAACGACTAAATAAATGGCAAACCATTGCAATCCTCATTGCCGCATTTGGGGTGATCCTTTCAACGGTTCAATACGGGTCATTTCCTGTCGTTGCTTTCTTATTAGCCCTTAGCTTCGGTTTTTATGGTTTGATTAAAAAAAGGATGAGCTTCACGAGCGCGATTGGTTTGACGATTGAAACGCTGCTTCTCGCACCGGCTGCACTTGTGTACTTATTATTTTTCTTAAAAGAACCTGTTGTGACTATGAATCCTAACAGCTTCGGGTCGCTCGGCCTCTTGTTTTTTGCAGGAGTTTTTACAGCCGTGCCGCTTCTTTTATTCTCAGAAGGCGCAAAAAGAATTCCACTTTACCAAGTGGGCATTTTGCAATACATTGCACCGACGATTACGCTGTTTTTAGGGCTGTTTGTTTATCACGAACACTTATCCGCAGCTAAAATTGTGACGTTTCTTTGTATTTGGGTGGCGATTTTACTGTTTACCACCTCTCAATTACGCATGAAAAAAACAGCGAATTCTCATTAAGCCAAACGAGCAGTTTGCTTTTTTTTGCAGGCGGATCATGTCATAATAAGTTGTTACCAAAACTGTAGAGGTGATCATATGTCGTCAGCTCATGAGCTTGCAGCCGTCTATCAATCTTTATGGAAAAATCGTCAGCTTGATGTTGATGATATGTCCTCTTTACACGAGGCCATATGTGATGATTTACTTGATGCACGAACTCATCCACGGGCGAGAAAATCATTGCACCAAAAGTATGTGCTTGCAGTGGAGAGAATTTTAGAAAGTGAGCTTAAGCATGATCATCAGCTGCAGCTGATCAGCTTACATACGAAAAAGCTGCGAGAATTAATTCAAAATGAAGGAAGGAACCACTCATGAAACCAATTCAAACGGAAGATGTCACAGCACATCTCGAATCGTTTTTAAATCGCCCAGTCTTCGTTCATCTTGAAACGACAACTGGTTCTTATTCAGCTCATGTAAATGAACAAAATATGACAGTTGTGGCGTATATCCGCAACGCGAAAGTCGTCTATTCACAGGCGAAAATAAAAGGACAAGGCCCGTACCGTGTTGGAATGAAAACAGAAGATGGATGGATTTACGCAGAAGGATTAACCGATTATGTGTTTGATGACCAAGGCCGCCTGCTTTTAGCTGGACACTTGCCAGACGGGAAACTAGCGATCTCATTACAAATTAGTGAAACACCATTTCAGGTGTAGAAGAAAGGGTGACAAGTCATGAACGAACATGTACTAGTGATGCTGCCTCACCCCGATGATGAATCCTTTGGGGTTGCAGGTCTCATTGCACAAAGCAGAAAACGCGGAATTCCCGTCACGTATGCATGCGGGACACTTGGGGAAATGGGCAGAAATATGGGCAGCCCAACATATGCTAACCGTGAAACACTTCCTGAATTAAGAAAACAGGAATTAATCAATGCCTGCAAAGAAATGGATATTACAGACTTACGTATGCTTGGTTTGCGTGATAAAACATTGGAATTTGAAGACGACGAGTATTTGGCAGATGTGATGGAAACCATCATTGATGAAGTCAAACCGACACTCATTGTTACGTTTTATCCAGGACACGGTGTACACCCTGATCATGATGCGACAGGCGAAGCTGTGATTCGGGCTTTATACCGCAAGAAAAAAGAAGACCGTCCTGTCACATACTGCATGGCCATTACGAAAAATAGAGAAGAAGTGCTTGGAAATGCGGATATTGTGATTGATATTACAGATGTGGCAGATATCAAATTAAATGCACTGAGAGCGCATAGAACGCAAACAGAAGGCATGCTGAGAGAGCTTGAACAAAAGCTGAAAAACAAAGAACCAGTCGTCCAAAAATGGTTCGATGAAGAAATTTTCTGGACGTACCAATGGAATGATTAAACAAAAAAGCAGCTGACATAGATCAGCTGCTTTTTTGTGTTGTATTTAGTGATTCGATACATGCCTGAGTTGACGTTTTTGAATCAATCTGAGCCGGATAAATAGGACGATGGCACCTGCGGCAAGTCCGGCAATCAGTCCGATCCAATAACCAAACGCCCCAAAGGAGGTATATGTGCCAATGAGATAACCGGCAGGAAGACCGATGACCCAGTAAGAGACAAAAGCAGCAATCAGCGTATAATTCACATCTTTATAGCCGCGCAGAGCCCCTTGAATGGGTGCAGCAATCGCATCTGACAGCTGGAAAAAGATCGCGTAAATCAAAAAGTGCTGTGTCATTTGTAAAACAGCTGATTCAGCTGTATATAAACCAGCGATCTCTGGTCTGAATAACAAGATGAGTGCGGCCGTACATAATGAGAATAAAACCGCCGTTCCAATGCCGATATAGCTGTAGCTTTGCGCGTCTTTATACCTCTTTGCCCCCGCTTCAAAGCCAACAACGATCGTTAACGCCATTGAAATACTAAGCGGTAAAATATATAGGATAGAAGCAAAGTTCATCGCTGCTTGGTGACTGGCGATTGTAATGGTGTCAAAGTGGCCCATTAATAGCGTCACTGCTGCAAAGATACTCGTTTCAAAAAAGATTGCAAACCCGATAGGAAGACCAATTTTCAGAATTTGCCCTATACGGGAGATATTCAATCGAGGCAGTTTTTGAAACAAACGAAATGAGGCAAATGGTTCTGCTTTGAAGACAATACAAATACTCATGATGAAAATCGCCCAATACGTCATTGCAGATGCAAGGCCGGCACCCGCACCGCCAAGCTTTGGAAAGCCAAAATTCCCAAAAATCAATAGATAATTTAAAACAAAGTTAATAGGAAGTGCTGTGAGCGTGATGAACATCGTCACACGTGTTTTCCCTAATGCATCAATAAATGACCTCAGCACCGAATAACCAAACAGCGGGATGATGCCAAAAGCAAGAAAGCTGAGAAAATGCCGGGCAATATCCTCTACAGAGTGCTCGAGTCCAAGTCCTCCTAGTATGTAAGGAACGCTGATCGTACCAATGACAATCACAGCGATACTTAAAAGAAAGGACAAATAGATCGCCTGAAAAACAGCCCGGGGAACATCTTCTTTATGCCCAGCGCCCATCAGCTGAGCCACAATCGGAGTAACGGCCATCAAAATCCCGGCAAGTCCCGTATAAACAGGTGTCCAAATACTAGAACCGATCGCAACACCCGCAAGGTCTTCTGCACTCACTTTTCCAGACATCACTGTATCTAAAAAGGTAATAAGCGAAAGACCTGCTTGGGTAATTAAAATTGGAATCAAAATGGTTAAAAATAGTGTCAGCTTTGCTCGAATGCTATTCGTTTCTCTCATCATAAGTTCCTCTCTGAACAGAAATAACGAGAGGAATTATATCATGCTATGTAAAAAAATCAATTCTCCGTCGGATTATTTTTCTTAGATGGCTTCGTTTTTTTAAACATTTGGGCATAAATAAAAGAAAGACTGACAACACCTAAAATGCTGCAAGCATATTGGATGATTTTCTGAATGGTCATATTAAGTTCACCTCCATACAAATAGAATGTGCAAAATTTGCTATTTTATAACAACAAGCGAAAGAAGGAGGGAAAAGGTCAGATGATCCATCGGACGAACGAAGAAGTGATCTTTAAAGCAGGAATGAGAATGCATTTGATGAACATTATGAAGGATGCAAGTGACATCATTGATTCTCTTGATGAGACAGAGCAGTGCTTACTTTGTGATCTCGAGTCATTGCATGATCAGTTTAATGAAATGCATGCAGAGGCTTCGTCGTTTTATTTACAAGCATATATGGAAGAATTCACACCAGGATTTGCTCAATTTTCTTTAGCCATTGAGAACTTATCAAAACAAAAGCATGGCGCACTCATTGTGATCCAAAGACGCGATGAGGTTGAGGATTTTATTCAAAAAGGGACAAACCTTCATGCGAAAATTAGCGCTTCCTTAATAGAAAGCATTTTTTACCCGGGAAATCCACTGCATGATGGTGCTCTTTTAGTCAAAGAAAATACACTTGTTTCTGCTGCAAATGTGCTGCCGCTCACATCAAAAAAAGTGAGCCATTCGCTTGGCACAAGGCATAGGGCAGCGATCGGACTCTCTGGTATGACCGATGCACTTGTTCTTGTCGTGTCAGAAGAAACAGGGAAAATGTCGTTTGCGAAAGAAGGCGTGCTTTATCCGCTTACCGTAAAAGATCCGAAAATAAGAAAATAAAAACGAACGCTGCATTCTTCATTCGGAAGAATGCTTTTTTGATTTGCGGAGAAAAAACAGCCAATTAAGTAAAAAGTCATTTGATACAGAAAAATTTGTCATGTAGAATAGAACTATGAAACTAGCAGCGTGCTTGTTTTGACAAATTTCTAAACGTCAACTTAAAAATTCCTTAAAAAATGTTTATAAATACAACAAACAGCCGATAGAAACGATATGGCTTTGTTTTTTAGCATTTTGAGTTGGCTGCTTTAGCCTATTTGTTATTGCCCAACGTCTTCATGTCGAGTAATATAATAGAAATAAAGATAAAATAGTGCAAGAGAAGCAGAACCATTAAATGCTAAACTCACAACTAGTACATAAGTCTTATTGGACAAAATCTTGAAAGGCGGAGATTTCTCTATGAAGAAAAAAGTAGTAACCGGTCTCACAGTTTCAGCGATCGCTGGCTCAGCTGTGTTTGCTGCACCGGCAGAAGCACAGACGATCAAGGTGAAAAGCGGTGACTCACTTTGGAAGATTGCCGAACAGTACAATACAAGTATTTCGGAGCTTCAATCTCTTAATCAATTAAAAACGACAATGATTTTTGCAGGACAAAGCTTAAAAATTCCTGGCGAAAAAAGCAAGAAATCCAGTTCATCAACAGGGTCAAAAGCATCGAACTCAAGTGCTTCAACGACTTCCAGCTATACTGTAAAACTTGGAGATTCTTTATGGCTGATTGCAAAAAATCATAAAATGTCAGTTGCGAGCTTAAAGAGCCTAAACAGCTTAAACAGCGACCTGATTCGACCAGGTCAAAAGCTAAAGGTATCTGGAAGCACGAAAACGAGCGGAAGCCAATCATCAAATTCAAACTCGTCTTCAAATTCCAGCTCAAGCAATAAGACAACAAACTCAAATAGTTCATCATCTTCAAGTACATACAAGGTCAAATTAGGGGATTCCCTTTGGAAAATTGCGAATTCGCTAAATATGTCGATTGGTGAAATCAAAACATTGAACGGATTAAAATCTGATATGATTTATCCGAATCAAGTATTGAAAGTAAAAGGAACGGCTGCATCAAAACCAAGTCAGCCGAAACCTACTAATCCAAGCAATTCAAACAGTAACCAGTCTTCTAGCGGAAAAACAACATCTTATACTGTAAAATCAGGCGATTCGTTATGGAAAATTGCGAATCAATTCAAAGTACAGGTTCAATCAATCCGTACAGCCAACAGCTTGAAAAGTGATGTGCTTAGAATTGGACAAGTATTAAAAATCAATGGTGCAGCTTCCGGCTCAACTGGATCGAATGGTTCTACGTCTAACGGTTCAACAACTCCGGTCGACAATAACAAAAATGATGTACCAATGAATGCAAAGATCACGACAATGATCCAAGAAGGGAAAAAGCTGACAGGCGTTCCTTACAGATGGGGCGGTAATACACCAGCAGGATTTGACTGCAGCGGCTTTGTTTACTATCTCATTAACAAGGTTTCATCTGTATCCAGATTAAGCACAGCAGGCTACTGGAATATGATGACTTCTGTAAGCACACCACAAGTTGGAGATTTTGTTTATTTTACAACGTACAAAGCGGGCCCTTCTCATATGGGACTATACCTTGGCGGAGGAGATTTCCTTCATGCAAGTGACAATGGAGTAGGGATCTCGAACTTAAGCAACCCATATTGGAAAAAAGCCTATTTAGGTGCAAAACGTTTCTTCTAAAAAAAGCCGACTTTCGGCTTTTTTTGTTTGCCCGCTGCTGTGATTGTCCATACTGATACCAAAAGGGGGCAGTCATAAATGAAAAAGTCAGTGTGGATGATCATGATATGTTTGATCTTTACCGCATCAGCATGTCATGCACCGCCGAAAAAAGAAACGACAGAAGAAACAAAAGAAGTTTCAGCACCTAAACAAGCACCAGTCACAACGTCACTCATAAACGAAAGCGGGCAAAAAATAGGGAGCATTGAAATAAGAGAGTCCTCAGAAAATGGACTGGATCTGTATGTGAAAGCGAAAGGACTGCCGCCAGGTCCTCACGGCTTTCATATTCATGAAACAGGAATATGTGAAACGCCAGATTTTGAAACGGCAGGGGCTCACTTTAATCCAACCCATAGAGAGCATGGTTTTGACAATCCAAAGGGGCACCATGCTGGAGATATGCCTAATTTAGAGGTAGGGGCAGATGGACAAATTGATGTTGTCGTGAATGTACCCGATGTGACGTTAAAGGGAGGCCCAAATCAATTAATCGATCAAAATGGGCGAAGTTTTATCATTCATGCAGAAGCAGATGATTACTTAAGTAACCCTTCTGGTAACTCAGGGAAACGTATCGCTTGCGGAGCGATGACAAAAGAAATGGTAAAATAACAGAAGTCTAACCTTTATGTATTGAGTGCATAAAGGTTTTTTTAGTATACTTGGTGAGGAAAATGATCGAAGAGAGGAATTAATCATACATGTTTAACGAACAATCACTCCCAGAAGAAATTCAAGCAATGATTGAAGCAAAAGCAAAAGTGCTGGAAGAAGAATTTCGTCCCCTTATTGGAACAGGCGGTTATGAATCACAGGATACTTCTATCATTCAAGATGCCATGATCGCATTAGCACTAGGAAAAAACGTTCTTTTAAAGGGACCGACTGGCTCAGGTAAAACAAAACTAGCAGAAACATTATCCGCTTTCTTTCAGCAGCCGATGCACAGTGTGAACTGTTCGGTTGATCTTGATGCTGAAAGCTTGATTGGCTATAAAACCATCCACAATGATGGTCAGGTGGCTTCGATTGAATTCATTGAAGGACCTGTGACGAAAGCAATGAAAAAAGGCCATCTTTTATATATTGATGAAATCAACATGGCAAAGCCAGAAACATTGCCTATTTTAAACGGTGTACTCGACTACAGAAAAATGATGACAAACCCATTTACAGGTGAGGTTGTTAAAGCAGAAGAAGGCTTTGGCGTCATTGCAGCAATCAATGAAGGATATGTCGGCACAGTGCCTCTAAATGAAGCGTTAAAAAACCGTTTTGTTGTCATTGACGTTCCATATATCGGCGGCGGTATCCTGAAAGATGTACTGCAATCTCAATCTGTTTTAAAAGATGAGCGGTTAATCGATCAATTCGTACAGCTCTCATCAGACCTTATTACACAAGCTCATAACGGACAGGTGAGTGAAGAAGCAGCATCCATCCGCGCGCTCCTAGATACTTGTGATCTTGCGCAATACATCCCGCCGCTTCGTGCCGTTGAACGAGGGATTGTTGAAAAGCTGGAAGATGACCGGGAAAAAGCAGCGGTAAGAAATATCGCCCAAACATTATTCGAGTGAGGTTCTGACTTTTGAAATTCATCAAATTTAATGACAGCAGAATCGATTCATTTCTATTCATGGAATTAACGGATTTAGCCAAAACGTTAGCAAAAAGTGATGATGTCGAGCTTGAATACGGTGTGCAGTCCTACTATGAACCGTTTGAAAAGAAAATTTTCATCAGTCATTTTTGGGATGATCGTAAACAAGAAGATATGATAGCAGGGCTGAAAAGTGATGTGTTCCTTCGTGCAGTAGGGACGGTTTATAGTGATCTTACTGTATTTCAGGAAATCATTCGCTATGCCCATACATTATCCATTCCTGATTTATGTAAACAATTGTTTATGCTGTTTGAAGATATCCGGATTGAAGAGCGGATTAAACGAGGCCGCCCTGGAACAAAAAAGGTATTTAAACGAAGAAGAGAGCTATACCGGCGTCACTTTAAGACGCAATTAACGATCAACCAAGAACGAAGCATTTTAACGGATGCACTCTTTTGTGCGATTTATGTGAAGCTGACAGCTGATTCTCCGCTCGAAGAGATTCCGTCTCTTCATGAGCAGATCAACCCGATGATTCCGTTTATTGAGTCAAGTCTTGAACGTGTATATGATGCGGGTTCAACAGCAGACATCGCAGCTATTGTCAAAGAATTAATGGAAGGCTTCGATGAGCTTCTTGAAAAGGATATGCTGAATACGTACTTTTTCTTTCCTGAATTGGACTATGAACAAGCGGCAAAAGAACCGCTGTTCCATGACTTAAAAAGAAAACCTAAATTAAGTGAGGACATCAAAGTCGATCGAGAAAAAGAAGGCGATGAAGACATTCACCAAGAGTATATGGAAGTGTGGCATCGAGAAACCGATGCGCCATCCAAAAGCTTCCTTCAATTTGATTTAGAGCACGGCGGTAAAAGTGATCTTGGTAAGGATGCGGCAAGAGAAGGCGATGACGGAGATCAGGCACTCGGAACTGTCCAAGGCTCTGCAAAGCAAACACACCGAAAAGATTATTCAAAGCTTGAGGCGCTGGAAGAGGCTGAAGGTGAAGAAAGCGGAGCAGACGGTCATGAAAATGGAAAAGAGAACAAATATGCGTTTCCAGTCATGATTTCACCAGATCCTCCTATGCCAGAACAAATCGATGTATACAAGCAGCACGCTAAGGAAATTGAACCTTACCAGAAACGCTTAAAACAAATGATCCAAAAAACACTTGAACATAAAAAATCATGGCCTAAAACAGACCTTCATGCAGGACGTCTCAGCAAAAAGCTGATTCGCTACTTTACAGAGTCTAATCCGCGTCTTTTCTATAAAAAACAGGCACCGTCTTCTCAGATTGATGCTGTTTTCACCTTATTAGTTGACTGTTCAGCGAGCATGTTTGACAAGATGGATGAGACGAAAAAAGGCATTGTACTATTTCATGAAGCGTTAAAATCCGTGCAAGTCCCACATCAAATTGTTGGGTTTTGGGAAGATACAAACGACGCGACGGAAACAAGTCAGCCAAACTACTTCAACACAGTCGTGTCGTTCAAAGATTCTCTATTTGATGCAGGGCCTTCTATTATGTCTCTTGAGCCAGAAGAGGATAACCGGGATGGCTATGCGATCCGCCAAATGACAAAGATGATTTTAAAAAGAAGAGAAGCGCAAAAGTTTCTGATTGTCTTTTCAGACGGAGAGCCAGCTGCGTTCAGCTATGAACAAAATGGGATTGTCGATACACATGAAGCAGTTCTTGAAGCGAGGAAAAAGGGCATTGAGGTGATCAATGTGTTTTTATCCAATTCGCCGATAGAAGAAGCACAGATGAAAACCATTCAAGATATGTATGGCAAGTTCAGCATTTTTGTACCAGATGTCGATACATTGCCAGATGTTTTATATCCATTACTGAAGAAACTGCTGCATAAAAGCATTGGGGCATAAGGTTTTGCCCCTTTCTTCAAATTATTTTTCGGAATGATTTAAATTTTTTGTTTTTCTGTGAATTTTTTATCTTTAATTGAACAAAGAATGTAGAAAGTAATCCAAAACAGTGGTAGAATATTATTGGAAGCGTTTTATTACATAAATTTGGTCATTGTGTTCTGGAAGTTATATCGAGATAGTGTTCAATCACTTGATGATCAAAGTTGGGGGTAGTGTTCAAAATGTTTCAAAATGATGTGAAACAACCGTTGAGTTGGGAAGAATTTCATGGTCCGAACCTCGGCTACGTGCTCGAGCTCTACGATCAGTATGTCCAGGATCCTACTAGTGTTGATGAAGATCTAAGAGGCATATTTGATGAACTTGGTGCACCACCGAGTGAAATGAAGGAGGAAATTGGGAAAAAAGAAAATAGCGTAGTTACTTCTGAACAAATCCAAAAGATAGCATCAGTCGTTAAACTGGCAGAAGACATCAGAACGTATGGCCATTTAAATGCTTCCGTCAATCCTCTTCGCAAAGAAAAGGAATTACAAGAGCTGTTTCCTTTAAAGGAGTACGGTTTAACAGAAGAAGATGTCAAGAATATTCCGATATCTATTATTAGTCCTGACGCACCAAAACACATTTCAAACGGCATAGAAGCCATTAACCATTTGAGAAATACGTATAAGCGTACCATTTCATTTGAGTTTGATCACGTGCATGACTTCGAAGAGCGAAACTGGCTCTCAAAATCAATCGAGTCTGGTGAACTATTTAAGAAAAAACCAGCAGATAAACTAGTTTCTGTATTCAAGAGATTAACAGAAGTTGAGCAGTTTGAGCAGTTTCTTCATAAAACATTTGTTGGGCAAAAGCGCTTTTCTATAGAAGGTTTAGACGCACTTGTCCCAGTACTTGATGAAATTATTTCAGAGTCTGTTACACAAGGGACTTCAAATATTAACATTGGAATGGCACACAGAGGCCGTTTAAATGTATTAGCACATGTGCTAGGAAAGCCATATGAGATCATTTTCTCAGAATTCCAGCATGCGCCAAATAAAGAGCTCGTTCCATCAGAAGGATCTATTGGCATCAGCTATGGATGGACAGGGGATGTTAAGTACCATCTTGGAGCTGACCGTCAAATCAAAGACGAAGATACAAAGAGTGCGAGAGTCACACTTGCTAATAACCCAAGTCACTTGGAGTTCATTGATCCAATCATTGAAGGAAGCACGCGTGCCGCTCAGGAATCACGTACTCAAAAAGGCTATCCAGTTCAAGACGTTGAAAAAGCGTTAGCCATCTTAATTCATGGGGATGCAGCATTCCCTGGAGAAGGAATTGTGGCAGAAACATTAAATTTAAGCCAACTTGTAGGCTATCAAGTGGGCGGAACCATCCATATTATTGCCAACAATATGATCGGGTTTACAACGGAAAGCAATGAATCTCGCTCGACGAAGTATGCAAGTGACCTTGCAAAAGGGTTTGAGATTCCTATTGTTCACGTCAATGCGGATGATCCAGAAGCGTGTTTAGCGGCTGTTCAGCTAGCTGTAGAATACCGCAAACGTTTCAAGAAGGATTTCCTTATTGACTTGATCGGCTACCGCAGATACGGTCATAACGAAATGGATGAGCCTTCTACAACTCAGCCAATGCTGTACGATGCGGTCAGAAAGCACAAAACGGTCAAGAATATCTTTGCAGATAAACTTGTCGCAGAAGGGCTTTTGACAAAAGAGCAGCGTGAAGAAATCGAGCAGGCTGTGACGTCAAAAATAGAAGAAGCCTATAAAAAGGTGCCTTCCAAGAAAGAGCATACGATTCAAGAAATCGAACTGCCAGAGCCTGTATCAAACGGCTTCCCAGCAGTGGATACATCAGTAGAATTTGATGTGCTGAGAAAGCTGAATGAAGAATTGATCAGCTGGCCGAATGATTTCCAAGTATTTGGCAAGCTGAAGCGGATCCTTGAAAAACGTGCAAAAGTGTTTACAGATGACCGTAAAGTAGAATGGTCACTTGGGGAAGCACTCGCATTTGCATCTATATTAAAAGACGGTACGCCAATTCGAATGACCGGACAGGATTCAGAGCGTGGTACTTTTGCGCAAAGAAACCTTGTTCTTCACGACAGTCAAACGGGTGATGAATTTATTGCTCTTCATGAACTGAGTGATGCAAATGCATCGTTTACTGTTCATAACAGTCCACTGTCAGAAGGCTCAGTCATCGGGTTTGAATATGGTTATAATGTCTATTCTCCTGAAACGTTAGTGATTTGGGAAGCTCAATTCGGAGACTTCGCAAATGCGGCTCAAGTGTATTTCGATCAATTTATCTCAGCTGGCCGTGCAAAATGGGGACAAAAATCAGGTTTAGTCATGCTGTTGCCGCATGGATATGAAGGACAAGGTCCTGAGCATTCAAGTGGAAGAACAGAACGCTTCCTGCAATCCGCTGCTGAGAATAACTGGACAGTTGCGAACCTGACAAGTGCAGCGCAATATTTCCATATTCTTAGAAGACAGGCGAAAATGCTGCTTCGTGAAGAGATTCGTCCGCTTGTCATTATGACACCGAAGAGTCTGCTTCGTAACCCGAACACATTGTCTGAAGTCCAAGAATTAACGGATGGACAGTTCTGTCCAGTTCTTGAACAGCCAGGTCTTGTACATGATCACGAAAAAGTATCGCGTCTCGTGCTATCTAGCGGGAAGGTATCCATTGATATTAGTGATCGTTTTACTCAAATGGAAGAGCCGAAAGATTGGCTTCACGTTGCAAGAGTGGAACAGCTATATCCGTTCCCAGCCAAAGATATTAAAGGAATTTTAACAAAGCTGAAAAACTTAGAAGAAATCGTATGGGTGCAAGAAGAACCGCAAAATATGGGAGCTTGGGGATACATTGAGCCATATTTACGTGAAATTGCGCCTGAAAAAGTAAAAGTACGTTACATCGGCCGAAGAAGACGTTCAAGTACGGCTGAGGGTGATCCAACTGTGCATAAAAAAGAACAAGAACGAATTGTATCTGATAGCTTGACTCGCAAAAACTAAGGGGGAAATGAAAAATGGCGGAAATTAAAGTACCTGAATTAGCGGAATCAATCTCGGAAGGAACGATTGCTCAATGGCTAAAGCAGCCGGGCGATTATGTGGAGCAGGGGGAGTACCTGCTAGAACTTGAAACAGATAAAGTCAATGTCGAACTGACTGCTGAAGAATCTGGTGTACTAAAAGAAGTACTGAAAGATTCTGGTGACACTGTACAAGTTGGAGAGGTCATCGGAACGATTGCAGCAGGTGAAGCCGGCGGAAGCGAGTCCGCAGCTCCAGCACCTGAGCAAGCTTCTGCACCAGCTTCGAAAGAAGAACCGGCTGCTGCTCAAAAAGAAGAAGCAGTGAAAGAAGAGCCGAAAGCTGGTAATGGCAGAACCATCGCTTCTCCTGCAGCTAGAAAACTAGCGAGAGAGAAGGGATTAGACTTATCTGAGATTCCAACCGTAGATCCGCTGGGCAGGGTACGAAAGCAGGATGTCGCTTCTTATCAAAAGAATGAAGCACCTGCAAGTGCACCGAAAGCCGCGCCAAAAGCAGATGCTGCGGTGCAAACTGAACAATCAGGAAAGCCAGTTGAACGTGAAAGAATGTCACGCCGCAGACAAACAATTGCAAAACGTTTAGTTGAAGTTCAACAAACGGCTGCGATGCTGACGACATTTAATGAAGTCGATATGACAGCTGTGATGGATTTAAGAAAGCGTCGTAAAGATGCCTTCCTAGAACAAAATGATGTCAAGCTTGGCTTCATGTCCTTCTTTACAAAAGCAGTTGTAGCAGCACTGAAGAAATATCCGCTGCTTAACGCAGAAATTCAAGGTGATGAGCTTGTCTTGAAGAAGTTCTATGACATCGGCATCGCTGTTGCTGCAAACGAAGGACTTGTCGTACCGGTTGTCCGTGATGCAGACAGATTGTCATTTGCGGGGATTGAAAAAGAAATTGGTCATCTTGCGAAAAAAGCAAGAGATAATAAATTGGCTCTTAGTGAGTTACAAGGTGGATCATTCACGATCACAAACGGCGGAACATTTGGTTCTCTGCTTTCAACACCGATTTTAAACAGCCCTCAAGTTGGAATTTTAGGGATGCATAAAATCCAGCTTCGTCCGGTGGCGATTGATGAAGAGCGTTTTGAGAACCGTCCAATGATGTATTTAGCTCTTTCTTATGACCATCGTATTGTCGATGGTAAAGAAGCAGTTGGATTCCTCGTCACGATTAAAAACCTGCTTGAAGATCCTGAGCAGCTATTGCTTGAAGGATAATCTTCAATTATAAAAAGCTAGCACCGTAACAGGGGCTAGCTTTTTTTCTTTTCGCTGTCATGTTGTCCTCGTTTTGACCAATATGTCGCAAGCCAGGAACCAGATAGATTATGCCACACACTAAAAATCGCACTTGGCACGGCTGCGAGCGGTGAGAAGTGTGCTGTTGCAAGGGCTGCACCGAGCCCGGAGTTTTGCATGCCTACTTCGATCGAGATCGCTCTACGTGAAGGGATATCCATTCTGCACCACTTTGCGATCAGGTAACCAAATAAGAGACCAAGTCCATTATGTAGCATAACAACGGCAAATATCAGCAATCCAGATTGAAGAATCTGCTCTTTATTTGCACTGACAACCGCTGCAATGATCAACACAATTCCAGCAACAGATACAAGCGGCAATGCTTGAACCGCATAGTTTACTTGTTTTTTGAGAAACACCTTAACGATAACCCCTAAGATAATAGGAATTAACACAACTTGGACAATCGACAAAAATAATGCCTCCGGTGATACAGGTAACCATGATCTTGCAAAAATATAGATAAAGAGAGGCGTTAAAAAGGGAGCAAGAAGGGTCGATATAGTTGTGACCGCTACGGATAAAGCCATATTGCCTTTTGCCAAGAAGGTCATGACATTGGATGCTGTACCGCCTGGGCAGCAGCCCACAAGAATAACGCCTACTGCAATTTCAGACGGCAGCCGTAATCCGTAAGCTAATAGAAAGGCGATCAGCGGCATGAGTGTGTACTGCGCCAAAACCCCGATCAGCACATAAAGAGGTTTACGAAAAAGCTCCTTAAAATCTTCACCAGATAACGTAAGCCCCATCCCAAACATAATGACACCTAGTAAAAAAGGGATATACGGTCCAATCTGAGAAAATACGTCAGGAAAAGCAAATCCAAGACATGCAAAGATAATGACCCAGATTGCAAAGGTTCTTCCTGCAAATTGACTAATGGTTAAAAGAATGTTCATTCATTGCTTCATCTCACTTTCCTCACATATCTTTCCTATTTTAAACGAATTTTCTGAAAAAACAACCCGTTCTTTATAAAGGTGTTAATAATAAAATTATGTAAACTAAAAATACCCCATATAAGCATTAGCCTATATGGAGCATCGTCTTAAAAAGGGGTCCATCTCACTTGCTGTGCTTGCTTAAGCCTTGCTTCTGGCTCACGCCAGTCGACTACATTCCACCAACGATCTACGTATTTCGGTTTTTCATTCAGATATTGAAGATAGTAGGCGTGCTCCCATACATCAAGGGCTAGGAGAGGGATCACGTCCCATTGTGACAAAAATTGATGGCGTTCTGCTTGTAAAATCTCTAATCGCTGGGATCTGGGCGCCCATACGAGAATAGCCCAGCCGACACCCTCTACTTGTTTTGCAGCTGCTGAAAATTGAGATTTAAATGCGTCATAGCTGTCAAATGATTGTTCAATGAGACGAAACATTTGACCAGTGGGCTTTCGTTTTCCTGAAGGACCCATGGAAAACCAAAAAATACAATGTAAATAGTGCCCCGCGCCATTGAAGGCAAGCTCCCGTTCCCAATGCCTGATCATCTTAAAATCATTGGTTCTTCTTGCATTTTTTAATGCAAGCTCAGCTTGGTTCAACCCATCAACATATGCTTGATGATGCTTCTGGTGATGCAAATACATAATTTCTTTTGAAATAAACGGTTCTAGTGCATCATACCGGTAAGGGAGAGGAGGTAACTTGTGACTTCCAGCTGCTACCTCTCGCATGTCTTCTTGTGGTTTCATGTCTTCAGCAATACGTTCTGCCAGTTCGTACCACTCTTGTTCAGTGGAATGTTCATCATCCATTGTTAACCATAAATGGTCTGCTTTCTGACGGATGTTGTCATCTTGAAGCTTGCCTTGAATGGAGCTAAGCCACTCTTTGAGCTGCATTCGATACTCTTCCTTATTCATTCTTACGCCTCATTTCTTCTAAAAATGTAGAACAAGCCATCAAGGGAAAGACAAATGGGTAGCTATGATAAGTGATGTAAAATTGTTTTGGCAGGCCAATGCCTACTGGATAGTGCAAGGCTTCACTTGAGTGCTGATGATGGATCAAAAATGAGATGGCTTTTAAAATCGTTTTGTCATCTGGCTTCTCATATTGTAAAAGTGCCTCTGCTGCCCAAGCCGTCTGAACCACTGTACCAAACGGGAGAGGGACATATGTTTTTACTTCTGCACTTTTACATGATTCTCCGAAGCCGCCATCTTCTCGTTGAATCTGCTTTAAAAATCGGCACGCTTTTTGAACAGCAGGATGGGTGGAGGGGATGCCGGCAGCTTTTAGACCTGTTAATGCTGCCCACGTTCCATAAATATAGCAGACACCCCATCTACCAAACCATGATCCATTTTTCTCTTGATGATCTAGAAGCCACTTAACACATCGATCTTTTTGTCTGTGAATAGGTGGTGATATGTTTTTCTCTTCAAGACCAATGAGATGAAGCACGCGGCCTGTAATATCGGGAGTCGATGGATCGATAGCTGCATCCTCCGCAGATTCAAGCGGCAGATGTCGAAGCAGGAAGTGATCTTGATTTTTTTCAAAAGCAGAAAACCCGCCATCACGGTTTTGCATGGAAAGAAGCCAATTGAATCCTCGATTCCACTGAACGGGTGCGTACGTTCGAGGAATGGCTTTTAAGACAATTTGCGTATCATCACAATCAGGATTATTCGTGTTGATATCTGAAAAACCAAAGCCTCCCGGAGCAGCATGCCGGTTATGGATCGCCCAATCTGCTTTCTTCATTTGCTGCCGGTTCAGTAAGTATGAGAAAGACTTTGTGATGACTGGGTCTTCTTGTTTTTTGCCAGCTTTTTGAGAAGCATAACTAACAAGCGCTGTGTCCCAAACTGTGGATGTGGAATTTTCTGCATACATTCTGCCTTGACAGTCTGTGACTAGCTTTTTCATGCCTTTGACTGCTTTTAAAATGAGATGATGTCCCGGGGAGTACCCAAGGCTCATCAGTGCATAGACCATAAAAATACTTGCGCTTAAATAGCTGTACAGTGTTCCATCTTTTTCGAGGCGGTCAAACATATATCGCTTTGCTGCTTCATATCCGAAAAAGTCCAGCCTGCTGTCGAGTGCTGTATACGATCGCATGTAAGCCAGAAAGTGATGAGTGGAACGTTCTTCTCTTGCCATAAACCAGTCAAATGGATTCTTAGACATGTTTGCATCAAGGTGTGCTAAGCTTGGAAATTTTTCATGAGAGGTATATCGTTTGTTGAGTGCAATCATCATTGGCACAAAGTGAATTCTTGCATATGCACTAAGATGATAGAAGTGCAGCGGAAAGTATGTAGGGACGAGTAAAAATGAAAGTGGTGCGTAGAAGTACGGCCAAGGGTGCATGCCGTTGACAGCGAGCATCCACTTTGTCATAAAGTGAACGTTCTTTAATCCACCTTTTGTTCGAATATATTGCGCTGCTTTTTCCATATGCGGCTCATCTTGTTGAAACCTGCCTGAAACGAGCATTCCGCAATAGCCTTGCACGGTGGCAGTCACATGTCCCGTTTGATCATGGTACAAAGAAAAAGACCCATCCTCATTTTGCTTTTCGCGTATCGCTTCTGCTAATTGATGAACCAAAGCCTGATCCGCATCGCCAACAGCCTTTAACAGCATAATCAAAAAAGCATTTGTCATCATTGGACCTTCAAAGCAGAAAACAAAGGCGCCATCATCTCGTTGTCTTCGCTGCATTTCTATGTGCAATTCTTCGATAAATTCGTTTACTTTCAATTGAAAATCTTGCATATGCGGCCATGCTCCTTTCCTTTCATACTATATTCAGGAGCCGGCCTGTCACATGCAAACACAAAAAAAGCCGATGACAGGGTCACCGGCTTTCTTAGCGTCATTAGTCTTGGAGATTAATCCATACACTTTTGACTTCTGTATAGTTGTTAAGGGCATATGATCCCATTTCTCTGCCAAGACCTGATTGCTTATATCCTCCAAACGGGGAGGCGGCATCAAAGACATTATAGCAGTTGACCCAAATCGTTCCTGCTTCAAGACGTGCAGCGATATCATGGGCATGCTTTAAGTTTTCTGTCCAAAGTCCTGCTGCTAATCCATATTCAGACTGGTTGGCCCGTTCGACCACTTCATCAATGGAATCGTAAGGAATGGCAGATAAGACAGGTCCGAAGATTTCTTCTTTGGCAATGGTCATTTCATCTTCTACATCTTTAAAAATAGTAGGGGAGACGAAATAGCCAGCCTCATAAGGGCAATCGCCCCCGACAACGGCTGTTGCCCCTTCGGATTTACCTTTTTCAATATAACCTAATACGCGTTCGTGCTGTTCTTTACTTACAAGAGGTCCAATTTGCGTATCTTGATGAAGACCAGCACCTTGTTTGAGTGATCCTGCATATTTGGCCATTTGATCAACCACTTCATCATATTGGCTCCGGTGAACAAAGACTCTGGAGCCCGCGCAGCATACTTGGCCTTGGTTAAACATGACGCCATTTAAAGCACCTGGAATGGCTTTCTTTAAATCTGCATCTGGCAAAATAATATTCGGTGATTTTCCGCCAAGCTCTAATGTGACTCTCTTAATGGTTTTAGCCGCTTTCTCCATAATTAATTTCCCAACACTTGTTGATCCTGTGAAGGCAAGCTTATTCACGTCAGGATGATCAGTTAAGGCATCTCCGGCTGTTTCACCAAATCCAGGAACGATGTTAATCACGCCTTCTGGGAAGCCGGCCTTGTCCACTAATTCTGCTAAATAAAGAGCAGAAAGTGGCGTTTGTTCTGCTGGTTTTAAAACGATGGTACACCCTGTTGCAAGTGCGGCGCCCATTTTCCACATGGCCATGAGCAGCGGGAAGTTCCATGGGATGATTTGTCCTACAACGCCAACCGGCTCATGGCGGGTATAATTAAAATATCCTTGACTGACAGGAATGGTTTGTCCATTCATTTTGGTCGTCCAGCCCGCATAATAACGCATGTGCTCAATGGCGAGGGGGATATCTGCATTTGTTGTTTCATTAATTGGTTTTCCGTTATCTAAAGTTTCAAGCTGTGCAAGCTCTTCTTGATTTTCTTCCATTAAATCAGCAAGCTTGAACATGAGGCGGGCGCGTTCAGCGGCAGACATGGAGCGCCAAGGACCATGAAAGGCTTTTTTTGCTGCTTTTACTGCCTTATCAATGTCTTTTGCACCTGCTTCATATACATCAATAAGGGTTTCGCCTGTGGCTGGGTTAGGAGTAGAAAAGGTTTTGTTATCGTGACTTGTGACAAACTGACCATTAATGTAGAGTTTTTTCGTCCCTTGGAGAAAAGATTCGAGTTTTGAACTAATTTGAAGTGTTGTAGAGCTCATAAATAAACAAACCTCCTTAAAGATATGGATTGTTTTCTGCGAGTTCTAGGTGGGAAAAGCGGACATGCAACGAAATTGTATACGCACACAGATGTAAACGTATACAATTATCATATTACACGACATGTCTGAAAGCAATCCATAACACTCATTGCATTTCGCGAAAATTTGGCTACAATAAATGTATAGATGAAAAAAGGAGTTTTTAAATCATGATCCATCAAAACTGGCAAACGGCTCAAACGTTAAAACAAGTAAAATGTGTACATACAAACGCGAAAAAATATATGGTCGACCGGGCATTAACGGTTGGAAGTACATATGAAGTGAAAAATGAAACAGAGGAATTCCTGTTTGTCGTTGACAATACGGGTAAAGTAGGCGGTTATTACAAGGAGTATTTTGAAGATATTTCGGCTGAATGATTTCGAGGGTCATCACTCATACTAAGAAAAACAGTAAAGGGTGATGATGATGAAAAAACAGCAAAATGACGAGCAGAAAAATCAACATGCTTGGCATGAACACGAGGACGCTGATATGGCAATTACGCTTGAACAGATTTCCGATGTGTATGCCGAGGGAACGATTGATACACCAAAAGACGAATAGTCATTTAAAAACAGTGATTTGGCATAATCACTGTTTTTTTATTGGAATGATGCAGCATTTTTTCTCGAAAAGAACTGAAACTTTTTTCCTGCTTTAACAGTCTAAATAAGTAGAGGAAAGAGCATCGGATCAAAAAGAAAAAGTTAAATGAAATTTAATCTATTCGTAATGGAATAACAACCATTTATAGCGTATTCTATAAGTGAGAATAAAACGTACCCACAGAGCCGTGTGGCCGTTTTGTCATAAAGGAATTTGATGCAGGAAGAGGGGGTTTACGTGGGTATTTTTTCTGTCAGTAAACAAAATGATAAGAAATTCGAATCCTTATTAATTGAAGGGGAAAGAATTGAGGCTGTTTACAGACTGCGTCACGACCAAATTTGCTTTACCAATAAACGACTGATCTTTGGCGATAACCGCGTATTTTCTAAGAAGAAAGTCAGGGTCTCCTTGCCGTATCGATCAATTGAAAGTTTTGCCATACAAGAAGCTGGCGTGTTTGATCAGGACACAGGTATGCTGCTTGTCACAAGCTCAAAAGTATTTGAACTCGACTTTTCTAAAGAGACGGATTTGAGTGATGTGCAAGCCATTTTGACAAAACATCTTTGCTGATCAATCTTGCGATTACATAGATCATATGCACTTTTCTCATTCTTCGTTCTTATTTTCATAGATCGCACATTGCTAAGCCTTTCCCATCTGATGGGAAGGGCTTTTTTCTGCTTAAGTGTTTGAATGATAGAAAAAAAGGATAAAGATGAAACAGATACGGAAAGGAGAATGAACAATGAAAGTGTTGGTTGCAGGAGCAAATGGACATACAGGTAGACTTGTCATTCGTTATTTAAAAGAAAAAGGACATGAGCCGCTTGCTCTCATTCGAGATGAAAAACAAGCTGATGCGCTAAAAGAACTTGGTGCAGCACCTGTCATCGGTGATCTTGAAAACGATGTGACAGATGCTGTGAAACAAGCAGACGCTGTCATCTTTGCAGCTGGTTCAGGCTCAAAAACAGGTGCAGATAAGACCATTGCGGTCGATCAAGAAGGTGCAAAACGCCTCGTTGATACAGCGAAAAAAGAAAACATCCAGCATTTTGTTATGCTTAGTGCCTATAATGCTGATGATCCGAACCAAGGAAAAGGGCAAGGAAGCATGGAAACTTATTATAAAGCGAAAAGAAAAGCCGATGAGCACTTAAAACAGTCTGGTCTTTCCTATACGATTGTCCGTCCAGGTGCCTTGCTGCATGAGGAGAAGACAGGAAAGATTGAAGCTGCCGAACATATTCCCGATGATCAAAACATCGAGATTTCAAGAGAGGACGTAGCCATTGTTCTTGTGGAAAGCTTAACAGAATCCAATGTGAAAAATAAGTCCTTTGACTTGATGAAAGGCGATAAATCAGTAGAAGAAGCACTTCGCAATCTGTAAGAGAAGAAAGCTGCTGCCAAATAGGCGGCGGTTTTTTTTGATGTTTTCTTTTCCCTTTCAGCGGGAAGGTAATGAGAAAGGAGTGATTGACCGTGGGCTTAACGAAAGAACAACAAGCTGATTTATACGAAAGATTGATTCAATTAAAAGAAGATGTGAAGGGATCAAAAAAGAAAGAAGAATCGATGCTCGTTGAATCGAGTGAGATTTCAAATGGTGTTGGGAATCATATCGCTGATCATGGGAGTATCTATTTAGACCGTATGACAGAACAAACGCTGGATCAAGTCGATGATCAGCTTGAAGGTGAAATCGATGCAGCACTGAAACGAATGGAAGACGGAACATATGGTATATGTGAGAAAACAGGGAAAGAGATCCCATACGAGCGTTTAAAAGCAGTTCCATATACACGGTATTCAATCGATGCAAAGAAAAATGAAGAAACCACTCAAGACCCAAACGAGTTTGACCGTTCATTCTCCGATCAAATGCGAGATTTAACGAATAGAGAAACAATGGATCAGATGCATTCAGATACGTATGAAAGATTAGAGGAAGAGCAGGATGTTGATGTAGATGAGGAAAAATAGGGTCATAAGCGAAGGTTAAATTTTTTCAGAATAATTTTTTCTTATGTACACATGAACAAATAACTTGTATACATGAGTATTTCATAGAAAAAAGATCTCTTGAAATTTAATAAACTTTCGTGTAATATAGTTTAAAGGCTGCGATGCGCGTAATGTTAATTAAGTTTTAACCTTTAAGCTGTAATAGGGAGTTTTATATTGAAGCCGGAATGTCATGCCTCCTTAGCGAGGAAGACAGGAACGTTTCTGCAAACACCCACTTTGAGGAGTGGTGGTTTAAAACTTTCTTACTTAGATTACGGCATCCGCAGCTTTTCCTAGGATCATTCAAGCCATTTTCCATTTCGGAAAATGGCTTTTTATTTTGTGAAAAAACGAAATTGAATAGACAGCCGGAAGAGGTATGAATGTATGTTAAAATAGACAAAACAAAAGACGGAGAGGGAATTGGATGTTAGAACAAGCAGAAGCACTCCTGAAACAATACTTTGGCTTTGACGCCTTTAGGCAGGGACAGAAACAAGCCATTGAATCGATTGTGAACAAACAGAAGGATACCGTCTGCATTATGCCGACAGGTGGGGGGAAATCGGTTTGCTACCAGATTCCTGCCCTGATGATGGAAGGAACAACGATCGTAGTATCCCCGTTAATTTCTTTAATGAAAGATCAAGTCGATGCGCTAAATGAGATGGGCATACGATCATCCTTCTTAAACAGCACACTTTCCGCAGCTGAAATGAATAAAAGGCTGAAAAAATGTGAAGATGGGGAATATCAGCTGCTTTATATCACACCTGAACGTTTACAAAATGAACGTTTTTTTCAGCTGCTTGATCGGTTAACGATCCCTTTAATTGCAATTGATGAAGCGCATTGTATATCTGAGTGGGGGCATGATTTTAGGCCAAGCTACCGCTTTATTCAAGAATGCTTAAATCAGCTCACAAAAAGGCCAGTGATTGTCGCATTAACGGCTACAGCCACGAAAAAGGTTCACCGGGATATATGTGAACAGCTTGGCATGAACGAAGAAGAAACCATTTTTACTGGGTTTGCTAGAGAGAATTTATCTTTTCAGGTGGTCAAAGGAGAAAACAGTGACCGCTTTATCACACATTATATGAAGAAAAATAAGCTTGAGTCCGGCATTATTTATACTGCTACAAGAAAAGAAGCTGAAAACATTTACAATCGGCTAAAGAAGCAAAAGATCAAAGCTGGCATTTATCATGGCGGGTTAGATGATGATGTGAGAGAAGAGCAGCAAAACCTGTTTTTAAATGATGACATCCAGGTTATGGTCGCTACATCTGCATTTGGCATGGGAATTAATAAGTCAAATGTCCGTTTTGTGATTCATCATCAAATTCCGAGGGATATTGAAAGCTACTATCAAGAAGCTGGACGAGCCGGCAGAGATGGGCTCCAAAGTGAATGCATTTTACTGTTTTCGCCGCAGGGCGTACGAATGCAGCGCTTTCTCATTGAACAGTCAACAGAGGATGAAGTGCGTTATCAGCATGAACTGCTTAAACTAAGGCAAATGGTGGATTACTGTCACACTGAGCAATGTCTGCAGCAATTTGTGATGGACTACTTTGATCAAACAGCAAGTACCCCTTGCCAAAAATGCAGCAATTGCCTTGATGAGAGAGAGCGTGAAGAGGTCACTCGAGAAGCACAAATGGTTTTATCGTGTACAGTTAGAATGAACGAGCGCTTTGGAAAAATGATGATTGCTCAAGTACTGGCAGGCTCTAAAAATAAAAAAGTGCTTGACCTCGGTTTCGATCGTCTTCCTACATACGCTTTAATGAAGCAGCAATCAGCCCAGCAAATCAGTGATTTCATTGAATTTTTAATTACAGAAGAGTATTTGCACATGTCTGAAGGGGCTTATCCAACATTAAAAGTGACACATAAAGGAAAGAAAGTGTTAGTTGGACAAGAGGCTGTATATAAAAAGCAGGCAGTGAAAAGAGAGGCGATTCAAGAAAACGATGCATTATTTGAGCAGCTGAGAGCGGTGAGAATGAAGCTAGCGAGAGAGCAGGGCGTTCCGCCATTTGTTGTATTTTCTGATCAAACCTTGAAGGAAATGTCAGCCGTTCAGCCTAAAACAGAAGAAGAACTTCTCCATATTAAGGGAATAGGCGCTCAAAAAAGAGAGAAATACGGGGATGTTTTTTTAGAAGAAATCCGTTTATTTATAGAAAAAGAGAAAAATAAAGAGATTGAAGAAGAAAAATAAATTTTTTTCGCTGCGTTTGGACACGTTTTCATCAGGAAGTTTCTGATCCTTTCAAAACCTTGATATGGCGGGTAATTGAGCTGTTTTGTGGTCTGATTTACCAATGGAGAGAGATGTTTCATGTAAAGGAACTGTAATCTAAAACATATCGTTTTGTTATTGAATTGACATTTACATATGTTACGATAGCACTCGTTAGCCGCCATAAAAAGCTAACAAGGGAGGATTTACTTTATGAAGAAGACTATTATGTCCTTGGTTGCTGTTGCAGCAATCTCAACAACAGCATTTGGAGCACAGCAAGCTTCTGCAAAGGAAATCACTGTGAAGAAAGGTGATACACTTTGGGGAATCTCTCAAAAAAATGATGTGTCTCTAAAGGACCTAAAGGGTTGGAACAATTTATCTACTGACATGATTTATGTAGGTGATAAATTGACAATCTCTTCAAAAGAGAAAACTCAGGAGCAGTATAAAGTCCAGAAGGGGGACAGCCTCTGGAAAATCGCTCAAAAATTCAATGTGTCAATTAGCGATATTAAGTCTTGGAATAACTTAAACTCAGATATAATTATGATTGGTTCAACACTAAGTGTTGCTGGTCAAAGCTCAGCTCCGGTAAGCTCAGAGCCTGTACAAAAACAGGAGCCTGTCCAAAAAGAGCAAACAACACAAAAAGCTGCTCCTAAAAAGGAAGCAACGAAAAAAGCTGCTCCTAAACAGGAAACAGCTAAAGCAGAATCATCTTCTGCTAGTCAAAGTGTACAAAAAGAAATGACTGTAACGGCTACGGCTTATACAGCAAATGATGGTGGCATCTCAGGTATCACTGCAACTGGGGTAAACTTAAACAAAAACCCAAATGCAAAAGTGATTGCAGTAGATCCTAATGTCATTCCATTAGGAAGTAAGGTTTATGTTGAAGGCTACGGTGAAGCCATCGCAGCAGATACTGGCGGCGCAATTAAAGGTAACAAAATTGATGTACATGTACCAAGCAAATCCCAAGCAAAAAATTGGGGCGTAAAATCAGTCAAAGTGAAAGTACTTAACTAGTAACTTATTGTGTTTTGGAAGAAAGCATCAGGTGGCGGCCTGATGCTTTTATTGTACCCTTTTTTTGGTCAAAAAAACACATATTTTTCAGAAAAATTTGCATTTTCGACAAATACCAGCGTATATTCCATCATACACGCTGGTTTTTTGTCGTTAGCTGTCCACCCAATAAATTTCTCCGCTTTGTTCTTTCCAATTGATTTGGACATCAAATTGGTGCTTTTCATAAAAGTGAATCAAGCGGTCCACGTGATTCCAATCTCTTTTGACGAGATCACCTGTAATAACTGGAATGTTCTGCTCTCTTGCAATTTCTTTTAAATGCTTCATACAGATTGAGCCGTACCCGTTATCGGGAGGGCCTTTAATATCAGCAATATGAATCTTTCCTTCTTCAGGATATTCCGCAATTAAGGAAAAATCAGATTGTCCGCGAAAAGCTTTTTCACAATCGCTGAGCATGATTTTACATGTATCAGCACTTTCAATGGCAGAGACAATCATCCATTCATTTTCTTTAGCCTGATCAATGCCAATGATCTTTGCTTTTTTCGAAATATCTTTCATATTTTCTTGCATTCGATACATTTGGAACTGCAATTGCTGTAATTCTTGCTCTAACGTCTTCACATCTTTGGGTGTTTCCTGTAAGATTGACAAGTCCATTACTCCTTTCATATAAGAAATGATAAAAATCACATAAATTCCAATTTTAAAGGAAGTGGATGGATCTTTCAAGCCGTTAGAATGCCGATCTTCGGCAAGTTTGTCTAAAATTCGACGAAGACAGCGAATTCATTGACTTTATAGAGAAAGTTAAATAACATACTCTTAGTCGGAACTAATAAAGAGAGGTTTTCAAACATGAACGAACAGAATCAAAAACCGAAAAATTTCACCGGCATTGTTGTCATTTTAACAATTGCCATAAACGGCTTAATCGCTTTATTATTTTTAATGCCAAAAACAGATAAATTTAGTCATCTGGATATTACATTTCTGCCGTTACTAAATGCCGTGATGAACAGCTTTACGTTTATCTTCTTACTTTCAGCACTCATTATGATTAAACAAAAGAACATTAAAGCACATAGACGATTTATCTTTGCTGCATTTTCAACAACACTTGTCTTTTTAATTTCGTATGTGACGTATCATTCAATGGCAGCTGATACACACTTCGGAGGAGAAGGGATCATCCGTCCAATTTACTTCTTTATTTTGATTACACATATTGTGCTCTCAGCTATTATTGTACCGCTTGCTCTGATTACACTATTTAGAGGCGCACAGATGCAGGTCGAGCGTCACCGTAAAATTGCCCGCTGGACGATGCCGCTTTGGCTCTATGTTAGTCTCACTGGCGTCATTGTATATATCATGATTTCTCCATATTACAGCTAACGTATGTCCAACTGGACATACGTTCTTTTATTTACAAGATGAAGTGCTTTGGATAAAATGGGAATTGGGTATCCGACTTGCACGGTATCTTCCCATCTATAGATTCGCATCATTTCTGGCCGTTTGCTCGTTTGGAGATCAACAATTGGACGAAACGGGGGTTATATGATGACTGAACAATTGCAGTATAAACCGGGGCTTGAAGACATTGTGGCAAGCGAAACGTCCATATCATACTTAGATGTGGAGCAAGAGGAAATTGTGATTCGCGGGTACGACCTCATTGAGCTAGCTCAAAACAAGACATATTTAGAAACAGCCTATCTGCTTATTTATGGAAGATTACCAGATAAGATGGAATATCACCAATTTCAGCAAGATATATCCTCACAAACCAGCTTACATCCAACTATTCAAACCATTTTAACTACGCTGCCCAAAACCACTCACCCTATGGATGCGATGAGAACGTGCTTATCTGCTCTTGCAGGGTATGATGACGCATTACATGATCGATCTGAAGCGTGCCAAGTAAGGCGTGCAGTTCGATTGTTAGGCCAGCTGCCGGCCATTGTTGCTGGAAGCTATTATATTCTCACAAAAGACGCCGCTATTTCTCCAGATCAGACCAAATCCTACACTGAAAACTTTTTATCCATGCTAACAGGACGCACCCCGACACAAGACGAAATTACCGCTTTTGACCAAACACTCACATTATATAGCGAACATGAGCTGCCGAATTCAACGTTTGCGGCTAGAGTAATTGCATCCACGCATTCTGACATGTATGGTGCTTTTACTGGAGCGATCTCTTCATTAAAAGGTGACCTCCACGGAGGAGCAAATGAAGCTGTCATGCACATGCTTCTTGAAGGAAAAACAACAGAAGGATTCCTTGCGCTCATTGAACGAAAATTAGCCGCAAAAGAAAAAATGATGGGCTTTGGCCACAGGGTATACATGAGAAAAATGGACCCACGAGCTGCTCTTTTAAAACGTTCATTGAAAACGCTTACGGAATCGAAAGGAGATACAACACTATATGACATGTGTGTAGCAGGAGAGGCATACATGAAAGAGCAGAAAAACCTTTATCCGAATCTTGATTATTATGCCGCACCTATTTATTACGTGCTCGGAATTCCTATTTCACTTTATACACCCATTTTCTTTGCTGCAAGAGCTAGCGGATTAGCCGCACATGTGATTGAACAGCATTTGCATAATCGCATTTTTAGACCGAGAGTCCGGTATTTAGGGCCAAGAGGATTAAAGGTATCAAATGATGATGGAAAAACGGGGGAATGAACATGAACAAAACAGCAGTCGCCAATCAAACAGACCAGCTATTAGAAGAAATCGCGGCCTATGCAGTAGACGGAGAAATTACGAGCAAGGAAGCCATTGAAACTGCGCGTTATGTGCTCATAGACACGCTTGGGTGCGGAATGCTGGCTCTTAATTTTCCAGAATGTACGAAGCACCTTGGACCTATCGTACCTGGAACTGTTGTGCCTAACGGAGCAAGAGTTCCCGGCACTTCGTTTGTGCTAGATCCTGTTCAAGCGGCTTTTGATATTGGCTGTATGATTCGCTGGTTAGATTATAATGACACGTGGCTTGCACAGGAGTGGGGGCATCCGTCAGATAACTTAGGCGGAATATTAGCTGTAAGTGATTATATCAGCAGAACTCGCCTTGCAAACGGAGAAGAGCCGCTAACGATGAATGACGTACTGCATGCAATCGTCAAGGCACATGAAATTCAAGGTGTGCTCGCTTTAGAAAATTGTCTGAATCGAAATGGATTGGACCATGTGTTATTTGTCAAAGTGGCAACAAGTGCGGTTGTATGTGCAATGCTAGGCGGAACAAAGGAAGAGGTTCAGCATGTTTTATCACAAGCGTTTGTTGATAATTCCCCTCTTAGGACATATCGCCACGCCCCAAACACAGGATCGAGGAAATCATGGGCAGCAGGAGACGCCACAAGCCGCGGTGTGAGACTGGCAATGATGACTCGTAAAGGGGAAATGGGCTATCAAACGCCGCTTAGTGCAGAAAAGTGGGGCTTTGAAGATGTTCTTATGAAAGGAAAACCGCTTACGCTCGCCCAGCCCCTTGGATCATACGTCATAGAAAATGTTCTTTTCAAAATTGCTTATCCTGCTGAGTTTCATGCACAGACTGCTGCAGAGGCGGCTGTGATGCTGCATGACGCTGTAAAAGATCGTTTAGATGAAATTGACCGGGTAGAGATTACGACACATGAGTCAGCGATTCGGATTATTGATAAGAAAGGGCCGCTTTATAATCCGGCAGACCGTGATCATTGCTTGCAGTATATTACAGCCATAGGACTGATTTATGGTGAACTGACAGCTGACCATTATGAAGAAGAAACGGCGCAAAATCCGGTCATTGATCGTCTTCGTGATCAAATGGTTGTGAAAGAGGATAAACGTTACACAGAGGATTATTTAGATCCGAAAAAGAGATCGATTGCAAACTGTGTACAAATCTTCTTTAAAGACGGGACAATGACAGACCGAATTGAAATTGAATACCCGCTTGGTCATCGAAGAAGAAGACAGGAAGGCATTCCGCTCCTTGAAAAGAAATGGGTCTATCATTTAAAGACAAGATTTCCACAAAAACAAGTGGATCAAATTGTGTCACTCTGCCAAAATCCAAATCAATTAAAAACAACAACAGTACCAGTATTTATGGACTTATTCGTCATATAAGGGGGAGCTAGCGTGTGGATCGTGAATGAAGAAACAAGTCAGGCTGATTTAGCCGCAGCTTTTAAAAAACAAATGAACAAATCAGCTTTATTTCAAATTCCAGGCGTTCACGATGGAATGTCTGCGCTCTATGCGAAAAAAATGGGCTTTCAAGGGCTCTATTTATCAGGTGCCGCTTTTTGTGCCAGCAAAGGACTGCCAGACCTCGGCATGATCCATTCAACAGAAATGGCAGAAAAAGCGAAGGAGATTATTCGAGCTTCCCAGCTGCCGCTTTTGGTCGATATGGACACAGGTTATGGCGGTGTTTTAAATGCAGCAAGAGCGGCAAAAGAAATGGTTGAGAGCAAGGTGGCAGCTGTTCAAATTGAAGATCAGCAAATGCCGAAAAAATGCGGGCATTTAAACGGGAAATCACTCGTTCCAGTAGAAGAAATGGTCGCAAAAATTAAAGCCATTAAACAAGCGGCACCAACGCTACTGGTCATTGCGAGAACTGATGCAAAGTCCGTAAATGGGATGGACGATGTCATTCGACGGGCCAATCTGTACGTAGAAGCAGGAGCTGACGCTATTTTTCCTGAGGCGCTCATCACAGCAGAGGACTTCACGCATGCGTCAAACTCTATTAAAGGTCCGCTCCTTGCAAACATGACGGAGTTTGGTAAGACGCCTTATTATCATGCAGACGAATTTTCTATGTTTGGCTTTCAAATGGTCATTTACCCTGTATCATCACTCAGAGTTGCTGCGAAAGCATATGAGCGTTTATTTACAGAAATCATGGAAAAGGGAACGCAGCAGGGGATACTGGAGGATATGCAAACGAGAAAAGAGCTGTATGAAACGATTCATTATGATGAATATGAGGAAATGGATCAGCATTTAGCGAAAACGATCCTGCCGGAAATTGGGAAAGAACAGCGATAAAATGAAAAGCACTTCCGTCAAGGAAGTGCTTTTTTTACGATGATGGTGAGGATGAAGAAGCCAATTTCATCTTTTCTTCAACTGTTTTCGTTTTTTCTTTTACTTTTTCAGCGTAAGTGAAATCACCGTAGCAATACGGATAGCGGAAGTTATCTTTGTTGCCGCCGCACGTATAGACCTTGGGGTTTCGTTTCACTTGCTTTTTGGAGTATTGCTTTGCCAATTTCTCGGAATGTTTTCCCCCGTTTTTTGCAACAAAATCAATATAGCCGATTCCCATGTTATAGCTTTGAATAATGGTTTCCAAATCAACGCCTTTTTTCTTCCCATGCTTGTACATAGTCGAAAAATGATGGACTCCTTGTTTAATGCTTTTCTGAGGGTCATCGATTTCATTTCGTTTCAAACCAAGAGATTCAGAGGACTGCATTGGATCTCCGCCTCTGCCTTTTGATTCTTGATACATCATACCGAGGATTAACGCGGTATACTGATCTAAATCTTGATCTCTTAACTCTGTTTCTACAAGCGGTTTGTAATCATCCAATCTCGACAAAACAATTGATTCCGTATCAATCGGCAGCTTTTTTAACTCCTTTTGATTAAAGGAGATGGCAATGGCTGCTAATACGAAAACAAAGAGAAAAATCGTGAAACAGCCTGAAATGGCAAAACATCCTGTTTTTTTCTTTTTCAAGGTCAGTTCACCCCTGTTTTGCCCCGCTTTTAAAAGGGAAGTACAGCCTTTATATTATGCCATATCCTGTGCAGGATACCAAGTGAAAACCTTATAATCAATCATACCCAAACGTAAATTCAGGTCGTGTTTTCAGCCTGAAGCAGAAATAAACAAAACCGATAATCAGCCAAATCATGCCAATGATTAATGCATTTGTGCTGATGCTCGTTAACAGCCAAATACAAAACGCCGTCCCGCATAGAGGGATCACTGCATATCTCAATGTATTCAGGACACCTCTTTGTTTTTGTCTGACGAAAAAGTACGCAAAAACAGACAAATTCACAAAGGTAAATCCAATTAACGCGCCGAAGCTGATAAAGGAATAAATGACTTCAAGTTCGCCAACGACTGCGGTTAAGGAGAAAGCTCCGATTAATAAAATATTAAAAACAGGGGTTTTTAATCTCGGATGAATATACCCGAAGAAACGCTTCGGTAACGATTGATCTCTTCCCATTGCATATAAAAGCCTTGCTGCACTTGCATGTGACGATAAGGAGGAAGAAATGACAGCGACCATTGTGCCAGCTAAAAAGAACGAGTGGAGAAAGGCGCCGCCCACAAATTCCGCAATTTCAAGTGAGGCTGCATCAGGATGCTTGAACTGCTGAAAATTTGGAAACACCTGCTGCAAAAAATAAGACGTCAAAGTAAACAGTACGCCTCCAATCGCAACTGTTAAGAAAATGGCAAGCGGAATCGTCTTTTTGGGTTTAATGGTTTCCTCAGACATCGTCGAAATGGCATCAAATCCTAGAAAGGAGAAACATAAAATGGTCGCTCCTGAAAAAATAAGCGCTGGATCTAAGCTCGCTGAATAAAAAGGCCGGGCTGACAATAACTCTCCACTGCCAGCGTTTTGCGTGAGTCCATAAATAACAAACCCAACAAAGGTGACAGCGACAATGACCTGGAACGTCACAAATAGCGCCGTAATGTTGGCTGTAAGCCGAATACCGATTACATTGACAGTCGTTATGGCGATAGCAAGTATGATGATCCAAATGTAATGAGGTACATCAGGAAAGGCTGCGGTTAAATAAGCACTTCCGATCGCAAAATTCACCATAGGCAGAAATAAATAATCCAGTAAAAGTGTCCAGCCCACAAGGAAGCCGACATGAGGATGAATACTTTTTTGCGCATATGTATAAGCAGATCCTGCTTTTGGAAAAGCCTTCACCATATTCCCATAGCTAAGCGCTGTCAATAGTAATGCAAGTAACGTAAATATATAAGCAGCAGCTACGTGTCCTTTCGTCAGCTGAGCAACAATGCCGTATGAATCAAATACGACAAGTGGATCCATATAAGCAAGCCCGATCACAACAAGTGGAAAGACAGTCAGGCTGCGTTTTAGTCTTGGCTCTTCAATCAATTTGCCTATCAGCTCCTCTAAAAAAATGAATAAATAATGCTCATTTTAAAAAGAATGCTACCAAGTGTCAATGCTATTTGAATAAATCTTTTTTCTAAAGTGTGCCCGCTTTGCACGCCGCACGTTTTGGTATATGATGATACATAGAATAAGTCGTGATTTGACTAACAAGAAAGGTGAAGCGAAATGAAGGAAGAACTGAATACAAATCAAGAACAGGAACGGATGGAGCTGGATGAAGAAAGTTTATTTCTTGTCTCCCAAACTTTTAAAGCCTTATCTGATCCGACACGTATTCGTATTCTGCACCTGCTGTCTCAAGGTGAATACTCGGTAAATGATATCGCAGAAACGCTGAATCTCATGCAATCAACTGTTTCTCATCAGCTGCGTTTTTTAAAAAATCTTCGTCTCGTGAAATCTAGACGAGCAGGGACATCGATTTTTTACAGCCCTGAAGATCAGCATGTGATGGAAGTACTTGAACAAATGATTCATCATGCGCAGCATGACTAATAAAAACCTTCCTACTCATATAGGAAGGTTTTTACGCATGATGCGTATGTGCTGTTCGTTTACCTGCTTTCATCATTTGATAAGAAAAAACAACATAGTAAGCAGCTAACAGAAAAAAGCTGAGCATGGTCAGGGCATCATCACTCACAATATGCTGATACAGTTCAACGACACCAATTTTTGTGAGCGAATGGTTCGTCAGCTCACCCAGCTTAAAACTAAGTCTAGATAAAAATAAGCATAAAATGAAGCTTTCAATCCATTTACTCGTTTTCACATAAAGACGGCCACTTTCTTCTTTCATGCGGATCGTCTCGTAGGCATGAATGGCCAGACTGCTTCCAAAGAGCATACCAATAGCGGCGTAGATGAAAATGCTGTGATTTTGCCAGCCTTCTAATAAGAGAATAAGGGCAGTGAGTCCAAATACATACATTCTCATCAAAAGACTGATCGGGCGCACAAGCTGATAGCGTCTCATTCGATTCATTCGAAAGATGACGCAGATCAGCATAATGCTCCCAATGATGAATAACTGCCACACGTGATGTGTCATGATGCAACCTCCTCCTGCATGTGCAGGGATGTAAACGATGCTGGCTGTTCCTTATCTTTACCATTCTTTCTTTTTTTATCAAATCAAAACCTACATTTATGAAAAAGAGGAAAAGTCATGAAAATTGATCGTATTTTGTCTATTGTGATGCTGCTCATTAGTAAGAAGCAAGTACAAGCGAAGGACCTCGCTGAACTTCACGAAGTGAGTGTGAGGACGATTTATCGCGATATTGAGACCATCAATCAAGCCGGGATTCCTGTTGTGACAACACAAGGAGCAGGCGGGGGCATTTCGCTTGTTGACGACTATCGTTTAGAGAAAAAATTATTTACCGATGATGACATTGAGCTTATTTTAACTGCCCTTGAAAGCATGACGAGTGCATACTCCTTTAAAGAAAGCGAACATGTGCTGAAAAAAATCAAATCTCTCATTCCGCCAAATATTGATGAAAGCGAGAAACAGCACCATGTCTTTATTGATTTAAGCTCATGGGGGAAAGACAGCCAGGCAGAGAAGAAACTCCAGCTGATCCATACAGCTGCCTCCGCGCAACAATACATTCAGTTTACCTATCGCAATGCGAAAGGTGAAATACTTCCACGGAAAGTGGAGCCTTATACGCTTGTCTTAAAAGGAAGGCATTGGTATTTGTATGCGTTTTGTTGTGTGAAAAATGCTTTTCGTCTGTTCAAGCTGACCAGAATGACAGACCTCATCACCATTTCAGCATATTTCAGGCCGAAAAGAATCAAAAATGAAGAGAAGCCTTGGAATGACTCTTGGCATGAAGAACCTTCAGTCACAACGCTCACGCTCAGGTTAACGGAAGCATCAGTTGGTAAAGTGAAGGAATGGGTGGATGAGAACGAATTGATCGTATGTTCAGACGGAACCTATCTGGCAGCAATGACTGTGCCGCAAGACGATTGGCTGCACAGTTTCCTATTCCATTTAGGACCGGACGTCGACATTCTTTCACCGCAGCATATCAAGGAAGCATTTGATCTCCAATTAAAACAATTTATGAAGCGATTAGGAACTTGACACACAGTTGTCAGGTTTCTTTTTATATGATGGGAGAAAAGGAGATGAGAATGTATGTACGATATCGTAACATTAGAGAAACAATGGATCAAAGGGTTGTCTGTTCGCACAACAAACGAAATAGAGAAAACAAAAGAGCGGAAGATTGCACCGCTCTGGCAGGAATTTTTTGCGCAGCAGCTTCATGGGGGACAAGCCCCAGTCATAGGGCTGTATTCAGATTATGAAAAAGATGAACATGGTTCTTATTTATTTACAGCTGGAGAGTTCGCGGATCAGCAGATCGAACATGTAAAAGAGATTCCTGCGTCTGCCTACGCAAGATTTCAAACGAGAAAAGGACCGATTGAAGAGGTCGTGCTTGAAACATGGCACAAGATTTGGACGTGGAATCAGCGCCAATTCCGCACTTATACAGGTGATTTTGAATGGTATGATGAAAGATCTATTGATCCAAAAGAAGCGCAAATTGATATTTATATCGCGGTTGATGAAAAAATGTTTGCTAAAACTAATGATATTAGTTAATATAAAACTAACGATATTAGTTTTAGGAGGACAATCATGAGAATAACAACTTTTGACCACCTGCACCAGCTCACATTGATGCCGCTACTATTTCCGGTAAATTGCTATGTATTTGAGGAAGAGGAAGGACTCATCTTAATTGATGCTGCTTTAAAAATAGCGGCGAACTCGATCATCGAATTTGCCCGTAAAAAGAACAAACCAATTCATAAGATTATTCTCACTCATAGTCATATGGATCATATCGGCGCATTAGATGAGGTGAAGAAGGCTTTTCCCGAGGCAGTCGTCTATTTATCAAAACGTGATGCACGCCTTTTTGAAGGTGACTTTTCGTTGCTCCCTGGTGAACCCCAGCAAAAAATCAAAGGCAGTTTTATTAAAAATATTCATACAAAACCAGATGTGCTTGTCGAAGAAGGAGATGAGATTGAGCCGTTCAAAGTAATTGCAACACCAGGGCATACACCTGGCAGCATTTCTTTATACGATGAAAGGTCAGGAGTTGTCATTGCAGGGGATGCACTTGTGACAAAAGGCGGCTTATCGGTAACGGGTGAGTTTCGGTGGAGCTTCCCGTTCCCTGCTTTTGCCACATGGGAT
The DNA here is from genome assembly GCF_046566805.1 of Bacillus sp. BD48. Classification (NCBI taxonomy): domain Bacteria; kingdom Bacillati; phylum Bacillota; class Bacilli; order Caryophanales; family Bacillaceae; genus Bacillus; species Bacillus sp. BD48. The sequence goes on along the minus strand of NZ_JANGFM010000003.1, from coordinate 41,818 downwards.
GCAGAAACCGCACTAAAAAGCGCTGAAAAGTTACTGACACTGCGCATATCCTGTCTTGCTCCCGGACATGGTGACCTTATCATAGAGCCTCATGAAAAGCTTCAAGCCGCCGTTAGAAAAAGACAGCACCAACTAAAGAAAGAGGTGCAGTAAACCGTGTCTCCAAGAATGGGAATTACACAAGAAAAAATTATGGATACAGCGGCTGCATTTGTTGATGAAGAGGGCTTCTCCGCTTTGACCATTGCTACATTGTCTAAAAGGCTGAATATCAGGCCGCCTTCTCTTTACAATCACGTAGCCGGCCTTCATGAGATTCAGGCAGCACTCGCAGTAAAGGGGCTCTCCATGCTTTGTGAGGAAGGGATGCAAGTCACAGAGGGGCTAGAAAAAGAAGAAGCTGTTTTAGCCTTTGCCAGACAATATGTGCAATTTGTCCGAGAACACCCCGGTCTTTATGAAGCTGCCTTTTCACATATGAACGAAAAAGAAGTACGTATTGCAGCAGAGCGCCTTGTTCAGTTTGTCCAATCCATTATGTCACGCTTTGGTGTAAAGGAAGAGGAAATGACGCATGTCGTCAGAGGACTGAGAAGCTTACTGCACGGCTTCGGTGATATTTCTAATAAAAAGGGATTTCAACGAAAAGAACAGCTTGAAGAAAGTGTGAGTTATGCGGTTCGGCTCTATATCACAGGTGTATTGCAAAAAGAAGATCTGTCTATTTGACAGGTCTTTTTTTTACAGTGAACCGATATCATAGAGAAGCATCCTTCTGGAACCATTTTTTTGTGAGAAAACGAATAAAGATTTGACAGTTTTGTGAAACATGGTATGCTTATTATGTGAAATAATTCACATAGAGGAGTCGAGGCAGATGAAAAGAAAGCCTGTTTATGTGGAAACAACCATTCATGCACCTTTAGAGAAAGTATGGGAATATACGCAAAATCCAAAGCTTCATGAACAGTGGGATTTGCGTTTTTCAACCATTTCATTAAATGGACCTCAAGATGAACAGCCCCAAACCTTTTTGTATGAAAAGCACCTTGGATTTGGTGTAAGTGTCACAGGGACAGGAGCATATCGAACTAGAATGATGGATGAACGGAATGAACGGGCATCCTCGCTTAAATTCAAATCGTCACACCCGCTGTCTTTTATCAAAGAAGGCGGCGGCTATTGGAAATATGTGAAAACGAACGATCAAATTGTGTTTCAAACTCAATTTGATTATGAACCGAAAGAAGGAAAAGGATGGGCGTGGGCAGATCGATTACTTTTTCGCCCGATGATTGGGTTTATGACGGCCTTTAGTTTTGGCGCACTAAAGACGTGGCTTGAAAAGGGTACGCACCCTCGTTTGTTACTGGAGAGAACACTTGCCCATTATGGAATTTGTTTGCTGTTTGCCATCGTCTGGCTATGCCAAGCGGTCATCCCTTTTTCACATTCTGCTTTTGATCATACCACCGGATTCCGGTTGTTTTATGCCCTTATAGGCGTAGCATGGCTGATACCTAAGCTATCAAAGAAATATTTGTTCATTCTTCAAAGCGTGTTTCTGCTGATGATGCTTTGTATCGGGATCCTATCCCCACAAACGACACTTCATGAGCCGCTTGTGATGAGTGCATTTTTAATCCTATCCATTGCAGGGATGATTAATTTAAAAGATTGTCTAGATGTATTTTCGATCAAACGAAAAAGGGGAGGTAGACATGGTCGTTCATCGTCATCAAGTAAAGGATTACGATAAGCTGCATCCAAAATTAAAAGAGAGATACAACCGTGCGTTTACCGCTGAAGGCACCATGGAAGAAATAGGAGGCGGGTCGAGGCTCATTCGATTTTTCTTCAAAATCGGTCCGCTGTTTCGCTGTTTTTTCCCTGAGAGAGGAAAAAACATTCCCTTCCGAATTGTCAATAAACCCTTTATGACAAATAAGGGAGAGGAAGGTATGCACTGGTTTCGTACGTTTTATTTCCCAAAGAAGGAACGGCACTTTGATGCTGATATGATCATTGATCAGAAGAGTCATAAAGTACTAGACTATTTTGGAAAGCCTAGACTTCTTATGTCAGAGCTCCATTTTACAGTAACAAAGCATGGGTTCCTTCACATTCAATCCGGCCGGCAGAAGCTGTTGATGTTTGGACGTGAATGGCCGCTGCCTTCATGGCTTTATGGTGTGTCAGATGTCATAGAAGGCTACGAGGAGCATGCGGGTGAGTATACCATTGATGTGCATGTGAAAAATCGACTGTTTGGAACTCTTTTTACATATAAAGGCCGGTTTATTGAAAGGGTGGTGTCTCATGATGAATAAATGGCATTTGATATCAAGCCTTGGTCTCATGTGCTGTTTTATCGGCACCCGTTTAATGACAGGTCCAGTAGCGGAGTTTTTTGTACTGATAGCGATTCTGATTTTCCTTCCTGCAGTTTTATCTTTTTTTGCGAAGGAAGAGAGGGAGAGTAAGCCGGGGATACTGATCAGCATTTTAATGAAAGCCTTTCCATTAGCTGCTCTTTGTGCAACGGCTGCATTCATCTATCACTCTGCCTTGTTTGCATCGGGCTGGTTTTTGTATACGATCATTTTGGCATTATATGGATTTATTCGTTTGCTGAAAAGGGGAATCTTTCCGCTTCATGAATTGATGACGGGTGGTGCATGGATGTATATCGCTTTAGGAGGGCTTTGGTTTTGGCTTTACACAGCAGATATACAGGTAATGAGCTTTTCACCAATCATTGTGCTTTTGACCGCTATTCATTTTCATTACTCTGCTTTTTTTATCCCGCTTTTCTATGGATTATTAGGGAGACAGCGAGAAAAAGAGACAGCTTTATACAAAGCGGCAGGCTGGGTGATTTTGCTGTCGCCTGTGATGATTGCTGTTGGGATTAGCTTCTCCCGTCTATTTGATACGTTCAGCGTCACGCTATATGTCATTGCCCTCTATTTGTACGGCATTCTTTGTATGAAAACAAGATTTCGATCGACTGTGGCAAAAGTGCTGATTGTGTTTTCTGGCTGCGTCTTAATGGGGACGATCGTGCTATCTTTTCTTTATTCCGCTGGCATGCTCATGCGCGTGACCTACATCAGCATTGATCAGATGATTTGGTTTCATGGCAGTATCAATGCCTTTTTTGTTATTTTACCAGGTCTGATTGGATGGCTGATCGAAGGACCGAAGGATCAATTGAAGCAGAAGGATTTTCCGATATCAAGAGTGCATGGCCGTTTTCAGTTGATCTCTTTTCAAAAGGAAAGAATGCAAGATCGAGAGAAGCTCGGTTTAGTCGATTCACTTGATGATTTAAATGGAACGACGTTTTCAGCTGAAAGGGTGTCACCTGTGATTCGAAGGTTTTATGAAAATCCGGCGGCATTTACGTTAAAAGCAGCAGTCTGTTTTCATTGGTGGGTGAGGCCGTTTGTTTTTTTACTTCAGCCCACTTTTAAGAAACTAGGGCAGCTCTATTTGGGAACATCTCGTAAGCCGTATGAAATGAAGGGACGTCTGACTGCATTTCAACATCCTAAAGAAGAGCGAAAGGATGTCAGGGCGTGGATTCGTCACAACGAAAAAGGGGAGCAGGTCTTTTTTGCGCTTTATGCTCATCATCACGATGCAGCTGCGGGCTATATGAATATTGCGCTGCCGCTTCCATACTCTCAGATGACCGCCATTTTAAAACCTTTTAATGAAAGAGAAGATTTTCTATTAAAAAGTGCATGTCCAAAAGGCAGTACCGGTGACGAAGGATTGTATTTGCATACGCCTTTTATCACCATGAAACTGCCAATGGAAGAAAGCTTTCATATGAAGCCGGAGACAGATAAAAGTCTCACAGCGGTTCATCAAATGAAGCTATTCGGTATTCTCTTTTTAACGATTCGTTATCAAATTGACAGTGAAAGTCACCCTGTTAGTCAATGATGTCACATGGTTCACCGTGCCGAATGATATTCACAATCGCTTGCCCATCACTCGGATGATGATCTGCATACTGGACTGGCAGCAGTGCAAAAAATACATAGTAGACTGAGAAGTAAGCAAATTGATAGAAAAATTGATGTTCTGGCAGGATGTCATTGGCGATCATTGTATTCAGTATGAGAACACTGAGCAGGTTGCATAATGATCCGCCTAGGTAGACAAGAATGTGTGAGAATCGGTTATTTTTCCTCATTTCTTCATAGTGGCAAAATGCATCTAGAAAATAGATTCGTCTAATTTCAACAACGCCTACTTTCAATACTTTTTTGCCTCTGCCAAGAGCAAAAGAAACCTTTGCGCCAAACATCCACGCGACCATAATATGGCCAAGCTGATGCAGGATGGCAACGATAGGAAGAATGACGAAAAACGACCAGCAAAACGTCCACATATCCGATAATGTAAACAAGTGTTAACCCCTCCCCAATATATTTGGGAGGAAGCAGTAGGATTATTTGCCATTTTACTGAATTCATTTTCAGGATGCAAACATTTAATACACGACAATAAAATTATTATGTAAACTAAAAAAGCTTTTGCAGTGAATCGGCTTTTTGACTCACTTTTTTACGAGATGAATGTGCTACAATGAAAAAACAATAGATGACTCTAGTAAATGAACTTACCCTTGAAAGAAGAGGAGAGAAACAGATGGCAGATATTGAACAGTTTTTGGCGTTAGATATACGTGTTGGAACGATCATTGAAGCAGAATTCTTTGCAGAGGCAAGAGTACCTGCATTGAAACTCAAGATTGATTTTGGTGAAGAGATTGGTCTAAAGCAATCCAGTGCTCAGCTCACAAAACGTTATACGGCTGAGAGTCTCACTGGCAGACAAATCGTAGCAGTCGTCAATTTTCCGCCTAGAAGAATTGCAGGGTTCAAATCAGAAGTGCTTGTCTTAGGGGGCATGCCGTCAAAAGAAGACGTGGTTTTACTAGCTACAGATGAGCCTGTTGAAAATGGGACAAAAATAGGATAAGAAAAAAGACATCTTCCTGAGAAGATGTCTTTTGCGTATTGAGGCGGAATAACCACACGCCACATTCGTGTGTGTCTCAAGGAGACATGTTACCCGACTTACACAATTCAGCTCATCGCTTGATAAATATAGCATGGGGTGAGCTGAATTGCAACCATTAAATGATTCACTTCAGTTTTTTACGTCATTTCAGCCGGAAAAATGACAAGAAATCAATTATTTGGATTATTTTTTCAAAAAATATTGAAAAGTCAGATCAGATTTTATAAAATGAATTCATCTTAGTTTGTTTAGTCGATAAACTAAGATGAATTCCAAGTGATGATCCGACCATTAAAGGGGATGATTCCGTCATTCAAATCATTTGCTGCGTATGTGGGCTAAGCTGAAAAGATCAGATGTTCAGCTTCATTTTTACAACAAATTGAAAGCGCTTTATATTCTTTGTATTGACTGCTGCTGCCCTCCATCATCTGTTCATTAGAAGAGGCTAAGAGAAGAAGGGAGAAAGCTCATGGTAAGTGAGAATTTAAAAAAGATTCGTATGTCTGAAAAAGTGGGATATGCTTCAGGAGATTTCGCATGTAACTTAATTTATGCAACTGTCTCTACGTATCTATTATTTTTTTATACAGATGTGTATGGTTTATCAGCGGCGGCAGCAGGGACGATGTTTTTAGTTGTCCGCGCCATTGATGCGCTTGCAGATCCGTTTATTGGTGCAATGGTGGATCGAACGAACAGCCGTTTTGGCAGGTTCAGACCTTATTTGTTATTCGGTGCGTTTCCTTTTGTGGTACTTGCCATCCTTTGCTTTACAACACCTGATTTTTCTGAAATGGGTAAACTCGTTTATGCCTACATCACGTATGTTGGTTTATCGCTTACATACACATTCATCAATGTTCCTTATGGTGCTTTAACTTCCGCAATGACAAGAAATAACCAAGAGGTTGTCAGTATTACGTCGGTTCGTATGCTTTTTGCTAATCTCGGAGGTCTAGTTGTTGCTTTTTTTGTTCCTTTTCTTGCGACTTTTTTGAGTGATAAAACAGGAAATACAGCACTCGGCTGGCAGATGACGATGGCTTTTCTCGGCGTTCTTGGCGGTGCATTACTTATTTTCTGTTTTAAAAGCACGAATGAACGTGTCACGCTTCAAAAGCCTGAGGAAAAAATTAAGTTCAGTGATATCTTTGTTCAGTTACGTGTGAATCGTCCGCTTGTTGTATTAAGCATTTTCTTTATTATTATTTTTGGCGTGAACTCGATCAGTAACTCTGTCGGAATCTATTATGTGACGTATAACCTTGGCAGAGAAGATTTAGTGAAATGGTACGGACTCATTGGGAGTCTGCCAGCTTTAATGGTGCTGCCGTTTATTCCAAAACTGCACAAGCTGTTAGGAAAGAAAAAGCTGCTGAATTATTCATTATTGCTGAATATTGTAGGTCTTCTTGCATTACTTGTGATACCGCCGAGTCAAGTCACTTTAATACTTGTTTTCAGGCTCGTCGCAGCTGCAGGGAGTATTACAGCCGGTGCTTACATGTGGGCGCTTATTCCTGAAACCGTTGAATATGGCGAATATAAAACAGGGAAAAGGATGGGCGGACTCATCTATGCCATCATCGGATTCTTCTTTAAATTTGGGATGGCATTAGGCGGGATTGTGCCAGGGCTTGTACTCGATCGCTTTGGCTATATTGCGAACCAAATGCAAACACCAGAAGCATTACTGGGTATTTTAATCACGACAACGGTGATTCCTGTATGCTTACTGATTTTAGCGATGATTGATATTAATTTTTATAACCTAGATGAAGAAAAACATCAAAAAGTCGTACGAGAGCTTGAGAATAGAGACAAGGTATATATCGATCATATGGACGATTTTAAAATGTAGGTCTCTGAAAGAGGAGGAAGTTCAATGAAGATTACCAATCCAGTGCTCAAAGGATTTAACCCCGATCCAAGTATTTGCCGTGTTGGAGAAGATTATTATATGGCCGTCTCTACATTTGAATGGTTTCCAGGGGTGCAAATTTATCATTCGAAGGATCTCGTCCATTGGCGCCTTGCTGCGCGTCCTTTGCAAAAAACGTCGCAGCTAGATATGAAGGGAAATCCTGATTCTGGCGGAGTATGGGCGCCGTGCTTAAGCTATGCGGATGGGCAGTTTTGGCTTATTTATTCAGATATCAAAGTAGTGGATGGTCCGTTTAAAGACGGTCATAATTATTTGGTCACGGCAAGCGAAGTGGACGGCGATTGGAGTGAACCGATCCGGCTCAATAGCTCTGGCTTTGATCCATCTTTATTCCATGATCAAAGCGGGAAGAAATACGTCTTAAATATGCTGTGGGATCATAGAGAAAAGCACCATTCCTTTGCAGGTATTGCCTTGCAGGAATATAGTGTGGCTGAAAAGAAGCTCATCGGTCAAAGGAAGGTCATTTTTAAAGGCACACCGATTAAACTGACAGAAGCGCCGCATCTGTATCACATCGGTGACTACTACTATTTATTAACGGCAGAAGGAGGTACTAGGTATGAGCATGCAGCAACGATCGCCCGCTCCTCGCATATTGAAGGGCCTTATGAGGTTCATCCTGATAACCCGATCTTAAGTGCCTTCCATGCGCCTGACCATCCACTTCAAAAATGCGGGCATGCTTCAATCGTTCAAACGCATACAAATGAATGGTATCTCGCTCATCTCACTGGCCGCCCAATTCAATCAAGCAAGGAATCTATTTTTCAACAGAGAGGCTGGTGTCCTTTAGGAAGAGAAACAGCGATACAAAAGCTCGAATGGAAGGATGGCTGGCCTTATGTTGTAGGCGGAAAAGAGGGGACGCTTGAGGTTGAAGCACCAAAGATCGAAGAAAAGGTTTTTGCACCAACCTATCATACAGTCGATGAATTTAAAGAATCAACACTAAATCGACACTTCCAAACATTAAGAATTCCGTTTTCAGATCAGATTGGTTCGTTAACGGAGAAACCGCAGCATTTAAGATTATTCGGTCACGAATCTTTAACGTCTAAGTTTACCCAAGCTTTTGTTGCAAGGCGCTGGCAAAGCTTTTATTTTGAAGCAGAGACAGCTGTTTCGTTCTTCCCAGAAAACTTTCAGCAAGCAGCTGGTCTTGTGAATTATTATAATACGGAAAACTGGACAGCACTCCAGGTGACATACGATGAGGAACTTGGCCGCACGCTTGAACTATCAGTCTGTCAAAACCTTGCCTTTTCTCAGCCATTGGCACATAAAATCATCATTCCTGACGAGGTCACATATGTCTATTTAAAAGTGACCGTTCGGAAAGAGACATATAAATATTCTTATTCTTTTGATCAGAAAGAGTGGAAGGAAATTGATGTACCGCTTGATTCCATCCATTTATCCGATGATTTCATTCGAGGTGGGGGGTTTTTTACAGGGGCATTTGTCGGTATGCAGTGCCAAGATACGAGCGGCGAGCATCTTCCTGCTGATTTTCACTATTTTCGCTATGAGGAAACAGATGAATAAAAAAAAGACAACGCGCTACAGGCTGTCTTTTTTTGGAAAATAAATAGGTCATGTTGAGAGGGTGGCATCTTGCAGAAAAGCTTCTATGACAAGAGATGTCATCCCCAATACTGGTGCATTGTGTCCTAATGATGAAGGGAGCAGCTCTATATGTGAGCTGAATTGCGTATCCATTCGCGAGGATACTTCCTCCCCAATCACATCTAGAACCGCCTGATGTGATTCGATCACTTTGTTTCTTAAAATAATGGCTTGCGGGTTAAAGGTATGCAGGACGTTTGTGAGTCCGACCCCAAGGTAAAAACCAAAGTTGCGCAGGGCATTGAGCGTTTTCATATCATTTAACTTGGCCAGCTGTTCCAGATCTTGATGGGAGATGTGCTGATCGTTTGTTTGAAGAGACTGAAACAAGGCTTTCTCAGAAGCATACAATTCCCAGCACCCGCGGTTCCCGCAGCTGCATGTTGGTCCGTTAAAATCGATCGTCATATGTCCCATTTCACCAGAAAAGCCGTACGCCCCTCTGTATAAATGATGATCGATGATGATTCCGATCCCGATGCCAGTGCCGATGCTTGCATAGATCAAATGGTCATAATGTTTAGCGGCACCAAAGATTTTTTCACCATATGCACCGGCATTTGCTTCATTTTCAATGAAGATCGGTACTTGGAACGTGTCTTGGAGCGCCTTTTTCAGATCAACATTTTTCCATTTGGAATGGGGTGTAAACACGATTTGTTCATCTGCATCCACTAACCCATGTATGCATAGGCCAATGCCAATGAGCCCGTACGGGGAAGAGGGCATTTGTGTGATGAGCTGCTGTATTAATTCAATTAATTTACGTATCGTCACATCAGGAGAGCTGGATGGGAGCTTGATCTGCTCTTCGTAAAGAATGGACCCTTCAAGGTCTGTTAATATGCCATTAACATAATCAACGCCGACATCAATCCCGATAGAGCAGCCTGCACGTTTATTAAACATTAATAAAACCGGTCTTCTTCCGCCGCTGGACTCACCTTGACCGATTTCATAGACAAGATGTTCTTTCATTAACGTACTTACTTGAGAAGAAACAGTCGATTTATTTAATCCAGTGCGTTCAGATAATTTTGCTCTCGAAATGGGCGCATGCTGGAGAATTTCTTTTAATAAAAGTTTTTGATTTATTTTTTTGACAAAGTTCTGATCAGCGATATCCACGTTATCCACTCCATTTGTTTCGTCTTTAGATTAAGTTGAGAAGAACTGCTTTTTTTCGCAATGTATTCGATAAGAAAGATGATTTTAACTTTATTATAACGAAAATATTTCTAAAAAACTAAAAAATATGGAAAATTCAAAGTGATTTTTTCATAGATTGATCATTAGTTTGTTGCATCAACTTACAAAGTGTACTCAGGAGGAATGAAGAATGACCAAATCAAATATGAAAACGTTACACAGCTTAGAAGGAATCGGCAAAATTCAATATGAAGGAAAACAATCAAAAAATCCACTCGCTTTTCAATACTATAATCCAAACGAAGTGATTGGCGGAAAAACAATGAAAGACCACCTGCGTTTTTCAGTTGCTTATTGGCATACATTGACTGCTGATGGAACAGACATGTTTGGAACTGGGACGATGCAAAGAGCATGGGACTCCTATAGCGGAATGGATTTAGCAAAAGCTAGATTGGAAGTCGCTTTTCAGCTTTTTGACCTATTGGATGTTCCGTATTTTTCATTCCATGACCGTGACATTGCGCCAGAGGGAGAGACGCTTCAAGAGACGAATCAACAATTAGACATCATTTTAGAAAGAATGAAAGAATACATGAAGCAGAGCGGAGTAAAGCTGCTGTGGAACACGGCCAATATGTTCAAGCACCCTAGATTTGTACACGGCGCTGCGACATCTTGTCATGCAGATGTCTTTGCCTATGCGGCCGCACAGGTGAAGAAAGGTATCGAAACCGCTAAAGAACTCGGTGCAGAAAATTATGTTTTCTGGGGTGGACGAGAAGGGTACGATACGCTGCTCAATACAGATATGAAAAAAGAGCTTGATCATATGGCAGCTTTCTTGCACATGGCTGTTGATTATGCAAAAGAAATTGGGTACACTGGCCAATTTTTAATCGAGCCAAAGCCAAAGGAGCCAACAACTCATCAATACGATACAGATGCAGCGACTTCCATCGCCTTTTTAAAACAATACGGATTAGATTCCCATTTTAAATTAAATATCGAGGCCAATCATGCGACACTGGCCGGCCATACGTTTGAGCATGAATTACGTGTCGCAAGAATTCATGGGCTGCTCGGTTCTGTTGATGCAAACCAAGGAAATTCGCTTCTTGGGTGGGATACAGATGAATTTCCAACCGATCTGTATGCGACAACTCTTGCCATGTATGAAATTTTGCAAAATGGCGGGCTAGGGGCTGGCGGTCTCAATTTTGATGCAAAAGTAAGAAGAGCTTCATTTGAACTTGAAGATATTTTATATGCCCATATTGCCGGGATGGATGCATTCGCAAAAGGACTGCGGGTCGCTCATAGACTCATAGAAGATCGTGTGTTTGAGGATGTCATAAAGCACCGGTATCGCAGCTTTTCTGAAGGAATTGGACGTGACATTTCAGAAGGGAAGGCAAACTTTCATACATTAGAAGAATATGCGCTGAAACATCCTTTGATCAGAAACGAATCGGGAAGAGAGGAACAGCTGAAAGCCCGTTTAAATCAATACTTGTTAGAAGATTAATTGAAGGGGCGGACCTGTTTTGAAGGAGTGAAAACATGAAATATGTGATGGGAATTGATCTTGGAACGAGCGGGGTCAAAGCGATATTAGTCGATGAGAGCGGAAAGGTGTGCTGCGAAGCCTCTAAGCCGTACCGCCTCATTCAAGAAAAACCGGGGTATTGTGAGCAGCAACCGGAGGATTGGGTAGAGCAGACAATCGCTGTGATGAAAGAACTGATGGCAAAGCAGCCTGTTCATTCAAGAGAAGTCGAAGGCATCAGCTTTTCCGGACAGATGCATGGTTTAGTTCTATTAAATGAATCTCGCGAAGTGCTCCGCCCTGCAATTTTATGGAATGATACACGAACGACAGCGCAATGTACGTGCATCACAAAAAAGCTGGGGGACCGGCTGCAAAAGATCACAAAAAACCAGGCGTTAGAAGGATTCACACTGCCAAAATTATTATGGGTAAAGGAACATGAACCACATATCGATCAGCAAATCGACATGTTTTTACTCCCAAAAGATTATGTTAGATTTCGTTTAACAGGCGCTGTCCATATTGATTATTCTGATGCGGCTGGCACTTTGCTGTTAAATATCGGTGAACAGACGTGGAGTGAGGAGATTTGTCAGGCATTTGATATTCCTCTTCATATTTGCCCGCCGCTTGTCACATCAGAGGCGGAGGTTGGTACACTTTTGCCGCACATTGCACGTGAAGTTGGGATGAAAGAAGGAGCGAAGGTTTTTGCCGGCGGGGCAGATAATGCCTGCGGAGCAATTGGTGCTGGAATTTTAACCCCTGACCGCACGTTATGCAGCATCGGCACATCCGGGGTCATTCTCTCCTACGAAGAGGATCATGAAAGGGAGCTTCAAGGGAACTTGCATTTGTTTCATCATGCAAAAAAAGACGCTTTTTACACAATGGGTGTCACCCTTTCAGCAGGATATAGCCTGAACTGGGCAAAACACTTACTGGCTCCTGAGGAATCGTTTCAATCACTTTTAGAAGGTGCGGCTCATGTAGCGCCAGGAGCGAAAGGATTGCTCTTTACACCCTATTTAGTCGGGGAAAGAACACCTCATGCGGATTCGATCATTCGCGCAAGCTTGATTGGGTTAGACAGCAGGCATGAAAGGGCACATGTTGTCAGGGCTGTGTTAGAGGGAATTACCTTTTCACTGAATGAATCTATCGCATTATTCCGGCAGGCAGGAAAAAACATAGATTCTATTGTGTCCATTGGCGGCGGTGCGAGAAGCCGGACATGGCTTCAAATGCAAGCAGACATTTTTCAGGCTGAAGTCATCCAGTTAGACAACGAACAAGGGCCTGCTTTAGGTGCAGCGATGCTTGCCGCGGTTGGATGCGGATGGTATCCGTCACTTGAAGCATGTGCTAATCATTTGATCCATCAAGCCGCTGTTTATGAGCCAGAGCAGCAGCATGCAGAAGTATACGCCGATCTATTTCATTTGTATCAAAGGATTTATACACAAACAAGAGACATCCATGCTGGGTTAGAGCAGTATCGTTCCATCTAACTGAGAAGGCTGCATGAAAGGAGGTGATGGGTTTTTCACCTTAGGGATGACAGAACAATACGGATGAATAAAGGAGAGGGATGGAAAATGAATTTGAAAAGATTGAGGCTGTTGTTTGTGATGTGTATTGGATTTGTGCTGGTACTGACTGCTGTGCCAGCTCATGCGAGAACGATTTATAATAATGAAATGGGCACACATGACGGGTACGATTATGAATTATGGAAAGATTATGGAAACACCTCGATGACACTCAATAACGGCGGGGCATTTAGTGCAGGCTGGAACAATATCGGAAATGCCTTATTTCGAAAAGGAAAGAAGTTTGATTCCACTAAAACTCATCATCAGCTTGGCAACATCTCCATCAATTACAACGCAGCCTTTAACCCGGGCGGGAATTCCTATTTATGTGTCTATGGCTGGACACAATCTCCACTAGCAGAATACTACATTGTTGATTCATGGGGCACGTATCGTCCAACAGGAGCGTATAAAGGATCATTTTATGCCGATGGAGGCACATATGACATTTATGAAACGACCCGCGTCAATCAGCCTTCCATTATCGGGATCGCGACCTTCAAGCAATATTGGAGTGTACGTCAAACAAAGCGTACAAGCGGAACGGTCTCCGTCAGTGCGCATTTTAATAAATGGGAAAGCTTAGGGATGCCAATGGGCAGAATGTATGAAACGGCATTTACTGTAGAAGGCTACCAAAGCAGCGGAAGTGCGAATGTGATGACCAACCAGTTGATTATTCGATAAAAGCATATGAAAAAAGCCAGCAAAAAACAGCTGGCTTTTTTCTATGATAATTTTTCAACTTCTACTCTGCCAGAAAAGAACGTCGCGCCGCCGCCCATATCTGCCAATCGATCAGGTGTTAACCCATTCACTAAATGCTTTTTGCCTTTTTGATCTGCCCATAATCCTTGACTGACCACAACACCAGATAATACATTTTGACCGACTGACACGACAAGCTCACACTCTCCTCGATCGTTCAGCACACGCACCATGTCACCATCTTCAATTTTTCTTTCCTTTGCATCCTGTTCATTCATGTGAAGCTTCGGAAATTTCTCAAGCTTTTGATGCTTTTCATGAAGTGAGAAGGTAGAATTCAGGAAATTATGGTTCGGTCCCGGTATAAAGGTAAGCGGATAATCGCTTTCCTGATAAAGGGGCACATAGGTTGGAAGGGCTGGGTACCCGTCTTTTTTCATTTGTTCAGAATAAAGCTCAATTTTCCCGCTTGGGGTTTGAAGCTTTAATTCCTGGAAAGATCCACGTTTTGCTTTAATCCATTTCTTTTCTTTTAATGCCTCGTATGAAATGTCCTCATAATGCGGATTTTCTGGATGTTGAAGAGCTTGTTCCATCAATTCAGCATCTGTCTCGCGGAAGGCTTCATCTTCAAAGCCCATCGCATGGGCAAGCAGGCGGAATACTTCAGTATTGGATTTGCTTTCTCCGTAGCGTTCTATCACTGGCTCCTGAATTTGAATATAATGATGCCAGTATGACGTATAGAAATCCTCGTTTTCAAAGGCTGATGTCGCCGGCAGGACAATGTCTGCATACGCCGCTGTTTCTGTCAGGAATAAATCATGAACCACTGTAAATAAATCCTCTCTCAGCAAACCTTCTCTGACTTTATTCGCTTCTGGTGTCACAACTGCTGGGTTGCACGAGTAGATAAAGAGAGAATCAACGGAAGGCTCTGCGCTTGTCAGTACGCTGCCCAGCTGATTCATATTAAATGATCTAGGCGTGCGTTCTTTTAATAAATCCGGCCGCTGAAGAGCTGGTTCATTATAGCTGAGAAAAGAAGAGTTTGATTTCATTGCTCCGCCGCCCTTGTGCAGCCATTGACCAGTCAGGGCAGGGAGGCAGGAAATGGTTCTAATACTCATCCCGCCATTATCATGGTGCTGTAAACCATTCCCAATGCGAATGAGAGAGGGGGATGTCTCAGCGTACATTCTCGCAAGTGTAATAATGTCGCCTTTAGGGACACCCGTGATGTGCTCAACTGTGTCTGGATCATACTGCTTTACATGCTCGCGTAGCTCTTTATGGCCGACCGTGTAAGTCTCTAAAAAAGCTTCATCTGTACGTTCTTCTTTAAAAAGGACATGCATGATGCCAAGTGCAAGCGCACTGTCAGTACCAGGCCGAAGCGGAATGAACCAATCTGCCATCCGCCCTGTTTGGTTCTTGTGAACATCAATCACGACAATCTTTGCTCCTTGCTTTCGCGCTTTTTGTGCCAAGGTGATTTGGTGCATATTGGTCGACACGGCATTGATGCCCCAAAAAATAAATAGTTTCGTATGAATGGTGTCTTCAGGATCTGTCCCAATGCTTGCGCCCATTGTATATTTATAGCCAGTCGTTCCTGCTGACTGACAGATCGTCCGGTCTAACTGGCTTGAACCAAGACGATAGAAAAAGCGGCGGTCCATTCCTTCTGCGTTGAGATTGCCCATGTTCCCATAGAAGCTATATGGCAGAATGCTTTCTGGCCCTTTCTCTTCGATGAGCTTTGTCCATTTTTGACGAATGGTTTCAATGGCTTCTTCCCACGTAATCGGCGCAAACTGACCTTCGCCTTTTTGGCCAACACGTTTTAAAGGAGTGGTCAGCCTTTTTTCATCATATAAACGGGCTGTGACATTACGCACTTTGTTGCATATGTTTCCTTGTGTGACAGGGTGGTCCGGATCTCCCTGCACTTTCACGATCTTTCCATTTTCTTTATGTATTAAAAGACCGCACTGATCCGGGCAATCTAACGAACAAACTGATTTGAATATTCCGTCTTTCATCGCTGTATAATCGGTCATGGGTTTTCGGCTTCCTTTCTGCATTCCGTTATCACTTTGTATGGATTTTATTTTAGCATGTTCGGAGGAGGAAGGTAAGAAAGAGATGATGAATTGAAGAAAATGAAAAAAAGCCCCTGAAAAGGGACTTTTAAAAACGGGTGACTTGTACAGGAAATTCTTTTACCCCAAAAACAAACGTGCTTTGTATAGGTTTTAGCTGATCTGCCACGCAGGTGATGTCTTGAAACGTATGGAGTAAAACGTCAAGCGCAATGTTGCTTTCAAGCCGGGCAAGCGGTGCACCGAGACAAAAATGAATGCCAAATCCAAAACTCATATGCGGATTTGATTTCCGGTCAAGCCGGAACGTATCTGGATCTTCAAACTTCAGTTCATCCCGATTTGCTGAAGCAACCCAGCTGATGAGGTAGTCTCCTTTTTCAATGCGTGCGCCTGCAATTTCAACTTCCTCTGCGGCGATTCGGCCAATGGCTTGAACAGGCGGATAATACCGCAGTGTTTCCTCCGTCAATTGAGGAATAAGAGAGGGATCCTGCCGAACTGATTCAGCGATATGCGGCTGCTCTGTCAGCAGTCGTACGGCATTGGTTATTAAATTGGTCGTTGTCTCATTGCCTGCAACAAGTAATAGAATACAAAAGCCAAGCAGTTCATTCTCCGTTAAACGCTCTCCATCGATTTCCGCTTGAATGAGAAGCGAGATCAAGTCATCGGCAGGCGTTTCTTTTCGTTTTTGGATCAAATGAGCAAAATAAATGGACAGCTCCTCTTCAGCGCGTTTCTGCATATCTACAACAGCCTGAATGGCTTCCTTTGATTCATCCTTAGCACCTGCCACAAGGGCATCAGAATGTTTTTTAATCAGCTCTCTGTCCTGCACCTCTGCACCGAGAAGCTCAGCGATAATCATCACTGGCAGGGGAGCCGCTAAATCTTGCACAATATCAAACGTACGTTGATCCTTGACTTGATTTAATAGATCATGTGTCAGGTCTTTGATCTTATCTTCTAATTGCTTGATCGCTTTTGGGGTGAATGCTTTATTCACAAGCGCTCTCATCTTTGTATGTTTTGGAGGATCCATCGTTAAAATACTTGTTTTAGATGTGCTTCTTCCTCGCTGTGAAGAGAACACTTTAGGCTGCTTTAGAACAGACTGGATATCCGCATATCGAAAGAGATCCCAGCACTTTCTTGTCTCATCATATCTAATATCACTCTCTGCACGCAGCTCATTGTAAATAGGGAATGGGAAAAGAAGGTCATCGGTAGAACGGATTTCTTTCATTGGAATCACATTGACATAGTTTTCTTTCACTTTCATTATGAACGCTCCTTTTTCACATGATATCTCTTTCACGGTATCACCAGTAAAATATCATTTCAACGGACATGTTTTCTAAAATATGTCAATAGTCTAATCGAAAGATTCAAGCACATTCACCATATAGGAAAATAGAAAGTCATTAAAATGAGAGCGCTTTCTAAAAAATAGAATTGAAGTCACCGAAACCAAAAATAAAATGGTGAATTGAGTCGAACGAAAGGGTCCTATGATTCAAATAATCATAGTTCTTTTGATCTAAATTACTGTATTTGAAAAACACGGCTAACATACTTGCAGCAAGCTGCCGGCCATGCATTCGGGACTTTTGAAAAGCGCTGGCTCTTTCTTGACACGATTTCTCAACATGTTACGATAACTAACGTGCGAAAAACACGAACAAAAAGCGAACAAGGGAGAGGATCAATATCATTGATCAAAAGAAAGTTGCTTTCATTGGAGCAGGTTCTATGGCGGAAGGAATGATCGCAGGGATTGTGCGATCAGGACAGATGCCGCTAGGCCAAATTTACGCAACAAACAGACAAAATCAACTTCGATTGAATGAACTAACGAAACAATACGGAATTCAAACAGCCGCAATGGATTCATTTCCTTTTGAAGAAATGGATATGTTGATCCTGGCCATGAAGCCAAAGGATGCTGAAGCAGCACTTGAATCATTAAAACCACGTATTCAGCCAGATCAGCTCATCATGTCTGTCCTTGCAGGTGTGAAGCTATCGTATATTGAAGACATGCTGCACGAAGGCCAGCCTGTTATGAGGGTCATGCCAAATACATCAAGTACGATCGGGGCGTCAGCGACTGCTTTATCTGCTGGACGTTATGTGAAAAACGATCATATGAGCATAAGTCAGGCTCTTTTAGCTGAAATGGGCGAAGTCTATACCATTCAGGAAGAGCAAATGGATATCTTCACTGGAATTGCTGGAAGCGGGCCAGCCTACTTTTATTTCTTAATGGAAAGAATCGAAGAAGCAGGAGAAGAGGCAGGTTTATCAAAGGAATTGTCTCGCCAAATTGGCGCGCAGACACTCCTCGGTGCGGCAAAAATGCTGCAAGAAACAGAGGAAAATCCTTCTGCCTTAAGAGAGAAAATTACGTCACCAAATGGTACAACTGCTGCGGGACTGAATGCATTAGATAATTTTGGTGGGGGAGAAGCGATCAAGCAAGCTGTCAAACATGCTGCCAATCGATCAAAAGAGATAAGCAATCAGCAAAAACAAAAAGTATCTATATAAATAGAGCTCAGGTACAGGAGTGATAAGGTGTACGCAGATAAAGAGAGAAAACGAATTGTTGTGAAAATCGGAAGCAGCTCTCTTACTAGCTTTCAAGGTGAGATTAGTTTGAAAAAACTAGAAAACCTCGTCAATCAAATTGTGAAACTCAAAGATGAAGGACACGAAGTCATTTTGGTTTCATCTGGTGCGGTTGCAGCTGGTTACCGAAAACTAGGATTTATCGATAGACCCAAAACACTGCCGGAAAAGCAGGCATCTGCCTCAATCGGGCAAGGGCTTTTAATGGAATCATATTCTACTTTATTTTTATCACACGGTTATATTGCTTCACAGCTCTTAATCACAAGAAGTGATTTTTCTGATGAAACACGCTATCAAAATGTGCGTAACACAATGAACGTGTTATTAGATCGAGGCATCATCCCAATTATTAATGAAAATGATACAGTGACGATCAATCGGTTGAAGTTTGGAGACAACGATACATTGTCTGCAAAAGTAGCTGGACTCATTGATGCGGATTTCCTTGCCATTTTATCTGATATCGATGGCTTGTATGAAGATAATCCTCATACAAATCCAAATGCGAAGAGAATTCTCGAAGTGACTGACATCACAGAAGACATCGAAGCAGCTGCCGGAGACGCAGGCAGCAGCGTAGGTACAGGCGGAATGAAATCAAAGCTCGATGCCTTTAAAATATCAATGGCCGCAGGTATCAACGGCTTTTTAGGAAAAGCCGATACGCCTCACATTTTAGACAAAGCGATCAATGGGACAGAGGACGGCACATATTTTACCGCTGACGAAAATGTAGCGCCCCTCAACTATAAGAAGCAGTGGATTGCCTTTCATTCTGGACCAAAGGGTGAGATCGTGGTTCAAGAGAAAACACGGGAATTCCTCATGCACCGTGAGGGAAGCCTTGATTCTGATGGGATTGTCAATGTGAAAGGTTCGTTTAAAAAAGGCGATGTTGTCCGTATTTTAGATCAAGATGGAAGAGAAATAGGGCTTGGCGTTGTGAATTATGCATCAGATGAACTCGCACGTAAGAGTGACTTGTTACAAGATGAAATCGTGCATGTTGTCGATCTTGAAGCATTTGTTTGTCATTTAGATTTATCGATACCAGTTTGTTAACCAAAAAGGGAGGAATTCCATGACACTGACAGCTGAAGTTGTCACATCGGTCAAAGAAAAAGCCAAAAAAGCAAAGCACGTTTCAAAAAAACTTGGTTTACTTCAGACAGAGGAAAAAAATGACGCGCTGCTTAAAATGGCAGAAGCGTTAGAGCAAAAAAGCCGGTTCATTTTACAGGAGAATCAAAAGGATTTAGATGCTGGGAAAGAAAAGGGCTTCTCAGAGGCACTCATGGATCGTTTAATGTTAAATGAAGAAAGAATTCATGAGTTTGCGGAAAGTTTGCGGCTTGTGACGAGATTAACAGATCCTGTTGGAGAAATATTGGATGAATGGACTCTTGATAACGGCTTACATGTGAAAAGCCGAAGAGTACCGCTCGGCGTGATCGGGATGATCTATGAAGCGAGACCGAACGTCACTGTCGATGCAGCAGGCCTTGCCTTAAAGGCAGGCAACTCAGTGATTTTAAAAGGCGGTTCCTCCGCTATTTCTTCCAACAAAGCCATCGTCAGTGTGATTCATGAAGCATTGGATCAAACAAAGATTCCTCGTGATGCGGTGCAATTGATTGAACAAACAGACCGTTCATCGGTTCAGGCGATGTTTCAACTAAAAGAATGGATCGATGTTTTAATTCCGCGTGGCGGAGCTTCCTTAATCAAAACAGTGGTGGAAGAATCCACTATCCCAGTGCTTGAAACAGGGACAGGAAACTGTCATGTCTATATTGATCAAACCGCAAATGTGAAAAAAGCCATTGAGATTGTAATCAATGCGAAAACGAATCGTCCGGCCGTATGTAATGCTCTTGAGACGCTGATCATTCATCGTGATTGGCTGAAAGAGTATGCAGCCTCATTAAATGAAGCTTTGCAGGAGCACCGTGTCACTGTACATGGCGATCAGGCAGCAGAGTCTTACTTCTCAAACGTGGTTCCTGCGGAGGAAGTGGATTGGACAGATGAGTATTTAAGTCTTGATCTTGCGGTAAAGGTAGTCGATTCAATCGAGGAAGCGATCAGTCATATCGATCAGTACGGCACAAAACATTCAGAAGCGATCGTGACAGAAGATGAAAAAAATGCACTCACGTTTCTAAACGAAGTCGATGCGGCAGCCGTTTATCATAACGCATCGACTCGCTTTACAGACGGCGGCGCACTTGGCTATGGAGCTGAAATTGGCATCTCTACTCAAAAACTGCACGCAAGAGGGCCAATGGGACTTCCTGCACTTACCACAACTAAGCTGCTTCTATCTGGTGATGGTCAGATTAGAGACTGAGAATGGAATGTTAAAAACACTACCTTTTTTCATGGGGTAGTGTTTTTAGTGTTTAGAGAAGTAACTCCTCAATATATCTAAAAGAGATAAGTCCAAAAAGCGCCATATAGATGTAAAAAATGTAAATAGGGTATATAAGCCTTTATTACGCTGTTTTAAACTCTACCTCTAGCTTTCCGTATAAGCCCTCCTTTAATATGACAATAAAGTTATTTAATTTTTAAGCCTCAAACATGCATAACCCCGTTCTAAATTTAGGACGGGGCTAAAAATATAGTTGTTAAATTTTTGATGTAAGATACTTCACTACACTACAAAATTTAACAATAAAGTCGTTTGAAAATCTAAATTTTATTCAGCAATAGTGCCCGATTGTTAAATTACGATGACTGGAGTTTTAACTTATTATCATAAAACAGTTAATATCAAAAGTTTATCGCTACTTTTTATAATTAACATAAGTTTCTTTAAAAGAAATATTTACTCATGCCATTTTTAGCTCCTTTTAGCAAAAGATCAGCTATTAGCTTCTGTAACTCTTCTTTAATTTTACTTTATATAATAGTTCTTAAAGAATGATAACCTTTAGGCTTTTTTTCAATTTGTCCGTAAAAGTATTGGTGATGGTAGAATGTAACAAATCAAATTTATCGTCAAAGTGCGCATAAAATGCCGCGCGGTTAATAGTAGCCTGCTCAGGGATAAAATATCACGTACGGTTATATTGTTGAAATCTTTTTCACTAGCTAACGAAAGGAAAGAGTCTACAATCAATTGTCTTGTACGAAGTATTCTCGGATCTTGTTTTGGCATAATCAATCTGTTCTTCTCCTTTTTAGGTACATAATGTTGTTTAAATACGACAATACAATAGAAGTGTTGTGTAAACAACATATTAGCCATTTTGGTGGTTGTTAATAGTTCTTTTTCATCTTATCATCAATTATACAACACACGTTGCTTAAATAACACGTGTTTTTGTGGAAGGGTCTTAATCAAGCAAATCGTTGTGATCATTCAGAATCATACCCAAAAGATTGAAAAGGCGATTGGTTCTTAGTAAATAAAGTAGTACCCATCGTAACAAATGAACTCTCTTAGAAAAAATAATTAGCTAAGAAGTTATGGAGGGAATTATATTATGGAAAACATTGTAATTGTTGGGGCAGGACCAGGATTAGGTATGTCTATTGCGAAGAAGTTCGGAAAAAACGGATTTCGTGTAGCGCTTATAGCCCGTAATGAAGAAAAGTTGAATCAACTGGTTATTGAACTAGAACAATTAGGGATTGAAGCAGCGTCATTTCAAGCAGATATATTAAATAAAGCCCAAATTAGTTTAGCTTTCGCAGCGATCAAAGAGAAATACGGTTTTATTGATGTGGTTGAATACAGTCCAACTCCAAGTATCGATACAGTTGCAAATGCATTAGATGTAACAGAAGAAAATGCGCTATACCAATTTCAATTTAACGTTTTAGGTGCGATATCGATTATTCGAGAAGTGCTTCCGGATATGTTGGATAAACAAAGTGGAGCTCTGTTATTTACGACAGGTGGAGCCGCAATCAATCCAGTACCAATGATGGGCAATGTTGGAATTGCAGTTTCCGGTCTTCGTAATTATATCTTCAATTTGAACAGTGAATTAAAGGACAAAGGTATTTATGCAGGGCACATTTCGATCGGAATCTGGATGCAGCCGAATTCGGGAGTTCAAGACAAAATCGCCGACATTTGGTATGACATGTACACCAAAAGAGATCGAGTCGAAGAATTTATTACGGAAGATAAAGTATGAATCGGGTTGATAAAAATCAATCATCTCGGGTATAAATCCAGCATCAATCACCAAAAAGGTAGCCGTTTTTGACGTGAGAAACGGCTACGCTGATCGAGGTACAGAAATAGAAGGATTTTATTCAAGACACCATAACACAAGGGGGCAGAAGACCATGAACATCACTATTTTTGGGGCAAGCGGTGCAATCGGTCACACAGGATTTACGGATGCAAATGTACCTGACCAGTCGGGCAAATGCATCATCGTCACCGGGGCCAATACTGGAATTGGCTTCGAAATATCGCAAGTGCTGGCAGCGCGAGGTGCACGTGTGCTGCTGGCCTGCCGCAACCATGCGAAGGCGAAAGAAGCCATGGATCGGATTCGGAGGAAGACCCCGGGAGCTGACCTAGCTTTCCTGCCGCTCGACCTCGCGGATCTGGCGAGTGTGCGGAGCGCAGCTGAATTGGCCGCCAAGGAACCACGCATCGATGTGTTGATCAACAATGCCGGCGTGCAGGGTTCGAAGCTGAGACACACTGTGCAAGGCTTCGAGCTGACGTTCGGCGTCAATCACCTTGGCTGCTTCGCGTTGACCGCGCTGTTGCTGCCCAAGCTCATGGAAACGCCTGGGTCGCGCATCGTCGTCACGAGTAGCGGTCAACACAAAGGCGCGAAAATCGAATGGGAAGACCTTAACGCAGAAAAGAGCTACAAATGGCTCCCGCGCTATGGCGCCAGTAAGCTCGCGAATATGCTCTTCGTCTTCGAGCTGGACCGGCGGCTGCGGGCGACGGGATCACCAGTAACAGTCGTGGCCTGTCACCCGGGCCTTGTGGGAACGGACCTTGGACGCGATAACATGGCTGGCAAAGTAATGATGCCGTTGATCGGCCTGTTCTTTGCCAAACCGGCCATGGGTGCCTGGGGCGCGTTGCACGCAGCCACAGGGAAGATAAAGCCAGGCGGCTATTACGGGCCGTCAGGATTAGGCGAGTTACGGGGACCTTCCCATGAATGCTCTCGCTCAGAGGAGGCGCGAAATCCGAAGCTTGCCAAGCGACTGTGGGATGTATCTGTTGATATGACAGGGATCGACCCCAGCTTGCCTCCTGTAATTTGAAACTGCACTTTTGTTTATAACAAGAGAAAGGGTGTAGTGAACAAGTTGTCTCCATTCGGGTATAAATCCGGCATCAATCACCAAAAAGGTAGCCGTTTTTGACGTGAGAAACGGCTACGCTGATCAAAGAACAGAAATAGATGGATTTTATTCACCAAATACAAGGAGGTAGAAGACTATAAACATCACTATTTTTGGGGCAAGCAGTCAAATCGGTCAACTTCAAAACGCAATTTGCATTAGACAAGGGCGATTTCGTTACGGCATATGTTAGAAATCCTGAGAAAATCAAGTTAAATCATTCCAAGTTCTGATATGTCGCGAAAGCTTAAAGGCACGCCGATCGCCGACGGACATGCCCGGATTATCAAAGCGATGAAGAAGTTCAACAGAAAAAGGTTGATTACGCTCGCGATGCCGGCCTTGCAATCTGACGACGATAAGAAAAACTTATCGACGTTATTGAATGGTTCTGTGTTAAAAAAAGAGCAATTTTCTTCAGCGTAACTTTCATCAGTCAGATGTGCTGTTTTGCCGAATGGAAGGACCAGGTGCAGTTAAAAAACCTGCTGGTATCTGTGCGGTGATATATGACCAAGGAACATATGAAGAGCTCGAATCAGCCTATTTACAGCTGTTAGATGGAATCGAAAAAGAGAACATGATGCTGGATGGAGATGTATTTGAGGAGTATTTACTTCATTCGCTCATGTCTAAAGATGAAGCAGAGTATATAACGAAGCTCAGTGTAAAAGTGAAGAAGCGGGCAGATGACAAATGAAAAGAGGATAGACAGCATGTGACATGCGGTCTATCCTCTTTTTTGATGTTAACCCACTTGATTTTCGGCAAATTGACTCATATATAAGTCTGCATAAAAGCCTTTTTGTTTTAAAAGTTCGCTGTGCGATCCTTTTTCAATGATGGTGCCATCCTTCATGACTAAAATGAGGTCTGCATCCTTAATTGTTGAAAGTCTGTGTGCAATCACGAAGCTCGTTCTGCCTTTCATCAATTCATTCATTGCTTTTTGAATATGCATCTCTGTCCGTGTATCCACACTGCTTGTTGCTTCATCTAGTATCAAAATCTTTGGATCAGATAAAATGGCACGGGCGATGGTTAACAGCTGGCGCTGACCTTGTGACAGGTTGCCGGCATCTTCTGTTAACAGTGTGTCATATCCGTCTGGAAGGGTGCGGATGAAATCGTCTGCATAGGCATGTTTGGCCGCTTTGATGACATCCTCTTTGGAAACGTGCTGCCTGCCATAGGCAATGTTGTCGTAAATCGTTCCTTCAAAGAGCCACGTATCCTGAAGAACCATCGCAAATAAGTCTCGTACTTGCTGACGGCTGAGGTCAGTTGTTTTGACACCGCCAATGCGTATGGAGCCTTGATCTAATTCGTAAAAACGCATTAAAAGATTGATGATAGTTGTTTTTCCCGCACCTGTTGGTCCGACAATGGCAACCGTCTGTCCTTCTTGCACATCTAAATTCAAATCTTTAATAATCGGATGATCTTTTTCATATCCGAATTGAACTTGTTCAAAGCTCACATCACCTGAGAGTGATGCAAGATCAATTGCCGCATCTTCTTCGGTACTTTCTTCTTCCTCATCAAGGATTTCAAACACCCTTTCAGCTGACGCAATCGCTGATTGAACTAAGTTTGCGACACTTGATGCTTGCACAAGCGGCTGAGACATTTGCTGTGTGTATTGGATAAACGCCTGCACATCCCCGACACGAATATTCCCGTTAATGACAAGAATCCCGCCGGCTACACTGACTGCCACATAGCCAAGGTTCCCGATAAAGGTCATCATTGGCATCATTAAACCAGAAATGAACTGTGCTTTCCTTGATGATTCATACAGCTTTTCATTTAATTGATCAAATGTATCGATCGCTTTCTTTTCGTAGCCATACGCACGAACTGTCTGATGTCCTGTGAACATCTCATTAATATGTCCATTGATCGTCCCAAGCTCTTTTTGCTGCGCTTTAAAATGCTTTTGAGAAAATGACGTAATGCCGCGAATCGCAAACAGGCTGAGTGGCAGCGTCAAACAAACAAGCAATGTAAGCAGCGGACTGATGAAGAGCATCATCACAACAATCCCAATGACTGTAATCACAGATGTAATCACTTGGGTGAGCGCCTGCTGAAGCGATGTATTAATATTATCGATATCATTCATCACACGGCTTAGTGTGTCCCCGTGGGTTGTTTTATCAAAATAACGAAGCGGGAGACGTGTGAGCTTGTCATTTGCTTCTTGCCGTAATTCAGCGATGGTCTGTTGAGAGACACCGGCCATGACATATTGCTGAACGAATGAAAAGAGGGAAGCAACGACGTACAGCACGACAAGCAGCAAAAGAATTCGTGAAATGACATCAAATTGAACGGCTGTTCCATTCGTAAAGCTGTCAAATAGGGAAGAGGTGGCATCCCCGAGCAGCTTTGGGCTAATGACGTTAAAGACAGTTGAACCAATCGCTGCAATGAAGACGATGATCAGCTGTAATTTCCTTGGTTTTAAATAGCCTGTCAAACGAAGCAGTGTTTTCTTAAATTCCTTCGGTTTTAGGGCTGGCCCTTTAGGGTGACCGCCTTTATGGCCCATGCCTGAAGACATTTTCTTACTCATCCTCGCTCCACCTCCTGACCTTCCTGTGATGCGACAATCTCTTGGTACACAAGATTATCCTTTATTAATTGTTCATGTGTTCCGATACCTGCAATTTTTCCTTCATCAAGTACAATGATTTTATCACTATGCTTCACTGTGCTGATTCGTTGAGCCACAATGATGAGGGCTGCATGTGCTTTTTCTGCTTCTAATGATGCCCGCAGCTTTGCATCTGTTTTGTAATCAAGTGCTGAAAAGCTATCGTCAAACAGATAGAATGATGGTTTTCTCACTAGCGCCCTTGCAATGGAAAGCCGCTGCTTTTGGCCGCCGGATAGATTGGAACCACCTTGATCAATTTCTGCATCAATTCCGCCATCTTTTTGCAAAACAAATTCTTCGGCCTGCGCAGTTCGCAGCGCCTGCCAGATGTCTTCATCGCTTGCATCCTGCTTGCCAAAGCGCACATTCTCGGCAATGGTTCCACTGAATAAAACAGCTTTTTGAGAGACATAGCCCATCTGGTTTCTCAGTTTCTCTTGAGGCAGCTCTCTAATATCTACACCATCTAGTGTAATCCGGCCTTCTGTCACTTCATAAAAGCGCGTCATCAGCTGAAGAAGCGTTGTTTTCCCAGAACCCGTACTTCCGATGATGGCTGTCGTTTCACCAGTTTTGGCTTCAAACGTGATACCTTGAACGGCCGGTTTCTCAGCATTTGAGTAATAAAAAGACACATCCTCAAAGCGAATGGATTGAGCGGGTTTGCGAAGGTCAGTTATAGACTCTTCTTTGTCTTTAA
This sequence comes from Bacillus sp. BD48, assembly GCF_046566805.1. Taxonomy (NCBI): domain Bacteria; kingdom Bacillati; phylum Bacillota; class Bacilli; order Caryophanales; family Bacillaceae; genus Bacillus; species Bacillus sp. BD48. Next base: position 14,756 of record NZ_JANGFM010000003.1, on the reverse strand, counting down.
TCTTTGGTTCCATGTTTAACACTTCATTCATGCGTTTAGCTGATGCTTGTGCTCTTGGGACCATAATAAAGCTCATCGACAGCATAATAAGTGCCATTAAAATCATCATCGCATATTGAATGAAGGCAATGAGATTTCCAACTTCCATTTCTCCGGCATCAATTCGGTTTGCACCAAGCCAGACAATACCGATATTCGTGAAGTTCATGATGATCAGCATAAACGGAAACAAGTAAGCCATTAATCGGTTCACTCTAAGGCCAGTATCCTTATAGGACGTGTTGGCTTCTTGGAATCGCTCCTTTTCATCATCCACACGGTTAAAGGCACGAATGACGCGTATGCCTGAAAGAGATTCTCGCATAATTAAATTCAGCCGGTCTGTTTTTTTCTGAAGCTGGCCAAATAGCGGGATGGCTTTTCTTGACACCAAATAGATAAATCCGCCAAGAAGAGGGAGGGCTGCTAAAAAGATAAGAGACAGGACAGCATCCCTGGAAACAGCTAAAATAATTCCGCCCACAAGCATGAGGGGGGCCCGCGTCATCATTTGTAAAATCATGATCGTCACATCTTGGACTTGTTTCACATCATTTGTTGATCTTGTAATAAAGGAAGACGTGCCGATCTTTTGAAATTCTTCTAATGAAAATTTTTCGACATGTACAAACAGTTGTCTTCTCATATCACGCCCGAAGCCAAGTGCTGTTTTTGATGACAAGTAAGACTTCCAAATGGTGAGCAAAATGGCGAGTAAAGAACAAGCCACCATCCAGCCGCCAACCTTCCATATGTAAGCAATATCTCCCTGGACAATACCGACATCAACGATATCTGCTGTTAACGTCGGTAAATACAGCTGGAGCATACTGCTTAAAAAGGTGAGAATGACAATGGACACAACGGACAGCCGATACGGCTTTAAAAACGATAAAATTGATTTCATACGAATACCTTTCTTCCATATAGTCTTTTGTTCTGTAACCCATCATATACAAAGAGGGATTATTTCTACAAATGAAATGTCTTGTTTTAGTGAATTATTTATATTGTTCAATTTTAGAAAAGAAATCCTTCACAAACACATAAAAATCATGGGCAGAAGGAGACATTTCGCGCGTTTTAGATGCAATAATTCCAACCGTTCGTCTCACTTGAGGGAAATCGATCGGAATTTTTACTGTAAATCGCGGTGTTGTTTCATAAAAGGCGCTTTCGGGTAATAATGTAACACCCATACCTGCCGATACGAGACCTTTAATGGCATCTAAATCTTCTCCTTCAGATGAAATGGTAGGCTCATAGCCTGCCTGCTTGCAAGCATCAACCGCAATTTGTCTCAGCACATATCCTTCAGGAAATAACACGAAATGATCCTTTCTTAAATCACTTAAATGAATACTCCTTTGTCCGCTAAAGGGGTGGCTAACCGGTAAAAGGGCATATATGCTTTCGGAAAATAAAATATTTCCTTCTATTTGAGAATCGTTTGTTGGTACGGGTCCTAAAAAGGCGAGATCGATATCTCGATTTTTGACCGCTTCAATGAGAAATTTATAGGATCCTTGACGAAGTAAAAAATCGACCTCTGGATATTCCTGCTTAAAGGCGGAGATAACAGATGGGAGCACTTGACTTGCTAGACTTGTAGGAAATCCAATATTCACCGTTCCTTTGTGCGGATCTAGGTATTCATCAATTTGCTCTTTCGCATAATCAATGGCTTTTAGTGCAGTTCTGACATGATCTAAAAATTGTCTGCCGATCTTCGTTAATTTGATATTTCGTCCTTCTCGTTCGAATAAGGCCACTCCAAGTTCTTCTTCTAAATTCGCAATCTGCCGGCTGATGGCAGATTGGGCAACATGTAAGTTTTCAGCCGCTTCTGACACATGTTCACGGTCTGCGACTTCTACAAAATAACGTAACTGACGAAGCTCCATCTTTGCACTTCACACCCATCTATCTCAAAAAGAGATTGTTTTGATCTAAATTATATATTGTTTATATCAATTTGAAAACTTAAAATAAGTTACAGAGTTTGTGAGATTTTATTACTGTGTAAAAACGGATCTTTTAAACGGGGGAGAGAAACGATGACTTATAATCAACTACCACAACCACAAGGTCTCTACCGTCCTGAATTTGAACATGATGCATGTGGAATTGGACTGTACGCCCATTTAAAAGGGGAGGCGACACATAGCATCGTCAAAAAGGGATTACAAATGCTGTGCCAGCTTGATCACCGCGGCGGGCAAGGCAGTGATCCGTATACAGGTGATGGTGCCGGTTTAATGGTACAGCTGCCAGACGCTTTCTTTAGAAAGAACTGCAAAGAATTTGCACTTCCTGAAAAAGGCCGTTACGGGGTAGGAATGGTCTTCTTTTCAAAAGATGATGACGAAAAAACACGTCAAGCCATCGAACAAAAAATCAACGGGTTCATTAAACAAGAAGGTCAAACATTAATTGGCTGGAGAACGGTTCCTGTCGATGCCGGAAAAATTGGTACTGTTGCAGCGAAGAGCTGTCCGGTTGTGAGACAGGTCTTTATCGGAGCAAACGACAACATCACAGACCGTTTGTCATTTGAACGAAAATTATATGTCATTCGTAAACAGGCTGAGAACTGGGGAACAAGAGAGGAAAAACAATTTTACTTTGTCAGTCTCTCGAGCCAAACCATCGTATACAAAGGGCTTTTAACATCAGATCAAGTCGATGCTTTTTATCTTGATCTACAGGATGAAACATTTGTTTCTGCATTTTCACTTGTTCATTCAAGATTTAGTACAAATACATTTCCTACATGGGAAAGAGCCCATCCAAACCGTTACTTAATTCACAACGGAGAAATCAACACATTAAGAGGAAATATCAATTGGATGAGAGCAAGAGAACAACAATTCGTATCTGAAGCCTTCGGAGACGACTTAGACAAGATTTTGCCAGTGCTGAATGCAGACGGAAGTGATTCATCCATTTTAGACAATGCCTTTGAATTCTTTGTGCTTGCAGGCCGTACACCTGCTCATACAGCAATGATGCTGATTCCTGAGCCTTGGACGGAAAACACGCACATGTCGAAAGAGAAACGGGCATTTTATGAATACCATAGTTCTCTCATGGAGCCGTGGGATGGACCAACAGCCATTTCCTTTACGGACGGCAAACAAATTGGGGCCATCTTAGACCGAAACGGATTAAGACCGGCAAGATACTATGTCACTAATGATGATCATATCATTTTCTCATCTGAGGTTGGCGTAATCGACACAAATGAAGAAGATGTTAAGTACAAAGATCGTCTTGAGCCTGGCAAAATGCTGCTCATTGATTTAGAAGAAGGACGAATTATTTCTGACGAAGAAGTGAAATCGACCATTGCGAATGAACTTCCTTATCAAAAATGGCTCGATGAAGAAATGGTCCACGTCAATCGCTCGGAAGAAAATTCAGAAAATTCTAGTATAATGGATGATTTATTGACACGTCAGCGTGCGTTCCATTATACGTACGAAGACATTCAAAAGTATTTAATTCCTTTACTAGAGGAAGGCAAGGACCCAATCGGTTCAATGGGAAGTGACACACCGCTTGCTGTGTTATCTGATCGTGCTCAGTCTCTTTTTCATTATTTTAAGCAGCTGTTTGCACAAGTCACGAACCCGCCGATTGATGCCATTCGTGAGCAGCTCGTGACATCAACCATGACTTGGTTAGGTGCCGAAGGCGATATTTTACATCCAAATGAATATTCATGCCGAAGAATTAAACTTTATACACCGGTCTTAACGAGCGGACAATTTAACGGCTTGAAAACGATTGTTCATAATGCCTTTAAAAGCAAAACGATTCATACACTTTTCACCGATGATTTAAAGCGCGGACTTGATGCGATGTTTGAAGAGGCGGAAAAAGCGATTAGAGAAGGTGTCTCTTTATTAATCCTTTCAGATCGTGAAATGACAGAACAAAAAGTACCGATTCCACCACTTCTTGCGCTAAGTGCACTTCATCAGCATCTTGTGCGTCAAGGCCTGCGGACAAAGGTTAGTTTGATCGTTGAATCTGGAGAGGTGAGAGAGGTCCATCATTTTGCCGCACTGATTGGCTACGGGGCAGATGCGATTCACCCTTACCTTGTCTATGAAACGTATAAACAGCTGATTGCAGACGAAGCGATTTCAATCAGCTTTGATGAAGCTGTTACAAAGTTTGGTAAAAGCGTGACAGAAGGTGTCGTCAAAGTCATGTCCAAAGTGGGGATTTCCACTGTGCAGAGCTATAGAGGCGCGCAAATCTTTGAAGCAGTTGGGATTAGTGAAGACGTCATTCAAGAGTATTTCACAGGAACAGCTTCTCAGCTTGGCGGGATTGATCTTGACACCATTGCTCATGAGGCAAAACTTCGCCATGAAGCAGGGTATCAAGCAGCAACTGACCAGACGCTTGAATCAGGCAGTGAATTCCAGTGGAGAAAAGATGGAGAACACCATGCTTTTAACCCAAAAACGATCCATACGCTCCAGTGGGCATGCCGTAATGAAGATTACGATCTATTTAAACAATATACAAAGGCAGCGGACGAAGAAAGAATCGGCTTCCTTAGAAATTTGTTTGCATTTCAGCCAAAACAAAAGCCGGTCCGTCTGGAAGAGGTTGAATCTGCTGAATCCATCGTGCGCCGCTTTAAGACAGGTGCCATGTCATTTGGGTCTTTAAGTAAAGAAGCGCATGAGGCACTTGCGATTGCGATGAACCGAATTGGCGGTAAAAGTAACAGCGGAGAAGGCGGAGAAGATCCTGCCCGCTTTACAGTAGATGAACATGGTGATGACCGCAGAAGTGCAATTAAACAAATCGCTTCTGGCCGATTTGGTGTGAAAAGTCATTACTTGGTCAATGCAGATGAACTGCAAATTAAAATGGCGCAAGGAGCAAAGCCGGGAGAAGGCGGACAGCTGCCAGGAAATAAAGTGTATCCTTGGGTGGCCGATGTACGTGGTTCTACGCCAGGTGTCGGATTGATTTCACCACCGCCGCATCATGATATTTATTCCATTGAGGATTTGGCACAGCTGATTCATGATTTGAAAAATGCGAACCGTGATGCACGCATCAGTGTCAAGCTTGTATCTAAAGCCGGCGTTGGTACGATTGCAGCAGGTGTAGCAAAAGGAACTGCGGATGTCATTGTCATCAGTGGTTATGATGGCGGTACAGGAGCTTCACCGAAAACGAGTATTAAACACACAGGACTTCCTTGGGAGCTTGGATTGGCAGAGGCGCATCAAACCCTTGTGTTAAACGGTCTTCGCGAGAGAGTCGTTCTTGAAACAGACGGAAAGTTAATGACTGGCCGCGATGTTGTGATGGCTGCGATTTTAGGAGCAGAAGAGTATGGCTTTGCGACAGCTCCACTTGTCGTGCTGGGCTGTGTGATGATGAGAGCATGTCATTTAGATACTTGCCCAGTCGGTGTTGCCACACAAAATCCAGAGCTTCGCAAAAAATTCATGGGTAACCCTGATCACATTGTGAACTTTATGATGTTTATTGCAGAGGAAGTAAGAGAAATCTTAGCGGAACTCGGCTTTACATCAATGGATGAATTAATCGGACGCACGGATGTCCTAGCGGTCAGTGAACGAGCAAAAGCTCACTGGAAAGCAGGGCAGCTAAACCTTGAAACACTGCTTTATCAGCCAGAAGGAGCGCGGACATTCAGAACACCACAAAATCATAAAATTGATGAATCGCTAGATATGAATGAAATCCTTCCTTATGTGCAAGAAGCGCTGAATCATCAAACACCGGTTGATCTATCATTGAACATTCGCAATATTAACCGTGTGGCCGGAACCATTACTGGCAGTGAAGTGTCTAAGCGCTACGGGGAAGAGGGCTTGCCAGAGGATACAATCACACTAAGATTCACTGGTTCAGCTGGACAAAGCTTTGGCGCATTTGTGCCAAAAGGCATGTCTCTCTATTTAACAGGTGATTCAAATGACTATATCGGCAAAGGACTCTCTGGAGGCAAAATTGCTGTCAAAACGTCTGATCACTTTGTACAAAATGGACATGAAAACGTCATTGTAGGTAACGTCGCATTTTACGGTGCAACTAGCGGAAAAGCTTATATTAACGGGCGTGCTGGTGAACGATTTGCTGTTCGTAATTCAGGTGTACATGTGGTTGTTGAAGGAATCGGAGATCACGGGTGTGAATACATGACTGGCGGACGTGTCGTCATTTTAGGAGACGTTGGGAAAAACTTTGGTGCAGGTATGTCTGGCGGTGTGGCTTACATCCATACATCGGATGCAAAACAGTTCAAAAGAATGTGTAACATGGAAATGATCATGTTTGAAAAGCTTACAGATCATGAAGAAGAACTAGAAGTAAAGCAAATGATCAAGGAACACCTTGATTATACAAACAGCTCAAAAGCAGCAGCACTTCTTGAAAACTGGGAGCAAGAAAAGGATCAATTCATCAAAGTCATTCCGAGAAATTACAAAATGATGCTTCAAAGCATTGAAGAACAAAAACAAGCGGGCCTCAGTCATGAAGAAGCGGTGATGTTTGCCTTTGAAGCAAACACAAAACCGAAAAATCAAGAAACGGCAAACGGGCAAAAAGCAGCCCTCGCTCATTAAGAAAGGGGAGAGGACAATGGGCAAAGCAACAGGTTTTATGGAATATAAAAGAGAAAAGCCAAATGAACGTGACCCTCTCACTCGTCAAAATGACTGGAAAGAATATTCAGCTCCTTATACAGATGACGTATTGAAGAAGCAGGGCGCAAGATGTATGGATTGCGGAACACCGTTTTGTCAAATTGGAATGGAGATCAGGGGCGGCGTGTCTGGCTGCCCGATCTACAATTTAATTCCAGAGTGGAATGATCTTGTCTATCGCGGGAGATGGAAAGAAGCTCTTGAAAGACTGCAAAAAACAAATAATTTTCCTGAGTTTACTGGGAGAGTATGTCCTGCGCCTTGTGAAGGGTCATGTACAGTCGCTATCAATGACCCAGCTGTTTCGATTAAAAATATCGAACGCACGATCATTGATAAAGGCTTTGAAAATGGATGGATCACACCAAGAATCCCTTCAAGCCGTACAGGAAAGAAAATTGCCATTGTCGGCTCAGGACCAGCAGGACTTGCAAGTGCTGATCAATTAAACCAGGCAGGGCACGCTGTAACAGTGTTCGAGCGTTCTGACCGTCTTGGCGGACTGCTGACATACGGGATTCCAAATATGAAGCTCGACAAAGAAGTGGTCGAGCGAAGAGTCAAACTTCTAAGACAAGAAGGTATTGACTTTGTGACGAACACAGAAATCGGCGTGGATATCACCGCCGACGAACTGAAAGAGCAGTTTGATGCGGTTATCCTTTGTACAGGTGCACAAAAGCAGCGTGACCTGTTGATTGAAGGCCGGGAAGCAAAAGGAATTCACCTTGCGATGGATTATTTAACACTTGCAACGAAAAGCATGCTTGATTCAGGATTTAAAGACAAAAACTTCATTGATGCAAAAGGAAAAGACGTGATTGTGATTGGCGGAGGGGATACAGGTGCAGACTGCGTTGCAACTGCACTTCGCCAAAAAGCAAAAAGTGTTGTTCAATTCGGGAAGCATCCAAAGCTTCCGGATACACGTGTAGGGGATAACATGTGGCCAGAACAGCCTTATGTCTTCTCACTGGATTATGCTTATGAAGAAGCACAAGCAAAATTCGGAGAAGATCCGCGTCAATATTCAATTCAAACCACAAAAATTGTGGCAGATAAAAATGGAAAATTAAAAGAGCTTCATACCATTCAAATGGAAAAGGTGAAAAACGAACAAGGGAAGTTTGAATTTCATGAGATTCCAGGGACAGAGAAGGTATGGCCTGCTCAGCTCGTCTTTATTGCAATTGGTTTTGAGGGAACTGAACAGCCGCTTGTGAAACACTTTGGCGTGGACAGCAAAAACAATCGCATTGACGCAAAATATGGGGAATATACAACAAATGTAGAAGGCGTATTTGCAGCGGGAGATGCACGACGCGGGCAAAGCTTGATTGTCTGGGCAATTAATGAAGGCAGACAAGTGGCGCACGAGGTAGACCGTTATTTAATGGGGAGTTCGGTTCTGCCAAAATAGGTCAAACAAAGGGTGTTACAATATATAGAAAAGCCATGACCAACGTGTGGTCATGGCTTTTTATGAATTGGAGATAGAACTATTAAGAATGCGTGAATACGTACGACACATGGGTTGAAGAGACGGAAACGTTTAGATCCTTCCTTTCCTGTATATGCTGTATATAAATGCAGCTAGAAAGGAAGGAATCTTTGTGCCGTACGTTAGTATTTTGACTGAGCTCTTAATCGGATTTTTCGCTTTATTTTTGATTACAAAATTATTAGGAAAAACACAATTTGCACAAATCACGCCGTTTGATTTTATTTCTGCGCTGATCTTAGGCGAAATGGTCGGAAACGCCATTTTTGATCCAAAAGTCAATATTCTGCAAATTTTATTTGCTGTTGCGGTATGGGGCGTTCTCATTTATACAGTTGAATGGCTTTCACAGCGCTTTAAATCCATTCGCGCTTTATTAGAAGGAAGACCTACTCTTGTGATTGATAAGGGGAAGATTCGCTACAATCGGCTGAAGAAGAATATGCTTGATATCAATCAGCTGCAGACACTGGTTCGCGCAAAAGGTCATTTTGCCCTGAATGAAATTGAATACGCCATTTTGGAAACGGACGGCTCTGTCAGCGTTCTTCCGAAAATGAAATACGCACCAGCCACAGCAGAAGATGTGAACGTGAAGGGAAAAGAAGTCAAATTGCCTAGAACGTTTATTATTGACGGCGAAATGTTAAAAAAAGACCTACAAGAAGCCGGTTTTGATGAATCCTGGCTGACTGAGCAATTAAAAAAGCAGCATATTTCCTCTTATCGAGACGTTCTATTTTGTGAATGGATTGAAAATGAAGGGATTTATGCGATGCAATATGAAAAGTCTAAAAAAACATCCACAACATAAAAACGTGGGTGTTTTTTTGTGCGTGTATGGAATAGGATCAAAAAGAATGTTTGATGAAAACGTTCACAAAATGAGGAGGAGATATGTGATGAAATATAGAAACGTATGGGTGGTCATGGTCTTGTCTTTCTTTCTTTTTGAATCCGCTTCACTTCAAGCAGCAGAAGCTGGGCATCAGTATGAAACAAACCGCGTCTTTGTCGTTGATCAAAAGGGAAGCGGGACATACCGCACCGTTCAGTCTGCCATTGATGCGATTCCAGCAAACAATCAACAACGAACAACGATCTATATTAAAAATGGTGTATATAAAGAAAAAATATTGCTTCCGCAAAATAAACCACACGTATCCTTTATTGGCGAAAATCAGCACAACACGATCCTTACGTATGATGATACAAATGCAAGCACTGGGAGTACAACCAATAGCTCAAGCACAATGATTCGTGCAAACGATTTTTATGCAGAAAATATCACCTTTCAAAATACAGCTGGCAGACATGCTGGTCAGGCAGTTGCGCTGTATGTGTCTGGCGACCGGGCTGTGTTCAAACAAATACGTGTGTTAGGCTATCAAGATACGCTTTATGCAACAGGCACAGGGCGGCAATATTATGAAAACTGCTATATTGAGGGCACGGTCGATTTTATTTTTGGATCAGCCACAGCTGTGTTTAAAAGAGCTGAAATAAAAAGCCTTGGAAATGGGTATATTACTGCAGCATCCACAACAGAAGCGCAAAGGTACGGCTATGTATTCATGGACTCTACGCTGAAAAAGGGGACGGCAGCTGCGCAATCGGTTTATTTAGGACGTCCGTGGAGACCTCATTCAGCTGTAACATTCCTTCATACAAAAATGGATGATCATGTGAAAGCAGAGGGATGGCATAACTGGGATAACCGTGACAACGAAAGAACGGCCAGGTACAAAGAATTTGGATCGACAGGAGCGGGAAGCAGTCCAGCAAACCGTGTGAAATGGTCAACCATTTTAACCCAAAATGAAGCAAGTCAAATCACAGTTCAGGCTGTTCTTGGCGGAGCTGATGGCTGGAATCCAGAAAAGAGGTAAAGGGCTTGTCAGTTTTCGTCAAAGAAAGCTGACTTTTCTGTTTAAAAAACCTTTGAGAACAAACGTTCTTTTGTGTATAATGAACATATTCTTCTAAAATTGGCTGCAACAAAAAGGAGGGATTGCGTGAAGCGTTTTTCACAGCTTTTGTTTTTACAAATATGTATCCTGTCGATTTTATTTCTCCCTTTTTCAGCGAAAGATGAACAACTCAAAGCTCGTGACGATTCACTTCAATGGATCACAGCTTTAGACGAATTCATACGAACAGCACCTGATTTAGACGGCGCGATCTCTGGCATCAGCGTCCGCGATACTTCTGACACCTCTCTTCTTTATGAACATCAAGCCGATATCCGTCTTACTCCTGCTTCTAATATGAAACTGCTCACATCAGCCATCGCACTTGATATACTTGGAGAAACACACACTTTCCCTACAGACATCTGGATGGATGGTTCCATTCAAAAGAAAACGCTACATGGCAGCCTTTATCTTCGCGGCACCGGCGATCCGACTTTATTAGAGGAGGATTTTGCAGCACTCGCCAAACAAGTCAAAAAGGCCGGAATACATACCATTCGCGGACAGCTTGCAGCAGATGACACTTGGTTTGATGACACGAGATATTCCATTGATCTGCCTTGGAGTGATGAGGACCAATATTACGGGGCACAAATTTCTGCTCTCACGGCTTCACCGAATCAAGATTATGATGCAGGGACCGTCATTCTCGAAGTAAAACCAGGGAAAAAAGCAGGACAGAAAGCCGCCTATGATATGATCCCGAAGACGGATGTCGCTCAAGTCATCAATCAAGTGAAAACAGTTCCAGAAGGCGGAAAAAAGAAAATCTCTTTTAAGCGCTCTCACGGAACCAACAAGATTACGTTGACTGGGACCATTCCGGTTAAAGCAAGCTCATCTAAACAATGGGTAGCTTTATGGGATCCGTCCGCCTATGCTTTAGACTTAATGAAACGAGCGTTAAAGGCGGAAGGGATTCAAGTAAAGGGACCGCTGAAATCAAAACAAGTTCCTAAAAAAGCCAAAAAAATTGCCTCCCATACATCGATGCCATTATCAGAGCTGCTTGTTCCTATGATGAAATTAAGCAACAATACCCATGCAGAAATTTTGCTAAAGGAACTTGGGAAAAAAGTGAAGAACAAAGGGAGCTTTGAAGCGGGTCTGGACGTCATGAATGAACGGCTTCCTGCGTTTGGCATCGATCCTTCGCTTGCAGTGCTGCGTGACGGATCGGGCATATCACCTATTAACCTTGTCTCTGCTAACCAGTTCACTTTATTTTTGACAAACATTCAAAAGGAAAAATGGTTTAAAACCTATGAACATGCGCTCCCTTTAGCAGGGGCAAGTGAACGAATGGTGGGGGGAACGTTAAGGAACAGATTGAAGGAACCAGCTACACTAGAAAAAGTACGTGCAAAAACAGGGTCGTTAACAACGGTCAGCACACTTTCTGGATATATTGACACGCAGGGCGGAAAAACGCTCGCTTTTTCCATCTTATTTAATCACCTTGTTGATGACGAAAAAGGGAAAGAGATAGAAGACCGTATTGTCAGCATATTAGCTGAGAATCTTTAGATTTAGAGAGAGAAGGAGAACCATCATGACGTTAGATAATAATCAATCTTTAGTAAAAACCATGTCCATTTTTCTCATCCCGCTTTTGCTAAGTAATATTTTGCAATCGATCGGACAATTAGTGTCCATTGTTCTTGTCGGAAGATGGATTGGAGAGGATGCAGTAGCTGCCATTTCTGCATTCTTTCCGCTTTTCTTTTTACTCGTTTCTTTTTCCATTGGAATTGGATCGGGAAGCTCGATCCTTATTGGACAAGCGTATGGAGCAAAAAATGAACAGAAATTAAAAGAAATTATTGGAACAACGCTTTCATTCACTTTTTTGATCGGGGTATCTTTAGCGATCATTGGAGGTTTTTTCGCAACAGATATCTTAAACCTCATGGGAACACCCGCAAATATCGTGGAGGAAAGTGCGGGCTATGCTAGAATTCTATTCATCTCAATGCCGATCTTATTTCTTTATTTTGTATATACGACCTTCTTGCGAGGGACAGGGGATTCGAAAACGCCATTTTATTTCTTAATGATTAGTACGGCAACGAATATTTTGATGCTGCCCATTTTATTATTTGGATGGTTGGGACTGCCGGCGTTCGGCTTATACGGCGCTGCGTATGCTTCTGTGATTTCAACAATTGTGACGTTTGTCATTCTACATATCTATTTATATAAGACAAAGCATCCGCTTCGCATTGATGCATCGGTGAGAAAGCATTTATTGATGAAAGGGGATCTATTAAAAACGTTATTAAAGCTCAGTATCCCATCAAGCATTAATATGATCCTCATTTCTTTATCAGAAATTGCTGTGATTTCTTTTGTCAACGATTATGGATCACAGGCGACAGCTGCCTATGGTGTTGTCAATCAAGTCGTAAGTTATGTGCAGATGCCGGCAGTGAGTCTTGGCATTGCGGTCTCGATCTTTGCAGCACAATTCATTGGTGCAGGAAATATGAATCGACTGAAAGATGTCATTAAAATTGGGTTAGGTCTTAACTTCGCCATAGGCGGATGTATCATTATTTTCGTTTATATTTTTGCGCCGCAGATTTTATCAATTTTTTTAACAGATCCTGAGACGATAGACATCGCCTATAGTTTGGTCGTCATTACATTATGGAGCTATCTCATTTTTGGAACGGCCCAAATTGTTGCAGCCACAATGAGAGCAAGCGGGACGGTTCTATGGCCGACGATCTTTAGTATTTGTTCCATTTGGCTTGTAGAAGTACCAGTCGCTTATGTACTATCACACTATACATCCCTTGGCATTAAAGGAATATGGATTGGCTACCCTGCAGCTTTCTTTGTGAACTTACTCCTCCAATACAGCTACTATCAGCTCGTATGGAAGAAAAAACAGATTGTAGCGCTTGTTCAATCATAATGTGAAGGCGTAAAGCAGCATATACATACGAAGATCTATCACTTTTAAGGAGGCCGGATCTTCTATGTTTTTGAATCAAAGAAGTGAAATGAGCTCGCACAATATCGGTGACTTTTCTTATGCCGGGCCAGATTTCCAAGTGCTGACGTGGGGGGAAGGAACGACATTACATATTGGGAAGTTTTGTTCCATCGCAAACGAAGTGAAAATTTTTCTAGGTGGGGAACACCGTACAGATTGGGTCACAACGTATCCGTTTAATCAAATTTTCAAAGAAGCTGCACATATTAAAGGACACCCCAAATCGAAGGGGGATGTTCATATTGGACATGACGTATGGATTGGATATGGTGCGACGATTATGTCCGGAGTATGTATAGGCAACGGAGCCGTAATCGGAGCAAATAGTGTGATTACAAAAGATGTGCCGCCATATGCAATTGCCGCAGGAAATCCGCAGCAGCTCATGAAATATCGATTTTCATCCGAAATAATCGAAAAACTGCAGTTATTAGAATGGTGGAATTTAGAGTTTACAATCATTCAATCTATTTTTCACCTTTTGCAATCTCATGATATTGAACATTGTATAAATGTAATAGAAGACATAAAAAAGAAAGGCTGAAAAAGCCTTTCTTTTTTATTTTAGCTGAGCCGTATGATGGTCAAAGTAGCACCTGCAGCACCAGCCCCGCCAACTAAAACAGCTGTGACAACTGTCCCGAAAAACTGCAGTGAAATGGTACTTCCTGCTGTTAAATTGACGATTAAAGTATTGTTAATAAGTGAAGTGGAAATAACAGGTGATTGAACAGAACCAGACACAGCGGTTGCTCCATTTAAAAGCAAACGTGTATTAACTAAAAGAGCTGTAGTTGTATTGACTTGATACGTAATGTAGTATTTACCAGTTTCCAGAACGGTAAAAACAGTGTTTGTGCCGTTTACCGTAAAGCCAGTAATGTTTTGAAAGTTCGGCAAAGGAATATTCGTTCCTCCTGCTACAGTAACGATGGTTGGGCCAGAACTATTAGCAGCATAAAGTGCTGTATCTGTAAAACCACCTGTTCCAGTAGCTCCAGTGACACCAGTAACACCTGTCACGCCAGTAGGACCAGTAGCTCCAGTAATACCCGTTGCGCCAGTAGGTCCGGTAGCTCCAGTGATCCCCGTGGCGCCGGTAGGACCAGTAGCTCCAGTGATACCGGTGGCACCAGTAATACCCGTCACACCAGTTGGACCAGTAGCCCCAGTGATGCCCGTTGCCCCGGTAGGACCGGTAGCTCCGGTAGAACCAGTAGCTCCAGTGATACCCGTTGCCCCGGTAGGTCCAGTTGATCCAGTGATACCCGTCACACCAGTAGGACCGGTATCTCCAGTGATACCTGTTGCGCCGGTAGGACCAGCAGCTCCAGTAATACCGGTGGCACCAGTAGAACCAGTATCTCCAGTAATACCCGTTGCGCCGGTAGGACCAGTATCTCCAGTAATACCGGTGGCACCCGTTGGTCCAGTAGAACCAGTGATACCTGTAGCGCCAGTAGGACCGGTAGCTCCAGTAATACCCGTCACACCAGTAGGTCCAGTAGCTCCAGTGATGCCGGTTGCCCCGG
>NZ_JANGFM010000002.1:0-956241 GCF_046566805.1 Bacillus sp. BD48 | reverse complement strand
AGGTTACCCACGTGTTACTCACCCGTCCGCCGCTAACATCCGGGAGCAAGCTCCCTTCTGTCCGCTCGACTTGCATGTATTAGGCACGCCGCCAGCGTTCGTCCTGAGCCAGGATCAAACTCTCCGAGGTATGCAGGATGCATATCACACATGCATTGCTACACGATGTAGCGAACTTAGCATGTGATCATTTCCTGCCTCGCCAGTTTGACTGACTACCTATGAAGTATCATAGGATTTTTTTATAAAAACTCGAATTAACAGGTACGTTTTGTCTTGTTTAGTTTTCAAAGATCATCTTCGTCGTCTCTCAGAGGCGACTTTATTAATATAACATTCTATCAAGATAAAGTCAACAACTTTTTTCTCAATGTTATTTATCAACCGCGCTGTTTCAGCGGCGAATACAAATATAACACCTTTTAAAAGAAGAAACAAGTATTTTTTCTAAATAATTTATTTTTCCTGATCTCTTCCTATATATTCGTACAAAAAGGGCTTAACTCCGTAATTCACTATTGTTGATCCTGTAGGTCTTTAGTATATTTATAATAGATTGAAACTAAATAACCGCAGGGGGAGCTTTGTGCTGAGAGTGAACAATTCGTTGTTCTGACCCTTTGAACCTGTCAGTTAATACTGAAGTAGGAATGTGGAATCACTTGCATACATAGTATTCAAGCCGATATGTTTTTCTATGAATCACATACTCATCCTGACATGGTCTCTCCTTGCACAATTCGTGAAAAGGGGATTTTTTTATGCAGCAATCAAATCAATTAGTACGACTGATGGAGATCGCCATCATGACTTCTCTTGCACTTGTTTTAGATTATTTATCCGGTCTCTTTTTAAGAATGCCGAATGGAGGTTCTCTTGCACTGATTATGATTCCTGTCATTCTCATGTCTATTAGATGGGGGATATCTACTGGATTTATTATTGGTGTGTTAATCGCAGGTCTTCAGCTGATGAATAGTCCGATCATCGCTACACCTGTTCAAGGATTCCTCGATTACTTCGTTGCGTCTGTCGTCATTTCTTTAAGCGGCTTGTTTTCTGGAGTGATCAAAAAAGCCATTCAGGATCAAAAGCGAAAACAGCAATTCATCTATATTACCTTAGCTGTTTTTGTTGCTAGTTTCTTCAGGCTGCTGACGTTCTTTATTTCTGGCGTCGTTTTCTTTTCTCAATATGCACCGAAAGGAACACCAGGATGGGTCTACTCTTTAATTTATAACAGTACATATATGGTTCCTTCATTTATTATTTGCAGTATCGTTCTTTGTATACTCATCCCAAGTGCATCCCGTTTGGTTTTTCCTCGTCAAAAATAACCGGCTGATTACAGCTGGTTATTTTTTTATGCATAATTTGCCGCTCTATGGAATCTATTAATAATAGAAGATTTCATGCTGGAGGTACGACAATGAGCCCTTACTCCATTATGCTTTGCTGTTATATTCTCAGTCTTGCTTATTATTTGGCAGGTTTCTATGAAGCTTTAAAAATAGCAGGCGTGAAAGGAAAAGTAGAAGCTTCACCGTTTATTTCTTACATGTTGCTTGCTGTACTTTTCACTTTTTTCTCTCATTATTATTGGAAGCTGACGATTTAATTTGTTGTACATGGTTATTCAATATAGACAGCTCCCACCCATACCCTATTTCATTATGGTTCTCGCCAGCCAGCTCGAACTGGCTGGTAACGACAAAACTAGGTTGAAGCTTTTGATAAAATTGTTTTGCCGAATTTTGTTCAAACACCCATAGCATCAACCTCTGATACCCTTTTTCTATTAAATAATCCACCCCTTTTGCAATTAAAGCAATACCCGTACCTGATTTCTGTTTCTCTTGTAATAAATAGATGGCATAAAGCTCTCCATCATATGTAGAATAACGTTCGTCACGTTGTTTTCCGAAAGAAGCAAAACCAAATACGCCATCCGCATCTTCTGCGACAAATGTGCCTTCAAGTGATCTTCTTCTCCAGCTCTCTTCTCGATCTTCTATATTTAAACCATCCAAATAATCCTGATTAATAATGCCTTGATAAGTCGTCTGCCAGCTTTTCACATGAATTTCGGCTATTTGTGGAATATCTTGATGTACAGCATGTCTCACCTTCATCCGCGCCACTCCTTTTAGTTTTTTCACCCTATCTTCATTATGATAAATTCCTATTATGTAAAATTCAATGACCGACGTTTTGTCAGCATACCTTTTAATGATTACAGAAAAAAGTGACACCTTCTGATAGAAGGTGCCTTTTGATTTTATTCTTCTATTTGACGATCAGCGATTTCTTTTTTTCTTGGTTGTTTGATTTCGTTTGTCAGCTCTTGAATGCTTTGCTTCACATTGCCTTTGCCAGAAAAGTTCTCAATAATTTCTTTCACATCAATTCCAGAGGATGCTTTCAGGCTTTCTTGAAGACTGGACATGAGATTTGTGGCATAGCCTGTGACTTTATTGGCACCGCTGCCTTCCCCATTACCGCCCGTATCCACAACAGTAATTTTATCAATGTTAGAAAGTGGTGCAGATACTTGCTTCGCATATTCAGGTAGCATTTTCACAATCATATCAAGAATCGCTGCCTGACCATACTGTTCGAATGCTTCCGCAATTTTCTCTTTCGCTTCAGCTTCTGCAAGTCCTTTTAGTCTAATGACTTCTGCTTCTGTTTCCCCTTTCGCACGATCCGCTTCTGCTTTGGCAAGCCCGTCAATACGGACTTTTTCAGCTTCTGCTTTGGCCATTGCTTCAATACTGTATTTCTTCGCATCTGCTTCAGCAAGACGTTTCGCTTTTTCCGCCGCAGCCGACTGCTCAACAGCATAACGGTCCGCATCTGCTTTCTTTTTCACTTCAGAATCGTATTGACGTTCACGACGCTGAATCTCTTTTTCTTCTAATTCGATTTGCTTCTGACGCTCAATGATTTTGACTTGCATTTCTTGTTCAGTTACGTGCTGACGGTTTCGAGCTGTTTCTAGATCGTACGCTTGGTCAGCACTTGCTTTCGCTGTATCCTGTTCACGTCTGAATTCTGCTCTTTTCAGCTCATTGATCTTTTCTGCTTCAGCGATTTCAGTAGCACGCTCAAGCTCAGATTTCTTCGCATCTTTATCTGCTTCGGCACGTTTGATACGTGTTTCTTTATCTGCTTCAGCTGTTGCAATATCTGCATCACGTTTTACTTGAGCAATTCTTGGTTTACCTAGAGATTCTAAATAGCCATTTTTATCACGAACATCTTTAATCGTAAACGAGACAATGACAAGACCCATTTTCGCTAAATCTTGAGAAGCGACACGTTGTACTTCTTGTGAGAATTTCTCTCTGTTTTTATAAATCTCTTCAACTGTCATTGATCCTAAGATTGAACGAAGGTGGCCTTCTAATACTTCTCTCGCTTCGTTTTCGCGGTCTTCTTTTGTTTTCCCTAAAAACTGCTCTGCAGCAGTCGCGATTTCTTCAATCGATCCGCCAATTTTAATGATGGCTGTTCCGTCCGCCATGACTGGTACACCTTGTTCGGTATAAACTTCAGGTGTTGAAACATCTAGCTTGCTAGATAGTAAGCTGAGCGGCTCTGCTTGTTGAAAGACTGGAAGTACAAAGGTACCGCCGCCTCTCACAATCTTAATCTTGTTTCCACCTTCATCCACGTGGACATTTTTACTTCCTAGATAACTTCCTGTGACGATTAATGCTTCATCTGGACCTGCTGTCCGGTATTTAGAAACAAATACACCAATAAGTGCAATAAGAATCACGAGCACAATTCCAATGATCACTAAAATAGTTGTTCCTGGCATAGCATTCCCTCCTAGATTTCTTCATTTGGTATAACAGATAAGACGCCTTTGTTCACTTCGACAACTAGCACACGGGTTCCATATGGAATCTCCTCTTGGTCGAAACTGACAGCTGGCTTTGAGATTTTCCCGCTATTACTGATTAACAGTACTTCTCCAAACCCGTCTTTTGGAACAGATACAATGATCTCCCCAGTTCTTCCTTTTAAATCGGCCTCCGTATAAGAGAGAGATTCTTCAGCAGAGGAAAGCGGGACTAGTACAAATACATTCAAACAGGTCACAAGGATCACTGCGAGGATGGCAGATAAGACTGCGCCAAGTCCACTTCCGACAATTGCTGTTTTTTCAGAGATAAACCCTCCAGCCGAGAAAAAGGTAAGAAATGCGAGGATCAATGTTGGTTGAAGGAATGGAACAGGGATCGCTTCAAACAATCCATCAAATACATCGCCGAAAAAGACGAAAACAAGTGTCAGGATTCCTGATATCATTAATATGTATAAATACAGCGTCTGAAGAGGCAGCCCGAACACATCCATCTTCCTCACCCTTTCTTCATGAAATGAACATCTTTTGTTTCATTTAGACCACACTCACCTCCAATGTATTCCTTCTAACAGGTAATACGAACCACTTTTGTAAAGGTTTCATATTTCATCACAATTCTTCAAAGGGATTTTCGGATAGCTCAAGAATGATTGTCATGTACCATTATGTTAAAATTTGATCTTGAGGTGATGAAGAAAATGAGTTTATTACATGATGCAAGACAAGAATTGTGGCACGAGCTGCAAGGTTTGAGCGAAGAACAATTGAACCAAAAATTATCTGATGATACTTGGAGTATTCAAGAGGTAACAGATCATTTAAAGAAAATGGACCTAGTTGCAGCAAAACATCTAGCTGCTGAGGGAAAAAAGGCGCCGATCAAAGAATATGAACCAAAGCCAGTAGAAATGGCAGAGGATCGTTCAAAAAAAGCCACTGCGCCTAGTATCGTTGCGCCCGATCGCAAGCATGTGACACCTACACATTTAAAGGATGAGCTCGATACAGCACGTGAGAAGCTCAATCAAATTTTATCAACATTTACTGAGGAAGATTTCAAACGCGTCATTGCACACCCTGTGTTTGAAGAGCTGTCCCTTAAGCAATATCTTGATTTTATCGGCGCACACGAAAAACGCCATATTCATCAAATCAAAGAAATTAAAGAGCAACTATAGACATAAAAAAGACTCCCTTATGGGAGCCTTTTTTCATTATTATACCGTTTTAGGTGTTAACTCAAAGCAGCGAGCATAAATCCAGTTGTACGCTTTTTCGTTTAAATCTCTTGGGTTTCCAACTGTTTGCGGGTCTTTCATCGCTTCTTTAGATAAACGATCAATCATATCTTTTGATACACCTTGTTCTTCTAATGAAGGAACTTCTAAATCTTCTACTAAATCATACATCCAATTCACAGCTGCTTTGGCTGCTTCCTCTGTTGACATTCTGCTTGTATCAATACCAAACGCTTGCGCAATTCGAGCGAATTTTTCCGGATACCCTTTCCAGTTATACTCCATCACTGGTCCCATCATCGCTGCAACACACTGACCGTGCGCGACAGGAATAATGCCTCCGAGTGTTTGACTCATCGCATGTGCAGCTCCTGCTGATTCACTTCCATAAGAAAGCCCGGCAAGCATCGCAGCTTGTGCCATTCCATATCTGGCTTCTAAGTCCTCGCCATCAGCAAAGGCACGGCGAATATAATGAGCAGCATATTCAATCGCCATGAGCGCTACCGCATCTGTAATGGGCTGAGCAAATTTCATCGTATAGCATTCAATGGCGTGAGCAAGCGCGTCAATTCCAGTCATTGCAGTCACGTGAGGCGGCATGGATACATGAAGCTCTGGGTCAATCACTGTTAGATGAGCTGCAATGAGAGGACCACCTGTATTGAATTTGAATTCTCTTTCTTCATCAGTAATGACCGCCCACTGCGTTACCTCTGAACCTGTGCCAGCTGTTGTCGGAATAGTGGTTAAAGGCGGAATTCTATTTTCAAGCGGTTTTTTCCCCTCTGCTGCTTCGTAATCAAGGACTGAGCCTTCATGAGTCGCCTCTACTCCGATTGCCTTTGCTGTATCCATTGAACTGCCGCCGCCTACTGCGACTAATCCATTACAGCCTTCTTTTTCATATAAAGCAGATCCTTCGTTCACTAGACGGACTGGCGGATTTGGCTCTACTTTATCAAATAGAACGACATCGATTTGCGCTTCTTTTAATGAAGCAATTACTGGGTCCACCACGCCGGCTTGATAAATACCAGGGTCTGTTACAAGCAATACCTTTGAAACGCCGTATGCTTTCACTTCTTCCCCAACATGTTTCACTGCACCAATGCCGTGTTTGATGACAGTTGGAATTTCAAATGTATGAAATTTCTGCATGCTTTCAATTTTCATATTTAGTGTCATATAGAATCTCCTCCAAATGCGTAATTTTTATTTAAACCAATGAACCGCTTCAGGTTTTGTATTTCGATATAAATGCTTCAGCTCAGTATATTCCTCAAGTCCCGTGCGTCCTAATTCGCGCCCAATGCCTGATTGCTTATAGCCACCCCAAGGTGCTTGAGCGAAATAAGGATGGAAGTCATTGATCCAAACCGTGCCCAATCTTAATTGTCGAGCCACTCTTTCGGCTTTGCTAATATCAGAAGACCACACAGCTCCTGCTAATCCATAAATCGTATCATTTGCCAGCTTGATAACTTCTTCCTCTGTACGGAAGGATTCGACTGTCAGGACGGGTCCAAAGACTTCTTCCTGTACAATCCGCATATCTGACGTGCAGCCTGAGAAAATGGTCGGCAAGTAGAAGAACCCCTTTTGCAGCTCCTCTGCGTCAGGTCTTTTTCCGCCTGTCTCTAACTTAGCGCCTTCTTCTATACCGATGCTGACGTATTTTTCTACTTTTTCTCGATGCTCAGCTGAGATGAGCGGCCCGCTCTGGGTATCTTCATCAAAGCCGCTGCCCAGCTTGATTTTTTTCGTACGCTTCACCAGTTCTTCTAAAAATTCATCATGAATAGATTCTTCCACTAGCAAACGTGAACCTGCTGAACATACTTGCCCTGCATGGAAAAACACAGCATTCATTGCCTGGTCAACCGCTACGTCTAAATCAGCATCTTGAAACACAATATTCGGATTCTTTCCGCCAAGCTCAAGGGCTATTTTTTTCACATTCCCGCTGGCTCCCTGCATAATTTTCTTACCTGTTTCAATCCCGCCTGTAAATGAAATCAGATCTACTTGATCATTCACAGCAAGCTCATCTCCAACCGTTGCCCCCGGTCCTAGCACTAGGTTTGCAACGCCTGCTGGAACGCCCGCTTCTTCTATGAGTTTAAATACTTTTATCGTGGTGAGTGGTGTGATTTCACTTGGCTTTAGAACGATTGTATTTCCCGCCGCAAGAGCAGGAGCGATTTTCCAGCTTGCTTGAAGCAATGGATAGTTCCAAGGAGTGATTTGTCCGCATACACCGACAGGCTCTCTGACCAATTCACTTTTCGAGTTTGGAATTGGTGATGCAATGATTTCCCCGCCAGCTTTATCAGCCAGACCTGCGTAATATTGGAACACGTTCGCAATATCGTCCATATCTGCTTTGCTTTCCTCTAATGTTTTGCCTGTATCAAGCGATTCCAATTTGGCTAGTTCATCAAGATCACGTCTAATCAATTCAGCTATCTTAAACACAATATTTCCTCTTTCAAGTCCAGGCAGGTTTGCCCAGTCCCCTTGATCGAAGGCTTTTCTCGCTGCTTTAATGGCTAGCTGTGCGTCATTTCTAGATCCTTCGCTGACTGTCGCGATCACTTCTTGATTGAACGGATTGATGATATCCCGTGTGTCGGTACTTTTAGCGCCAACCCATTGTCCGTCTATAAATAGCGTTTGACTCATAGAAGGAACCTCCTCTGATTCTCTTTGGTAAGTTTGTTAAATAAAAATTTAACGTTTTGAACATAATTAACTTATCATGTTCAAATTTTTCTGTCAAAAGGAGATATGCTTCATTTATTTTGACATTTTGTATTCTTTCGTTAACATATAGTCCATAAAGATTTTTTTGAACGTATTGAATTCTCTTAATAGAAAGCAGGGACAAGATGAAAAAGCAGGAACAGGCGCAAGCAGAAGATCGTATTTTGGCTGCTAAAGATCTAGTCATTGATTCCATAGCCGAAACGATGGATCTCTATGGCATTACACGAAGTGCAGGTATTCTATATGGGACGATGTATTTAAATGAGGAAATGACACTGGATGAAATGCGTGAAGAGCTGCAAATGAGTAAGCCGAGTATGAGCACAGGTGTGAAAAAGCTGCAAGACATGAATATTGTCAAAAAGACGTTTCACCGGGGCCGAAGAAAACACAGCTTTGTTGCGGAAAAAGACTTTTTTAAGTTTTTCACGAACTTCTTTCCGCAAAAATGGGAACGTGAGGTCGAGGTCAATTTAGCGGCAATTGAAGAAGCGCAAGAGCGGCTTCAAGAGGTGGCGCATGATGATCAGCTCGAGGAACATGTAAAAGAGGAAGCGCAGCAGCTCATTGAGCAGCTTGAAAGCTCAAAAGCCTATTATGACTGGCTGAGACGATTAGCCCATTCAGTTCATTCTGGTGAAATTTTTGACTATATTCCAATTGAGCAGAAAGAAAAATAGACGATGTGTTTACGTTTTACAG
This sequence comes from Bacillus sp. BD48, assembly GCF_046566805.1. Lineage (NCBI taxonomy): Bacteria > Bacillati > Bacillota > Bacilli > Caryophanales > Bacillaceae > Bacillus > Bacillus sp. BD48. The sequence goes on along the minus strand of NZ_JANGFM010000002.1, from coordinate 947,655 downwards.
CTTGAATTTCACAGGAGGATTGATTATAATAAATTATGTCGTCATACCTCGGGGCATTAGCTCAGCTGGGAGAGCGCTACGCTGGCAGCGTAGAGGTCAGCGGTTCGATCCCGCTATGCTCCATACGAAAAACCATTCTTGAAAAATCAAGAATGGTTTTTTTATGTACATATCTCTTATGTTTGTTCTTTGTTTTTCGGATTCTTAATAAATTTATGATGCGGTATGTAATCACAGAAAGATAAGTTAGGATGAGAATGATTGTATAGGACACAGGAAAACCGCTCGTCATTCCGTGATAAATGAAATAGATGAGCAACGCTGACAATATGATGATCTGGAACAGTTCTTTTTTCATTTTTCTCTCCTCTCATGATAGTGATTTGGTTGATTACACCACATGTGATGTAATTTTTTGTTAGCTATCAGCAAGGAAGCATTTCCTCACTTGCTGATAGCTCTTTTTATAGATCGTCACTTCTTCAGCAATTGTTCGATTTTGTTCTTCGTCTTCGGTCCGTAAATTCCATCTGCAGCTAAGCCGTTCATGAGCTGGAACCGCTTGACCGCGTTCGCCGTTTTCGGTCCATAATAGCCGTCAATCCCGTTGTTTTTTGCCCCTTTGTCTGGGTAAAAATAGAGGGAAGATAAGGCTTTTTGCACGGCTGTGACTTGAGGGCCTTTTGTTAACGGCTTGGTTACTTTTAAAATGCCAGACGGCAGGTTTAACGATTTCTGTTTGGAAGCGGGTGCTTTGTGGCTCAAGCTTTCTGCCTGAACTGGTTTTCTTGTGCTTTTGCTGCCGGTATGCGCTGTGGCTATGCCAGCTTTAAACTGATCCCACCGTCCGAGAAGTTTCCTTGGACACTCTTTCCCGCTCCAATGTTTATGAGGCACTACATTTGATAAAGGAATCCCCAAATCTCCTATCAGCTTGCGAATGAGCCATTGGGCATTTTCGACTGCTTGTTCAAAGTTACCGTCTGCATTTTCACAAATTTCAATTCCAATTGACTTCATATTGCCGGTGCCTCTGCCATCCCCTGCGTGCCAGCCGTTTTCGTTTAACGGTAAATGCTGATAAATCACCTGATCATCAACGGTGTAATGCCAGCTGACCCCAGTACTCGAACGTGCAACAAACACTGCATGACTGGCCGCATTTGCACCTTTTGCACTGTTTGACGTATTATGCACCGTAATATAGAGCGGCTTCATCGTGTTTCCTGGTCTGTTGCGATGTTGTTTTGGGATGAATGCTTGAATGATTTTCATCATGTTGTTTCTCCTTCAAGTATTATTTTGTTAGCCCTCTTTGTTTCAGAGCATCTTTTTGTAATTGACCTTTGTAGGTCACATAATTGTTTTTAAACCAAGCTATTACTGCTGTGACCATAGTGAAAATCGTAGAACCTGCCACATAAAGTGCCTCACCAGCGGTTTGTACTTGCTCCTCACTAATCGGCAGCACCGTCTGTCCAAACATGACAAGCGTTTGATTAATCAGAGCAATAAAAAGAAGCACTGTGCGAATCACAGTGCCTTTGTCAAATGTTTTCATGACATTTACCTCCTATTTTAAATTCCGTTCAATTTTGTCGAGCTTATCGATCACAACGTCATACTTTTCACTAAACTTTGCTAACACATCATTTTGCGCCTCGATTTGCTCATTGAGCTTGTTTTCTCTTTCCTTTGTTGTGTTTAATACGTAAAACAGCACCCAACAAAACAACACCGCAAACGGTCCTTGTGTCATTAAATATTGAGTCAAATCCATTTCCACTGCACTCACCTACTCCCTCACTTTGCGCATCCTTAAAGGAGGCAAAATAAAAACGCCTATTCAGCGTTTGTTGGATATTCTTCTCTTGTTATTTCTTTGTATTGTTTCGGCGTAATCTTCTCAAAACGAACAAATTTTGCTACATCTTCATTTTCATAACACTTCCATTGATAGAACAATGAAATACTACGGAACCAATCCAATTAAATGACCCCCTTTTCATTCAGCAACATGATAAGCTCTGATATTGTTTTTGATTGTTCTTCTACTCTCTTTTCTGACTCTGACAGCTGCTGAAGCAGATCAGCATTTTGCTGTTTTAATAGATCAATTTCTGATGGTGGCATCGGTTTTGGCTGCAAGCTATCAATGTATTCCTTTGTTGCCGACTCATACCATGCCCTTTTCGCTACATTGTATTTACCTTTGTACAAACCATTTTGAGGTCTTACATCTGTATATCCTTTTGGGATGTCTGCGTCCTCTTCAATTTCTATTTCTTCTCCTGGAAGGTAATTGAATTTTTCATCGTATTTATATACCCATTTCACTTTCATCCCTCCTGTGCAGCCATGAATTTAAAGCCGAAAGTGATAAATTCATTTGGGTTTGTTGAATTGGAGACACTTTGTATATACACATTACCATCAGTATCAATATGTGTTCTGTGTGTTTGTGGTGTTGAACCAGCGCCGATACTAGATGCTACCCCTATAAAATGCATTCCCTGAATAGGGCGATAACCACTTGGTAATGTAAAAGCAGGTACCTCAAAACCGATAGTACCCCCTGTAATTGAACCAATTAACTCTACCTCTCCAAATGCATTCTTATAAAATTGCACTTTTTGAGTCCCGTATTCTTTCCATCCGTTTATTATTTTTGTCGGGGACTTCCATTCTATTTGCTCTGCGCTGGTTAACAAGCGTTCCCATTTTGACCATACGCTATTTACAACTGTTTTTCGCCATGTCCGGCCGAGATTATCAAAACCAATGATAGAACCATAGTTTCCTGCACTATTACATACCCAAACCCCTCGTAAAGCAACACCTGGTCCGTTAATAGCTGATGTGTCTGAGGTGAAATGTACAAAACCTTTATAACGAGGTAGTATGTCATGAAAATCAACAGAATTGATTATGTGAAATTTCCCAAAACCATCTGGATTGGTAATAGGAAATGCTTGTATAGCATTTAAATCTTTAGATGTGAGCTGCCTTTCCCATTCAGTCCATGTATAGTCAATCTTCCTAATTCTATAAAAAGAGTTCAGACCATTAACTGCATCGTATATAGCTTGTAACAGAGTATTTCCATAACTGATAACAATCATAAATGCCCTTTTGATCCCTTGTGGACCATTTAGACCTGCATTATAAACGAGATACATTCCTGTTTCCGTAATTTCGTTATAGTCGGTGGTCTCACTTGTACCTTTATAAAAGGGTTGACCGTTATCCCTTGTTATTTTATGAAGCTGACTGTTGTTCCATTTATCTTTTTCAGCTGCTGTCGGAATCTGAGTCCAAGTGATAGACAAATGGCTAGAATTATAGTAGAAGTAATATGCATTGCCTGATGTATCGATCGCAAAACCTGTTCCAATGTTATTTTGTCCCACTGTCTGTATCCCTCTAATGGCAAATTGTGAAGGGCTATCCTCTATTCCACTGGGCGCATAAAATGTACATGTCCCTTTGTCTTTAATTGAGTCAAAGATTTTTGAGCCGGCAGGAATATTTAAAAGTTGTACTCCATTATCTCCTGTAATTTTATACAGCTGTGACTCATTCCATTTCTTTTTTTCTAGTTCTGAAGAGTGCTGTCTCGAATCATCGATATGATTAGTTAATTGTTCTGATATACCAGTGTCGTTATGAATCAGTATTTTCAACATATCGTTGAATAGATCAGCATGAGCTTTATCACTCGTTTCAAAAGAACGAGGAGTTTTTATATCCAATTTGTTCTCTCCTTTCTACAATGCCTTAAATTGTTTCAATGAGATTGAGGATAATTTATGATTTAATGGTTTATTACCCTAAGCCGTCGGAATCACCTTTTTCAGGCAAAAAAAGAAAGCCATTAGGCTTCGTATTTGGTTCCTGTTATGTCTTGATAGTCGTCTGCCGAGATCCAGCCAATGCTTACATAAAATGCAATGTCCTCTGGGCCGTAACACTGCCAGTCCCAGAATTGTTTGATATCTGCTACAGTCGGAAACATCATTCTGAAGTCCCCCCTTTTTGTATAGCCAATAGCTGTGTTAATTGTTTAGATAATAAAGCATTTTGTTTCTTTAAAAGTTCTATATCACTTGGCGGGAGAGGGGCTGGTTTTAAGCTATCTATATACTCCTGTGTCGCTGATTCATACCATTGTTGTTTTTCCACATCAAATGCTGCTTTAAAAAAAGAAGGATTATTGGGTGGAGCAATTGTTGTGCATTGATCTGGAATGACATAATTACCTTCATTATCCCTTTCGAACACTTCGATAGGTCTGATCAATTCATTTTGATGATTGTATTGATAGGCTTGTATCATCTTTATCACTTCCTTAATTTAATGGGACGACCGTGTCTAAATAGTAGCCAGTTACTGCACTGTTATTCACTGCATGTAGACCGGTTAATTTTAACTCTCCTGTCTTATATATATATAATTTACTATGACCCGTTGTACCTGATACTGGTACTGATACTACTATGCCTTTATCAGGCAATCCAGTAATTGGAATTCTCCCGCAGATAACTTCTCTATTTGCTACTAGATGACCTCTCAACAATAATAAGTTTCCCCATTTAACATATTGAACTGGTCTGTCACCAATAGAAGAACCATTATCTAATGTGACATTTAGCCAACTGACATTTTCAAAATCAGCATCAGTAACTATTTTTTTCCATCCTTTGAAAACACCGTCAGTATGAACAGTACCAAACCAATGAGTGTTGTCATAACTTCTAATGATGTGAATAGTTTTTCTACCATTTACAGTTTCTAAGATATCGATATTAAACCAAGAAGAATCATTATCGACAGGCATATTTAAAACATTAGATCCAACAGCAAAGTAAAATCCGGATGGCAGCGTTAAAATATCAGTACCTATCGGCATTGAAAGTCTTAATCCCTTTGAGTTTAATAGGTTATGGTCATTGAGACGTTTCCAACCGCTCCACTCTTGTTGGGTACCTGTTACATCAGTTGTTGAACGGTTAATATAGACATCTCCTGTATTGTTTGCACCGATGACCCAGCCGTAGGTATTTTCACTAAAGACAGACAAAGCCCTCATGGAACTTCTTGTCGGAAGGTCTGGATGTGCTTCATGGATGTACCATGAGTGAACTCCCGGCAATTTTATCAGCTTATCTAAAATACTAGGATCATCTGCATTAATTCTTTCAAAAGCTTTTCCATCGTCAGCAGTGATTTTAGACAATTGTCCTGCATCCCATTTGTTTTTTTCATTTTGAGTCGGCATCTGCACCCAGTTGATTCCAATGTCTTTTACATAATAGGAAAAATAAAATGCATTGCCTAATGTGTCAATTGCCATTCCTACACCAATATTGTTTTGCCCTACAAGCTGGAAGCCTCTTAATGCAGCGTTCCCAATAGCAGGAGAATCAACTACTCCAGAACCCCCTGGGGCATAGAATGAGCAAGCACCTAGCGCTTTAATTTCCTCATAGATACTGCCACCTGGAGGAATACTGACCAAATGGGACCCGTTATCATTTGTTAGTTTATATAGCTGTGATTCATTCCATTTCTTCTTTTCTGAACCAGAGACGTGAGGATTTGTATCTTCTGCATGATGATGAATTTGAGCTAATAGTTCTGTATCATTTTCAATCAAGATCTGTAGCATTTTATTAAATAAATCTGCATGCGCTTTGTCGTTTATCTCAAAAGAACGCGGTGTTTTTAAAACCATATTTCTCCCCCCTTATAATGTTTTAATGTGATTTCAACTCTTTTATATCACGTAATATCTGTGTCATTTGTTTGGTTAAAAAGGCATTTTGCTCCTTTAATATTTCAAGATCATTAGGTAATGGTTTTGTTTTTAGGCTATCGATATAATCTTGCGTAGCTGTTTCCTCCCATTTATGTTCTTTAGGATTAAATTTTGCAATATACGATTCAACAGGAGGAGGTACATCGGTAAAACCTTCAGGAATTTTTTCATGTTCATTGATGAGTTTTTCTTCACCAGGCATATAAATCAATTGATCATTATATTTATAAATCCACATTTTAGTTCCTCCTATAATGTACTGAATTTAATTAAAAACGTAATGAATTCTGTAGGATTGACAGAGTTAGAGGAAAATTGTACACATACTCTTCCGTCATTTGAGATAAATGTCCGATGATATTGTGGTATCCCAGATGTACCAAGACTAGAAGCAACCCCCACATAATAAACAGAATGTTTCGGGCGGTATCCCTCTGGAAGGACAAAAACAGGAATTTCACCTAAGGCACCATCTCTAACAGCACCATTTATCTCCACTTCTCCCAAAGCATTTTTACCGAAACGAATAGGCAGCGCACTTGAACTATATTCTTTCCATCCGTTTAAAAGTCTTGGGGTGGTCCATATAATTTGTTGGTCAGCTTCACTCAAATTACGTCTCCAGCCTTGCCAGCCTAAATTTAGATCGAGATAATTTGTAAACATATTGTTTTTGTTATCAATAGCAATAACCCAGCCATAAGTTCCTTTATTATTACTATCAGATGAAGTGAAATGAAAAAATCCTCTGGCAGATGACTCAGAGGGATTATCTTTTGCACCAGCCACAGAATAAAAAGTGCCGAATGTTTTACCAGTTTCAGATATTTTATCTAGAAGACTATCTGAAGCATCTACAGATACACGAACACCACCCGTGTCATTAGTAATTTTAATTAATTGACTTCCATTCCATTTATTTAAATCGTTTATACTCGGAAGGGGTGTCCAAGTAATAGTCGTATGACCAAAATTGTAGTAAAAGCTGTATGCTTTTCCTGATATATCTACCGCAAAGCCTGCTCCAATATTATCTTGACCTACAATTTGCATACCTCTCAGTGATATATTTGACGGTGTTGGAGAATCTTCGACTCCAGGAGCTGCGTAAAAGGTACATGTACCTTTATCCTTAATTGCATCAAATATTTTTGAATCAGCTGAGACATTGATAAGCTGCATACCGTTATCGGCAGTTATTTTATACATCTGCGAATCATTCCATTTTTTCTTTTCTTCTTTAGATGCATGTGAGTTCATATCTTGCGTATGGTTGGTAAGCTGTTCTAACAGACCATTGTCGTTTTTAAGCAAGGTTTGAACCATTTCATTAAATAAATCAGCATGCGCTTTGTCACTAGTTTCAAACGTTTTCGGTGAATTTATTTCCATTTAAATCCCTCCATCAATAAATATCATCAATCTCAAAAACAAATTCGATGTCACCGTCTTTTTGTTTGTCTGTCATGGTGCGGATGGCGGTGAATTTGCCGTCTTCGTCGACAAGTGCTAGTTCGTTGATCACTTCTCCTGCCAGTTCTCCTTCGGCGATCGTGCAGGTGTAGCGGATTTTTGCTGGTTCCATGAAGGTAAACGAATCAATATTTTTTTGGACTAGTTCTTTTTTGAGTTTTTGTTCCGTGCCGTCTAGAGAGATTGGTTTTCCATCCTTCGTTCCCCCATTTCCAAATGCCATTTTGACGACTTTTGTGAGTTTTGTTCCTTCGGCTCTTGCCTTTGCCATTTGTTGACGTGCATACAGTGTTGTTACGGTTAATTGATCAGCCATTGTGATCCTCCTTATAACTCTATTTTTTTAGAAGTTGCTGCTAGCATTTTTGATCCATCCAGCGGAACAGATCCATCGAGAATCCAGTAATGATCCTTGATCAATAAGCTGCCGCCCTGTTCAGTTTGGACATGTACTGGTAAGCGGAACGTCATCTTCTTCTTGGTTTGATGCTGGAGCTGATTTTTTGTGCGTAAAGTCAATGCTGCTCCTTGCTTCGTTTCATGTACCGCTCCAGTCATGACATAGTTCATGCGATATGCTGTGTCTGACTGATATTGAAGCCGCATTCTCATGTTTAATGAATGCCGAAAACGAGCAGGCACATCCGTTGTACCTCGTGTTCCGCTGAGATAAAACGTACCATTTAAGACAAATTCACCATTGAGTAAAATCGGAATATGATCGAAAAAACCCACTCTGCTGCGCAGTGTGAGCCTCCCGTGATGATCATTTTTTTCATATACGTCGGTATGATGAAAAGCCGTGAACGTATAAGCCAAGTGTGCAGGTTTTAACGTTTCAAGTATTTCTACAATATATCTCGTGTTTTGCAGATCATCTAGGTTCACACGTAAGGCGAAATGATAGCGATTGGTTGTGAGACGGATGATAGCACTTGGATTCTTGAGAAAGCGATTCACTGATTTCTCTAATGAAAGATACGTGATTGGCGGAATATTTGACATCATATTGAGTAAGCGTGCCCTGCGCAGTTCAATTGAATCATCTGATTCCCGCTGCACCTTCAGCATTCTTTCCCATCTATTCAATCCCCATGTCGCTGTTAAAGGAAAGAACTGATCCGTTAAGTCGAAAATAGATTCGTCCAATCCCTCAAATTCCGGTGCCTCTGTCTTGAGCAGGTGATCCACTTCATAAATCTCTGTAAAATATGGCGGCAAGTAGTTTTTCATTTCATCCTGTTTGCTCAATAACCTTCACCTGCCTAAGACGCGGAATCTCAATGTCCTGTAATACTAAGTTTTTCGACTCTCCATTCAATAACACATCTGCATAATCTGACACACTTTCTGAATGGTACAGAATATCATTTAAGGCGGACATTCGAATGGTACTCTTTTCAAATGCGATTGATTTCAACAGCGTCTTGACCTTTTCTTCTATTTCTTTCTGAGCTCCTTCAAGGGTCCAGTCCATTTGAAGTTCGACAGCTACTTCTATGTCGATATCCAGCCATTTGGCGCTTTCAACAGTTGCTTTTGAGCCTATAGGCGCTTGTCCTTCTCCTTCACCTGGCACTGGGTCGATATATTCCTGTACCCTTTTGACAAGAAGATCTGATGCAACATCTAGATTGCCATCTGTGATGACAATTTTGACCGTCCCTTCTCCGTTCCAAAGCGGGAACACTTTCGCTCTGCCAACACCGGTCACTTCCTCAGCCCATTTTTTATAATGCGCCCTGTTGGCACTGACTGCCTCTCGCCTCGCACGTATTAAATATCGATCATATAAAGAAGCGTCATCTTCCTCCTCTTGACCTGGTATCACCAGTTCTTTCATCGTAATCGATTCAAGTCCTGGAATTGTATCAAGTGACAGCAGCGGCTGATCTGTTAATTGAACATTGCCGGCTTTACCAGGTGTCTCGCATTCTAGCGTGCCATCCTTCGAATACTGGAAATAAACGTCTTCAATAAAAAAACGTGAACCAGCTGGAATGTTGATATTTTCTGGCTGAATGGCCGCTGACCAAACCGCTTTAGTGGCTGGTTTTCTTTCAATTCCTACTTCAGCAGCCCGCCGATCTAGAAACTCTCCTTGTGCTGTATCTGCAAAGACCAGCTCAAACACTTGATCAAGCCAAATATAGGACTGGGCCAATTCAGCGGCAGCAGGTGCCAAGGCATTCCAAATCACGCTGTTTTCTCTTTTATCTATATCATCTGGCAGTCTATCCAGCATTCTTTCCATTAATGCTTCATACGTTTGTTCTTCAAACATCGCCCTCCATCACCTCCTCTATTTCTAATGTGCCCTCATCTGTGACAATCGCTAGTTTGACATGAAATGAGTCATTTTGCTTTGTGACCTCTAACTCTTCAATATGATCAATCCGCTCGTCAACGATCAGTGCTTCCTCTAGCAGCCTTGGAATCTCCATTTCTTTGTATTCATCCGTAGCTTCTGTATCCGTCAATAGCTCCTGAATTTCAGTACCAATGTCGTGGCTGTAGATAGGATGTGCATACCGCTCTGTCCTAAGTGTCATATAAACGAATTGCCGGATTGCCTCGATGCCTGAAATGGTTTCGCCTGTCAGTCTGCCAGTTTCAAAATCTATTCGATACGTCGTCGAGGTTTCGACCTCTTCGTCTTCTTCTGTTTCCTCGATTTCTTCCTCTGGTGAAAGTGCCACGTTCATCACCTCCCTTACAATTTGTCGATGATGTAAAAGGACTGCCCTCCTGCCATTGCAAGCACCATAATACTGTCTCCCCTTTTCAGCTCATCATCCTCACCCTTATTTAAGCGCTTGGGCCAAATCAGTAATTCTTCTGGAATGATCAGTTTATGATTTTCATTTAATCGGATGCTCAGAGGGGAAACAGCCGTTACTTCTCCGATGACAAGATCAATTGGAGATTCTGCGTCTACTGCATTCACTGCCAATCGTTTAATCGCTTCACTTAATCTCACGCCTGATCACCCTTTGGCATAGAATTTTTCTCAACAACATCAATGGTCATGGTGTGTTTCACCCCACTGAATTCATGTTTGTCTTGATCGATCCAGTAAGTTTTTGTTACGTTGATTTCAGGAATTTTCAAATAGATTGGGAGACCGCTTTGCAGCTCAGGAATTCCTAGGGCTTGGATGCTTTTGACTTCTTGTTTGACGCCTTTTTTCTCAGCCAGCCGTACTTTGGCTCTTTTTTGCAGCTGCGGCTGGTTGATTTGCCCCGTGACTGTCTCAACATGCTGTAAAATACCGTATTTATTCTGACCGGCTTTATCCTGTTCGATCACTACAATCTCGGATTTACTGCCTTTTTTCTTATTCTTCCCCTGTTCATCAGCAGACGTACGCATCTTGACACGAGTGGCTGTCTCTTCAATCGAGGTGCTGTATTGATAGCTGATGAGATTGACGCCTGATTCAATGACCCATACGTCCTCTGGATCAGGCCAAGCTCTCAGCCCCATCTTGCCTTTAGCAGAATAGATTTGATAGTTTCTTCCCGTTTGCCGCTTCGTTTCTTTCAATGCTTTCAATATCATGTCATACAAGCTCGTATCATTTTTAAAGACTAGTGATTTGATGACATGTCCTGTATTGGCAATGGAGGTCATTGGAATTTGAAAATCAGCTCCAATCCGCCTTAAGATTTGATCTGCTCTTTGATTTGAAAAAACATAGACATCTTGGTTTTTCACCAAATATTGAAGCATATCGTATGCGGTAAAGGTCAGCTTCCCTTCAACGGGCGTCCTGGAAAAAACAATGCCTCTGAACAGCTCTTTACCTTTCCATTTAAAAAGAACCGTGTCCCCTTCTGAGACACGGTAATATGTTTGACTGCCTTGCTTTGTGATAATATTTGCCTGAATAGAGCGAGGGGCTTGATACCTTTGCCCCTGAAGTGTCACACTCTCTGTGACAAGCTCATACATGGTGCCGCTTCTGATGGCAAAAAGCTCAATCAATGCCAGCCCCCCTTATTGAGGTATTTTTAATTTTTGTCCAGGGAAAATCCAATGCCCCGGCTGCTTAATATTGCGTTTGCTTCGTTTAATCATCGCTGCTTTATTGGCATTCCAAATACGCCGCCATTTCGTACTGTCACCATAAAATCGGCCTGAAATGGCCCACAACGTATCACCTTTTTTGACGGTATACAATTTTGGTGGTGTTTTTGATGGCCTTTTCTTTTTGGTTTGTTTTGCTTTTTTCTTCCGTTTGATTTTCCTAGGCGATGCGGTTTTATATTCTTTTAACTCGATCGTAAATTCACGATCTCCAATATCATATGACCCTTCCTTGTGGGTAAAGCTTTCAATGCTGCACGTCATATTGATTTTTGTCCCAGTTACAATCAACCGTACGGATTTCTTTGAACGCATCATTCGTTCAATTTTCGCTATTGCATTCTCTGGTGATGGAATGCTTTTATATTCAGCAATCGGCGAATATTTCTTAGGAAATAATGAGGTGAATGATACTTGTTTCGCCGAGGGTACGTCAATAAAGGTCAGTTCTCCAAAAGAGGCGACTTTCACTGTTTCATTTTGTACGTTATTTGTGATTTCGAGTTCAGATGGAAGGACAGGGAATCGCAACTTGTCCTTTCCTTGGGAAATCCACAATTGATACACTGATTTACCCATCCATCACGACCCCCTTCGATCCTGTATGAAGCTCTACTTCCAGTTCATCTACAAGCATTTGTTTGATTTTTTCGACTAACGATTGCTGGTCTTGTCCATTATGGAAATGCTGATCGCCATTGAATTGAATTGTGATTTGTTTATAACCTGACGATGTTGTACTGCCAGCAGACTGAGCTGAGGTGACCTGCTGCATCTGTGCTTCTGGTAAAGGAGCAGATGCATTCGATGGATCATATACTTGCATCCCAAGTGCCTTGGCTGCCTGCGTCAATAAATACCTTCCGCGAATGCCTCTTTCTTCAGGAATAATCCATTCGCGTTTATTTCCTTCACCGACTCTAGCCACCTGCTCTTGAGTAATCAATCCGCCATTTGCGTAGCCTTTATAAGGGCCGCCTCTTCTCATACTTCGTAATCCCGGCGTATTGAAGACTGTTCCATATCTGCCCTTAATGTAGTTAATAGCTGCAACGGCATTATGAATTGGGTTCCAAATGTCATTCATGCCCTTGCCTTTATTGGCGTTAAACGTCGTTCCAATGGTTTGCATTAAGCCTTTAGAAGGTGTTCCCTTTTTGGCGTTGGAATCCCATAAGTTGATCGCTCTCGGATCTCCATGTGACTCATTTTGCGCGATGGTCATCAGACCTGGAAGCCAGCTCATAGATGTACCAGTCGCCATGATAGCCGCCATGAGCCATTGCTTCACATTTAGATTTGAAGCTCCCATGCCGCTGAAGGCTCCAATTAATGAACCAGCCTGATTCTCAGCAAATTTTTTCACATCAACTGAGTCGAGCCCTTTGACGACACCAATCGATGCAAATTTCCCAAGATTCATCATGACGCGTGAAGGGGAATGAATGTCTAATTCATCTCTAAACGCCTGCTCTACTTTCTTCGCCATTTCTTTGGCTGCTTGCGTGACTTCGCTTCCTTTGGAACGCATGCCGCTGTTAAAGGCGTCAATCATTCCAGAACCCCAGCCTGGTGATTCTTGTTTTGCTTGCAGGAATGGTTGTTTGATGTGCTGATCTACGTATTGACTAGTACCAACTGATGTGGCATTTTGCCCTGTCGCAAAACCACTAACCGTCCCAGAACCCCAAGTTGGTGATGCCGTCATCACTTGTTGGTATGGTGCTTTTACACGACTTTGCAAGAAGCTATCTGTTCCTGTTGGTGTCATCTGCTGACCATTTGCAAAGGCAGAAACCGTTTGTTGACCATACTTTCCTGAGTCTGATGTCAATTGACCAAAAGGCTGCTGAATATTCTTTTGTTTCCATTGATCAAGAGAGATTACTTTACGGTTTAACCCTTGTTCAAAGTCGTTATTAAATTGCTCGCCAATGCCAGAGGCTTGAATGTCCCCAGTCATCGAGACCGATCCGTCTATTGAACCGACAGAAGATGATGCAGCTACAGCTGTAGGAGCTGGAGAGCTTGATACTTGATTTCCAGCTGCTCCGCTTGGCATAACAGACATTCCGAGTTGAGAAGCAGCCTGTGCAAGCAGCATCTTTCCGCGCCCTCGGTTATTTTGAGTTGGAATGACAAATTCGTTACCTGCTTCACCGACCCATGATAAGGTTGGCTGGGTGATATAGCCGCCTGTGGCATTATTATCAGGTTTTTTCTTCCCAACGACCCAATTTATTACTACATCTACAATACCGCCTGCTTTGTCAAAAATCTTTTTTACCCAGCCAAATGCTGCAGAAAATCCATCACTTATGGCACCTGCCACTTTTACGATCGGTGTCTGAATATTATCTTTAAACCATTTGGATAATCCATCCCAAATATCTGTCACCACTTTATACGCTTCTTCGAACTTTTTCCCGAAACTATCTTTAATGGTTCCTACAGTATCTACAAGTGGATTCCACACATTCTCCATAAACCATGTCGATACAACTCCAAAGATTGATTGTATTTTTTTCCATGCATTTGATAATGCCGTCCAAATTCCTGTAGCGACTGTAACGACTGTGCTGCTTAACGGTGTCCAAACGTTTTCGATAAACCACCCTGCAACTGTACTGAATGTTTCTTGAATCCATGTCCAGGCATTGACTAGGCTTGACCAGATGGTCGTTGCTACCGTAACGACTGTACCGCTTAACGGAGTCCAGACGTTTTCAATAAACCACCCTGCAACTGTACTGAATGTTTCTTGAATCCATGTCCAGGCATTGACTAGGCTTGACCAGATGGTCGTTGCTACCGTAACGACTGTACCGCTTAGCGGTGTCCAGACGTTTTCGATAAACCAGCCTGCGACTGTACTGAATGTTTCTTGAATCCATGTCCAAGCATTGACTAGGCTTGACCAGATGGATGACGCTACTGTGACTACCGTACTGCTTAATGGTGTCCAGACATTCTCTGTGAACCAAGTCGCAACTGTTGACCAAACTTCAACAATTTGATCTTTGATTTCAATGGCTTTTTGGCCAATCTTTTCAAATCCGCCCCCATCAAACCATTTTCCGATCGTTTCACCGATAGATTCGCCGCCCATACTTCCAGCGATGCCGCCTACTAGACCACCGATGGCTGTACCTACCCCTGGAACTACACTTCCAATAGCTGCACCTGCTGCTGCACCTGCCATCCCACCGGCGATACCGCCTCCAGTCGTACCGATCTTTTCACCAGCATTCTCTTTTTTCATACCGATTAAATTTGTTGCACTAAGTAAACCACCTAGAATAGGTACTTTCTTTAATAATTTACCGCTCCCTTTACCGATATTTTTCACCGCATTCCCTAGTCCACTTAACCCCTTGCCGCCAACTGAAGCTGCGATACCCGCACCTTTCTTTAGTCCACTAGGGATTTTCCCAAATAATTTACCTGCATTTGTTTTCAGTTTCCCTAATTTACTTGGAGGCCTTCTATTCATTTCGGTTCTTGATGTGGCATTTGGATTTGTTGATTGTCTCGGTGAACGGCCATTTTTCGCTTTAGTAGACCCTCGGCTGCTTATTCCTCTTGCACAACAAGGGCAACAACTACTGCGAAACAAACCTTTTCCACCTCGCGGCTTAGGCTGCGTTTTAGGAGCCGAATTAGATGGTGCTGTTGTCGGAGCTGTTGTTGGTGCTGTTGTTGGCGCTGTTGTTGGCGCTGTTGTTGGTGCTGTTGTTGGTGCTGTTGTTGGTGCTGTTGTTGGTGCTGTTGTTGGTTCACTTGATTGATCACTTGTACCTAAGAGTCGATCTAATCCAGTCTTCACCAATTGATCTAGTTTTTTTTCAGGATTAAATTTAATCTTCTCTTTAATTCTTCCGATCACATCTTGTTTGTACTCTTCCATTTTATTTTCAACCCAAGGAAGAGCTTTTTCATCCCAAAACTTTCTAGGACTCAATTTTTCCTTCACTTTGTCGGCAACGTCACCTGCATATTTTTGAATTTCATTTAATCCTTTATTGGCAAAGTTTTGGAGCCAACTCTGTTTAGGTTCATCCTTTTTAACTGACGGACTAGCAGCCTCAGGCTCTTTTTTTATGGTTTTTTCTTTCACAACAGACTCTGCCTGATCTCGTTTTTTCAACTTACTTTTTGCATTGTCTTGAACAGACACTCTGATTTCGTGTTTGGACATCGTCAAGCTTTTGAGTGTCTTTTTGATTCGTTGAATTGCAGCGGTGGCTTGGTCAACCATGTTTAATCTCATATAATACGTTCTGTTGATGAGCTGAAGGATTGATTTTTTGATCGATGACATTTTCGCTGACAATTGATCGTTTAGTTTAAACGTCAGCATAATGGGGGTTGTTCCCATTTGTTTCAAACGATTTATGCTGGATTTGATGACATCCAGCCCCTTCGCTTGAATGGATATGACCAGATGATTTGGAATCATATTTAACTGATTGTTCAATGCTTTTAGATCACGATAGATTCCCTGATCCAGCCTCATGGAAAATACTGAAATTTTCCGAAGCGATAAAGTGAGATTTCTTAAATTCTTTTCATCTATTTCTAAGCTTATTTTTACCGGTTTTCTAAATGGTTTGAGCTGCTTCTCGAACGTTTGAAATCGTTTTTGAATGCGTAATAACTTCTTCGACACCCGGTCTTCTAATTCAAATCGTGCTGTGAGTTTCGCCATTTATTTACCTCCTTTCTTTGCTTCTTTTTCTAACATGTCTAGCTTGTAGCTGATGAGTCCAAAAAGAAATGCTTTGAACGGCCTTGGTGCTTCATATAAATCTAGGAGTTCAGATGGGGAGTAGTGAAGTTCGTGCATCGCGTAATATAAAAACACCGCTTCTTTATCCCCATCTTTTATTAGTTTTTTGCTGCTTCTTCTAAATCTTCAATTTCATCTTCGAATCCGTTGATTTCGATCGCTTTGTTTAACCAGTTCGCATATTCACCGCCGACTGACAGGACCCGTTTTGCTACTTCAACTGGATCTTGTGTGCTGTAGGCTTCTCTTAATTCCTTTGAACGGAAATCTGGGTAAATCGTCGATTCAATCGCAATACGTGCGTAGAAGCGCTGGCTGTCTAAGTCCTTCACACGTCCTCTGCCTTTGATATTTTTGAAGGTTGTGTTTTCTTTTTCCAATTCATCAATACGTTCAGTTGTAATGGCTTTAAAGACAAAAGGAATAACATTCCCTTTTTTATCAACAAAACGCTTAGAAATCGGTACTTTGACTTCTTCCGCTTCTACTGTTTGTCCTGGCATAAAAAATGAAAGATCAAATGTTTGTTTTTCACTCATGTTTAAAAACTCCCTTTGTTATGTTTTTTTGAATGCAAAAAAGCACATCCATTTTTTGAATGTGCTTTCCAATCTTTTCATGTATAATATAATTCGTACAATTGAACGGCTTGCTCAAGGGTGTCTGGCTCATCCCCGATAGGAAGGGGGTGATGCTCATGTCAACGTTCCAAGCGATTTCCCTAATGCTTTTATTCGGGATGTTTATCCTTGCTTTGTTGACGTATATAAACAAAAAATAGACTCCCCTTGAGCTTTGGACGGTTGAAGGGAAAGTCTATCCTTAAAACTATCTAATTGATAAGCCAGCCCCTTGAAGGGCCTCATTGTACATTGCCGGGATGTTGGAGCATCCTGGCTTCTTTTTATTTTATGCAAATTGCTTTGCATGTAAACATAATTTTGTATACTCGGAATGCTTTGGGAATGCTCTGAGCATTCTCTTTGCATTATAGCATATTCGGTTTTTATTTAGCTAATTAATTAGCTAATTTCCTCCACATTTCTTAGAAAGAATCCTTCAGCTTTTCAGGAAGATCAAAGTCCTCAAACGTGAAAGGAACTTCTTCTTCAAGCGCCTCTGAATCAACATCCAATCCAGCGATTTTAGCAGAATCAAAGTTGACATCAAATAATGTCACACGCTCAGTGCCACGGCCTGATGATTTATCGTCAATTACCGCTTGAAGAGTGAAATATGGATCTTCTCCTTTTTTCACATAATTGAGCATTAATTGAACGAAACGGGACGTAACTTTATAGAATGTTGCCGTTCCTGTTCCATTTGCTCCCGTTGTTTTATGGCCAGTCATTCGGCGGCCCATGACGTTGACTTCTGATTTGTTTTTCTCCACGTTTGCTTCGAAGGTTTTGATAAATGCAAGTTCCTCACCTTCTAAGAAAAGACGACCTTCTTTACCTGAAATCGTATTTTGCGCTTTAAAAGCCATCTTACTTCACCTCCACATTGAAATAGAATTTTTCTGCCGCATCGACTGGTTGAACCGCTAAATCGATGATAAATCCATCACGATCTTCATTGAGACCGATCACGATATCTGTTTCTGAATTAAAGCCTGTAATGCCGCTGCCATCTTGAAGCTGTGTGAGATACTGGGTAATCAGTGTTTTCACAAGTTGCACACCATCATCTGATGCTGGAATGTCATTGCCATTGGCTTTACGTAATTTAATCAGATTTTTTAATTCGAATGTTAAATCATTGTTGATCGCATCAAGCACACGAATAATTTTATTTTTCGCCAATTGCTG
This sequence comes from Bacillus sp. BD48, assembly GCF_046566805.1. Lineage (NCBI taxonomy): Bacteria > Bacillati > Bacillota > Bacilli > Caryophanales > Bacillaceae > Bacillus > Bacillus sp. BD48. The sequence goes on along the minus strand of NZ_JANGFM010000002.1, from coordinate 929,675 downwards.
GTTCTTTTCAGCTGTAAAGCTTGTCAAGGAGTTAATATCTTTTTCAACACTCACCGTGCGATCTCTCGCATCAAAGGTGAAAAGGAACTCCCCTTGTGATAAACGGTATTCTACTTGATCATTGTCCAGGCGTTCTAATGTATCGACTGCTCCTTCGTATTCAACAAAGGTCAATGACTGATTGAAATTTGCTCCGGCACTTGCACCTGCGACCCATGCTGTTGTTTGAGCAGGTGTTAGTTCTGTTCCATCTTCGAGGACAACGCCGCTTGTCACATTGATGATTCCTTCTTGGTCCGCTGCATAATTCGCCACAACCCCTTGCACCTTACGACCTTGCTTATCACGTAAACGCTCGATAAATGAAGCGAAGGTTGCTTTTAATTGCTCACTATTATCGACTGGAAGGGCAATGACATCAAAGTATTCTGTTTCTGCTGCTTCTAGGAAAGCTGTATAATCTGCGACACTCGCCACGCCGTTTTTCCCGCCGCTTAGTGCCACACCAGCTGTGATGACAGCTTCACCTTCACCAGAAAATTGAACGTATTTGTTTTTCACAAGGTCTTTGACATCAGTGACGACCTGTTTATCCACAATATCCGTTCCAAGATAAGTGATCACATCGCGTTTTGTGCTATCAAGTACATTTTCTGCCACTTGTACTGTGATTTCATTTCCTTTTAGGCCGCCATAATTTGCTGTGACCACAAAATTTTCAGCAATTTCGGCTTTGGCCGGCTCACCTTCATTGAGGCGGTAAAGCAAGACCGTTTGCGCTTTTTTCTTTGCTTCACGGAAAAGAAGCAGTGACTTATCATCAATGTTAAGTCCAACCTTTTTATTTAAATCTTCCATATTTGAAACGGAAATAAAGGTTTTTGGTTCTCCCCAGCTCATCACAAGGGGAAGTGCCACCGTACCTCGATCGCCTAAAGTAATTCGCTGCTCTGCTGTTGTTTTAAAATTAAAGTAAATGCCAGGACGCTTTTTCTCTGTACCTGGTGTAAAAGTGCCTCCGTTCATCCTTTAAACCTCCTTGGACAAAAAAGCATCGATGTGCTTCTTTGCTTCTGTTTTTGTAATTGGTTGATGTTTGATATAAAAAAGAGCACCTTCAAGGATTTCTGGTTTTACCCCAAAAAGATCCTTGCTGTGCTCTTTTAAGGCTTCAAATGAAAAGCCAAATTCTTTTTCTTCGCCAGCTGTTTGAGCAGGCTGAGCATTTTTAGTCTTGCTCACGTTTGATCACCCCATCTGAAAAGTTGATATCTTCAAGGCTTGCCTGTTTGTCACGGTTATACCAATAGCTGCTATCCCACGTCAGGACAATCGCTGCTACGCCTTGATCTATCATTCTTGTTTCCACTCTTTTTATGCGGACATAATCATCAAGCACCTCTCCGTCTTCACTCATCATCTGAATGATTTGACGATCAGCAAGCAATGCATCAACGATTGTTTCTGCCGCATCATGTGCTTTTTCTGTATCAATATGAAAGACTTTCACTTGCAGCGAATAAGATTTCATAAAGGTAGAGACCGTATCTGGACCACTGATCACTGTCACAGGCGGCACGTAAACGGATGGCACTTGAAAGCGTTCTGGCAAAAGACGATCATACATTGTCACAGGAAAGTGTGTGTAGATATAATGCATGATTGCCCCGACTTCTTGATTCATTCCATCACCTCCCAAAATGTCGATCGAACCAGCTTTGAAGCTTTCGATCCAGCGACTGTTCAAACATTTGCTCATAGAGCATGACAGCATGATCCCAGTAGCCATTTCCATCAATCCATTGAGAGGCAAGCATCATCCCTGTACTTGCATTCGGATCATATTCAAAGCGGCTGCCAGTCCATCTGCCAGGCACCCATCTTCGCTCTCCACTTGAAGAAGTGGCATGTCCGTCATTGACATAGGAGGCATATTCAAGCTGCGTTCCCACTTCAAGTGTGAGACCGCCTTTTGAAATGAGAAAATGATTCTCCTTGCCACCTTGCTTAAAGGAGCTTAGAAGCCGGCCTGTATCGACAGCATTCTCCTTGATTAATTCATCCTGAATGATGTCTAAAAACTGCAGGCCCATGTCCTCCAGCCAATCTTGATATTCTGCCTTCAAGCCGCCATCACACGCTGTTTCCAGCTGTGAAAGCAGCCGGTCAAGTCCATCAATTTTCATAGATTTTCCTTCCTGACTGCCATCACTTCGATGTGATGATTTTTCACTTTTTTAGGCTGCTGTAATTTGAGTGACACGCCATTCCACACCATTTTGTCATGCAAGCGAATATCACTTGCTAAAGGAAAATGGACAAGATAGGATTGATAAATGACTGTATTCGGCTCTTCTTGCACAAGTGACTGGTTCTTTTCTATGACATAACAAGCTAGATCGGTCAGACTGGGAGCAACGGGATAGGAAAGTGTCATTTGTAAATCATCAGCTGGAATTCCAAATTTCCCGCGGACGGACTCCTTCTGTTCAAGGTGAAAAAGATCACAGCGATCTGTTAATAGAGATTGATAGCTCATAATGACCTCACCTTTAGTTTGGCGCTGCCGCCGGTCAATGTTGGTTCAATGTAATCGACAAGCAGGGCATATACATAGGGTCTGCCTTTCACTTGATCAGCTGCCTTCGCATATGAATAATCGCCCATCTTTTCTGACGTAAAGCCTTTCATCATAGATTCGTCATCATTCAGCATGGCAAAATATTGAGCCATTTTTAATAATGCGATTCTTGCTTTTTCAGGGAGGGGCTGATATTTTTCACTTGAGAAATCGTGACCTACGATCTGAAATACCGCAGCTTCTGCTTCGATAATATCTGCTGTCAGTCTTTCTACAGATCGATTTTTCACACGATCAAATACAGAATAGGCTTGCAGTTCTTCAGCAGAAATGATCATGACCTATCGTCACCTACTCTTTCACTTTCATCACTTTTGCTACAGCATCCTCTTCCTCAAATTTGCTGTCTAGCTTCGCTGTGAGGACAATAATAAATTTACGGCTGCGAATATCTTTTTCTACTTCAATTCGAATATTACGAGAGAAACCGACGATAATATTTTTAGGGTGTGTCAGCAAAATATCTGATACGTCTGTTCCTGCTTCGTCATATGGCTGCATATTGGCAAGACCTTTGACCGGCACACCGAATGCAGAAGAAAGTCCGCCTTGAATGGCCGCATCTCCGAGGCCTGTCTGACGGTTTGCTACTTGATCCTTCCACTCAACCTCTAAACTTGGGGAGGTGTAGAAGCGGAAATCCTGAGGTACACGTAAATATTTTGATGGCATCGCTTTATAGGCTTGCTTAAACATTTGGCGGCTAATTTCCGCTCCATTCGCATCTACGATATGAGATACCGCTTGTTTTCTCACGCCATCCATTTGAGCTAAAAATGGATCTGCTGAAGTCGTATCGCCATTGACGATGAGCTCTTCAATGTCAACTGCTGCACGTTCAGCAAGCATTTGCATAATCGTCTGCTGAATTCCGTCTTTCTCAATATTGTTTTCAATGCTGTCGTAGGTCATATGAATCTCTGCGATGACCTCTTTCGCATTTAGCTGGACAGTGCTTGTCGCTGGGACAACACGATCTTTCGCATCAAGCGCTTTGCCTTCTTCTGCTGGGCGCAAAATACGCTGGCCAAAGCCGATTTTTTCGATTTTTTGTGAATCACTTTCCATTGGAATGATACGTGCATCATTTAAAACGGTTGGTGTATTTTGCATCATTCTAATGAATGTGTTGGATTGGGTTGCGTTCATGAGACCGCCGGTTTTTAAGCTGGCAAGTGTCATTTCGGCCTTGCGAATCAACTCTTGATTTCTCACACTGTTTCCTCCTTATTTAGGCTTATAGTAAGCCATCCCATATGGGCTTTGTACTGTCGTTTTGTGTATCGTGGATTGTTTGTTTTGACATGCCGCGCGCTTTTTCAAGCATGTGAATCCGCTCTGAAATAGGCAAAAGCTGCTGCTGAAGCACTTGCTCAAGCGCTGCTTTTTCTCTGCTGGCTGATTTCTCTAAGGAAGAAAGCTGATGGCGAATCGGTGCAACGACTTGCTCAAGCACCTTTTGGACAGGTTCTTCCCCTGTTTGATCTGTTTCCTTCTGTTCAGCCTGCTGTAAGACATTGTCGATAGCCATTTTTGCTTTTTCAAGCTCTCGTACTTGCTCCGTCGTTAAAGCAGCATCTTGTTTTTGTACAGAGGCTGGCCTTTCACCAATCGTTTGAAGCACATCTTCTGTCTTCAAAATGTCCTGCACGATTGGCAGCAATTGCTCAAGCGCTGATCTTACACCCGCCTCATCACCATCACTTGACTGTAAGGTTTCCAGCAGATGGTCTAAAACGCTCCAAAATTGTTGTGACATGTTTGCACCTTCCTCTTTCAAAAAGAAATTTTTCAGCAAAGAAAAAAGCCCTCTCTCATTTGAGCTTTGAGATAGGAGCTGATCTTGTTCTTCTATTGCTACGATGTCCGCCGTTCCAGCCATTGAATACCCTGTAATGTGGCCTTTCTGAATTTGATCCCAAATCTCTTCCGAAGCCTTTGTCACAAGCACCCAAGATCCTTTTCGAATCAGCTCACCGCCTACTTCAAAATCAGCTGGTGCGATGTATGATTCAACCACTTCGCCAACACCATGTTGAAAATCATGCTGTTTGTCAATGTGGCGGGCATCCTTCATAAAACTATGTGCCGCTCTTTCAATTTCTTTGGCAGACATAAAGTCTTGGTGTGCATCAGGTGTATTCGGTTCATACACGACACCATACACAAGGCGATGAGCATCTTCTGCCTTTGTCAGCACACTGATCTCCTTTTGAAAGTCAGGCCGCTTTTTCTTTGCCTTCATTAAAAAGAATTTCTTTTTGTTTGCTGCTCTGTCGACGTAGGAAACATGCGTAATTTTTGCGTTTTTTAATTCTCTTGGCATATGTTCACCCCCTTTCAAAAAAGCGCATGCGCTTCGGTTTATTCCTTCAGCTGATTCGTCTCTCGTTGAGACTGTTGCTCGGCTGATGTCATGCGGCTTTCTAAAGGTCTGTGATAGAGATCCTCCGGCCATTCCTCTAACGTTTTCCCAAGGATACGTCCTGCCAGATCTCGCAAATCGTTTGGTGACACTGCCCCAGCCTGAATAAACGGTGTCAGAACCTTGGCAATCTCTAATGGGTCTCTAAAGTCAGGACCATTTAATAGGAAACGAACATGCCAAATATCAAGATCCGGCAGGAAAAGAGTATTGAGTTTTCCTGTGATGAGGTGCCGTTCAGGCTGAAATACCTGTTCTTCTGTTGTTTTCCGCGCCGTATCTGCTGTCGCTTTGTTATAGTCTTGAGACTCACCTGTGTAAATAGGCGGCAGGCGAAAAGCAGAGCGGATTTTGTTTCTTGTTTTTTCATCGTATTCTAAAAAGAGTGCATCTTCTTGCAAGATCTCTGCTAAGGATTTAAAGTTCACTTTGACATTAGAGACATCTTCTTCTCCAGTTAACCCTTTTTCTGTCGGGAGTCCTTCAACTTCAAGCAAGAGAAACTTATGTGCATGATCAGAGCCTTCAATATCGTCCATATAATCCTGAAGCTGCTGATAGGAAGACTCAGACAGCATCCCATTTTCGACAATGATGGCACCAGGTACATGCCGCCCTTGTTTAAAATAAAGGTAGTTCAGCTCTTCTGCCTTGCGTGCTCCATACATATTGACGATGTTGCCAATCCAGCGGGGAATTCCATACGTTCCACTGCCGATTTTAAAATGAATTACTTCTGTTGCACGCAGCGGCTCTGGGGTGGTGTCATCGTATTTACCTGTTTCACAATGTAAAATGCGCGGATCACCATATTCCTTGAAGAAGACTTTCTTTTCATTGATCACCTGCACATATTTACGGAATCGTTTCTTTCGATTCATTGTTTTCAATTCGCCGTTTTCTGTGTATTGGAATTCGACGTCGACTGGCTCACTCAGCTTGCAAATACGGATATGGAGCGCATCTAAATACTCGATTCCTGCCGGCTTTCCTTGACCATCTCGGAGCACCTCTAAAAAACCATTGCCCGTTTTCTCCCGGTCTTCGATGACATAGCCAAGCACTACATCGGCTGATTCATCATAGTTCATGTATTTCGTAAACTCTTCAAGTCTTGTCCATTCCTTCTCTGCGGCCTTCTTTTTTGCTGGTTTCACACCTTCTGCATTAAAATCAAAGGCATATTCTACACCAAAACCAAAGCCTAAAATATTGGTCTTATACGCATCAATACATTGCTGAAGAATGGTTGAATATTCTGCCATGCTTTTTAATTCATTGATATTGTAAGGCGGGGGAACAATGTCATCCTTTTCGTAGGAAAATTCATCTGCATACATTTGTTTTGTATGATCAGACATGTTTGCCTTCATAATGGTAGCCTTCAATTGTTTCATTGTATGGACCTCCTCTCTCTGTTTGGACGGACACGCTCCGAGGCGGTCTGTTTCAAATCTGTCACTTCATAATCATCCAGCGCATACCAGATGGCTGATAATGTGTGCGGATCGATTTGAAATTCATCTTCCTCTAGGCGTCCATCCTTATCTGCCTTATAGGTTAGTGATTGAAGTTCATAGATGGTATATGGACAAGCATCAGAACAAATAATTTTCTTAAACCGTTTGATCTTTTTTGTATACTGCAAACGTGAGCCTTGAAACTTATGTGCGGCCACCATTTGAAAGCCGCGCTGCCGAAAATAGTGGATGGTTTTAGGTTCGGCTGCATCGGCTTTAATCAGTTCCTTTGATTCAATGAACTCTTGCAGGTCAATGGCTGTTTCATCATCTGTCTTCCCGCGGTCGTAATATTCCCAATAAATATATAAGTACTTTTTTTCATGATCGACAGCTAACCGAATGAGCGCATTGTATGATTCAACAAATCCAAAATCCATGCCTGCTCGTTTCAGCGGTCTGTCAATCTGCTGAATGGCTCCTAATACGTCAGAATGGTTTCTCACCTCAAATTGAGGAAAAACCTTTGTGCCATTAATGCCGAAATACCCCTTCCTCGCAATACGATAGAGGTCTGGGTCATACTCTTTCAGCTCATCCAGCTGCTTCACGTAGCTTTTAGGAAGAAATAAGTTATCTTCCGCCGTGGAGTGATGATAGTACGTATCCTTGATGACAACAGTCCGTTTTTTATATAAGGTCTCGTCATCTAAAACAAAACGCTTCAGCTGTTCATCTCGAAAAAAATGTCGGTATGTCCAATTATCCTGACCTACAGGATTGGTCGATAACATCATATAAAGCGGTAAGGATGGATGCCTCAGCCTTCCAAGCAGCTCTTTAAAGCCTTCATAAGAAACCTCTGAACATTCCTCAATCCAAATGATCGAGATGTTGTTGATCGATTTCAATTTTTCAGGCTTGTCCAGCCCTTTAAATAAGATGCTGCTGCCGTTTCGAAACGTCAGTGCAAGCGGCGAACTTCGGCACTTTACCACATGGTCGATGCCGAGGTCGCTGACGATCTCTTGTAATAGAGAAAAGGTTGATTCGCGGTGCGTATCATACACTTCTCGAATGACAAGTGCTGTCCGCTTTTCTTCCAGCAGCTTTAAGACGAGCTTTAAAGCAATGTGATAGCTTTTGGAGGAGCCGTAGCCCCCTACTAAAAATTGAAACTTTTGATTCCAATCGAATAGAAAGTGTTCAAAGTGAGGATTGACTTCTTTTTCAATCATTGGCGTCATGAGTCGTCCTCTTTTCGCTTGATCATGATTTGAAGATCTTCCTCTTTTTCTTCACGCACTGCTTTTTTTGTTTTTTCGATTGTCAGTTCAATTTGCTTCAGTCTTAATCTTCGTTCATCCTTTGCATGAGCGAGCTCTTCAAACTGTTTTATTAGACGCCTGAGTTCACCCATTGCACGGGATTGTGCATTTAAAAATGTGGCATGCCGATCCCATGAAAATTGAAACGAGTATTCTTCTGAGGTGATGTCTAGTTCTGGCTGAATGCCTTCGCCTGTTTCTTCTAATGAAGAAGGCACGTATGCCGCCTTTTTCACCTCTTTGATCATGTCCTCTTGATCTGCTACATACATGATTCGCTGCGCCCGAATAATGGCTGCATATTGAATTTGAATTTGGTCCCAGATTAAATCAATCGATGTGCGTCCATCCATTTTCTCCATGATTTCAATCGTTTCATCTGAAAGAAATTGATTGAAGATCGAGTGTGCTTGCTTTGACGAAGTTTTTTGTCTTTGCCATCCGTATCGCCTTTTCCATGATTTGACGGTATGGATCGAGACATTGTAATGATCAGCAATTTGCTGGTACGTCATCCCCTTCATATAATCGTGCTTGGCCTCTATCCGTTTATCTTTCATTTACATTCACCTGCCGCCTCCTTTTAATTCGAACGATTCCCTCTGAAGGAATCATTTGTGTAGGGCTAGCAAACATTCGTTTGGTCTTTCTAACTATAGGTGGCAACTGTAAGACAAGCTTTCACTGATTTATTTTTGGATAGAAAAAACGCCTATTCAGCAGCTCTGAATGGGCGTTCTTGTACTTTTTTGGACATCTTCGTCCGCGCTCTTTCCATATGTTTTTGGACAGTTCCTTTTTTGACATCCAGCATTACCGCGATCTCGCTAAACGATAACCCTTGTGTTGTGTGCATAAAGAATACGTCCTTTTCTCGATCTGTTAAAACAGACAAAGCGTCATCAATTCGTTTTTTGTCTCTCTCACTGATTTCTCTTTCTTTCTCTTGAATAAGGGTATATTCATGTGATAAAGCCTCTAACACTTCTGGGTTTGCGAGGATGGTACGCTGATAGACTGAACGTCTGTCTAATCCTCTGCGTGCACCGGGCTCTCTTCCGATTTGAAGCCATTCTACTACGTATTCTAGATCGCTCACCATGCTGGCGATCATTTTTTTATCATGCTTGTCTTGAACGGACAGCTGATATTCTTCTTTTTCTTGAAATGGTTCATATTGTTTTCTAGCATTCTTTAATGCTCTTTTATATTCAATGAGTAAATCTTGCATATTGGCTCTCTCCCTTTTTTAAGAAAATAAAAAACGGACACCAATCAGGTCCCCTTTTAGCAGGGTCTTGATCAGTGTCCGCAGGCTTTCCGTCTTGGACATATTGTGCTTTGATGTGTTTAGTCAGTTAGCTGATTTTAAAACCAATCTCGTGATCTACTCTTGCAAAATGACCTTTTGCCGTTTGAATAATGGTTTTTCCATGTTCAGGTACATCCATTTTATAAGCCGTTCCTACATTCCCATCTAACACGATGACTTGAATTTTTCCTTTTTCCATCTCACCGACAAATGTTTGGTTATCTTGAATGAATAATTGTTTTGGCTCGTTCATATGCTTGTCTCCTTTTTTGGTGATGACCCCGCGCCACCACCTACCGTATTGATAATGATTTCAACTCTTGGACACATACTATAAAACTGTGAAACTCTTAAATCGACAATCTGCAGAGGGGCTTCATTGGCTATAGAATGAAGTGCTTCTTGAATATGCTGTAGACTTGGCTGAAAGATGCTGACGTGTACTGGGCGTATCAATCCTTTTTCTGCGTATGTACGCTTTTTTTGGCAGTCAGCTATGTCAAGCGGCATGTGATCAAATAAACGAATCTCAAGTGATAGTGCGCCTTCTAATTTTTGCGGGCATTGTAATTTTGCAGCAGATCGTATTCTTTTCATCAATGTCTCTTTTGTTAACAAATGCTCATGTTCAATGATTAAATGGATGACCACGTTATGATCTCCCGTCATCCTCTGCCCATTGGCGGATGTCTTGTTCGTTTTTACCCGCTTTGAGCAAGCATTTCAAGAATGTCATGATTTGCTTCCATCGTTTCACGTCGGCCTGATTCCTCCTTTTTTTGTATCATCGACCTTAGCTTCTAGGAGGGTCATATATGTCTCTTTCTCTTCTGCTGTGGCAAAAACAAACATAGGTTTCTGATGATGAAAGGCGATCCAGCCGCCAGCTTGATCTAAGCAAACCTGCGCTTCTTTTCTAGCATCAAACGTCAGCTGATGTCTCATCTTCTTCAGAGCCCTCCAAACTGTCCTCAATTTCTGTTTCGTATCCATATCGTTTCATGTCATATAACCAACAGCTTTTTGGATAGCCAAAGTCATTCATCTGTGTCACCATTGGATGTTCAATATTCATTCTGCTCGTCTCCCCTTTTCTAAGAACTGATCTTCTTTCAAGAAATTACTCTTTTCGTGTAACTTTTGGCCAAAAAAAAGCTCTTGAACACCGGTATTCAGCAGATCTGCAATATGCTTTGCTATTTCTAAGCTAGGCTTTGTTCTGCCCATTTCGATATTCGCATAGCCGCTTGTGTACTTATATCCCAGTTTTTTCGCCATATAGGTTTGTGTTTTTCCTTGCAATATGCGCTCTTCTCGTAAATTTTCAAGTTTCATCTTTCCACCTCTTACTCAATATGTGTAAGTTATATTCCTTATGATAATATACACGAAACGAGTAAGTCAATCATATTTTTATTCTTTTTGTGTATTTATTTATCTTTTCCGTGTAATTCATGATAAAATTTACTCATAACATGAAAAAAGGTGTTTCCGATGGATAATTTAACTGGGAAGATTCTAACTGAATTAAGAGAGAAGCATGGATGGAGCAAGTCAACAGTTGCTAAAAAACTCGGATTAAAGGCGATGTCCACCTATGCAAACTGGGAATATGGCTTGAGAAAACCCGACGGTGAAATGATTGTGAAAATTGCCGAGTTATATGGGGTCTCAACCGATTATCTTCTCACAGGTAAGGATAAAGACAGGCCCGCCGACGATCTTGCAGACGATCCTGATTTGCAAATTGCGTTTAAAGCAGCCTCAGATTTTTCCGAAGAAGCACGAAGACAAACCATCGATTTTATTAACTACATTAGAGAGAAAGAGAAACAAAAAGGCCGTCAGCCAAAACAGCGAGACGACCATTGACTATCTCTTTTTCGTCATGATTTACATTGCTGGGTTGAACCCGGCTTTTTTTATACCTCTTTTTCCCCCTAAAAAAAAGAGCATATGAATAAAAAATCATATGTTTTTTAATTTCTCCCAACATAATATGTGACAATTTTCACCACAATTACTCTTTTTTCACATATTTTAATTGACATATAATTCTATTAATATTAATATATGTATATACCAAAAAAAGGAGTGTTACCGATGAAAAAATTCATGAAAGTCTGTACATTGTCTTTAGCTGCTTTAGGTGCTCTTACGTTCTCCCAAACTGAAGGTGCTCATGCAGCTGCACAGCCAAAAGAACCAGTCATAGCAAAAGCTCCTATTATGAATAAAGTGATTACAGTGAACCGCACGCTTACTGTAGGTTCTTCAATCGCCGTTTCTCTTCCAGCAAGCCAAATTTCTGTGTCGGGTGCAACGTATGCGATTCAATTAGATCAAACGGCTCCAAACTTCACTTGGATCCGTGCGGTACAACGCGGTTCAGTGACAGTTTCTTACTATAATTCACTGGGCGAGCTTGTGATTAACTATATTACTGTTCGATAAGCAATCTAGCTTTACATATGAAAAGGCGATGACTCAAGACATCGACCCAGACCGTAGACAACTCCACTTTTACTTCAAATAAAAGTGGGGTTGTCACATTTTTTCGATAAAACCTCATGTTTTTTGCACTGAACAAGATTCTTTCAGGTTCATGGCATCATAAGTACGCATCTCTTACTAAGTAAGCCACTTTTCCCCTCATTCGAAAATTCATTACAATTTTCACCAAAAATACTTATTTATCACCATTTTAAATTGAAATATAATGTTATTATTGTTAATATATGTATATATCAAAAAAAGGAGTGTTACCGATGAAAAAATTAATGAAAGCTTGCACAGTGCTTTTAGTTGCTTTAGGTGCTCTTACGTTCTCTCAAACTGAAGGTGCTCATGCAACTGCTCAGGTAAAAGAACCAGTTATAGCAAAAGCCCCTATTATGAATAAAGTAATTACGATCGACCGCAAAGTTAAGGTAGGGTGGTCTGGTGCTTTTTCTATTCCAATCAGTAAAATAACTTTATCCGGTGATACAGATGCTGTTGAACTGAAACAAACTGCTCCAAATTTCACTTGGATTTACTATTTAAAACCTGGCTTTGTTAAAGTATCTTATCTAAATTCAGATGGTGAACTTGTAATTAACAACTATACAATTACCTACTAAAACTCTTTTAAATTTATTAAACTTAAGGCGATGACATCATATCATCGCCTTTAATAATGTGATCATTCTCTAAAACCAGCTAGACATTCAATTCTTGCTATAGACCAACCAATATGTTAACTTTAAATTATAATAAGTTGACATATTAAGGGGCTGATGATGATAAAACACATATCTTTGTCTTGGGAAGCGATAGCGGAGAAGGCGATAAAAAATGAACCGATTACGGTACAAGAGGGTTTAGACATTCTTGAAGCTGACGATAGAGAATTGTTACCTATTATGCACGCAGCCTATCAGGTACGATTTCATTTTTTTCAAAAAAAGGTGAAATTAAATATGATTTTTAACGCAAAAAGTGGATATTGCCCTGAAAACTGTGGATATTGTTCACAGTCGATGATTTCAAAAGCACCGGTTGAAAGATATACAATGCTTGATCAAAAAACCATTGTGGCAGGCGCGCGTGAGGCTCTCAAAAGAAAAGCCGGGACTTATTGTATTGTGGCAAGCGGGAGAACGCCTTCTCATAGGGAATTAGATGAAGTCACTGCAGCAGTCAAGGAAATCACTGAAACGATGCCTTTGAAGGTGTGTGCTTGTCTTGGGTTATTAAATGAAGACAAAGCGAAGCGGCTGAAGGAATCGGGTGTTCATCGGTATAATCACAATATCAATACACATCATGATCATCATGATCAAATTACGACAACTCATACATACGATGACCGCGTATCGACCATTGAGCAGGTCAAACAGTCTGGCATGTCACCTTGCTCAGGGGTCATCATTGGAATGGGTGAAACCAATCAGCAAATCGTTGAAATGGCTTTTGCGCTCAGAGCACTTGATGCGGATTCAATTCCAGTCAACTTTCTTCATGCCATCGAGGGAACACCGCTTGAGCATCAAGAACGAACACATCCGATCAAAGCATTGAAAGTGCTGGCAATGTTGAGATTTGTCAATCCAACAAAGGAAATTCGGGTATCCGGAGGCAGAGAGTTTAATTTACGAACGCTCCAGCCGCTCGCACTTTATGCCGCAAATTCCATTTTCGTTGGTGATTATTTAACAACAAAAGGCCAGCAAGTCCAAACGGATCATCACATCATTGAAGATTTAGGGTTTGAAATAGAAGAATGTGCGTTATAAAAAAAGTCTGCCGATTCACCGGCAGACTTTTAAGATTAGAATCTTTTATGAAAATCGACAGTTCCGCTTCCATCTTCTCGATCAAAGCTGCCAACAAACGTCCAGTTAATATATCCACCATCACCATTGTTGACAAACGTACCATCTTCAAATACCCAAATACCAAATGTAATGCCGTCATATTCAACACTATCATAGTAGACAACATTGTTCAGACCGCTAAAGTCATGGTCTTGGCTTAAGTTTTGGACAACAACGTTGTAGTTTTGACCTGCTTCATAGAATGCACTGTACGCCGCATTTTTTACGAATCCATCACGATTTTGAGATGATTTTACTGCTTGTTCAATTTTATCGGCAATGGCTACTGGATCAATAGAGACACTTCCATCAACACCTGTTGTAGTAGCAGCTTCAGCCGTTTGACCAAAAGTCGTAAGAGATAGAGGGGCAGCGATCATTGACGTAGCGATAACAGAACCAACAAACATTTTACTTGTTTTTCTCATTATTTCTAACTCCTCCTTTAATTGGTATGTTTATGTACTACCCCTTTCTCTGTCTCTTAAACACTAATTTATGAAAAAAATTCTTATTCTACCAATTAAGAGGGTGTTTTTACTGTTTAATTAGGCGGAATAACAAAAAAACTACTCTTACAAAAGAGTAGTTTACAGTATTACATGAACAGGATAAATAAAATCACACCTAGGATAATTCGGTATATTGCAAAAGGCACCAGTTTGATTTTATTGATTAGTTTTAGGAAGAATCGAACAACAAAGAGAGCCACAACAAACGCACTCACAAAGCCGACGATAAAGAATGGCAGCATGTCTGTTGTTAAATATTCGGCATTTTTCACAAGGGTTAACAAGCTTGCTCCCGCCATAATTGGCATCGCCATGATAAATGTAAAGTCTGCCGCAGCACGGTGATTCAAACCAAGAATAACCCCGCCTGCGATTGTCGAACCTGAGCGCGAGAAGCCTGGCCATAATGCCAAACATTGAAACAGTCCGATATAAAGCGCCTGTCTGTAAGTCATGTTGTCGACAGAGCTTGTTTCTGTTTTACGTTTATTGATCCAGTCAGCGACAAGCATCAGCACTGCCCCTAAAATCAAACCGACAGCGACCGTTCTGACGTCAAACAAGTATTTATCAATATAATCTTCAAATAAAAAGCCTAAAATGACGGCAGGAACAAGTCCAACAGCAATTTGGGCGATGGTCAGTTTATGCCCGCTGCGCTTTTGTTCTTCGGTGATATTTTTCTTTAAGCCCAATAAGTTTAAAATACGATCTTTAAACACGATCATGACAGCTAAAATTGAGCCTAACTGAATCACGACTTTAAATGTGTTGGCCGCTTCTGGCGTAATAATTTCCTTTGATTTTAACCAAAGATCATCGACAATGATCATGTGACCTGTAGATGAAACAGGTGCGTACTCTGTTAATCCTTCAACAATTCCTAAAACCAGTGCCACGAATAAATCCCATAGATTCATGATTTTCTTTCCTTTCAATTCTGATCTTTTGAACACGCCAAACATCTATGTCCACATAAAGACAAGCTTCCTTCATCGAAAGCTCGTCTTTATGATACTATATTTTTTTCAAAAAAAGATTATGACATCAAACCTTTTCTTCTTTATACAAATTGGACCGCATTTTGAACCAATCAAATAAGTGAGTCGTGATGACCTTCAGAACGGCATACGTCGGAATAGCGACAATGATGCCAACCACGTTGAACAATTTACCAGCTGTTAATATAACAAAAATAATCGTAATGGGATGAATATGAAGGTTTTTCCCCATCACCTGAGGAGAAATGAATTTCCCTTCAATGAGCTGTACCACTGTCCAGACAATAATGAGTTTTAACAGCATTACTGGTGACGTCACAAGTGCAATCACAATCGCTGGTGTAATCGCAATTGTTGGACCAAGGTAAGGCACTATGCTTGTACATGCAGCAATGATAGCAAGCAGCAGCGCATAATCAAGTCCAATGATCATATAACCGATTAACAGAAGAACACCGATACAGAAGCTGACAATGATTTGTCCGCGAATATACGAGCTCAGACGGTGGTTCATTTCGTGAAGCATGATATGGGTATGTTCCCTCATTTTACTTGGGAAAAATTTCAATAGGTAGTCAGGCAGCTTTTTGCCGTCTTTTAATAGATAAAAAAGGATAAACGGCACAGTCACGATCGAGATGATGACTTCTGTGAGCGCCCCTAAGAATGTTCCTACACCGGTAAAGGTGCTTTCCAAAATCTTCGTCGCTTGACTGGATGCTTTACTTACCAATTCAGACACGTTAAAGTTCATCGAGTTTTGCACTTGATTAATAAAGTTACTTCCTGTTAATTGTCTAATTTGATCTTCTACCGTATCAACGTATTTCGGAAGATTATGAAATAGGCTCATGGTTTGAGCTTGTAAAAAAGGAATAATGGACACGATGGTCACTGTAATAATCCCTATAATGACAATATATAAAAGCAAAATGGAATAGATCCGCTTGATTCTTGCTTTCTCTAACAAGTTGACAATTGGATTTAATAAATAATACACGACCCCCGTTAAAATAATCGGTAAGGCAATGGTTTTGACGAGTACAATGAGCGGTGTGAAAATAAATGATGTTTTCATGAAAACAAGGATATTCAATCCAATTAATAGCAGGACGAGTAAAAAGAGAACAAACTTGTTATCAAGAAAAAATTTTCTAAATCGACTGCTCCACATTTGCATAGAATTCATATTGTTCCTCCAAACACGGGCTATTTTATGAGTAAATTGTACACTACTTGATCATGATATGGTGATCATTGTTTCAGCTTTTTTTCCCATTTTGCAATAGACATCGCCCATACAATGAGAATCGGCTGTCCAATAAGCCTTATCCATAGCAAGGCTTGTTCTGTATTTTCTTGACCTGGAAATGGTATTCCCTCACGAGCAGCAAATAAGTTTGCGGGGAAAATGAGGACAAGATAGACAGCAATGGATTTTGCCGCTGCAATCCTGACATTTGGCAAAAGCAGCATCACGGCCAGCAGCCATTCAAGACATGCAGTTGCATAGACCATTACATATGGAAATGGCCAGCCTGGCATCATGCGGGCAAAGCCGCTCGGCTCTATCACATGAAAAATACCGGCCGCTATGAATAAAAGCGCAAAGGTGCATGTACTTCCTATATGCAGGACGCGCTTCATGTTTCCTCCTCTCCCTTCTATCCTGAGTATTACCCGAAGAAGGAAGAAACTACCCACTTTTCGTACATTTATATCCTTTATGTAAGACGCATCAGCCTATATAAAGGTTTCATCGGCTTTTCAATAAAAAGAATATTCTTTCATACAAACGCTTTCAAAGCATGTATAATCAGAGAAAAGCAGGAGGAGGGAATGACATGATTCGATTTGCTGTCATCGGAACGAACTGGATTACAGATCGATTTTTACAGGCTGGTGAAGGAATTGCTGATTTTACATGTACAGCCGTCTATTCACGGTCCGCTGAAAAAGGACAGGCCTTTGCCGAAAAATATGGGATTTGTACAGTTTTTACAAACTTACAACAAATGGCGGAAAGTGATACGTTTGATGCCGTGTATATTGCGAGTCCAAATGCCCTTCATAAAGAGCAAGCCATGTTGATGATGGAGCATCAAAAGCATGTTTTATGCGAAAAACCATTCGCCTCTCATCGAAAAGAAGTGGAAGAAATGATTGCCGCAGCGAAAAAACATCAAGTGTGTTTGATGGAAGCGATGAAAACAACATTTCTGCCAAACTTTCTTCAAATTAAACAGCATCTTGATCAGCTGGGACCTATCAGGCAGGTGGTCGCGCATTACTGTAAATATTCCTCAAGATACGATGCCTATCGAAACGGCGAGCTTCCAAATGCCTTTAAGCCTGAGCTATCAAATGGTTCTTTAATGGATATCGGTGTGTACCTCGTCTACCCATCCCTATACTTATTTGGTCTGCCGAATCAAATTACCGCGAGAGGCTATAAGCTTTCTTCTGGTGTTGATGGGAACGGTTCAGTCCTTTTACAGTATGACGGGCATCAAGCACTTCTTTTTCATTCTAAAATTTCAACGTCTCATTTATCGGCTGAAATTCAAGGCGAGGATGCCACGATGGTGATTGATCAATTCCACCGTCCTTCACGAATCACGATACATGACCGTGACGGACATCAAACTGACATCTCTCTCAAAGATGATCAGCCAGCTATGTCTTATGAAATCAATCATTTTATTGAGTGTATTCAGCAGGGAATGGGGCAGTCTCCGGTCAACACTTTTGCCCTATCTGTTCAAACCATGTCCGTCATGGACGAAGCGAGAAGACAAATGGGCGTGATGTATCCTGCCGACAGACAAAATGTATAGGGTATAAAATGATGAAAAAAGGGCGAAATTTTTTTGTTCGCCCTTTGTTTCGTGTCAGTCGTTTATTTTGCCGCTAACACATCCGCAAATGCTTTCACATACGGCGGAAGGTCCGGCGGACGTCTGCTGGAGATGAGGTGGCCATCTGTGACCACTGCCTCATCGAACCAGTCCGCACCAGCATTTGTCATATCATCTTTAATACCAGGTGTACTTGTCACTTGTCTGCCTTTCAGAATTCCTGCTGAAATCAGCACCCAGCCGGCATGACAAATCTGCCCGATTGGTTTTTCCTTCGCATCAAATGTACGGACGATCTCTAATACTTCTGGATAGCGGCGCAGTTTATCAGGCGCCCATCCGCCAGGGACTAGCACGGCATCATAATCATCAGCTTGGATGGAATAAAAATCTGCATCAGATACCGCCGGCACACCATACTTCCCAATGTACTCATGATTTGCTCTTTCTCCTACAAGATGGACAGTCGCCCCTTCTTCTCTTAAACGCAGAACCGGATACCATAGCTCTAAATCTTCAAAATCATCACTGACAAACGCAATGACCTTCTTATCTGATAAACGCATCCTATCTCTCCTCTTCTTTTGATTACCTCTATTGTACGAGATGACCTCTTAAAAAGAAAAGCGGTCCCCCTTGAGGAGAACCACTTGACCTTATTCGCTGATCTTAAATTTTTTAATTAAATCACGTAATTCTTCCGCCATTTGGGAAAGAGTCGTGGATGAAGAACTAATCTCTTCCATAGAAGCAAGCTGCTCTTCAGCAGATGCTGCGATATCTTGGATACTTGCTGAACTCTCTCTTGATACATCTGCAATTTCATTCACTGCTTTAGAAATTTGCTCAGATCCTTTTGAAAGCTCGCGCACCGTTGTATTCATTTCATTCATCCTTGCTGCGATTTCCGATGTTTGCTCATTTATTTGTGAGAAGCTTTCTTTCGTTTGATCTGTAATAGTAAGACCATTCTTCACTTCTTCATTCACTGCTTTGAACATATTTTGAGATGTTTCAATTTCAGAGACAATTTCATTCACAAGCTTTTCAATCTCTTTTGCTGAATCCGATGATTGAACCGCTAGTTTACGCACTTCTTCCGCAACAACAGAGAAGCCTCTGCCTGACTCGCCTGCACGAGCTGCTTCTATGGCAGCATTTAGTGCAAGTAAATTCGTTTGATCCGCAATGCCGTTAATCACGCCTAGGATGTTTGTGATATCTTTTGATTTATGCTCTAGCCCGTTGATCACGCCTTCAGCTTCTTTCACTGAATGGTCAATCGTCTTCATTTGGCCAACAGTCTGCTCCACAAGCTGTCCGCCTGTTTCTGCGACTGTTTTTGATTGAACAGATGACGCTGTGATGACATCAGACGTTTCGGCAACTTCGTTCAGTCCTTCATTCATTTGCTTTAAATGAGACGCACTTTGCTCCACCATTTCACTTTGATTTTCGTTGCCGTTTGAGAATGTTTCAATAGATGATGTAATATGTTCGGTTGCTTTTGTTGTTTGACCTGCGCTCGCCGTCAGTTCTTCAGATGATGAAGCGACATTCTCAACAGATGTTTGTACAGCTTGAATGACATCTCTTAGGGACTCACTCATTTCATTAAAGCTTGTGCCAAGCTGTCCAATTTCATCTTTTGAGCGGACATCAATTTTTTCTGTTAAATCTCCTTGACTGATCTTCTTCGAAGAAGAGACAAGAGTGGAAAGTGGTTTTGTAATGGAACGGATGATAAAGAAGATCAGAATCCCGCCAATGATAAGCGCGCCGGCTAAAATGATGGCGGCCATGTTAAAGACTGGCTGTGCAGCTTCTTCTACTTCACTGACAAACATCGTCCCGACAATCTTCCAGCCAGTCGCTTTGTTTGTGGTGAACTCCATTTGCTTTTCTTTACCTTCAAACATATAGCTCATCGATCCGTTATCTTGTGAATACAGCTTTTCTAACCATTCACCAGATAATTTTGTTCCCGCTTTTTTCGTTGGATGTGCCACATATGTACGATCTGGACTTCCAATAAAGGCATAGCCTTGTTTCCCAATGTTAATGCTATTGGACTCTTTTACTAGATTCGCAATGTCTAGGTTCATCGCGATGACGCCTGATCCATCCTCTAGTTTTTTAGAAATGGTTACCACAAGTGTACCGGTTGAAGCCGTTGCGTATGGTGCTGAAACAGACAGCTCACCGTTTTTCGCCCAGCCGTCTTTATACCAATCCCGCTCAGTAGCGACATAATCCGCAGGCATTTTTTGATTAGGATATCTTGAAAACACTTTGCCGTCACTTGAAGCGACAAAAATGCCTTCTGTGTCATCATTCATACTCATGAACTGCTCAAAGCGTCCTTGAATATCGGTCGTTCCTTTTTGCTTGAGCTTTTTCTCCGTGATCCATTTGCTAAAGAAATCGGCTGCGTCTGTTTTCACTTTTACAACCTTCGTAATATTTTTATCTAGCTGCTCTACGTTTTCCTTTGCGCTTTGCATAATTTGATCATTTAAGGAGGTGCTTGCCGTATGATATGAAGAGAATGCCAATACGATGATTGGGCATAAAAGAATAAATAAGAAAGAGAATACGAGCTTTTTTGAGATAGATGGCTTTCTGAAATACTGTATGAATTTCATAAAAAAGAAAACTCCTTTTAGTAAGATAGTATATATATCGGAAGTACTACTAGGTTCTTTACTTTTTTAACTTATTAAAGTCTAAATAAGTCCAAATTACCCAATTTATATGCATCGAATGGAAAAACACCTGACGTTTTGGCGTCAGGTGCTTAAGATTGTTGACAAAGGGCTAAAATGTTCTGGATTTTAACCCTTTGTCTTCTTTTCAGTGTGATAGAAAACCTTTGAAGTCTAGGAAGGACGAGCACCGGAGCGGAGCGAATTTAACATTCGTGAGCACCGGAGCGCAGACCTGACACCGAATGCGAGGGTTTGTCTACACGCTGAAACACCTGACGTTTTGGCATCAGGTGTTTCGCTACTCTCTTACATTTTAAATTGTTTAATGAGCTCTCTAAGTTCTTCTGCCATCTGAGATAAAGTGGCAGAGGATGAGCTGATCTCTTCCATAGATGCCAGCTGCTCTTCTGCGGAAGCCGCAATATCTTGGAAGCCTGCTGAGCTTTCTCTTGAGAGCTCTTTAATTTGATTCACCGCATGAGAAATATCATTTGAACCATGTGATAGTTCTTTGGCTGTTCCGTTCATTTGTTTCATTTGTTCTGTCATTTCAGATGTTTTATCAGTGATTTTCTCAAAACTCACTTTCGTTTCATCTGTAATGTTTAATCCAGATTGCACTTCTCCTGCTACTTGTTTAAACATTTTCTGCGATTTTTCTATTTCCTCCACAATTTCGTTCGTCAGGCTTTCAATTTCTTTTGAAGAGCTTCCTGACTGCTCTGCCAGCTTGCGGACTTCTTCTGCGACAACAGAGAAGCCTCTGCCTGCTTCACCTGCTCGTGCGGCTTCTATCGCAGCGTTTAAAGCAAGGAGATTCGTTTGATCCGCAATCCCGTTGATGACCCCAAGAATGTTTGTAATATCTTTTGATTTCTGCTCTAATCCTGCAATGACAAGCTCTGCTTCTTTTACTGCCTGCTCTATGGTTTGCATTTGACCTGCTGTTTTTTGAACGAGTTCTCCTCCAGCCTGAGCGGTTTTGCTCGATTCGATGGACGATTCCATCATATGAGAGGTTGTGTCGACCATATGCGATAGGCTGCGATCCATTTCGTTTAACTGGACCGAGCTTTTTTCGATCATATCATTTTGATGTTCAGTGCTGTTTGAGAACTGTTCAATAGATGATGTAATATGCTCAGTCGCTTGAGCTGTCTGTCCCGCACTTGCCGTTAACTCTTCAGACGAAGCAGCCACATTTTCAATGGAATTTTGGACAGCTTGAATGACTTGTTTCAGCTTTGCTGACATGTCGTTAAAACTTTGCGCAAGCTTACCGATTTCATCATGCGTACGAACTTCAATATGCTGGGTCAAATCACCTTGACTGATTTTCTCAGCCGATTTAGAGAGCTCTATCAGTGGCTTTCGAATCGATTTAATAATAAAATAAATCGCGATTCCGCCAATGACAATTGCAGCCGCAAGGATGATCATTGTTAAGTCGAGCACTGGCTGTGCGGCTTCTTTTACTTCATTCACATACATCGTTCCAGCAAGCTTCCAGCCTGTTGCTTCATTTGTGTCAAAAAACATTTGTTTCGGCTGGCCATTATATTCATATTCAAAACTGCCTTCTTTTTTATCATACAGTTTCGAGATGAAGTCACCAGTCAGCTTTGTTCCAGCCTTATCGGTTTTATGGGCAACATAACGCTGATCTGAGGTGGCGACAAACGCATAGCCTTCTTGGCCAATTTTGATGCTGTTTGTATCTTTCACTACCGTATTTAATCGAACATTCACCCCAATCACACCAGATCCATCTGCTAATTGTTCTGATATTGTGATGAGCAGGTCATCAGATGACTTACTTGTAAAAGGATCTGAAATGATGAGTTTCTTCTCTCCCATCGATTGCTGAAACCAAGTTTCATTTTTAGCGCTCTTTGCATTACCTTTGTGGATCTCGGAATATTCAGTTAGTTTACCATTTTGATCTGCAACAAATACTTCTACTACATCGTCATCTGTTTCCGATAATTGCTCTAATTTTACTTTGAGTAAATCTTTGTTTTTAGCAGTCAATTCACCCTTTTTGATCGATTTGGATAAGTATGAAACAATGTCAATTTTAGGCTGTATATCTTTATTAATGAGCTCGTTTAATTGTTGAACACCATTTGCAGCACTAGACATAATCTCATCATTGAGAGACTTTGATGCCACTTCATAAGAAAATGCGGCCAATACGAGAATTGGCACTAGGAGAATCGCTAAGAATGCAGTAATTAATTTCTTCGACATCGTAAAGTGCTTAAAAAAGTTGATTTTGTTCATGACTCTACTCCTTTTGATTTATGATTTGTGGTCTTTCTCTTCTATTCTTAGGTAATATGAATTATTTTTCAAGGAATAATGTTCAAAAAACCCAAAAAATAAGTATAATTACCTATTTCTTTTGATTTACTCAATAAAAAAGAGCCTCTAGCTGGAGGCTCTTTTCTTCATGTCTATTCAACCTTAAATTTGCTAATTAAATCGCGTAATTCTTCTGCCATCGAAGAGAGTGTGGCAGAGGACGAGCTAATTTCTTCCATTGATGCCAGCTGTTCTTCTGCTGAAGCAGCAATGTCTTGAATATTTGCCGAGCTTTCACGTGATACGTCTGCGATCTCACGAACAGCCTCTGACACATGTGCAGAGCCATTTGAAAGCTGGACAACAGTTTGATTCATTGTTTGGAGCTGGTCAGAAATTTCTTTTGTCATTTCGAAAATATTGTGGAAGCTTACTTTTGTTTGTTCAGTGAAGCTTAGACCTGATTGAACTTCTCGATTCACCGCAGTAAATACTTCCTGTGATACATCGATGTCTTGCACGATTTCTTTGATCAAATTCTCAATTTCTTTTGCTGAGTTCGCAGATTGAACCGCCAGTTTTCTTACTTCTTCTGCTACAACGGAGAAGCCTCTGCCAGATTCACCAGCTCGTGCGGCTTCGATTGCTGCATTTAGCGCAAGTAAATTCGTTTGATCGGCAATTCCATTGATGACACCGAGAATTTGGGTAATGTCTTTAGATTTACTTTCAAGTGCACTGATGACATTCTCTGCTTTTTTCACGGACTGATCAATGACATTCATTTGAGAAGCGGTTTTTTCAACAAGCTGGCCGCCTTCTCCTGCGATATCTGTTGATTTGATCGATGAAGCAGTAATAGATTCAGCCGATTCATTCATATTCTGAAGACCGCGGTTCATTTCTTCTAACTCTTCTGAGCTCAATTCCACTTTATCATTTTGGCTTTCATTTCCGCTGGAGAATTGTTCAATGGCTAGTGTAATATGCTCTGTTGCTTTACTTGTTTGTCCTGCGCTGGCAGTCAGTTCTTCTGATGAAGATGCAACATTCTCGACTGAAGTTTGAACGGCTCCAATGAGAGATCGCAATGAGTCAATCATCGTATTAAAGCCTTTACCAACTTGTCCAATTTCGTCATCTGACTGGATCTGAAGCTTATCGCGTAAATCACCTTCGCTGACTTTTTTCGAGAAGCGGGCAAGATTGGATAATCTTTTTGAAATAGAGCGGACGATAAAGAAAATGAGGGTTCCTGCTACAATGAGTGTGACACTAAATACGATAATGGCTGTATTGAAAACGGGCTTTGCCGCCTCTTCTACTTCAGAAACGAGCATCGTTCCACCAATTTTCCAGCCGGTTAATTCATTGGTTACATATGCAACCTTTTTATCTGTTCCTTTGAGGGTATAGCTGCCGCTTCCTTCTTTGTTTTTAAAAATAATACTTGCCAGATTCTCATTGACCTGACTTCCTGACTTTTGGGTTGGATCTGCTAAAACCGTTTTATCTTTCTCCATGATGAAAGCATAGCCTTTTTGCCCAATTTTGATTTCTTTTAGTTTTTGGAGCAGGCTGTCAATTTCCATATCAAGACCAATGACACCTGAACCATCTTTCATTTTTTGGGCAATTGTGATAACCATTTTGCCAGTGGATGCTGCTACATATGGTTTTGTGATGACTTGTTTGCCGTTTTCTGCTTTTAATGCCTCTTGATACCATGGACGTTCTCTTGGATCATAGCCATCAGGCATCTTTTGAACTGGGTATTGCATAAACAATCCCTTTTCAGAGCCTGCATAGATCGCGGATACATCTTTTTCATTAATTTTTCCAAATTGCTGTAATTCTTTAATGGTCGCATTTCTATTTTTTTCTTGAAGGCTAGACGCTTTGAGCGAGTCTGTAAACAGTGTCACAGCATCTGATTTGTTTCCAATATTCTCATTGATTAAGGTATCAAATGCATTGACCTGACTCATTGCACTGCCCATAATCTGTTTGTCTAGCTCTGTCTTTGATGTAAAAAATGCACTAATTGTCAGTGCCACAGTTGGCAGGATAAGGACTACCAAAAAGGCAATGATTAATTTTTTTGAAATGGATGGTTTTTTGAACCATTGGATCATTTTTCCCATTTTAACTTTCCCCCTTTACTTCTCTAAAGTTATTATCGGATGAAAGGTGTATTTTTAGAGACTGGAAATGACGTTTAAAAATAAAAAAAATACCCAGACAATTCTGGATATTTTTTCATCATTATTTAATTAATTTTAAATTGACTTGTGAGCTCTTTTAATTCCTCTGCCATGTTGGCAAGTGTCACAGAAGAAGACGTGATTTCTTCCATAGATGCGAGCTGCTCTTCTGCGGAAGCCGCAATGTCCTGAATGTTTGCTGCGCTTTCTCTAGAGACTTGGCGCATCTCCTGCATCGCTTGTGAAACAAGCTTTGAACCGCTCGATAGGTCAATGGCTGTATCGTTTAATTGCGTCAGTTTTTTCGACATTCCTTCTGCAGCCTCATAAATGTGTTGGAAGCTTTCTTTTGCTTCTTCTGTCATACCAAGTCCTGCGTTTACTTCTCGATTGACTGCTTTGAACATATCTTGAGATTTAGCAATTTCTAACACAATTTCTTGGATGAGCTTCTCAATTTCTTTCGCTGAATCTGCGGATTGGACAGCTAGTTTTCTCACTTCTTCTGCAACGACGGAGAAGCCGCGTCCTGATTCACCTGCTCTTGCTGCTTCAATTGCTGCATTAAGCGCAAGCAGATTTGTTTGATCCGCAATACCGTTAATGACATTTAAAATACTCGTAATATCTTTAGACTTGTATTCTAATTCTTTCATGACCTGCTCTGCTTCTTGTACGGATGTATCAATATGTTTCATTTGGCTTGCTGTGCTTTCAACAATTCGCCCGCCTTGACCAGCCGCCTCTGTTGATTGAAGTGAAACAGCAGCCACTTCAGATGAAGTATGTGACATATCTTGTAATCCTTCGTTCATTGCCACAAGCTGATTCGTACTAGATTCGACTTTCTCGTTTTGTGCTTCATTTCCATTTGAAAATTGTTCTATCGACATCGTAATATGCTCTGTTGCTTGACTTGTTTGGCTGGCACTTGCCGTCAGCTCCTCTGAAGCCGAAGCCACGTTGTCGACAGATTGCTGTACAGCACGAATGACGTCACGAAGAGATTCACTCATCTTACTGAAGCTTCTTGTGAGATCACCTATTTCATCCTTCGATTTGGTTTCGAGGGTTTCTGTTAAATCCCCTTCACTCACCTTTTCTGAGAAATCAACTAGCCTTCTCAGTCCAATTGTGATCGAGCGAACAATGAAGAAGATAGCGACACCGCCAAGGATAAATGAAGAAATTAAAAGAATAATGGCAGAATTCCAAACTGGCTGTGCTGCTTCTTCTGTTTCTGATACAAACATCGTTCCAGCAATTTTCCAACCTGTTAAATCATTTGTCACAAAAACGAGACGTTTTTGTTCTCCTTTATTCTCATAAGTTGAAGTTCCTTCTTTTCCGCTGTAAAGGATAGATGAAATATTTCCTGTGACCTTAGATCCTGATTTTTCTTCTGGATGAGCTACAATTTGTTTATTTTTATTTGCAATAATTGGATATCCTTCTCGTCCAATTTTAATTTCTTTTATTTTATCGACAATGTCTTGCACATCAATGTCGATTCCGATCGCTCCAGACCCGTCCTTCAGGCGCTGGGCAATCGTGACCACCATTCCGTTTGTTGTAGCAGAAATGTATGGATTGGTGACAACTGGCTCACCTTTTTCATCCTGCATTGCTTGCTGATACCAATCGCGTGTTGTTGGATCAAAGCCTTTTGGCATGTCTACATTAGGAAACTGAATGAAATCACGATTTTTACTTGCTGCATAAAAACCAACCACATCTTCTTCATTGATTTTGCTGTATATCTCAAGATGCTCATACAGTTCGTCCTGGTTTTTCTTTTTAAAGTCTGCAGCAGTAGATGTTTCAGTAAAGAGTTTCACCGCATTTTCCTTGTTCAAAAGCTTTTGCTCGATCATGTCATTCAGCTCATTGACTCTTGCTTTTGCTCCGTACATGATTTCATGATCTAATTCTTCTTTGGCAATCTGATATGAAATCGTACTGAGTGTAATGATTGGCAAGACGAGAACAAGTGTGAATGAAATAATCAGTCTTTTGGAAATAGATGGTTTTTTCAACCATTTTATTGCATTTTTCATGTTTTTCCTCCTTTTAAACGATATGTTTTATATCGGACATCTTCATAGTATTTTCATGTTTTTCAAATAAAAAGGATGCTATTTTGTTTATTTTCACAAATCGATTCCTTGCCCAAGCACCCTGCATACGCTAATACAAAAGGGGGCGCTTTTCATATGATTATCCTTTCAGGACAGCCAGTAACAAATGAGCAGCTGGCATCGTTTCAGCTAGAGGGACAAAAGCGGATCATTTTGATGCAGTTACAGGCCTCGAATGATACGTTCCGCTATAGGCAAGCATCTGATTTGTTATTTGAGGTCACTTTAAGATCGAACATTATGAATGCTGCAAGAGATTTGAATAAGAGTGGTGCCTCATTTGCCATCTTTCAAAGATCGCGTGCAAATGATGCGTTTTGGCGAGTATCGGAAGCAGGAGCACTAGAGCTGCGCTATCAAGTGGAGCCATCTAGAGGCATTAAAGACATTTTTGAAAATGGATCAAAATATGCATTTGAATGTGCAACGGCAATTGTCATCGTGTTTTATATGGGGGTCTTGCAAACAGTAGGAGAGGAGAAGTTTAATCGAAGGCTTCGCAGTTTAACACTGTATGACTGGCACTATGATACTTTGTCGATTTATACAGAGCGCGGGAATGATTTTATCTATGGGGATTGCTTATATTTCGAAAATCCAGAGTTTAGCTATCAGCAGTCGCAATGGCGCGGGGAAAATGTGATTTACTTAGGAGAAGATCAATATTACGGTCATGGGCTCGGAATTTTAACAGCGGCAGAAATTATCGACAAACTGAATAAGAGAAGACGGCCAGGTGCGGTTCAATCCGCTTATTTATTACCGCAGACTACCCGGATGGATGTGATTTATCTCAGGCAAATGTTTGGCAGCTAAAAAAAGCCTCTTGTCTATTGGTTATGACAAGGGGCTTTTGTATGCCTTGCGTTTACGATAATTTTGGAGTGTGCCAAGCATCGTGTTCGCAAGGACCTCCATCTCTTCTAAATCTTTTCTTGTGACCGGTGGATCGTGCCGGCTCCATTTCACGTATCGAACAAAATAGTAATGACGAATGGGCGTAAGGACGGCAGGAGATTGTGGAAAGTCATCAAACCAAAATTCAATCTGGCCTTTTTTTCGATAGGAATGTTTTAAGATGTCCATCCTGTTACACCACCCATCATGATTTTATGTCTGCGTCAGTCCGTGCATGATGTCTTCAACGCTTAAAATCGAGTGAATATGCCCAACGCCCTGTCCTGCCCACAGAGCCATTTGATCAGGGTTAACGCCGGCAGCAGCTGCTTTTCGCATCGGTGTTGTGCATATATGCTGAACTGGATAAGGAAGGACTCTATCTTCATGCAGGCTTTCATCCTCCATCCACTGATTCACAATACCTCTCGCTCTTTTCCCAGAAAAAAGCCTTGTCACCCTTGTTTCACTGCCTTCTGCCTGTAAGATGGCCTTCTTGTATACCTCTGCCGCAGCACTTTCCTGGCTGGCTAAAAACCGCGTGCCGATTTGAACCGCATCCGCTCCAAGCGCTAGCGCTGCTTTCATACCAGCTCGGTCCGTAATGCCCCCGGCGGCGATCAATGGCACCTGACAGAGCGGTTTGACGTCAGGGATCAGACTGATCAGCCCCACCAGGGCGTCTCCTTTTGCACGTAAAAATGTGCCGCGGTGTCCCCCTGCTTCACTTCCTTGCAGAACAATTGCATCCATTCCTTTTTCCTCTAAAAGCAGTGCTTCCTCTTTTGTTGTCGCCGTTCCGATTAAAAAGATTCCTTTCTGCTTTAAGCGATGAATCGTTTGTTCATTTGGACAGGCGAATGTAAAGGAAACGATAGGAACGCCTTCTTCCAGAAGAATGTTGATTTTCTGTTCAAAATCATCCCACAATTCTTCTTCGCTTGGCATCCTATCAGCTGCGGGCCATACAGGCAGTCGCTTCTCCCAAAACGCCACATCCTCTTTTTTCACTTCTGGAATTGGCTCTGGTACAAACACATTGACCTGAAACAGGCGAGATGTCAGCTGTTTGACCTGTCTAATCTGCTGTCTCAAATCGTCAGGCTTCACATATCCACTTGCCAGGCTGCCAAGCCCCCCGTATTCTGAAACAGCGGCTGCCAGCTGCGGTGTCACAGCCCCTCCTGCCATTGGCGCTTGGATGATTCCATGTTCGATTTTCAGTAACTTTTTGATATCCCCCATTTATTTCCTCCATCTCTTACTCGTTTGATGACACTTGTACATAAAAATGACGATATCTTGGCCCGTCAAACTCACAGAAATAGATTCCCTGCCACGTGCCAAGCACAAGATCCCCATCATGAATGAGAACATGCTGAGACGCTCCCATATAACTCGCTTTCATATGTGCTGCCGTATTTCCTTCCATATGGCGGTCCTTTGGGTGTTCCCACGGAAAGACTTCATCAAGCCGGCGAAGCATATCCCGTTTCACATCTGGGTCTGCATTTTCATTAATGGTCATCCCTGCTGTCGTATGTGGACAATAGATGATGACAGTTCCGTTTTGTATGCCTGTTTCCCTGACATAATGGCGAACCTCGTGTGTGACATCGATCATGTCATCGCGTCTGTCTGTTTGTATATTGATTTTTTTCATTTGAGCTGCTCCTTTTTAACGTTTCTATCAAACCATACCCTTTTTATGTGAAACAAATCCTCTTACCTAAAGTTTACCAAGCAAAAAAACCTCGTCAAGCAATGCGAGGTTTTTAAGAAAAGTGAACCTTTTTGACTTCAATAGTTCGAATATGGTGGTCTTCAGCATCCATGATGGTAAATTCACAGCCTTCTGCTTCAATCGTATCTCCAATGTCAAAATCAAATTTATGTGTCATCATCCAGCCAGCAATTGTATCAACATCATCATTCTCAATGGCTAAATCCAATAAATCATTTACTTCATCAATCAATGCTTTCCCATCCATCACATAATGGAAATCACCTTTTTTAACGATGTGAGGTGTTTCATCCTGATCATATTCATCTCGAATCTCTCCGACAATTTCCTCTAGTATGTCCTCTACTGTGACAAGTCCCGCTGTTCCTCCGTATTCGTCTACGAGCACTGACATATGAATCCGTTCCTTTTGCATCAAAATGAGCAATTCTTGAACGGGCGTACTTTCAATCACTCGTATCACCGGACGCATTAAGTCTTCAATCGATACATCTTGATTTAGGAAGCTGGCCTTAAATACATCTTTGCTATTAATAACACCAATCACATGATCTTTGTCTTCTTTAATAACAGGGTAGCGTGTGTACCTTTCGTTCAGCATATAATGGGTCACGTCTTCTAGGGTCTGTTCAATCTCTATGGCTGAAATTTCGGTACGCGGAATCATGATCTCTCTCGCCACTCGGTTATCAAATTCAAAGATTTTATTCACATATTTGTACTCAGATTGGTTAATCTCACCCTTCTCATAGCTTTCAGATAAAATGAGACGCAATTCTTCCTCACTGATCGCCACTTCATGTTCTTTGACAGAATGAAAACCAAATAATTTCACAATGCCTCGTGCAGCCCCATTTAATGCTTTAATAAACGGATACATGACTTTATAGAAAAAGATGAGTGGTTTTGCTGTCACAAGGCTGACCGCCTCTGCCTTTTGAATGGCAATTGTTTTAGGCGCGAGTTCTCCCACAACGACATGTAAAAACGTGATGATCACAAATGCGATGATAAACGAAAGGATGTCAGTCAATGCGGAATGAAGCCCGATTTTTTCAAACAGCGGATGCAGAAAATGCTCTACCGTCGGCTCACCCAGCCACCCTAAGCCTAAAGCCGTGATGGTAATTCCAAGTTGACAGGCGGATAAATACTCGTCGAGATTTGATATCAGCTTTTGAACATGGATGGCTCTCTTATCACCGCTTTCGATCAGCTGGTTGATTTTAGAGCCTCTAATTTTCACAATCGCAAATTCAGTGACAACAAAAAATGCTGTCGCAGCAATGAGTAATATGACTAAAAATACGTTTAAAATATACAAAAAAACCCTTACCTAACACTGGTAAGGGCTCACCTCCTCTGGCATCAATTAATCATTACGGCCATTTAGGAAGATCATTACAAAACGGAGCAATTCAAACAGGGAAACAAGGGCCGCTGCTACGTACGTCAGAGCTGCAGCATTTAACACCTTGTTCACGCCTCTTTCTTCACTGCTTCTAATGATTCCTTCTGAAACAATGATATCTTTTGCACGAGAACTTGCATTAAACTCGACAGGCAATGTCACAAGCTGAAAGAATACAGCTGCTGAGAACAAAATGATCCCAAGCCCGATTAAGTTAAGGCTGCTGAGCAAAATTCCACCAAGGAAAAGAAGCGGAGCAACACCAGATGCAAAGTTCACGACAGGAAAGATCTTATGTCTCAAAACAAGCGCACCATAGGATTCCTGATGCTGCAAGGCATGTCCAACCTCGTGTGATGCGACTGAAATGGCCGAAATGGAATGGCCGTAGTACACAGGTTCAGATAAACGAACCACACGCTGCGTCGGGTCGTAATGATCAGTCAAAGTTCCTCTTACCGGTTCAACAGGCACGTCATATAACCCGTTGCGATCTAAAATATATCGAGCGGTTTCAGCACCTGTTTTCATACTGGATGCTTCCACCTTTGAATACTTTTCAAAATTATTCTTTACTTTAAATTGTGCCCAAAATGATAATCCCAATGCGGCAAATGTTAAAAAATAAAAAAACAGCATGCTCATCAGCTTCCTTTTATTTTATATATTTATTTACAATTTTAATGACTTTTATGTACCATGTACAGCAAAAAGCACTAGGTCTTTTTCAGGGGAATAACCGCACCAATGAAAAAGAAGAACAAACCTAAGCAAGCTGTATAAAAAGTCACTGTCCCATAAAGGTCTTGAAAAAAGTGCAGCCATGAAAAATCATTCATAAAATGATTCACAGCATTTAAATCAAACACGAGTAAGATGACAGCTGATGATAAAAAGTGCACGCCAATAAAAAGAAGTACGGTCTTTTGAACGAACGTCATTCGAATTCCCTCCTTCTTCTCCCTTATTTTAAGATATGGGTTCTATTTCAATACATGACGAAGATGAAAAAATGTTTCCTCAATCGGGCATACTGACATTAGCAGTCTCCTGAAAGGAAGAGTCCGATGAAATCAAACCGTATCTTTATCGCTTGGCTAAGGTGGCCACTTTATCTTCGAATTGCTATTATCATCTGTTTCTTGCTTCTCTTTTTTGGACAATTAATCGTTTTACTTGAACCGAAGCAGTATCATACGATCTTTGATGGGATCTGGTGGGCGCTCATTACAGTCTCTACGGTTGGCTATGGTGATTTTGTGCCGCAAACTATGCCAGGGCAGGTGGCGGGTATGGCGCTCATTTTTATCGGTGCCAGCTTTGTCACCGCTTATTTCGCCACGCTTGCCGCCGCTGTGTTCAGCAAGCAGCACCATTATGTTGAGGGCAAGGTAGCCTTTAAGGGGAAAGGACACCTGATTATCGTCGGCTGGAATGAGAAGACGAACAAACTGCTTCAGTCGTTTCAAACGATTGATCCAGCCATGCCAATTGTGCTGATTGATGATTCCTTGAAAGAAGGGCCTCTTTTGGAAAATGTTCATTTTATTAAAGGACATGGCACCGAAGATGTCACACTGCGCAAAGCCAATATTACCAGTGCAGATGCACTCATGATTACCGCGGATCAGCATGAAAATGAAGTGACAGCCGATATGCAGAGTGTTTTAACCTTACTTGCTGCAAAAGGATTAAACCCTTCGCTATATTGTTTAATTGAAATCTTAACAGATCGTTACGTGAAAAATGCCGAGCGTGCTGGTGCCAACCAAGTCATTCATACCTCTGATGCCGTCAATCATTTAATGGTTGAACATTTTCTTATAAAAGAACAGCTCACGGCGTTAACGAAAAAACGACAAATGACCTTGCATAAACACGTCACGATCATACCTGTACCGGTTTCATTAGCCGGAGAAACATTCTTAACAGCGCTCCATCATTTTTTAGAGCATCATGTGATCATCGTCGGCGTACAAAAAAAAGAAGGACCCATGATGAATCCTCCCTTTGGCTATGAGCTTCATCCAGAGGATGAACTGATCAGCCTTTAAAGCAGTGCGTCTTCTAATTCCTTGACGAGCGAAAAGCCAATCTCAGCATAAGCCTTTGATACATCCCCATCTTTCTCTTTTGGTTCTTGGAATTGGTTAAAGGATGCGCCCATATTTCCAACCATCGCATGATCATCTAACTTATCTTGATATACATGCTTTAAGAGAAATGGATGTCCCATTTTCACCACAACACCTGGCTGATCGAGCTGGCCTTTCTCGGCTGTAAAAGGAACTCTGAGAAAGGTATAGCCATCACGGTTATCAATTTTATAATCAAAATACCCGTGATCATAATCCCAGTTGCCATTAATGACATAACCGAGCGGCTTCATCGTTTCTTCTAAATGGTAAAGTGAAAAGCTTTCACCAGGCAGTCTGGATGGTACATGAATCATACGAAACCCTCCTTTTTGTATAGGGTTCGTTAAAGAGAGGAATTCATACATTTGCCTCTCGTGATTTGTACATTGTTTGTAAACGCGGCATCAAATAAGCTTTGATTGGTTGTTTGAGTCGGCTCGTTCGAACTGCCGGAACCTGCTGTTTCCTTCGTAGCACTCATAGGACAAATGCGCCCGACATTGCCAAAGTTAACGATCGCCTGGCCAGAAATATCATGAATATAAATATGATTCGTCCTCATTTTTCACCCTCCTCCATTCATTATTCTATGTACAGAACACAGGAAAGCTTGCACAGGAACCTGAAGAAAACAAAAAAGGCACACCCTTATGAAAAGGTGTGCTTTTTCGTTCTTATGATTGTTTTAAACGGCTTTCAAGCTCTGCTTTTTTCTCTTCAAAGCCTGGTTTTCCTAGTAAAGCAAACATATTCACTTTATAAGCTTCTACTCCAGGCTGATCGAATGGATTGACGCCTAGTAAATATCCAGACATCGCACATGCTTTCTCAAAGAAGTATACGAGGTATCCGAATGTATAAGCATCCATCTCAGGAATTGTCACGATGAGATTCGGTACTTTTCCATCTGTATGGGCAAGCATCGTTCCTTCAAATGCTTTTTTATTGACGAAATCAACCGTTTTTCCTGCTAGGTAGTTCAAACCATCAAGATCTTGTTCTTCTGCTTCAATCACAAGCTCATGTCGAGGCTTGTCAACATTCACGATTGTTTCAAACAAGTCTCTTCTTCCTTCTTGAACATATTGACCAAGTGAATGAAGATCTGTTGAGAAGTTAGCAGATGAAGGATAGATTCCTTTTTCATCTTTCCCTTCACTTTCACCGAATAATTGCTTCCACCATTCTGAGAAATATTGAAGGCCTGGCTCATAGTTAATCAGCATTTCAATTGTTCTGCCTTTATTGTAAAGGACATTGCGGACGACAGCATATTGGTAAGCCGCATTTTCAGAAAGCTCAGATGAAGCGAAGTCTTCGCTTGCTTTTGCCGCACCTTCCATCATCTGATCAATGTCTGCTCCGCTCACAGCGATAGGCAAAAGACCGACTGCTGTTAATACAGAATAGCGTCCACCGACATCATCAGGGATGATAAATGATTCATAGCCTTCTTCAGTTGCTAATGTTTTCAGTGCACCGCGTGCCTTGTCAGTTGTCGCATAAATACGTTTTTTCGCTTCTTCAGCACCGTATTTTTCAATGAGGAGCTTTTTAAAGATGCGGAACGCAATGGCTGGCTCTGTTGTTGTACCAGATTTTGAAATCACGTTAATGGAGAAATCTGCATCTTCCAATAGATCCATCACATCTGTTAAATAAGAAGAACTGATGTTGTTTCCAATAAAAATGATTTGCGGTGTCTTGCGCTTGCCTTTTGGCAAAGTGTTATAGAAAGAATGGTTCAAAAACTCAATCGCCGCACGTGCACCTAGATATGACCCGCCGATTCCGACAACGAGCAGGACGTCAGAGTCAGACTTAATTTTATCTGCACTTTTTTTAATGCGGGCAAATTCTTCGCGGTCATATTGCTTCGGCAAGTCCACCCAGCCTAAATAATCACTGCCTGCACCCGTTTGTTCATGAATATTATGATGGGCTACCTTCACAAAATCTTTTAAATATGTAAGCTCATGTTCTTGAAAGAAAGGTAACGCTTTCGAGTAGTCAAATTGAATATGTGTCATCGTTTGTAAGCCCTCCATTACGTTAGTTCTATCCCTTTCACTTTAGCGGAACTAGCTTTTGAAATCAAGTGATCGTCACTGGCATAGCAAAAAGCCGCTACTCTTAGATGAGAAGCGGCAATCTGGATTATAAAGAAGCTTTCAAAATCGCTAGAATGTCATCACGATTAAGTTTCATAAAGTTTCCAAAACCACCGTATTCCATTTCTTTTGCTGCAATGTCAGCAATTTTGTCCAGCTGATCTTCACCGATGTCATAGTCCGATAAACGGCTTGGTGCTCCTAGGCTTGTCCAGAACGCAGACAGTTTGTCGATTCCTTCTAATGCGATGTCACGATCTGACTTTCCTTCTGTTTCAATGTCAAACATGTTCAGCATAAGGTTTTTAAAACGTTCTACATTATGATCAAGGGTGTGGCGCATCCAGTTTGGGAAGAGGATGGCAAGTCCACCTGCATGCGGAATGTCATAGACAGCCGATACAGCATGCTCAATCGTATGGGACGCCCAGTCGCCGAAATAGCCCATTTGCAGCGTGCCATTTAAAGCAATCGTTCCTGCATAAAGAATGGTTTCACGATGCTCATAGTTTTGTAAGTCTTCCAGCAGTTTTGGTGCTGTCTCGATGACTGTTTGAAGAACAGCAAAGCACATCCGGTCCTGTAAAGGCGTGTTTTTTACATTGTGGAAGTATTGCTCAAAGACGTGGCTCATCATATCGACCATACCATACACCGTCTGGTTTTCTGGCACAGAATACGTATGCTCGGGGTCTAGAATTGAAAAAGCAGGGTGAGTGACAGAGCTACCCCACACATATTTTTCATTCGTTTCCCAGTTTGTGATGACAGAGTCTGGATTCATTTCTGAACCAGTTGCTGCAAGTGTCAGTACTGTGCCAAACGGCAATGCTTTTTGAGCGGTTGTTTTCTTTGAAATAATATCCCACACATCACCGTCATACTCTGCTCCCGCTGCAATCGCTTTTGTACAGTCGATCACACTTCCGCCGCCGACGGCTAATAAGAAATCAATGTTCTCATTTTGGCAGATATCGATTCCCTTTTTCACTGTTGTAAGGCGCGGGTTTGGTTCAACGCCAGACAGCTCAAACACTTCTGCATCTGCTTCATTTAACGCACTGATGACATTGTCATAAAGACCATTTTTCTTAATGCTGCCGCCGCCATATACAAGTAACACTCGTTTTCCATAACGAGCGAGTTCGCTTTTGAGTCCGTCTAGTTGTCCTTTACCAAACATCAATTTCGTTGGATTATAGTAAATAAAGTTTTCCATCTGTTCTACATCTCCTTAAAACATTTATATCCAAAAACATGAAAGACTACTGTAACATATGTGCGCGCAGAACTCAAAAAAAGATAACTGCTTAAAAGCAGCTATCCTTTCCATGTTCGATTATAAAGAAGCGTTTAAAATAGCTAGAACATCTTCTTTGTTCAGCTTTTTAAATTGACCAAATTCACCACGTGCCATTGCACGGTCTGCAATTAAATCAATTTTCTCATCGTTGATGTCATAATCCGCTAAACGGCTTGGTGCACCAAGACTTGTCCAGAAAGCTGACAGCTTGTCGATTCCTTCTAAGCCGACTTCTTCGTCTGTTTTGCCCGCAGGGTCTATATCGAATACACGCACCGCTAATTGTTTAAAACGGCCTGGGTTTTCTTGAATCACATGTTTCATCCAGTTCGGGAACAAGATCGCAAGTCCTCCTGCATGAGGGATATCATAAACAGCAGATACTGCATGCTCAATGTTATGAGAAGCCCAGTCACCACGTGCCCCCATTGAAAGCATTCCATTAAGTGCAATGGTGCCAGTGAATAAAATCGTTTCACGCAGCTCATAGTTCTCTAGATCGTTGATCAACTTCGGTGCCGTTTCAATGACAGTGCGAAGAAGTCCTTCACACATACGATCTTGGTAAGGTGTATTTTCTGTGTGATGGAAATATTGTTCGAACACATGTGACATCATGTCAACCATGCCATAAATCGTATGGTTTTTAGGTACAGTGAATGTGTTGACTGGATCAAGAATAGAGAATTTCGGGAAAACTGCTGGACTTCCCCAGCCATACTTCTCATTTGTTTCCCAGTTTGTGATGACTGATCCAGAGTTCATTTCAGAGCCTGTTGCGGCAAGTGTCAACACAGTACCGAATGGAATAGCTTCCATAGGGACGTGCTTACGTGTCACGATATCCCAAGCATCTCCATCGTACTTCGCACCAGCTGCGATTGCTTTTGTCGCATCAATGACACTGCCGCCGCCAACTGCCAAAATAAAATCAATGTCGTTCTCTTTGCAAAGCTCGACCCCTTTTCTTACTGTTGTTAAGCGCGGGTTAGGCTCCACACCAGCAAGTTCAGTGATTGCTGCTCCTGATTCTTTTAGGATGCTGACAACTTGGTCATAAAGGCCGTTTCGTTTAATACTGCCTCCACCATATACAAGTAATACGTTTTTTCCGTAGTGTTTGAGTTCATCTGAAAGGGCTGAAACTTCTCCCTTTCCAAAAATTAATTTCGTTGGGTTCCAATAAGTAAATCGATCCATGTGATCTCCTCCTCGCGCTACATTATGCGCCTCATTCATTCCAAAAGTAAAGTAATTTGCTTTCATCCATTTTCTTACGCATAGTTTGGCTAAAAATCTGCAAAATATAAATGTATTGATGCTGTAGCGAAAGGAGGAATCACGATGAGTGCTATTCAACGTATTGCCCTCGTGCTCACGATTATCGGTGCTATTAACTGGGGACTAATCGGCTTTTTTCAATTTGACTTAGTAGCAGCGATCTTTGGCGGACAAGGTTCTGCATTATCACGTATTATTTATGGTCTTGTTGGAATTGCAGGTCTTGTCAACCTTGGTCTGTTGTTCAAACCAAGCGAAGAAGCTGTTCGCCGTGACGAGCCGAATCCAGAAGTTCGTTAAATAAAAAGACATAAAAAAGGCTGCCTACATGAGGCAGCCTAAGGCACCGTTTGAAGCGGTGCTTTTTTATTATTTCTTGATAAGGTCTTTACGGTTTGATTGCTCAATCCACTCTTCAAGTTTATCTTTAAGCGTATTGAAACCTTGTGGTGCAGCAGCTTCTTCTTTCACTTGCTGTGGTCTTTGTTTCTTTGGTTTGCTTTCTTTTCTTTCAGGTGCATCTTGTGTCGCACGGATAGAAAGGCTGATTTTACCTGCATTTTCATCAACAGAAAGAACTTTTACTTGTACTTCGTCACCAATTGAAAGGTGCTCGTTGATGTCTTTTACAAAGCCATGTGTTACTTCAGAAATATGCACAAGTCCTTGAGTTTCTTCATCTAATGCAACAAACGCACCATACGCTTGTAATCCTGTTACTTTACCAGTGTAAACACTGCCTACTTCAAACTTTGTCGCCATGATAACAACTCCTAAATAAATGTTTTAATATTCGTTTATACGCAATTAAAAACTATATCACAGAACGGGCAGTTACGCAAAATATTTTTTAAATGGGTTTAGATGAGATTAAAAGGGGGAATACCTGAAAACAAGAATGCTTTCTAGTATTCCCCCCTAATTTGTGAGGCATGAGTCCATTTGGATTGATGCCTTTTTTTATTTTAAGATGGCTGATGCTTCTTCCTTCACTTGTCGAGCCTGTAAAAAGCGCTGAATTCTTGAAAGTGATTCCTGAAGATGATCAAGTGACGAAGCATATGAACAGCGAATATGACCTTCACCGCTCGGTCCGAATACATTCCCAGGAACAACGGCTACTTTTTCACTTAAGAGCAGCTCCTCAGCAAATTGTTCTGACGTCATGCCCGTGCTTTTAATTGATGGGAATGCGTAAAACGCTCCATTTGGCTGGTGGCATGTGAGTCCTAGTTCATTAAGGGAGCCGACAAACAAATTACGGCGCCTTCTGTAGCTTTTCTTCATTTTCTCGACATCTTCAAGTCCATTTTTTAATGCTTCTTCTGCCGCATATTGTGCCATCGCCGGCGCGCACATCATAGAATATTGATGTATTTTCAGCATGGCATCGCGCAGTACAGGTGGTGCTGCCACATATCCTAAGCGCCAGCCCGTCATGGCAAACCCTTTAGAAAAGCCTGAAATCAAGATCGTTCTTTCCTTCATATCTTGAATGGCCGCGACGCTTGTAAAAGCTTCATCGTACGTCAGCTCTGCATAAATCTCATCCGTAATAATGAGCAGGTCATGCTCTTTCGCAAATTGAGCAATATCTTCAAGCTCTTCCTTTGAATAAACAGACCCAGTTGGATTTGATGGTGAGCAAAGCAAAATCGCTTTTGTTTTCGGCGTCAGCTTCGTGCGAAGATCCGCAGAATCTGCTTTGAAATCTTTTTCAGCGGATGTACTTAAATAAACAGGCACTCCGCCTGCAAGTGTCGTAAGTGCCCCGTATGCTACGAAACAAGGCTCTGGAATGATCACTTCATCCCCGCTGTTTAAAATCGCACGAAAGGCCAAATCAAGTGCCTGGCTTCCGCCAACTGTGATAATGAGTTCCTCTTCTGGACTGTAGTCAATGTGAAACCGCTTATATAAGTAGTGGCTCAGTTCTTTTCGCAAAGAGATTAAACCGGCATTCGCCGTATAAGAGGTCAGTCCTTGTTCTAATGACATAATACTTGCTTCTCTGACATTCCAAGCTGTCACGAAATCCGGCTCGCCGACACCAAGGGAAATAACCCCTTCCATTGTGGCTGCCAAATCAAAAAATTTCCGAATACCTGACGGCTGAATGCTTTGTACCGTTTCAGATAAATAAGACTTTTTCATTTAAGGAGACACCACGATTCTTTTGTCATCGTCTCCTGTTTCAAACACTTTCCCATCATGTTTATATCTTTTCAAAATAAAGTGGGTAGTTGTTGAAACAACGGAATCTAGTGTCGATAATTTTTCAGATACGAAGCGGGCAATATCAGACATAGATCTTCCGCGAATCACAACGGATAAATCGTAAACACCTGACATGAGATAGACAGACTCCACTTCCTGAAACCGATAAATCCGTTCAGCAATTTCATCAAATCCTACGCCTCTTTTTGGTGTCACTTTTACATCAATCATTGCTGTTACGCCTTCATGACCATCCACTTTTCGCCAGTCAATCATGGTTGAATAATCAATAATGACTTTTTGATCTTCAAGTTTTTGAATGATGGCTTCGGCTTCTTCTGTTGTCACGCCTGCCATTTTTGCAATTGTATTTAAATCGGCGCGGCTGTTTTCATCTAAAATCTCTAATATTTCAGTTTCTTTTTCTGTTAGTTTCATTTGATTTCACACCTCAGATTATAAAAGCTAGTTTTAAAAAATCTTCTGAACATTATAGCACGTTTTTCCCATTATGCTAAGCAGGGAAAAGATTCTAATAATAGCTTAAAATCCACTTTTTAGGGTACAATACAGTCACCTAACAGAGAGAGTATCAAGTATCGGAGTGAAGAATGTGGACATTGTTCAGCCAGCGTATATGAAAAGTACATTCGGTTTAGATATCTATTACGAGCACTATCCAAACGAGGGCAAGAAGACATTGATCTTAATTCACGGTCTCTTCTCTTCTACCTTCAGCTATCGAAAGCTCATCCCGCTTCTGAAACAGGACTTCAATTTAATTGCAATCGATCTGCCGCCATTTGGACAGTCCGAGAAGTCGAATACGTTTATTTACAGCTATCGCAACATGGGAAAAATTATTATTGAACTTGCTGGTCATTTACAGGTTCAGCATGCGATCTTAGTGGGTCATTCAATGGGCGGACAGATCGCCTTATATGCTGCTTCTGAACGGCCGGACTTATTTGAAAAGGCGGTTCTTTTGTGCAGCTCTGGATATTTGAATAAGTCAAAAAGATCACTTGTTTACAGCACATATATTCCTTATTTTTATCTGTATCTAAAAAGAAAGCTTTTAAAGCAGGGCATTATGAAGAATTTAACGGCAGTTGTGCATGATCATTCCATCATTGATCAAGAGATGGTCGATGGATATTTAAAGCCGTTTTCAGATGATCAAATCTTTCGGGGGATATTTCGTTTGATTCGGCACCGGGAAGGAGATTTAACCTCGGACGTTTTAAAGAAAATGGAAACGCCCGTGCTGCTCATTTGGGGCGAGGAAGATCGAATCGTTCCCATTCAAATAGGCGAAAGACTGCACAAAGATCTGCCTAATTCGACCTTACATGCATTAAAAAAAACCGGGCACCTCATTCCTGAGGAAAATCCGGTCTTTGTGTCTGATCAAATCGGACATTTCAGCCTGTCTTAGCGTGAACAGGAGCTGCTGTCTCGTATGACAAAAAGCTGATTCGCTGTATGCTGACAGCTCTCTATCGGAAGAAGCTGTTCAAATGAGTGATGGTAGATGGCTTGAATCTCTTTTGCTAAAGATAACGGGTCTTCTGCGTCGTATAATGCACTGATGACGTCAGCAGGCTCCGTTTCATAAAAATCCTCTCCATAATGAAAAGGGTCCCATGCCTTAATAAATTGAATCATCTCTTCTACAGCTTGACTATCTTTCATCGGTATCACCGCTTATAATAAATTTTGTGATGTTTATTTTAGCACAACCAAGAATGGTTGAAAAACAGCTAGAGGTGGTTTCATGAATTTCGACGAACAGATCATACGTAAAGGTTCAAAATCAGTGAAATGGGATCAGGCAGAGTCTTTGTTCCTGACAACAGATGCCCTCCCGATGTGGGTGGCCGATATGGATTTTAAAGCACCTCAGGTCGTCCTTGATGCATTGAAAGAGCGATTAGATCATGGCGTTTTTGGCTACGCATTTCAAGATCAGGATACGCAGCAGGCAGTCGCTGGCTGGCTCAAAAGAAGACATGGATGGACAATTCAGACAGATGCCGTCACCTTCACACCAGGAATCGTAACGGCACTTAGTTTTGCTGTTCAAGCCTTTACAGCACCGCACGACGAAGTAGTTATACAGTCACCAGTGTATACACCTTTTTATCAAATGATTGAGCGAAATGGACGTACAGTCTCAGCCAATCCCTTAAAAATAGAAAACAACCGCTATATGATGGATTTTGATGATTTAGAGAAAAAACTGAGCAGACCACAAGCAAAGCTCATGTTCCTATGCCATCCGCATAATCCGTCCGGAAGAGCATGGTCAAAAGAGGAATTAAAGCGAGTCGGAGACCTATGTGTGAAGCATGGAGTCACAGTCGTTTCAGATGAGATTCACTCGGATTTGATGCTTTACGGGGAGCAGCATGTGCCCTTCGCCAGCCTTTCTGACGACATTGCACATATCACGGTAACGTGTATTGCGCCGAGTAAAACCTTTAATCTAGCGGGGCTTCAAGCATCTGCCATTATCATTTCAGATGAAGAAAAAAGAACCCTTTTCACGAATGAACTGCAAAGAAACGGACTGTCCAAACTGAATGCATTTGCGATTCCTGCGATGGAAGCAGCATACCACCACGGGGATGAGTGGCTTGATGCCCTTGTTCTTTATCTCGAAGGCAACATGAAGATGGCGATGGACTATATTGACGAATATCTTCCAAATATGCGTTATATGAAACCAGATGCTTCTTATTTATTGTGGCTGGACATTCGGGATTATCAATTCAGTCAAGCGGAATTGAAACGGAATCTGCTGAAAAAAGGGAAAGTGATCCTAGAGCTTGGCCACGTGTACGGACACGAAGGAGACGGCTTTATTCGGATAAATCTCGGCTGTCCTGCTTCAACAGTCAAAGAAGGACTAAAACGTCTTCACCAAGCATTCACGCTTTCAGCTGAATAAGACCTATACGATAGAAAGAACATCCTAACGGGTGTTCTTTTTAAAGAAAAAAACCCTCCTTTTATCATATCTACTTTGTACATGAAATGATATAATGAGAGGAATTACAATTATTTACGAGGAGAGCATTTAAATGGAAATGTTCAAGGATTTTCTGCTCCATGTATCTTTTATTCTATTTCCAATCTTTTTATATCATGCGCTATGGCTAAGCCGGACCCCTGCTCATTTCCCAAAAACGAATAAACTGCTCATCACAGTATTCGCATCCATCTCTTCAGCACTATGTATTATGTATCCAGTTGGTTCGATTTTAGATTTGCAGACTGGGCTTCAATCCATTCCCCTTGTACTTGCTATTTTATACGGAGGATACATGGCGGGGATCGTTGCCATCTTGATAAGCATCATTGTCAAATTCGTGATGTACGGCTCTTTCTTATGGATTGGACTCATCGTTGTCCCAATTTACTTTTTCATCCCATTCCTGTTCTACCGAAAATGGCATCAATATTCGAAGCTGAATAAGCTTTTTTACGGAGTGCTTATCGGTTTATCCAAAGGATTCTTTATTTACATTGGTCTGCTTGCGGTCAGCTTAATGGCATACAGTCCAGCTTTTATTATGCAGCAAAAGCTCCTGGAGTTATTTTTCTCAACTCTATACTACATATTCTTTCTTGTGCTCAGTATCTATTCCATTGAATTCGTGAAAGAAAATGCGGAAATGAGAACACAGCTTGTCCAGTCAGAAAAGCTGACCATTGTAAGTGAACTTGCTGCAAGTGTCGCCCATGAAGTACGCAATCCGCTGACAGTTGTGAGAGGCTTTATTCAATTGCTCTTTTCGAGTGATCATACGAAAGAGCCACCTGCCAATAAAGATTATAAAAATCTCGTTCTGTCCGAATTAGACCGAGCGCAGGACATTATCACGAGTTATCTTGACATTGCAAAACAAAACTATTATCAAATTGAATCTCTTAATCTCTCTAAATTACTTGAGGAATGTGCATCACTGATGACATCCTATGCGAATTTTAAATCGGTCACGATTCATCAATCCATTGAACCTGACTTATACATTCAAGGTGACGTAACGAAGATCAAGCAAGTCATGATTAATTTAATCAAAAATGCAATTGAAGCAGCTCCTGAACATGAAGGGAAAATTGAACTTTTTGC
This sequence comes from Bacillus sp. BD48, assembly GCF_046566805.1. Taxonomy (NCBI): domain Bacteria; kingdom Bacillati; phylum Bacillota; class Bacilli; order Caryophanales; family Bacillaceae; genus Bacillus; species Bacillus sp. BD48. The sequence goes on along the minus strand of NZ_JANGFM010000002.1, from coordinate 885,186 downwards.
TTCAAAAGAAAATCATAAGATCTGCATTTATTTCGTTGATAACGGTGTAGGTATGACAGAAAGCCAAATGAAAAAGCTTGGCGAACCCTATTATACCTTGAAAAATAAAGGGACTGGGCTTGGGCTGACAGTGACTTTTTCTATTATTGAAAATCACCATGGAACCATTCGTTTCAAAAGCTCGCTGCAGTCTGGAACAACCGTTACCGTGAAATTTCCTGAAGATACAAGAAGAAAATGATTAATCCATTTTTTTTGTTCTTTTTTCATCTATGCGCTCCTGCTTCTTAGACGCACGAACGATGAGACGAAAACAAATAAACGCAGCAATAAAGAAAATCACCGTGGTGATAGCCGCTGGGATGTACTCCCTTTTATCTTCAGGAAAATATAGTAGAAAAAGTACGATGAATGACATCTCGCCATTCCCCCTTTTGCTCGTTTACTTCACTATATTGGCTAAAAGAAATGAAATACCTTCCTATGAGAAGGAAATGGAGGAATTTCACATGACAGACATTCAAATTGGACAAGTTGTGAAAGGTTTTTATAAAACAGGTGTATATGTTGGGGAAGTGACAGCAGTGAAACCGTCGACCTATCTCGTTCAAGTAAAAGCAGTTCTGACACATCCCACACAAGGCGACCTGCATCATCCGAAAGAAGCAGACGTGCCTTTTTTCCAGGAGAGGCGGGCTTTGGCCTATAGAGAACAGACAAATATCCCTCATCATATGGTGAAGCCTTATGATGGTGATATACCTGATTATGAAGTATCACTGAAAGAAGCTGTAGATAAATTGAAACAAGCACTCCGTGCGGATGATTCCAAATGGGCTGAAAAATCAAGAGCGTGCTTATCTTCTCTTGAGAAAGATTATTTTCCAGAAGACGTCCGCTAATCAGCCGAATCAAAAAAATGCGAGAAATCGATAAGCTCACCGATTTTGGTTGTTTGCGGATTTTCCACATAGGCTCTGTCTTTTTCAAAGAGGGTGAACAGCTGATAAGTCGTCATGGCATCATCGAGTGCTTTATGATGCTTACCAGCTCCTTCACTGCCGTATTCCTTTGCCGCTTTTCGAAGCCCTGTCAATGTGCGGTCACCAAAAAAGGTTTTATATTCAAAGGCAAGATCCCTCAGCTTCCCCTTAAAAGGAAAGGTAATGTGATTGAGCATACAATTTTGCTTCAGTACCTTCATGTCCATGTTGCCCCACGTAATAATCTCACAATTCTCTCCCCCATCTAGTGTCACAAGCTTCTCGATAAACGTCTCAAATGAAATCCCGCTCTCTACATCCTCCTGTGTAATTCCGAGGAAAGATTTACAGCGCTTCGTCAGCTTCGGGAACTTTTTCGGTTTGACGTAGCTAGAGAATGTGTCTATGATCGTTTCATCTGCTGCTTTCACTACCCCAGCTTCAATAATTTCAGGAAAAAAGTTTTGTGGATGATATTTTCCATCAGGCATCGTAAATTCAAAATCGACCACAAGCACCGTCTTCTGTTCCACCAGTTTCACCTCACTTTTTCGTCAGTTTTTCATTCTCATACCATTATATTAAGACGGACCTTGAAATCACTTCATTTTCGTGAAAATAATGCAGATTCACTATGCCCAACCTATTCATCAGATGAAAGATCGTTTATTTTCCTTTATAATTATTAAGGAACACGAAATAAATAAAGAAGGTGGTCTCTATCACAAACAGGAAGAAAAACTTGTACATCATGTGGTTTGTGAACTTTTTTGTATCTGCGAGCATTACAATGATCGTCCCTTTTTTATCACTTTACATAGAATCTCTTGATAGCAGCTATTCAAATGAATTTGTTCAAAGATGGAGCGGCTATGTCTTTGGGGTCACGTTTTTAACGGCCTTCCTGATCTCTCCGATTTGGGGGCGGATTGGCGACCGGCATGGCTATAAAAAGATTTTATTGATTAACGGTATTGGCATCGCCACAAGTATTCTATTAATGGGGCTTGTGCACACCGTGTATCAGCTATTCGCATTAAGGCTCTTCATGGGGCTTGTCACAGGCTTTATCTCGACTTCAATGGCACTGATTTCTGCACAGACTGAAAAGGCAACTGCCGGTAAAACGCTTGGAACGATGCAGATGAGTAATGTCGCCGGAGGATTGTTTGGTCCGTTAATGGGCGGATTCATGGCAGACAGCGTCGGATTTATTTATACGTTTTTCCTCACAGCGGCTGTCATTTATGTGTCAGCTATTGTGATTATCTTCGGAGTAAAGGAACAGCCGATCCGGTCAAAAGAAGCAAAGCGAGTTTCTTACTCACGGAAGGATGTACTCATTCACATTTTCAAACAGCCTTTGCTTGTGGTCACGATGCTTTTAACGTTTATTACACAAGTAGGGAACTTTAGCATTCAGCCGCTTTTGGCTTTATACATTCATGATTTACATGGTCCTGTCAATCTCGCTTTTTATGCGGGGCTAGCATTTTCTGCAACTGGACTTGGCAATTTGCTGTTCACGCGAAAATGGGGAGATCTCGGAGATCGAATTGGTCACGACAAGGTGCTGCTTGCCCTTCTCATTCTCTCCTCTATTTTATTCATCCCGCAAGCGATGGCGGATTCCTACGTGATGTTAGTCATTTTCCGTTTTCTATACGGGATGGCACTTGGCGGGATTATTCCGTGTACGACAGCGTATATCCGGATCAAAGCACCTGCTTCTATGCAAGGAGAAGTGCTCGGATACAATGTCAGCTTCCGCTTTCTTGGGAATGTTGTCGGTCCAGTAATCGGCGGCATTGTGGCGAGTCATTACGGGATTCCAGCTGTCTTTTATGTCACTGCCGGCATTTTTCTGTTTGGCGCGTTATTTTTATGGGCGGTCCGCTCGCATGCGAAGACAAAGGAAAGGAGTGTCTGATCATCTTCAGATACTCTTTTTTCTTGCGTAAAAGCCTGATTCACTAGACTTCACGCCCATTCTTTTCTAAAAATAACCTTCTCGTATTCGCAAAAGAATGGTACGATATGGCTAGAAAATTGAAGAAAGTGAGTGACCTCATGTTTCGTGCAATTATTGGTTGGTTATTACTTGCTGCCCTCATCCCACTATTTGTTCTGACTTTTTATCTATCAAAGGAAGAAGCTGCAAGTGTAAAGCCTGTTAACGAAGTGCTTGATCAAAAAATCAAGCTGGAAAAGATAGATTTTTCCCAAAACAGTTATATGTATGACCGGGATGGTTCTCTTATCTCCGAGATCGTCTCAAACGATGAGAACCGAGTGTTCGTGAAATACGATAAAATCCCTGAACCTGTGAAGGAGCTATTCCTTCGTTCAGAGGACCGCAACTTTTATGACCATAAAGGCATTGACTTTATGGGAGTTGTTCGTGCCCTTGCTGCAAATGTTAAAAACCATGGCATCAGCCAAGGAGCGAGTACGATCACACAGCAGCTGTCCCGCAACTTATATTTAAGCCATGAACGTTCGTTCAGCCGAAAGTTTACGGAGCTGCTCTATTCCTATGAACTTGAACGAAAATTCTCAAAGGATGAAATTCTAGAAAGCTATTTAAATACGATTTATTTCAGTAATGGTGTTTACGGTGTCGGTTCTGCGGCTAATTACTATTTTGATAAGCCGCTTAGTTCTTTAACACTTGCACAAATGGCATTTATCTCTGCTATTCCAAACAACCCAACACTGTATGACCCATTAAAACAGTTCAAGCACACAAAGAAACGCCAAGAACGACTGCTTGGTATTTTAAAGAAAGATGGCGTCATCACCAAAAAGCAATACAAAAAAGCCGTCAAAGAAAAAATCAGCCTGTCCTTAAGTGAAAAGAAAAACCTTTACCCTGACTATGTGACATATGCCAATGAAGAGTTTACCGATCTTGTGTCTGATCAGGAGGGCTTTACAAAACGATTGAAGAAGGCCAAAACGGCTGAAGCAAAAAAGGCTATTCAAAAAGAATTATCTGAAAAGGTCAGTGCCCTGCTCCAGGATGGCGTGAAAATTTATACGGCGCTTGATCCTTCCTTACAGCAAAGAGCCGTCTATCAGCTCAATGCTCAATTGCCTTACCAAGGTGTGGAAGGCGGATCAGCCGTCATTAATCATGAAACGCATCAAATTGTTGCACTTGCTGGCGGGAAAAACTATAAGAAATTTGATTTCAACTACGCTTATCAAGCGCAAAGACAGCCTGGTTCTGCGATTAAACCGCTTTTAGACTATGCGCCTTATATTGATCAAACCGGCGCAACGGCTTCAAGCACCATCAGTGCCGGCAAGTTTTGCAGCAGCGGATACTGTCCGCAGAACTATAACCATAAAACATATGGAACGGTCACACTTGAAACAGCCTTTAAAAATTCTTACAATACCCCTGCGATCCGAATGCTGGATACAGTAGGTGTCAAAAAAGGCTTCAGCTATTTAGAGAAGTTCTCATTTGAGCATATCGTAGCGGATGATTACCGCCTTCCTTCTGCACTTGGCGGATTTACGAAAGGCTTCTCACCGCTAGAAATAACAGATGCATATACCGTCTTTGGCAACCAAGGAGCCTACACACAAAGTCATTCGATCACAAAAGTGACAGACTTAAACGGTAAGACCCTTTACAAGTGGAAAGAGTCGCCAAAGCAAGTATATTCTCAGCGTACAAATGAAACGATGCGTAAGCTGCTTACCTCCGTTGTGAAAAGTGGGACAGGGAAAAAAGCGAATTTCAATGCCCCTTACATCGGTGGTAAAACAGGGACATCCAATGACTACAAAGATATTTGGTTTGTGGGACTGACAGATCAGTACACAATGGGTGTCTGGGTCGGAAGAGATAGAGGAACGGTCGAATCGATTTACAATTCAAGCCCGCACTTACGTATTTGGAAAAATACGATGCAATACGCCAGATAAACAGGAGGTTTGATTGCGATGCATTCAACACATCCACCCCATTTAATTTTATTTGACGGTGTCTGCAACGTGTGCAGCGGCGCTGTTCAGTTTGTGATTAAGCGCGATCCAAATGAACGGATGATGTTCGCTTCATTACAATCAGATACAGGGCAGCGTATTTTAAAAGAAAACGGTTTGCCTTTAGATGAGTTCAATTCATTCATTTATATCGAAAAAGGGACCCTTTATACGAAATCGACAGGCATCTTAAAAGCCGCGCGGCATTTAAAAGGGATCTACAGATGGAGCTTTTTACTCCTTGCCATACCACGCCCAATCCGTGATTGGTTTTATCAGCTGATTGCAAAAAATCGCTACAAATGGTTTGGGCAAAAAACATCTTGTATGATGCCAACACCCGATATTCAAAAACGGTTTCTTTCATAAAAAAAGCATCCTCCATCATTGGAGGATGCTTAGATTGTTGACAAAGGGCTAAAATGAACTTTATTTTAGCCCTTTGTCTTCTTTTCAGCGTGATAGAAAACCTTTGAAGTCTAGGAAGGACGAGTACCGGAGCGGAGCGAATTTGACATTCGTGAGCACCGGAGCGTAGACCTGACAACGAATGCGAGGGTTTGTCTACACGCTGAGCATCCTCCATCATTGGAGGATGCTTTCTTTGTCTGCTTATGAAGGCAGACTTGCCATCACACTGTTATAAAGCTTAATAAATAAGTACAAAATACCGATCAAAAACGTCGCCCAAAACAGCAGAATAAACATCATAAATCCAATCAAATTCAGCATAGAAAGCGATTGATAAATGCGAACCACAACCCAGATAAAATAGACAAGACTTGCTAATGCAAAAAGTCCGACAAGCAGAATGAGCTGCTGCGTCAACAGAAACGCAAGCAAGCTGGCAAATAAATAAACAACGGATGCAATCCGAATTTTCTTTAAGTTCTCCCCTTCAGGGTCCTTAGCGAAAAAGAGCAACGCCAGCTCTAATACCGTATCTGCAATCAGTTTTAAGGCAGATAAGATCATAAAATAAACAAGTGCAAAAGCGGCAAAGAGAGCAAGACGGATGCCCTGTTCTGAGAAAAATTCCAGCATTCCTTTTAAAATACCTGCTTGAGTCAAGAAATCAGTTGTGATACCTACTGTAAAAATCGAAAAAGCAGAGCTGAATAGTAAAATTGAAATCAGCGGAAAATATCCAGTCAAATATGTATTTTTCATAAATAGTTCCTTTCTCATAAGCTCACATTTATTATGGCTCACTTAAAACGGATTGACAAGATGCTTTCAAAGTAAACTGACAGCAAAATCAAATTTATGATTTTGCACGTACATTCCTTCACAAACTTACATTTTCCCGTTAAAGTATTACTGTTACGAAAAAATTGTGCGTTAGGGGTATACTCGTGAAAAAAACTTTAAGACTGCAAACACGGCTGACGATTTTTGTGTGTATCGTTGTCCTGATCTCTCTTTGTATCACATTCTTTACGATATGGTCGGAAACAGCCAAAAACATTCATCAGCAGGAGCGTGACATTGCTCTTTCTACTGCCAAAATGGTCGCAGAAGCACCGATCACCGCACAATCATTAGAAGATCATTCATATTCAGCATTACGAAAATATACAACAAGTGTTCAGCAAATCACCAAAACCGAATTCGTTGTCGTTATGGATATGAACGGTATCCGCAAAACACATCCGAATCCCCAGAAGATTGGAAAGCGGTTTGCCGGCGGTGATGAAAAAGCTGCATTACAGGGGAAAGAACATATTAGTACGGCTTCTGGAACACTCGGCAGATCCATGCGTGCTTTTGTTCCTGTTTATGATCAAAACGGAAAACAGCTCGGGGCTGTGGCTGTAGGGATTACGTTAAAGGAAATTGACTTGATTATTCATCAAAGCTTACTTCCACTCTACTTCGTCACATCACTCAGCCTTCTATCTGGCATCATCGGAGCACTCATTGTAGCAAGAAAAGTGAAGAAGATTATGTTTGGACTTGAGCCGGATGAGATCGCCACATTGTTAAAAGAACGAAGCGCCATGCTAGAATCAACAAAAGAAGGAATTCTTGCCGTCGATCAGCACGGTAAAATCAAGCTGGCCAATGCAGAGGCCAAACGGCTCTTTCATAATATGGGCATTATGGTTGATCCTAGAGAACAAGATGTTCAAACTCTCCTCCCTTCAAGCGGCTTAAAGCAAGTCATTAAAACACGCAAGCCGCTGCTTGATCGTGACGTGAGAATGAATGGACTGGAGCTCGTCTTTAATGAAGTGCCAATTACGGTAAAAGGTGAAATTGTCGGGGCCATCGCCACCTTCCGTGACAAAACAGAAGTGAAACATCTGGCTGAACAGCTTAGCGGGGTCAAAATGTATGCGAATGCGCTTCGTGCCCAGTCACATGAATTTATGAACAAGCTGCATGTCATTTTAGGATTGGTTCAGCTCAAAAACTACGATGACCTTGGCACTTATATCAAAGATATTGCGATCTATCAGCAAACGGAAACAAATGAAATCATCAACCATGTGAAAAACTCTGTTTTAGCAGGATTTTTACTAGGAAAACAAAGCTATATCAGGGAACAAGGCGCTGCCTTGGAGGTTATTTGCAGCACACAAGTGCCAAATACGGAGGACCCGGCAGTGACGCATGATCTCATTACCGTGATTGGCAACCTGTTAAATAACGCACTCGATGCAGTTTCACATACTGAGACGAAAAACATCTCGATTTCCTTCAGATACGTCCATCAGCAGCTTCACATTGAAATCACGGACACAGGTGTTGGTCTCACAAAAGAAGAACAAGACATCATGTTTGATCAGGGCTTTTCAACTAAAGGAGAAGACAGAGGGTTCGGACTCTACTTCGTTGACCAAAGCATCAAGAAATTGAACGGACATATGATTGTCACGAGTGAAAAAGGAGAAGGAACGACGTTTAGTCTCCGCATTCCGTATAAACAAAAGGAGGATTCACATGATTAATGTGTTAATAGTAGAAGATGATCCAATGGTTGGGGAGCTGAACAAACGCTACCTGACCCAAATCGATGGCTTTGAGTTAAAGGGAATTGCCACCTCCTTTCAGCAGGCACTTGAAGTGTTAAAAACAGAAGTCATTCACCTCGTACTGCTCGATATTTATATGCCTGGTCAAAATGGACTGGCATTACTAACAGAAATTCGCCAGCAAAATCATTCCGTTGATGTCATTGTCATTTCTGCTGCCAATGAAGTAGATGTTGTTCAGCAAACGATGCGGAACGGAGCGGTCGATTATTTAATCAAGCCTTTTGAGTTCGAACGATTCCAATCAGCACTGGCAGAGTATAAACGGAAACATGCCCTGTATCAATCCATGAACAGCATTTCGCAAAATGATTTAGATGCGAAGCTATTTCATAAAAAAGCAGAGGCGGAAAAAGTCCTTCTTCCAAAAGGCTTGACCAAAAGCACACTCAAACTCATCTGGACAAGCATTCAATCATTTGGTCAGCAGGCTTTCACGACTGAAGACCTAGCCAATCATACAGAAATCTCTCAAGTCTCCATTAGAAAATACTTGAAATTCCTTGAGGATATCGAAGTGGTGGATGTTGAAATGGCGTATGGGACAATTGGACGTCCTGTTTTCCAATATAAATTGAACACGAGCAATATGAATTTGATTCAGCAATATCTTTAAACTGCTACATCTGACCTTTCACAAAGGCCAGATGTTTTTTTATGGCATACGATGTAACAAATCCCTTGATATCAGCTGTTCTACTGTAGTAGAGCACATCGCAAAAGCGGCATTATATCATATTTCAGCAGATAAAAAGACATCAAATAAAGCCGTTTAACATTTTTTTAAAAATAAAACAAATTTCTATTTATTTATTCGATTGGAAATGATAAATTATGATTGATTAGTTCAACGAGATATAAGTCTGATGTCTTACATCTTCTCTCCTGCCCTCCATTAGTTCCATGAGAAAGCAGGATAAAATACCCTTTTCTGAAGGGTAAGAAGAGATAAGTCGGTCTTTTTTCGCGAGACTTTTCTGAAACTTTTAAATTTTATAGGGGGTTATGTTTTGAAGAAGCGCAAAATTGGACTAGCATTGTCCTTAGTCGTAGCAGCAGGAACCATCCTTGGAGCATGCGGCAACTCTGGCTCAAACAGCGGTGAAAGCAAAAAAGATAAAGATCAATTCACTGTTGCAATGGTAACTGATGTCGGTGGTGTCGATGACAAATCGTTTAACCAATCAGCTTGGGAAGGTTTACAAGCATTTGGGAAAGACAACAATCTAAAAAAAGGTAAAAACGGCTTTGATTACTTACAATCTAAATCAGATGCTGACTATACAACAAACTTAAACACACTTGCTCGTGAGAAATTCGACCTGATTTACGGAATTGGTTTCTTAATGCAAGATGCTATATCTGAAATTGCGGATCAACGTAAGAATAATCACTTTGCTATCGTTGATGCAGTCGTGAAAAAAGACAACGTGGCAAGCATTGTGTTTAACGAAAACGAAGGATCATTCCTTGTAGGTGTTGCGGCTGCTCTTTCTACAAAATCAAACAAAATTGGTTTTGTCGGCGGCGTTGATTCTGAATTAGTCAGAAAATTCGAAGTCGGTTTCCGTGCAGGTGTTGAAGCAGCTAACCCGAAAGCAAAAGTTGAAGTGAAATATGCTGGTGCATTCGATAAGGCTGACATCGGGAAAGCAACAGCTGAAAGTATGTACAAATCCGGCGTCGACATCATCTATCATGCTGCTGGCGGCACTGGAACTGGTGTCTTCACAGAAGCGAAAAACCTGAAAAAAGCGGATCCTAACCGTAAAGTTTGGGTCATCGGTGTAGATAAAGACCAGTATGACGAAGGAAAAGTACCTGGAACAGAACAAAGTGTCACCCTTACTTCTATGGTTAAGAAAGTAGACACAGCGGTACAAGACTTAACAACGAAAGCAAAAGAAGGTAAGTTCCCTGGCGGCGAAGTGATCACATACGGTCTGAAAGAAGGCGCTCTTGACATTTCTCCATCTCAGGAAAACCTTGATAAAGATGTATTAAAGAAAGTTGAAGAATGGAAACAAAAAATCATCAAGGGTGAAGTTAAAATCCCTGCAACACGTGATGAACTAAAAGATTTTAAAGCTTAATTTGAGCATCGGGATAAGCACACCTTATCCCCTTGCCTCTCCTTTACCTCCTCTTTATTCGTAAAAGGTGGTAAAAGAAAAGCTGCAGCCTCGTTTTGCAGCTTTTCTTTTGCTAGTTTTTATCTTCATCAGCACCCTAAAAAAGGAGCGGTTAAACCTGTGGATTATGTCATTGAAATGTTGAATATACGCAAAGAATTCCCTGGCATTGTAGCAAACGACAACATTACGCTGCAGCTAAAAAAGGGCGAAATTCATGCGCTGCTTGGTGAAAACGGCGCTGGAAAATCAACGCTCATGAATGTGCTTTTCGGACTGTACCAGCCTGAAAAAGGTGAAATTAAGGTGCACGGAAAACCCGTGACTATCTCTAGTCCAAATGATGCTAGTGATTTAGGCATCGGAATGGTGCATCAGCACTTTATGCTTGTCGATACCTTCACTGTTGCTGAAAACATCATTTTAGGTAAAGAGCCAAAGAAGTTTGGAAAGATTGACAAAGAACAAGCCATACAGCAAGTACAAGAGCTTTCTGACCGCTATGGTTTGAAAATAGATCCTGCCGCAAAAGTATCTGACATCTCTGTCGGCATGCAGCAGCGAGCAGAAATCTTAAAAACACTTTACCGCGGCGCTGACATATTGATCTTCGACGAACCAACGGCCGTTTTAACACCTCAAGAAATTAAAGAACTCATACAAATTATGAAAAACTTAATCAATGAAGGTAAATCCATTATTTTAATCACCCATAAGCTGAAAGAAATTATGGATGCCTGTCATCGTGTGACCATTATCCGAAAAGGCCAAGGCATTCGTACACTTGATGTGGAAAACACAAATAAAGACGAACTTGCAAGCCTCATGGTTGGCCGTGAAGTGTCATTTAAAACAGACAAAAAAGCTGCTTCCCCTGCTGAGGAAGTTCTTCAAATTCAAGACCTCACAGTAAAAGACGCCAGGGGAATTGAAGCGGTCAAACAGTTGAACCTCTCAGTGAAGGCTGGTGAAATTGTCGGAATTGCTGGAGTAGATGGCAATGGCCAGTCTGAATTAATTGAAGCCATTACCGGTCTAAAAAAATCAGAATCTGGCACGATCATGCTAAACGGGAAAGCCATTCAAAATCTCCCGCCTCGTAAAGTGACCGAATCTGGGATTGGACATATTCCTCAGGACCGTCATAAACATGGACTCGTGCTCGATTTTTCAATTGGAGAAAACATTTCGTTACAAACGTATTATCAGCGTCCTTATTCAAAATTCGGCTTATTAAATATGAAAAATATTTATCAAAAAGCAAAAGGAATCATTGCGGAATATGACGTCAGAACACCGAGTGAATATACAGAAGCGCGCGCTCTGTCAGGCGGTAACCAGCAAAAAGCCATTATCGGCCGTGAAGTTGACCGCAACCCTGATTTATTAATTGCCGCTCAGCCGACACGAGGACTTGATGTTGGTGCGATTGAATTTGTTCATAAACGTCTAATTGAGCAAAGAGACTCAGGCAAAGCCGTTTTGCTCATCTCCTTTGAACTTGATGAAATTATTAATGTCAGTGATAAGATCGCTGTCATTTTCGAAGGCAGCATTGTGGCCATTGTTGATCCAAAAGAAACAACAGAGCAAGAGCTTGGTCTATTAATGGCTGGAAGTACGCAACAGGAAGTGGGGAAAGAAGCAAATGTCTAATCGCTTAACAAATCTGCTGATTCCGCTTATAGCCATTGTACTTGGCCTTTTCGTTGGGGCCATTATTATGCTGGCAAGCGGTTATAGTGTCATCGAAGGCTATAGTGCCCTTTGGAATGGCGTTTTCGGTGAAACCTATTATATGGGAGAAACCATCAGGCAAGTGACACCTTATATTTTATCAGGTCTTGCTGTTGCCTTTGCATTTCGGACAGGCCTATTTAATATCGGTGTAGAAGGTCAAATGCTCATTGGCTGGGTAGCTGCTGTATGGATCGGAACAACTGTCCATGCACCTATGTATATCCATCTCCCGCTTGCACTCATCACAGCAGCAGCTGCTGGTGCATTATGGGGCTTTATTCCTGGGTTTTTAAAAGCTCGTTTTTATGTGCATGAGGTCATCGTCACCATCATGATGAACTACATTGCCCTTCATGTCACAAACTATTTAATCTCAAATGTCTTAACAGATAATAAAGATAAAACAGATAAAATCGATGCCACTGCCTCGCTCCGCTCTGGATTCTTTGAGCAGATCACTGATTTTTCCCGGATGCATAACGGTATTTTTGTTGCCATTATTGCTGCGGTCGTGATGTGGGTCATTATTCAAAAAACCTCTAAAGGGTTTGAATTACGAGCGGTTGGAATGAACCAGCAGGCATCACATTATGCTGGTATGAACGTTCGCCGCAATATCATTTATGCGATGCTCATTTCAGGTGCTTTTGCTGGTCTTGCAGGCGCTATGGAAGGCCTTGGTACATTTGAATATGCCTCTATTAAAGGCTCGTTTACAGGCGTAGGTTTTGATGGAATCGCCGTCGCTTTATTAGGTGGAAATACGGCTGTTGGTGTTGTCCTTGCCGCATTATTGCTTGGTGGATTGAAGGTCGGTGCGTTAAATATGCCGCTTGAATCAGGCGTACCGACTGAGGTTGTTGATATTGTCATTGCGATCATCATTCTTTTCGTCGCCTCAAGCTATATTATCCGTCTTGTGATTCAACAAATGAAGAAAAAGGGGGGAAAATAAGTGGGATTTCTGCAAATACTTGAAATCATCGTCCCAGCTACACTTGTTTATGCTGCACCACTTATTTTAACCGCTCTTGGAGGCGTCTTTTCAGAAAGATCAGGTGTTGTCAATATCGGTCTTGAAGGTTTGATGGTCGTCGGAGCATTTTCCAGTATTATCTTTAACTTATTTTTTGCTGATACGTTTGGAGCCTTGACCCCGTGGCTTGGGCTTCTTATCGGAATGGCCGTTGGCGGATTGTTCTCACTGATTCATGCAGTGGCGACCATTACCTTCCGAGCGGATCAAACGGTCAGTGGTGTGGCCATTAACATGCTGGCACTTGGCGCAACATTGTTTGTCGTTAAACTGATTTACGGAAAAGCACAAACTGATAAAATTACAGAGCCTTTCTATAAAGGAGATATTCCCCTTTTAAGTGACATACCGATTATTGGTGATATTTTCTTTAAAGATGTTTATTATACGTCCATACTCGCCTTAGCTCTTGCAGTTGTTGCTTGGTTTGTTTTATTTAAAATGCCGTTTGGACTTCGTCTTCGTGCAGTCGGAGAGCATCCAATGGCAGCTGATACAATGGGAATCAAAGTGTATCGGATGCGTTATATCGGCGTCTTTATTAGTGGCCTGTTTGGCGGTCTTGGCGGAGCTGTTTATGCCTCAACGATCGCGCTTGATTTCTCCCATGCCACCATTACTGGACAAGGCTTTATCGCACTAGCTGCGCTTGTATTCGGTAAATGGCATCCGTTTGGCGCAATGGGTGCTGCATTATTCTTTGGATTTGCTCAAAGTTTAAGCATTATTGGCTCTCTCCTGCCGCTGTTCCAAGATATACCGAACGTGTATATGCTGATAGCACCATATGTGCTCACCATCTTAGCACTTACTGGCTTCATTGGGCGTGCTGATGCACCGAAAGCACTTGGTACACCATATTTAAAAGGAAAACGATAAATACGATGTATGATCAATCCCCTGAAGGACAAACTACCTTCAGGGGATTTTTGTATGATAAAAAACTCAAAAATTCCTGTTTATTTTACTTTTATTACACTTATTTTAGTTTAATAAATAGATGAGTGTCACAGAATCTTCTACAATTGAGACAAATAGCATTTGGGGGTGTTTATGTGGCTAATGCACAACAATTGAAATCGATTACAGACGATTCTGACAATAATAAAAGCGTTTTCCGTAAGATCATGTCTTGGAAAATTGGTGTTATTGATCTACCTGTGTATTTAGTACTTGCAGCGATTATTTTAACTGCCGCTTATTTTAATAAAATTCCAGCAAATATGCTTGGCGGTTTCGCTGTTATTATGATTTTGGGGATTTTCCTTGGAGATGTAGGACAACGTATTCCAATCTTAAAAGATATTGGTGGACCGGCGATCCTTTCTTTATTCGTACCATCGTTCCTGGTCTTTTTTAATGTTCTGAATCCGAACTCATTGGAAGCGGTTACGTCTCTGATGAAAACGTCTAACTTCCTTTACTTCTATATTTCTGCTCTTGTAGTAGGTAGTATTCTTGGGATGCAGCGAACTGTTTTAGTACAAGGCCTTATTCGTATGTTTGTTCCTCTAGTTGCAGGTACAATTGCAGCTGTGAGTGCAGGAATCCTTGTTGGCCTTTTAGTTGGTTACACACCGCATCATTCATTCTTCTTTATTATTGTACCGATTATTGCCGGTGGTGTTGGAGAAGGGATTTTGCCATTATCTATCGCTTATTCACAAATTCTTGGTGTATCAGCAGAGTCATTAATTTCTCAATTGATTCCTGCCGCTGTCATTGGGAACGTCATTGCCATTATCTGTGCTGGCGCAATGAAGAAGCTTGGTGAGAAACGTCCTGAACTAAACGGAAATGGCCGTCTTGTGAAATCAAAAGAAGCAAACGAAATTTTTGAACAGCCAGATCTGGATGCAAAAGTTGATTTCGGGTTAATGGGTGCTGGTGTACTCGTTGCTTGTACAACCTTCATCTTTGGTGGTTTGTTAGAAAGCTTTGTTCATATTCCAGGTCCAATCTTAATGATTGTTCTTGCCGCTTTAATCAAATACTTAAACGTGATGCCTCAGCATCTTCAAAACGGCTCACAGCAGTTCTACAAGTTTGTATCAAGAAGCTTTACATGGCCGCTAATGGTTGGTCTTGGTATTCTATACATTCCACTTGATGATGTAGCAACTGTCATCTCGATTCCATTCGTATGCGTATGTATCGCTGTTGTACTCGCAATGGTTGGTTCTGGTTACTTCGTTGGAAAACTAATGAACATGTATCCAGTAGAATCTGCTATTGTCACTGGCTGTCACAGCGGACTTGGCGGTACTGGCGACGTTGCCATTCTTTCAGCTTCTGGAAGAATGGGTCTTATGCCTTTCGCACAAGTATCTACACGACTTGGCGGAGCAGCAACTGTCATCTGTGCAACGATCTTACTCAGAATGTTTAGTTAAAATTTCACACATAAAAAGCATGGGCTCTCACATGGGCGCATGCTTTTTTATATTTCTTTTCTCCTATAGGATCTTATTCATCAGCATCTGCTAATACAATTCGTAAATATTCCCTCGGCTGAAAAGGATACAGCTTGGTTTCTTGATAGCTCATGTGAAGAAGATGCTCAGAAAACAGCGGCCATTCACTCCCGGCCTGCCACCTTTTTTGATCATTTCTGTCAATCAAGAATGCTCCTCCTAAAATCGTGCAGAATAGGCTTAAGCTGATGGCAATCTTTTGTGTCATTTAATCAGCTCCTTTAAGAAAAGCATGTACGAAAAACAAAACAATATACAATGGGTATCATTTTTGATAAAATTATTTTTGTGGTCAAAAGAACCTAAAACAAATACAGTTTGTTTGAAGTCGTTTCAAACCAATGCACTATGGCTGTATTTACGCTATAATTTTAATTACCAGTTCTTTAGAACGTGAATTTATATTGATCAAAGGAGGTTCATTTTCTTGCAGCTTATTCACTTCGCCATCCTATCACCTTTTTTACTCGCCTTTGTTGTACCTTTCCTTTACAAATATGTGAGGCGTATACATACAGGGTGGTTTGTTCTCATCTTGCCAATTCTTTTATTTACCTATTTCATCCAAATGTTACATATCACCTCGAATGGACGAACACTTTTCTCACAGGCTGAATGGATTCCATCATTAGGGATGAATTTCACTGTGTATGTCGATGGTCTCAGCCTGTTATTTGCTTTATTAATTACAGGTATCGGTGCACTTGTGGTGCTGTACAGTATTTTCTACTTATCAAAAGAAAAAGAACAGCTTGGCTCTTTCTACACGTATTTGCTCATGTTTATGACCGCCATGCTGGGTGTCGTTCTTTCTGACAACATGGTGGTTCTATACTTGTTTTGGGAGTTAACGAGTATCTCTTCCTTCCTCTTAATTGGGTATTGGTATAAGCGGGAACGCTCTAGGTACGGAGCAACGAAATCACTGCTTATTACTGTTTTTGGCGGATTAGCTATGCTTGGCGGCTTCATCCTCATTTACCTGATTACTGATTCATTCAGTATTCGTGAAGCAGTGAATCAGCTTCAGCTTATTATGGCATCACCTTACTTTATCCCTGCCATGATCCTAATTTTACTAGGTGCATTTACGAAATCAGCGCAGTTCCCATTCTATATCTGGCTGCCTGATGCAATGGAAGCACCGACCCCTGTGAGCAGTTATCTGCATTCTGCTACGATGGTGAAAGCTGGTATTTATCTTGTTGCCCGCTTCAGTCCAATCTTTGCAATATCAGAGGTATGGTTCTGGACCATTTCCATCGTTGGACTTGTTACATTATTCTGGGGATCATTCCATGCCGTCCGGCAAAACGATTTGAAAGCCATTCTGGCCTATTCGACAGTGAGTCAGCTCGGTATGATTATGCTTATGCTTGGCGTCGGCGCAGCTGCAATTCATGAAAACAATCCTGCCTTTTTTGGTGCAGCCGTTCTTGCTGCTATTTTTCACCTCATTAACCATGCTACATTTAAAGGCAGTCTCTTTATGGCAGCTGGTATTATCGATCATGAAACAGGAACTCGTGACATTCGGAAATTAGGCGGATTAATGACGATCATGCCGATTACCTTCACGATTACGTTAATCGGTACATTCTCAATGGCCGGACTACCGCCATTTAATGGCTTCTTAAGTAAAGAGCTATTTTTTACAAGTATGATACGAATTTCTGACATCAGCTTTACGGACGTTTCAACATGGGGTGCTATCTTCCCAGCACTCGCTTGGCTCGCTAGCGTCTTCACGTTCATTTACAGTATGATGCTCCTCTTTAAAACATTTAGAGGTCGTCTGAATGTAGACCAATTGGAGAAAAAACCGCATGAAGCACCGATCGGCATGCTCATTCCGCCAATCATTCTAGCTGCACTTGTGGTCACTTTCTTCTTTTTCCCTAATATTCTTGCCTATTCTGTCATCGAACCCGCAATTGCGGCGATCATTCCTGAAGCCATTGAAACAGGAAGCCGATTTGCTGTGAAAATTGAAGCGTGGCATGGCTTTCAGCCAGAGCTGTATATGACAATAGGTGTTGTTGTACTCGGCACAATCGGCTACTTGACGCTTTCAAAATGGCGTCCTATGTACAACATCTTTAAGGAAAAATGGTCATTTAACGCTTTATACGACCGCTCTCTTATCGGTTTGGAAAAAGGTTCATACCGCCTGACAAACAGTTATATGACTGGTTTTCTTCGGGACTATCTTGTTTATGTGTTTGGTTTCATGATTATCGTCATTGGCGGTGTGATGTTTTATCAGCAGGCCTTTTCATTTAAAACAGATCAGGCTGCCTCAATTGGCACGTATGAAGTCATTCTTTCACTTGTGATGGTGGCGGCGACGATTGCAACTGTATTCGCAAGCTCACGATTAACAGCTATTATTGCTCTAGGTGTCATGGGCTACACGCTATCATTATTCTTCGTGATTTTCAGAGCACCTGACCTTGCGCTGACGCAGCTCATTATTGAAACAATTTCAGTCGCACTGTTTTTGCTTTGCTTCTATCATTTGCCGAAGCTGAGCTTAAAGCAAAAAACAAGAAGATTCAAAATGACCAATTTCATCATTTCTTTAGGTGTTGGGGTTGTTGTCACTTGTCTAGCTTTTGCTTCCACAAGTCAGCAGTCACTTGACACCATCTCAACTTACTTTATTGAAAACAGCTACAAACTTGCTGGCGGTGACAATATTGTCAATGTCATTCTTGTAGATTTCAGGGGCTTTGATACCCTCTTTGAAATTACTGTGCTCGCCATTGCGGCACTTGGTATTTATGGGTTATTAAAAACACAAGCAAAACGGAAGAGAGGTGTGCGGCGATGAGAAAGATTGATACGAATGATATGCTTTTGCAAGTCACAACAAAAATCACAGCATTCATCATCTTGCTTTTCTCCCTTCACCTATTTCTTGCGGGACATAACAATCCTGGCGGCGGATTCATTGGCGGCCTGATGAGTTCTGCGGCTGTTGTTCTTCTGCTTTTAGCCTATGATCTGAAAACAGTAAGACGCATTTTGCCATTTGACTTTATTTATGTAGCTGGAGCCGGTTTGCTCGTTGCGATTCTGACAGGTATGGGATCCTTTCTATTCGGTGCCCCTTTTCTATCCCATGCATTTGATTATTTCCAATTACCGTTTTTAGGGAAAACAGAACTGGCGACAGCCGTCCTGTTTGATATCGGTGTGTATTTAGTCGTTGTCGGTGTCACCATGACCATTATTCAAATGATTGGAGAGAAGGAATAATGGAATTTCTAATGTCTATTATCGTCGGAATTATTTTTATGGCGGCGACCTATCTGATGCTGTCAAAGAGCCTTCTGCGGGTCATCGTCGGTACTGCTGTTTTGAGTCACGGCGTCCACTTGCTGCTTTTAACAATGGGCGGCTTAAAAAAGGGAGCGCCTCCCGTTCTAAAAGAGGGGATCACATCCTATGTAGATCCATTGCCACAAGCATTAATTTTAACAGCCATTGTCATTGCTTTTGGTGTGACATCCTTATTACTTGTCATGGCCTTCCGTGCTTTCCAAGAGCTGCGAACAGATGACATGGATCAAATGAGAGGAAATGATCAGCATGAATAATCTCGTGATCCTGCCTATTTTAATTCCATTACTAGCTGCTACACTATTGATCTTTATGAATAAAAACATCATGCTGTCAAGAGTCTTTAGTGTCTTGGCATCTCTTTCAGCCATTATATGTAATGCATATTTGGTTCAAACGATTTTCACAAATGGGATACAAACCCTTTATTTGGGCGGCTGGAAAGCACCATTTGGGATTGCCCTTGTCGCCGATCAATTTGCTGCACTCCTTGTGCTGACCGCATCCGTTGTCGGGCTTGTGACAGTCCTCTTCTCCTTTCAAACAATTGGGAAAGAAACAGAGCGTCTCTTCTATTATTCTGGCGTTCAGTTTTTATTAGCTGGCGTGAGCGGAGCCTTTTTAACGGGAGATATTTTCAACCTGTTTGTATTCTTTGAATTACTGCTGATGGCGTCTTATATGCTCATTGTATTAGGCGGATCAAAACCTCAGCTTCGTGAGTCACTCAAATATATTGTGTTTAATATCATCTCGTCGGCATTATTTATTGTCGGAGTCGCCTGCTTATATGCAGTGGCGGGCACGCTCAATATGGCTGATTTAAGTGTGAAAATAGCTGAATCAGGGCAAACAGGGTTAATCACTGTTATTTCCATCCTGTTCCTCATTGTGTTCGGCTTAAAAGCTGGGATCTTCCCGCTTTATTTCTGGCTTCCAGGATCGTATCACGCACCGCCGGCCGCGATTTCAGCTCTATTTGGTGCTTTGCTGACAAAGGTTGGCTTATATGCGATTGCCAGAGTCTTCACATTAATTTTTATACATGATACAGGCTTCACCCATACACTCATGGCGTGGCTTGCCGCACTGACGGTGATATTCGGTGTGATTGGCTCGATCGCCTATTCTGATGTGCAGAAGATTGTGATTTATAACATTGTCACAGCTGTTGGGGTCATTTTGTTTGGATTTGCAGCCAACACACCAGCATCACTCCAAGGAGCCATTTATTATCTCATTCACGACATGGTGATCAAAGGAGCATTATTTATGCTGGCAGGTGCCCTCTTTGTGTACGCTGGTACAAACCAACTGAAAAAAATGGGCGGGCTGATTCAATCCCAGCCTCTATTAGGGTGGATGTTTTTCATATCGGCTTTATCACTGGCAGGAATTCCGCCGCTGAGTGGCTTTGTTGGAAAACTAAAAATTGTGGAAGGTGGATTTTCTGCTGGATACATGACGTTTTCTATCTTGGTCTTATTGTCCAGTCTCCTTGTCCTCTACTCTATTATGAAGATTTTCATGTCTGCATTTTGGGGCGAGGATCAGGACATGCGCAGAAGAAAGCCGTCAATTAAAGGAATGGTGTACCCTGGCGTACTGCTTGTCGTCTTATCGCTTGCCATTGGGTTAGGGACAGAGTTCATTGCGCCTTATATCAATCAAGCAGCGGAAATGCTCTCTACACCAGAAAAATATATTCAAGCTGTGCTGAAGGAGTAGATGAACATGGCCTTTCAAATATTACTAAACGCTCTCCTCGCCTTTACATGGATGTTTATGAATGATACATACAGAGCCGCAGACTTTGTATCAGGCTTTGCCTTAGGGATGATCGCTATTTTTATGCTGCGTCGATTTTTCCCGCAGCGTTTTTACGGCTATGCCCTTTATGCGATTTTCAAGCTTATCATCATTTTTATTCGCGAGCTGCTTCTTGCCAATTTAAGTGTATTAAAGACCGTATTATCTCCAAAGCTCACGATTAAGCCCGGTATTTTCGCCTTTCGTACGGACTTGAAAACAGATTGGGAAATCACCATACTGGCGAATATGATTACATTGACACCAGGTACACTAGTGATTGATATTTCTGATGATCGTTCGATTTTATACATTCATGCGATGGATATTGAAGATGCTGAAAAAGCCATTCACGATATCCGGGTTTCATTTGAAAAAGCGATTCAGGAGGTGAGCGGTAAGTAATGGAACTCATTTTGCAAATGTCACTTGGCATTCTTGCGCTGTCTACTTTGCTTTTTGTGATACGAGTGATCAAAGGTCCCTCTATTCCTGATCGTGTGAGTGCGCTTGATGCAATAGGAATCAATTTAATTGGGATGACAGCCATCGTTTCAATTTTACTGAAAACCACTGCATTCTTTGAGATTATTTTACTGCTCGGCATCCTTGCCTTTATCGGTACTGTCGCTTTTTCCAAATTCCTTGAGAAAGGGGAAGTGATTGAAAATGATCGTCATCGCTAAAGCCATCGTGATTTTCTTTATCATGCTAGGCGCTATTCTCTGTTTGATTTCAGCCATTGGTGTCCTCCGTTTGCCGGATGTTTACACACGTATGCATGCTGCATCAAAAGCATCGACACTTGGTGTTGTTCTGATTTTAGTAGGTGTGTTTTTTCACGAATGGTTTCTTGCAGGTGTTATCTCTGCAAAAATCCTTCTCGGGATCGTATTCATCTTCCTGACAGCACCAGTCGGCGCGCACTTGATCGGAAGAGCCGCCTACAATACTGGTGTTAAGCTCGACAAGCGCAGTGTTCAAGATGATTATGGCGGTTTCCGTAACTTTGTGATTAAGCGAAAAGAAGATTCTTATTTATAAAAAGCAAAAAAGAATGGACTGACATGTTGGGCCATTCTTTTCTTTTATCGCTCAACAGCATATAAAAAAAGCTTCCGCTGCACCGGGAGCTTTTTTATATGCGATCAATGACAGCAAGTGTGCATCTTGACGTACAGATGTGCCGGTCTCGATCATCTTTTATATCGATTTGAAATACCATTGTACGCCGTCCTACATGTACTGGAACAGCTGTCGCTGTCACCACTCCATCGCGTACAGATTTTAAATGATTGGCATTGATTTCAATACCTGAGCAAACTTGCTGCGTTAAGTCTAAATGAGCAGCAGCCCCCATGCTCGCCACTGTTTCTGCTAGAGCAGCAGATGCTCCTCCGTGCAGCAGTCCAAATGGCTGTTTTGTTCTGTGATCGACTGGCATTGTTGCAACGCATCGTGACTCATTGCACTCTACAATCTCAATGCCTAGTGCCTCAAGCAGTGTATTTGATCCGCTCACATCCATTAAGGCCCTCTCCCTTCACACGTTTACAGCACACTTTCAGACTTGGCTATTAACACCGCTTCTGTACGAGATCCAACATTCAGCTTATTAAAGATGGATGTCAAACTGTACTCAATTGACCGTTTGCTCAAATGAAGCACATCGGCAATCTCCTGGTTCGTGTATCCTTTTTCTACTTCTCTAAGGATCAAACACTCCCGTTCAGTTAAGAGATCGTGATCAGTCTGCTGCGCCTGTTCTGGCTTTTCTTGCTGCTGTGAAATTAATTTCTTTAAATAGGACAGCTGAATGACAACTTCTCCTTGTAATGTGCGGTGTATGTATTCAATAATTTTGTCTTTCGTCTCTGTTTTACTAATTGCACCGTGTAATCCAGCCCGAATTGCCTCTTCAAAATAATCATCTACTTCATACCCTGTATAAATGATAATTTTCACTTGATGGTTGGTTTCTAATATTTGCTTCGCAATGTCCATTCCATTGATATCCCCGAGATTTAAATCCATTAAAATCACGTCATAGATGGAAAAGTCATGCGTCTTTAAAAAGGCGGCTTCTGCATCAGGACTTAAACAATCGACTGATAGCTGCTGGTCTGATTCTAAAATGCTTTTTGTCCCTTCCATGACAGCCGGATGATCATCAATGACCAATATCTTCTTCATGTCTTCCTCCCTTTAAATCACTCACTTCCATTTTATATAAAAGACTTGGCTGATGCCAAGTCTTAATCCTTAATAAATCGTTACAATTCCATTTCAATTTTCACCTTAAGCCCTTTTTCCGGGGCTGTGTGAATTTGAAGCTTTCCATTTAACGCTTTGACTCGTTCTCTAATTCCCGATAGCCCCATGCTCATTGTGTGCTGATCAAGATGACTTGCATCAAAACCGACTCCATCATCCTCATAGTGAAGAACAACCTGATCTTTAATACAAATCAGCATCACTAACACTTGAGTGGCTTGGGAGTGCTTCAGGGCATTAGATAACAGCTCCTGGACAATTCGGTAAATATTCAGCTGTGAATCAATATCGATGTCCAGCTCTTTATCAAAGCGTGTCGTATTCAGCCTAATATGAAACGGCGCTTCCTCCTGAATTTGAGAAGTCAGCTTTGATATCGCCTTTACTAAACCTAAATCATACAGCAGCTGCGGCCGAAGCTCATGACACGTTTCTCTCGTCGTTTGAATCACTTTAGACATTTGATCGTTCCATGAGATAAGCGAATTTTCAATAGATGTTGGGCATTGGTTGTTTTGAAAATTCGTTAAAAACATCTCTGACTGCCTTTTCAGCGATATCAAGTCCTGCAGCACAGAATCATGAAGATCCCTCGCTAAATCTGAGCGCTGCTTTTCTTCCATGGCAAACATGATTTTCTTCAGCCAGGCAGGATTGGCTTCACGCTGCTTCAAATCGTCAAGATGCTCCATCAATTCTTCGATCTTGACAACATTTTCTAAACTGACACTTGTATAAAAGGCCAATGTTTTCAGCCAAGAAATTTCATCACGTGTCAATTTCGGTGTCTGTATATTGGATAAGCAGCAAATCATAAACGAGTGACCGCCCCGCTCGCCAATTTTCATCATAAATCCTTTATCAAGCTCGATGATTTTACCAACTTCACCTAAAATATCTTGAAATTGATCCACGTATTCTTTCCATAGCTTACTATCATTTGTTGACTCATCAATTTCAATAATTTGTCCATCAGCCTTCACCTCAAGCACAAAGGCTTTATTCACAACAAGCACTTCTAAAATGGTGTATTTTAAATGATATAACACTTGATGAAGTGAGGACGCCTCACGAATGAGCTGCGTGAATTTAAACACGCTGTCCTGGTAATTATGCTTCTCTGAAAAACGCTTCAGACGAAAACGGAAATCTAGAATTTCTTTGAAATAGAAAACAGCCAACATGAGTGTATAGGTGATTAATGCGAGCTTCAGTGTGTACTTCAAATCTTCTGGCTTTTGCAGAATGTAAAACGTGACAACAACAAAAATGGTCGGTGTAATGGCAAGAAACCCATAGTATTTCAGTCTGCTTAACAAAAAATCCATATTGTAAAGTTTGTTCGTCATAAATTGATACACGAGTGAAAAAGGAATGAGCAAGACAAAAGAAGTTAAGAAAAATGGATCTACCACATAAATACGAAACAAAACATATGGAATTGCAAATAAAAATATAAATGGACAAAATGCTATAATATTTATCATGACAAAAAACTTTAAAACAGACCCCTGCTCTGTCTCTTTATATTTCCGCATTCCATTGATAATCACTTTGAATGACATGATAATAGAAGCAAAAAAGAATAAAAGATTTAAACTTGGCATGTATCTGGCTAACGCCGAATCAATCGGAACAAATAACTCTATTACTAGATTAATTATAGGAAGGCTATATAAAAAGCGAATCGTTTTTTGAGTCGTTATATGCAAGTCAAACTCTTTGAAATATTGATAAATGAAATGAATATAAAAGACAAATACACTTGATAAACAAAATGTGATTACATAATGGCTAAATCTATCACCAATACCTGAAGTACCTGCACTAAGATATCCGATACAAATCGTTAATAAAAATAAAACTAAAAGAAATGCTGATTTTCGTTGGGCCTCTTTGTTAATTCGAATGATAAAGAAGATACAAAATAAACAAATTGAATACAGGATGAGAGGAATTATATAGACAAATAAACTTTCTTGACCAATCAATGTCTTATTTTTTAGAGTGATCATTTGGTTGCCTCTTTGAATATCAATTCTTTGCACATTCCTAAGCTCACCATTGATCAAATAATCTTTGTTGTTAGCAGGTTCCCCATTGATTTTAAGTATAATATCTCCTTCTTCTAATCCTGATGTGTAGGCTAAAGAAAGATATTCAACTTTGACAACTTCTGCTTGACCGTTCTTGTTCTCCGCTACACGTGCTCCATTAAAAATATCAAATACATAAATATATGAAACATAGATCACAAATAAAAAAGACAGAAAAACCAAAAAAGCAGATAGTTTCGTATAAGTTATCTTCATGTATAAAACATCCTTAACTGGAGAACTTTTAAATCATTTTTAAATGAATCGTATCATTTATAGTACCATATATAATCTGCAGACATTTGCCCTTTTTTAATCCCCTGAATGATTGCTTTCATGGTTTGCTCATCTGTATGAATTAAACTTGCATTCCCTAAGTCCAATTCATTCACAACACCAGGATTTTTGACTAAATATGCAATAACATTTTGAATGTTCAATCATTGCCCTCCTTTGTCATAAATGCATATAATTGTTCCTTCTTCGTTTTAGGTAAATCAAGTTGTTCCATTCCACGCTTCATTTTTAACAGCATAATCTCTCTCATCGATACCATGTACTGAGTCAAACCAGCTTCAAGTAACTTCTGCTTCAGTTGAAACGGCTTTTGCTCTGATTCATCCAGCTGGTTAGAAAAGAAGGCAAGAAGCTCTTGACTGGCATCGTTAAAACGTCTTTGTAAATAACTGAATGCCAGCGTTTGTTTTTTTTGAAAATCTCCGTTTGTTTTTGAAAATAACGCAAAAAAATCGTTACTGATCTGTTCAGCAACACCATAATATATCGAATAAGATTCCACAGTGGAGCTTATTTTTCCTGTCGCTAAATAAACACCCAGAACGCTAGAAATAGCTGTTAAAGAACCCGATTTTTTCCTTAAAACCTCTACACACTCTTCTTCTGTTCTATGCAAATGACGCAAATCCTCGTGCTGCCCTTCCATTGACATTTTAATGAAATGGAACAGCTTCTCTACTAGTTGAGAATTATTTTCACATATTGATGCGATGAATTGGATACTCACCGTATATAAATACGTAGAAGCATTGATGGCCACTCCTTGGTCGACGTTCATCCAAGGATACGAATCATTGTCCTGATCTTCAATATCATCTAATATATCGGCAGATAAGATAAGAAGTTCAATCCCTGCTGCCAGTTTTGTAATCGCTCGCTTGTCTTGTCCGCCAAATGCCTCATAATGCTGGTAAGCCAATTGACCAAGAGGAAATTCTTTTTTTCTATCTGTAAATTTCAGAAGCAGCTTTTGTAAATCATTCTGCCTGACTGCATGTTGAATAAAATCAGACATATTCTGCTTGATTTTTGTATTATCTAGATAGTTTAGCATACTCGATCTTGTACCTCACCCTCTCGTCTTTTATTTTACTAAAAAGACATGAGCAAATGTCCACTGACATCGCTATTTAACAATTATATAATAATATATCCTTTTTTTGTATGTATTTGGATAAAAAAAAGACTTGATGATTATCAAGTCTTTAAGAAATTTTCACATATTCATATTTGTCGTATTGATCAATGCTTTTGTTAATGTTATGAAGAGAAGCCGTTGTTTCTCTAATTTCGTTTTCAAGTTTCCATAATAATTGTTTAAGTTCTTCGATTTCATACTTTTCCATCGATTCCACTCTCCTTTTTTGGAAGATCAATGTATTTGTGTATGGTGATTGGGTCATAAGTATTTGATCTGTTACTAACAGTGTAAATGTAATTGAGTATTTTTTCACCGAAAAGTATGCACAAAATGTGTGCGTGATACCGCAAAATTCAATAGGTCTTTTTTCATCATTTTCTGACTTTTCAAATCATACTTTTATCTCAATTTCAAAGGAATTGCGTCATTTTTGCGACAGGAATAGGCATCATTCGTCACACTTCTCTCCCGAAAGAACATACGATCCCCTCCGCATCTTCGGTTTTACGTGTTATAGGTCAGACGACAGACGCTATTGTGGACACCGCAACTTTTTGGCGACATTCACCGAAATTGACCGCAAAAGTACCTATTTTTATGTTGGATTTACAAAGATAGAAAGATCATTTTGATTCTTTATTCTGATTTTCTTCATACATTTAGAACAGATATCCGTCCAATTTCACGTCAATGAGAGAAGAGGTGACCATGTGTTTTACTATGTTCCTTATCCTGCTTTGCAGGTTCCCGCAATGAGCCACGCATACCCACCGCGCACGCCAATGACTTTTCCTCCAGTAGATGCCCACTCATTTCAACGCGCCGCAAAGGAATCAGCACGTCTCGTTGCTGATGCTTCACTCATCACGCAGCAAATTTCCAGCTCCCTTCCGTTTGCGCAGCGCATCATGGAGGCTGCTGAGCGCTCTGATTCAACAAGTGTCATCCGAATGCTGAAGCAAATCGGTGTGAAAAGCGGCATCGATATCCGCTTTAGTCCAGAAGGCATTCGGATCTACTTGTCTCTTGCCTCCAGCAGACTTTTTCTTCTTTTACAGTGGGCATGACAAAGAAAAAGCCGCTCTCACGCGAGCGGCTTTTCTTAAGATTCAAACATTTTATGGCACCATTCAATGGCTTCTATATAACAGCCATAAGCTTCCTGTTTCGGGAGATTTCCATCTAACATCTCATCATCCCATTCATTTCGTTCAATACGTTTGGCCACACCTAGCACAAAAGAATAATCATTTTCATAGCCAAGCAGTGCCTCGCCAACTTCATCAGAAAGCGGCAGCTCCTTCACAAGTTCTGTGATATCTGCTCTGACAAGTGTATCAATAAGAGAAAACATACCTGTCAGCATATAAGAGGCTGGGTGCTCTCGTTCAGTACGGTGGGCAATCAGTTCACACGTTTTGGCACGAATGAATGACATTTTGATAATTTCTTTTTGGCTTGAGTTAGCTTGGACATTCAGTTCTTTAAATGAAAGGATAAAGATCCAGCGCCGAATCTCATTAAACCCAAGCAGGATAATTGCCTGCCGGATACTTTTAATTTGATAAAGACGTCTCATGCCGCCTGAATTTAGCATTTTTAATAATTGATATGATAGCGAAAGGTCACTTTCAATAAAATGGGTCACGGTCTGGATATTCGGCTGGTCCTTGCTTAACTCATTTAAAAGCTGATGGTACGCATGGAAGCTGGTCGATAAGGCTCGTCCCGATATCACATGCGGCTCACTAAAGAAATACCCTTGAAACAAGTGGAAGCCCGCTTCTAGCGCTTCTTCATATTCTCTTCTCGTTTCTACTTTTTCAGCTAGAAATCGAAGGCGATACTTTTTATACGTATTCAGAATAGCTCTTCGTTCTTGCGTTGTCGTTTTCAAAAAGTCAATTTTTAAAATATCAATGCAATAGAGGAGTTCCTCAAGCAGCTTGTCACTATAATGTGTTCCGTTTAGGAAGAAATCATCGAGTGCAATCGTATATCCCCATTTTTTTAACTGCTTACATCTCATAATAAGTGCCGGGGTAATCGGTACATTTTCTAATATCTCGATCACAAGCTGATGCGGATCAAAATAGGTGAGCAGATCAGATGAAAGCAAGCTTTCGGTGAAATTAATGTAGCATCGTTTTCCTTCTGTCAGTGTCTCGATGCCGATATTTAGAAAACTGTTGATAATGAGGTCCGTTGTCGCTTGATCACCGTCTTCAGCGCTATATGTATTGGTTTCACTATCTCTATAAAGCAGCTCATATGATACGACTTGTTCTTTTCTGTTAAAAATAGGCTGTCTTGCAACAAACACCCTCAACTGCTCCAATCCTCCTTTATGCCATGACAAACAAGATGTGCTTTCAGTATACCAAATGATTGCGCTTTTCGTTCATTTTCAATCGGTCAAAATAAAAAAAAGAGACCATCCGGCTTGATGATCTCCCTTTCTTCTAATCATTCGCTTTCATAAAGCTCTTTTTTGATTTTATTTTTCACATCATGGATAAACTGCATTTTATTATCCCAGCATTTTTGACTCAAATCGACTGGATATTCTTCTGGTTTGCTGATTCGTTTGTATTCCTCCCAGAAGAGTCCAAGACTGTCCTGCACGTAGGCTTGAATCGTTTGAATATCCGGATTGTCATAGACAAGTTTTCCTTGTTCAAAAATCGGGACGTGTAGATCTTTCGCCACAAAATTCGTCACAAATTTACTAATAAATGTATGCACAGGATGGAACATTTTTAGTTTATCCTCACTATGAACATCTTCCTCTTCAAGTGCAATGTAGTCACCCTCAGAATGATGATTCAATTGATTGATAATGCGGTACACACGTTTACGGCCTGGTGTTGTCACTTTCTCTGGGTTGGATGAAATTTTGATGGTATCATTCATTTTGCCGTTTTCTTCAATGGATACCAGCTTATATACTGCACCGAGGGCTGGCTGATCGAATGCTGTGATGAGTTTTGTCCCAACACCCCACACATCAATTTTGGCGCCCTGTGCCTTTAAATTCATAATGGTGTGTTCATCAAGATCGCTTGATGCAATGATTTTTGCATCATGGAATCCTGCTTCATCCAGCATCGTTCTAGCTTTTTTAGACAAGTATGCAAGGTCTCCGCTATCAAGTCTGACACCAATGAAGTTGATTTTGTCTCCAAATTCTTTCGCTACCTTAATCGCATTCGGAATACCTGATCTGACGGTATCATACGTATCGACTAAAAAGACGCAGTCTGTATGTGTTTCAGCATATTTTTTAAATGCCGTATATTCATCGCGGTATGCTTGTACAAGTGCGTGGGCATGTGTTCCTGATACTGGAATGTTGAAGCGTTTCCCAGCACGAACATTACTTGTCGCCTGAAAACCGCCGATGAGTGCAGCTCTAGCTCCCCACATCGCTGCATCCATTTCATGCGCACGTCTTGTTCCGAATTCTAATGCTGTCTCATCTTCAATGATTCCTTTAATCCGGGCCGCTTTTGTTGCAATCAACGTCTGGAAATTCACGATATTGAGCAATGCCGTTTCGATTAACTGAGCTTCAACAAGCGTTGCTTCGATGCGCATAATCGGTTCATTCGCAAAGACAATTTCCCCTTCTCGCATTGAATGAAGTGTACCTGTAAAGGACAATCCGCTTAAATAGTCAATGAAATCGCTTTTATAACCGAGTTCATCTTTTAAATACGCTAGATCGCTTTCGGTGAAAGAAAAGTCCGATAAATATTCAATCGCTTTCTCTAAGCCAGCAAATACAGCGAAGCCATTGTCAAATGGAAGCTTTCTAAAGAAGAGTTCAAAGACTGCCTTCTTCTCATGTATGCCGTCTCTCCAATACGTTTCTGCCATGTTAATTTGATAAAGATCTGTATGTAGTGATAAACTGTCGTCATTAAACCGATGCTCCAACTTCCATTCTCCTTCCCTTACTTAACCACTTTCGCACCAAGCGACTGCTCAAAGTGAGAAAGTGCCCACTCGTGCCCCGCTTCATTAAAACTCGCCACAGCATTCTGGTGAATCACAAGTTCAAAGCCTTTATTGTACGCATCAACAGCTGTATGAAGTACACAAATATCGGTACATACGCCGGCTAAGTGAAGTTCCGTGATGCCGCGCTCGCGCAGTTTCATTTCTAATTGAGTGCCTGCAAAAGCAGAGTATCTTGTTTTTTCCATATAATAGACATGTTTTAAATGTTTTGACGTGTGAAATAGTGAACTTAGTTGTCCATAAAGTTCAATACCCTCTGTTCCGCGAATATTATGGGGCGGAAATAACTTTGTCTCTGGATGATAAGGGTCCTCTTCTTCATGATGATCGACAGCAAAGACGACAAAGTGGCCTTCATCAATAAATGAAGAAGTGATCTCTGTGATCTTAGACTCAATCGCCTGTCCAGGCTTTCCGCATGTCAGTTTTCCATCGTCTGCAACAAAATCAACTGTATAATCAATACAAATCAACGCTTTGCCCATCCGCATCTCTCCCATATGCTCTTTTGAATCATTATAGCTTATTCATTTCACTAGGGAAACCTATTCAACAGATTCATGAGAAAAAGCTTTTTGAAACAGCTCATCCTCTATATAGATGTGTTCCTGATTAACCGCACCAGGCATCTCTATGACAAGACCAAAAGGAGAGTGTGCTTCGTGATGATTCACCACTTTAAAGGAACATCCAGCAGCATTTGCCATTTTGACATATTGAGAATAAGAAGCATAGGAAAGTTCACCATTTAAAAGAACTGTGGCCTGGCGATTGGCCTTCAATATTTGTTCGACCTCTTGATACGGTTTATTTCTTGATACCTGTCCCTTTGTCAGGGCGAGAAGCGCTCGTTCCCTTAATGAACCAAGAAACATTCTTCGTTCATCTGGTTTTGTTTCAGCATGTCCAAATATCCCTTGCTGCAAATAGAAGTCTACAGATTCTTCTTTCATCGCTGTTTTCACTCCTGGTTTCTAAATTTACATTTCTGTGACCCAGTGAACAATCTTGAGTGCGAGGTCACGGGCTTCGTCTGTTTCTACTCTTTCCATTAAGGATTGTTCAAGCGTATGGATGAGCTGCTCCTTTTCGTCCTCATACGCAATGGAAATACTCCATTCAATGTCAGGTACGGCAACAAGCGTTTTATATTCTTTTTTATTTTCATGTAAATATACATTGTAGGTCTTTGGTTGTCCGCTTGTGATGTGTGCTTTTCTAATTTTCATTTGACTCTGTTCACACCTCTTTTTTCTTCTTACATCCATATCCATTGTACCATAAAAAAAGACAGCTTCTGAAAAGGAATTCCCTTTCAAAGCTGGCTACGCATTAAAGCTCTTTTGCTGGCCGATCAGGTCTATATCCCACACAAACGTAACGTTTGGACTATTAATAAATTGGCCAAAGTCCCCTGCATTATAGGTACCTGAACCACCGGCAGAGTGATCAACACTTTTTGGCGAAATGGCAAAAACATCACCGAAATGTGCAGAACCATTTCCAATCACACGGTCAATATGAATAGGTCCAACAATCGCTGGCATCTTTCCACCACCTTTTCTCCCCACATCATATGCCCAGCTCAAAAATACGTGTATGAAAAATAAAAAAGACAGCTGATCTTTCATCATCAGCTGTCTTTCTATGCGTTAAATGATTGAGGCTGGCCAAACAATGTAAAGTCCCAAAGCATCGTGGCATTCGGATCACTTGTAAGCGACATATAATCACCTGAATTAAATGCTCCCGCACCGCCAGTAGAGTGGTCTACAGCCAAAGGGGCAATGGCCAGGACATCACCGAAAGTAGCTGCACCGTTTCCTCCTAGCGACTCGATATGAATAGGTCCAACGATTGCAGGCATCAGAATCTCCCCCTATCTGCTTATCTCAATCATCTTATGCAAAAAGGGAAAAGGTGTGCATCTGTCCTAGACGTTTAAATGCTGTTCCTTACGAGACCGCTGACGCAGCTGAACCAATCTGACAATATTCAAGGTGATGGCTTTGAGCAGTGCATAGACAGGAACCGCAAAGATCATGCCAACGATTCCGCCAAAGCTTCCTGCCCCAATTAATAGCAGGATAATGGTCAAAGGATGGGTGTTGAGGCGTTTTCCAATAATCAATGGAGAAATGACATTTCCATCAACTTGCTGAACGACAAGAATGACAATGACTGTCACCACCGCTTTTCCAGGCGAATCAAGAAACGCAATAAGCACAGCTGGTGCCGCGCCAAGATATGGCCCTAGGTACGGAATCACATTTGTGACCGCAATGATAATGCCGAGAATGAGCGCATATTTCACACCAATTAATAAGTACCCGATAAAACAAGCCACTCCAACAAATAAACAGACAACAATCTGCCCTTGTATGTAAGCCGCAAGTGTATCGTTTAATTCTTTAAAGATTTTCAATCCTTCCTTACGGTAAGGCATTGGCAAAAATTGAACGAGCTTGTCCGGAAACTTATGTCCGTCTTTCAACATATAAAACAAAATGAACGGAACGGTGATCACAGCTAAGGCAATATTGGCAATCACGCCAAACACCGCAGACATGCTTGAAGCAATGTTTTCCGGCAAATCTTTTAATGTCGAAACAATTGACTGTTCAAACTTCGAGACGGAGACATAATCTTGGTTCATCATCCAAGTAAAAGTTTTAGAATGCGAGAAGTCGTTCATAAATTTCTGCATGTCCGTCACATAACCTGGGAAGCTTTTGACAAGTCCACCTACCTGCGTGACAATAATCGGTCCCGCAGCATTCACAATGAACGTGATGAGCCCGATGAACAAGAGATAAATGATCAGGATAGCAAGTGTCCTAGGAATTTTCTTGGACAAAAATCGAACAATTGGATTAAAGATGAAAAAGAGAATTCCAGCCAGCAAGATAGGAACAAACAAGGTTGATGCAAATAAAATAATCGGCTGAAATAAAAACGAAACCTTTGTAGATACATAAACAATGAGTAAAACAAGTAATATTTGGAATGTCCAAAAATGAACTTTAGATTTTAGCAAAGATGCTCCTCCTGTTACGTATTGATCTTATTAAAAAACTACTATTCAACCCACCTTCTGTCAACTGCTTCTTGTTTTAGAACCTTATTTTTTGTAAAAAAAAGAACAATTGGTATATCATGCACTTTTTCCAGATATACATTCTATAAGCATGAAAAAAGCAGACACCTATGCGTCTGCTTGTTACACTCTTTCACTGTGATCAGGCATCACCGATACAATTTGCTGGATCCGCACATATAAAACTGACTTTGCCCCCGCCTCAATGACAATATGATCCGGCATGACTTCCTTCAATTTTCCACGCACCGTATCTTTCACTGTTTGAACAATTAATCTCATACCAATCACTTTCTGCAATGTTTGATAAACATATGGATCAACTAATGAAACAAGCTGCGGACTTCCTTGTTGTGCCATCCTACCTGCCCCTTTACTTGTGTATTTACCCACAGCGTATGCAATGACCCATGTGAATGTCACTCATGGCAAACCCACAACCCAAATACCATATTTTTACATTTTATATTTTTTTACATCTTTTGGAAGTATAATAGATTGGTGCTGCCAACAACTTAAATCATTTGAAGAGGTGAATGTTCTTGAAAAAACTCATCTGTATCGCTGCTGTCATGCTCTTTTTTTCCTTTGCAAGTTATGCGTATGCAGGAACAATTGGAGATGAACCTGGGACACCAGGGAAGTGGTTTAAAGGAGAAGAGCCGGTTCAAAAAGACGAGTCAAAACCGCCACTTGTTTTTGTACACGGCATTAACAGCTCCTCCTCCACATGGTTCGACCGAAACGATATGGCAAAGCAAGCTGTTCTGAACGGATACGAAAGCGCATTCATAGATTTGTATCCAGATCAGGATACGAAAAAGAATGGCAAACTATTAGCAGAAAAACTAAAAGAAATCTATGATGTGTTCGGTCGAAAACTGATTGTGATTGGTCATAGTAAAGGCGGGGTGGATACACAGTCCGCACTCGTGTATCACAATGCCCATCCATATGTGGAAAAGGTCATCACACTCGGCTCCCCTCATTATGGGACGCCGCTGGCAGATTTAGCGTATAGCAAGGGCGGAAGCTGGCTCGCGGAAATTCTTGGACAAAAAAGCGACGCGCTCTATTCTTTGCAAACGGGGCTCATGGCGGCTTTTCGAAGTGAAACCGACAAGCTGGAGAAGTTTCCTCATAAATACGTCACGTATTCGGGATCGGAATGGGGAACATTTGGCGGGGTGCTGTATTTAGGCGGCATGTATTTAAAGAGTTTTGGTGCAAATGATGGTGCCGTCACAGTAAGCAGCACAAGACTATCATATGCAAACAATATTTTAACAGGGAAATGGGATCACAACTCAATTAAAAACGGCTCAAGCATGTTCCCTGTGTTTCAGCATCAGCTGCTGGCAAATGTCGCAAGCGCTGAAAAAGAAAATATAGAGAGCCCGAACTCTACTGAACTGAATACAGATGTTTATGTGAAAGGCGGAGAAAGTGAAAAGGATAAAACAGAAGCGTTTTATGTAGAGGAAGGAACGAATGGCTTATCGATTCAGTGGTTAAATGAAAGGCAGGAGGCGCGGCCGGAAATCATCGCCCCAAATGGAGACGTCTTAACAAATCTGAAGACATCGGAAGCATCTTTCCCATATGAAGGCGCATTTTCGCACCATGTGCAAATCAATAAACCCGTTCCTGGAAAATGGACGATTCGATCAAATTCAGGAAAAATGGCTCCTTATTTGCTGCTCGTATCCTTTGATTCACCATTAAATGAAGAAATCAAAGCAGAGGCAGCGAAATCAGGGGATGATGCATCGACCCATTCAAGCGGTCTGATTAAACGATTAAGCAAGAAAGTAGAAACCTTTTACTTTAAGGATGCCCAAAAAGATCATCCACTCAAAACAACTGATTCATCAGCTGTTCAATTGAAAAAAGAAGGTGCTTATTCTGTCACGGTTCATTACACCGGACTCACTGCATCAGGTACATCAGCATTTAACCGTACCGTTATTCGCACATTGTATGTCGATCAGCATGGAAATATTCATGGAGACATTCCTTACTAAACAGAGCGTTTCATGGGCTGAAGTGCCTGCTGCACTTTTTGATCCAATTCCGTGATTTTTTTCATTGCAAGTGATTCGTCTATTTGTCTGTAATGGTGATGTCCGCCAGGCTCTTCATCCATTTCATCTGCTTTCTTGACGATTTGCTGGAGTGTGTCCTTATGAAGGTCGCCCTCTGGCAAATATGAATCTGTATGAAGCAGAATCGCAAGCGCAATATCTTTGGCTGCCTTTGGTTCCTCACCGAGGCGTATGAGCAGTTTGTGAGCCCGCTCTGCGCCTTTAATGGCATGAATATCATTCCGTCTATATGTCTCGTAATCCCATTCTCCGCCAGCTGTATACCATTCATAGTGGCCGATGTCATGCAAGAGGGCTGCTTTCACAGCGAGATCTGGATTAATTCCAGCCTGCACCGCCAGTTTGAATGCGTGATAAGCACAAGCAATCGCATGGGCTTTTCCTGACCGATTTAAATATTTTTGAGCGACTGGATGGGTGTAAACATCCATTAATGTAACCTTTCTCATGGAAACCCCTCCTTATCTATATTTTTAGCATCCTAACATATTCTGAAAAGAAACTCAAATGTTCTGTTATATTTTCTATGAGTCTCTAGTATAGCTTATGTTAAATGAGCTGTTTTTGCTTGTACAATACGAAAAAAGCAGTCGTTATGACTGCTTTTTCACATACTCACGTGCATCGTAGACACATCCGCCAGCTGGATCATCCGCTAAAAGATCGAGCAAAATACCTGCGACTTCATCTGGGCTCTTCAGCGTGCCTGTTTCATATAATTGCTGAAAACGGTCTATCTGTTCAAAGTCTTGTTTTGATGACTTCCGAATTTCCCCCTGCATATCTGTATCGATCGTGCCGGGTGAAAAGGAAAACGTGTTGATCGGATGCGCCTCGTCCTGCTGTTCCTCATGAAAAGTCCTCATAAACATATCGAGCCCTGCCTTTGAACTGCAATACGCACTC
Source organism: Bacillus sp. BD48 (assembly GCF_046566805.1). NCBI lineage: Bacteria > Bacillati > Bacillota > Bacilli > Caryophanales > Bacillaceae > Bacillus > Bacillus sp. BD48. The sequence goes on along the minus strand of NZ_JANGFM010000002.1, from coordinate 848,691 downwards.
CAGCCTTTGTACGGGTTTTTCGCCGCTCCAGAAGAAAGATGAACGATCGTTTTCTTTCCGTTATATGATTGAGTCTGCTTGGCAAACACATGGCTCAGCAAAACAGGAATGACAAGATTCAACGTATAATGCTGATGAAGTGTATCCTGTCCGCCTTGTCCAACGCGCTTGATAGGTGTGACCATTCCTGCATTATTGACGAATAAGATGTCATCAGCATTTGCCAGATTTTGCGGCGTGAGACTATTTTGAAGCCATTTGGCTGCTGCCGTTTCATCGGTCAGGTCAACCTGAGTATGTGTGAGCTTCGGATGGGATATCGGCGATGCACTTCTTGCTGCTGTGTACACATGATCTCCGCGTGAAAGCAGCCTGTTCACAAGTGCTAGGCCAAAACCTTTTGATCCGCCTGTAACGATTGAAATTCGAATGACAATCTCCTCCCTTGATAACACTATTTTACGTAGTGAAACGGTATGACATCAAGCAATCTGCATAAAGAAAAGCCTGCCTCTTTTAAAAGAGACAGACTATTTCTTTTCAGCCTTCACATTCACCTTTGGAATCAGGATGATCATCACGACGAGACCAAGGGCGATCAAGAAACCAAAGATCATCGGAAGCAGTGCCGATGTCTGCTTCTCATGATCATCGTCAGAAGGTGCTGATACAGCCGAATCACTAAAAGAGATATTCATCTCTTTCATCATGCGAGCTGGTGTTTTGGGCGGGTTCTCTTTTAGATCACTAAAAAGCTGAGGAGAAAGAGATCCACCCGGGGCTTTAGGCGGTTCAGCAAAATGAATGTCTGTTTTGATTTTTGACGTCGTTTTGCTTTGTTCGTATTTCGTTTGATCCCTCAATATACTCGAGTTAATATTGAGCTCCTTTTCCTGATATTCATTCGGCTTGACATTCGTATCCGTATCTTCACCAGCAGCGAAAGCAGCAGGGATGAGAAGAAAAAGGGAAACGGCAACGAGTACCGCCCCTTTCACGAATAGATTAAGCTTCATGAGTCACATCACGTTCCTCTGTTTTATCTTTCCATAGCTTTTTCACAAGCGGCACGACCATGAAAAGGACAGTTAAAATCACTAACCCTGTGACGCCCATTCCAAAGGTGTCCCCATTTCCATATTGGATCGAGAGGTACACGTCTGTCACTGGATTGGTAAAGTGGAAATTCGGCATCACCAAATCAATTAACGGTGCGACAAAGAAGAAAATAAGCGCCGTTGCTGCCATCCATCCGGCAATGGAACCGAAAAGGAAGGCCGTGCGAATAAAGGCAGAGCACGCCACTAATAACAAAATGGTGAAGATCGACCATTGAATGGCTTGATCATCTGCAAGTTTGTAAATGTTTAGTCCAAACAAGCTGATCATGAGTCCGACTAATAGATTTAGAATGCCAAACAGTGCACCTTTGACCAGCATCGGAGCTGACGCATAATACGAACTGAAAAAGCCAATTAACAAACTGCTGATCATCACAATGACCAAAATCACGACCGGCGGTACAGTCTGCGTTTTTTCTTCCGGCACATCGCCGCTTATTTTCAGTGGATTGGCTAAATGGTTATACACAAAGTTGCTGTTGCCTTGATCACTTAATGTATTTCCTAGAATCCCCTTTAAATCTTGCTGAACAAGCTTCGTAGAGTCGACATTCTTGCTCCAGTTTTCATTCAGCGTATCTGCTTTTTCTTGAACTGTTGTGACACTCTCTTCAATGTTATTCGTATAATCCGCCACCCCTTTTTGGCGGTCGGTTAACGAACTCATATTTTCAGAAAGACGAAGCACTTCCTGACCAATTGAATCCTGTGCACTGACTACAATTGAACTGCCAGCAAGATCTGCCGTATACACCGCATCCCCTTGATCAGCCATTTGCTCAGCTACATTGTCCGCACTTTCGGAGATTGTTTGTAATTCCTGTTCCATGCTTGCCTGCTGAGTCGTAATGTACTCCGCATAACCATCTGAAAACTTCTGCATCTCATCAATAAAAGTAGACACATCATCGTTTGATGTCAGCATCTGGTTTTTGAGTGTATCCCAGTTTTCTGTTTCTTCTTTTTTGATGGAGAGGATGGACTGGATATTCTCTTCTTTTGTGTCATATAGAGAAGAGTTATTAGATGGTTGATAGACATTTGCAATCATCAGCTCTAGCTGAGAGAGTTGATTTGAATAGTCCATTAATTTTTTAGTTCTTGTTGATTTTGTTTCGAACTTTTTCTCAAAAAGATGATCGCTAAAGGCATTACTAATCGGTGAGTTCCTGCGCTTCAGCTCTTTTACTTTGCTTACAATGGATGATTCTTGATTTTTGATTTCATTCGGAATGACGTTATATCGATCTTGTAACCATAGAATCATCTTTTCAAGTTTATCTACTTTTTTCGTCAGACTCTCAAGCTCTTTACTCATTTGACTCACTTTGTCTTTCAAATCATCATTATGAGTCGCAGCTTTTTCTTGAATTTTCTTTTTCACTTCATCTAAGCGAGTTGAGAGTGCTTTTAGGTCATCCTGCGATGAATTCTTGCTGCTGGTATCTGGCTGAGCAGGACTTTCACCGCTTTCACCTTTTTCCCCATCTTCAGTCGAAGGCGGTGTCTCCTGTTCTCCTAATTGATCCGCAAGGTCGTTCATTTCTATTGAAATTTGCGAGAGCTCATTTGTTTCTTCATCTAGGTTAATCCCAATCTCTTCTGGGTTTTCATTATCTTGATCTGACTGCCCGTCTTCATCAGAGTCAGCTGGCGGTTCCGGCTCGTCCATTAACTCTTGCCTTTTTGCCAATAGCTTTGTCTGCAAGGCTGATATTTTATTTCGATAATCTTCTAAGTAACGCTCTTCATACTTTTTAATCAGTTCTTCCTGAGACGTCTTCACAAGTTCCTTTAATCCCGTTGATTGCTTAGGAATAGCGTCTTCTCTCGACTTTTGAACAGATTGGATGGCGCTGTCAGTTGTTTTCAGCTGACTTTGTACCCCGTTGATGTCTGTTTTTAGTCCGCCCATTTGATCACTAAAGCTTCGGGCATTTTGGTTTTGAATGTCAGCGAGCTGTTTGAGCCCTTGCTGGATTTGCTTTTGGCTTGTTGATTGCGCTTTGATCAAGAGATCCTTTTGTTTGTCTTGATACTGCTGGTATTGATCGACTACTTTCACAAAATCCTTTAACTGGTTCTTTGCTTCTTCTGTTGTACTCAAGCCGTCTTTATATTGTTTCTGTGAATCGGCCATCGCATTTTTTAATTCTTCTATTTGTTTCTTCTGCTGCTGTACGGCATCTGATAGTTTGTTTGAGTTCGGTTTATAGAAGTTGTACATCGTGTTTTGGAATTCGACTTCTTTGCCGACAATATGCTCAAACTCTTCTCTTACATTGCCGATTTCCTGTGATACAAAACTCCAGTATAGCGTCGACATTTGTTCATTCATTTTCTTTTGTGCATTTTCCAGCTCTCTTTGCACTTTCTCTTTATTGACTGCATTGAGCTGATCTTGAATCGAAAATTGAATGGACGCCTTTTCAGGATGGTCTTTATCATAGCTCAGCACATTTTTAGAGAAGTCAGACGGAATATAGAGGACAGCGTCATACTTTCTGTTTTTCAGTCCATTTTCCGCCGCACTGCGATTCACTACAGTCCATGTATAGTCAGGACGCTCTGACAATGCTGCCACAACATCCTGTCCGAAACGAGCTGTGTTTTCACTTTCGCTCGCTCCCATATCCTCATTGACCACCGCAATATTACGGGTGGCATTCTTCTTCTGTTTTGCCGGGTCATCTCCAATCAGGTGGAAAAATAAAACCGGCAGCACAAGAATCAATATCATGGTGGAGATGATTTTGATGGAGCTTTTTTGCTGCTCTGTCATTGAACACTCTTCCTTTCTACCGCACATAAAGGAACCTGGATTTTCTTCTCTTTCCCGTTTTCAACCAAATAGCCGAAGCCTGGCTGAATCTCTGGTTCTTGTCTTGCATACGGAAGCGGTATGATGTTTTGCTCTGATTTTTTCATGAGTAACATGGCATGACGAACTTGTTTGATTTCGTTTGTGAGTGCATCATAGCCCTTACTGAACTCGGTATGATTCCCTGATGCGATCAGGCTGAAGCCCAGGTGCGCATATGACTTCATGAAATCAGCCAATTGATCTTGAAGACGCGGATCGATCGTCTGCTGAAAACGCGTAATGCCATCAATCACAAGCACAATTTGGGGAAATGACAGCTGATCGGTCTCCCCTCGGCGTACAGCTTCGACGTACATCTCTTCCCGCACCTTGAATAAGCGGTCTATTTCTTCTGCCCATTCGGTGATATCATCCTTTGTTTCAAGGTAATCGATGTTCTCTTCTTTTGCATAATGAGATAGACCCCGATCAATTGAATCAAAGACAGCCAGCTTTTCAGGCTTTGCCACTAAAAGCTGATCAAGCATCAGTTTTGTCACATTTGTTTTCCCGCGCTGCGTTTGACCGATGATGAGACAATGTTTATTCTTTTTCAAGTCAAAATAAACGGGTGCCACAGATTCCTCATCTAATCCGACTGGAATATCATAAGGCGGTTTTTGTTCATCTAAACGACTCTCAAGCTCCCAAACTGTCAGCTTATCAGGAAGCATTGGCACAGGCTTTGGTTTTTCAGCCGCTTCAAAGCGGTCATGAAGAAGCTGTATTTCTTGTTTCAAATGCTCAAACAATTCGAGATCGTTCTCTCCTTCAACTGGCAGGAACATTTGCGCAAAATAAAGCTCTTCTTTGTTAATAATGACTCGGCCTGGGACCGGCTCTAAACTAAATTTCGGTCTGCCAATAATCGAGTACGCCTCTCCTTGATCCATTAAGTAATGGACAATCTTTGTTTTCAGATTGTTCATCAGCGATTGACGCACTGCATTTACCCGGGTCGCTGTAATCAAGAAATAAATACCTAGTGATTGTCCGTCACGGCTCAGCTGAATAAATTCAGATTCGAGATCATGCATTTCGTCTTTGACAATGTCAAAGTTGTCAATCACGATAAAAATGAACGGAAGCTTTTTCTCATTTAAGGCGTTGTACATTTTGATATGACTCATTTCTTGCTGTCTGAATAACCGCTTGCGATATTCAACCTCTTCCCGCAGACGCTTCATTGATTTTTGGATCTTTCTCATCTGATCCATTAAGAAATAATCCGCCGTATGTGGCAGTTTGGCTAACGGAAGCAATGTTCCGTTTCCGAAATCATAAATATATGCATGCCATTCTTCAGGTGAATACCTCTCCGCAAAGCTCATCAGCAGTGTTGTAGCAGCAAGTGATTTGCCGTAGCCGGAGGAACCGAAGATGCCAATGTTCCCATCTTCCATCATTTGATAAGAAAGTGGATGCTGGCTTTGCTGATCTGGTTCATCGACAAGTGCAAAATGGAAGACATGCTCTTCACTCGACGCATAACGCGTTTTTGGAATCCGCTCTTCAAGCGGTGGAAGCCATGGACTTGGCAGCTTCTCAATTCCAAGCTCATGCTGCATACGTTCAATTTCATCTACAACAGCGGAAATCTCCGTCACTGTCTCTTTTTTCACTGCTGGCTCTGTGCTTACCCCTGATAACGGAATAAGACCAGTATCTGTCACAATGGCAATGTCATCTTCTGAGCCGTAGCCATCTTCCATATATGGTGCACCGCTCCAAGCCGATTGGAACAGTTCATAAATTTCATTGTTACCAACTTGTAAATAACCGCGGCCTGTGATGGTAATGGACGCTGCATCACTATTTTTCAAAATTTCCTTACTGTCTGACGCATCTTGCACTTTTAGTGCGACCTTAAAGCGGGAGTTACTCCAAATCTGATCATCAATGACTCCGCCTGGCTTTTGGGTAGCCAAAATGAGATGGACCCCGAGGCTTCGGCCGATACGTGCAGCACTGACAAGCTCCCTAATAAAGTCTGGCTCTTCACTTTTTAATTCAGCAAACTCATCAGAGATTAAGAACAAGTGAGGCATTGCCTGCTCAGCCTTTTTCTCCTTGTAGAGCTTCGTATAATCATTGATGTGATTCACATGATACTGATCAAACAGCCGCTGCCTTTTCTTCAATTCACTTTTAATTGAGGCAAGCGCTCTTTCACTAAAGTTCTTGCTGCCTTCAATATTGGTGATCGTTCCAAGTAAATGAGGAATATTTCGGAACGGCTGCGCCATTCCGCCTCCTTTATAGTCAATCAACAGGAAAGCAACTTCGTGCGGGTGAAAGTGTACAGCGAGCGATAAAATATATGTCTGTAAAAATTCACTTTTCCCTGATCCCGTTGTTCCCGCCAGCAATCCGTGCGGGCCGTGTGCTTTTTCATGCAGGTTCAGATCGACAATGTCGTTTTTCCCTTTATAACCGATTGGCACTGATAATGATTTGGCCGTTTCTGAAGTCAGCCATTTTTCACGAATGCCAATGTCGTCCACCTGTTTGGCATGAAAAAGATCAAGGAATGAGACCGTTTCAGGAATCGAATTGGTCATACCGACTTGATGGTCTAATGTTCTCAGTGTTCTGGCAAACAGTTCATTGTCCCCGCGCTGATGTGTATCAAGCTGAAACGGAATTCGTACCGCCTTCTTGTGCTGAATGAGAATATCTCCTTCTTCTTCGTTAATATAACGGACAAGCGTTGAGATATTTTCAGCTAAGCTTTCCTTTGTTTCTGCAGCAAAGAGAATGGAGATACCAAGGTCTGTCCGGCTGCCTTCTAAGTATTCTAAAATCACATGCTCAGCAATGAGCTCATGGTTTGTCACGATGAACACAAAATGAGGCGTAAAGATTTTCTTCTCTTTTTCTTCTTCTAAATCACGCTCACGTAAAATTTCATAGATTGAGGACAACAGCTGATCGCGTGTTTGCTCGTTGTAAATAAACCCTTTGCCATATGTATGAGGCAGCTGGAAGTGCGGAAGCCATTTCATCCATTCCCAATTCTCATACTCCTGCTCATGAAAGATAAAAACAAATCTCAAATCGTGATAGCTGTGTGAGAAAGCAAGCTGTCCGACAAGCTGATGAAGCTCATTTTTCACAATCGCAGGCTTCCCAATTAATCCTGTTGGACCATCCGCAAGACCGAATGTAATCGGGACATTCTTCACTTCACGATATACTTTTTGCATGTGCTGCGTTTGTTCCATTAAGTCATCAATATCTCGATTGGCCATATCGCCGCCGCTCATCGATAATTCATAGCTTGATGGGACTGCTCCCGTTCCAAGACGCAGATGCAAGAAGTCGTCACTTACAAGTGTCTTTTCCCAAATGCGGCCGCTGATTTCTGATGTTAAATACTTCATTTGTTCAAATGATGGATAATGATACGTCAAAATATATTGCTGGCGGTCATACAGCTCCTGCAGCTCTTTCCGTTTATTTTCTAAATAAAGAGAGTAGACTCGCTGCCGCTTCTCTTCTCGTCTTTTGCGCTGTGATTTTTCTTTAAAGTATTGAACGGACGATGTAATTAACGTCATGATAAACATCGCCATCGACACGACAATAAAGATTCCGCGCGGCTGGATAAGGGCGACAATCCCCATTACAAGGAGCATCACAAGCGGCGGCAGGACGACAAGCCAAAGCCCTCTGCTGTTATTTTCACTCTCCTGCGAAGGAAAGCTAAAGGATACCCGGTCATCTGGTAAATCATAAATCAAACGCGGTGTACGTCTGTATGAAGGGTATTTTTGTTTTGTCTCTGTGCTTGGCGGTCTTGTTTTTTCCAAACGTGTTTGAAAGGGTTCGTATGCTGTCACCTGTAATAAATCATCATCTTTAAATATCACCGTCAGAAAGTTCCAGAACAGCTCATCTCCGGCATAAATCTTCTCTGGACCGTGGATTTTCTTTCCGTTCACGTAAATCGTCTCGTCCTGAGGCATGACATACCATGTTCCTTCTATTTTCTCTAAAGTGAACTGGCTGGCATCTTGAAACATGGAATGAGCTTGTTCTTTCCACACATCAATTTCATCTTTCTCCTCACGTGAAAAAGACAGCTCGACTCTATTTCCTAGGTAATAAATATGCTGATCATGATGTGCATCCATTAAAATAAGTGTGAGTGAACCAAGCTGATATGGTTCATGTGGAAGTAATTTTCCTTTCTTCTCATCTCCCTGATAAATATAAAAACCATCATTCGGTTCATCAGGTGATAAACGAATTGCCCCTTCATCAAACGAAAGTGAAGGGATTGTCACCGTATGCTCTATTTCAGGTCCAATCAGAGCTTCTCGATTGAACTGCTCATCTAAACGGACGGTTTGATAATCCTCCTCATAAAAAACCCAAAGAAGACTCAAACGCTCCACCTCCTCGTGGGACAGCACCTACTGTCAGTTGTATCGAAAGAATTATTTCTTCTCATCTTTTTTCGTCTGAGAGGTTTTCTTTTTCGCTTCAGATTCTTTCTCTTGTTTCTCTTGATCGGCTTTTGACTGCTCTTTTTGTTCAGTAGCTTCATCTGTTTGGCTTGCGCCCGAGGAGTCACTCGTGCTTGTCTCCGTTGTTTCTTTTTCTTCATATTTCGCCATTTCCTTAATGATCGGATCTAGCTGTTTTTGTTTTTCTTCAGCAGAAAGGCTGTCATCGTTTTGAATTTCATTACGATAGGCGACGAGTGCCGTAAATATGTACCTGTCGTCTCCAAGCACCCGTGCAATATCGAGTGCTTCCTTGCTATTGCCTTGTCCAATATGAATCCAGAATAGGAAGTATTGCGGATCTGTCTGTAATGTGTACGTTTCTGTGATTTCTTTTTTATGCTGATCAAGTAAGAGGCTGCCTTGATTCGTTTGTACATACGAAATGGCCAGTTCATATTGAAGAGAGACTGGCATTTGATTGGCTGGATATTTCTCTAACGTATCCACCACTTGACTGTACTGCTTGTTGAGATAATATTTGTTTGCCTCGACGTACGCTTCTTGTTTTGGCATGGCAAAAAAGAAGGTGTAAATGGTGTACACCAAAGCAGGGATTAACAGGACAAGTAGACCTAGTCCGATGTATCGCTCAATCTTCCATTTCTTTTTAGGAATGGTTAAGAGCGTTTTTTCTTTCTTATCGATTGCTTCAATCTTTTGCTGAATCAAGGCAGACAATTCTTCCAGCGACTTCGTTTCACTGATTTCTTTTGCCAGCTCAGATAATTTCAACGTTTCATTGTAAGCCACATATTCTTGAAATTGATATTCATGGTCAACCACTCGAAGAACGACGGCCTTCACCTCTTTTAACAGGCGATGCTCATCGGTTTCATATGGCGGGATGCTTTCTTTAACCCCATAATGCAAAAATGCAGGAGCTAAGCCTTGATGAAAAACAATGTTTTCAGGAGAAACAATAGGATGCAGCCGCTTCACGTCGTGTTTAAGAACTGCATCGACAAGCTGGTATGAAAAAATCCATTTGCTTTTTTCATCCTTTGCATGGATGAAACGAAATTCCTGATAGGCAGGAGGCGGTTGTATAGAAATGATGACCTCATCTTCAGTTAATTGAATCTCTTTCTGAAATGAAGGATTGATGTCTTTGATCGGTGCCGCTTCTAAACCGTCTAAGAGTTTAATCGTCTCTTTTTGAAAAATAAAGGTATAGGTGCCTCCCTCTTTTTTCATGACTGCTTCTAATTGTTCTTCTAAATAGGAACTCTTTTTATCTGCCATTTACAAAAGTCCTTTCATAGTATTTCCAGCCTGTCTCCTGTGGTAATTCCACAGTCTGACAGCTTATATTCGCCTGAAAACACAGCTTTCTTATTGACTACTCGCACCCATCCGCCTTCTCGCTTTGGAAGTGAGATTTGTTTTGCCTGCCAGGCGATATGGATGACTTGTTTAATATGTAAATAATTTGATAGTCTCAAATCAAACACACTGCCATCATAATTTTTTAAGTCGATGGTAATATCGATATACACAAATTTCCACCTCACAAAATAGAAAGAGCGCCGGCATCCATTGACAGACTCGGCGCTTTTTCTGCATTTCACACTTAGAAAGGAAATCCCTTTGATTAGCCGCGGATTTGGCTTGCGATGTCTTGGTCAGTGCTTTCAAGTGTATTTGCCGTTTGATCAAGCTGATTGCTGACATCTGTTAATAGATCAGACATTTTGATAAATGAAGGCTTAAGCTGCTCGTATTGATCAGCAAATGCTTCACTAGAAGCACCTTCCCACATTCCTTTTAAATCAGAGATCATTCTATTTAGACGATCAACTTGGTTTAACACTTCTTGACTTTCAACACCATATTGCTTAGCGGTCGCTCTTAGTTCTTCTGGGGTTACGCGAATAATTCCTGACATATTCCTCATTACCTCCCGTGCATAGCCGCCATATAATGGGCTAATCCACTTATTTTTTGACGTTATTATTATAAAAACAGAAATGATACACAGTCAAACAAATCTGTTTTTATTTTACAAAATGAGTCTATAGAATTACTGTTTTTTCGCTTTTTATCTAGTATTTAACATTTTTTTGGTCATATATTCTTAATAAGTGTCCACCCACTTCGATGAACCTTTCCGCCTATTGATTTTTTACTACATTATTATTGTACTATTTCTTTTTCAACGTGCTTCAACATCCATGTGCTTGCTTCTCACACTTTTTGTTTTTTTAAGTTTATGGCAGTTTTTTGTTGATTTACGTACCCCATTCTCTTCATAATGTAAGTACGTGAAATATTCGAAAAAGCAGGGGTTTTTTATGACAAAAAAGACAGATCCGTTTAAGTATAGTCTTGATCGTTTAGAGGATGTGGCAGACCAAATTAGTGATGTGCTCAATTGCCCTATTACTATAGAAGATACTCATCATCGATTATTGGCATATAGCACACACAATGATTTTACTGATCCCGCCAGAACTTCAACCATTATCTCCCGCCGAGTACCGGAAAAAGTCATCAATCGGCTTTGGAAGGACGGCATCATTCCTACACTCCTTAAAACAGATGAACCGCTTCGTGTCCCTCAAATTGCAGAGGTGGGTTTATCTAGCAGGGTCGCCATTTCCATCTGGAAGGACAAAGAAGTGCTCGGATTTATTTGGGCGATTGAATCCGCACAGCCTTTTTCAGAAGAAGAAATGGACCTTCTCAAAATGGCAGCACATGCCGTGAAAAACAAATTACTCAATTTACAAATTCGAAAAACGAAAACAGAAGAACGCAATCAGGAGCTTTTCTGGAAGATGCTCACGGGGCATATTCATGAGAAGGATGAGATGCTTGACCTATTTTTAAGACTTGGCATCAGATGTCCAGACACATATGCCATCATCATCTTCCGTCTTCGTGATGAACTCACAGAGGAGACAGAAAAAAAGCTGTCCTATCTGCTTGAAACAACACAGCAAGTACAGGTACTGTTAACGACTGTTGATTTTCACGAATTCATTATTCTTGTCTCACCAAAAACAGAACATCCGCTTCAAGATATTAAACAATTCACAAGCGGCATGCTGCATCAGCTGGCGGACAGGTATCATATTCAGCATGTTCAAGCAGCGATTGGAGGAATTTACGATAACATCTCACATATTCAGCCTTCCTATAAAGAAGCACTTGCTGTATTAAAAACGAAAGAACGCTTTCCAGTTGAAACAGAACGTTTAAACAGCTTTTCCGAACTAGGCATTTATCAATATCTTGATGTGCTTGCTGAGAAGCGAAAGGGCTCTTCTTACTCCAGTTACTCTTTATCAAAGCTGGAGGATTACGACCTAAGGCATCATTCCAACCTCGTCGAAACCCTTGAACGGTTTATTGACTGTGACAGCAATGCCAATATTGCCGCAAAGCAATTAAACATCCACATCAATACCTTGAATTATCGATTAAAACGGATTACAGACATCGCAGAAATTGATTTAAAAAACATGAATGAGAAAATGACGATCTACCTTGATATGAAGCTAAAAAACGTCCATTTGTGAAATTTCACAAAGAGGCGTTTTTTTATTTTTTATTTCAACCGAAGAATTTTCTAAACTTTCAGGATACACTAGACATACAATATCAATAGATAAGCATAGGGGGAATAAACATGATCATCGGCATTCCGAAAGAAATTAAGAACAATGAAAACCGAGTGGCATTAACACCAGGAGCAGCTTCTCAATTGCTTTCAGCTGGACATCAGATTTTAATTGAAACAAACGCTGGTTTTGGAAGCGGATTCACTGATGACGATTATGTATCTGTTGGTGCAGAAATTCTTGATCAGGCGAAAGATGTATGGGCATCTTCTGAAATGATCATGAAAGTAAAAGAACCATTACCTGAGGAATATCCTTATTTCAGAGAAGGACTCATCTTATTTACGTACCTGCATCTTGCCGCAGAGCCCTCCTTGGCTGAAGCATTGAAACAAAAAGGTGTGACAGCCATTGCTTATGAAACAGTAACGGACGGAAAATCACTCCCTCTTCTCACACCTATGTCGGAAGTGGCAGGCAGAATGGCCGCTCAAATTGGTGCACAATTTTTAGAAAAGCCAAAAGGCGGAAAGGGTATTTTACTTGCAGGGGTACCAGGGGTATCAAGAGGAAAGGTCACCATTATTGGCGGCGGTGTTGTTGGAACAAACGCAGCGAAAATGGCGGTCGGTCTTGGCGCAGATGTCACCCTGATTGATGTAAACGCAGAACGCCTGCGTCAGCTGGACGACCAATTTGGACATCAAATGAAAACGTTAATGTCCAATCCTGTCAATATTGCAGATTCAGTCAGTGAGGCAGACCTTCTCATTTGTGCTGTGCTGATTCCTGGTGCCAAAGCGCCAACGCTTGTGACAGAAGAAATGGTGAAACAAATGAAGCCTGGTTCTGTCATTGTGGATGTAGCGATTGATCAAGGCGGCATTGTTGAAACCATTGATCATATCACAACCCATGATCAGCCTACTTATGAAAAACACGGCATTTTACATTATGCTGTCGCTAATATGCCAGGCGCGGTTCCGCGGACATCCACTGTAGCTTTAACGAATGTGACTGTTCCATATGCACTGCAAATTGCGAATAAAGGCGCTGCAAAAGCCATTAGAGAAAACAATGCCATCGCAGAAGGTGTCAATGTCATGAACGGGCATATCACGTACGAAGCGGTCGCTCGTGATCTCGGCTATGATTACGTACCTGTCAGCAAAGCCATCGATGCCTCTTTTATGACCGAAGCTTAATCAACTACCTGCCCTATTGATGGGCGGGTTTTATTGTTAACCTAAAATAAAAACAAGTTGACAAAAATCACTCTTCCCCTTAATCTATTTGTACAGATAAGACAGGGGGAAACATCATGCAAAAGAAGACAAGAACTGCTGACTTTGTACTAGTCGGAATGTTTGCTGCACTCATGGCTATCGGCGCCAATATCACATCCATTGTGCCGTTTTTACAGATCGGCGGAATTCCACTTACGATGCAGCCGTTTTTTTGTGTACTTGCTGGTCTCTTACTGGGCAGACGACTTGGCGCATTAGCTATGATTGTCTATGCCTTGGTTGGAATTGCTGGTGCACCTGTATTCGCCCAGTTCTCTGCGGGCTTTGGGGTCATTTTAGGGAAAAGCGGCGGCTTTGTATTATCGTACATCCCTGCTGCCTGGCTTGCTGGATTCATTCTAGAAAAAAGAAAAAACCCTGGCTTTGGCCGCTTTTTGCTTGCAGCCATTGCTGGTACGACCGTGATGTATGTGATCGGAACGACCTATACATACCTCGCACTAAATGTATGGCTCAATGCCCCGATTTCTTATCAAACCACGTGGTTCTTTATGATTTGGTTTATGGTAAAAGACTACGCATTGACCATATTACTTGCGATGCTGTCTCCTAAAATTTATCGCTCTGTTTCAAAAGCCACATCCTTTCGAAAACAAGAAGCCGCCTCATAAGTGCAGACTCATCAAGTTGATCATAGAAAAAAGAGCCTGTCTTCATTCAGGCTCTTTTTTCACCATTACTCAGCGTATCGATCTATGATTTCTTCCAGCATTCCTTCAAGCGTTTCTACATCTTCAAGATCTGATGGACTGAAGCGGTAGCGTGCAAGCTGTTCTCCTTCATTATACATCTCCTCAAGCCAGCCTCGCAGGCCTCTTGCTCTACGGTCGACTTCGAATACAATGTCTAATCCGCCTTCATCAATCAGAAAAATCAGCTCTAACTCATCAAGCATATAGCGATAGTAGTCTGATGTCGGAATGAACTCGAATTCTTGGACGAATGGCAGGCGCCGCTGAAAGTAAGGTGCTTGTTCACAGTCTGCTTCGTTCAGGTGGAAGCCTAGATTTCTAGTAGCCTCAAGTACATTTCTCACCCAAGGATGTGCTTCAACGAAAATGCGGTCATAGTCAGATTTATCGATCCCGCCTTGGATATCAAGGTCTGTCTCTACTGCAACTTCTACTTTTCCGATCGTCATCGGGGTATCAATAGGAAGATTAAATGAAAACGGAAATTCATGCTTTTCACTAGGCTGGATGGTAAAAGAATCCGTCACTCGTAAAGTATAGATGTTCGCATATTTTCTACGCTCTTCATCATCTTTCACAATCACATACTGTGTTTCAATCTTGACATTGATATAGCGGATGTCCTGAGCGATTTTCCCGCCCTTTACATGGACAGTTCCCGTTACTTCTTGTCCTGGATAATAAGCGTTTTTCTCTAAAATGGTATCTACTTTTGCCGCACCAATTCCTGCACTGGCCGCTAGTTTTTTAAAAAATGACATGTCCCATCTTCCCCTTTTCATTTTTATCAGCATATATACGTAAGATAAAGGAAGAAAGATTCATTTAATTCATACTTTTGTCCTAATTATTTTTTTCATCTACGAACAACAAAAAAGCTTATAGAAAAAACATCATCGTTTTCTCTACAAGCTTTTCATCTTACAGAATAATCGCCGCCAGCCAGCCGAACAGAACAAGCGGAATATTATAATAGATAAAAGTCGGGACACAAGTTCCCCAAATGTGGTGATGCTGTCCATCCATATTCAATCCAGATGTTGGTCCAAGCGTACTGTCACTTGCAGGTGAACCTGCATCTCCAACAGCCGCAGCAGAGCCAATAATGGCAATGGTGGCCATTGGGCTAAATCCTAAGTGTAAGCAAAGTGGAACAAAGATGGTTGTAATAATCGGAATCGTTGCAAATGATGATCCGATTCCCATTGTCACAAGCAAACCAACGAGCAGCATTAAAATCGCGGCAAGGCTCTGGCTGTTGCCGATAAATTGGGAAGATGCTTTGACAAGAGATTCAATATCTCCTGTTTTTGTTAAAACGTTGGCAAATCCAGCGGCAACAAGCATGACAAAACCAATAAATGCCATCATATTCATTCCAGATGTAATGAGTTCATCTGCTTCACCGCGTTTCATCATTCCAGTCACAAACAAGACAAGCAGTCCTGAGAGTGCACCGAAGATCATTCCTTCCACACCAAGGCTTTGTGATAGATAAAGCTGGACAATCAACGAAACGAGAATAGCAAGACCGGCAAAGAATAAGCTTTTTTTCGTATAAGCCGATTTCTCTACGTCTGTAATTTCACGATCCTCATATACCTTCGGCTTTCGATACACAAAAATGGAAACGATCAAACCAAGAACCATACCCGCAACAGGAATCAGCATGGCATACGGAATATCTGCTAAGTTTACAGTCAGACCCGCTTCTTTCATATTGTCACGAAGCATTCCATGGAAAATCTGTCCAAAACCGACTGGAAGTAATATATATGGTGCAGTGAGTCCGAAGGTCATGACACACGCTAGCAGTCTGCGGTCAATCTGAAGCTCGTTAAACACCTTTAATAACGGTGGAATTAAGACTGGGATAAAAGCAATATGAACAGGAACGACGTTCTGTGAAAAACAGGACACGATTAAAATGACAAGAACGATGAGCACTTTTGATAGTGTTTTCCGTCTTGAATCGCCTTCTTTTCCTAGAAGCTTCACTGCTCCTTCAACCATGGCATCTGGTAGACCTGTTTTCGTCAGCGCCGCAGCAAAAGCTCCTAATAGCGCATAACTAATCGCCACTGTTGCATTTCCTCCAAGTCCGTCCGTAAAGGCGTTTACTGTTCCTCCCAAGCCTAATCCACCTGCAAGTCCGCCAGCTAAAGCGCCTATTGCCAGCGCAATCACGACATTGACCCGCAGCAAGCTTAATATCAACATTAAAACAACCGCTAAAACAACTGCATTCATGGTGAAACCCCCGAAATCCTTTAGTTTACTAATGTAGTAGATAATTAAAGTACCAACGTATGTTACCATAGAAAAAAAACTTCGTCAAATGGCGTATGTCCTACATAAAAAAGCCCTGCCATGGCAGAGCCCAGCGTGTAGACAAACCCTCGCATTCGCCCGCAGTCCTGCGTACCGGTGCTCACGAATGTTCAATTCGCTCCGCTCCGGTACTCGTTCCTTCCTAGACTTCAAAGGTTTTCTATCACGCTGAAAAGAAGACAAAGAGCTAAAAAAGATTTTTTTAGCCCTTTGTCAACTACTTGAGCTCTGCCATCCGGCAGAGCCTTATCCTTTATTTCTTTCCTTCAAATCGTTCCACAAATGTAGCAAGTGATCTTACCATCACACCTGTTGCCCCTGTTGGTCCAAAGCATGAAGGTTTTTCTGTTGTTGCAGTTCCTGCAATATCTAAGTGAACCCAAGGTGTATCCTCTGCGAATTCACCAATGAAAGCACCTGCCATAATCGCATGACCATCACGGCCTGGTGAGTTATTGAGATCAGCCATTTTGCTGTTTCGTACTCGTTTTTTATCTTTTTCTGTGATTGGCAGCTGCCAGATCATTTCACCACATTCTTCTGATGCTTCTTTAAACTGAGCGAGCAGCTCATCGTTATTGGTCATCACGCCTGTTGTCTCATTTCCAAGCGCCACAATGACACCGCCTGTTAATGTGGCCACATCTACAAGGACAGAGGCACCGTGCTGCTTCGCATATGTCACCCCGTCTGCTAAAACAAGACGGCCTTCTGCATCCGTATTAAGCACTTCGATTGTTTTACCGCTTAGTGACACGATGACGTCATCCGGCTTCATAGCGTCTGCTGAGATCATATTATCGGTTGAGGCTATGACCGCAATGACATTTTGCTCTGGGCGCAGTTCTCCGATGATTTCCATTGCGCCTAAAACAGAGGCTGAGCCGCCCATATCTGTTTTCATGCCAACCATACTAGCTCTTGGCTTTAAAGAATAGCCGCCTGTATCATACGTGATGCCTTTACCAACAAGGCCGATGACGTCTGTCCATTCTTCCTTGCCTTGATATTTCAGCACGATGAGTTTTGGAGGTTCTGTTGAGCCTCTATTGACGGCTAAAATACCACCCATTCCGAGCTCTTCCATTTGTTCTTTATCTAAAATTTCAATCTCAAATTCGTATTTATATGCAAGCTCTGCCGCATACGAAGCCAGATCAGAGGATGTGAGCATGTTCGGCGGCATATTCACAAGGGTACGGGCCGAATTGACTGACTGTCCGTACACTTCGCCGACTTTCAAACTCGCCTGAATTTCAGCTGTATCATGATCCGTCGTAGCATAAACAAACTCGATGAAGCGATCCGGTTCATTTGTTTTATGTTTAAAATCCTGTAATTCATATGTAGCTAAAAGGCAGCTTTCAGAAAGGGCATGGGCTGCATCTTGAGCAGGCAGATCCTTTCCAATAAACGTATCCAGCAAGACAGAAACCGCTTGCTTTTTATCTTGATGAAGCTTTTTAAATAAATGGGCAAACACTTCTTTTGCCTCTTCAAACGTGTAATCTGATTCTTTCCCAAGCCCGACAAAATAAATGCGTTTGATGCCTGTTTCAGGGGATGGGAAAAACTTCGAAAGCTGATTTCGTTTGGATGAAATGTCGCCTTCTTTTAATAATTCAGTGATTCTTCCTTCAAGTAATTCATCCATTTCTTTTGCTTTTCCTGATAATTGGCTCTTTTGAAAAAGTCCGATCGCCAGTGTATCTTTATGCTGCAATTCATTTGTCGAGAAAAACATATTTATCACACGCTCCTTAATGAACTCCATTTTTCACATTGGAACTTCTATTATATCAAAATTTGCGTGCCTATACGATCATTGCCAGACTGTCTTTCCTTGATGAACATTTATATTTTCACACGCGGAAGGGTATCATGAAAAAGCGGCGAAAACCTGAGCAGCCTGTCCGTGTTCTCCTCGTTCCACATCTACTTTCTTTAATGTTATAATGAACATGGACTTGGCAGCATTTTTTACTGCTATCATTTTTTCATCATACTAGGATCTTTAGTCCATCATTTCGCACGATATTTTTTCTTAAAGAGAGGATGTTTCTTGTTCATGAGCGTACTGACGAATTTTCCGCTGCTTGCCAGCCTTGCAGCCATCTTTTTTGCTCAATTTGTAAAAGTACCGATTCAATTTATCATTTCTAGACGACTAGATTGGTCGCTCATTACAAGCACAGGCGGAATGCCAAGTTCACACTCCGCAGCAGTAACAGCACTCTCAACAGCAGTGGCTTTAGAGCACGGGCTAGATACATCAATCTTTGCCATTTCCGCCATCTTTGCCATTATTACCATGTTTGATGCGACAGGCGTTCGCAGACAGGCAGGAGAACAGGCGACTGTCCTCAACAAGCTCGTTACAGATTTTAACCGATTTGTTTCCGAAGCGAAGAATTTCCCAAATGCGGAAGAAAAAGAAAAGCAAAAGAAATTAAAAGAGCTTCTTGGTCATAAGCCGATTGAAGTCTTCTTCGGCGGCTTAACAGGAATCTTGCTGACACTCATCTTAGATTATTACTTCATGTAGAAGCGAAAAAGCTTTGGACCTTAAATGGCCCAAAGCTTTTTCATTCTTTATTGGCTTGAAACTGCTGACGGAATACTTGCATCGATTCTGCTTCATTGAGCTGATTTAAGTCTTTTTCCGTTAACGTCCCTTCACCCTTTTTGATGATATACACATCGAGTACTTTTTTACCCCATTCTCTATACACATCATCAACGGTTTCATAGTATAAATCAAGCTTATGGCCTTTAATGGCTTTCCCAGTATCTGCAACCACACCGTAGCCATAGTTTGGGATATACAATACCGTTCCAATCGGAAAGACAGATGGGTCCGCTGCCACTGTTGAATATAAATCACGTTTCACTTTGACGCCTGAATATGTAATGCCATATGCATGATGTTCCTTCGTTTTGCCTGTTGATTCCACACCTGCTGTATAGCCGGTTGCAACAACCTTCTGCTTCGGGTAATCGTTCCAATTAAACGCTTCTTCGAGAGAAACAGACCGCGAATCTTCACTTTTGAGTGCCATCGTTTCCCTTTTTGGCTGTTGAAAAAAAGAAGATACTTGCTTGCCCGCATCGGTCTCTTTCACCCATGCAGCTAAATCACTTGGTTCGACTCCAGATATGCCCGTAAAGCTTGTCAAAAGTGCGATCATGAATAGCGCTGTCATGAACAATCGTTTCATCCATGTTTTCATCTCTATTTGTCACTCCTCTACCCATCTATTTGTTTCCAAACAAAATGGAAACTATGCAAAGGAGAAACAAAAAAACCCACCTGCGTGTCCACAAGTGAGTTAAAACATTTGATACCCTCTTTTTCGAAGTGCATTAATGACAAAACCTGATGCGATCGCACCAATCAGGCCGCTTAATAAGATGATGATATCTGCCGCAGCGAGTGAGACAATCCGGTCTCCTATTCCTGAAAAAGCAGTGCCAGGCTCTCTTACATAAGCGATCATCTTTTGATTGTTAATAATGAAAAGGCATACAATTGGATATAAAATAGCCATAATCCATGACATTCTCAGCAGCATATTGAGCAAAAAGCCAATGCCAAAGAATAACACGAAAAATAAAATAACTGAAATGATAACGACTGGTAAACTGATCACTTCATCTCCACCCCCAAATATCCCATCATTAGTTTAACTTGGAAATAGAGATGAAGTCAATCAATGGAAAAAGCAGATCGATTAACGCTTCTTTCCTGTCCCTTTACATTCCTCACATGTTTCAGATCCGCCGAGCAATAGCTGAAAATACCCTTTTCCTGAACAATATTGACAGGTTGATGTTTTTTCCTTTGTTTGTGCATTCATATTGCTCACTCCTTAATCTAAATTTTCTGATAATTAATCATAACATATTTTGCTGCCGATGACCAAGTGAGAAAATATACCACAACAAATAAAAAAACGTGTATCACGAGGATACACGTTGTTGTCTATGATGGTTTAGAAGAACTTGAATTTTCCTTTTTTCAGAACAAGTCCTGGTCCGCCAACCATGAATAATGAACGGTTGTCGATGATTTTCTTCATTGCAGAAGCTTTTGTTCCTTGAAGTTTCTTACCAAACGCAACACCTACAGCGTCGTGTTCACCAAGAGAAGCAACTGTTCCTTTGATGTCTGGCTTAAAGCTTTCAAGAGATCCACCTTTTACTAGTGCTGCAAGGTTTTTCGCTACTGTTTCACCTTGCTGCATAGCAATTTGTGCAGTTGGTGGGTATGGACGGTTGATTTCTTCATTGATAATCAATGAACAGTCACCGATGATGAAGACATCATCATTTTCTGGTACACGAAGATCTGGAGAAACTTTTACGCGGCCGCGCATGTTTTCAAAACCAGCTTCTTCAACGATTGGGTTACCGCGTACACCTGCAGCCCAAACAACAGTTTCAGCTTTGATTTCTTCTGTATCATCGTCTTTTCCAACAATGATTCCTTCAGGCGTACATTCTTTGATCGCTGTACCGATTTTGAACTCAACACCTTTACCTTGAAGGTAGTTCATCGCATAGTCGATCAATTCTGGGTCGAATCCAGGAAGAGCTGTTGGCGCAGCTTCTACACAGATGATACGCACGTCTTTTTGATCAATATCATACTCTTTGCAAAGCTCAGGCACACGGTTTCCAAGCTCACCAAGGAACTCAATACCTGTGAAGCCTGCACCGCCGACAACGATCGTCAAACGCTCTGGGCGTTTTTCAGCATCCGTATTATACGTCGCAAATTGAAGCTCAATGTGCTCACGAAGCTGACGAGCAGAGTTGATGTTAGAGATTGAGAATGCATATTCTTTCAGTCCTGCAATACCAAATGTTTCAGGAACAGCACCAAGTGCAACAACAAGGTAGTCATAAGAAAGTTCGCCATCTGATGTCACAACTTTCTTCGCTTCCTTATCAATGCTTTCAACTGTTGCTTGTACAAAGTTGACACGGGAACTGTTAATCACATCTTTGATTTGATAACGACAGCGGTCATGATGAAGTGTACCTGCACTTGCTTCATGTAACCATGTTGTTTCGTAATGATAATTATGCTTGTTCACAAGAGTAATGTCCGCATCATTTGTGCCAAGCTGTTTTGTTAATCTTGTTACAGTCATTAATCCGCCATAACCTGCACCTAATACAACGATTTTCGGTTTATTCACTGGAATCACATCCACCTTTTTTAAATTTGCTGTAAAACGGATAAAGAATTACATATCGTTATTCTCAACCGCTTTGCGGCATTTTATGAAATTTAAACAAAAAAATAAGTATGTGAAAATCTGAACTTTCACCTACATAAAACGAAAGCATTTGACCGTATCCGACAAAAATTCATAAAAAATTAATATTTAGTTCCCTTAACAATAATAGCGAGTTCTGCTCCAATTTTCAAGGCTTTAAACTGAAAATCCTTAGGATAAACGGTCTTTCTCACTTTTTCCTCCGTTTCAAAGCTTCAGCATCAAAAAACGACAAGTTTTTCAAAACAAGTCAAACGACGATATGTGGTATGATATGATATAGTGATAACAATTTTCATTTGGGAGGATTAAAGGAATGCAAGAAGATTCTAAGGTATATGACATTACCGTTATCGGGGGCGGCCCAGTTGGATTGTTTACTGCGTTTTACGGAGGCATGAGACAGGCAAGTGTGAAAATCATTGAAAGCCTTCCTCAGCTCGGCGGTCAACTATCCGCTCTTTACCCTGAAAAATATATTTATGATGTGGCTGGATTCCCAAAAATCCGCGCACAAGAATTAGTTGATAACTTAAAGGAACAAATGGATAAATTTGATCAAACCATTTGCTTAGAGCAGGCAGTTGAAACGGTTGAAAAGCAAGCAGATGGCATCTTTAAACTTGTGACAAATCAAGAGATTCATTATTCTAAAACAATCATCATCACAGCTGGTAACGGTGCATTCCAACCGAGAAAGCTTGAGCTAGATGCAGCAGAATCATTTGAAGGAAGCAATCTGCATTACTTCATTAATGACTTGAACCAATTTGCCGGCAGACGTGTTGCCGTTCTTGGAGGCGGAGACTCTGCGGTGGACTGGGCACTCATGCTTGAACCAATCGCAAAAGAAGTATCCATTATTCACCGCCGCGATAAATTCCGCGCGCATGAGCACAGTGTAGAAAACCTGCACAACTCGAAAGTCAATGTCCTGACACCATTTGTACCAACTGAACTCATTGGTGAAGACCGCATTGAACAAATCGTGCTCGAAGAAGTCAAAGGCGATAAAAAACAAGTGCTTGATGTGGACGACGTGATCGTCAACTTCGGTTTTGTTTCCTCCCTTGGACCAATCAAACAGTGGGGCCTTGAAATCGAAAAGAACTCCATCGTGGTGAAATCTACAATGGAAACAAACATTGAAGGCTTCTATGCGGCAGGAGACATCTGTACGTATGAAGGAAAAGTCAAATTGATTGCAAGCGGATTTGGTGAAGCACCAACTGCTGTCAACAATGCGAAAGCCTACATGGACCCGAAAGCCCGTGTACAGCCTCTCCATTCCACAAGCTTATTTGAAAACAAATAAGAGCGGATCAAAAAAAGGAGTTCCCACTCGCGGAACTCCTTTTTCGTTTATTTAAAAATCCCAATATAGGCATTCGCCATTCCAAGCACCATTGCAGCAAGCAGTACCACAACAATCCCTGCCACAACCAAAATCACCCGATCCTTCACACGTTCCTTTTTCGGAAGCGGCTTCTCAATCCCGCAAGATGGACACGTTTTGGAACGATACGGAATCAATTCATGACAGTTCCTGCAATTGATTTGTTCACTCAAACCTCAGCAACCTCTTTTCTGACTACAGTTTATGTTTGGTTCTCATGATACTCTTTTCGAGGTGAAATAGCCAGTTGTTCGGGCAAGCTGTAACAAAATTGAGCGATTTATACATTGTTGAAGAGAAAATGAAGATTTCATCTGATCAACCCGATATAGGAAATGAAGAAGTTCATAATGAAGGATAGGTGTAAAGATGTTAAAGCGTTTAATGATCAGTTTGAGCTTATTACTGCTGATTGGTGGCTCAGTTGAACTGTTTGCAAAGGACTTTAACAAACGTAATGCTGAGTTCGCAGCAGGGTTGAATATTGATATTAATCAATTAGAACCTTTTTTAAGACATGTCTCCTCTTCGATTTTGGATTCTGGTTTGAATGATCAAGACATCAAACAGATACAGTCTGAAATAAAGAAAATGCAAAAGGACAATGAAACGAAAGAAATCGGTACGTTTGAAGTCATGTATCGCGGAGAACCAGCAAAGATTCGAGTTGAGGTGGAAGTACATGTGGAAGATGTCAATAAAGAAGTCTTGATCTATTTGTATAGTACACATGAGTTGATCTATGTCCTCGACAAAGAACTGTTAAAAATCGAAGAAGAAATATGAGAAAAAGATGCTGAGTGAGTGTCTTTTTTCTTTACTCTCAGCTCAATTAAAAAAGCCTCCTCGTTCGTGTTGTTTAAAAACAAACGAAACAAGCAGGCTTATCTTTATTCATGATCACATGTTTAACATTCTTCCGGCGTACCGGTATTCGTCGCTGTTCTGAAGGAAGAACCGCATCCGCATGACGCGATGGCATTCGGATTGTCGATGGTGAAACCGCCGCCCATTAGTGATTGTTTGAAATCAATGATGGTTCCGTTCATGATATCAAGGCTTTCGGAGTCGACAAGGACATTTATGCCATGCTGTTCAAACTGCGTGTCTTTCTCTGAGACTTCATGGTCAAAGCCCATGCCGTACGAAAGACCGCTGCAGCCGCCGCCTTTTACGCCAACTCGAAGGAACGCATTTTCTTCTTCATGTTCTTTCATCATATCTTTAATCTGCAGTGCAGCAGCTTCTGTAATGGTTACTGGTGTACTCATGATCATCCCTCCTTTTGACTGGATGTTTCTTTTCAATTATAAACGTGATGATGCCTTTTCTCAAATAAATGGATTAGAGATAAAATGTGCCGTCACAAATCGTTTCAGCAGGTCCTGTCATGAGCACGTGGTCATTGTCTTTCCAGCGAATGATGAGGTCTCCGCCTGCTAAATGAACGGTCATGTCTGTTTCCTTTTTCGCCTGACCATTCACGATTGTGGATACAGCCGCAGCGCAAGCCCCTGTTCCGCAGGCCTGTGTAATCCCTGAACCTCTTTCCCACACACGAAAATGCAGTTCTGTTTCACTGACAACTTCTACAAATTCTACATTGACGCCTTCTGGGAACATGTCGTGTTTTTCGATGATTGGTCCAAGTGTATGAAGCGGTGCTTTTTCAATGTCCTCTAAATAAAAAACGATGTGCGGGTTTCCCATTGAAACGGCCGTTCCATTTAAAACTGCCTTGCCAAAATCAAGTGCCTCATTAATCGTTGTGCTGGCCGGTTCACCAAGCATTGGCATCGCTTCTTTTTCAAAACGTGGTTTTCCCATATCTACTGTGACTAACTGAACGTGACCATCCTGAGCGTGAACGGTAGCTTCAACGAGTCCTGACAATGTCTCAATCTGGAACGTTGTGTCTGTCACAATTTGATGCTCATACACATACTTTGCTACGCAGCGCAGCCCGTTACCACAGTTTTTTCCCTCTGATCCATCATTGTTGAAAATGCGCATCTTCACAGGTGCAACATCTGATGGGCAAATCAGGATCATCCCGTCAGAACCGATTCCTGTATAAACAGAAGAAACGCGAATCGCTATCTCTGATAACTGTTCTTCTGGAAGCTGTTCCTTCATCTGATTGACGTAAATATAATTATTTCCTAATCCGTGCATTTTCGTGAATTGAAATGATGTCATGAGCTTCCTCCAAAAATGTTGTTTCTTTATAGTATAAAAGGAGTCGATTCAGGAGACAATCTTATCATCCCCCGTTTTTCATACATAGAAGCTCTTTGCTGCCATGGCAAAGGGCTTTTATTATGCATATGCCTCTTTTTCTCTCGTGTGATGCTTCATATTGATGATATTTTATTAGCATAACATATTGGATGCGCTTTCTATTAATTCTCCTTAAAAATGGAAGATGAAAATGTGAAAAAAATGCACCTCATGACCCATGTGGTGCATTTAAAACATGTCGTTTTCCTCTATAAAAGCATAAATACGCTCGACTAGCTGCTCTGCATTTTCTCCTGAAACAAATTCTCCATTCACAAGTGCAAATGGGGAGTCCATACATTTGCCGCAATAGCTTAAACAGCCGTATTCCATTACGTCTAGGTTTGGGTCTTTTTCAAGCTTCTCTTTTGCTTCTTGAGACCCTTGTGCAAGATTACTTACACAAAATTCGATCAGTGGAAACACTGTGCTTCACCTCACATTGCCTTACCATCCTACCGAAATTCCTTGTATTAGTCAAAATATGAGCTTCATCTGTATCGTTACGCCTATTTCTCGTAAAATGTTTTACTATTTAGGACTAACTGATGAATATGTAGGTTATTTTGAAACAATTATTGTGGTTTCACAGTAAATTCGATATAATTTTATTTGGTATTTTAACTTAAAGTTTTTTAGTATAAGTGTTTTTCAATGTCTACGGGGAAAAGGAGAATCGTCATGAAAAATTTAGTCTTGATCGGCGGAGGTTACGGGAATATGCGGGTTCTCCACCGCTTATTGCCAAATCAATTACCTGATGATGTCACTATCACATTAATTGATCGAAATCCTTACCACTGTTTAAAAACAGAATATTATGCACTTGCTGCTGGAACGATCTCTGATCATCACATTCGAGTATCTTTTCCAGAGCATCCGAAGCTGGATATTCAATACGGGGAAGTAGAAAAAATTGATATTGAAAACAAACAGATCTTATTCAGCGACCGTGAACCGATTCCGTATGATGATACGGTGATTGGACTCGGCTGTGAGGACAAGTATCATAATGTCCCTGGTGCGAAAGAACATACATACAGCATTCAAACCATTGATCAGTCAAGACATGCGTATAACAAATTAAATAATTTGAGCGCAGGTGCAACGGTTGGCATCGTCGGTGCTGGACTTAGCGGGGTAGAGCTGGCCAGTGAACTAAGAGAAAGCCGTGCTGATTTAAACATTATTCTTTTTGACCGCGGAGAGTTGATTCTATCAAGCTTCCCAAAAAGATTAAGTTTGTATGTGCAAAAGTGGTTTGAAGAAAATGATGTAAAGATCATTAACTGTGCCAATATTACAAAGGTTGAAGAAGGTGTCGTTTACAACCATGATGACGCGATTGAAGCAGATGTCATCGTGTGGACAGCTGGAATACAGCCAAGCAAAGTGGTACGTGAGATGGATGTTGAAAAAGACGCACAAGGCCGCGTCGTATTAACTCCTCATCACAATCTCCCTGGGGATGAGCATGTATATGTTGTAGGTGACTGCGCAAGTCTGCCGCATGCCCCAAGTGCACAGCTTGCTGAGGCGCAGGCAGAACAAATTGTCCAATCGCTGCAAAAACGCTGGAAAAATGAGCCGCTTCCTGAGGCTTATCCACAATTTAAGCTAAAAGGTGTTTTAGGTTCTTTAGGGAAAAAAGCCGGCTTTGGTTTAGTGGCTGATCGTCCACTTGTTGGCCGGGTGCCAAGACTCCTGAAATCTGGACTCCTTTGGATGTACAAACATCACAACGGCTAAAATCATGTGAATTTTTTCTCAAAGCTCCTTCATGATGAGGGAGCTTTTTTTTATGAAACGGCATGTGCCGATGAGTGGGTCCATTTGATCGGAGCAAGGGCAAGGATGCAGTCTTTACGAAAGGTTCTCATCGTCTTTTTCGATAAACAATATGCTTGGATGAGCTGATCCGTTTGACGGTGTACAATGATTTTTCTCTTTGTGCACTCTCCATTTTTCTTCATATAAATCATCTCAATCGGTATTTGCTGATGAAGAGATTGTTTCAGTAAATAATTCATGATGCTCACGCTCCTTTCATTTCATTATAAACGAACAAACGTTCCTTTTCAAGACAAAAAAAGGAACGTTTGTTCTATTTTCTTTCTCAAAAAAAGAACAGCTTATTCACTGCTCTCCTTGTACCCGTATTTCTCCATTTCTTGATAAATGTCTTTTAATTTCGGATTGCCCTCTCCAACGATTTGATCCTCTACTAAGACAAGCGGATAAAAGAATTCATCAACAAGAATTCGTTCAGACAATTCCTTTTGTTGTTGGTTTTCTGGCGGGTGCTCAATATCAATATATGTGATGCGAAATGGCTGATTCGGATATTTTCGTTTTAATGCTGCATCTAACCATTCAAACGTATCTTTTGAAGAAGGCAGATTCACGCAGCTAGCGCACAAGACATCTCTTCCATATACATAAAGATCGACGGTTTGATTCATTTAACAAGCCCCCTATTCTAACTTCATTTTAGCTGAATTTTCTGTATGAAAAAAGCCAAAATCACTTTTTGTTTCAAGATGAGATTGTGCTATAATGAAAAGGAAACTTTGAAACCAATCAATAGATTTTTATCGTCCAGATGAATATAATGGTGATATGTTGTGAAAGGAGCGATTATATCTAATGACTGAAGTCGAAATGAAAGACCAAGTACAGGAAGTACTGGACAAACTTCGTCCATTTCTATTACGTGATGGTGGAGACTGTGAGCTTGTAGACATTGAAGATGGTATTGTGAAATTACGTCTTCTTGGTGCATGCGGCAGCTGCCCAAGTTCAACCATTACATTGAAAGCCGGTATTGAGCGCGCATTATTAGAAGAAGTGCCTGGCGTTGTAGAAGTTGAACAGGTTTTCTAATTCATATATGACATGAAAACGACCCAATCAGGGTCGTTTTTTATTAGGTTAACTTCTCTCTAAACCATTCCTTTATAAAAGTCAGTCTTTGAATGCGCTGGCCCGGGTGACCACTTCTGGATAAATCATGAGATGCCTTTGGGAATTTGACCAATCTTGTGTCTTTCCCAAGCTCCTTCAAGGCCACAAAAAGCTGCTCTGCTTGATCAACTGGGCAGCGATAATCTTCATCGCTGTGCAAGATGAGAAGCGGTGTGTTCATCTGCTTCACATATTTTAGCGGCGAACGATCCCATAGCTTATCGACAGAATCATAAATATCCCCATCAATCTGCCACCTTGTAAAGAAATAACCGATATCACTGATGCCATAAAAGCTAATCCAGTTTGAAATGGAGCGCTGTGTGACAGCTGCGCGAAAGCGGTCGGTCTGACCGACAATCCAGTTGGTCATAAACCCCCCATAGCTGCCGCCTGTCACGCCAAGTCTTGTTTCATCAAGGAAATCATAGACTGTGAGCACATGATCAACAGCCTGCATGACATCGTCATAATCAACGTCACCATAGCTTCCTCTCACACGGTCGGTAAACATTTGTCCGTATCCATGACTGCCGTGCGGGTTGATATACACGATGGCATAGCCTTCAGAAGCGAGCATTTGAAATTCATGAAAATACGTATGACCATACATCGCATGCGGACCGCCATGAACCTCTAGAATGAGCGGATATTTCTTTCCCTCTTCCATCTGGGAAGGCTTCATAAACCAGCCATGCACCTCGTCTCCATCTTTTGACTGAAAAGAAAATGGTTCAGGTTCCGATACGATATGCTCCTTTAGAAAATCATGATGCTCGAACGTGATTTGCTTTAGCTCAGTCTCCCCTAATGTCATCTCATACAGCTCACTTGGTGAGACAGGTGTAAGCCGGCTGAACAGCAGTTTGGATTCATCTGGATGAAGGCTGAAATTGGTGATATGTTCCGCCTCTAGTCGAACAGGATAGGCTAAACCTTCAATAGAGAAATAATAAATCCCTGTACTGCCTTGATCAGAAACAAGCGCATAAAACCCTTGACTGTCCTTTGTCCACTGCGGAAGCTGAAAGACCTCTCCCATCACGCTATCTCCTGCCATACAGTTTCCAACATACATATCGAGCATTTCTGACAGCTGAACCGCCTTGTCTTCCTTCAGATCATACAGCCATAATGATGGGAAGGTGGCATTTTGAAATTCGCGCTCATGTCCAATATACAAAAGGCTCTCTCCATTTGGAGAAAAAGAGGCGGTGGAATAAGCGCCGTTTGCATGTGTAATCTTTCTTGTCGTACCATCTTCTAATGACAGGAGACACACGTCACTTATGTAAGGTGTCTGTGCGTTTAATTGAATAAAGGCAAGCCATTTGCCGCACGGAGAAACCGTATGATTCATATGATGAACCTGCTCACTCGTAACAGGCTCTACCTCTCCTGAATCGATATCCACCTTCACGATCTGCGTGAAACGCCCATCTAAAAAGCCTCTTCCATCTGCTTTATAGGTCAAATCATCATATACCGCTGGAGCAAAGTCATCTCGCTCTTCCTTTTTTTCATCATGAACAGATTCTGATTGTTTCAATGACACAGCCGCATAAAGAAAAGCGCCATCTGGGGAAAAGACAGGATGAGATACTCCGTACGGAATCTTCGTTAAGGTTCGCAAGCCGCCTCCTTCGCTCTTCATGAGCGCCAGCTGAGGGACTTCCTTTGGCTTTTGTAAAATAAAAGCAAGCTGCTTGCCGTCTTTTGACCAAACTGGCTGATGATGCTTTCCATCCTCAAATGTCCATTGTGCCAGCTCCTCTGTCTCTTCATTTCGAACCCATAAATGGATATTGTAATCGTCCTTTTTCTCATTCACAGTGACTTTTGTAAAGACTGCCTTTTTTCCATCTGGTGAATAAACCGGATGAGAAACAGAAACAATCTTTGTTAAATCTTCTGCCGTCATCAATTTCTTCATGAATGTATCTCCCCCTTTTATGCATAAAAAATAGTTCGATCCTCTAAATAATAATCCCTGCTTCTTCCCATAAAAACAAGCATAAAAAAGAACGTGCAGATTCACAGCACGTTCTTCACTTGATTAACAGGATGATGCTGCACGACAACCCCTTCTACTGGAACCGTCAGCAAATCGACTTCGCAATGCGGGAAGTTTTGGGCAAGCTGTTCTTTCAGTGCTTCTCCCTTCCCTTTTTCCACTAAGGTGAGGATCGTCGGCCCAGCACCGCTCAAAGCCGTTCCATACGCTCCTTTGAGCGAAGCGACATGCTCTACCTTTGACAGCTCTGGCACGAGCATTGTGCGGTAAGGCTGATGAAATAAATCCTTATTCATCATTTCTCCAACAAGCGGCCAGTTTTGCGTCATTAAGGCGGCCACAAGAACGTTGCTCACAGCACTCGCACTGACGGCATGCTTATAGGAGAAATCCTCTGGCAGGACATCACGAGCATCCTTTGTCAGCACTTCATAAAAAGGAATCACCACGACGACATCTACATCCACATGCTGCACTTTCACGGCATGTGTCTTGTCTTCTTCATGGAGACCGATCAGTAAACCACCGAATAAAGAGGCACCCGCATTATCTGGATGACCTTCTACCTCACTTGCATAAAAGAGCTTCTGATCATCTGTCATGTTTAATTCAAGAAGCTGATTGGCGAGTTCAATGGCGGCCACGATGGCAGCAGCACTGCTGCCAAGCCCCCGTGCCAATGGAATATCACTCCACACTTTGACATGAACAGGCGGGAGTGTTTTTCCAAAGTCATCTGCGACCTTTTTGGCTGTTTGATAAATCAGGTTGTCGGTGCCTGATGGAACCCCAGACACAACATCTGTTTCTGCTTCAAACAGCCAGCTATCATGGTCATAGACCGATAGCTTTAAATAGCGGCTGAGCGCCATTCCAACTGAATCAAAGCCTGGTCCTAAATTGGCAGTGCTTCCCGGTACTGTGATTGAAAAAAGCATGGAGGCTTCACTCATACGCGTGCGGCCTTTTCTAAGTGTTCAAGAATTTGATCTTCATCTGCATCGAGTGTGACCGGCTTGATTTGTGAAATATCGATAGCCGTATTTGGATCTTTCAATCCGTTACCTGTTAATACCGCAACAACTTTACTGCCTGGCTTGATTTCTCCAGATTTCACCTGCTTTAATACGCCCGCAATCGACGCACATGAGCCCGGCTCTGCAAACACGCCTTCTTCACGTGCAATCAATTGATACGCATGAAGAATTTCCTCATCTGTTACTTCATCAATCTTTCCGTTTGATTCATCTGCGGCTGACACAGCTTGTTTCCAGCTCGCTGGATTTCCGATACGGATAGCCGTTGCCACTGTTTCCGGCTGCTCAATCACTTCATTTCGAACGATTGCCGCTGCACCTTCTGCTTCAAAACCGCGCATGACAGGCAGTCCAGTTCCTTTTTTCTCGTGATATTCCTTGAAGCCTTTCCAGTAGGCCGTGATGTTCCCGGCATTTCCAACAGGAATCGCCAGTACGTCCGGGGCAGAGCCTAGCTGCTCACAGATTTCAAATGCCGCTGTCTTTTGTCCTTCAATTCGGTAAGGATTGACGGAGTTCACAAGGGCGATCGGTGCTTTTTCACAGATGCTGCGGACGATTTTCAGTGCATCATCAAAGTTGCCGTCAATGGCAATGATCTCTGCTCCGTACATGACAGCCTGTGCAAGCTTACCGAAGGCAATTTTCCCGTCAGGAATGATGACGATACATTTCATATCAGCACGGGCTGCATAAGCTGCTGCTGCTGCAGAGGTATTCCCTGTCGAAGCACACATGATCGTATCATTGCCTTCTTCTTTTGCCTTTGCAACGGCCATGACCATTCCTCGATCCTTGAAAGAGCCTGTTGGATTGACGCCTTCTGTTTTCACATGAAGCTCAATCCCCAGCTTTTCTGAAAGCTTGGCGAGGTGGACCAGCGGTGTATTCCCTTCATTTAATGTTAGTTTTGGTGTAGATTCGTTTACTGGTAAGAATTCTTGAAATTCTTCAATGAGTCCATTCCATTTCATCGGCTTAAACCGTTCCCTTCTACTCGGTACGTGCTCTTCACTTGAACCACCACGTCGAGGTCGTTTAATTTTTGCAGGATATTTGAGAAATCTTCTTCTGAGGTCTGATGTGTAATGATCACAATTTCAGCCAGCTCATCATGTCCTTTCACAGGAAGCTGAAGGATCTTTTCAAAGCTGATGCCTCTTTCAGAAAAGATAGATGTAATGCGGGAGAATGCCCCGACTTGATCTCTAACATGAATTCTTAAAAATTGCTGAGCAAATACTTCTGATGACGATTTGATCTTCTTCTCAAACTGCGGTGCGATAAATCCGCTTCCGTTCACGCCAAGGCGCATGTTTTTCATCACTGCGACTAAGTCTGAGACAACAGCTGTTGCCGTTGGCAGACTTCCTGCTCCAGGTCCGTAAAACATCGTTTCACCTACAGCACTTCCGTAGACATACACCGCATTGAATTCATTGTTGACGGATGATAATGGATGATGATCAGGAAGTAAGGTTGGCTGGACACTGACCTCCACTTTCTCTCCGTCTCGCTGAGCAATTCCGATCAGCTTCATTGTATAGCCAAACCGCTTACTGAAATTAATATCCTCATCAGAGATATCAGAAATACCTTTCACCTTTACATCCTCTAATTCCACATTCATAGAAAAGCCGAGTCTTGCAAGAATCGCCATTTTCCTTGCTGCATCCAGTCCTTCTACATCAGCTGTCGGGTCTGCTTCCGCAAAGCCAAGATCCTGTGCTTCCTTTAAGACATCCTCATATGCGCTTTTATCGACATTCATTTTCGTTAAAATAAAATTCGTTGTACCGTTCACAATCCCCATCATCTTGGTGATTCGGTCAGAAGCCAATCCTTCCTCCAGCGTACGCAAAATTGGAATTCCTCCGGCGACACTTGCTTCATAATAAAGATCACAGCCATTTTCTTTCGCTACATGTAAAAGCTCCGTACCGTAAAGTGCCATTAAATCTTTATTGGCTGTAATGACATGCTTCTTCTCATTCAACGCATCTATTAAATATTGTTTTGTCTCTTCAATGCCGCCCATTACTTCAATGATGACGTCAACCTCTGGATCTCTAATCACATCGTATACTTCAGTTGTGAAGACCTCTCTTGCGACATCCACATCTCTTTTTTTATCGGGATTGTTCACAAGCACTTTTTGTATTAATACCGGACAGCCGATTTGGTGCATTAATTTATCCTGATGGTCTTGGATAATTTTTACGACACCGCTCCCCACTGTTCCTAATCCTAATAGCCCAACTCGAATTGCCTTCACCTGAAATTCCACCTTTCTCCGTAAATGTCCTCTCTAAAAAGACATTTGTTAACCTTACACAGACATTCAATGTACACACATTATAAAGGGGTATCCTCATTTTGACAAGGTAATAAAATAAGAGATTGTCAGAATGAAACCGCTTAACAGCTATTTACATCAAGATTCTATATTTTCAAAATATTTTTGTCAGAAAAGCTCCCGAAAGCCGGGAAGCCTTCTATTATGAACGAACCGGCGTTTTGGCTGGCTCGTCTTGTAAGACAAGCGCAATATTTTCAGCACATAAACGCATCATCGTTTTTCTCGTTTCGACACTAGCACTTCCAATATGAGGGAGGACTGTGACGTTAGGTAATGTCGTTAACGGATGAGACGGACTGACAGGCTCTTGTCTAAATACATCCAGACCAGCGCCGGCAATTTTTCCTGTCGTGACAGCCTCGTATAAAGCATCCTCATCCACAGTCTGTCCTCTTGATACGTTAATGAAATAAGCAGAGTTCTTCATCAGATCAAATGCTTTTTCATTAAACATGTCTTTCGTTTCCGGGGTTAACGGCGTCAGACAGACGATGAAATCAGACTGCTTGAGCAGTTCCTCAAAAGCCGCATAGGTCACACCAAGCTGCGCTTCTGCCTCGGGTTTTCTTGAACGATTATGATAAAGAACATTCATATTAAAGCCTTTGGCCCGCTTGGCAAGTGCTGTTCCAATGCTGCCCATTCCGACAATCCCAAGCGTTTTGTGATGAACATCAGCACCGGCAAGAAGAAGCGGTCCCCAGCCTGTCCAGTTTCCATCCTTAATCCAATCACTCGCCTCGACAATTCGTCTAGCTGACGCCATTAGAAGGGCAAAGGCTAAATCAGCCGTGGATTCTGTTAAGACGTCCGGTGTATGACATACGGTGATTCCGCGCTTTTTAGCTGCTTCAAGATCAATATTGTCATAGCCAACAGCAAGGTTTGCGACCACCTTGACATTCGGGGCCTTTGATAAAAGGGTCTCATCTATTTGATCTGACAGCATGGTGAGAAGCGCATCCGCTTTAGCAGCCTGTGTTTCTAACTCTTCTCTTGGACACGGCTCATCTTCGCTTGGCCACATCTCGATATGAGCGACTTCTTTTAGTGGTGTAAGTGATGCTTCATCCAGCTTTCTTGTGATATAGACATAAGGTTTCGTCAAGAAGAACACTCCTTTGATTGATTTCTTTAAGCATAACGAAAAACGCCTCAAGAGAAAAGAGACGTTTCATCTGTTCACTGAAACTTCAAATCAGTGGACCTGTGATCCAGCCAACAGGTGGAATGAGGCTCCCGCCGCTTCGCATGGCACTCATTTCTTGAAAGACCTTGAGAAAGTATTCATAGCGATTGGCATCATTTAAGACGTAATCTAACCGTTCTTCATAATATGATTTTTCATTTTCTCCCGACATGTAGTAGCCTTCCACAATTTCAAAATAATGAAGCGGAAACAACAAACGGCTGTATAACAAACGCTTTGAAAAGGAGGAAAGAGGTGTCACCTCCTCATATTGCTGAAGAAAGGAAAAGCCTTCTTCAATTAAATCTTCCTTATGCTGTACAAAGGTTTCTCTTAAGTATTCAGCAATATCACGGGTTGGATGATCAAAGACCCAATCCACCGGTAAACGCAGCGGCTGCTCATGCGGCCATGTCATACGTGAAAAGCGCTGATGACAGACAGTGCCTGAGTCACCTTCTTTCGGTTCATCATCAAGCTCAGTATCGACTAAATATTGAATGGCATTCTCCGTTAATCCAAGATAATATGGAAACGATTCAATGAATTTTTGTTCAAACCGTTCCAGCGGTTTTTGATGCATTTGCTGCATCCAAAAGCCTTCAAGCTGATCTAATCGTTTTGCCCATAATTCCTTCCAGGCACCGACACGTTTTGTTTCGGACACCTCATATGGAAAGCCTCTTCCCCTGACATGAAAGGCTGCCAGTTCTGACGCTTGCTGAAACGAGCGGCTTGAGATCGGAGGCGCTGCTTTTAATAAAGCGTACTGCTCCTTTCCATGAGTAAAGGTGGGTTTCTCTTCATTTGTTAATTCAAACACAGCGACGTATGGGTCTCCAGCATTCAGTAAATACTGACTGATATGATACAACTCTGAGAGTTCTTCTTCTCGCAAATGAGACACAGGAACAATGAGAAAGAGAGCCTCCGCCGTTTGAAAGCTCTGATAACTGCCATATGGCGTAAATTGACGAACATCAATACCAAATGTGTGATAAATGGTTTCTTTCATGTTTTCACCTGCGTTCCTATGATCAATCTCTTATCATATCGTAGTCGCAGGTTGAGGGATTTATGAATACTATTTACTATCCGAAGCTTTTTACACGTTGTGGACAAATTACGAGGATTGGGTGAGGAATACATGCCGCATCATCATGAGATGAACGAAGTAGAAAAAACAGCAAGACGCCGTTTACAAGAACGAGGCGTAACCATTCAAGATATAGCAGACCTTGTCTACTTTTTACAGGAAAAATATCATCCTGGCTTAGACATGACAGAGTGCATCCACAATGTGGAGCGTGTCATCGCAAAACGTGAAGTCCAAAATGCGATTTTAACGGGCGTCGAACTAGACGTACTCGCCGAGCAAAAGAAGCTGACTGAGCCGCTTCAATCAATACTTGAAACGGACGAAAGCCTGTATGGCGTTGATGAAATTTTATCCTTTGCTATCGTCAATATTTATGGTTCGATCGGCTTTACGAATTACGGATATATCGATAAAGAAAAACCAGGAATTCTCGGGAAACTCAACGATAAATCCACAGGCGAATGCCACACCTTTTTAGATGACATTGTCGGCGCTATTGCTGCTGCCGCATCAAGCAGGCTGGCACATAGTGCGAGAAATGCGGAATAAAGAAAAAGAGGACGCGCGCGTAACGCTTGTCCTCTTTTTTTATGATAATCGCTCGATCCACTCGGATAATGAATCAATGACATAGGTTGGCTGCTTTTCATACTTCTGAAGTAGCTCTTTTGTGGTCACTCCTGTATGGACGAGTAATGTGTCCATTCCTGCATTCATTCCTGCCATAATATCCGTATCATAGTTATCACCCACCATGAGCGTCTCAGACACATCTGTCCCAAGCACACGCATCGCTTGTTCCATAATAATGGATTCTGGCTTTCCGATAAATGTCGGCTGAACTGTTGTGGTGACAGTTAGTACAGATGTTAACGAGCCGTTCCCTGGCAAAAGCCCTCTTTCTGTTGGAATGGCTATATCTCCATTTGTTGAGACAAATTGTGCGCCTTGACGAATGGCAATCGCACCTACTGCTAATTTTTCATATGTAATGCCCCGATCAATTCCAACAACAACGAAATCAGCGTCTTCCTGACCAAACGTCAGCCCTTTTTCTTCAATGGCCTGCTTGATTCCTTCTTCACCAATCACGTAAACTGATGCATCTTTCTTTTGCTCAGCAATATAATTAGCCGTCGCCATACTTGTTGTAAAAACTTGTTCTTCTGTTGCTGGGATATCAAATGACACGAGTTTTTCCGCTACCTGCTTCGGCGTGCGTGATGAGTTATTCGTGACAAACAAGTAAGGGATGTTCAACTCATTTAACTTTTGAACAAATTGACCTGCTTCTTCGATCTTTTCTGTTCCTTTATACATGGTCCCGTCTAAATCAATTAAATAGCCTTTGTATTTCATGATGCTCACAACTCCAATGGTTTATTTAAACGCTGATACTGGGCCAAGCTCCTGCTCCAAGTAGGTACGGATGCGGCTTGGAAAGACCTCCAGCGCCTGCTCTACTTCGCTGATCACCTGCAATAAGTCATGATGAACCACTTCCTGATATTGCTGCACAAGTGTTTTGCGGGATGAGACAAGCTTTTTCAGCTGACTGCCTTCCACTTCTGGTACGACCTTTTCATCAACAAGTATATCCATGATGTCATCATAGCTTCCTGGGTCACGCATAATAAAGCCATCAATCATGTCATTTCCAGTATCAAGAATACATTCGACGAGCAAATGAACAATTCGTTCCAGCGCTTTTTTCTCTAGAGGACTTGTCCATGTTTGATGACTCTGCATCAACTCATATTGCTCCTCGAAAAAACGTAATGTCTCTTCAATCTTTTTTCTGTCTACGAAATACATCATGACGCTCCCCTTTGCGTTATTTTCTGATTCGTTTTAAGACAAAATAGGCACAGCCAAAATTACAGTATTCATAAATGTATTCATCGAGTGTGCTGATTTTAGTATCAAAAGTGGCCTTTTGGTTTTGGTCATCAAAGAACCCCTTCAGCCTGAGCTGATTATAGCCCCAGTCCCCCACAATATAATCATACTTATTTAAAATATCTGAGTACCTTGCTTTAAACGCTTCTTCATTAAAGCCGTCTTTGATATCTCTTACAAGATCAAAGGTAGCATTCTGAACGACGATCATCTTCTCACCTCTTTTTAAACGATCCATCTTTAATGATAATTCATTGGAAGAACTCCATCAATTGCTAAAGCATGTTTTTTCCGATTTAGCCGAAGCTAAAGGAAAAAGGAGGTCACATTTATGAAGAAACAACTGACAGCCGCGATTCTCCTCAGCATGCTTTTAGGCGGGTGCGGCTTTCAATCAGGTATGAACCGGCAAGTGGATGAAGATTCTTCAAGTAAAACCATCCGTCTGTCGGATCGTCATGAAGGAAATAATTCCAACATGCCAGAAGCAGATACAAACAGAGCAGGATATGTTCGTTATCAGCGCCAGCAAGTAACGGATCAGAAAGAAAGAACCCCTGCTTTAAATCGCGAGCATCTCGCCCACGTGATTACAAGTTTAACGGTGCAGCTGCCAAACATCAAAGATGCTGCCACACTTGTGACAGATGAGGATGCACTCATCGTGTATCGAACAGGAAACAAAAACCGTGATGAATCTGCCGATCAAGTGAAGAAAACGGCGGTTTCTGTTCTCCCTCGTTATTATCATGTATACGTCTCTGATAATCCAGAGCACTTTCAATCCATTGCCAATTTTTCACGTCTTCAAACCAATTCACGTGATTTTGACCAAATTTTAACCAAAACGATTCAACAAATGAAGTATTCCCCTCAAGGTGGAGATATTTCAACGAAAGAAGATGCAAATGGCATGACGAATTCCGACCGTACGATGAGAAGAAACGCCCCTTACGGCCAAAATTAATACGAGAAAAAACGCCAGAGAGCTCTGGCGTTTTCTTTGTTACGCTTGCGCCTGACGCTTTTTAGACGCTTCATTTACTTGTTCATCTGCATGGTAGGAAGAGCGCACAAGCGGCCCAGCTTCACAGTGGCTAAAGCCTTTTGACATCGCAATTTCCTTCAGCTCTGCAAACTCATCCGGATGGTAATATTTTTGAACTTTCAAATGCTTCTTCGAAGGTTGTAAGTACTGCCCAATCGCCATGATATCCACGTTATTGGCAAGAAGATCATCCATGACTTCAATGATTTCTTCCTTCGTTTCACCGAGTCCAATCATAATGCTTGATTTTGTTGGAATGTCAGGCTGCATTTCTTTTGCACGGCGCAAGAATTCTAATGAACGATCATATGTAGCACGCGCACGAACTCTTGGCGTTAATCTGCGAACTGTTTCAATATTGTGATTTAAAATGTCAGGACGAGTGTCCATTAACGTCTTCAAGTTATCATAATGACCGCCCATGTCTGAAGGGAGAACTTCAATGGTCGTGAATGGGCTTTTTCTTCTAATCGCACGAACGGTTTCAGCGAACACACCTGCTCCGCCATCCTTTTGGTCATCCCTTGCAACCGCTGTTATGACAGCGTGCTTTAAGTTCATTAAGGCTACTGAATCTGCCACGCGTTCTGGCTCTTGCAGGTCAAGCTCAGTTGGAAGTCCAGTTTTCACCGCACAGAAACGGCATGCGCGCGTACAAACAGATCCAAGAATCATAAATGTAGCGGTTCTTCTCACTGCCCAGCATTCGTGAATATTCGGACATTTCGCTTCCTCACAAACAGTATGCAGGTTGTTTTCCCGCATCATTTTCTTCAAACCGGTATAGTTTTCATTCGTATTCAG
Source organism: Bacillus sp. BD48 (assembly GCF_046566805.1). NCBI lineage: Bacteria > Bacillati > Bacillota > Bacilli > Caryophanales > Bacillaceae > Bacillus > Bacillus sp. BD48. The sequence continues at coordinate 808,926 of NZ_JANGFM010000002.1, read as the reverse complement.
CTTAATTTTAAGCCAGTCCGGTTTTCTTACGTGCTCTTCCTTCTTTGCCAATTCCATCATCTCCATATGAATTCGTTAAAGGTGCATCTACAAAAATCTTCCTGCTATATACGATGGATGCAGCCAAGAAGCTGCAAAAAATTGAATCTTCGGCCTAAAGCCTTTTCTTTAGACACTTTAACATAGTACAGATTGAACAACAAGGGAATGAGCTGCAAAAATACCCAAAAGCCTCCTAAAAAAACAGATGAAAATTACTAACATTTTCTTCTTATGAAATAGATTGATCTAACCACACTAAACGGTAGAGGACGATGTTCGAAGAAAGGAGATGGACGTTTGTGAAAGTGGTTTTAGCCATCATGATTGCTCTTTCAATGCTCCCTTTACCTGTTCATGCAAAAGGGACGGGCAAGCAGCCAGATGAATTGAAGCAAAGAATGGCCCTATATGAAAAAGTCTCCATGACAACACAGGTTCCATGGTATGTACTTGCTGCAGTTGATCAGTATGAACACAATATTCGAAAAAGCAGAAGAGATTTACCGAAACAAAAAGGCGTCATTGGCATCTACATTCCCCGGGAAATGTGGATTGGACCAGAAAACCCGAATAAACAAGATACCTCTCCTTTAAGCATTAAAGTGTTTGACGGAATTGGGCTTGATGGGAATGGGGATGGAAAAGCAAGCAGCGATGACGATGAGGATGTATTATTCACGTTTGCTCAATACTTGCTCCACTACGGCAGCAGCGTTGATCAATTAAAAATTGGCTTATGGGACTATTATGGACGTGATCAAACCGTTGGAATCATTTCATCTTTTATGAAGCTATATAAGCACTATGGGCATCTTGATCTTGGAAAGCATGCTTTTCCTCTTCCGGTTGGAGCTGACTACAGCTACCGGAGTACATGGGGAGATGCGAGAGGATTTGGAGGCAGAAGGATTCATGAGGGAACCGATTTATTTGCCCATTATGGACTTCCCGTTCGTGCGACATCGTATGGCGTGATTGAAATGAAAGGCTGGAACCGTTTTGGCGGCTGGCGGATTGGCATTCGAGATATTCATAATCATTATCATTACTTCGCTCACTTAAATGGCTTTGCAAAAGGCCTTAAGACAGGTCAAATTGTTGAACCTGGCCAAGTGATTGGATCTGTCGGAAGCTCTGGTTACGGTCCTCCAGGCACCGCAGGGAAGTTTCCGCCTCATCTTCACTATGGCATGTACAAAGACAACGGCAGAACCGAATGGTCATTTGACCCATACCCTCATTTAAGGGCGTGGGAAAGAGCTGAACGGAAACGAAAGTAAAATAACAGCCCAATCATTCTTGGGCTGTTTTTGATGATGGACAAAGAGCTAAAATGATTTTTAATTTTAGCTCTTTGTCTTCTTTTCAGCGTGATAGAAAACCTTTGAAGTCTAGGAAGGGAGAGCACCGGAACGGAGCGAATTTGACATTCGTGAGTACCGGCGCACAGACCTGCGGGCGAATGCGAGGGTTTGGCTACACGCTGACACAGCCCAATCATTCTTGGGCTGTTATTCCTTTTTCTCCTTTTTCTCTGGGAGAACAATTGATGGAGCACCTGAATTTGTTCCGCTGCCATTATAATAATCTGGTACGTCTCCTTGAACGGCCTGTATGGAGACAGGAACAGAGTTTTTGACTACGATTGTTTCAGAGGCAAATGGGATAATGACTCTTACCTTGACCTCGATCAGAACACTAATATCAATCAAGGCATTGTTGATGCCATAAGGCTTAATGTTTTTTTCAACGTCCGTATGCGGATCACCAATCACACTAAAGCGCACAGGCACTTTTGGTCCGAGGTTAGCAATGAGTGCATTTCCGGATGCTTGCCCGAGCGGAATGTTATATATAATGCCGTCATGTCCATCTGTTTGATCCTTTAATGCTTCTTTTGCCTCTTTTTGAAAGTTCCCCTTTTCAATGTCTTCTAAATTTTTTTGAAGATGACGTGACAGGTCAGCCATTGCTTTCGATGTTGCTTTCGCATTAAAATCGATGGTCGTCACTTTTCCGTTCTCACTTGTATTCATGACCACCATATCCTTCATATTCTCCTGATCGTCTGCAAAGTCTTGTACTGAATATTGTATGAGATGATTGGCGATGCGCTCTGTTTCTAGTTCAGCAATGTGAATAAGGGTTGGTTTAATGGATCGGTTGATAAAAAATAAACTAATCACGGTTGAGAGCACAAAGAATACGATGGCAAGCAGCATGACGTAACGAAATGGCAAAGGGCCCTTTTTGTAGGGGCGATAACGGCGGTTCATTCTCAATAAAAAATCCCCCCTTCTCCATTACATGTGTATGCAGACAGGCGGGGGGATAGGAATCATCTCTCTATTTTATTTCACCATTTTTAATAATGCATCTTTTCCAATTGTTCCAGCTGAGATGCCCAGCGCTTCTGCGGCGTATGTCACAGATTCTAAAGGAGCATCGAGCAATTGCTCAATGGTTCTTACACCAACTGCTCTTCCTGCAATAATTCCTCTATCTGCAAGCTTTTCATTCAAGAGCCCGACATCCAGTGCACCGCACATGATATACCCATGTTCATTTGATACTGCCATAAAATTTGTCTTCGGCAGCTTGACGGTGACCGCTGTAAAGGAATGGCCATCAATTGTAATAGGTGTTAAATTCACCAAATCCCTTCACTCCTCTCATCACAATCTATGTGAAAAGAGGGCGCGTGTTGTTAGGCTGAAGCGGATTTCATGTTGCTTCCTTCAAGCGCCATGTCAGAACATCACGTAAAAATTCAGGCATGAAATATTCAATATGTTCGTGATCACGGATATGAGGAAAAAGAGAGCCTAATGTATACATATCGACTGTGCCAACTGTATAAGATGCGTCTTTTTTGATCAATTGACCATGTACAAAGACATCTTTCACCCGTTTGGTCTCGCCTTCTTCTAATGTATAGCTGAGTCCGCTATATAGCATTTTCCCCATCAGCTCACCTCTAAATCCGAAACCTTTGATGCGCAGCTGTTCCATTTTTTCTTCACAGCCCCGCCGAACCGTTTCGATCAGCTGTTGACCCGTAAGCGTCACCCGAATGGGGTTAATGGGATGCGGACATATCCGGTGGACTTCTTCTCTTGTGACGATCCCTGCCTCTAATGAATCAAGCACCATACCTGCATTCATCATGCCAATATCAGCTCCGCACCAATCTTTAATGGCATCTGTTAAAAGCTGCGGAAGCGGAGATTCGTCGAACCACTTCGTTTCTAGCTTCGACTCAATCGTTGTCACTTTTTCCTGCATGAGTGCTTTCGCTCTTCTTTCTGCTTGCTGTAAGGTGGTGATGGCTTCATCTGATTCACTGATGAGCTGATCCACTGACTGTACTGTCGCTTTTTTCTCTATCAGCTCTTTGCGCGCTGTATCGATCGTCAGCTCAACACAGCCAATATAATGCCCATACTTTTCAGCGCATGCAAGCAGCACACCATTGTCCATTTCACCTTGTTCTAACAGATGATGCGTGTGTGAGCCTAGGATGATGTCGATTTCAGGGAAATCACGGGCGACCTCTCGATCATGGATGATACCGAGATGGGATAAAAGCACAATGACATCTGCCTGTCCCTTTACTTCCTGCAGCATGTCCCGTATGCTGTCAAACGGATCAGTAATGTTCCAGCCCAGCTTTTCATATACAGGTGTATACGCAATGGTCACGCCTAAGAGACATATCTTCAGTCCGTTGTCCATTGTGATGATATGATAGGGCTTTGCCCACGATGGCCTTTTGCCTTTCTCAAATAGATTAGACAGGACCACTGGAAATTGTGCATTTTCATACAAGTGATCCAGCTGATCATGAGGCAGCGTAATGCCTTCATTATTCCCGATCGTGACCCCATCATAGCCCAGCTGATTGAGGAGCTTGACGTTTACCTTTCCATAATCAGCTTCGGATACGAGGTTCACTCGGTCCATATGGTCGCCAATATCAAACAAGAGCATCTGATCGTGAACTTGACGCTTTTCTTCAATATAAGCTGCAATTTTTGGCCAGTTCTCAAAGTGGCTGTGCAAGTCGTTTGTATGATATAACCATAGCTTCTGCAGCATGTTGATCTCTCCCTCAAGTTGTCACTGAACCGTCTCATTCAGATTGAAAGCCTCAGCTCTCGGTTAACTAAATAAATCTAACTGCTTCGGAGACAGGCTTGAATACGTGATATCCAGCAAATCAATCATCTGCTGGCCATTTGCCGCTGCATCTCCGCCGGAGTTATTATTAAACACGACATAAACATCTTTCGATTGCTGATGCAGGATGTCGAGATTCTTTTTCCACTCTTTTAATTCAGCTTCATTATATAAATATAAATATCTCACTTCACGCCAATTCTCATGGTCTGCCGGGTGAAGCCAGCCCTGTTTATTCCTCCCGTGAAAACGGACCAAGGTTTTATCACGGTGTGTAGCTTGTATGACTGGCGGTATGGAACCTTCTCCGACTTGCGGTTCATCACAGACGGAATGAATCCATCCTTCCTTTTCCATAAAGGACAAAGTCTGCTCATAAAATTCCTCTGAAAACCATGTACGGTTTCGGAATTCAAGAGCACATGGAATATCGCCCATCTTCTCCTTACACCATCTTAAATAGTGGACGTGCTCTTTTTTGCAATCAAACCAAGGTGGAAATTGAAAGAGCACCATGGCGAGTTTCCCTTCACGAATGAGCGGAGTCAGCGAAAGAATAAATGCATCAAACATCTCCTCCTTCGAAGCAAACGGAATCTCGCCCCTTTGATGTCCAGTCATTCCTTGGTATGCTTTTACAACAAATTGAAAGTCATCCGGAGTATCCTTTATCCACTTTTCATGATTACGCTCAGGCTGAACGGCATAAAAGCTGGCATCCAGTTCTACAATCGGAAATGTTGACGCGTAGTGAAACAGCTTTTGCGCGCTGCCGATTTTCGGCGGATAAAGACTGTCATGATCTCCCCAGCCAGTTAATCCGATATAAATCATGTTTCTCACCTCTTGCCACTCTCATGTATAGACGGCTTCCTCATTCGAAGCCTTTGTTTCTTGTGATACCCATATTTCTGAAAGAAATTCTTCTGTCTACAACATATCATATTTGCTCGTAATTCTGAATGAAGATGACTGGCGGCACGTGATTTTGTCTTGACGTTCTGTTTGTTTGTTATATTAATTGACAACTTTCTATCTAAAATGATTTTAGCTGATAACATAAAATGCATATCAGAGATGTTGACAGTGATTGTCCATTTTTTTATTCATCTTCACCAATAAAGGAGATTGAATGGATATGAACATAGACGATAACCAGTTTGAAATTTTACAAAAAATGGCCAAAAAGATTCACAAGCCCATCTATTTGTTTAACCAGCATGGACGAATTCTCTATTCCTCGCACCCCATGATCTCGAGCCCAGAATGGATGCACATTCTTCCCCTTTTTCAAAGCAGGACAACTCATTCTTTTTCGATGATACATGCCAAACAAACCTTTTCCGTCTTTCCAATTGATCTAAACGAACAAACATGTGATTATCTGGTCATCCTTTCTTTCATTAATCCGCAGAATAAAGCATTGCATGCGATGATTGCAAAAGCAGTGAACGAAATAGCGATTGCGCGCATGAGACAATATGCCGCTCTGCAAACGGCCAAGCGTGCTAGAAATGAGGGCTTTCGCAGATGGATAGAGAGGGCATCGTCTTCCCAGCAAGATCCCTTACATTTCGCTCAGGCGTTTGGATTAAACGCCGAATGCCGCTATCTATGTATGATCTGTCAGCTTGATCAGCGTAGTGATACCACATGTTTTATGAAACAGCAAATGGTTTTAGATCAAGTGATTGATCTGCTCGAAAATGCACTTCCAAGCTGTCCATTCCCTGCCTTCCTCTTTGTCAAAGGTGATATGGGTGTTGTATTGATGGAGGAGACTGGCAGTTGGCTGGAGGTGAGCGACAGGCTCAGCTCTTTTTTAAAACAGTTGCAGATACTTGTTAAACTGCAAGTGAATCATACTATTTCTTTTGGGGTGAGCTTGACGGGATGCCTCATCTCCCATCTGTCTGAAGGCTACAATGAGGCATTAGAGGCTCTTCAAACCGGACATCTCTCATCGCGGACTGAATATATTCAGTTTTATCAGGCAAAGGATGTGCCAGATTTACTAAGGCTCATTCCAAAAAAGGATATGATTACGTTTCATCAGCTGCACCTACACCCGTTATCTGATCCATCACAAGTCGATCAAAATCTTCTTCACACCTTATCTGTCTATTTAGAAACCCATTGCCACATTTCAGAAACAGCCAAACGATTGTCCATTCATCGCAACACGGTCATTTATCGCCTCGAGAAGTGTGAAGAATTGCTTCGAATCAGCTTAAAAGATTCTGACGCAACATTGCGGCTGCGCTTAGCCTTCCGTATTCAAATGTTTCTCTCCTCCTATCCAGATTGAATTTTTTCTTCTGAAACCTCATATAGTTTGGAGGAGAAAAATGAGACTCGAGGAGGGATGACAAATGGATGATGAGCTCCGTCACATCCCGCAGCCCATTCGAAAGGATGGCGCGGGTGCCACCGACTTAGGCCCGCGCGATGTCCTTCGAGATATAGAGAACCCAGATATGCTCGTTCCCCCTAAAACCGATGCCGGAACAATCCCCAATTTAAAATTTTCATTTTCTGATACACACATGCATTTGAATCACGGCGGCTGGTCGAGGGAAATTACGAAGCGGGAGCTGCCTGTTTCAACAACGATTGCAGGTGTCAACATGCGGCTCACACGCGGAGGTGTTCGTGAGCTTCATTGGCATAAGCAGGCGGAATGGGCGTATATGATTTTAGGCAAAGCCCGTATCACATCTGTAGATGCAGAAGGGCGAAATATGATCGCTGATATAGAAGAAGGCGATTTGTGGTATTTTCCACCTGGTATCCCGCACTCCATTCAAGGGCTTGAGGATGGATGTGAGTTCCTTCTTGTATTTGATGATGGAGATTTTTCTGAATTTGATACATTCACGATCACAGACTGGTTTGCTCATACACCAAAAGAGATTCTCTCCGCCAATTTTGGTGTTCCTAAGAAATTATTTGACCATATACCAAATAAGCAGCGCTATATGTTTCAAGGCTCACCGCCGTCATCCTTAGAAAGCCAAATGGTATCTGATCCATACGGCAGCATCAAGCCGCCATTTACGCACCAGCTTCTTCGTCAAAAACCAATAACGACCTCTGGCGGAACAGTCCGAATTGTCGATTCACGGAATTTCCCGATTTCAAAAACGATTGCAGCTGCACTTGTTGAAGTAAAACCTGGCGGCATGAGAGAAATGCACTGGCACCCTAATAATGATGAGTGGCAATACTATTTAACAGGTACAGCCAAAATGACGGTCTTTGGAGCAGGTGGTACTGCCCGCACCTTTAATTACAGAGCCGGTGATGTTGGATATGTTCCTTTTGGCATGGGGCATTACATCCAAAATATCGGCCAAACGAGCCTTTGGTTTTTAGAAATTTTTAAAAGTGACCGGTTTGCAGATATTTCGTTGAATCAGTGGATGGCCTTAACCCCGCCTCAATTAGTGAAAGAGCATTTACACGTAGATGATGCGATGATTCGTGCGCTTCATAAAGAAAAATCACCTGTCGTGAAATATGAGAGTTGATGCGATTTTGTTTATAAAAAAACCGATCATTTTTTAGATGATCGGTTTCAGATTGTTGACAAAGTGCTAAAATGATCTTTATTTTAGCACTTTGTCTTCTTTTCAGCGTGATAGAAAACCTTTGAAGTCTAGGAAGGACGAGTACCGGAGCGGAGCGAATTTGACATTCGTGAGCACCGGAGCGCAGACCTGACAAAGAATGCGAAGGTTTGTCTACACGCTGAAACCGATCATTTTTTAGATGATCGGTTTTTTATCATAGCTAATCTTATCGATACCACGCTTTTGCTAAATTGTTTTTAAAGTTACTGTCTTTGAAAGGTACGTTTGCACTACCAAAGTCTGTTGTATTCAATGCATGTCTTGCAGCCGGCGTTAAATCATCCCAGCCAATTAAAGGCTGCATCCCTTTTCCACTCACATTGCCGCTTACATTCAACTCATGATTTAATGGCCAGTTGCTATCATAACCTACTAAAGGATTTGTCCCTAAAATACTTGCTGCACTCGGTGCTACTTTCTTATATTGTCCATGACCTGAGTAAGCAATTGATTGAACACGCGGGTTGGCTACAGCTGGGTTGTCAATCCAAACGACAATGGATTCCCAATCGTGACGATGACCAAAGCCCGGTGAAGGATTATCTTTTGGGAAATACCAAGCATACATAATCGCCCAGCTGCCATTGTACCAATCTGAACGTGAATATACTTGACCGATATTACTGCTGCATCCACCATTATGTGAACCGCTCGTTTTTAACCCTCTGCTTGTGTTTCCAGCAGCATCTACAGCTGGGAATGGTACACATCCATGCCATACTTTCAAATAAGGCTGGATTTTTTTCGCCGCTTTTTGTGTAACAGTTGTTGGGTTGACTTCTCTAAAACCAACTACCTTGTCATGATCAATTTCTGCCGCATGAACTGCTGTACTAAACATGGTGACGATAAAAAATATAATGGCAAAAATAAACTTCTTCATTTTCTATCCCCTTTTCTCTTGATTATCTCAGTTACCTCATGCTGTCGAGATTGATGTTACCATTGCCGAAAAAACCAATCAATCACTTTTTACACAAAATGTATAATTCAGTATTTTATTAACAAGTTTTTATTGATCTCAAAGACCTAAATATATGAATTCTCTCTCAGAAAAAGGTTTAAATATTGATAAACTCTACTATTCATTTAGATAAAATATAAAACATATACTATTTTTAATTGGAATTTTTCTAAATACATTTCATTCAATAAAAAAAGACTGTAGATCAACTACAATCTTCCTTGCGCTGCATGAGCATGCTGCACTTTTTTCCCCCACACGATGGATGCAGCGAAGCTTACGCAAAGCACCAGTGTTCCAAACATAAAAGGAAACTCAATATTCACATCAAATAATATACCCGCAAGACTCGGTCCGACGATGTTGGCAAGGCTCATAAAGGATGTATTGAGACCGCCTGCTACCCCTTGCTGATTGCCTGCCATCTTGGACAGCAATGTATTGAGGGCTGGTCGGACGAATGACGTAGCCGATAAAAATAAAATCGAACCCGTAAAAATCAACCAAAAGGATGGCGCAAAACGGCAGGCGATCAGCATGAAAGCCGCACCTAACAGCGCATAACGCACGACTCTCATCTCCCCAAATCGTTTCACACAGGCATTCACTAACGCCCCTTGGACAAGCACCCCAGCAAGACCCGCAACCGTAATCACAAACGCAATATCCTTCGGTGAAAATCCGTGTTTTTGGTCTACATATAAGCCGAAAATCGATTCAAAATGAATGATTCCGAAATTGAGGACAAAGGCCAATATAAATAAAAAGCCGTACGATGTCCTTAGGGCCTCGATCATTTGCACAAAAGGATTGAAATGAATATGCTTGTTGAGCCGCGCCTCTTCCTGTTTTTCCTTTGTTAATGTTTCAGGTAAGAAGAGGATGGATAACAAGGTAGAAAGAGCAGCAAAGGAACCGGCAATCAGAAAAGGAAAAGCGATCCCGTACTCAACCAAATAACCGCCTACGCCCGGCCCAATGACAAAACCTAGTGTCATTGCTGCACTAAATAAACCCATTCCTTTCCCACGGTCCTTTTCACTTGTGATATCAGCGATGTATGCAAACATGGCCGGCATGAGTAAAGCCCCGGCAGCACCGCCTAAAAACCGAGACACAAACAGCATCCAAAGCTGATCAGCAAAAGCAAAAATAAACTGAGCAATCGTAAAGCCGGCAATCCCGGCAATGATCAATTTTCTTCGTCCAAATCGATCGGTCAGTGCGCCGGCAACCGGCGATAACGCAAATTGTGTAAAACCTGTTGCAGCGACAAGAAAGCCGAGTGTTTTTCCTGTTGCACCAAAGGCTTCGATGTAACTCGGCATCACAGGTACAATGAGGCCAAAGCCAAGCATGGCAATAAAAATATTGAGCATCAAAATGTATAATCTGCCCATCTTCTTCATACAAAAAACCTCTTTCTGCAAAATAAATGAAAATGATGACAAAAATATGAGAACTTCTCCAGTATAGCGATAACCTCATCTATAAGTCTAGTTTTTCAAAAATTAGCGTTCTTTTCCAAATAAAAAATACCCGCCAATGGCGAGTATGAGGTATCACGTTATTCAGCTTGTTCATAGATAGAAAGAGCCGCCTGAAGCCCTGCTCCGCAATGGATAGACGCACCGTGTTTGATGAGGATCGCTTCAAGCCCTGCTAACACAAACAGTACATTTTCCTTTCGGCAGCTGTAACCCATTGTCCCAATTCTCCATATACGGCCGGCAAGCGGGCCAAAGGAGCTTGCAATCTCAATCCCAAAATGATGGAGCAGGTCGGCACGGACCGCTTCTCCGTCAATACCACTTGGAATGACAATACAAGTCACAACCGGCATTTTACAATCTGGATCACCAAACAATTCAAGACCCATTGCTTCAAGACCCTTCATCAAGGCTTTCTCATGAAATGCGTGCCTTTGAAAACGTTCAGAGAGCCCTTCTTCCAGCACAAGACGAACCCCTTCTCGCAGTGCATAGAGCATCGTTGTTGCTTCTGTATGATGATTTAATCGTCTTGGGCTCCAATAATCCTGAAGCTGGCTTAAATCAAAATAATTGCTTTTGATTGGAGAAATATCGATTTGTTTTTGTAATTCATCCTGTGTCGCAATGCCTTTTTCTACTTTCTTTCTCGATTCAATGACAGCTGCGACTCGGTCATTATACGTAATAGGTGACATACCTGATGGAACAGATAAACATTTCTGCGTGCCGCCAATCGCCGCATCAATTTTCCATTCATCCACTTTTACCTCGACACCGCCAATCGTTGCCACAGCGTCTACAATGAACAGCGCATCAAGAGCCCGGCATGCTTCACCGATTTGCTTGAGCGGCTGCAATCGTCCAGTCGATGTTTCCCCATGAACCATTGCAACGATTTTAGGCTTGACCTGCTTTATTTCTTGGATGATGTCGTCAGGATCAAAAACCGTCCCCCATTCACATTCCATTGTATGTACTTCAGCACCGTAGCGCTGTCCTATTTCAATGAGCAGGTGACCGAAACGGCCAAAGACAGGCACAAGCATTGAATCTCCCGGCTCAATCACACTGGCGAGCACAGCTTCAAGCCCTGAACGAGACGTACCGTCGATTGGATAAGCCCATTTGTTTTCTGTTTGAAAAAGTGACCGCAATAAGGTCATTGTTTCATTCATAATGTGTGTAAATGCTGGATCAAATTGACCGAGAATAGGCGTGCTCATTACACGGAGCACTCTCGGGTCTACTTCAACGGGTCCCGGTGTCATAATCGTTCTTGAAGGTGTTTGCAGTTCTTTCACGTGATCCATCCTCTCCCTTGCTGTCCATCCTTATATGCCCACTTATACAGTAATGTGAATAAAATAGCAATCTCTTTTCCTGCGAACTTATTACATAAAATTTACGAGAAATCCATTTATTTCTTCATGGCAATATGATAGAAATAAAGAGAATACATTCCCTATCAAGGAGGAAATCGAATGAAAAGAACTTTATTTGGAACTGTGGCCGCCGGATTGATGATATTCGGCACATTAGCCGCCCCGCTGCCTCCAGCTGCAAATGCTCAAACCTTCACGCTGAATGAACCAAGTCAAACGATCACCTTTTCCCCGTTACAGCTTCAAAACGAAACTTCTGTACAAAAAACGCAAACTGCCGCTACAAGTCAAATCGATTCCTATTACCAATCTGCTGCTGGCAAATCAGGACCCGCTCTTAAGAAAGCCTTACACGATATCATTGATGATCATACGCAGCTATCCTACAGCCAGGTTTGGGATGCCTTAAAGAAAACAGATGAAGACCCCAATAACCCAAACAATGTGCTGCTGCTTTATAGTGGTGCCTCCCGCTCAAAGCAGTCGAATGGCGGAAATGTGGGCCAGTGGAACCGGGAGCATGTCTGGGCCAAGTCTCACGGCAATTTCGGGACAAGCCAAGGGCCTGGGACAGATCTCCACCACCTTCGTGCGACAGATGTGCAAACGAATAGCACACGCGGAAATTTAGATTTTGACACGGGTGGTAATGAATACAAAGGAGCGCCGGGCAATTTCTACGACAGCGACTCATTCGAACCTCACAACCGGGTCAAAGGAGATGTTGCGAGAATGCTCTTTTATATGGCGGTTCGATACGAAGGCGATGACCGCTTTCCAGATTTAGAATTGAACGATAAAGTGAATAATGGAAGCTCTCCTCTTCACGGCAAAATGTCTGTGCTTCTCAAATGGCACAAGCAGGATCCAGTCGATCAAATCGAACGGAACCGCAATGAGGTCATCTATCAAACGTATCAGCACAACCGCAACCCTTTTATTGATCATCCTGAATGGGCAAGTGAGATTTGGGAATAAAAAAAAGGCACTGCTACGAGCAAGCAGTGCCTTTCTTTTGTTCAAGCGGACAAACAAGACAATAATCGAGACTCTCCGATTTTTTCTCAAGCTTATAATACATACAGCAGGTTTTCCGGTTGGATGTTTCTAGTAAGCTGTCGTCTAGGTTTAGGCTGTGTTGAAATGGATTTTGCTGAGCTCCGAATACATCACCAGCCGCTTGTTTCAGATACAGATAATCCTCCCGCACACGCTGCTTCACCGCAGGCTCTTCCGCTTCCCGCATCATGCTTCGATAAAGAGAGTTGATTCGAACCGCTACATTTTCCCATAAAATACGATAAGAAAGTTTTGATGTGCGGTTCAGCACGTCTAAAAGAGGCGTAACACACTCCGTAAAGAGCGCACGCACGGCCTTCTCTCTCCATTCATGCCGGTCTCCTTCTAGTGGAACAAACGAACACGCCGCCTCATCCATTTCAATTTTTCGATCCTCTCTAAATGCACATGCTGCTGGTGGAAACTGATAGACACCGTCATACAGCGTCATCAAGTATAAAGAGGAACTGACCGCTAAGTAGGCATACCGCTTTGAAAACATAGATGCTGCTACCGCAAGATTCGGTGCATGCATCGCTTCCTTTTCAGCTTCTAATAAACGCATGATGGCTGCTTCTGAAAAAAGCGCAGCAAGTGTGCGATCAGATGTCATTGGTCCATTTGTGATGTGTACCCCAAAATCAAGTAATTCTCTCTCAACCCACTCTGGCCTCATATCAAAACCCCCATCTTCTGTTTATCGATTACGCTGTTGATATAACAAATAAATAAAGAACGGTGCACCAATTGCCGCCGTAAATACACCTGCTGGGACATCTAACGGTAGAAATGCGGTTCTAGCCACAAGATCAGCCAGCATCACGAGAATACTCCCAACAAGCGCAGATGCTGGGACAAGCGCTATGAAAGAACGGCCAATGATCATCCGTGCAACGTGCGGCGCCATGAGTCCAACAAATTCAATGCCGCCTGCAAATGCGACAGCAACACCAGCCAATGTCACACTCATCAGGAGAAAGAATAATCGTTTCGCCTGCACTTTTACACCGAGACCTGTTGCAAGATCATCGCCAAGTTCTTTTACATTCATCGTTCTTGCTAACACCATGACAATCGGTAAAATGATCATCACCCAAGGAAGCATCGCAATGACGTCTTTCATCGTAGAACCATATAAGCTGCCCGTCAGCCAGATGTATGACTTTGTCGTTGTCATCGTATCACTAAGAACAAGCGTAAACGTCACGCATGCCTTCATAATGGCGGAAATCCCTATTCCCATCAGGACAAGTGTGATCGGTTTGACCCCTTTTTTCCATGAAAGCAAATAGATCAGGCACGATACCGCAAAAGCACCTGCAATCGCCCATAAGGATTGATAAGCAATGGGCACAGTGCCCATCCAAAAGACAATGAACATAATCGCACCAAACGAAGCACCACTCGTAATCCCAATGATGTCAGGTGATGCAAGCGGGTTGCGGATCAATCCCTGCAAAATAAGCCCTGATACCGCAAGCGCGGCTCCGACTAAGACAGCCAGCAGCGTTCGGGGAATTCTCAGCGTATTTAACACAAAGGAATTTCCCTCTCCCTGACCGATTAAATGAAGTAGCACATCCACCGGCTGAATGAACCGGCTTCCCATACTGAGACTGAGAATAAATAAACCAAAGGCAATGGCCGTCAATAAAAGCAAAATCAAAAATGTCCGCTTTGAAAATTGAAATGAAATGCGCCCGCCTTTAGAACGCACTGTATATGTTTTAGCCACCTGTCTTCAACCCCTTGCGCACGAGATAAACAAATAGAGGCGCTCCTGCTACCGCCGTCATGACACCAATCGGCACTTCCTGCGGCATGATCAGAAAACGAGCCGCCAAATCCGCGGCAAGTAAAAGCGACGCCCCCACAACGGCACAATACGGCAGTACCCAGCGGTGGTCAGGCCCGACAAGCTTTTTCACAATATGCGGCACAAGAAAACCAACAAAACCAATTGAACCAGCAACAGCGACGGAACCACCTGCTAAAAAGACGACGAGTACACCCATCGTTATTTTCAGCAACAGTGTACGCTGGCCAAGTCCTTTGGCAATATCGTCTCCCGACAAAAGAACATTAATAGAACGTCCAAGAAGCAGCGCCACAATAGTCGCACCTAAAATATAAGGCAAAACAGGGATTAACATATCAATGCTTCTTCCAGACACTGAACCAGCCATCCAGAACAAAATGCTTTGAATCGACTGTTCATTCACGATTAAAAGACCTTGTGTAAAGGACGCAAACAGTGCAGATATCGCCGCACCTGCAAGGACAATTTTGACCGGCGTCAATCCATCTCTTCCAATGGAGCCCAATACAAAAACGAGCATCCCTGCAATCGCTGCGCCTAGAAAGGCTGTCCACATATAGCCAGTTAACGACTCTGTTGAAAAGAAAACAATCGAAATCACGATAAAAAATAGTCCACCTGCATTAATTCCTAATAAATCAGGCGCCGCAAGCGGATTTCTCGTCAATGCCTGCATGAGTGCACCTGAAATCGCTAGGCTTGAGCCAACGACTGTTGCGATTAAAGCCCTTGATAATCTGGATGTCATGACAATGACACTGTTTGGATCCGATTCATCAAATTGAAGAAAAGCATGGATGGTGGCTTTGAGGGAAATTGAGGTTTGCCCAAGGGAAATACTGAGCATAAAAAAGACCAACATCAACACAATGAATCCAGCAAAAAGCAGTGCCTTGCTTGAATCCTTTTTTAATAAACTTCTCATCTGATTCCCGCTTTCAATCTGTTATGGAAAAAAGGAGAAAATGGTATATTCACATTTTCTCCTCTGTTATGACTTATTTATCAATTCCTAGACGATCGTAAATATCATCAAGCATCATGTTTGCAGCGATAATACCGCCGCCCATGTTCCAAGTGATTTCATCTACTTTATGCACTTGTTTCGCTTTCACTGCGTCAAGCTGCTTCCATAAAGGATGACTTGTCCACTCTTTATATGCTTTCTCAACTGCCTTATCTTGTTCATCCATAAAGTAATAGATTACGTCTGCATCCATTTGCGGAATGCTCTCTTTGTCTGTAAGTGTAATGATGTCTTGCTTTTTATCTTTGACATTCTTAGGTCCTTCAAAGCCTAACTCTGTTAAAATCGACCCTGCGAAACCAGTTTGATAGATTCTTGCATGATCTGCACGGAAGTTTACTACAGATACACTCATTGGCCAGTTTTTGATGTCTTTTTTCGCTTTTTCTTTGAAGTCAGCGACGCGGTCATCCCACTTCGTCAGCAATTCTTTTGATTTGTCTTCCTGATTTAACGCTTCACCCATCAACTTCACTGTATCTTTGAATGTGAACACAGTTTCAGTTGCAACAGTTGGAGCGATTTCTTTCAGCTGATCAAAAATTTGCTCGTGGCGGATTTTTGATGCAATGATCAAATCAGGCTTGAGCTTTTCAATTTCCTCTAAGTTTGGCTGTGTTTCCTGCCCAACAATTTTAACATCCTTTAAGTCATCTCTTAAATATTTATACGTAGGTGCTTCAAGCCATGATTCAACGACACCCACTGGTTTAATGCCCATAGCGACTGCTGCATCCGTTGCTCCTTGGTACAGTGTCACCACACGTTTAGGCGATCCTTTAATTTCAGTTGAACCGATAGCGCTTTCAACGGTTCTTGTTTTCTCTTTACTATCTGACTTGCCGTTACTGCTATTGCTGCCGCAAGCTGCAAGTAAAACGATGGAGAGCACAACTAATAGCGACCAAAAAGATTTCTTGAACATGTACCTCACCTATCCATTCTATATGTAGTCATATCGTTTGATAACGATTCTCATTATCACACTATGATTTTATCATAGAAAAGGATGGTGTCAATGTAAATTTTTAAGAAAACGGGAGAGTGTTGACTAGTTGGTCATGCTAAATAGAACGATTCCACACTTGGATCGTTCTTCCAATATGTTTTCCCACTTCTAGTAGAATCGACAAATGGGTGTGTCCATCCAGCACTTGATAGACTGATTGTTGTTGGATCGATTCATTTGGCAGCTCATGATAGGCAGGAAATTTTTCTATATCATACAGTTCATCCTCGCTGCCTACTAACATCGCATATGGCCGATCCATTCTCGCAAATTGTTTTTTAGGTGCAGACGGGGTTAAGGCAAGAGATAAATTGACGGTGATGGCTGTCAATAAAAGCGGATCCTGCTCGACTGCCCATTTTGGATAATGAAAACGTACGGCTTCAGAATGACCCATCAACATTCCTTTTGTCATCGCAGACAGAACGAATTTCCATACTTGAACGGCCGCAAAAGGAATTTGATCTGACCTTGCAGTATCGGATTGATAGCCAAATTCAGGTGCGATAAAAAAGTAGCCATCAACTTCTCTTTTTTTCGGCCAAGATAGATAGTTTAACAGCAATCCCGCTCCAGATGAATGACCGCAAAGATAAACGGCTCCTTTTTGCTGCTGTTTGACCGCATCCACAAACTGCGATATATCCTGCCACACATCCGTGATATTAGGTGTATCACCCCTTTTTCCACCCGAATGCCCGTGACCTCTTAAATCGAGCAAAAACGTATTCACATGAAAATCATGCTGCAGCGTATGGGCGATATGCTCATAACCAGCTAGGCTGTGAGCGCCTCCACCATGGATTAAGATGACATTTGCCTCGTTCTTCTTTTCAGCTATAAACGGATAAAAAGCAAGGCTTGTGCCGTCATGTGATGTCATGAATTGTCTTTTTGGAATATGCACAGGTGCTGCCTGCTGCATGCTTGTAAATGAGAATGGTTCTGTCTTGGTATCTGTCAATTTTTTGCTCCTTTAAACAGAAACGAGAATGGCCAGCCTCGCTAGTCATCCTCATTCCTATTTCTTATTCATTGCATTCTTTCAAAGGGAATGTATTACTTTCAATAATCTCGACAATTTGGTTTAACGCTTTTTTTGCTTCTGGTATAGGGAAAACAGGAAACACGTGATTCATTTTAGGATATTCTATATAGTTTATTGGAACCCCCTGCTTATCTGCCATCTCTTTGAATTTACGGGCATCCGGGAGGAAGAATTCGTGAGTGCCTATAAAAACAGAAATTCGTCCAAGTGACTTGATCTCTCCATAGATTGGACTGACTAAGTGGTGTGTTTCATCCATGTCACCCGCATATCTTTTTCCTGCTTCAATTAATAATGCTAGATTGAGCATTGGTTCTTTTGGAACC
Organism: Bacillus sp. BD48; assembly: GCF_046566805.1. Taxonomy (NCBI): domain Bacteria; kingdom Bacillati; phylum Bacillota; class Bacilli; order Caryophanales; family Bacillaceae; genus Bacillus; species Bacillus sp. BD48. Next base: position 790,946 of record NZ_JANGFM010000002.1, on the reverse strand, counting down.
ATAGCAGCGATATCAGGGTTGCTTAATGTAACATCTAGCCATGGTGATAAAAGAATGATATTCCCTGGCTGCGGCAAGCCCTTTTTTTCCAAGTATTGAGCAAAAGCTAACGATAAACCTCCGCCAGCAGAATCACCCATGATCACGATTTTTTCAGGTGTTCCTTTCTCTAAAAGAGCTTGGTACACAGGAAGGACACTCTCGATCGCATCCATATATTGATGGTTCGGTGCTTTTGGATAAACCGGTACATACACCGTACTATTTAATTGCTTCGTCAATCGGTCTAAAAAACGCCAATGCCAAGTCAAAGGCTGTTCAATATAGCCGCCACCGGGTATAAACAACACTTGATAGTCATCCGGCTGAACATTTGATTTCAGCATATACGTATCGACTGGAAACGAGTGATTTTTAGTGATTTTGTACTTATTCTTAAGTTTTTCAGGCAATTCATAAGGTAATTGATTTGCCCTTCTTCGCTCTTCTAGATAATCATTTACATTGAGTTTCTTTTTCGTCAAAACAAGCAGCTTTTCTACTAAAAAACTTTGAATACTTCGCATATGATCGCCCCTGTTCATAGAATCATGATGATTGATGTCGATGGAAAGATAAGGCTTCTAAAGCATACCATATGAAGACGTACATCAGGAAAAAACCTTTTTATCCAGCTGATCACTCACCACAATAAACACTTATTCATTAATGAACAACTGTTTATTTATTGTTACTCATATTCTACTTTTTAGACGCATGACAATCAATTGTCAATCTGACCCTAACCGTTCATTAATAGACAGATAACGATCGAGTGTTCATCTGATCAATGTCCAGACATGAAAAAAGACGAACGGTCATCGTTCGTCTTCTTTCCTTACTTCACTTCCTCATGCTCTTGAGCAGCATCTCTTTTGCTCGCGATAAAGAGTGCACAGGTCATGGCAAGAATGGCCAGCGCCCACCAGAAGGTCGATACTGCCTCTTCATGATCAATGATAATCAAACGGATGACAGCTGTGATTCCAATATAAATAAAGTATCGAAGCGGAAAATGAAAGTTAGATTTAAAGTATTTAATAATTAAGGCAATAAACTCAAAGTACATAAAGAAGATCAGCAGTTCCCCAAGCATTCCATAATAGCTTTCTCCTTTGTTGAACAGTGTCTTATAAACAAATTGGACAATGTACCATGTTTCACTGATTAAGAGAACGCTTAAGGCAATGGCCAAAAAGAACAGACAGATATTGAGAAGGCCTTGCAAGAGATCAGATATTTTTCGGAAGTTGTTGAATCGTTTCATTGGGTTGTCTCTCCATTTCAGTATATTCATTTGTTGTCTACATTTTAATGTTCCAAAATCGCAGCACGATGTAGTAAACATCGTTCCTTTCTATACTTTCAAACTGCCCGTGCATGCGGGTCATCATTCGTTTGATGCTTCGTTCACCAAGTCCATTGCTTTCTAGTGTGACCTCTGGCTCTTTGATTGCATTGCTGACATGGATCTCAAAGATTTCTTGATCCGATAAAAACGTGAGATTGATATCCTTTTTGGGATCAGCGTATTTCCGTAAGTTGGACATCACATTATCAAATACCCGGCCAAGCTGCTCGACATTCACATTAATATAGCTGTCAGGCAGCTCTCCTAAAAGATGAACGTTGAAGTTCTCTTGATGCAGGATGGCCACCTGATCTGACAGGAGATCGTAAATTACCTCTTTGACTGCGACGGTCTCAAGCTCAGATTCATGTTCTTTATCCAGCAGAAAATAGGCAAAGAGATTGTCAGACAGATTTTTTAATTGCAGTGCTTTCCCGTAGGCACTCGCTATATATTGATCTTTATGGGTATCCGCTCCAGTCTCCTCTTTTTTTGCAAACTCCAGATTCATTATTAGTGACGTCAGCGGTGTCCTCATATCATGGGACATTTCGGTGACCAAGCTGCGGCTCTCTTCTTGCAGCTCATCAATGGCTTGAAGTTTGTCCAAAAAGGCTTTTCGCAGATCCTCAATACTTTTGGCAATCATCGCTAATTCATCGTGCCCTTTCACCGTCATCTCATAGTCCAGCTCACCGCCTTCAAGAATATGAATCTCTTGATGAATCGTTTGCAGGTAGCGCAGACTTTTGCGAATACCAAGAAGAACAATGAGGAGAAAAATAAGCGTCGTCCCGAGCAGCTCGAGTGTAAAGGCAAGATCGTGGTAACGAGATGAATAGAAACCGTCCACCATGACGCGGCCTTTACCGTCGCTAAACTGAACTGGATAGGAATGGTGCTCAGCGTACTGGGTCATCCTTTCTTTTCCGTACGCCGATTCATCGGCAGCGGAATAGATAGAGTCATATTGCAGCACTTGATCCTTGAAGATGGTCAAATTAATGTAATTCTCTCTTTTCACCCACTCGCCAAATGCTTTTCGATCCATTGAAGACAGCTCATTCTCAGACACGTAACGGCTGAATTTTTGAATATACTTGGCTGACTCCTGCTCGTAATACTCGTCTGAACTCAAATATCCATCGATCAATTCATCGGTGATTTTTTGCAGCGTCAAAAAGACAATACCACTCACGATTGAAGCCGCCAAAATCAGCAATGCCAGTTTTTTAGCCAGCGTATATTTACGATGTGCCAAATCGATATCCTCTTCCCCATTCGGTTTTGATATATACAGGACGCGCAGGATCATCTTCAATTTTGGCACGAAGCTTTCGAATATGCACCATCACCGTATTGTTGGAACAATAGAAATAAGGCTGCCCCCACACGCTTTCATAAATATTTTGAGCAGAAAATATTTTGTTTCGCCTGCTCATGAGCAGCTTTAACATCCGATATTCTAGATCAGACAGCTTAATTTGCTGGCTTTCTTTCCATACTTCATTAAATTCTTCATTTACCCTCAGCTTGCCCCCAACAAGAAAGGTCTCTTCCTGCTCCTTCTTTTCCTGATAGACGGTATACCTGCGTAATTGTGCAATCACTCTAGCATGAAGTTCCTCTTCTGAGAAGGGCTTGGTCATATAATCATCCCCGCCGGCAAGTAATCCTTCAGTTTTATCAAATGTGCTCGATTTGGCTGTCAGAAATAGAATCGGGACGTTTGATGAGGCTCTTATGTGCTGGCACGTTTCAATGCCTGAGGGCCCTGGCATCATCACATCCAAAATCACCAAATCGAGTAAATCATCCACAAGCTTCAATGCTTGGTTGCCGTTCATCGCTCTTAGTACCTCATATCCTGCACGTGTAAGCGATTCCTGCAGAAGGTCACCGATATCCTGATCATCTTCTACGACTAATATTCGATGGGTCATGTCTCTCACCTCATGAAATGTGATGCTCTTTCTTTTATGTCTTTACTATATATCATCTAGCTATGTGAAAAGATACAGCATAAACCTTAACAGTTTATGAATATAAGAATCTGCCATTAAATGGACACATTTATTCCCAAAAATTCACTTCTTCATAATTTGTTAAGAATTGAACTATATATTGATTCATTGTAAGGATCAATGGTTCGATCCAAATCGTATTTATCATAACAGGAAAAGGGGCATGGATATGAATACAAACAAAGTAGCACACGGACAACCGATGAGTCTGCGGGAAAGGGTTCATTTCTTAGACATTGTACGAGGGTTTGCTTTAATGGGAATTATTCTGGTCAATTACTTTTTGATCGTAGATTCGGCCAAGGGATTTGACATGGAGTCAAATGATGTTTTTCACAATGTAGTAAATTGGTTCGCATCAGGGAAATTCATTACGTTGTTCTCCTTTCTATTCGGGGTTGGTTTTATGATTTTTATGAACCGAGCTGCTCAGAAGGTGGACAGCCCGAACAAACTGTTTGCCCGCAGATTAACCATTCTCTTAGGATTTGGCCTTCTGCATGTCACCTTTGTTTGGATTGGTGATATTTTGGCCTATTATGCAGTCGCTGGCTTTTTATTGCTTTTCTTTTACAAACGCACAGCCAAAACCATCCTATACTGGCTGATTACACTATTTGTGATTCAATTGTTCACACCTCTTTTCACGATGCTGTTCAATACCATGAACACAGGATCATCAGGCAAGCCGGATTTTGCTGATTTCGAGCTGACCAGCCACAACAGTCTGACTTATTTAGCATCGATTGGTGACCGGTGGACAGATTTGGCCACAATGGCTTCTGGTTCATTTTCTATGTTCTATTCTATGTTCCTCATGTTTTTGCTTGGTGTGTATTTTGTGAAAATGGAGTTTTTCAAAAACATGGAGGCGAAAAAAGCGATTTGGAATCGCATTTGGGTCATTTTTTCCATCGCTTTTCTCATCACCCAAGGCAGTACGATCATAGCAGCGGTCAATCCTTTTGAAAATACACTCTGGGTGAACATTGCCACTGCTCTGGAACAAAACGGGGGATTAACTGGCAGTATGTTTTATATGAGTACACTTGCGATGCTGTTTCTACACGTTCCTCAGCTGCGAGGTGCTTTGATGATCTTTACCAAAGTTGGACGGATGTCATTGACCTGTTATTTGCTTCACTCGACCATTGGAACAATGCTATTTCTGAAGTATGGAGCGGGACTTGCCAATCAACTTCAGCCGGCTGGCACGTTCTTCATGGCTATTGGCGTGTATGTCTTCCTTGTGCTTTTCAGTACGTTTTGGCTAAAACGGTTTAAATATGGCCCGATGGAGTTTATTTGGCGTCAGCTGACGTATGGGAAGGTCGATGACAAATCGAAAACAAATACAATGGATGTGGCGAAATAACTGACATAATAGTAGTTAAAAAGAGTGAGAAAAAGGCGAACTTTAGTGGTTCGCCTTGTCTGTAGTATATTAGTTTTTTGTGATTCAATACTTGTCAATCACTTCTCGCAATTGATTCAAATAACTTTCTTTCAATTCATCTGGGTATTCAATTTTCACATGTTTCCCAAATGACATCAAATAGTGTGTCATATACGATAATTCTTCTTGGTTGTACCCACCCACAATATAAGGAATCTGATCAATGATCTCCAATCTCATATTTGGGTAATGATTCTTCAGAAACTTTTCTTTTCCTTGTTCCGTTAATCGACATTTAAATGAGATATCATGATAAGTTTTTTCGTACGCGAGCTGCAGTTCTTTTAATTCTTCCTTCGTAAATGTGTCTCTGATTTCTTCTTCAATCCTCATGTCCTTCATAAAGTCACATCTAAAGATGCCCCACTTTTTATTTTGAACATCATATGCTTGAGAAAACCAAATGCCATTTCGATAAAATAACTCAAGAAATTGCAGCCTGATCCATTTATTTTCATATTGAGTGTACGTCATCTTCACGATTTGATCTTTCATCATTGCCTGTAAAATCAATTCCAAATGATTTTGTTCACTAACTGGTGCGACATTATAGTAATGAATCACATCCAAAGTCTCCGTAATCATTTGCTTTCTCTCATCAGACAGTGTAGCAAACAACTTTTGCCGAATTTGTGAGTAGGATTTTTTAAATGGTGTTGCTGACACCAGGTCTAGCGCTTTAAGAGCGAAAAAAACAGCTTGGACTTCTTCTATATTGAAATAAATAGGAACCAATGGAGATTGATTCACCAGTCGATATCCTCCATGTCTGCCATTTTCAACGTAAAAAGCTAAGCCCATTGACTCTAGCTCTTCTATATCTCTTAAAGCCGTCCTTTTAGAAATGCCAAATTCGGATTGTAAATCCTTTAACTGAAAAGAGTGTTTATCGCTTAAAAAAATAAGTTCTTGGTTTAATCGTTCTGATTTTTTCATTTGTTTTCCCTCTTAAAAAGGTGACTTCTTTTGTCACCTTTATCATTTATACTCAGCTTATCAAAAGAAAAGGAGCATGTATATGCAAACATTAATCATTAACGCGCATCCAGATTTCACTCATCGAGAAAGTTATTCAAACAAACTGCAAACACTATTTTTAGAACAGTTTAAAGAAAGATTCCCTCATGACAAACCAACAATATTATATTTACATGAAACTGAAATTCCTCGTATCGAAAAAGACCAGCTGCTACGTATTTGGGATAAGCAAGCATCCGAACAAACATTAACGGCTGCCGAAGAAAAAATCGCCGCTGCTTCATCTGCTTTATTGGCTCAATTCAAAGCACATCATCGAATTGTGATCGTGTCACCTGTTCATAATTTCAATGTGACTTCACGAATGAAAGATTATATAGATAATATCTTTATTGCGAGAGAAACGTTCAAATATACAGAAAATGGTTCTGTTGGTCTGATGACTGACGATTATCGTGTACTTTTACTTCAAGCAAGCGGCTCAATTTTCACAAATAACGATCGATACACACCTCTGGAATTTTCACATCATTACCTAAAAGAAATATTTCAAAACTTGATGGGGTTTCATCAATTTCATATTGTCCGAGCACAAGGAACAGCGATTTTAGAGCAAGATGCTATTTTACAATCTGCATCTGATGATATGACGAAAACCTTAGATCAGTTTTATGCACCTAATTAACCTCTATTTAATCAAAAAGACCCAAAACGAAAAATCGTGATTTTTTTAATAAAAATCACCTTTTTCGTTTTTAGGGTACTATAAAATCTTTCAGTTGATGTGCATCGGCGGGACCAAAAGCACTGCGATTTCATTTTATTTATCCCACATTCTCAACTGCTAGTAAGACTATTTTTTATAACCAATGCTGCCGTTTCACTCGGGTGGCTAAGAGGGAAATGATGGCCATATGGGACAACATCAACTTTTCCAAGATGCGATGGAGCAGAATATCCTCTGTCATACTCCCCCCAAATCATGTGAAGATTATCCTTTGTTATTTCATTGAAATCACCGTGATCGTTTTTCAATAGTAAATGGTTAAGCTGAACTGTCGTATTTAAAATTCTAGGAGACGTAAAGCTGTTTCTGATTTTTTCAATATAATGTTCAGGGATGCTCTCCGTCCTTTCAAACAAACCATTACTTAATAAATAACGTTCTATCATATTAGGAGCTGCCAATTTTAATGTCCATTTGTTCATCCACTTAGGAACATTTAGCGATTTAGCATTTTTTTTGGCAACTGGCGGCTGAAGTAAAGTGATTGAATACTTCTTATCTATGTACCCTTGTCCCAATGCTTTCAATAGAATAAACGCACCGAATGAATGGCCAATGAGATGTGCACCATGAGCCGCTTTCTCCATTACCTTTTTCACTACATTCAAATAGATATCTAGAAGATGTTTCTCTCGTTTAAATGGAGAACGTCCCAAACCTGGAAGATCCAAGATCCATACAGGTTGACCCGTTTTTTCATGAAGCTCTTGTGCTAAAGGGAATAAATCCTCTCCATCACTCAATAAACCATGTAATAAAATAAATGGTTTCCCCTCTCCTTTTAGTTGGTAAAGGGTATTGTTATCGCATAATGTTCGCTCAAATACATGATGATGCTCACCATGTTGATCCATCATGCGATAATCCAGATCAGCTACTACGGCCGGGAAAAAGTTCATGACACTCGTCTTCTTAAACCAATCGTCTCCCATTATTTTTTTCGCTGAAACATTTGAGAATGTTCGTTTTGTCATAAAATTCAGTCCGTCAGAAGGAATTTTAGTGATTTTGCTTACGCCACTATTCATAACAGCTTTCATTAGTGGCATTGGGACAGAGATTTTAGGGGCCATCATATTCATACTTTCCGACATCACACTTAATAATTCAGCAATGTTCTGATCGTGCTCCTTGTCTTCAACAAGTGTATATGTTTGGATAGCCGGCTGCTCCAACCTGAAAACCTGCACAATAAACCTCGCAAACTCATCGTTTGAAATAAGTGGAAGCCTATAGTCCTTTCCTCCAGGAATCACCGGCATGAGCCCTCTTCGCATACTCTTCACAAGCAAACCCAATCCTGCAATTTGCTCTGTACTCCCTGTTTGACTACTGCCGACTACAGTTGGCGGATTAATGACAGCCAGCGGATAACCTACAGCTGATGCCTGTTGACGAATATAAAGATCTGCTAAAAATTTTGTTCTCTCATATGGATTTTTTATTTTCAAATAGTTGTTTCCTTCTTTAAACACATCAATTGTAACCTTGCTATTTTGATCATCAAAGGGACTCATATAACCGACGACATGAATAAATTGCTGCAAACCCTTCGATTGATGAATACTTTTAGCTAATTCACTCATATGTTTGGCGCCATTTAAAAAGACGGAAGCTGCCTCATTACTTGTCGCTTGAATATCCATGGGGCCTCCTGCGTGAATCAGCACATCCGTTTTCAGTACCCTTTTCTTATCTTCAGCACTTAGACCTAAATCTATTTTCGTCAAATCACCTTCAACAAAGTGCATCACTGACTCTTTTAAAATGCCTCTTTCTTGAAAAATTCGTGTTGCTTTACTTTTCGATCTCACTAAAAGAAGAATGTTCACATCCTCTTTGGTTAATTCTTCGACTAATTGCTTTCCGATAAAGCCTGTTCCACCAATTAAAAATACTGTTTTCATATGAAGTCTCCTTTTTAGTACTACATAGTACTAATTTGATGTAAAAAAAATGCTTCTTTTATCGAAGCAAGTTAAATAAATGATCTGCTGTTTTTGTGATGACAGTGGCATCCTTCAATGTTTCTGAAATAAATAACGCTCCTTCAAGATTTGTAATAAAAAGGGATGACACCTCATCAATATGAATCGTATTTCTGAATTCCCCGTTCTCTACCCCTTGTTTCAGTAATAGAGAAACTTTCTTTTGTAATCCTGTAAAAAAGAGACCTATTTTTTCTTTTATTTGTGTGGCCTGTGCAGGACTTTGAATATAAAGAGTAATAAATGGACAGCCGCCCTTATACTCTCTCGACTGAACGCCTTGTGATAATTGCTTTAAAAACATTTGGATACGCTCTTCAACCAAAAATTGTTTCTGAGAAATTACGTCATCAATTGCAGATTGATACATGTCAATCCAATAATCAACGACCCCTTCTAATAATTCTTCCTTATTAGAAAAGTGATAATACACATTCGACTTTGACACTTTGCTTACACGTACTAATTCATCCATACTTGTATAAGCAAACCCTTTTTCCAAAAATAATGTTGCAGCTACTTCAAGTACACGTTTTTGATTCATTAATTTTATCTTTGTCATAATTAGAACTATACAGTACTAATTTATATATTGCAAGTATTTATGTTCATTTGGAGAGATGGACCTGGCTTCTCGAACTAAAGCCATAAAAAAACACAACGCCATGAAGGCTTAATTAACAAGTGGTATCACTCGAAATTAAATGCCTTCAAAAAGCGTTGTGTATCAATGTTTTTTATTAACCAATAGAGCCTTCCATTTCGAACTTAATCAAGCGGTTCATTTCAACGGCGTATTCCATTGGCAGTTCTTTTGTGAATGGCTCGATGAAGCCCATGACGATCATTTCTGTTGCTTCTTCTTCAGAAATTCCGCGGCTCATCAAGTAGAATAGCTGTTCTTCTGATACTTTTGATACTTTTGCTTCGTGCTCTAATGAAATGTTGTCGTTTAAGATTTCATTGTAAGGGATCGTATCAGACGTTGATTTGTTATCCATGATGAGTGTATCACACTCGATGTTTGAGCGTGCACCTTCTGCTTTGCGTCCGAAGTGAACGATTCCTCGGTATGTTACTTTACCGCCTTGTTTGGAAATCGATTTCGATACGATCGTTGAAGATGTGTTTGGTGCAAGGTGAATCATCTTCGCACCTGCATCTTGGTGCTGACCTTTACCTGCAAGGGCAATACTTAATGTCATACCACGAGCGCCTTCACCTTTTAGGATGACCGCTGGGTATTTCATTGTCAGCTTAGAACCGATGTTTCCATCAATCCATTCCATAGTTGCATTCTCTTCACATACTGTACGTTTTGTCACAAGGTTGAAGACGTTGTTTGCCCAGTTTTGAATCGTTGTATAACGGCAGTAGCCGCCTTTTTTGACGATGATTTCAACAACCGCACTGTGCAGTGAGTTTGTTGTGTAAACTGGAGCTGTACAGCCTTCTACGTAATGCACATGTGCGCCTTCGTCAACGATGATCAGTGTACGCTCGAACTGACCCATGTTTTCAGAGTTGATACGGAAGTATGCTTGAAGTGGAGTATCTACTTTTACGCCTTTTGGTACGTAGATAAATGAACCACCAGACCATACAGCCGAGTTAAGCGCAGCAAATTTGTTGTCAGTCGGAGGAATGACTTTTGCCCAGTGCTCACGGAAGATGTCTTCGTTCTCTTTTAATGCGCTGTCTGTATCTTTAAACACAATTCCTAGATCTTCAAGGTCTTGCTTCATGTTGTGATACACAACTTCAGATTCATACTGAGCAGATACACCAGCTAAATATTTTTGCTCTGCTTCTGGGATACCAAGCTTATCAAAGGTTTGTTTGATTTCTTCTGGTACTTCATCCCAAGAACGCTCAGAGCGCTCTGATGGCTTTACGTAGTACGTAATTTCATCAAAGTTTAATGCATTTAAATCTCCGCCCCATTGTGGCATCGGCATGTTGTAAAAGTGCTCAAGAGATTTCAAACGGAAGTCGAGCATCCACTGAGGCTCTTCTTTCATACGAGAAATTTCTTCAACGATCTCTTTTGTCAGTCCGCGCTCTGAACGGAAAATGGAAACGTCTTTATCAGAAAAGCCGTATTTATATTCACCAACATCTGGCATTTTTTTAGCCATCCATTTTCACTCCAATCTTATGATTTGCCGTTATCTTCGGCAGATGCGCCTTTTTCAAGCGCCTTCCATGATAATGTTGCACATTTGATGCGGGCAGGGAATTTTGCCACTCCCTGCAGCGCCTCAATGTCACCAAGATCAATGGAATCGTCGTATTCTTTTCCTAGCATCATATCGGAGAAAATCTGAGACATTTTCAAAGCTGTTTCAATATCTTTCCCTTTAATCGCCTGCGTCATCATAGAGGCAGATGCCATCGAAATCGAGCATCCTTCTCCTTCAAATTTCGCATCCGTGACTTTATCGTCTTCGATTTTCATCGTAAGACGAATACGGTCACCACACGTTGGGTTGTTCATATCGACGACAATGCTGTCGTTTAGCACACCTTTGTTTCTCGGATTTTTATAATGATCCATAATCACTTGTCTGTACAGTGTGTCTAAGTTTACATTAAAAGACATTCGTAAAATACTCCTTTGTCTTACGGAGCGCTGCAATAAGTTTGTCAATCTCTTCTTCTGTATTATACAGATAGAAGCTTGCTCTTGCAGTCGCTGATACACCAAGCCATTTCATGAGCGGCTGTGCACAGTGGTGTCCAGCACGAATGGCGACACCTTCCGTATCCAGAACAGTTGACGCATCATGCGGATGGACATCGTCTAAGTTAAACGTCACAAGCCCAGCTCGGTGCTGCGGTCCATAAACAGTCGCACCGTCAAGCTCCTTGAAGCGCTCAAGCGCGTAAGTCGCAAGCTGATGCTCGTAACGGCTGACTTCCTCCATACCAATGTCATTTAAGAAATCAATCGCTTTTCCGAGTCCAACTGCTCCGGCAATAATCGGTGTTCCCGCTTCAAATTTCCACGGCAGCTCTTTCCATGTAGAATCATATAGATCCACAAAGTCGATCATTTCACCGCCAAACTCAGCAGGCTCCATATTATTCAAAAGGTCCTTCTTCCCGTAAAGCACACCGATGCCAGTCGGTCCACACATTTTATGCCCAGAGAATGCGAAAAAGTCACAATCTAGATCCTGAACATCAATTTGCATGTGCGGGGTGCTTTGGGCACCGTCGACGACAATGATTGCCCCATGATCGTGGGCAATTTTGGCGATTTCTTTAATCGGGTTGATGGTTCCTAGTACGTTTGAGACATGTGTGACAGCGACGATTTTCGTTTGATGTGTGATCGTTTGCTTCACATCTTCAAGCGATAGCGTGCCGTCTTCCTGTAACGGAATGTATTTCAATGTGGCGCCAGTTGCTTTTGCTGCTTGCTGCCAAGGGATGATATTCGCATGATGCTCCATATGCGTAATGACAATCTCATCGCCTTCTTTGAGGTTTGCTCTAGCATAGCTGATCGCCACTGTGTTTAGTGCAGTTGTTGTACCTCTAGTAAAAATAATCTCCTGGACAGATGAAGCATGGATGAATGCACGAACTTTCTCTCTCGCACCCTCGTATGCGTCCGTTGCTCTTGTGCCAAGGGTATGAACACCCCGGTGAACGTTCGAGTTGTAAGACCGGTAATACTCATTCATTGCATCTATGACAACTCTTGGTTTTTGAGAAGTCGCTGCACTGTCCAAATACACCAAATCATGTCCGTTCACTTGCTGATGAAGGATTGGAAACTGCTCACGAACGTCTTTGATATTCATTATTTTACTTTCCTTTCAATCACAGAAACAAGCTGCTTTTTAACTCCTTCAATCGGCAGTTCTTTCACAACTGGATTTAAGAAGCCATAAATCACAAGTCTTTCTGCATCTTCTTTGGAAATCCCGCGGCTCATGAGGTAGTACAATTGAATTGGATCGACACGTCCAACAGAAGCAGCATGCCCTGCTGTGACATCATCTTCATCAATTAATAGAATTGGGTTTGCGTCACCGCGTGCTTTCTCACTCAGCATGAGGACACGTGATTCCTGCTCTGCATTTGACTTTGTTGCGCCATGCTCGATTTTACCAATTCCGTTAAAGATAGAGGATGCTTGATCCTTCATCACACCATGCTTCAAGATATATCCTTCAGAGTTTTTACCGAAGTGGATGATGCTTGTTGTGAAGTTTTCCGTTTGGTTTCCTCGGCCGACAACAACTGATTTCGTATCACCGAATGTACCGTCGCCCATCAGTTTTGTGATGTTCTCAGACACAACGTCTCCATCATTCATCAGGCCAAGTGCCCATTCGATTTTACTGTCACGGCCATTAGCCATACCGCGTCTGTTCACATATACTGTGACACCTTCTGCAAGGTTATCTACAGCACCGTATGTGACGCGGGCGTTTGCGCCTGTGAACACTTCAGAAACGATATTGAAGATCGCTTCTTCCGGTTTTGCTGTACTGATGTAGTTTTCTACATATGTGACAGCACTATGATCGTCTGCTACGACGATGACATGGTTGAACAAAGTTGTTTCGTCATTTTCATGAAGATAAACAGCTTGAATTGGTGCTTCAAGCTCAACGTTTTTCGGAACATAGAGGAAAGCTCCGCCATTCACTAAAGCAGCATGTAAAGCTGTTAGTTTATGCTCATCCACTTTCACTGCATCTGTCATGAAGTATTGTTTCACTAAATCTCCATGCTCACGAATCGCTGTATGAAGATCAGTGAAGATCACACCTTTGTCTTTCGCTTCAGCTGAAAGAGACAAATAGGCCGGCGTTTGATCACGCTGAATGTAAACTGTCTTATCTGTGTCCTCTAAATCAATAAGAGATTTCACTTCTTCTGGAAGCTCTTCTAATGATCCAAATGGCGCACTTTCGACTGTATGCTGTTTGAAATTGGTTAAATTCCATTTTGAAATATTCGTTTTGTCAGGCTTTGGCATTGGGAGGTCTTCTGCTTTTTCAAGAGCCTGTAAGCGAAGGGAGCTCATCCATGCCGGTTCCTGATGCTTCTCGGAGAAGCTTTTGACATAATCTTGATCTACTGATAATTTCGTTTCTAATGTCATCAATAATCCTCCTAACGCTTACGCTTCTTGACCAACAGTTTCGTCTTCAATTCCTAACTCTTTTTTAATCCAATCATAGCCTTCTGCTTCTAGACGCTGCGCGAGTTCTGGTCCGCCAGATTTCACGATACGGCCTTGCATCATAACATGAACGTGATCTGGTGTGATGTAGTTCAGCAGGCGCTGATAGTGAGTGATCATTAAGCAGCCAAAGCTTTCGCCGCGCATTTTGTTAATTCCTTTAGAAACAACTTTCAGGGCATCGATATCAAGACCAGAATCGATTTCGTCAAGGATGGCGATCTTTGGTTCAATCATCATTAATTGAAGAATTTCGTTGCGTTTTTTCTCCCCGCCTGAGAAACCTTCATTTAAGTAGCGTTGTGCCATATCTGGGTCCATTTCAAGGAACTCCATGTTTTCGTCCATTTTGCGGATGAATTTCATAAGAGAGATTTCATCGCCTTCTTCTCTGCGTGCGTTAATAGCAGAACGAAGGAAGTCAGCATTTGTAACACCGCTGATTTCAGACGGGTATTGCATCGCAAGGAAAAGACCAGCTTGAGCGCGCTCATCTACTTCCATTTCAAGGACATCTTCGCCATCAAGCAAGATGCTGCCTTTTGTTACTTCATATTTAGGGTGACCCATAATTGCAGCAGATAAAGTAGATTTACCTGTTCCGTTTGGTCCCATTACTGCGTGGAATTCTCCACCTTTTATCTCGAGGTTTACACCCTTTAAGATTTCTTTCCCTTCAATCTCAACGTGCAAGTCCTTAATTGTTAATGTCGAAGCAGTCATATATCGATACCTCCAAAATAATCATTATTCTCAATTTATTCTCATTCTAATTTTATAACAAATTAAAACTGAATACAACACATTCACGATAAGCGTGAGAGGATGCTCTCAAAATTCTAACAAAAAAAGCAGGTAGATAAAAGGATTTATGTCGAAAAGACTGTTTTCATAAAGAAAGGGCGGGAAACTGTTCTCCCCGCCCCTCAGCTATTATTAGCCTCGTATATTCATTTTTGCGAGCTGTCTTTTCTCATCTCGGTAGGACTGCTCTCGTTTATATTCCACTTTCATCCGTAAGTCATGGTCTCTTTCGTACTCTGCATAGCTCATGCCATGAGCTTGATGCATGGCCTTTTCCATCTCGGCGGTATAATCCAATCCTAGTGTACTATGGTCCGAACAAATAATAAACCATTCCCTTCCTTGAGTGTAGCTTTATTGTAGCAAACGTATGCGGCTTCACTCAAAAGGGATATGACACCCTATGCTGGCATATTTTCTCACACAATCGGATGAGAAGCGCTCAACTCCCTGATATGGAAAAATACCGTGTTATGCTTCTCTTAATGCGTCTGTCCTCCAAATTCATCAATACATTGCTGAACGACAGTGATTCCTTGGCTTAGTGCTGCCCCGCCGCCAAAAGCTGCTGCTACGCTGACAACCTCCAGCAAATTCTCTTCTGTCGCCCCTTGATCGAGCGCTCCCTTTGTATGATAAATCATGCAGTATTCGTCCTGTGCATGAATACTGATGCCAAGGGCAATCATTTGTTTTTCCTTTTGCGTTAATGAATCGCTCTGGAAGCACTGCTCCGTAAATTCATTAAATTTCTTTCCAAACACCGGCATTTTCTTCTGGAATTCACCCATTGCGGTTTTATAATCAGTCAGTGATTGCTGCATGGATCCGCTCATATGCTGTTCATTCATCTTGATTCCATCCCTTCAGGTCATTTGTACGTTTTTATTATGAGCGAGATTTGAAAAAATACACAAAAAACCTCGCTTTGATAGAAGCGAGGTTGAAATGTTGTTATTCAGATACAGGCAATACTGCACCGTCATATTTTTTGTCGATGAATTCTTTGATTTTATCAGAGTGAAGAACTTCCATTAATACCTTGATCTTCTCTGATTTTTCGTCACCTTTGCGAACCGCAACGATGTTTGCATATGGGTTGTTCTTTGTTTGCTCAAGTTCGATTGAATCTTTTTTCGGATTCAATTTATTTTGAATCGCATAGTTTACGTTGATGAATACAGCATCGCCTTCACTGTTTTCATAAGCTTTCGCCGTTAATTCAGGTGCGATTTTTTTGAATTTTAGGTTCTTTGGGTTTTCTTTAATGTTCTTTACTGTTGCGTTGATTGTATCAACCTTTGGATCAAGCTTGATAACACCAGCATTTTGAAGCAGGGCAAGCATACGGCCTTGTTCAGCTACGTTGTTTGTCATGATGATTGTGCCGCCGTTTGGAATATCTTTTACTGATTTGTATTTCTTAGAGTAGATACCGAAAGGCTCAAGGTGAACCGCACCTGCACTCACTAGGTTATAATCTTTGTTTGATTTATTTTCTTCGTTTAAGTAAGGGATATGCTGGAAAAAGTTCGCATCCACTTCTTTTTCAGCTAACGCTTTGTTGTACATTTTATAATCGCTAAGCACTTTCACTTTTAAATCGTAGCCTTTTTCTTTTAGAAGTGGTTTTGCTTCTTCAAGAATTTCGGCATGCGGTGTTTTTGAAGCGGCAACCGTAATGGTTTTGCTTTCACTTGCGTTATTAGATGAACCGCACGCAGCTAAAATACCTGCAAATGCTAGAAATAGTGCACTTAAAATCAATTTCTTCATGAATAAATCCTCCCTTAACGTTTATCAATTTTATTTGTAATCAAATCACCGATTATTTGAATAATAAAGACGATGATCAGAATAAACACAGTGGCTACAAGTGTGACATCAGTATTACCGGATTGGTACCCTTCCACATAGGCGAGGTCACCTAGTCCGCCTGCTCCAATTGCACCTGCAATCGCAGTAGAGCCAATTAGAGCAATCGCTGTTACGGTTATACCTGAAATGAGGGCTGGCAATGATTCTGGCAGCAATACTTTGAAAATGATTGTCGACGTTTTCGCTCCCATTGATCGTGCTGCTTCAATGACTCCTTTGTCTACCTCACGCAGTGCAATTTCGACAAGACGTGCATAGAATGGAGCTGACCCTATGACAAGGGCAGGAAGTGCTGCATTTGGGCCTAGAATAGTGCCCATAATGAGTTTTGTAAATCCTAATAATAGAATGATTAGAATGATAAAAGGAATCGATCTGAAAATGTTGACGACAGCGCCGATGACAGCATTAATCGGTTTATTTTCCCAAAGACCGCCTTTTCCTGTAAGGAAGAGCAGGAGTCCTAGGATAATCCCGATTGCAAAGGCAAATGCCAATGAAATGAGTGTCATATACACCGTTTCACCTGTTGCACTCCAAATGACGTCTAAATCAACGTTCGGAAACCATTTCTCAAACATGTGTCATCACCTCGATTTCAACCTGTTTGCTTTGGATATAGGCGATGGCTTTTTCTACTTCGGTCTCTTCTCCATTAATGTGGATAAAGAGTGTTCCAAACGCGCCTTCCTGCGTTTGAGAAATCTTCCCTTGAAGGATGTTCACATCGACGTTGAAGGATCGAATGATCTCAGTGATCAGCGGCTGCTCGGCAGAATCTCCGATAAAGGACAATCGTACGACCTGACCTTCTTTTACCCGCTCAAGGACATGCTCAATTGTTTCTTTCGCTTCCTCTGGTTCAGCCAGCTGTTGCACAAATCGCTTCGTCATTTCTTCCTTCGGCTGTCTGAAGACGCGCAATACTTCGCCTTCTTCGACAATACGTCCATTTTCCATGACCGCGACGCGATGACAAATTTTGCGAATGACGTGCATTTCGTGTGTAATGAGCACGATCGTGAGCCCTAGTCGTTTATTGATATCCGCCAAAAGCTCAAGGATAGAATCAGTCGTTTGCGGATCTAGCGCAGATGTCGCTTCGTCACATAGAAGAACCTTTGGATCATTCGCTAATGCTCTCGCAATGCCGACACGCTGTTTTTGCCCGCCGCTTAGCTGAGACGGATACGCATTTTCTTTTCCTTCTAAACCGACCAATTTAATCAGTTCATTCGCACGTTCTCTCCGTTTTGATGTCGGTACACCTGCGATCTCAAGCGGGAACATAATATTTTGTCTCACCGTTCTTGACCAAAGCAAATTAAAGTGCTGGAAGATCATGCTGATTTCTTGTCTTGCTTTCCGAAGTTTCGCATTCGATACTTCATTGATCCGGTTGCCTGCCACTTCAACAATTCCATCTGTTGGCAGCTCCAGACCGTTTAATAGGCGAATAAGCGAGCTTTTTCCTGCACCGCTATACCCGATAATTCCGAATATTTCACCTTTATCAATATCCAGGTTGACGTCTTTCACGGCATCAACATTTCCGCTTTTTGAATGGTACGTTTTTGATACATTCTGTAAATGAATCACAGTCTGATCACCTGCTTTCTTGCTGAATCTATAGGTTTCCATCACATACGTTATTTATTCTTCTTTCTGTCATGACTCTAGCCTGACGCCAGGTCAGTAAAAAAGACCTAACTGCAACGCAAGCAGAAAGGCCTTTTATGTCAATTACGCCTTTCTCTCATCTTTCAAAGCGCTGCGGCTTTGAGTGAATTGGCACCAATTTCAGCTATGCTGACGGTTGCCGGGTTTCATAGGGCACGTCCCTCCACCTCTCTTAATAAGAGAAAATATGTTGTTTTATGTGATGTTCATGTTTTTACTAACGTAGAATATCATGCTACCCGAGATATGTCAACGCTGTAAATCGCTAATTTCCAAGTAAACAACTACGTTATCATTTTTCGAAAAAAACCGTTCGTCAGCCAAAGCACTGCCTCTAGTCTAAGGAGCGCACGGAATGACCCTTTGACTTTGACTTGTCCCCTGCTGATTAACTGCTGTAAGGACATATCTCCATCTAATAATTGAAGAATTTCTTTCCTCTCACCATAAAAGATGAGATCCGATAACTCAATTGCAGGTAGTTTCTTCACTTCACCACGTTCATCCACAATCAATGTACAAGAGTCAGTTTCCGCCTCAAATGTAATCTTCAAGGATGATGATGAGAGCAGCGGTTTTAATAATAAACGCTGCCCTGTGTTACCATGGGCTTTCACATTTTCCACATGTATAACCTCCCTGTCATTTGGTTATACATAACATTTCTCTACAAACATCGGCTTGTCCTTTATAAATAACTCGACAAATTTTCAAATGAATTTCTTGAAATATGACAAAAAACCGCTTTATTTAGCGGTTTCAATCATTTCATGAAGATATGGAACTGAGTGAAAGGCATAGCCTTTTTGCACCAATTTACCTTTTTTAAACAGTAGAAAGCAAGGAACACTCTCAATCTCAAATGCTTTCGCAAAGCCTGGTGAGTAGTTTAAATTGTTTTCGTAAAATGGTACATCCGGCTGCATGGCGTCTACGACTGCCAGCATTTTCTTTGCCAGCTGGCATGTTCCGCAAAACGGAGTATATAAGTATAAAAGAAATAAATCGTCCTCTATCTCCTTGAATTCGTGTTCTTCAATCTCTTTCATATACGTCCACCCTCATAAATATTTCGAATGAACATCAATGTTTGCAGCTAATAGGATAGATGCAATGTGGGCTGACGGTGAAGCGGCCACTTCGCGGTACGTTCTATCGACAAAAAGATGAAGTGCTTCAGGGAATTCTTTTCGAAATTGCTTCCGCAGTTTGTCGCCTGCATCGTCACTGTCTGCTAATATGTAAACGTCTTTCCCCACTAAATCGTCCACAAGCTGATCCAGCTTCGATGTACTGATCGTGCCATTGGTGCAAATGATGGTAACAGGTTCACTTATGACTTCTTTTAGCTTTTGTTTGTCTGTTTTACCTTCTACAATGATGACCTTTTCTATCTCGACATTCATCACGATCACCCGGCCCTTTTGACGTTGATTCACTTCTTCCTTAGATTACAATCTTTCATTCAGGTTGTAAAGATTGGGCGCCTCGTCATCAAAAAGACTGCAGCTTCTGTTCACTGCAGTCTCATCTGTGATTAGCACCAGCCATTTTCATCGTCACAGTCTACATATTTTTCTGTCCCGTGGGTTAATGTATCCGTTAGACGATAAAAACGATTTTGATCATAGGAATATCCCGATTTCAGCTCATATTGGTTTTCACTAATCATCGTGCCAATCTCTTCATTTTGATGATAAAGCACCATGCCGCTTTCTTTGAATCGTCCAGTGACATGCTCTGTTATATCCACGTGTTCTTTTTGAAAAGACAAATTGGACACCCCCCATAAAGGTAGAGTGTCCAATTTCACATGAATTAGTCTTCTTTTGTCATTTCTTCATATTGCTCAGCCGTCATTAAGTTCTCGATTTCAGCTGCATCAGCTGGTTCTACAACGATCATCCATGCTTTTTCGTATGGAGAGTCGTTGACGAATTCTGGGCTGTCATCCAGCTCATCGTTCACTTCAACGATTGTGCCATTGATCGGTGCATAAAGTTCAGAAACAGTTTTTACTGATTCTACACTTCCGAAAGGCTCGTCCGCTGTGATTTTGTCTCCTACTTCAGGAAGCTCAACGAACACGATATCGCCCAGCTCAGATTGAGCAAAATGCGTAATACCGATACGCACCTTATCTCCTTCTACTTTGACCCATTCATGTTCTTCTGAATAACGTAAATCTTTTGGTGTGCTCATTCAATACCCCTCCAGTCTTTTCTTACAATCTATATTGAAGATACCACAATCTGAATGAAAGTTACATCATTTCCAGACGCTTTTAAATGTATCTTCATTAAATCCAACCGTCACTCGTTTTCCGTCTGTTGTAATCGGGCGCTTAATCAGCATTCCGTTAGACGCGAGTAATTCTAGCTGCTCGTCCTCTGACATTGCAGGAAGTTGATCTTTCAGCTGCAGCTCCCGGTATTTTTGTCCGCTTGTATTAAAGAATTTCTTCAGCTCTAAACCGCTTTTTTCGTAAAGGGCTTTTAATGTTTCTTTATCAGGCGTCTCTTCGACGATATGTATGCTGTTGATGTCTTTATTGTGTGCTTCCAGCCACTTTTTTGCTTTTCGGCATGTACCGCAAGATGGGTATTCGTAAAAATCTAAAGCCACCATTTTCACCTCCTGCAAATTGTGACAACATTTTATCACAAAATATTTTAAAAACCTAAATGTATGCTTACAAAAAGGTGCGGAGTGATATCCGCACCTCAGATTGTTGACAAAGGGATAAAATGATCTTTATTTTAGCCCTTTGTCTTCTTTTCAGCGTGATAGAAAACCTTTTCAGCCTAGGAAGGACGAGTACCGGAGCGGAGCGAATTTGTCATTCGTGAGCACCGGCACGCAGACCTGACAAAGAATGCGAGGATTTGTCTACACGCTGAGGTGCGGAGTGATATCCGCACCTTTTAAGCCGTCCTTATACGATATATTTCTCTGCTTCAAAGATTCGTTTTGCCACTTCACGCTTTTTGGCGATGACATTGATTGGAGTAAATCTTGTCAGCTTGCGAAGGGCTGACAGGCTCATGCGGAGTGAATCTCCTTCCTCCATCGCAATCAAGGATTCTTTTGCATGGGCTTCAATCTTTAAGAAAGCTTCTTGCGTGAAAATTTGTGTGTAAGCAAGCTTTTGAGCATTCTTTTCTTCCCCTGTTGCAGCGATTGCCTTTTCTGTGCGCAAAATCGCTGATTCAGCAGCAAAAATTTCATTCACGATATCGGCTATGTTCACAAGAATTTCTTGCTCTTTGTCTAAGGCTTTCCCGTATTTCATTGCTGCCATACCAGCCACCATTAAGGCGATCTTTTTCGCATGGGCGAGCAAATATTTTTCTTGATCGAGCGGCTGATCGCCTGGCTCTTCCGGCATCATCATCATCAGCTCTTCCTGTAAGGTTTGCGCCTTTTGAAGCAGCGGAAGCTCTCCTTTCATCGCTTTCTTCAAGAATGTACCTGGTACAAGTAAACGATTGATTTCGTTTGTCCCTTCAAAAATACGGTTAATTCGTGAGTCGCGATAGGCTCTTTCGACCTCGTATTCTTGCATGAATCCATATCCGCCGTGAATCTGCACGCCTTCATCCACAACATAATCTAACGTTTCAGAGCCGAGCACTTTACAGAGAGAGCATTCAATCGCATATTCCGCAATAGATTGAGCAATTTGTTTGCCGTCTTTTTGCTCTTCATCACTTAATAGCCCCATCCGCTGTTCAAATAATCCAACCGTGCGGTAAACTGCACTTTCCATCGCATAGAGCTTTGCTGACATATTGGCTGCTTTTTCACCAATTAAGCTGAATTGAGAAATTGGTGTTTTGAACTGCTTACGCTGGTTCGCATATTCTGCCGACAATTGAATGACGCGCTTTGATGCACCGATTGTGCCGACTGCCAGCTTATAGCGCCCAATATTCAAAATGTTAAAGGCAATTACATGACCTCTGCCGGCTTCACCGAGCAAATTCTCCTTCGGTACTTGGGCATCTTCAAGAATCAATGTTCTTGTCGATGATCCTTTAATGCCCATCTTTTTCTCCTCAGGTCCCGTTTTGACACCTGGAAAATCCTTTTCGACGATAAAAGCAGAGAAGTGTTCACCATCAATCTTCGCATACACAACAAAGACATCGGCAAATGCGGAGTTTGTGATCCACTGCTTTTCTCCATTGAGGACATAGTGGGTACCTGCTTCATTCAGAACTGCGGTTGTTTTTGCTCCAAGAGCGTCAGAGCCTGATCCTGGCTCAGTGAGTGCGTACGCCGCAATGGTTTCCCCAGAGGCGAGTCCAGGCAGGTACGTTTCCTTTTGCGCTTGATTTCCGAAGAGCACGATCGGCAGAGAACCAATACCGACATGAGCACCATAGGAAAGTGAGAAGCTTCCTGCTCTAGCGAATTTTTCAGTAATGATCGCTGAACTGATTTTATCTAATCCAAGCCCGCCGAATTCTTCTGGCACGTCGGCTCCTAAAAGTCCAAGCTCACCAGCCTTTTTGAGAAGCCTGACCGAATGCTCGAACTCATGGTTTTCAATTTGATCTATATGCGGAACCACATCTTGTAAAATATAATCCTCTGTTGTCTTCCCAATCATTTGATGTTCATCAGAGAAATCCTCCGGTGTAAAAATATGCTCATAATTCGTCTCATCAATTAAAAAGCTTCCACCCTTTTTTACATCTTCCAATGCTTTCATCCTGATTTCCCCCTTTAGATCAATTCAAAAATCCCTGCTGCTCCCATGCCCCCGCCGATACACATTGTGACAATGCCAAATTGCTCGTTTCGCCGTTTCATTTCATGAATAAGTGACAGCGTTAGTTTCGTTCCTGTACAGCCGAGCGGATGTCCGAGCGCAATTGCCCCGCCGTTGACATTCACCTTTTCTTCATCAATCCCTAAATGGCGAATGACTTGAATTGCCTGAGAAGCAAACGCTTCGTTTAATTCAAACAGTCCAATATCCTTCAGCTCAAGTCCAGCGATTTTCAGCGCACGCGGAATGGCTTCAACCGGCCCGATCCCCATCACCTCAGGCGGTACACCGCCGACAGCAAATGCTCTAAATTTAGCGAGCGGCTGAAGAGAAAGTGAGGATGCTTTCTCGCGGTCCATCATCATCACACACGCAGCCCCGTCACTTGTCTGCGAAGAGTTCCCTGCGGTCACTGTGCCTCTTGTCGAAAAGGCTGGACGCAAAGTAGACAGAATCTCCTCCGTTGTGCCTGCTCTCACACCTTCATCCTGTGAGAACGTGAATTGATGCTCTTCTAATTGATATTGCTCTCCTACCCGTCGTTCCGTTACATCAACAGGTACAATTTCATCTGAAAACTTCCCTTCTTGAAGTGCCTTTGCTGCCTTTTGATGACTCCTCACCGCAAAGGCGTCCTGATCTTGACGTGTGACCTGATACTTTTGCGCCACTTGCTCTGCCGTGTGACCCATGCTCATGTAGTATTCAGGCGCTTGCTCTGCCAAGAGAGCATTCGGACGAATGGAATGCCCCATCATCGGCACCTGCGACATCGATTCGACTCCTCCAGCTAAAATCGTGTCTGCCTGCCCAAGCATAATTCGTTCACCCGCATAAGCGATAGACTGAAGTCCTGACGAGCAGTAGCGGTTTATGGTGATGGCAGGTACAGTATAAGGCAGTCCCGCTAATGCTCCAATATTTCGGGCCACATTTAATCCCTGCTCTGCTTCTGGCGTTGCACAGCCAATGATCAAATCATCTATCTGACCGTCGTATTCACCGGCACGCTTTAACGTTTCTTTTACACATAATGCGCCCATATCATCAGGACGGACATGTTTTAACGATCCTTTTTTCGCCTTCCCTACTGGTGTTCTTGCGCCAGCGACAATGACTGCTTCTCTCATTTTGACTCCCCCTTAGTTACGTAAAGGTTTTCCTTTGACGAGCATGTGCTGCATGCGTGCCTGTGATTTCACTTCTCCTACAAGACTTAAAAAGGCTTCTCTTTCAAGCTCTAATAAGTATTGCTCCTCTACCTCTGTTCCAAATGGCAGTTTCCCGCCGGAAATGACATGAGCTAATTTTTTTACAATGGTCATGTCATGCTCTGAAATATATCCAGACAGTCTCATATTTTCAGCAGCCAAAATCATCGCTGCATAGCCTGTTTCTCCCATGACCGGCACCTTTTGCTTGAGCGGCGCACGATAACCGGCTTCATCAAGAGAGAGCACCAGTTGTTTTGCATCATAGATCAGGTGATCCCCATTCATACTGATCCGGTCGTTCACGCGGAGCATGTTCATATCCCGCGCTTCCTCAGCTGAAGTTGATACTTTTGCCATCGCAATTGTTTCAAATGTTTTCAGCGTGGCATCCTGTATAGCCGTCTGCGACGGCTTCGCTGACCCTTGCAGGTGACGAAGGTATAACTCTTTGTTTCCGCCGCCTCCTGGAATCAGTCCAACTCCCGCTTCCACAAGTCCCATGTAAGTTTCGCTCGACGCCTGTATAGCTGCTGCCGGCAGACAAACCTCTGTTCCGCCTCCTAATGTCATCCCAAACGGTGCGGCTACGACTGGACGCTCGCTATATTTGACCTTCATCATCGCCTGCTGGAAGCGCCTGATCACAAAGTCAATCTCAAAGAAATTATCGTCCTGTGCTTCCATTAAAATCAGGGCAAGGTTAGCACCAACACAGAAGTTCTTCCCTTGGTTTCCGATAACAAGCCCTTTATAATTCTTTTCCGTCTCATCAACAGCACGATTGATCATATCAATGACATCTAGTCCAATGGCATTGCTTTTAGAGTGAAATTCGAGTAAGGCGACGTCATCACCAATATCGATCAGGCTCGCACCAGAATTTTTGAAGATAACGTCGTGTTTCTTTTTCAATCTAGCTAAAGAAATATGTTTGTCGTTCCCTTTTTCCTGTTCATAAGCGCCATTCTGATAAAAAGCTCGCTCTCCTTCAGCATTCTCTTGATAGAATGTGTCGTGTCCTTTTGACAGCATGTCTTGCACCCACGCTGGGATGCTGTGACCTTCTGCTTCCATGCGCTCGGCGGCTTTTTTGACACCAATTGCATCCCACAGCTCAAATGGGCCATGCTGCCAGCCAAACCCCCATTTCATTGCGTTATCGATGGAAAGAATATCATCCGCAATTTCACCTTTTAGATGAGCTGAATAAAGAAGCACGGGCGCTGTCATATTCCAAAGCAATTGCCCTGCACGGCCATCCTGATAAATAAGCGCTTTCAACTTTGCTTTTGCACCCTTTTGCTGTTTCGCCATCTCAATGCCTGGATCTTTTAGCTTTGTGCGCTCTCCATATGTGAGCGTCACTGGGTCAAGCTCTAAAATAACCTTCCCATTTTTTTGATAAAAACCTTGCCCTGCCTTGCTGCCAATCCATCCTTTTTCGAGCATTCTTTCAATAAACTCAGGCAGCTGAAAAATCTCTTTTTCCTTTCCTTCTACCTGTTCATATACGTTTCGTGCCACATGAGAGAACGTGTCAAGCCCCACGACATCAAGTGTACGGAAGGTCGCACTTTTCGGTCTTCCAATGAGGGGTCCTGTGACAGAATCCACTTCTCCAATGGTGTATTTGTTCTCAAGCATTTCACGCACTGTGACAAGAAGTCCATAAGTGCCAATACGGTTTGCAATAAAGTTCGGTGTGTCTTTTGCTTCAACGACACCTTTGCCGAGTACATCCTCGCCAAATGTTTTCATAAATGAAAGTACTTCTGGATCTGTTTCTTGAATAGGAATGATTTCTAAGAGCTTTAAATAACGAGCTGGGTTAAAAAAATGTGTGCCTAAAAAGTGGCGTTTAAAATCATCTGATCGGCCTTCTGCCATTTTTTCAACTGAAATACCGGATGTATTGCTTGATACGATGCTTCCTTCTTTGCGGTGTTCGTCGATGAGAGAGAATACGTGCTTTTTGATGCTGAGCTTTTCAGTGACGACTTCAATGATCCAGTCAGCATCGTGTAATAAGGAAAGGTGGTCTGTGAGATTTCCCGGTGTGATGTATGATAGGTTTTTTGCTGAAGTAAGAGGTGCTGGCTTTTGCTTTAACAATTTTTTCATCGCTTCTTGACTTAATCGATTCCGAACACTAGGGTGATCAAGCGTCCGCTTTTTCGCCGTTTCTTCCTTTGTGAGTTCATTTGGCACAATATCTAGCAGTGTTACTGGTATCCCGATATTGGCTAGATGTGCAGCAATGCCTGAGCCCATGACACCTGAACCAATGACAGCCGCCTTGCGAATATGTTTGCCCATAAATATCCCCCTAAACATTTTGAATGAACAGTCATTCATTTTTTGTCCAAAAAAAAGCAATGCCTCTTTCTTTATCTTAAAAGATTTTCCGAAACAGTTCAATAGCAGATTTCAAAAATTTACACATTCTCATGTGCCTCCGTTTGCGGCGTATGAATTAAAGATGAGAGGGAATTGTAAGAATGGAGGTGATGTCCACATGTCTCGTTTGAAGAAAAACCCATCGAAAGCAGGCGTAAGTGCTGCAAGTGTAAAAGGAAACGCAGGTCCATCACAGGAAGCAGACCTTGGCGGGAAAAAAACCAGTCAAAATCAGCAATATAAAAAGAATCAGTAAGGAAACAAAATCGTAAGGAGGAACACATGTTGAACAATCAGCAAATGAATATGCCCCCAGAAGTCATTTCAGTGAAGGATTCCTTGTACTTAGAGGATATGCTCAACTGGAACTTAATCGCCATGAAAAAGGCTCATTTTATGGCCGAGCATTGCCAGGACCAAACATTGAAACAAGAATTAAATCAAGTTGGCCAAATGCATCATCAGCATTACACACAAATTCTTCAGCATTTAGGCAGCTCAGGGCAAGGCCAGTCTACTGGCTTTATGCAATAGGAGGAAAAAACATGGAACAGCAAAACCAACAAAAAATCGGGAACCCACAAACTCCGGTTCCCACAACAACAAACATGAACGATCGTGATTTTGTCACAGATCTCTTATCGACTGAAAAATATATGACAAACGGATACAACACAGCGCTCAATGAATTCAGTCATGAATCTCTTTACCAGGATATTCAGCGAATTGCACTGGAAACACAGAAAACACAAAGACATTTATATGATGTCATGTTCCGATATGGCTGGTATTCCGTTGAAGCAGCTGATCAGCAAAAGCTCCAGCAGGCACATCAGAAATTCCAGCAAACACTGACAGAACAATCTCCGTACGGATCATCACAAATGTCATAAAAAAACTGCCAGTTGGAGCTGGCAGTTTTTTAACGGTCTTTATTGGCACGGTGAGCTTCGTTCAACTGTTTGATCCGTTGAATCGTGTGTTTGATTTCTTCTTTAGCTTCTGGATACGTTTCATTGAAGTGCTTTGCTAGCGGCGGCATGCTTTTTGCAATATGAGAGTAGATCACCCACTGTTTCACATCTTGTTTCAGCTCGTCTGTTGATTCACCGAGCAGCAGCTCTGTATATTTATCAAGCAAGCCTTCCAGCTTTTCATCTAATTCATTTCCCATTGATATTCCGCTCCTTTTTCAGAAAAAAGCCTGACTCTGTGAGACACAGATGTCAGGCTTTTGACATACGATTATCTTGCAGCAAGAAATGTTTCAGCTTGTGCTTGCTGCACAATACAGCGTCCTCTACCATGCGGAATACATAATGGTGTTCCAAATAAAGGATCTGTTGTCACTTGGCAATTCATATCAAAGACATTTTTCACGAGATCACAATTAATCACTGTTTCTGGTCTTCCTTCTGCATAAATCGACTTGTCTTTAATCGCCACAAGATGATGAGCATATCTGCATGCGAGATTGAGATCATGAAGAACCATCACAATTGTGCGCTGCTCTTTCTCATTTAAATCAAACAGAAGGTCCAAAATTTCGATTTGATGCGTCATGTCTAAATATGTCGTCGGTTCATCTAACAAAATAATATCGGTCTCTTGTGCCAGCGTCATCGCAATCCATGCACGCTGCCTCTGCCCACCTGATAATGAATCCACGGTCCGATCAGCAAGGTCTTCCATCTTTGTTGACTTCAATGCGCGGTTCACTGCTTCTTCATCTTGCTTCGACCACTGCTTCAGCCAATTTTGATAAGGATATCTGCCTTGCTTCACTAACTGATGCACGGTTAATCCTTCTGGCGCTTCTGGTCCTTGTGGAAGAATGGCGAGCTGTTTCGCTACTTCCTTTGTAGGTAATTTTGCAATGGAATGACCTTCAAGCAGGACAGAACCACCCATTGGCTTCATGAGACGGGCCAAAGAGCGAAGTAGCGTGGATTTACCGCATCCATTACTGCCAATAAATACTGTGATTTCACCCTTAGGGATCGATACATTTAGTTCGTCTATGATCATTGTTTCTCCGTAGCCTAAGCTTAAACCTTCAGTAGAAATGGCACTCATTCCGCTCAAACGCTCCTTTTCTCATCCAAATTTTTATATTCAATATCGTCTATGTACAGACGTAAAAGATCACTTATCTCAATTTAGTGTATCAGATTTAAGTGATCTTGAAAATCATTTTCAATTAAAAAATGAGAAAGTCTCGTTTATTTCTTCCTTTGGAATGTACGTTTGGTCCCATCTTCGAGCTTCAGATCAATCTGAATCCGCTGATAATCATCATCTAAATTAAAAGCAGCTAATAGTTCATTTACATACGCTTCATTGATCTTTGCACTAGGAATCGACATATCATTCAGCTTCATCTTCATCTCGCGTAAGGCTTCTTCCCCTTCATAGCGGACACCATTCATATGATCACGAATGAGCGCTTCCTCTTTGCCTCTTGCCTGACGATAGGTCGCTTCATATAATTCGTTTTTCTGTCCATATTGTACATGCAGATGCACATGCTGAAATGGCAGTTCCTTCATTTGAACAGCTGACAGACTTTCTGCTTCTGCTTCATGTGTTTGTTGTAATGGTTCAATTGATTGACAGCCGGACAGCATAAAGAGCAGCACTCCTATCCGTCCTGCCTTCTTCCAACACATCATGTGTTTCCTCCTATTTCACAGCATCGCTTTTTATTCTTCTCCAAGCTCCTTTTCGTTATTCAATAAAACATCGCACTATGATAAATTTAAACAAAAAGGAGAACCGGATGATGAAAAGAACAGCCATTGTAACAGGTGCCAATAGCGGCTTTGGCAAGCTCATCACGATGCGTCTCGCCAAGAGGGGCTATACAGTGATTGCCGGCGTCAGACAGGAAACCAATGCAAAAAAGCTCGCTGAAGAAATCGAGCAAGCCTCTTTATCCAGCATGATACATATTGAAGCGTTAGATGTGACCGATACGCAGTCAATTCAAGCATTTCAGAAGAAGCTCCATGCCTATGCACCCATTACCCTGCTTGTGAACAATGCAGGAACAGCCTTTGCTGGTTTTGCGGAGGAGGTTCCTGTCGACACATACCGCCAGCAATTTGAAGTGAATATTTTCGGTGTGATGGGAATGACCCAAGCAGTGCTGCCGTTTATGACGAGTGGCGCAAAAATTTTCAATATGAGCAGCATCAGCGGATTAATGGGGATGCCTGCACTTTCTCCATATGTATCGTCTAAGTTTGCGTTGGAAGGCTATACAGAAAGCTTGCGGATTGAACTGGCTTCGTTCGGTATACAGGCGGCCTTGATCGAGCCAGGCTCTTTCCAGACGAATATTTGGAACACTTCCATGAACGAGCAAATGATTCAACCCTCAGAAGGATCGAAATACACAAAACTCTATCAAAAGATGATGGCCCATATTGATGCCCAGAAATCCAACTATGGAGATCCTCGTGAAGTGGCGGAGCTTGTTGTACGATTAGCAGAAAAGAAGCGGCTGAAACGGCTGAGATATCTTGTTGGAAAAGGCGTACGACTTTCATTCACAGCAAAGCAGCTTCTGCCTTGGAACGTGTGGGAACATATCATACTACGTACACTCTCTTCAAAAAAATAAGCACAAAAAAACAGGTGGATATGTTGACATCCACCTGTTTTTTTATTTATTCGCTATCTGACTGTCCAAGGGTAATATCTAGATTTTTGTTCTTTCCTTCACGGATGACAGTCATTGTGGTTTTATCGCCGACTTTTGTTTCTTTGTAAAGAATTTCTTTCAGCTGAGAGCTGTTCACTACGTCTTTCCCTTTGAACTTGATGATAACATCTCCAGATTTCAAGCCTGCTTTTTGTGCAGGTGAACCTTTTGAAACATCCTTTACGTAAATGCCTTTGCCGATTTGTTTATCAAATAAGCCGAGCGTATTTTCCTGATACGTCTCAGGCACTTGCTCAAGGTCAATCATTTGTACGCCAAGGTATGGACGTTCAACTTTTCCATTTTTCAATAACTCATCTACAATCGGTTTGACATCGTTACTTGGGATCGCGAATCCAAGTGATTCCACACCGCTTTCGCTGATTTTTAAGCTGTTGATGCCAATGACTTGACCGTCAGTATTAATAAGCGGACCACCGCTGTTTCCTGGGTTAATCGCTGCATCTGTTTGCAGCACATTCATCTCCACCGTACCAGATGACGTATTTGCTTCTACGGTACGATCAAGACCACTAATAATTCCTTCTGTCACAGTACCTGAGAACTGTGCACCGAGCGGATTCCCAATGGCAATGACTTTATCTCCAGCACGAAGCTTAGAAGAATCACCAAAGCTCGCCACTTTATCAATGCCGTCTGCGTTCATTTCAACAACGGCTAAATCTGTCATGACATCACTGCCGACAAGCTTTGCGTCTTTTGTTTTTCCATCATAAAGGGTAACCTTGATTTTATTGGCACCTTCGACAACATGGTTATTTGTAATAATGTACGCTTTTTTGCCATCTTTTTTGAAGATGACACCAGAGCCTGTTCCAGCTTCAGCTTCTGTTTGATCACCGCTTAAGCCAAACGAATTTTGTGTAGATTGATAGTTTGAGACCCCAACAATAGTGGGCTCTAAATCTTCTACCATATCAGCAACATTTGTGGCATTGGTGATTTGTTTTGTCGAGAAATTATCTGAGGCTGCCGGCTCGCTTGATGCTGTCTGCGTTTGCGTGTTGGCAGCTGTATCCTGTGACTGCGGCAAAAGTGGTGTAATGCCAAGTACAAGACCCCCGCCAATAATCCCTCCAAGAATCGGGCTCAGCCATGCCGCCTTGCGCTTTTTCTCTTTTTTCGACGCACGGTCATCCACCATTTGAGGAGAATGATTTGTCACACTCTCCTGAGTGGCAGATGCTTCGTTTTCATGCTGATGAAAAACAAGTTCCTTCTCTTTTTCTGGTGCGTCTATTTGTTTCTCATTCTCTTGATCGGTATCTTTTTGCTGATTCATTTCATTGTCTTGATTCGCATTTTCATCATGATTCATCTTATTCTCTTCATCTTCTCTTCGGAAATCCATCGCTTGCACTCCTTTACATCATGTTTCATTCGTATGTGTAGATAGGACTCAGGTCCTCTTTTTGGAAAGATCATTGAAAAAAATACTTTATGGCAATATGTCAAATTATATAATACTTAATCATAGAAAAAAAGCAAGGTGCGCACATTGATGAAAAGCACCTATTCATCCGCCTTTTGTCTATGCCCTTTTTTCCCTTGACCTTATCATAATCAAACATTATGGGATAATGATGAGAAGAATATGTGAAATTGTGAAAAAAGCGTGTGATTGTTGACATGCCGCCTTCGTATCCCGTTATAATGACGTTGAGAGGATGTGGAAGACTTTGTCGTACACCATTTATTTAGTTGAAGATGAACAAAACTTAAATGAACTGTTAACCAAATATTTAGAGAGTGAAGATTGGAATGTCTCCTCTTTTTTAACTGGAGAAGCGGCACGCGAGGCAATGGACAAGCCGCCGCATCTATGGATTTTAGATATTATGCTGCCTGATACAGACGGCTACACCCTCATTAAAGAAATCAAAGCCGCATCACCTGACGTACCGGTCATTTTCATTTCAGCACGTGATGCAGATATCGACCGTGTCCTCGGTTTAGAGCTGGGAAGCAGTGATTATATTGCGAAGCCATTTCTTCCGCGTGAGCTGATCATTCGGGTTCAAAAGCTGCTGGAGCTTGTGTATAAAAACAGCGATACCCCGCAGCAGCAAAGTATCACACCAGTGTCTTCTTATATCATTCATGAGGATGTAAGAGAGGTCTATGAAGAGGGTCAACTCATTAACTTAACTTCTAAGGAATTTGACTTGCTGCTTTTATTTACCCATCACCAGGGACATGCTTTTTCTCGTGAAGATATCCTCGTCAAGATTTGGGGACACGATTACTTCGGGACAGATCGTGTGGTTGATGACCTTGTCAGACGGCTGCGCAAAAAAATGCCCGACTTAAAGGTCGAGACCATCTATGGATTTGGCTATAGGATGCTTAAAGGATGAAGAACAAACCGCTCGCTTTTCAAATTTGGGTTGTGATCTCTGGCATTTTGCTCACCATTTCAATTGTCCTGATTATTCTATTTTCCAATACATTACGTGACTTCTTCACAAATGAAATTTATAAAAATATCGAAAATGAACAGCAAGTGCTGACAGAATATCCATTGAACCGAGACGGCTCGCCAAAATCGACACCGGAAAACCGCTCCGTGCAGCACATTTTGATCCCGTCAGATGAATTAGATCAAATGGCGCAGTTTTTCCCGCATGCCTTTATTGAGAAAATCCAATCGTTTGTGAAAAAACAAAAAAGCGCAACGAAACGGTATTCTGAAGAGGTGAACGGCCAGCATATCTTTTTTGTCATCAAAAAGGTATCATCAGGCAATACACAATATATTCTTCTGTCCTATGCACCAGGTTCTTATCGAGACGACCTGTCCTTTACGCTGTTTAAACAGCTGATCTTCATCTTAGGCACCGTTATTTTACTAAGCTGGATTCCATCGATTTGGCTTGCCCGCTATTTATCCCGACCAATCGTTGCGTTTGAAAAGCACGTCAAACGGATTGCACAAGAGGACTGGGACGATCCTGTCATCGTTGACCGTCAAGATGAAATCGGCAAGCTCGGTCATACCATTGAAGAAATGAGACAAAAACTCATCCAGAAAGATGAAACGGAACGGACACTTTTGCAGAATATTTCACATGATTTAAAAACACCTGTCATGGTCATCCGCGGCTATACGCAGTCCATTAAAGATGGTATTTTTCCTAAGGGAGATCTTGAACAAACGGTGGAAGTCATTGAAGGTGAAGCGGAAAAGCTTGAGAAGAAAATCAAGGATCTGCTGTACTTAACAAAGCTTGATTATTTATCTAAACAACATCCCGCACATTCTTCCTTCCTACTCAGTAATACGTTGCTGGAAGTGGTCGACCGAATACGCTGGTCGAAAAATGAATTGCAGTGGAACGTGGACTTAGATGATGAGGCTGCTCTTGAAGGCGATCCAGAACAATGGAGCAAATTATTTGAGAATGTACTAGAAAATCAACTTCGCTATGCAAAAAGTAAAATTGATATTCAGATGAAACAGAAAGAGGATCAAATCCGCATTGTCATTCGTAATGACGGTCCTCCAATTGAAGAACATATGCTGTCCAACCTATACGAGCCTTTTAGTAAGGGAAAAAAGGGCGAATTCGGTATTGGATTAAGCATTGTCAAAAGAATCCTTTCAATGCATCAAGCGTCCATATCTATTGAAAATGATGATCTAGGTGTACGTTATACAATCATAGTTCCAAAGAAGAGACTGTAGGTTTTTGACCGCAGTCTTTTTTAGATGAATGAATACCCATTGAAATCACGGTATGTGGCTTTGATCTTTTTGCCAGCTTGATACATCCATTTCTTTTCAATGGTTGTCTCTTTCGGCATTTTGACTTTTTCTACTTGAATCCCTTTTGTTCGCAAGCGTCTAATCATATCATCGATTTCTCTCATGGAACATCATCCTTTCACATATTTTGACCAGTTGGTCACCTTACTTTATAATATAAAGAATTACACTGTAAAAAACAAGTTACAATCTGATTAATTTTTGAAAACTTTCGTCGTTTATGACCGATAAGTCACATCTCTTTGCGCACGTTTCCTAAGACATTTGTCTCTCGGTAAGAAAGGATGACATTCATTTTGAAAAAGAAAGAAAAAATGATCATTGAGGCTGGCATGAAATTATTTGCCAGCAAAGGCTATAACACAACGTCTGTTCAGGAAATTGCAGATGAATGCCACATGTCAAAGGGTGCTTTTTATCTTTATTTTAAATCAAAGGAAGCACTGCTCATTTCGATCCTTCATTACTATTACGATAAGGTATTTACCCGGATTCATGAGGTTCAAACAGAGGGCGGCACACCAAAAGAAGCCTACCGCAAACAGCTCACTGTCTATTACGATAATATTTTGCAGCAAAAGGATTTTATTAAAATGCAGCTGAGCGACAGGGCGCTTCCATTGAATGAAGAAACGCAGCAGCTCGCAAAACAAATTAGGCTTGCAACCATCCAGCTTCACATCGATAACATTAAACAAGTGTATGGAGACGCTGCTATTCCATATATGGCTGATTTATGTTTGACGATTGAGGGCATGAGCCACGTTTATTTCGAGCTTGCCATTTTATATGATTTTCAGCTGGAAGCAGAAGAGCTTGCCACAACCATGATTCATCGTATCGATGATTTGATGGGCGGTATGATGAAGCGAAATGATCTTCCTCTCATTTCTGTAGATCAAGCGAGCGATTGGTTTGGTCCGATTTATGAACGGTCATTCGATCCGCTCACAGAATCTCTTTTAAAGGAATTAAGAGAGATGGCTGAAGCACACTATGAAGTGAAAAACGAGCCTGAGTTATTTGAAGCGCTTGGCATCCTAGAAAATGAATTAAACAAGCAAAAGCCAAGACAAGTCATTGTGAAAGGCATGCTGTACCAATTGAAATTATACGCACCGCTTCAAACCAACTCTGAGTCACTTTTGCGCATTTTGAAAGAGGATCATTTGTAAACACATCACTTTCAATGAAAAAAACCAGGGGCAGCTGCCCCTGGTTTCTTATTTTGCTTTCGGTGTCACCATTTCCTCTGGTTTCACAAATTGCTCGAACTGCTCTTCTGTTAACAGCTCTAATTGAAGTGCTGCTTCTTTTAGTGTTAATCCTTCTTTGTGCGCAAGCTTCGCAATTTTTGCTGCATTTTCATATCCGATGTGCGGGTTAAGTGCCGTCACAAGCATCAATGAATTGTTCAAGTTTTTCTCAATCGTTTCAAGGTTTGGTTCGATTCCAACTGCACACTTGTCATGGAATGAGTTCATGCCGTCAGCAAGTAGTTCAACTGATTGCAAGAAGTTATAAATAATGACTGGCTTAAATACGTTCAGCTCAAAGTTCCCTTGGCTTGCTGCAAAACCGATTGTGGCATCATTCCCCATGATTTGTGCTGCAATCATGGTTAAAGCTTCACTTTGGGTTGGGTTGACTTTTCCTGGCATAATTGAGCTTCCCGGCTCATTTTCAGGAATAATCAATTCACCAATTCCGCAGCGAGGACCACTTGCAAGCCATCTCACATCATTGGCAATTTTCATTAAATCAGCTGCAAGTGCTTTTAAGGCACCGTGTGCATACGTAATTTCATCATGGCTTGTCAGCGCATGGAATTTGTTTGGTGAAGAATTGAAAGTTTGACCTGTCAGCTGGCTGATTTCCTCAGCAACATATTGACCGAACTCAGGATGTGCGTTAATTCCTGTACCAACAGCCGTTCCGCCAATTGCTAATTCTCTCATTTTTTCAGTTGATTCTAGAATCATTTCTTTTGAACGATCCAGCATGTATACCCAGCCGCTAATCTCTTGACCAACTGTCAGCGGTGTTGCATCCTGCAAGTGCGTACGGCCGATTTTCACAATCTCTTGATACGCTTTTGCTTTCTCATCAAGAGTTGTTCTTAACTGGTCAATAGCAGGCAGCAATTTTTTGTACACAGCTAAAACAGCTGCCACGTGCATAGCAGTTGGGAATGTATCATTTGAGCTTTGGCTGCGGTTAACGTCATCATTCGGGTGAATGCTGAACTCGCTATTTTTATCTTTCAAGTAAGCAGTTGCTCTGTTTGCAACGACTTCGTTCATGTTCATGTTACTTTGTGTTCCACTGCCTGTCTGCCAGACAACAAGCGGGAAATGCTCGTCATACTTTCCGCTGATGATGTCATCACATACAGCAGCAATTGCTTCTGCTTTTTCGCTTTCAAGGTTGCCAAGACGTTCGTTGGCAATCGCTGTGCTACGTTTCAAAATTGCAAACGCATTCACAACTTCCTTTGGCATTTTCTCAGAACCGATTTTGAAATTTTCTTTGCTTCGTTGTGTTTGTGCACCCCAGAACTTGTCCTTCGGCACTTTGATTTCGCCCATTGTATCTTTTTCGATTCTAAATTCCGTCATTATGTATCCCTCCATAGCTTCTCATCACTCAACTCTATTCTATACAAAAAACGAAAATCCTTTAAGCGTTTTCAATTAAAATTTTATCTTTATTTTAATTTTAGTTCAATATAAACGCGAACATCCTTCGAATATTTGTATTTTGGGTTCGTTTTTCCGTAATCCTTTGATGTATATGTCACCTCATAATGCTTGTCAAACGACTGTAGAATACGGTCGATCTCCTCTTTTGTTCCTGCTAAACGAATCTGTGCCATCTTGTTTCCTCCAAAACCCTCATTCTTTCTTTTACCACAAAATAATGTAACACAGAATATTGTTTTTTCAAGCAGGTAATGCTAAGAAAAAGATTTGAGGCGGGTGATCCGAATGAATCAGACTCCATTAAAAGAGCACTTATACGATAATCTCTCCGTCATTCTTCCGCAATTAAAGGAAATGGACGATTTGATCCATGACAAAAAAACACTAAATAACGGACAGGTTGTTTACTATTTATACATAAAAGAAATGAACGAAACGATGGAGATTCAAACCTTTTTAAAGCTGCTTCTCCAAGATCATACGTCTCTCACAAAAGAGAAGCTGGAATCCAATTTATCCATGATGACTACACGTTCGGTGAAAACCACCGAGGAATTGGTCGATGCGATTTTTGATGGGCATTGCGTTGTACTGATTAACGGATTTCAGCATGCGTATATTTTAGAAACGCATGGAACGAAGAAACGCAGTATAGGTGATGCTACCTCTGAAACAGTTGTGAGAGGACCGAAAATTGGCTTTATTGAAGATTTAGATACGAACTTAGCTCTTGTAAGGCAGCGTTTGAAAAACCCTGATCTTAAAACCGTCGACATGAAAATTGGTCAAAAAAAATACACCCAAGTGACCATCATGTACATTGATGGTATGGCTCAATCGTCTGTTTTAAAAGAAGTGAAAAAACGGCTCAAACAGGTCACGATTGATGATATACAAGACTCTGGGGTTCTTGAGGAACTGATTGAAGATAATGTGTACTCTCCTTTTCCGCAAATCCAAAACACAGAACGGCCGGATAAAGTGGCATCTGCTTTAAATAATGGACGTGTCGCCATTTTTGTTGATCATTCACCTTTTGTGTTAATTGTACCTGCTTCTCTCGCGACGATTATGCAATCACCTGATGATTATTATGAAAGGTGGATCGCCGCCTCTCTCATTCGTATGCTGCGGTTTACCTCTATCTTTCTGACATTATTTTTATCAGCCATTTATATTGCGCTTGTGTCCTTCCATCAAGGACTTTTACCAACAACACTGGCGATTTCGATTTCAAGTACAAGAGAAAATGTCCCCTTTCCGCCTATTGTGGAGGCACTCATCATGGAGATAACGATTGAACTGCTGCGGGAAGCCGGTTTAAGGCTGCCAAATCCACTCGGTCAAACGATTGGACTTGTAGGTGGAGTTGTCATTGGGCAGGCGGCCGTTCAGGCTCATATTGTGAGCTCGATTATGGTCATTATCGTCAGTGTGATTGCCCTTGCGTCCTTTACTGTGCCTCAATACGGGATGGGCATGTCGTTCCGCGTGCTCCGCTTTGTGTCCATGTTTACAGCAGCTACTTTGGGTTTATATGGGGTTGTGCTGTTCATGCTCGTTCTCCTTACTCATTTAACACGGCAAAAAAGTTTTGGTACGCCTTATTTCTCACCAGATTTTGTGTTCAGCTATAAAAATGAAGACAATTCCATCATTCGATTGCCTTTGAAAAATCAAAAGAAAGGAGAACGATATGGTCAATCATAAAGAGTCGATTTCCAGCTATCAGGCAAGTGCCATTATTGCCAATACTACATTAGGTGCAAGTATGATGATTCTGCCAAGATCAATGGCTCAGGCTGCCACTACACCTGACGGCTGGATTGCGCTCTTACTCATGAGTGCCGTTTACATTGTGTTCATTTTTGTGAATGTCCTTATGATGAAAAAAGTCCCCTTCTCCTCTTACTACGATTATACAAATGAGGGGCTTGGAAAGTGGATTGGTGCTCTTGCTAACCTGCTCATTATTATTTATTTTCTTGGCGTTGCCAGCTATGAAGTACGGGCTATGTCAGAAATGGTGAAGTTCTTTCTACTTCAAAACACGCCTGTAGCGGTGACAATGATCAGCTTTATTTTGGTTGGTCTTTATCTTGTAGTCGGCGGGATTGGTGATTTTGCCAGACTGTGCCCCTTTTTTCTCATTGTCACCTTGATTATCTTATTTGTTGCATACGGACTCAGTGTTCAAGAATTTAAGTTAGATAACCTCCGGCCTGTTTTAGGAGAGGGATTCTCCCCTGTCTTCAAATCCCTTAACGCATCAGCCATTTCGTTTGTCGGCATTGAAATGATGCTGTTTATGCCTGCCTTTATGAACACGCAAAAACACACCTTTGCTTATGGCGCAGTCGGCTTTATGATTCCTGCGATCATCTATATTTTTACCTATATTCTTGTCGTTGGTGCGTTCACGGTGAAAGAAACTGCGACTTTGACTTGGCCGACGATTGCTTTATTTCAATCGTTTGATATACAAGGGATTTTTATTGAACGGATTGAATCCTTTTTACTCATCGTTTGGCTTGTTCAGCTTTATACGAGCTTTGTAGGATATACGTTCTTTGCTGCAATGGGGGTATCCAAACTAACAAAATTACCAAAAAAGGTCGTGCTCGCATTGATGGGAATTGTCATCTACTTTGCCGCCGTTTTCCCAAAGGATGTTGATACAGTGCGTAATTATTTAACCTATGTGAACCATTTATTTTTTCTTTTATTCGGCATCCTCCCGTTTCTCTTATTTATCATCGTGTTTTTTAAAAGGAGGCGGAAAGCAGCATGAAAAAGAAGGCGGCCTTTGCATACCTGTCCCTAGTTCTATTAAGTGGATGCTGGGATAGTACCAATATTGAGGAGCTCAACATGGCGATTGGTTATGGCTTAGATAAAGGAGATGACGGTCATAAGCTTAAAATATCTATGCAAGTCCTTGTTCCTCAAAAAATTGAGCAAGAATCCAGCGTAAAAGATCCAACAAAGATTATTGAAACTAGTGGTGATTCCGTACATCAAATATTCCGAACAACGACGCTCAAAAGTCACCGTGTTTTCGCCCAGCAGCTGAGGGTGTATTTATTTTCTGAGGAATTAATCAATGAGAATAATTTCGACCTCGTCATTAATCAATTTATTCGCGACAATGAAACGAGGAGAGGAAGCCTCGTCTTTATGACCTCTGAGAAGCCTGGGGACTTGCTGAAAATCAATGACGATGGACAGCCAGCTTCTTCTACATTATATGATATTTCTGGGAATACTAAATCGACCATACGTATGCTCAAGCCCGTTTCATTAGGAGATATTTCTTCTGCTATGCAAAACAAAGTCTCCTTTGCGATTCCGAAGGTTAGTGTGAATCAGGGGAAATTAATGATTAACGGCGCATCTATTATAAAAAACAGACGATTTCTCACCAACATCTCTCCGTTAGCCGTGCAGTCATATAACCTGTTGACCGGAGACGGAGAAGGCGGAGTCATTGAATTTGAATATGATCACAGCATCTATTCATTTGAAATTTTTAAACTGAAACACAGCATTGAAACAAATAAAACAGCGAGCGGAAGATATCAATTTGATGTGTCAGTGGAGCTTGATGGACGATTGTCTGAGGATTGGAATGAGCGGGAGAACGCATTCAATGAAAAGTATCTTCAAGAAATTGAGGGTGTTGTGGAGCGTCGATTAGAGAAAAGCGTAAAAAATTTCATTGAGGAATTACAGCATGAGATCAAAGCAGATATTTGCGGGTTTTATCAAAAAGCGAGTATTGCATATCCGAAGGACTTTCGAAAAGAAGCGAAGCATTGGGATGAGATTTTTAGTGAATCGGACATTCGTTACAAGACAAATGTGAAAATCCGTGACTTCGGGACTAAGGGCGCAACACAATCCTTATAGAGTATGTTAAAATGGTAAGAAAAAAAGGGTGTCAATCATGAAACGAGCTTTACTTTCGGCCGGCATTCTATTTTTGATTCTAGGGATACTTCTGTTAATCGTTGTATTCACGCAATCAAAAGAAGATTTCTTCATTGAAGCCGACAGCTTTTCAAGCACATTTTTGATCGTGGTTTATTATGGACAAACCCCTGCGCTCCTTCTGATGGGAGGCGGTTTATTCGTCGGACTTTCACAGATCATTGATTTGCAGGAAAAAAAAGCGGCAGCAGCAACGGAGAGCGTAAAGCTTTTATCCGAAATGAAGAAAACCCTGGAAGAAAAATCGGCCAAGGAGCAGGAGGCTTTTCCAGTTCCTGAGCTCCATCAACTATCCGAACGTCCGATCACAGGACAGAAGGACTAATTTCACGCATGTTCTAGCAGCTTTCACTTGAAAGCTGTTTTTTTATTGAATCAGCTTATGACGGTGCGCATACACAGCCGCCTGCGTTCGATCTTCCACATCAAGTTTGGATAGAATGTTGGTAATATGGGTCTTCACCGTTTTAATTGTAATAAATAATTCCTCGGCAATGACCTTATTCGATTTCCCATCAGCAATCAGCTTCAAGATCTCCATTTCTCTAGCTGTTAATGAATCATGAAGGATGGACCCATTTGATGAATGACGGAGTTTATTCATGACCTTTCCAGCCACTTTTGATTCAAGTCTTGGTTCGCCGATACTTGCAGATCTGATGGCATCAGCAATTTCTCCTGCCTTGGATGTTTTTAATAAATAGCTTAAAGCACCCGCCTCAATCACCGGATAGACTTTATCATCGTCAATAAAGCTCGTCAGAACGATGATCCTGGCATCTTCAATTTCTTGACAAATTCTTTTCGTTGCTTCGATGCCATCCATCCCTTCCATGACAAGATCCATTAAAATCACATCTGGCCTTAATTCAATGGCTAGCTCTACACCCTTTTGTCCATCTGACGCTTCACCAATGACTTCAATATCAGCCTGCGCCTCTAAAAAGGCCGCAAGCCCCATTCTCACCATTTCGTGATCGTCGATTAAAAGCACTCGAATCATCGAACGTTCTCTCCTTTTCCTT
Source organism: Bacillus sp. BD48 (assembly GCF_046566805.1). Lineage (NCBI taxonomy): Bacteria > Bacillati > Bacillota > Bacilli > Caryophanales > Bacillaceae > Bacillus > Bacillus sp. BD48. The sequence continues at coordinate 749,157 of NZ_JANGFM010000002.1, read as the reverse complement.
CATCAAAAATGGGAACCTTCACATCAATTTGTGTTCCTTTTCCCTCAAATGACATAATCTCTGCGACACCGCCTACTTCACTTGTTCTCTCTCGAATCGATTCAAGTCCGTAGGAGGCTGTCTTCACATGGTCTGTTTGAAAGCCGATGCCATTATCGATAATCTTTAGCTGCACTTGCCTGTTTCTTATGAGCAGGCGCACTGTCACCTTTGTCGCCTTTGCATGTCTGAACACATTCGACAGCGCTTCTTGCACAATTCGGAAGAGATGGTCCTCTACTCCTTTAGATAACGGAACATCATCTTCTATCTCCCAATCAATATCAATCGGCTGCTTTGCTTGGAATTCATTTAGCAGCTCAATCAAGCCTTTTTTCAGGTCTTTTCCTTCTAGAGTAATCGGTCTTAAATGAAGCAGAAGAGCACGCATCTCATTTTGTGCATCGCCAGCCATTCGTTCGACAAGCTGCATTTGCTTTAAAATCTTTTCGTCCTTTTCCTTCATGCCTTCAAGAATAGCTGAGGTCATCATCGAAATCGCAAATAGCTGCTGGCTGACCGCATCATGAAGCTCTCGTGCTAGTCGCTGGCGCTCTTCTGAGACGACCGATTTCTTCATTTGAACCTGCCATTCAGCCCGTTCATTTGAGAGCTTTTGCAAAGAGGCTACTTGCCCTTCCACCCGCTTCGCCATTTCATTTAATTGATCGGCGGCTAAGCCAATTTCATCGTCGCCAAGAGACGGCAGTCTGTATGCAAAGTTTCCATTTTCAAACTTCAAAATCGACTCTAGAAGCTGATCAAGGCGCTTCTTATGCTGATAACCAAATACACGCCCGGCAGAAATCCCAATCGCAAGACTAATGATCAGTAAAATACAAAAAAACGGTATGCCAAACCAGCGGGTAGAAAGCAGGATCATCGGATCAAGCTGATAATAAAAAAATAGGGGCAGTGTCGTCATCGTTACAACACCGAGCGAGATGCCGACTGCAAGACGAACAGATTGCCACTGGATACCTAAATGCAGTTTTCTCATAAGTATCTCACATCCACATCTCCGATCAGTAGCGAGATGGAGATTTTCACTTTTCGTTTACTCTCATCGTAATCGTTGGTCATGACATACACTTTACTGCCGAATCCGCTTCTTTTTTCATCTATGATTTTCATATCACCAATCGCGGCTGAAGCACTTACACATACTTCAATATCCTGCGGTACGTAAATATCCACATCTCCGATCAGCCCGCTAATCACAATCGTACTCTCTTCTTCGGCGATAATCGCCTTTGATAAATCAATTTTAACATCGCCAATAAAACCTGAAATCGTCAAATCACTTAATTGAAACGGCTTTTTCATCAGCCTGACTTCACCGATAAAAAAGTCATGCTCTTTGCGCGGCTTTGTCTGGCTTTTTGTTTTCTTCTGATCGCCCTCTTTTTCAAGATTGACTTTCAGTGAAGGCTTCCCATCGTTTGATGTTTCCTTTTTATCGACATCAAAAACAGGTTTATTCTTCAATAGGCGATAGCCGGCATAAATCAAAAAGGCCGCAAATAAGTAACCTGTTAAACTAAATGTAATATTGAGCAGAAATTTTAAGAAGAGAAAGCCGGCAAAAATATAGGAAACTGAACCGAGCCAACGTTTGGATCGTGAGTGCAGCCAATAACCCGCCAGCGCAAAAAACACAGGCCAAAACAAATCTGCTCCGATCCCGATAATTTTGAGAAATAAATTAATACCAAAAATCACAACAATGATGCCTAAAATTTGATTCCTTGTAAAGCGCAGTTGACTCGCCTCCTTCCTTTCTTTCAATCATTACCGCAGCTTGAGGTTACCACTTGTCATTTCAATATCGACTAAATGTGTCCCTTTTCCCTGCGTGCCTTTAAAGCCTCGACCTTCACTATCCACTTGATCAAAGTCATACGAGTGATCGACGCTTCCACTTGTTTTTTTCACCTGAACGTTGAAATCTCCGTCATCTGGTAAATTAAATCTCGCGCTCCCTGATGTCATATGAAAGGAGACAGGTGACTCAATTGTATCAAAACTTGCCGTCATTCGACCGCTTGTCATGCCCAATTGCAGCTCGCCTTTGACATCTTTAATATCGGCACGACCCGAAGTTGCCCCAATATCACTATCCTTCGCATCGATGTGCGACACTGCCAGCCTGCCAGAGGTTGCTTTGATTTCTACATTTTTTGCTGAAAAATTCTCGGCTGTGAGGTTTCCACTCGTTGATTTGAGTATCACATCTTGAAGGGACAGCTTTCCTTCTCCGTTAATCTCGCTGACGCCGCTTCCACCCGTAATCTTCACATTTTTATGATAATCTGTTGGAATTTTAACTAAGAGCTCTCCTTTTTCAAATTGAGTGAAAAACAAGAAGCTTTTATTTTCAGCACGAATTTTAAAGGTACCGCCTGTTTGCTCCGCATACATTTTCCCTTTTCCATTGACAGCAGTCACGGAAATATCGGAACGATTTTCAGGTTTTACCTTCACGCGAAACCCAGAAAGAGAAATATCTAATTGATCAATCTCCTCTTTTTTCGCTGAAGCTGTTGTCACTGGTTTTTCACGGGAAAAACTTAAATGAAAAAGATTTTCATTTTTGAAAAGCATGCCAATCATTAAAAAGATACCTACAAGTATACAAATTAGACCGATTAATCGCTTCATTCATACCATCCCTTTATCTTCTGACCTTTTCATTATAAGGAAAAGCGAAACAGAAAGAAATCAAATATCGGAAGAAAAAGCCTGCTTTTCTTCCGATGTGATCTCTATACGTTTGCTTGCTGCTGTTCAGGCTTTTTCTCGAGCTTGAGCTTCTGCCATTCTTTTTCAACTTCATCGGCATAATCTAAATGAGCATATGCCCCTTGATCCGTAAATTGTGCATAGCTGCCTGCTTTTGTTTCCATTTCTTCAATACGGTTCTCCATTCGAAGAAATTCTTTATATGCACTTTCACTGTCTACTTTATTGATGGAATCATTCATATGCTGCTTTGCCTGTGCGGCATTTGCTCTTGCAATCAGTGCCTGCTTCTTGTCCTTTATATCACGCAGCTTCGTTTCTAAGTGCTGTAATTGCTCTTTCAGCTCTTTCAATTGTTTCACAGATTGCTGGTACGCTTCCTGATATTCGTTGTGCTTTTCTTCAAAATACTTCATTTCTGTGAGTGCTTTTCGTGCAAGTTCTTCTTCCCCCGCATGATAAGCCAGCTCAGCCTGCTTCTTTCGCTTTTCAGCAAATGCTTCCGTCTCTTCTGCTTTGCGCAGGAAGCCTTGCTGAATCGTTTGCTGTTTGATGATGGCATGTTTCGCTTTCGCAACATCATCCTCCATATCACGAACGTATTGATTCAGCATGACACGCGGATTCTCCAATTTATCTAAGCCTTCATTGACAGATGCAACAAACATATCTCTTACTCTTCTTAATACCATTTGATGTTCCTCCCTTTATTTTTTCTTTAAAAAGTCTTCCCATTCTTGATCAAATGACGTGTGAATCGGTTCTTCCATATTGGGTGCCGTATTTGGCTCCATATAGGTTCTGTTTGATGATTCTTTTGTAGATTTACCATTGATCATCGACCAGCCAAAATAAAGAAGTACCCCTGCAAATGCGATGCCAAGTATAAACGGCAGAAATTGCACGACGATCAGTACACCAATGACTGCTAGAATGACACCTAATGTTTTACTGCCTTTTTCATATTTTTTTACACCTACATAGATGAGCCATGCCCCAATCAGTGTCGGGATCAGCCCACCTAATGAACCACCAAAGAAGATGGATAAACCGACAAACAATAAAATTGAACCGATAATGGTTTTACTTGTTATTTTCATCTTCATGCCTCCTTTCTTGCTCCTTGCTTTAACTATAGTCAAAAAAGAAAGCCGGCAAAACGTGTCACAGATTGATCTTTGATTGCGACTAGAGTCGTAACAATGCTCAGACTAAGCGGCAGAACCTAATAAAAAAGCACTCTTCTATGAAGAGTGCTTACCTTATTTAGAACGAAATACGTCGGCACTTCGTTCATATTCAACATCAGCTTCACCAAGCCGATGATTCACGATTCGGGCTGCTGCAAATAAATAGTCGGATAGACGGTTTACATATGTGAGCGCAATGGCTGGAATCTCCTGCTGTTTTGCAAGCGTCACAATATGCCGCTCTGCTCTTCTGACGACTGTCCGCGCTACATGTAAGAGAGCAGCGCCTTCCTGACCGCCTGGTAAAATAAACTTGGTGAGCGGCGCGGCCTCTTCTACATAGACATCCATTCTTTCCTCAAGGACTGTCGCAGAGGCTTCTGTTAATTTGCCTTCTTTAGGTGGTGTCACTGCTGCCAAATCACCGCCGCAGTCAAACAGCTCATGCTGAATAACGATCAGCTCTGACAAAAGATCCTGAAACAATTCGCCATGCTGCCGTAACTTTGCATGTGCGAGTCCAATAAAGCTATTCGCCTCATCTAACGTACCGTACGCCTCTACTCTCACGTCATCTTTATCGGCTCTTCCGCCGATCAAGCCTGTTTGGCCTTGGTCCCCAGTTTTTGTATAAAGTTTCATCGGTTTGCCTCCTTTTCTACTGCTTTGTCTTTTTAGTATAACCTGAAGTTGAAAGGATGTATTTGTTTTATTATGAAACACTTTAACTAAAAACTCTCTCCGCCTTCTTATATATGTTGAATGATGAAACATCCCGTTTTATAATAAATGAAAGCGCTTTTTAATTATGAGAGATGGGTGGGATGTACGTGACTTTACAAAATAAAGTAGCGATCATTACAGGGGCAAGCAGAGGGATTGGCCGTGCCATTGCGGAGGCACTTGCCTGCGAAGGAGCGCGCGTCGTTCTCAATGGAACGAACGACATGTTGCTGCAAGAAGTTTGCTCGTCACTGAATAAAGAGGAGAAACGAGCCGTTTATGTTGCTGGGGATGCTAGTTTACCAGAGACAGCATCTTCTCTTGTGGAGCACGCGAAAACACATTTTGGACAGATTGATCTGCTGGTTAACAATGCGGGTGTCAATTTACGGAAATCAACAGTCGAGACATCCCTTGATGAGTGGAAACGATTGATTGATATTAATTTGACCGGCACGTTCCTCATGTGCCAAGCGGTCATTCCTGACATGATCAAACAACAAGGCGGAAAGATTATCAACATGAGTTCTACAACTGGTAAAACCCCTCATCACAATGCATCACCTGCATACGGTGCATCAAAGGCAGGCATCAATTATTTAACGATGCATCTTGCCAAAGAATTAGCAGAGCATCATATTCATGTGAATGCCGTCTGCCCGGGTCCAATTGAAACAGATATGAGCAAACAGTGGAGCGATGAATACCGGCGTTCTGTTTTAGATAGAATCCCTTTGAAAACGATTGGGACACCAGAGCAAGTCGCAAATGTTGTGACATTTTTAGCTTCTAACCAGTCGGATTTTATCACAGGAGAAACCATCAATATGAATGGTGGAACGTATATGAACTAGAAAAAAAGAGCCTCTCTTAAAGGCTCTTTCAGATTGTTGACAAAGTGCTAAAATGAACTTTATTTTAGCACTTTGTCTTCTTTTCAGCGTGATAGAAAACCTTTGAAGTCTAGGAAGGGCGAGTACCGGAGCGGAGCGAATTGAACATTCGTGAGCACTGGAGCACAGACCTGACAACGAATGCGAGGGTTTGGCTACACGCTGAAAGAGCCTCTCTTAAAGGCTCTTTTTCTTTTCATATTGATTTTCTCTCGTACCAGAAAGCATGATGGCCTGTCTAATTGCTTCTTCCATACTCGCAGAATCAGCTTTTCCTGTTCCTGCGATATCAAATGCCGTCCCGTGATCGACACTTGTACGAATAATCGGCAGCCCAACTGTAATGTTTACACCCGATTCTAAGCCAAGCACCTTAATCGGTCCGTGCCCTTGATCATGATACATCGCCACAACGATATCAAAGTCACCTCTTACTGCCCTAAAGAACAAGGTATCAGCAGGCAGCGGCCCAAATACTTGAATCCCTTCTTCCTGCGCTAGTTCAACAGCTGGGATGATCTTCTCCGCTTCTTCTCCGTTCCCAAACAACCCATTCTCCCCAGCATGCGGGTTAATCCCGCATACAGCGATTTTAGGGGCAGAGATTCCAGAACGGACGAGTGTATCATGTGCCAGCTTAATCGTCGTGTATACACGCTCAGGATTAATTTTTAAAATGGCATCCATTAATCCAATATGTGTGGTGACATGAACTACCTTTAAGTTAGGGGCCGCCAGCATCATCGCATAATCTTCTGTACCCGTCAGATCAGCTAAAATTTCTGTATGTCCTGGATACATATGACCTGCCTTATGAAGTGCCTCTTTATTTAACGGCGCTGTGCAAATGCCGTCAATTCTACGGTCATTCGCAAGGGTAATGGCTTTTTCAAGATATCGGAAAGCAGCATTTCCTGCTTCTTTTGATATGTCCCCAATCGGTATCTCGTTCGTTAAGAGCTTGAGGTCTAAGCAGGGAACAGCTCCGGCTTTAACTTGCTCCGCTTCCTCTGGTTCTATGATACTTACAATCTCCACATCTATATTCACAAAGTCTTTCGCCCTATTTAATATACTGGTGTCTCCGATCACAAATAGAACGGCTTCTTCATGTAAACGGGTTTGCTGAAAAGCTTTTAAAATAATTTCAGGACCAACACCAGCCGCATCTCCCATCGTTACAGCAATGATTGGTTTTGACATTCGACTTCCCCCTCTATCTTTTTCAGCACTTCTACCGCATGAAGTACTGAATCTTTTTGACCGTAAGCTCCTGCTTTCGTAACCGCATATAAATTGGTATCAACGAGCTGACCGAGCGGGATGCCAGGCTCAATTTCTTTCAGCAGCCGAATACCTCCTGCTCCAAGCTCCTGGCAAATCGCCCTCGCTGTATCTCCGCCAGTTAGGAAAAGTCGTCTAATTCCTGATAATGTGACAATGTCTTTTGTGATCATTCCAAGAAAGACGGACAAAGCACTTCCAACCTCTTGTCTAGACAGCCCTTTCTTTTCTCCATAAACCAGCATCTTTTCAACCATCTCTGGTCGTGCATCTGTGTAAAGGAGAATATCTTCGTTTTGACGCTTACCCAGTTGATCAAGAACTGATTTTCGTTCCCATGCTTCACAGCCGTTTAATACATTCAGCGGGTTCACTTTTATTTCAAAACAATCGTGAGTTTCTCTTAAATAAGCAAACTGCTCATTTGTTTTTTGAGAGGCGCTTCCAGATACGATGAGGACGGGCTCCTGTTTTTTAGGACGAGAAGTATTTCTGTTTTTAGCGACATATGCCGATAAAGCACCAGCTAGTCCCGCTGAACCGACCCATAGTATTCTTTTATCTATCTTCATAAACACTTCCACAATCCGCTCCAAATCATCGCTTGTTTCTGCATCACACACAAACCATTGATGACCATGCTTCAATAAGGATGATACCTCATCACTCGTTACTTTTAGCTCTTCGCCGATTGTCTGTTGAGAAAGGTTTTTTGGTCTGACGTTCGTCTGCTCCTCAATTAAATCAGATATGCTGGATGTCAAAACTGGTGTTTTTGGATCCTTTGCGGCCTCTGACAGATGAACAGGTACTCCTTCCACATAATGTATGCCATCATTGGTTGCTCTTTGTGCATCTGGGTAGGCAGGTGCGATGACCGCCGCATCAAATGGGCCAATATCCATTAGTGCTTGAAGTTCAATTCCTATATTGCCTCTTAACGTTGAATCTATTTTTTTAAAGAAAAGGTGCGATTCATCTTGGAGAAATGGCTGCACCATTTGAATGACCTCATGATAAGCGTTCTCTGAAGACATACTTCGTGAATCGGTATCCACAATGAGCACATCCTCCTTATACCTTTCAAGGTCTTCAAATGACGGCTGAAACAGTACAGAGGCTGTTAAGCCCGTTTTCACAAATTGAACACCTGTATCGTTGGCACCTGTTAAATCATCCGCCACAATGATCACCTTTTGCTCTAAGTCCGCTCCTTTTTTTAATAGATCGTTTGTCATTTAGACACCTCGGCCTCATTACATATTATTCCTTTAGTTTTCTCCATAGCGTCGTACGGTTAATATTCAACCGCTTTGCCGCCTTTGATTGATTCATATTTTCTTCTTCCAGCACTGTTTTGATAATCCGTCTTTCAATCTCATCAAGCGTCCCATTCAAATAGCTGGACAACTGCTTTTCTTCATTTTCAAAAGCAAGCTGATCAATCGCTGCCTTTGCCTTATTCAAAGTGATATATCCACTTTTTGTTGTCAGTACAAGTTCCTCAACAATCCGCTTGAACTGCCTGACATTTTCTCTGAATTTCTGGTGTTGAAAGGCTTCAATCACATCTGCTGACAGACCAACAACCTGCGTCCCGTAAAGAGAATTCAGTTCCGCAATAAATAACCTGCTTATGTCCTCAATATCTTCTGACCGTTCAGACAACGGAGGGACATGAATCGTGAGCTCCTGCAAGCTCGTATATAATTCCTCACTAAACGATCCAGTTTGCATCAATTTGAACAAATCCACTTTAGACGAAGCCATCCAGCGAATATTCTGATGATGATGCAGCTGCTCGGCAATGAGCTGCTGTATATCCATTGGAACGCTCTCAATATCCTTCAAAAACATCGTCCCTTTTTGATGCAGAGGGATTGATTTTATATCTTCCGGTTTTGTCAAACGTCTGCAATGTACCGTCGTAAAGCTCTCATTTTTCCTCTCGCTCATTTGATGGATAGCAAATGCTAGGCTTGATTTACCAGTTCCTTGTTCACCATAAAGGCAAATCGAGCGCTCCGTTTGGCTGAACGCTTTTGCCCTTTTGATGACATCTTTCATTTTTGGACTTTGTTCTGTAAAAAGAGCAAATGGATGTTCTGAATGAATAGGCGACGCAAGCGCCCATATACGATGACCTTCTTGATTCATCACAGCAGATGGTTTTTCAATCGTGACAAGCAACTCGCCTTTCGATAGCATGCTTCCTTTGACATGCCACACTTGCTGCTGATGGGATATTTGAGAATAGCCATTTTGTTTCCCTTCTCGAATCGCCTTTAGTGCCGGTTCAAGTGCTGGACACCATGCAATCACATCAGCATGAGAAGTAGACGGTGCAAATAATCCTTTTTCTATCCATTGTTTCATTTGTTGATTCATAAAATGTAGCTGGTTGTGCGGATCAATGATGAGCATCCCTTTCGGCTCTTGATCAATCATTTCACGAAAGAGACGCTGTTCAGCTGTCGCCTCTTTATATAAACGATACATTTGTTTTGCTTGATGAAATGCTTCTTTGACCGATTCACGACCTGATGTAATGAGCATACTCTGCATTCCCAGCTCTTTAGCCGCTTTATCAGTAATGACATCTCCAAGCACAACCTGAGTCCCTTGTTCTTGTAATTGTTTTAAGAGATCCCATACCTCTTCCTCTTGCTGCACTGTGTAAATATCAATTTTAATCCCGTATAATTCCCCAATGGTGCGTACACCTTGTGTAATATTTTCAAAACCCACGACCGCTTTTTTACCTTGATAATCTTTTATCAGTGTTAAGGCACGAAGCAAGTCATACCCTGACACAGGGATATCAACTACTGGGATGTTCACATGTTTTTGAATGAGCGCAGCTGTTCCGCCCCGGCTCATAATGATATCCATTCCTTGAGCTTCTGCTTGTTCTGCAAGAGCAACACCAGACCGGAGATCTCCGACTACAAGCTGGAATGTCATATTTTCTTCTTCTTTAGCAAGGTCGATTAACACATCGCCCAACCCTTTATATGGCGCAACACCTAACACTTTGATATTCATGAAAAGGACCCCCATTTTTTATCTCTTCATCACGAGACATACCTTGAGGGAGTCCAGCCGATAGAAAGTGGGGACAACCCTCCAAACATCAATTATAAATGAAGCAAATGAGGGTTACAATTCACGGAAATAGGGCCCTCTTTCAGTTAAGAAGTGCGTTTGACCCATCCTTCTGTCACACACACATATTTGATCGCCTGCCGATAATACGTAAACGCAATATGCAGCTTCCCGTCTTTTCCTTCTGTGATGGATGGATAAGAATACTCTCGATTTAGTTTATCCTTTGAATTGTTTGTCATCGCATATCCATCGCCCACTTCAAGGTTACGTCTGACAGGCCATGTATCACCATTATCCTCAGAGACCGTCAAAGTCATTGGTGCACGCGGTGTCCCCCAAAAGGCTGGACGCGCTTCTGTATCAACCGCCGTGCGTGTATCGCCTTCATCCTCAATTTCATCATATAAAGAAGCTCTTCTTTCTGTTTGCTCATCTGCATTGATATGATTATAGACGAGAGCAAGATGCCCATTTTGAAGCACGATAAATTGAATGGATGAATTATTATTTGGCAGCTCCGTCGCCTTTGGCTCAGACCATGTCCGTCCATGATCGACAGAACGGCTCATATAAATCGAATCAGCAAACCGGCTTCTAAAGAGGGCAATGAGGGTGCCGTCTGCACACTTTCCAATATTCATATGAACACAGCCCGTGCTGTTTGGTACAATGACCTCATCCCATGTCTTTCCTTGGTCAGATGAAATTTTCACAGCACTGACATCCCGGTTCCCCGTCCATTTGACGCCTGGAATGGTCTTACAATAGAAGACCGGCAGCAGCCAATCTTGATTATCCAGTACAACAATTGGCTGTCGTATAAACGTCCCCTGCTGTTCAAACAAAGTATCAATCTCACCCCATGTCTCACCTCTATCCTCTGATAGCCGGTACCTCACGATGGCCGTATCTTGATTCCCAGATAGCTGTGCGGTATACAGCAGCCATAGCCTGCCATTTTCCTCTTGAAACAAAACTGGATTTTGTTCAGAGCGCGCAGGATCGTTAGATAATTTCACTGCCTTTGTCCACTTGTTACTACCCCGTTTGAGTCTTGACATATAGATTGAGATATCAGGTATTCCCTCCTGCGTTCCGCCAAACCAAACACATAATACATCTCCATTATCCAGCTCAAGTAGATTGGCGGCATGATTTTGCACGCAGTCTGTTGGCAGAAAGGCTTCTTTTCTCTCTGCATCTTGTTCATTTTGTCGCAAAATTCCATCTATTTTAATCGCAGTCTCTTCATTTGTCATGACAATTCTCCTTTCAATGGTTGATCCTTTTTAGCAGGTGGACTGAAAAGTCGATCGATCACCAGCACAAGGAAAGGAATGATAATGGCAATATACATATTATCGATTCCGAATGGATTATCGAGTAAATACCAAACCGTCGTGGTAACACCTGAAGCAGCAAGGCCAATGGTCGCCCCTCTATTTGAATTAAAGTACGGCAAGTAAAATCCCATTGCTGCTACAACAGCGATAGATGTTCGAAGCGCCCTTGTAAAAAAGGAAAGGGACAGCAGCTCCGGCGCAAGTGCTACTCCTACAAGAGGCACAATTCCAACGAGTACAGCCACATACCTCGTGACTTTCATTCTCTGCTCCGGTGTTGGTTTCATTTTCGGTACATAAAAATCATCCATAATTAAGGTTGTTGTCGCAAGTGCAACCGTCGACACACCGACAAAAATGGATGCCACAAGGGATGTTGCCACAATAGCACTCAAAATCGGATTCATATGCTGTAAAAAGACAGGGAAAGCATAAATAGGATCAATGTCTGGATACAAATAACGTGCAGCTACGCCGATCACACCGATTGCTATGGCGAGCGGCAAACAAAGTAGAGCCGCATAAAGCGTTGATTTCTTTGCCTCACGCTCACTTTTCGACGAAGTGATTGCTTGAATGATAAACTGCGTAGCAAAGATGGCACCCATGTTTCCAATAAACCAAGCTCCTATCGTCCCCCATCCAATTGTCCCGTCCCATGTAAAGAAATGATCAGGCATCGTTTGTTTCATTGGTTCAAAGCCTTTTGTTAAGTAAAGTGCTACCCCTAGTGTAATTAAAATCCCCGCATACTTCACGATCGAATGAAGGATCGTGACCCATGCAACCCCTTTCATTCCTCCGAATGTAAAATAAAATGTACTCACAACAGCTGTAATGATCGCACAGGTCATTAAAGGAAGCCCCAAAATGGATGCAATGGCAGCTGAACCACTTAAATAGTTTCCTAGATTCACAAGCAGCAATGCGGCAATCATAATAACAGAAACAACTAACTTCGTTGATTTTCCAAACTTCTGATTGATAATACCCGAAATGGTGTACTGCCCTGTTCGATAAAACTTGCCTACTAAGAAAAAGGAAAAGATAAAAAAGGCGATAGCGACGGTCACAATAGACCATGAAGCAGAAAGCCCATGCGTAAAGGCAGATTCTGCTGTTCCAACAGTGGATTTCGTTCCAATGAATTCACTCATGAGCAAAATACCGACTACAATGGCTGGAAGTGACTTAGCGGCATTGTTAAATTCTGAATTGGATTTACTGCGGAAACGCATTGTCAGCCAAGTCGTAAATAGTATATAGAGAATAATGACGATCAAAATAAATGTGATGACAGAACTGCTTAAGACATTCATTTAAAATCCCCCTTTGTGTGCAAGCCGTGTGAAGCAACTTCTCATTCCCATTCCAATGAAGCGTTAAGCGTCGAGCAGTTTCATGTATACCTGTTCAATATCAGAAACAGACATTGGCTTTGGATTGTTGTCCATTAATCTCTTCACCTCTGAAGCTGCTTGAGCAAGTGCCGGTACATCCTCCTTAGACACGCCAAAAGCTTTAAGCTGCTGTGGAATGTGTAAATCCGCTGTCCATTCTTCAATTTGACGAATCACATGCTCTGCAAGCTCCTGCTTTGTGTGAGCACCCGCTAGTCCTATTGCTCTTGCCACATGTTCAAGCCGATCAATGATATGATCTGCATTAAAAGCCGTGACGTGCGGAAGCAGCATGGAATTAGCAACACCGTGAGAAATCTTGTATTTCCCCCCTAATGGATAAGCCATGGCGTGAACAGCAGCAGTTCCGGCACTTGTGAGCGCCATTCCCCCATACATTGCACCAACAAGCATATTTTCTCTTGCCTTCATATTATCCCCGTGATGATACGCTTCCTGAATACTTCCTGAAATCAGCCGCATCGATTCAAGTGCAAACATATCACTGAATGGATTGGCTTTATTTGAAATATACGATTCAAGTGCATGCGTAAACGCATCCATACCTGTAGCTGCGGTAATGGATTTTGGCAAGTTGAGAGTAAGTGCTGGATCTAAGATCACAAGGTCTGGCAAAAGGTGTGGACTAACCATTCCAATTTTCAGTTCCTTTTCTGGAAAAGTCACAATTGCATTTGGTGTCACCTCAGATCCCGTTCCAGAGGTTGTCGGAATTAGAATCGTTGGCACTCCCCTTTTTTTCACAAGATTTGTGCCAACGAGAGCAGAAATCGGCTGATCGTTTGTCTTAAGAACAGCTAAGATTTTTGCAGCATCAAGGACACTCCCCCCGCCAATTCCAATAATGGCGTCATGCTCTCCTCTTAAAAAGGTGTGGAATACGTCCTCAATATTTTCTTCTGTTGGTTCAGGTTTGATTTCTGTACTTATCTCACTTGCTATCCCCTTTTTCGCAAGTTCTCTTTTGATGTGATCTGCATAACCAAGTGATACGATCGATGGCTGCGTTAATATAAAAATGGATGTGAGTCCGCTAAGCCCTAAACCATCTAATTTCTCCCCAAGAAGGTCTAAAGAACCTGCGCCAGATACAATGTGTGATGCCGTCTGAAAGTGATAATGCGTGATCGTCATCTCTTCACTACTCCTTTGCCGCTTTTCCTTGTTTGCGGTAGTGCTCAACCATTTGTGCCACAGCTTCTAATGCCTCACCTGACAGCTCTTTTACAGGGCTTTTGGGCGGGCCAACCGGAATTCCATAAAGCTCTGCTGCCTTTTTCAAAGGCGCTGGTAATGTCCCTAAACCGAATGTTGCTCTTAATGGCTGCAACTGCTTCTGAAAGTGCTCACTTTCGTCAAGCTTCCCTTTTTGAAAAGATTCATAGAGTCCAACGACAGTTTCAGGAAGTACATTTGCAGTTGCTGCCACCGCTCCTGCTCCGCCAAGTTTCAAGGTCTCCAAAATGAGTGAGTCAGTCCCTGCAAGGACAACAAAATCTTCATCTTTTGTGACATCCAGATATGCCTTGATATTTTCAATGTTTCCACTGCTATCTTTAATACCTAGCACATTCGGCAGTGCACTGAGCCGGGCAACCGTCTCTGGTGCTAGAGATACTCCTGTTCTCGATGGAATGTTATAAAGCAGAATCGGAATATTCACATTCTCAGATATGTGGCGAAAGTGCTCATACAGCTCTTCTTGGGTTGGTGCAACAAAGTAAGGTGTAATGATAGACAGAACATCTACCCCTAGATCTGCCAGTTTGTTTGACAGCCTGATAGTTGCCTCCGTACTATTCTCACCTGCTCCAATGAATACCGGCACTCGTCTGCCAACAGCATTCACGACAGTTTCAGCAATTCGAAGCTTTTCTTCCTCTGAAAACAAATGAAACTCTCCATTTGTGCCTAAAGCAAAGATGCCGTGTACACCTGACTCGATCAAACGATTCACTAATTGCGTTACGACTTCGGGATGAAAATCTTCTTTCTCAGTAAGCGGTGTCAAAATAGCTGGTATAATCCCTTGAATGTTCAAATGATCCTCCCTTTCTAATGTGTTGCATTTTTAAACATATAATATTTTAAGCGCTTTCATATTTTTTATTATAAAAGGATTGTGATTTAATTAGCAACACTTTTTTGTTTTTTCTTTATATTCCGTTCATTTCTTATGCAGTTGTTGATGTTTTCAACAAAAAAAGCGAACCATATTGGTTCACTTTTGAATGGCATTCAACGTTTGAAGAAGCCTTTGCACCTTCTGTCCTAATCTTTCGTGTAAGAGGTCAGCATCTTCCGTTTCTTGCGTATTGAGTGCAGCAATACAAAGGTGATGGATTGGAATGTTTGTTTCTTGCTTCATGATGTGCATAAGCTGCCCCATGAGCTGAACAGCTGCGCCGTCTGTTAAAGATCGTTTCAGGATAAGCCAAATGGTCAACTCTTCTTGCTGAAGCATGCCGTAAAGGATCATATCGTCTTCGGCGTCTTCAGCGGCATATTGCGCTAATCCGTTAGCTTGCTCGAAAAACAGCATATCTTCAGTTGACTCTAGCTGTTCATGAAGCATCTTCGTTCCCGTTCCAATAGACCTTTTCCAAAAGAATCCGCCGTTTTTCTTATGTGAGGAAAGGATGCGAAGAGGCTGATTCATGGAAAACACCATTCCTTCTGAGCCATATGTCCTCCAGCCATCCGCTATGTTTACAATTGATGCTGTAGAAGGGGCCGCAGGCTCAACCATCAGCTGAGGGTTTGCCCTAAATGGATGCTGGAGCGGTGTCACATTTGTTTCATACACACGATTGATTCGTTCAGTGGTCAAGACGTGATGCGGCAGTCCTAACATGTCAGTCTTTCCTTCATGAAGCAGCAGCAGCCGATCACAATACAAACTAGCGATGTTCACATCATGAAATACACCAATGACCGTTAATCTAGAGGAAGTCGTTTCTTCTTTAATTAAATCAAGCAATTCTTTTTGATAGGCTAAATCAAGAAAGCTGGTTGGTTCATCCAGCAATAAATATTCAGGCTGCTGCGCTAATGCCTGTGCCAAATACACACGCTGCTGTTCTCCTCCACTTAACTCATGGATGGATTGATCCTTGAACTGTGCAACTCCCGTTTGTTCCATGACTTTGCTGACAACCTGCACATCTTCTTGCGTGACAGATTGCAGCCACCCTTTTTGATATGGATAACGACCGAATTGGACGGTTTCTTCCACCGTAAATGAAAAAGCTTGGTCCGTTTTCTGCGGCAGAACTGCCATCTTTTGCGCAAGCGCCTTTGGCTGATAGGATTGAACAAGTTGACCGCCAAGGCGTACTTCACCGCTCTTAGGTGCTAAAATTCCTGCCATCATTTTAAGCAGGGTCGTTTTACCGCTCCCGTTTGGGCCGAGTATACCGAGAAATTCTCCTTGCTTTACTTCAAGACTAATGCCACGAATGATTTCTTTCTCTCCATATCCACCTCTGATTTCCTTCACTTGAATCATACGTGCGTCCCCCCTCTATATTTACGAATGAGGATGATGCCAAATACAGGTGCACCAATTAACGCAGTAATGATGCCAATCGGTAATTCAGTCGGCTCAATGATGGTACGGGATAACACATCTGCTAATACAAGAAAGGAAGCACCGTTCAGCATAGACAAAGGCAGCAGATGCCGATGATCCGTAATAGTTAAGAGGCGGATAAAATGCGGAATCACAAGACCTACAAAACCAATCGTCCCCGATACCGCTACTGCACTTCCGGTCAGGATCGAGCCAGCCAGCAGCACAATATATTTGCTCCTTTTCACATGTACACCTAATAGCTTTGCCTTCTCCTCGCCATACGTCATGACATTCAAATCTCGCCCCATCAACATTAAAGCGAAGGTCCCAATGAGAAAGAAAGGAAGAAAAAGGACAATATAACGCCAGCCCCTCATGGACACACTGCCAAGCAGCCAATGAATGATCTCTTTTAGATCATCACCTGTTAAAGCAATCATCAATGAAATGAGCGCACCCAAAAAAGAGCTGAAAATCACTCCTGTCAAAATTAAAGAAGAGATGCTCATCCCCCGGTGAACAAGACGTGCAAAAAATAGAACGAGACAGAGGGTCACAAGTGCTGTTGTCATACTGAATAATGGCAATGTGAAACTGCCAAAAAGCGGGAGCTGCAAGCTAAAAAACAGGGTCGCTACGGCTCCAACTGATGCCCCTTGAGATACCCCCAGCGTATAAGGGTCAGCGAGAGGATTTTTTAATAAACCTTGAAAAGCTGCACCAGATAACGCCAGCGCTGCTCCGACTAATGCCGCTAATATGACTCTTGGCAGCCGAATGTTCATCATAATATTGCGATCGATGGAATCAATGGTTCCAAACTGCACTCCGAATAGTTCATGAACAAATATTCGAAGAATAGAAGGAATGGGAATCCCTAAGCTTCCAAAGGAGATTCCCATTCCAATGCTCATCACAAGAAGTAAAGCACTTAATGTATATGCGATGATCAATTTATTTGAACGTGTCAGGATAGACGCTTTTCGCAAGAGCCTCGACTCCTTCAACCAATCGCGGTCCCGGTCTTGATGCGAGATCCGTATTCAATTGAAAGACTTGTTTTTCTTTCACTGCTTTCATTGCATTCCAGCCGTCTCTTTTTTTCAGATCAGCTAAGCTGGAACCATCAATTGTCACGATGACATCAGGATTTCGTTTGATAATCGATTCTTCTGTCATTTGCACCCAGCCAGTTTGATCGCCAGCAGCATTTTTGGCATGGATAACAGAAAGCATTTCATCCATAAATGTATTTTTACCAGTTGTATAGATTTCAGGAGCACCTGACACTTCGACAAAGACAGTTTTTTGTTTGTCTTTCGACATCCCCTCTGCTTGTTTCTTAATGTCATTCAGTTTTGTTTTCATCTCGTCTACAAGCTTTGTTGATGCTTCTTTCACGCCAGCTGCTTCACCGATCATATTGATTGATTTGTACACATCCTTAAAGGAGGTCGCATCATTAACAGTCAGTACTTGGATCCCTGCATCTTCAAGCTGTTTAAATCCATCTTTTGAACCCATCTGAGATGCATGTGCTAAAACAAGATCTGGCTTTAAAGCAATGACTTTTTCGACATTGAATTCAAGTCCGCCAATCTTCTCTACCTTTTCGACTTCCTTTGGATAATTGTCAAAGTCTGATCGTCCAACCATTTTATCTCCAAGACCGAGTGCATAGGCAACTTCCGTATTACTTGGAATTAACGAAACAATTCGTTTAGGCTGTTCTTTGATTTCGACTGTTTTGCCAGCTGCATCTTTAATCGATACTGGAAATGCCGCAGTGGCCGTTTCTTTATTTTGTGACCCTTTTGCTTTATGATCTGTCTCAGCGCCTGCACATCCTGCTAAAACACCCATCACAAGCAATAACGATAGCCAAATAGCTGTTAACTTTTTCATGAGTGAACCCCCTGGTTTATGTACTGCTTGACGAAATCCCTTTCGTCAATTCTTTTCTAATTTCGGGAATATTATACTACAGTGCAGATAGGTTGTATATGTGATTTCTAAAAGCGTTTTTTCTGTTCACAAAACAAAAAAACAGCCTCTAAAAAGACTGTTTTTCACTCTACTTATAATTGATTTGTTCTCCATTGATGACGACTTTTTGAAAAGCAGGCGAAACAGCATGCTCTAAAGAAAGGGGATACGCCACATCATCTATGACACAATCTATCATTTTAAAATGAGTCACAGGAGAATGTGCGTATGCGGCTATTTTCACACCATATCGTCCGCCGCTGCTTTTGAGCCCTTCTACTTCAATATGACGTATAACAGGACAATGCGGACCAGCATCTCCTTCTTCATACATCATGTCGATACAGATCACTTCATGCTTTAGACTTTTGACTGTATTGTTTTTAAAATAAATATGTTCAATGGTACCGCCTCTGACAGAGTTGGTTTTGATACGCAGTGCCCGGTCAAGGTTCGGACTGTCCATTACATTATTTTCTGCATAAACATACCTTACGCCGCCAGAGATTTCGCTTCCGATCGTCACACCGCCATGTCCATCCCGCATCTCATTTCTACGAATGACGATGTTTTCAGATGGAATCCCTATTCTTCGTCCATCCTCGTTTCTGCCCGATTTGATGGCAATACAATCATCCCCGTTATCAAAATAACAATCTTCAATGAGTACATTCCGGCAAGACTCCGGATTGACACCATCTGTGTTTGGTCCATGCCCAATGATTTTAACGCCGCGGACGATGACGTTATCACTTAACACAGGATGAATTTGCCACATCGGTGAATCCTTCACTGTCACACCTTCGATTAGAACATGCTGACATTGGTATGGCTGAATAAAGCTCGACCTTAAATAATGCCCTTCTCCAAATACCCTTTCTTCTACCGGTATTCTATTTTCCGCCATTTCAAACAAGAGCTGACGATCCCGATCCTGAGAGGGCTGGCCATTTGTTCCATACTTCCAAGGCCACCAATGATGCTCATCACCTCTGCCATCAAGCGTTCCTGCTCCCGTAATAGCGATATTTTCTGCATGGTGTGCGTAAATGAGAGGTGAATAATTATAAAGCTCTACCCCTTCATATCTTGTCAGTACAAGAGGCAGGTAATCCTTTGGGTCTTGGCTGAATGTTACATAGGCTTTCTCATGCAGATGAAGTTCTACATTGCTTTTCAATTCTAAAGCACCTGTCACAAACGTCCCTGCTGGGATCAGTACACGCCCCCCTTTCAACCGATGCGCATCATCGATGGCAGACTGAATGGCATTAGTAGAAAGCTTTGCCCCTTCCGCATCTGCTCCATAATGCACCACATTCAATTCACGATCTGGGAACTGCGGCGCTTTTATCTGCTTTAGCACTTGATCGATTCCATTTGCTTTTTTATTTTTCTTCCCTTGCTTTGCTAAACGAGCAATTCCGACTCCAGTTAGTAACGTTCCTGCTGTGATATACATCAAATCCCGTTTTTTAGACACTTACTCATCCCCCAGTCGACTTAAAGTGTGACACCTGTTTTGAAAATAGCCAGCTCTCTAAAATTGTTTTTTTCATGATTTACCAGCTTCCCGCTCGCCACATCAATGACAGTTGAAATGAATTTTTCTAACACAACATCCTCCGGTACATCTTCAAGCAGTTCTCCAGCATTAAAGTCAATCCAGTGCTTTTTTGTTTCATATAAAGCTGTATTGGTCGAGACCTTCATTGTTGGCACAAACGTACCAAATGGTGTCCCTCTACCTGTTGTAAACAGGACCATTTGACAACCAGATGCAGCAAGTGCAGATGAAGCAACCAAATCATTACCAGGTGCACTTAATAGGTTCAATCCCTTTTGTTTCAGCAGCTCTCCATATTTCAATACATCTTTAATATCAGAAGTACCTGCTTTTTGTGTACAGCCAAGAGATTTATCTTCTAATGTCGAAATTCCACCGGCTTTATTTCCCGGGGAAGGATTTTCATATACCGGCTGTCGATGATCCAAGAAGTATTGTTTAAAGTCATTGATCATTTGCACAATATTGTCGAAAGTCGCTTCTGATGCTGCTCTCTCCATTAAAATCGTTTCAGCACCAAACATTTCGGGCACTTCTGTCAGCACAGTTGTTCCGCCTTGCACGACAAGAAAATCCGACAGTCTGCCTAAAAGCGGGTTTGCGGTAATACCAGAGAATCCATCTGATCCTCCGCACTTCAAACCGATTTTCAGCTCAGATAACGGAATATCTTCACGATGATCTTCTTTCGCCGCATCATAAATTTCCTTAAGTAAAGCGACTCCCGTCTCAATCTCATCTCCTACTTCTTGGCTTCTTAAAAATTTCACTCTCGTATGGTCATATTCACCTAATGTGGCCTGAAAATCCTCAATGTCATTGTTTTCACAGCCAAGCCCTAGAACGAGTACTCCTCCAGCGTTAGGATGCTTCACCGCATTTTGTAAAATGGTTTTGGTATTTTCATGATCGTCCCCAAGCTGTGAGCAGCCATAATTGTGTTTTAATACGAGGGCTGTTTCAAAAGGATGGATGTTTCCACCCATTTCAGCAGTGAATATTTTGATCATTTGATCTGCGATGCCATTCACGCATCCAACGGTAGGAACAATCCAAAGCTCATTACGGATCCCGCTTTCACCATTTTTTCGTTTATATCCTTTAAATGTAAGATTCTTTTTTTCATAGGGATTTTCTGATAATGAAGGTTGATATTCGTATTCGAGCTTGCCAGATAGATTGGTTTTGATATTATGCGTATGCACCCATTCTCCAGCAGAAATGACAGTCACTGCATGACCAATGGGATAGCCATATTTGATGATATTCTCTCTTTGCTTGATCTCAGCCAATGCAAACTTATGACCTTTGGCAACGGTCTCTTTTAAGATAATCGTATGTCCTTGATGCTGCAGCTCCTCCCCTTGCTCCAGTCCTTTTAAAGCAATACCGACATTATCTGAAGGGTGGATTACAATAAAGTCTTTCATGCCTTCTCCCCCTGACTTTCATATTGATGAAGCATCATTCGATGAACAGCCGCTCTCATCCCATTCATCTGTATGAGGGTAAGCTGATCAGCTACAGCTTGACTCAATCCATTTACATCCGTTAAATCTCTGCCCCATAATGACTCGCATGAAAGAATTTTCGCTGCTACCGCTTCATTGGAATGGGCTTCCCATGCTTCCTTCATGAGGGTGAGCACAGTCTCATCATCCTTTACCCTTTCTGCATGTGCTCTGTAAAAATAGATGAGACTGCTAAGTGAAAACACAAGTTTCATTGGCAGCTGTTTCTTTTGCTCAACATAATCAAGTAATGACGGAAGATTACGGGTTCGGAACTTGGATACCCCATTCAGCGCAATATCCAGCAATTGATGCTTTACAAATGGATTGCAAAAACGATCCCAAACGGATTGTGTATAAAGAAGAAGCTCATCTTCGGGGAGTTCAAGCCCCGGAAGTACTTCCTCCTCCAGCATACGCCGGATGAACGGACCAACATGCTCATCATCCACAGCTTCTTTTACAGTTTCTATGCCGCATGAGTAGGCAATCGGCACCATCGCTGTATGTGCACCATTTAAAATTCGTACCTTGCTCATTCGATAAGGCGCAATATCCTCTACAAAAAGTACATTTAACCCTGCTTCTTGAAAGGGGAGCTCTTTTTGCACGAAGGCAGGTGCTTCAATGACAAAAAGATGGTAATATTCTGCCGTGACAAGCAATTTGTCGATATACCCTTCTTCCTTTTGTACGATGTCAGCCGCTTCCTTAGAGAATCCAGGAACAATTCGGTCCACAAGCGTATTACAAAACGTGTTGGCTTCCTTAATCCATGTAATAAACGCAGGCGGCAGTTCCCACTCAGCTGCCATACCGATCACATATTCCTTCAATCGATCACCATTTTGTTCAACCAATTCACAAGGCAGAAGGATCAGCCCTTTCTGCTCATCTCCAGCAAATGCTTTAAACCGGTGATATAAAAACGCTGTCAGCTTTCCTGGAAAACTGGCTTGCGGCCGATCCTTCAAACGATCCTCCTTTCTGAGCACAAGTCCTGCCTCCGTCGTGTTTGAGAAAACAAAGCGGAGATCCGGGTTTTCCGCTACGTGTAAAAACTCCTCGTAATCCGTATACGTACTAATTCCTCTGCTAATTGATTGAATGATCATACGTTCATTCATTTCTTGCTGGTCATGATATCCCTGAATACATAATGTGTACAAGCCATCTTGTTCATTTAAGGCTTTCACCGATCCTTTTCGAGGAGGGACAACAACCGCTCTTCCTTTAAAATCTGTGCAGTCGTTCAGCTTCTGGATGTGCCAATTGATAAATCCTCGCATAAAATTTCCTTCACCAATCTGCAAAATCGTTTCCGGATACTCATGTGCCGGGTATATGGCTTTTGATAATCGTTTCAAATGGATTCCCCTCTCCGCTTTATGCACACGTGAACATTTTTTCTAAACAGGTGCTGATTACTGCACCTGTTTGACTGAATCTCTGATCATCAACTCTGTATGGACATACACTTTTTCCATATGATCTTCTTCTTGCTCTTTACCGTTTATCACTGAAAGGATAGCTTCTGCTCCAAGTGCACACATTTTTTCAATCGGTTTTTTCACCGTTGTCAATGCTGGTGTGGTATAGGATGAAAAGGCAATATCATCAAAACCAATAATAGAAATATCACCTGGACACGTTTTGCCTTTTGCAAATAAAGCATTCATTGCACCAATTGCCATGTCATCGTTTGAGCAAAAGAGCGCTGTTGGCGGATCATCAAGGGCCAGCAGCGCTTCCATTGATTCATAGCCGCTTTTCATGTGATAGTCGCCTTTCATCATATATTCTTTCTTCATAGGTATTTGGTGATCAATTAACGCTTGCAGGAAACCAGCTTTTCTTTCTTGAGTTGATTTAAAGCCTTCTTTTCCTTCAATGATGGCGATTTGTTCATGACCTTGCTGAATGAAATGGTGTGCAGCCTGGTAAGCTCCTTGACTATCATCTGCTAATATATTCATGACTTCATGACTTTCTACACGGCGATTCAGCACAATGATGGGAATGCCCTGTTTCTTCACATGATGGATAAACGCTTCATCATGCTCGCTTTGACTCATAAGCAAAATGCCATCGTAGCGTTGTTTATGAATGGTTGTGTAATCGTGAAAGTCGTCAATTCCTCTTACAAAGAGATTATAATACTCTGTCATGACGCTATTGACACCTTTTAACGCATCCACAAAGAAGCTTGAAGATGTGCCTTCTGTTAAACTCGTAAAAAACAGACCGATTGTAAATGATTTTTGTGATACAAGGCCTCTCGCATGGACATTCGGTGAATAATTCAGCTGTTTTGCAATCGACAAAATCTTTTGTTTTGTCTTCTCCTTAATAAAAGGACTGTTATTCAAAGCCCTTGATACCGTGGTATGAGAGACGTTTGCCAATTTTGCTATGTCTTTAATTGTGACTGTCATGCTATTCCGCCTTTTATGATTTTTTACCATCTTATCATAAAACCGCTTTCATTTTCTTCATGTCATTCTGTTTGGATGCGGGAGCTGCTTTGCCCGGTCAAATTGGAAATACTGCCTGGCATTTTCATAGCTGATTCCTTTCACGATTCCCCCTAACAGCTCAAGATCATAGGGGACTTCTCCTTTTTCTACCCAATCTCCGATGATATCGCAAAGCAGTCTTCGAAAATATTCATGCCTTGTATATGACAAAAAGCTTCGTGAATCTGTCAGCATCCCAATGAAACGGCTGATCAGTCCAATACTGGATAGAGCCATCATCTGCTCTGTCATTCCTTGTTTCGTATCATTAAACCACCAAGCTGTGCCGTGCTGGATCTTCCCAGGTGTCGTCCCGTCTTGAAAACTTCCAGCCAATGTTGAAATCACAACATTATCCCGAGGATTCAAGGAATAGAGAATGGTTTTTGGCAGTGCCTGTTCTTGTTCTAAACGATCCAATATTCGGCATAGCGGCTTGGCAATGTCTTCATCATTCATCGCATCATACCCAGTATCTGGTCCAAGCCTCTCAAACATTTTCGTATTGTTGTTCCTAAGCGCATTGATATGAAGCTGCATCGCCCAGCCCCGTTCATAGTAAGCCTGACCCAGCTGAATGAATGTTTGTGTTTTAAATTTGATCTTCTCTTTTTCCGTCAATGAATGCCCAGACATTCTTTTATTGAAGATGGCTTCCACTTCTTCTTCCGTCGTTTCTTCAAACGTCATTTCGTTAATGGCATGATCTGAGATCAGGCAGCCCTGTTCATGGAAAAAATCAATTCTTGTGAGAAGTGCTGTCAAAAAGTCTTGATAGGATTGTATTGATGTAGATGAAGCCTCTGCCAGTTCGTGAACATACGCTGCAAATAGATGATTCGTTATATCGAGTGCCTTATCAGGCCGAAAGCCAGGCAGCACTTGCACAGTGAATCCTTCTTCCCGCAGCTTTTGATGATAGTAAAGCGTATCGACTGGATCATCTGTCGTCACGACTGTTTCAACGTTCGATTTCACAATGAAGTCTCTTGCACCAAATCCATCTCTTTGCAGCTTTTCATTTACTTTCTGCCAGATGATGTGTGCGTTTTTTTCGTTTAAAAGTTCTTCAACTCCAAAATATCGTCTCAGCTCTAAATGCGTCCAGTGATAGAGCGGATTTCCAATGGTCATGGGAACGGTCTTCGCCCACGCCAGAAATTTCTCATAGTCTGAGGCATCCCCTGTGACGTGTGATTCGGGTATGCCATTTGCTCTCATGGCACGCCATTTGTAATGATCTCCGTAAAGCCATGCTTCGGTGATATTATGGAAGGTTTTATTTTCATAGATTTCTTTGGGGCTTAAATGACAATGGTAATCTATAATTGGAAGGTCCTTAGCAAACTCATGGTATAGCTTTTCCGCCGTTTGACTGTTGAGTAAAAAATGCTCATCTAAAAAGGCTTTCATCAAACTCCCCCATCTCTCTTATAGATAAAAAAACAATTTGTTCACGTTAACAATTTTATTGTAACCGTTTACAAAATTGATTTCAATCCTAAAACAGGAAAAAACGATCTCCTTTAGAAAAGAAAATCGTTTTTTGGCTATTTTACAGGTGATGATTTTTTTAGGATAATCGCAATAGTTGTACCAGTGCCTAGTTCACTTTCAATTTGAATATCACCGTCATGCAGCAAGACGAGCTCTTTTGCTATCGCAAGTCCTAGTCCTGTTCCGTTCGTTGGATCATTTGTATTTGTCCCTCTGTAATAGCGGTTAAATAGGTGATCCACCGTTTCCTGGGCCATTCCGCAGCCATTGTCTTTCATTTCGATCCGAACTTCTTCATCTGTTTCAGATAAAACAGCTGTAATATGAGTGCCTCTTTCGTTATGCTTCACTGCATTCGCCAGCAGGTTCTCAATCACTCGTCTGAACCATGCTTTATCGATCTCAAATATGACACCATCTGTTTGATCTTCAAAGGAGCATGGATAATCCTCAGATGAGGAGCTTCTTGAAAACTCGTCCATAATGGAAGCTAAAAATTCACTGAGTGCAACCGGTTTCCGATTAATAGGCAAGGCACCATTCTTCAATCGGTACGTGAGGTTTAAATCCTCAATCAATGTCGACATGTATTCGGATTTCTCACGAATCACCTGTCCCATTTCTATGACTTCTTCCTTGGACCATTGATATTGATTGGATTCAAGCATGAGTCCATAGCCGTAAATCGTACTTAGAGGCGTTTTCAAATCATGAGATAATCCTGCAATCCATTCTTCTCTTGTGGTTTGAATTTTTCTTCGGTTTGCTTCATTCTCTTTTAATGTAAGCGTGAGCTGATCCATTGTTTTTAAGATATCCTCAAATAATCGATATTCGCGCTTAATACGGCCTTTTTTATTTTTACTGACTGGAATTCCCTTTCTATTTGTTGGTTCCTGCAATTTATTTCTTGATAAGAAAATCAGCCAGCGAATAATGTGATAAATTGGCAGTCCATAGCGATACGAATACCATGATGTCATGACAATAATAATGGTGAGTGCAAGACCTGCATTTAAGATAGTTGTATATTGATTTAAAGCGTCTGTCTCTTTATCGTAAAGTTCGTCCGGGCTGTATACTTTATTTGGTACCGAAACAATAATATACAGGTTTTTATTCACTTTCATATAAGACAGATCACTTCTAAACTCCCAAGGTTTCGATTGATACTTGAGCAGTTCAACATCTGTTACGTTATGTTTCAAATCGATGTTGGCTCGAATGCCTTTCAAATATTTTCCTTCGTCATTGAACAAATGCACCGATCCATTCATTCTCTTCAAGAATTCTTTTGTTTCAACCGAATATTGAGATAGTGCAGCCAAATTCTTCTCGTGCTGCTTCAGATAATTGGCTACTTTTGTGCTGTTCGTTTTGAACCCATATAACACGATAAAGCTTTTTTGATCAATCTCAATTGGCCAGAAGTACATCTTGTAATCTTTAAATTGTCTCTTTTCAAAGATCTTGATCATTTCATCCTTTTGATAGGATGTTGGAATGGTTTTAGGGCGATGATAACTATAAACGTTTTTCTTTTTCGAATCAATTACTTGCAGCCAGCCGTCTCGTTTTTTCACTGCTTGCTTGAGCTGATCGTCGGCTTCCATTTTTCCATCCTCGTTAAAATAAAGCCAGCTCATGAGTGTATCTCCATCAGCTTTTGTTAAACCGGTTTCAGCCATGTTCTCATAGTATTTTTTATAATATAAGTTATCAGAGAACGTATTCCCAATCATCAAAATGGCAATCACAATAAACATTTGTCCGACAAAGTGAAAGAAAAGTTTTGCTCGTAAATTCATAAACTATTGAAGAACCTTTGCAGGATGCGGTATAAATTTATAACCCATACCACGGATCGTCACAATATATTCAGGCTGACTCGGATCTAATTCGATCTTTTCTCTCAGCTTTCGAATATGAACCATGACGGTGTTGTTATCACCATATGATGGGACACCCCATACTTTCTCATAGATTTGATCTTTTGAAAGAACCATATTCGGATGATCACAAAAGTACTTCAGCAAAGAAAGAAGCTGAGCAGAGCATGCCGTCACCTCTCCTCTTACCTTCAATTCGGCTGCATGAGGATGATAGGAGAAATGGGCATAATGATATTGGCTTTGAGTGTCTTCTTGCTCCTCCTGTAAGGAGATATATGTTCGATTTAGGTGAGCCTTAATTCTAGCCACTAGCTCAAGCGGATTAAATGGCTTGGTGATGTAATCGTCTGCCCCCTGCGCAAAACCTGTCAGTTTATCTACATCAGACGTTCTTGCAGTTAAATAGAAAATGGGCGATTTCGTTAATTTTCTTATTTCAGGCAGAACGTCAAAGCCAGACTTACCGGGCATCATCACATCTAGAAGTAAGAGGTGGATGTCCTCGTTTTTGACAATATCTAATGCTTCATCTGCATGGTAGGCTTTATAAATGTGCTTGAATCCTTCTTTTTTTAATACGCGTTCAACCATTTTCACAATTGCTTCTTCGTCATCTGCAATCAATATTTTTGCTGTTTCCACGCATCTCTTTCCTTTCTAGCTATGATCTCTAACCGTATATTACCATTGTCTAAAGTAAAAAAGTACCTCTTTTCTGCATAAAAGCGAAAAAATATCAACTGGAGAAAATGGCAGCACTAGGAAGTTTCAAACACGCAAAAAAACCCGGCAGCTGCACCGAGTTCCTTTACATCTATTATCCATTCACAGCTTCTAGCTTTCGTTCATGATTCATTATGTCATACGTTAAACAAATCGGTTTATTCGTTCTAGGATCAAGCACAATTTCTGCATCAATATGGAATACCTGACTGAGTACCTCTTTGGTCATGACCTCATGTGGCGTACCGTCTTTTATGACTTTCCCTTGATTGAGGGCAATCATGTAATGTGAAAAACGCGCCGCATGATTCAAATCATGGATGACCATCAACACAGTTCGGCCCTGCTCTCTATTTAAGCGTTCTAACAACTGAAGAATCTCGAGCTGATGTGCAAGATCCAAATAAGTCGTAGGTTCATCCAATAGGAGCAGTTCTGTTTCCTGGGCAAGTGCCATCGCAATCCATACACGCTGACGCTGTCCACCGGAAAGTGCTTCAATTGGCCGATCATGAAAAGCGATCATTCCCGTTTCCTCAAGTGCCCATCTAATGATTCGTTTATCTTCATTCGATAAGCGGCCAAACCCATTTTGATGCGGGAAACGTCCATATGACACGAGCTCATACACTGTCAGTCCACTTGGTGCTTCGGGCGTTTGCGGTAAGATCGCCATTTGTTTTGAAATTTCTTTTGTTGGCGTTTCATGGATAGCTTTTCCATTTAAGTAAACAGCTCCTCGATTGGACTTCATAATACGAGACATCGTTTTTAAAATGGTTGATTTCCCGCAGCCATTCGGTCCAATCAGTGTTGTCACCTTGCCTTTTGGGATACTGACATTCAAATCTTCTACAATTAAACGGTCTTGATAACCGATACAAAGCTTTTCTGTTTCGAGCGATTTCATATGTTGTCTCTCCTTCCTCATTAGTTCGATTTCATCAATAAGTAAATGAAGTAAGGTGCGCCTAGAGCAGAAACGACAAGGCCAACTGGCACTTCTGATGGTGCAAGTATGACGCGGCCAAGTGTATCTGCCAGTAATAATAACAGCGCGCCAATCAACGCGGAGGCCGGTATCATTCCTTGGTGCTTTGGCCCAACAAGCTTTCTCGCCAAGTGCGGTGCGGCTAATCCTAGGAAAGAAATACTTCCTGCAACAGCAACACTCGCACCTGCTAATGCAACGGCAATCAGCATGAGAAGGCTTCTTTCTTTATGAACAGAAATGCCCAATCCATAGGACAGCTGATCACCCAAATTCATAATGTTTAAGTAGCGTGATCTGACAAGCGCTAATATAAGGAAAATCAGCATCCATGGCAGAACAGACAGGACATACGTCCAGCTCGAGCCATAAATGCTTCCAGATAACCACACGATGGCTTGGTTAAAGTCATTTGGGCTCATCTTCAATTGAATGACCACAATCGCTGCTGAAAACGCAGCATTCACACCAATACCAGTTAAAATCAATCGAACAGGTGTGATGCCTTTTTTCCACGCTAACACATAGATGAGAAATGCAGCAAAGCCTGCACCTACGAACGCGAAAAGCGGCAGTACAAAAATCGAAAAATCACCTAAATTCGTCATCGTGCCTTGAAATGCAAAGATAAATAGCACAACGGCAAAGCCAGCACCGGCATTGACACCGAGAATACCTGGGTCAGCTAAACCATTTTGCGAAACACCTTGCCAAATCGCTCCTGATACAGCGATAGAAGCGCCGACAAGTAAAGCGATGACCATTCTTGGAAGCCTGAACTCGAATAATACGAGCTCATCCATTTCACTTCCGAATCCAAAAAGTGTTTTCAATGTATCCATCGGAGAGATCCGAATTTCTCCGGTATTTAAACTAATGAGGAACACAGCTACGATCGCGAAAAAGATCATTAGCATCGTTCGTTGATATTTCTTTTTCTTTGCTTGCTGCACCATTTCCATTTAAATTCCGCTCCTTTCACGTCTAGCTAAATATAAGAAGAAAGGAACGCCTATAATCGCAGTAATGGCACCGACTGGCGTTTCAAACGGAGCGTTGACCAGCCTTGCAGCAATGTCTGCATAAATTAATAAAATGGCCCCTAAAATAGCGGAACATGGGATAATCCAGCGATAGTCCACGCCGACTAAGAATCGAGTGACATGTGGGATCACAAGCCCGATAAAACCAATAGAGCCTGCTACCGACACGGCAGCACCCGTTAAAAGGATAACAACCAATATACCAAGTACCTTGACCGTTTTTGTATATTGTCCAAGTCCTTTCGCCAGTTCTTCACCTAAGCTCAGAACCGTGATCGAGCGGGCAAGAATCATTGCAATGATTAGTCCTGCAATGGCAACTGGGATGATGATATGAATATTGCTCCAATTCACACCTGCCACTCCGCCAGCATACCAAAAACTCATATCTTGAGCGACGTCAAAGCGGATGGCTATGGCTGAGGAGATGGAGCTCAAAAGTGCTCCAACCGCCGTACCAGCTAGTGCGAGCTTTACCGGGGTCAGTCCCCCTTTTGACATAGTACCGACACCAAATACAATAGAGGCACCGAGTGCGGCTCCAACAAATGACCAAAGAATTAATGTAAAAGAAGATTGGCCAGGGAAAAATGCTAATGCAATGGCAATTGCAAATGCGGAGCCATTTGTCACACCCATAATCTCAGGTGACGCAAGCGCATTTCTTGTCATTCCTTGCATAATGGCACCTGATACGGCTAAAAAGGCACCGACGAGGGCAGCTCCAACTGTACGCGGCAGCCTCAATTCCCGAATGATTTGATGTGAAGTTTGATGTGGATCAAAATGAAAAACGGCTTCCCATACAGTCTGTAGATGAATGTTGGCCGCTCCTAATGATACCGATAAAAAAAGACCAAATGCTAAAGCGATGATTCCTATGATGATAACAGCTGCTGTTCCAAAAGGCTTCGTGACAATATCGATCGTATCATCGCTGGCTGGCAGCTGTTTATTCGATTGTGAGCCCAAAACCAGTCTCTTCCTTTCCATTCATGTCTATTTTCTATTAGTGATAATGATTATCAATCTCGAAGTCTAGTATATCACTTTCTTTTCTTTTTGAAATCATTGTTCTGATAAATTTCTTTATTTTCATCAAAAAACTGTGAGAATTTCATCATTTTTCTTTTGGTTCTAAATTAGCCGATGCATTTTTGTTCCTATCATGTTACGATATAATCGAAAATGAGAATCATTATCAAGAGAAAGTGAATAGGAGAGAATTTTTGTGAAAAAACGTACTGGATTTCTTTTGATTTCTTTATCCATCCTTATGATCTTTACAGCCGCTTGCGGCAGCACTTCAAATAAACAATCTGCAGCGAAAAAGAATGACATGATGACATATCAGGATGTCAAAGGTGAAGTGAAGCTTCCGAAAAATCCGAAACGAATTGTGCTTCTTGCAGAGAGCTATTACGGGGACCTCGTCACACTCGGCAAGACGCCGATTGCTACAACATCACCCATTTTTAAAAACCCTTTTTATAAAGGGAAAACAGATGGAGTCGAAAATCTTGGAAGGACCCCATCGGTCGAAAAGGTAGCCGCTTTGAAGCCAGATATGATTATTGCTTGGGGAGAAGATGAGAAGTTTGATCAATACAAAAAAATCGCCCCAACTGTAGCAGTTAAATACAACCAATATTCCTTCAAAAACCAGCTAAAAGAATTCGGTAAAATGACAGGTACACCGAAAAAAGCAACAGATTGGATTACAAAATGGGATACCAAAATTGCTGAGGTGAAACCAAAGGTAACCAAAGCTGTGGGCAGCAAAACAGTCTCGATCGTATCGCCATTTGATAAAGGTATTTATATCTTCGGAAATACCTTTGGCCGCGGGGGCGAAATCATTTATGACGAGCTGAAATTAAAAGCACCGAAGGCCGTCAAAAAAGAAGCGATCGACAGCGGTGTCGGCTATGCAAATATTTCTCTTGAGAAGCTGCCAGAATTCGCAGGCGACTATATTTTCACAGGTCCATGGAGCGGTTCAAAAAGTAACGGAGACCAAGTGTATCAAAGCAGCATTTGGACATCACTTCCTGCCGTCAAAAATAAACATGTATTTGAAATAGATCCAGTCGGTTACTTCTTTAATGATCCAGTGTCACTAGAAGGTCAGCTAGAGTTTATTGTGGACCGATTGACATCTGCATCATAAAAAAACGTTTCTCCAGAGATGGAGAAACGTCCAAATTATTGACAAAGGGATAAAATGAACTTTATTTTATCCCTTTGTCTTCTTTCAGCGTGATAGAAAACCTTTGCAGCCCTAGGAAGGGCGAGTACCGAAGCGGAGCGAATTTGACATTCGTGAGCACCGGAACGCAGACCTGACACCGAATGCGAGGGTTTGTCTACACGCTGAACGTTTCTCCAGAGATGGAGAAACGTCTTCCTTATCTATGCCGTTTCTTTGGCAAATCCTTTTGACATCAATGGATAAAGCAAAATACCCACTAAGAATAGACCGATTCCAAGACCAAAAGTTTTCAAGTCGGCTGTTCCTGAAACGATGACCCAAGCTGAATACCCAATTGCAACAAGTGCAATGATGCCGTCTCTTGTTCGATTTCCTTTTTGAAGCTCATACGTGTCACCTTGCATAATGACCTTAAAGCTGTAGATTGAAGACACAATATACGGAATAAGATACGCAAGTGTCGCTGATGTGGTTAAAAAGGTAAAAGCTTCATTAATCGTACGTGACATCACCGAGAAGATAAACAGCTGTGACATAATATTTGTAACAGTCAAAGCGAAAGCAGGACTTCCTTTTTTGTTTGTTTTTGCAAATACTGCTGGAAAATCACCAGCTTTTGCTGCTTGA
The DNA here is from genome assembly GCF_046566805.1 of Bacillus sp. BD48. Lineage (NCBI taxonomy): Bacteria > Bacillati > Bacillota > Bacilli > Caryophanales > Bacillaceae > Bacillus > Bacillus sp. BD48. Next base: position 716,275 of record NZ_JANGFM010000002.1, on the reverse strand, counting down.
TACGGTACTTCTGAACCAAGTAAAATCCAGCCAAGCATCGAACCAAACAAACAAATAATCGCCAGCAGTGCCATGACAATTCCGCCAGCTGGCCCAATAATAAGCTGAAGCACGTCCACGAATGGTTTGTCAGAGCCTTGCAGTTGATCATGCGGCAGGACGCCCATTGTAATCAACGTGATAATCATGTAGATCGAAAGTGCGATTAAAAGACCTGTAATCGTCGCACGTTTCACATCGCGCTGTGAGGATGCTCTTCCTGATAAAATAACAGCCGATTCAATTCCAACAAATGCCCATAATGTGGAAATGGCCGCATGATGAATTTGACCTCCAAGTCCGAGCACTCCTTCTCCACCTGTTTCAACCGGGAAATAATAATGTTCAAATAATGACGTTTGAAATGCAAATAATCCCGCAACAATAAAAAGGACGAATCCAAGCACCTTCGAAAAGGTCGTAATAAAATTCAATTTACTTGCAGCACTTAAGCTAGTGATTAAAATGGTATGTGTTCCCCATAGAAGAAGGGTACATACGATAAACGTCATGAGCTGACCAAGGGTAACCGCTTCTTTTCCAAAGGTAAAAACCTCTGTCTTCACGGTGAGAATAGGGAAAAAAGTCGTTAAATAACCAGCAAGGCTTGTAATAATCGCGACATTACTAATCCAGCTTGCCACCCAATATCCCCAAACCATTGTAAAACCGGCCGCTTTCCCTTTTTTCGGATCTTTAAAAAGCGCCCTTGCATAACTTTGTGGTCCAGCTGTCAATTGCGGCTTATGAATGGACAAATGCCCAAATACAAGCGCAATCATCAGCACACCGCCGCCTGTGACAAGCCATGCCATCGTCACACCTAAAGGACTTGCGTGCTGGGCAAGCGTACTTGGCAGCATAAAGATGCCTGAACCTACCATATTTCCGACGACAAAGGCCGTCAATAACCAAAAACCCCATTTTTTTGTCTGTTCCATTTCCGTACCTCCGTTTTATTCACTTTGGACCAGACCCGGCAGTATCTTCATTGATATATTTGTGAAGCAATGACTTGCATTCTTTATGTTCATAATGGATTAACTTATTCACAGCATACCCTTATTTTTGTTACTCAGAACATAAAAAAAAGCCTGAACAAAAGTCCATGCTTTTCAAAACATACACCTTGATCTCCGGATAGCCCTCCACGCTTCAAAGACGTGGCAGTCCTGCATTTATTTAATGCAGACCCAGCATAAAGAAAGTTGGAGCTCTCTCTACACTTCGGCGCTGATGCCTTTTTTCTCATGATCTACGATTCCATCTCTCCTATGAGTGACTCATCATCCGCGCAACCTCTACCTCACTGAGACATAGCGTGAGGATTTCTATTCATTTTTACTACACGAAGGTTATCAAACATTCTCACATCTGTCAAAGGGAAAAACATAGAAAAAAGGCAGAGAACTATTTCTCTGCCCCTGATTGTTGACAAAGGGCTAAAATAATCTTTATTTTAGTCCTTTGTCTTCCCTCTTTCAGCGTGATTGAAAACCTTTGCAGCCCTAGGAAGGACGAGTACCGGAGCGGAGCGAATTTGACATTCGTGAGCACCGGAGCGCAGACCTGACACCGAATGCGAGGGTTTGTCCGCGCGCGGAGGCAGAGAACTGTTTCTCTGCCCTTTACCTAATTAATGTTGGTTGTTTTTCTTCTTTTGTACAGCTTCCTGAAGCGGATCGCCTGCTAGCTCTTTACTTGCTTCCTCTAACAGCTGATCTACCTGCTGATGGTCTTTCTCACTTTTCGCCTTTTTATCCTTTTGGAAAAATGACATCGCTGTTTCCTCCCTTTTCATATAATGCGGTTGCCTGTTTAATTTGTGCTTTAGCGCTTAGCATTATACAAAGGAAGAGGCTCAATCATCATGAAAGGTCTGTCTCATTTTTTGCAAGTACATCAGAAAGGTTTTTAAATCTTCCTTTGTGAAGTCTGACATCATATGCTGAATCACTTTTCCGAAAAGACGTGTATGCTTTTCATAAATGGCCAGCCCTTTTTCCGTGACTTCTAAACGGACAAGTGATGAATCGTCCTTGTCCCGTTCTCTTTGAATATAACCCTGCTCACATAATTTGTTGAGTGCAATAGAGGCTGCACCAGGGTTTAAAGAGAGTCTTTGCTTCAGCTCTTCGGCATGTGATACTTTGCCTTGTATCAAAATAGAAAGAGCATATATCTGCGGGGGCGTGATGTCTTTCTCTAACTCAAGTAACTTGCGGTTTAATTTACGGCTGACTTCATAATGTACAAGAACAATTTCTTTTAAAATGTCTGCATTACCCATCCGAATCGCATCCTTATCGTTAGTATCAACATGACTTCCCCCTTATTATAGAATGTTTTTCCATTCAGCCAACCCTTTTGGCCTCTTTTTCTTCAGAAATAAGCCTTGCTGAATGAATCCACCCTTGATATAGTGAGTACTTGAACTAAAAATAGAACAGGAGTACGCATCATGACAGGAAAAACACACATCATGGGCGGAATTACCGCCACCACAGCCGTTGCCTACTATTATGGATTCGACCCAGTGACGATGGCTGCTGCTGGATCAGCAGGTGCCCTGATCCCCGACCTTTGCCATACAAAAAGTAAAATCGGCAGAAAATTCCCTCTGCTCTCGGCACTGATCAGCAGTGTGTTTGGTCATCGCACGTTTACACACAGTTTATTATTTTTGCTGATCATTTATTTTCTAGCGACAACATACATTCCAAATGACAGCCTAAGTATCGGTTTACTAGTCGGGATGGCAAGCCATCTCATCCTGGATGCAGGAACAGTGAACGGGATTAAATTTTTATTTCCAGCTTCCATTAAAGTGCGTCTTCCCTTCTATGTCAAAACAGGCAGCGCAGGAGAACAAGTCGTACTGGCTGCGCTCACCGTCGTTACCTGCTATTACATCGCTGTCATCTGCGGCTTATCCATCCCATTCTAATGAATCAAAAAGAGATTTCCGAAAAACACAGGATATGAATTGATCATTCCTCATTTTTTTAGTAGGTTTAAGATAAGTGTTTTTGCCTTGCAGCTGAATACAGAATGGTGAGGAGCTACATAAATGAAAGCGTTCTTCAAAAATCACTGGTTTTTAGTGTACTCCATCCTCTTCATGTGGATGAAAACATACATCATTTATCAATTCGGATTTCACATACGAACGGTCAATCTGTTTCATGAATGGCTGCTTTTGATCAATCCACTTAGCTTTTTGCTCCCTTTGTTTGGGATTGCTCTTTTTTTAAATGAAACGAAGCAAAAGGTTTTTTTATTGACCGCAAATTTGATTTTGACGGCGATTCTCATATCGAATACGATCTTTTATGGATTTTATATTGATTTCATTACGATCCCTGTATTATTCCAAGCGAAAAACATGGGAGATATGGGCAGCAGTATGACGGAATTGTTCCACCCGCTGTTTTTGCTGATGCTCATTGATTTCGTTGTGCTGGTGTGGCTGTTAAAGCGCAAACCTTTAGCGCCAAAAGCCTCCTTCAAGACGATCAAAACATATTATGCCGTGTGCTGCAGCTTTCTATTGTTTCATGTCAGTTCAGCCATGATGGATCACCCTCGCTTTCTGACAAGCTCTTATGATCGAGAAGTCATTGTACGAAATCTTGGGCTGTTCCAGTTCCACCTGTATGACGGCGCTGCCCAAACAGCGCGAATTGGACAAAAAGCCTTTGCAGATGAAGATACACTTTCAACCGTAGCAAACTATACAAAAGCTGATTACAGTGCACCAAACGAAGAGTTTTTTGGACTTGCTAAAGGCAAGAACGTTGTGTTCATTTCACTCGAATCAACACAGCAATTTGTCGTTGATCAAAAGGTGAATGGACAATACATCACTCCCTTTTTAAATCAACTCGTTAAAAAGAGTTTTTATTTTGATGAATTTTATCAGCAGACTGAGCAAGGAAAGACGTCGGATTCAGAGTTTATTGTCGCAAATTCCCTCTACCCATCTAGCAGCGGCGCTGTCTTTTTTACAGCGAGTGACAACGAATATGACACGTTATATAAGCAGTTGAAAAAAGAGAATTATCAATCCGTCCAATTTCATGCGAATAATAAAACGTTTTGGAATCGTGATGTGATGTATGAATCGTTTGGGATTGACCGCTTTTATGATGTCGATTCGTATCAGGTCAATGAACAAAATTCAACCGGCTGGGGCTTAAAGGATATTGACTTCTTTGACCAATCCATTGATTATTTAAAAAAGCTGAAGGAGCCTTATTACAGCACGTTCATTACCTTGACCAATCACTTTCCATTTGAAATCGATCCAAAGGATCAAATGATTGATGAATATGATTCGTCCAGCGCCATTTTAAACCGCTATGTGACGACTGTCCGCTATCAAGATGAAGCCATTAAGACATTTTTTGACCGTATGAAAGAAGAAGGACTGTATAACAATACAATGTTTGTTCTCATGGGGGATCACTATGGCATCTCCGAGGCACATCATCAGGCAATGGCAGAGCTGCTCAAAAAAGATGAGATCACACCGTATGACGCTGTGAAATTGCAGCGGGTTCCTTTTTTGATTTACATTCCTGGTGTCACAGATCAAGCACCGCAGACAATTTCTGAAACAGCAGGGCAAATCGACGTGAAGCCGACACTCCTGCACTTACTCGGTATTGAAACGAAGGATGCCATTCAATTTGGCAATGACTTATTTTCAAACGAACGGACGCCTTTTGCTGTTTTGAGAAACGGGAACTTTATTACAGATGATTATCTCTATACAAAGAACACCTGCTATGATCAAAAAACAAAAGAACCTGTTGAACAGGATGAGGTGTGTCAGCCTTATATCGAAAAAGCCAATAAAGAGCTTTCCTTATCAGACAAAGTGATCAATGGGAATTTGCTGCGTTTTTATCAGCATTAAAAGTCGCCATCTGGCGGCTTTTTCTTTTCTCTTTTTACTGAAAGCCTATGAATGGTCAAATAAGTTTGCTTATAATAAAGGATACATATGAAATTGAATAATAAGAGGTGTGAACATGAAGTATGCGTTCTTCGCCTTCATCGCCATCTGCTTGCTCCTGAGCGGGTGTCAAACAGAGATGAAGTCATCAGATACAAACAAAAAAACAGAGCTTGTCATTTCAGCAGCGGCAAGTCTTCAGGATGCACTTAAAGAAATTGAATCTGCCTTTAACGATAAGCATCCGAATGTGACATTAACAAATAATTTCGGGTCATCCGGCGCATTGAAGCAGCAAATCGCTCAAGGGGCAAAAGCGGATCTCTTTTTCTCTGCAGCTGAAGCGCCCTTTGATGAGCTTGTGCAATCTGGGGACATCGATCAACATTTTATCAAGGATGCCATCCAAAATGAGCTTGTACTCATTGTGCCAAAAGATCACTCTTCTTCTATTAAAAGCTTTCAAGACGTCCAGCACATAAAAGGAAAGGTTGCTCTTGGCACACCTGAATCCGTTCCTGCTGGTACATACGGCAAAGAGATTTTCACAAAGCTGAACATTTGGGATCAAGTGAAAAAGAACGCTGTGTACGGCAAGGATGTGCGGCAGGTTTTAAGCTACGTAGAAACAGGAAATGTGGAAGCAGGTGTTGTGTATAAGACAGACGCCCTCGTTTCCAAAAAAGTAAAGATTGCAGTTGAAGCCAATCAGGACATGCACTCCCCGATTGTTTACCCAGTAGGGATCGTAAAAGGGACAGAACATTTGGAGGAAGCCAAGTCATTTTTTGAATTTCTTCAATCAGAAACAGCCAAATCCATTTTTAAAAAGTACGGCTTTCAAGTGACATAATGCCCATGCTGACTGAAGAATTCCTATCTCCCATTTGGCTGTCTGTGCAAGTTGCCGTTGTGAGCGGACTGCTGGCAACTGTTTTTGGTACATTGATTGGCTATTGGATGGCGCGAACATCATTTAAAGGGAAAATGATCGTAGAAACGCTCTTGATGATGCCGCTTGTCCTCCCGCCAACGGTTGTAGGGTTTTTATTGCTCGTCATATTCGGAAGGCATAGCATGATCGGGGGCACGATTGAATGGATCTTCCACCAGCCGGTCATTTTCACGTGGTGGGCGGCAGTTATTGCATCGACGGTAGTGGCATTCCCGCTTATGTATCAATCTGCAAAAGCTGGATTTTCTACGATTGAGTCAGACATTGAAGGGGCTGCAAAAGTAGATGGTGCACATTCATTCCAAGTCTTTGCTTATATTACTGTACCACTTGCCCTGCCATCCCTCTTGTCAGGCAGTATCCTCAGTTTTGCTAGAGCCCTTGGAGAATTCGGGGCGACCTTAATGTTTGCCGGCAACATCCCAGGAAAAACTCAAACACTCCCAACTGCTATCTATGTGGCGATTGATTCTGGACGAATGGAGCTTGCTTGGGCCTGGACGATTTGTATTGTAATCTTATCTTTTATCATGCTCTTGGCTGTGCGCCGAAGCAGTACATAAAAAATCCCCTTTCTCACATGAGAAAGAGGATTTTTTTTATTTATTCAAACCCAACCGTCATCGTCTCTGGATTCGAGCCGACGCGTTCGTTATTGTTTAATGCATCGATTTTTTCCATGTCTTTTTTGGAAAGCTCGAAGTCAAAAATGTCTGCATTTTGTTTAATGCGTTCTTCATTGATTGATTTAGGAATTGTCACGACACCGCTTTGCAGATCCCAGCGCAAGATGACTTGAGCAACAGATTTGTTGTACCGTGCAGCAATGTCCTTCAAGACGTCATGGTCTAATAACTTCCCTTGCATCAGTGGAGACCATGCCTCAATTTGAATGCCTTTTTCCTTTGCATATTGACGCAGTTCAACAAGTGTCAGTTTCGGATGAAACTCAACTTGGTTCACAGCTGGAACGACCTCAGCATCTTTTAACAGCTCTTCTAAATGCTGAATGTAGAAGTTGCTGACTCCAATGGCTCTGACTTTCCCGTCTTTATAAAGCTTCTCAAGTGCGCGCCATGTGTCTTTAAATGTATCTGCATTTGGTCCAGGCCAATGAATCAAATAGAGGTCTAAGTAATCAAGACCTAATCGGTTTAAGCTTGCGTCAAACGCTTCAAGCGCTTTGTCATAGCCTTGATCTGTGTTCCATACTTTAGACGTAATAAATAAGTCTTCTCGTTTCACGCCAGATTCTTTAATCGCTTTTCCTACGCCTGTCTCATTTTTATAAACAGCTGCCGTATCAATGCTGCGATATCCGTTTTGTATGGCTGCTTTTACGGCATCTACCACTTGATTGCCGTCCTCCACTTTGAATACACCTAAACCAAACCAAGGCATTTCCACTCCGTTATTCAGTGTTACGGTATCATTCAAGCTTTTGACCATTTTAACAACCACCTTTTTTATAGATTCCATCTCTTTCATTATCTCATGTTGTGCTTCAAAACTCTATTATCAGGCGTTTCTCTTCGCTTCGATGGCTAAGAGCAGCGCACCTGTCATGCCAGCTTTGTCCTCAAGTCCAGGGGAGACAATGTAGGTATCAAGCGGCGGCAGATCCACATAATCATTAACATAAGCAGCTAGCTTCTCTCGAATGAGTGGGAATAGCTGTTTTTGCTTCATGACGCCTCCGCCCATGATGATGCGCTCTGGGCTTAAAATGAGCGAGTACTGCATAAGCGCCTGCGCTAAATAATCCGCTTCAAGTGCCCAAACCGCTTCTTCCTGCGTAAGCTCTTTGGCAGGTTTTCCCCACCTTTTCTCAATCGCTGGTCCAGCTGCCAGTCCTTCTAAGCAATTTCCATGTGCCGGACAGACACCTGCAAACGGATCTGATGCATCCTGTCTGATAAGGATATGTCCCATCTCTGGATGAGAATGACCGTGTAGAAGCTCATTTTTCACAACAGCTCCCGCACCAATGCCTGTACCGACCGTGATATACAAACAGCTGCTTAGCCCTTTGGCTGCCCCTTTTGTTAATTCACCTAGTGCTGCGGCATTGACATCAGTTGTAAAAGATACGGGGACACCTAATTGCTTCTCAAGCTCAGGAATGAACGGGTAATGCTTCCACTCCACTTTCGGCGTGTTCATAATATAACCGTATGAAGGATCGTCCTTTTGAACACAAATGGGTCCAAAGGAGCCGATCCCTAATGCTGCAATGTCATGCTGCTGGAAAAACGGAATGAGCTGTTGTATGGTTTTATCCGGGTGCTCTGTCGGAATTGTCATTTCCTCCAAGATGTCTCCATGCTCATTGCCGATTGCACAACAAAATTTTGTACCCCCAGCTTCAATTGCTCCATAATACGCCATCATTGATCTCCCCCCTGCTTGTTCTCTTTCTTCATCATAAAACATGGGGGAGAAGATGACAACATCACGTATTGGTGAGCAGAACAGCCTCCATGTCATTGATATACTCCCTTAAATGATGGGCAATATCACGATTGATCTCACCATCTTCATATAAGGTTTGAATTTCATTTCGAATTGTTTGTACAGCTTGGAAGTTAAGTTCTTTTTTCTTCCGATCAAATGAACGGTCTTTTTGCTGGAAGAAGCTTGGACCGTGTTCACAGCGGTAAATCACTTGGTTGTAAAAACCAATCACTTGGTGGCACGTTTGCTGGTTTTCATCTGTCATATGATGTTTGATCGAATCTACTGCAGCTTCAGCGGTTTTCTTACGGATTTGTTTGTACGATTCCTCGTTTTCTAAAATGCCGCTTGAAATGAGCTGATTCGGCCGCCATAATTGCAGCCATTGAAGCAAGCGCAGAAACTTCACTTTTGAAAAGCGAATCTTGAAGGAGTTTGAATACAGCATTTCCAGCTCATGAAATCTCTCTTGCAGCTCATAGGCTTCTTCCTTGTCAATTTTCTCTTCATCAATTAATTGTTGAAGTTTCATCTGTTCTGCTTTGATGCCGTGCAGTCTGATTTTTCGCTCTTGTCTTCTCATCCCGAATTGGTATGGTTCACGCTGGATATTTCTCAGCTTCATTCGGTAATCATTGATGAGTGCAAGAGACACTTCTCTGTTGTCCTCATTCATACCTTCTTTTAACGTTTTAATAGCGCTTCTCAGCAGCTTCCGTTTCGCATGCTGAATCTTTGTATCCAAGTCCACGTCCACTTGTTTGTCTTTTTTCTCAGATAAAAGAGGCAGTAACACACTGGCTAAAATGAGCGTACATAAAATCACACCAGCTGCGAGGAAAATAATCAAATGCCGCTCTGGAAATGGTGATCCGTCCGCAAGCGTAAATGGAATAGAGAAGGCACCGGCTAATGTCACAGCCCCGCGGACACCAGAGAATGTCATGAGCATCGAGGCACGAAACTTCGGCTTTTTCACATTTTGCTTTTTCGTTGCACTCCATTTTCCTGCCCAGAACAGCCATACCCATAAGAACCGCAGCACCATGAGACATAGTGTAATAATTAAGATGTAGCCAATCACCTGCATGTTATTAAAGGATTCATCTTGGAAAATGACTGTAGAAACATCCGGAATCTGCAGTCCAAGTATGACGAAAACAAGGCCGTTTAAAATAAATAAAATAATATTCCAAGTGTTTGATGAAGCAATTTGCAGTTTGGCTAAATTCGCTTCCATTCGATCTTGCTCAATGGCATGTGTCACACCGCCAGCCACAACGGCTAAAATGCCAGATACACCGATTTCTTCCGCTGCTAAATAAATCACAAATGGGGTAAGGATTTGCAGGATAATGTGCATCGTGACATCGTCCATTCCTAAACGGCGGAGAAAATAGCGAAAACGAATGATAAAAAAGGATAGAATAAATCCAGTCAATAAACCACCTGCGGCAATCAGCACAAAGCTAAAGGATGCCTGAGCAATTGAAAAGGCTCCCGTCACCGTTGCGGCAATGGCAAATTTAAAGGCAACCAGTCCAGACGCATCGTTCATCAGCCCTTCGCCTTCCAGCAGTCTCATGATGCCCTTTGGCATATTCACACGGCTGGATAAAGCACTTACTGCCACCACATCTGTCGGTGATAAAATCGCTGCAAGTGCAAATGCAGCTGGAAGCGGTATGCTTGGAATCATCCAATGAATGGTATATCCCGCTACAATCACGGTCGCAAACACTAAACCAAGCGCTAACAGAAGAATCGGTGCTCTTAATTTCCATAGCTCGTCCCTTGGGGTACGCTTCCCGTCATTAAATAACAGCGGCGCAATAAATAGAACGAAGAAGAGTTCAGGATTTAAAGAAATATGTAAACCTGAAGGAAAAGCTGCCACCAATATTCCTAAGCCCACTTGAATTAACGGAACGGGAATAAAGGGGACAAAACGATTGATAATATTAGATACTGCAATGAGTGCTAGTAGTACGAGCACTGCCAAAAAAATCTCCACTAGTACATGTCCCTCCTATGTATATTTTTCGTCAAGTTTTGCTTACATGCAAAGATGTGTTCATTACATTTGTCCGCTCAGAAGTGCTTCTTTAGTATTCCGCAAAATGTGAAACCAACACATAACAATCCATCTAGGCAAAAAAAGACTGAATCCAGATATTCAGCCAGCTGACAAAATTTTCATCATATGTATTGTTCAAATGATGAACAAAAGACCCTGCTTTTATTTTACACGAAAACTCCATCATCTGCTGATATTCAGCTCTTATTAAACACAAAAAAAAGAGCGGAATCGCCCTTTTTTCGTTTTACCCTTTATTTAAAAAATAAGACCTGGCGGGAAGACGCCATTTGAATAAGTAGGAACAAACCCTGCATACGACGAGGATGACAAACAGCAGATATAAAGCAAGCTCTCCTTGCGCTAAGCCGAGTCCGACGAATAAGCCGCCAAGGGCTGCCCATACGGCATAAATCTCTGCTTTTAGCACAAGCGGCTTTCGCCCTGCTAATAAATCACGCACAATTCCGCCGCCACTTCCAGTCAATATGGCTGCCACAATGACTGCACTGAGCGGGAGTTCTCTTTGCACAGCAAATAATGCGCCTTGAATCGCAAACGCTGCTAAACCGATCGCATCCGAGAAATTTCCCCATGTGCTCCAGTGCTTGAGCAAAAGCTTTGGAAAAAGAAACACAATCGTAATGGATACAAGGGCAATCGTAAACATTTTGCCCTGTGACCATAAAGCAGACACCGGAAGACCAATTAATAGATTCCGAATCGCTCCACCGCCAAATGCTGTCACAATCCCTAAAATGTACACACCAAGAATATCGTACTCTTCCTCCATTGCCACAATCGCACCACTAATGGCGAATGCGACAATGCCAATGATACTTAAGACTTCCCATGCCATTTTCCGCTTATCTCCTTACCATTATCTAATCATCTAATACTACTCCCTTAATGTATATCTGACACAGGCGAAAAGCAATACAAATTTTCTTTAAATTTTATCTTTTTGCAAAAATAAAAAATAGCCCGCTTTAGTAGCAGGCTATCTTCTTCAATCTTCTTTTGCATTTAACAGCAGCATACTAATGATGATGAGAATAAATGCAATAAGAGCTAGTAGTGGAATGGTGATAAAACCAAACCAGTTTAAATAATCAACGGAACAAGGAATACCGCTCAGGCAAGGGCGAATCGATGCAAAGCCTGGTATCTTTTGTTCCATATAATGATAGATAGAAAAACAAGCGCCAATCACAGCCAAAGGCAGAACGTAATATTTCACTTTCACATCGCCTCTGAATGTCGCAATTCCAAGTAAAAGCACGAGCGGGTACATGAAAATACGCTGAAACCAGCACATATCGCATGGTATAAACTTCTTTACTTCACTTAAATACAGGCTGCTCATCGTCGCAACGATAGAGACGATCCAAGCACTGTATAAGTAAACAAGCTTATTCCTCATGATTTTTTCCCTTTGAGCTCTTGATCAATTAATTCTTTGATTTCATCATAGTCATAAAAGTTTTGGACTTGTTTGTTGTTAATGAAAAGTGTTGGTGTTGCATTCACTTTATATTGGTTCACAAGCTGATCGTCTGTGTTCAGCTGCGGCTGATATGTTTTCTTTGATAGGTTATCTTTTAGCTTGTCCGTATCTATTTTTGTTGTCTTTTTCGCTAGTTCCGTCAGCTTAGCAGGCGTGACCCATTCAGCTTCACTATCTGGCTGTGCCTGATAGACAGCTTCATGAAATGCCCAAAAGTTTTTCGGATCTTCTTTCCACACTTCTTCAGAAGCTAGTGCTGCTAATACCGCACCGTCCCCATGAACAGGCAGTGGTAAGTTAATAAACGAGAAGGATACATCGCCATTATCTATGTAGTCGGCTTTCAGTTTTGGGAAAATGTCGGTCTCAAATGCTTTACATGATGGACATTTGTAGTCGCCAAACTCAACAACTTGCACCTTTGCTTTTTGATTTCCCATGACAGGCTGTCCTTTAATAGACGGCTTACTGTCAACTGTTTGCGCTTCTTGGCTGTTGTTATTTCCAATCACAACGAAAATACCGATGAGAAGAGCTGCAATGATGGTTAAAATAACTGCAAACTTGATGGATGAAGATTGATTATTTTTTTTACTCACAAAAGCACCTACCTTATCTTTTTCATTCCTTCACAGAAGAAAAAGGATAATGGCCCAAGAAAATGCCATTATCCAGCTTCTTCTATTTTAACAAGAGGGGGTCTATTATGAAAGACGCTATTCATGAATTTTTCCTTACAATTTTATTTCATGACCCTCATCGCATTTAAAACAGCAAGTACAGTCACACCGACATCCGAGAAGACAGCTTCCCACATGGTTGCAATACCAAATGCACCGAGTAATAGGAAAACACCTTTAACCCCAAGAGCAAATGCAATATTCTGCCACACAATTCTTCTTGTTCGTTTAGCGACAGCGATGGCTTCTGCAACTTTTGACGGCTGGTCTGTCATAATGACGATATCAGCTGCTTCTACCGCTGCATCTGAACCAAGTCCACCCATTGCAATTCCTATGTCTGCTCTTGCTAATACCGGTGTATCATTGATCCCGTCCCCGACAAATAATAATTTTTCTTGAGGCGCTTTTTTCTGATCAATTTCTTCTAATTTCGTTACTTTATCCTGCGGTAATAATTCTGCATGTACTTCATCAATGCCAATTTGCTGGGCGACCGCTGTTCCGACTTGCTTGGCATCACCCGTCAGCATGACTGTTTGAATGCCAGATGCTTTTAGAGCAGAGACGGCTTCAATTGCATCATCCTTTAATTCATCTGCAATCAAGATTGATCCTGCAAACTCACCGTTAACGGCCATGTACACAACCGTTCCGCTTCGTTTTTCTTTTTCATACGAAATGCCTTCTCGTTCCATCAAACGATGATTCCCCGCTAAGACTTTGGAACCATTGATGGTGGCTTTAATTCCATGTCCCGCAATATCCTCATAGGCTTCGATCTGGCTTTCATCAAGCGGTGAACCATATGCCGCTTTAATCGATTCAGCAATCGGATGTGAGGAATGGGCTTCTGCTAAAGCTGCAAAAGAAAGCAGCTCTTCTTCTGACCACTTGCCGCTCGTTGTCACGATATTGGTCACCGTAAAGTTACCTTTTGTGAGTGTACCCGTCTTATCAAATACAGCATAACTCACAGAGTTAAGTGCTTCTAGATAGTTACTGCCTTTTACAAGGATGCCTCGTTTAGAAGCTGCCCCAATTCCCCCGAAAAATCCTAATGGGATGGACACGACAAGTGCACAAGGACAAGAAATAACAAGGAAAACGAGTGCCCGGTAAACCCAGTCAGACAATTGAGCTGATGGAATGAGAAGCGGCGGCACAAAGGCAAGAAGCAATGCTAATACAACGACAGCTGGTGTGTAGTATTTTGCAAACTTTGTGATAAAGTTTTCTGTCTGTGCTTTTCGGCTGCTCGCATTTTCAACCAAATCTAAAATTTTCGTCACTGCCGATTCGCTTAGCCCTTTTTGCACTTCAATTTCAAGAATACCGTTTTGATTCACAAATCCTGCAAGAACTTCTTTTCCTGCTTCTACATCCCGCGGCACAGACTCCCCTGTTAATGCAGAGGTATCCACGAGTGAAAAGCCTTCAATGACAAGGCCATCGAGTGGAATTTTTTCGCCCGGTTTCACGACGATACGATCGCCTACTTTTACTTCTTCCGGCTTCACTTTTTTCGTTTCATTTCCTACTTTGAGATTCGCATATTCAGGGCGAATATTCATTAATTCACTAATGGATCGTCTTGAACGGTTCACTGCTGCCCCTTGGAACAGCTCCCCAATTTGGTAAAACAGCATCACTGCCAGTGCCTCTGGATATTGCTGAATCACAAAAGCACCAGCTGTTGCAATGGTCATTAAGAAGTTCTCATCAAATACTTGGCCGCGCACGATATTTTTCAGCGCTTTAAAAACCACATCACCGCCGACTAGTAAATAAGCTGCGAAAAACGCGATAAATTTCAGTAAGCCATCTTCTGGTATAAAATAAGCTGCTGTTCCAATGACTGCACCGCCAATTAATTTCAGCACAATCGCTTTTAAATTCTTTGTCCCATGATCATGATCGTGGTGATGTCCCTCTTCTTTTGGTGATACACTCACATGAGGTTCGATGGACTGAACCGTTTTTTCAATACGTTTTGACATCGTTTCTTGCTTATCTGCATGTGTGACAGTCAATGTCCCTGTCGCAAAATTAACGGAACAAGCTTCAACGCCATCCATTTTGCTGACACCTGTTTCAATTTTGCGTGCACAGTTTCCACAATCAAGACCGCTTAATACGTATTCATCCTTCATTTTTTTCATGTTCTCACCTTTTTTCTATATGATAAGTAACGTTCCCTGGATCGATTCAACCTATTAAAAAACAAAAACTTTATATATGAGCATATATTCATATATTGGATTACCCTTATTATATGAGGATTTCTTGTCTTCTGTCAATCATTTCTGAAGAAATAATTGGTTTTTTGTGTCCTATTCTGTCACACGGATTTTCAATAAACCAAGCTCATGTCCCCCGCTCCCCGCATAACATAAAAACGATCGTTTGCAGTTTTTCTCTTTACAAAAGAAGGGCAGAAGCTTAGAATAAAATAAAAGTTTCCCTAAGGAAACAAATTAGCGTTAGAGAATCATTTCATCCTTTAGTCAAAATTATTTAATGTATGCATATATCTTTAGGAAGTGCAATGATGATCGAAAGGGGCCGCAAGAGATGTCAAATGCTTTAACAATCGACCGTCTTCATGTCTCATATCACGGACAGGATGCATTAGAGAATGTCTCTCTTTCCATACAGGAAGGGACAATGACAGGAATCATCGGTCCAAATGGTGCTGGTAAATCGACGTTACTCAAGGCATGTTTGGATTTAATTGAAAAAGACCAAGGGGATATTCGTTTTTTTGAACAGCCCTTTAAACAAGTCAGAAAACAGATCGCCTATGTACCGCAGAGAAATGATTTAGATTGGACGTTTCCGATTCATGTACTGGATACCGTACTACTTGGAACATATCCGAAGCTCGGACTAATAAAACGTCCCAAAAAAGAAGACCGGGCATATGCGTACCACTGTTTAGAAAAAGTCGGGATGCAGGACTTTGCCAAAAGACAAATCGGTGAGTTATCCGGCGGTCAGCAGCAGCGTGTTTTCCTTGCAAGGGCACTTGCGCAAAACGCACAGCTCTTTTGTTTGGATGAACCGTTTGTCGGGATTGATATGGCAAGTGAAGAAACGATGGTTCGCATTTTGAAGGAATTACGAGATGAAGGGAAAACCATTTTGGTTGTCCATCATGATTTGAGTAAGGCAGATGATTATTTCAGCCATCTTGTTCTGTTAAATAAAAAACTCATCAAAGCAGGGCCTGTACACGACATCCTTCGCCCAGAGATCATGCTGGAAGCATATGAAACACAATTGCCATTCTTAAAATCAGCAGGAGGAGACGTGTAATGGAATTTTTAACCGGACTCTTTGAATATGCTTTTTTACAAAAAGCACTATTTACATCTGTCATGGTAGGCATCATTTGCGGCGTTATCGGCTGCTTTATCATTTTACGCGGCATGGCCCTGATGGGAGACGCCATTTCACACGCCGTACTGCCAGGTGTCGCCATCTCTTATATGCTGGGAATTAACTTTTTCTTCGGGGCCGTTTTAACTGGGGTGTTAACAGCGATTGGGATCGGTTACGTGAGTCAAAACAGCCGCATAAAAAATGATTCTGCCATCGGCATTGTCTTCACAGCCTTTTTCTCAATCGGGATTATTTTGATTACATTTTTGAAAAGTTCAAGTGATCTATATCATATTCTATTTGGAAACGTTCTAGCGGTTCGGTCATCTGATATGTGGATTACACTTGGTATCGGCATTTTTATTTTGCTAGCCGTCATCGTTTTCTACAAGGAACTGCTCATTAGTTCATTTGATCCGGTGATTTCTTCGGTTTACGGTTTGCCGAATCGAATGATTCATTATTTTCTCATGACCTTATTGACCCTTGTGACCGTTGCATCACTGCAAACCGTTGGAATTATTCTTGTCGTTGCCATGCTGATCACGCCGGCAGCCACCGCTTATCTCTTAACGGACCGGCTATGGATCATGATTTATTTATCTGCTTTTTTTGGTGCTGTTTCTGCCGTCGTAGGTCTTGGGCTTAGTTTTACGTATAACTTGTCATCTGGCGCTTCTATCGTGCTGGTCGCCACCATTTTATTCGGCAGTGCCTTTGTCTTTTCACCAAAGCAAGGAATTCTATGGAGGTCATTAAAATCTAAACGAAAACGGACGCTGTTAAAAAAGGAAGCGTCTATGTAAAAGGAGGACATATATGAAGAAGGTATTTGCAATCCGTTTGACCGCAGTATTCATTGCCCTTATGGTCATCGCAGGCTGTTCTACCCAGCAAAGTAATTCCGGTAAAGATGACGGCACATTAAAAGTTGTCACGACCTACTCCATTCTTTATGACATTGTGAAGGAAGTAGGCGGGCAGCATGTCTCTATTCACAGCATTGTTCCCATTGGTACAGATCCACACGAATTTGACCCACTGCCAAAGGATGTTCAGTATACGACGGATGCAGACCTTGTTCTATATAATGGCTTGAACCTTGAAACAGGGAACGGCTGGTTTCAAAAGCTGCTTGAATCGAGTGGCAAGGACGGGGATGATGCACCTGTAGCCGAGCTGAGTAAAGGCGTCAAAGTGAAGCATTTGTCTTCAAAAGGCCTTGAAAGCCAGCAGGAC
This sequence comes from Bacillus sp. BD48, assembly GCF_046566805.1. NCBI lineage: Bacteria > Bacillati > Bacillota > Bacilli > Caryophanales > Bacillaceae > Bacillus > Bacillus sp. BD48. The sequence continues at coordinate 698,980 of NZ_JANGFM010000002.1, read as the reverse complement.
CCGCACGCATGGCTGAATGTCGAGAACGGGATCCTTTATGCCCAAAATGCCCGAGATGCGCTCATTCAAGCAGACCCTGAGCATAAAGAAGATTACGAAAAGAATGCAGAAGCCTATATGAAAAAGCTTCAAGCGCTTCACGATGAAGCAAAAGACAAGTTTGATCAGCTGCCAAAAGACAAAAAGCTCCTTGTCACAAGCGAAGGAGCATTCAAGTATTTTGCAGAGGCGTATGGTCTGAAAGCCGGCTACATTTGGGAGATCAACACAGAAAGTGAAGGAACACCTGGACAAATGAAGCGCATCATTCATTTTGTGAAAGATCATCAAGTTCCTGCTCTCTTTCTTGAAACAAGTGTTGATAAACGCAGCCTTGAAAGCCTCTCTGAGGAAACCGGGGTTCCAATCAAAGGAAAAGTCTTCACTGACTCTATTGGAAAAAAAGGTGAAGATGGAGACAGCTACTATAAGATGATGAAATGGAATATAGACACCTTTTACAAAGGGCTGTCATCATAAGAAAAGACAGGTGGAGTGAATCCGCCTGTCTTTTTTGTCAGCCTGTTATATTTTCTGGATGTTTTTTCGGCCAAATGACGTAGCTGATGCTAATGATGAAATCAATAGCTAAGATCATCCCCCATGTATTGACAAGCTGCATCAGCGCTTCCGTCCGCTCTGGTGCTTGGATGAGATAGGTCAATCCATATAACAGCCCCGCTCCGATGACATAAGAAATGAAATGCCGCGCCCAGCCGACCATTTCATACACAGACCGCTCCTTACCGTACTTTGGTTTTCCCTTTGGCTTCGGGCCTCCTGCAAATCGATAAGCAAACCGGGCATCTGCCCATTTCACCATTTGATGGCCAAAGGCCAGACTCACACCAATATAAACAGCCGCAAGCCCGTGGATGACACTCGCCACAGCACCCTGTCTTAAATCCATATAAGTTGCCGCAAGAAGGATTAAATCCAAAACCGGCGTACAGACAAGAAAGAAAGCCCCCCACTTTTTCTGTTTAAACACATAACGCAGTGTTAAGCCCATTAGAATAAACAGCCAAAAACCAATTTCACATGCCACAATCAATAACCCGACCAATTTTCCCACATCCTTTTTAATACAATTGTATTAAATAAAAAATAACACAACTGTGTTAAAAAAACAACAGCTATGCTAAAATCAATGTATGCCGAAAATCGTCGATCACCATAAACAAAAACAAAAGGTCGCTCAAGCTGCAATGAGAGTGATTAAACAAGAGGGATTGGAAAACGCATCTGTACGAAAAATAGCAGTAGAAGCTGGAATTTCAGCCGGCTCTATGCGGCATTATTTTTCCACACAGCAAGAGTTATTTCTATTCTCTATGCATTTAATTCAGGAAAGAGTCAAGGAGCGGATTACAGGGCTTTCATTAAACGGTTCAACAGAGGAAAATATCATCACTTTATTGGAGCAGCTTCTTCCACTTGATGAAGAAAGAAAATTTGAAATGGAGGTGTGGCAGGCTTTTACAGTCAAGGCGATGACTGAATCAGATCTACAGCCGCTCAATGCAAAGATGTATGACGAGCTTTTCCAAACGGTTCAATATTGTTTAATGAAATTGAAAGAGGATGGGCTGCTGCTAGATGATATCGATCTTTTATTAGAAACTGAGCGGCTTTACGCGATGATCAATGGGCTTGCATTAAATGGAATCGTGCAGCCCGAACGTTTACCGCCTGAGCTTATACGCTCCATACTACAGATGCACCTGCAATCCATCACAAAAAAAGACATGTCTCCCTAATTGGAGAGCATGTCTTTTTTTAATCTTCCATAAAAATACGTTTTGCTTCGTAGTAAAGCACCTGCACAAATTTCTTCACATTGATGCGGGTGTGTTCTTCTCTTCCGCTCGTCTCTTTGGTCAATTCACTCATTTTCTTTCGAACGATGGTGAAATCGAAAAATTTAGATGCGTAATTTTCAAACGTTGGATGGGAAAAATCGGTTAGCCCAAGTGATGCGATATGTTTTAATGATTGGTTGATCGCACGCCTTACCCGCTGTTCGGCTGCCTTTGCTTCTCTTGCGATGTCTGCCGATGTATAGGGATCACCTAATTTATCCTCCGTAATCCCAGTGAAAATGATCTTTAAAGAAGGAAAGGAATCATGATGATCAGCATGCAGCGCTAAATACTGGTCTGTAAACAGAATCATATCTAATAAATCTTTAGACCCCTTCTCACCAACAATACCAAGCTCCGCCAGCAAAAACTGACCTGCCTCTGCAAGACTTTTCCCCCGCTGCTTCGTTTTCGTCTGACCGCGCTGTTGAAATTGCATGACCGATTTGAGTGAGTGCTGAATATTTTCAATTGAATGCTCCAAATGAAGACGTTCAATCATAAGATGGAAGACACTTAAGACCTCAACACGATTGATTGGCTTTGTCACATAATACTCGACGCCAAGCGTATACGCCTGTCCGATTAATTCCTTTGTTTCAACCTGTGACAGCATTAAGTATTTCCCATGAAACTCATCCTTGATCGCTCGAATCGTTTCAAGCCCGTCCCTTTCCGGCATCAATAGATCAATACATAAGATATCAATGTGCAAATCATTTAAGTAGCTGGCTGTTAACTCTGCGCCATCCTCTGCTTCCCCGGCCACAATGCCAAGCTCTTCATCTTCAATGAGCTGAGCCAGTGAAGAACGAACGGCTTCATCATCATCAACAATAAAAAATCTCATCTCCCAATCCCCTCTTTTCTACTAACTTGATCTACTGGAATCGTTATTGTGAAAATCGTTTGTTCATTTGGGATACTCTTCATTTCGACACTTCCGCCAAGCTTCTCCGCTGTATCCTTTACATAGGCAAGCCCAATACCGCTCGATGGATTCCCAGCCTGGTCGTATTTCAAAGTGAAGCCTGGTTTAAAAATAACATGATGATTACGTTCTTTAATGCCAGGTCCGTTGTCGCTGATTTGAAAAATCACCTGGTTTTCTTTCTGTGAAATAGAAAGTGACACCTCTCCTTCTACAGGAATGGCTTCAACAGCGTTGGATACGATGTTATTTAACAAAGATAGAATGGTATACACGTGATAGGCGGGATGCTGCCCATCTTCATCATAATGAAAGACGATGTTTTTTTTAAGTGATTCTGCGTAATTTTCATGAATGCGTATCACAAGCCCAGCGATATGAGAAGGACTCTCATAAGCCTGGAAATTTTCCTCATGAATCAGCTTTGATAAGGCAGAAAAAATCCGCTGATTATCCTTTTTGATTTCATGCACCTCTCCTGCAATCTGCAAGGCGGTTTTACCGAGCTTTTTCAAATCCAATGATTCCGCATCCTTTGCGTGATGAAGGGATTGATACAATTGATAGGATGTGGCCGTAATGTGCTCAGCATGTGCGAGTGTTTTATGAAAATATGTAGATTCTGTGTAAAGGTTAGACAGAAGCATCAGCAAATGTTCCTTTTCCTTTTTCATCTGACGCTCTCTCGCCTGCTCTTCATATAAGCGAATCATTGTATAACAAGCCAAAACGAAAAAGCTTCTGAAAATCGCCAAAACAAATAATTGAAACAGCGTCCGCACTGTTAAAATTTCATCCATGGTGCCTCGAAGTGCGATGATCTCAACAACGCTCGCGCACAGCTCCATGATGATGCCTGTCGCTCCAATCAGCCAAGGCTGATCGCGGAAACGTCTCACCTTCAATAAATAAAAGAGTGTGCCATAGACGACATAATAAAGCAGGGAAGGAAATCTTAATGAAACCGCCTCTTCCAGCGGAAGATGCCCTGTCACGGCTGTATCAAGCAGCACACGAAACGCAAAAACAGATATTCCCGCAATGATCCCGCTTGCCCAAGCCGGGAATCTTTTCATTTGAAGCAGGATAAAGAAAAAGACAACGGTTCCAAAGCTGACCCGAAAGCTGTCTTCAAATGGATAAAATTTAAACTCTCCGCCAATCGGCGTTAGCACAATGAGCAGCACAATTAAATAAGGCTCTGTATTCAGCCATTTTTTCAGTAGATTCAAACGCAGTCACATCCCTAATAATTGACGATAGTATACTATGTGAGCTAAAGAAAAACAAACCTCCATGAAAAAGCGCACACCGGGATTTTTGCCGGTGTGCGCTTCTCATGATGCCGCTTAATCTTCTAAACGATCCTTTTCTAAAAGTGATGCGCCAGCAATACCTGGTTTTGTCATTTCAAAAGGATTTAAGATGACATCAAGCTCTTCCTCTGTTAACACATCATTTTGCAGACAAAGCTCACGTACAGATGCGCCTGTAAGGATGGCTTCTCTTGCAATTCGTGCAGCCGCTTCATAACCAATGTGCGGGTTCACCGCCGTCATGACACCGGCACTCTTTTCTACATATTCTTTTAATCTAGATTCGTCTGCTTTTAGGTCACGCAAGCAGTTGTCCACGAAGGACTCGAATACGTTTTTCATCATGCTGAGAGATTGAAGCAAGTTGAACACTAACACTGGTTCCATGACGTTCAGTTCAAGCTGGCCAGCCTCTGATGCAAGACAGATTGTGTGATCATTTCCAATGACTTGGAATGCCACTTGGTTCATAACCTCAGGCATAACTGGGTTGACTTTCCCTGGCATGATGGATGACCCTGGCTGTCTCGGCGGCAAGTGCAGCTCACCAAAGCCCGCTCTTGGACCTGAAGCCATCAAACGAATATCGTTCGCCATTTTGGACATGTTCATCATACATACTTTAAGCGCAGCCGATACTTCTGTATAAGCATCCGTATTTTGCGTTGCATCGACTAAGTCTTCAGCGCCAACTAACGGTAATCCGCTAATGTCAGATAGATAGCCAACCACTTGGCGAATATATTTAGGATCCGCATTCAATCCAGTTCCGACTGCTGTTGCACCCATATTGACTTCATATAAATGCTGTCTAGACTGTTTGATACGCTTAATATCACGAGCAAGAACTTTTGCATATGCACTAAACTCTTGTCCAAGTCTGATTGGAACAGCGTCCTGAAGATGCGTACGTCCCATTTTGATGACATGATCGAATTCCTGCGCTTTTTCAGTCATGACTTGATGCATGTTTTCCATCGTATAAAGTAGTTTTTCAATCATATTCAATGTTGAAATATGAATCGCTGTTGGGAAAACGTCGTTTGTTGACTGCGACATGTTCACATGCGTGTTTGGACTTAGCTCAGTGTAAGCGCCTTTTTCCTTTCCTAGTAGTTCAAGCGCTCTGTTTGCAATGACTTCATTGGCATTCATATTCATTGAAGTGCCAGCCCCGCCTTGAATTGGATCGACAATAAATTGATTGTTCCATTTTCCTTCGATGACCTCATCTGCGGCTTGAACAATTTTTTCTCCAAGGCCAGAATATAGTCGCTGTGTATCCATATTTGCAAGTGCGGCTGCCTTTTTGACAATCCCTAATGCTTTGATGAGTTCCTCATGAATACGGTAGCCTGTAATTGGAAAGTTCTCCACTGCACGTAATGTTTGAATTCCATAATATGCTTGTGTGTCTACTTCCTTTTCACCTAGAAAGTCCCGTTCGATTCGAACTTGCTTGTCCTGTAGCTTCGTCATTTGAAAAGATCTCCTTTTTTACGCTGCTTTTGTTTGTTGTTTTAATTCCTCAATATACTTCTTCGATTTCTCTTGATCAAATACTTTTTCCCACTTAGACATGACAATGGCTGCAAGTGAGTTACCAAATACGTTGACTGTTGTACGAACCATGTCAAGAAGACGGTCGATCCCAACGATGAAGGCTAGTCCTTCAAGCGGCAGTCCCATAGCACCAAGAGTTGTGATGACAACAACGATCGATGCACCTGGTACACCAGCCATTCCTTTAGATGTCAGCATTAAGATTAATAGTAACGTAATTTGCTCATAGATGGAAAGTGGCATGCCATACATTTGTGCAACAAATATCGCAGCAATCGATTGATAGATAGCACTTCCATCTAAGTTAAAGGTGTAGCCTGTTGGAATAACGAACGACGTGATCGCTTTCGGGCAGCCGAACTTCTCCATTTTGTCCATTAATCTAGGTAGTACAGCTTCTGAACTTGCTGTTGAGAATGCAAGAATAATTTCTTCTTTTAATACTTTAAATAGTGTAAAGACGCTTGTTCCAGCCATTTTCGCAATAATGCCAAGTACGACAATGACGAAGAATGCCATTGTACCGTAAACGACAAGTACCAGTTTACCTAGCGGGAGAAGCGCTCCGACCCCGAATTTGATCACCGTCACACTGATGAGAGCGAATACACCAAATGGTGCAAACTTCATCACTTTATTGGTCACCCAGAACATGGCTTCGAGTATACCCTCGAAGAATCCTAATACTGGTTTTCCTTTGTCACCTACTGCGGCAATTCCTAATCCGAATAAGACTGTAAAGAAGATGGTTGGTAATAGATCACCTTCTGCAATCGATTGGAAAACGTTTGTTGGTACAAGATGCACCAACGTTTCAGAGAAAGTCGCTTTTTCAGAAGAAGCCTTAGATGTCTCTTCATATTTAGAGATATCGCCTTTCTCCATGTTGCTCATATCAATTCCTGTACCAGGATGGAACAAGTTTGCTGCAAGCAGTCCAACTGCTAATGCAATCGTTGTCACAATCTCGAAGTAAAGAATCGTTTTCCCACCGAGTCTTCCGATCGTTTTCATATCTCCTACACCTGCAACTGCTACAATCAATGCAGCAATAACAATTGGAAGAACAATCATTTTAATTAAATGGATGAATATATCGCCAATTGGCGTTAACACATTAATAACGGTTTCATTTTGATAAAACAGCGCTCCCACGACAACACCCAGAACAAGTGCAATGAGTATTTGAGAAGCTAACCCTAACTTTTTCATACGTGAACCCCCTTTTATTGATAACGCTTTCTTTGTTGCTTAATCGCATCTTAACGACGAACCTACAAAAAACGACAAAAAAGAACAAAAAGAAGTGAATTTTTTATGAAAAATCTTTAAAAAGGTGGGTTTTTCCACAATATTGTTAAAAAAAGACTTCGCTTTTGGCGAAGTCTTAATGATTTTGCATTTGTTCACTTGGTGTATCTTGTTGTGGAGAAAATCGATCGTACATCGCATATCCAATGAGGACAAGAGCAACATAGAACAATGCACTAATCGTCCAAATCCATTTGACATTCAGTTTCATTGTGCCACTCCCTCTCTCACCGGTTTCAATCGCTGCAATCTGAGCGCATTCAGCACAACGGACACGGAGCTGAAGGCCATTGCCGCTCCTGCAAGCCATGGTGCAAGGAAACCAAATGCAGCAATCGGTATCCCAATACAGTTATAGGCAAGCGCCCAAAATAGGTTTTGTTTAATGTTTCTCATTGTTTTTTTACTAAATTCCAGCGCATCTGCAATGGCATGGAGATCTCCCGTCATGAGCGTAATATCTGCTGCTTCCATGGCAACGTCTGTCCCTGTCCCCACAGCCATCCCAATATTCGCTGTTGCAAGAGCTGGGGCATCATTGATACCGTCTCCGACCATGGCGACTTTTTTTCCTTGTTCCTTAAGTGCCGTAATGTGAGCCGCTTTTTCTTCAGGAAGCACTTCAGCAATGACATGATCAATGCCCGCCTGTTTCGCAATCGCCTCTGCTGTCAGCTTGTTATCACCTGTCATCATCACGACGTGAATCCCCTGCTCTTTCAGACGAGCGATGGCTTGAGGAGAGGATGATTTGATCGTATCTGCCACTGCTACAATGCCGGCCACTTCTCCGTCAATCGCAACGAGCATAGCCGTTTTTCCTTGCTCCTCCAGCGTTGTGACAGATGCTTCGACTTGATCATATGGGATTTGATGTTTCTGTAATAGCTTACGCGTTCCAACCAAAAGCTTGTGTCCTGCTGCCTTTGCTTCAATCCCATGACCTGGGTCAGCTTGGAAGGCTTCAATCTCGACCGCTTCAAGACCTTGTTCCTGCATTCCATCTGTGATGGCTCTAGCAAGCGGGTGTTCCGACTGCTGTTCAGCTGATCCTACTAACTGAAGCAAAACATCTTCTGTCCAATTAGCATATGCCTGCACATCTGTCAGACTCGGTTCCCCTTTTGTCACAGTTCCTGTTTTATCTAACACCACCGTGTCGAGTGATTGAGTCACCTCTAAATGCTCTCCGCCTTTAAACAGAATACCTGATTCAGCCGCACGGCCGCTGCCAGCCATAATAGAGGTTGGTGTGGCAAGACCGAGCGCACACGGACATGCGATGACAATGACGGCTATAAAGGTTTCAAGTGCTGACGTCACATTTCCTGGGTCAACAAAGAAAAACCATATCAGGAATGTGAGCACAGCAATTCCTACAACAATAGGAACAAATATCCCTGATATTTGATCTGCCATTCTTTGAATCGGTGCTTTTGAGCCCTGCGCTTGTTCTACGACTCGGATAATCTGTGAAAGAGCCGTCTCTTTCCCGACTTTCGTCGCTTTCATTTTGATAAATCCATTTTTATTAATCGTTGCCCCAATAACCATATCTCCTGCTGTTTTATCAACAGGCAGACTTTCTCCTGTAATCATAGACTCATCTATTGCAGTTATCCCCTCTATGATCTCTCCATCTACCGGCACTTTTTCTCCTGGTTTGACAAACACAAGATCATTCACTTTCACGTCAGAAATAGGCACAGTCATCTGTTTGCCATCACGCTCGATAACCGCCTCTTTCGCTTGTAAGCCCATCAGCTTTTGAATCGCTTCTGATGATCTTCCTTTTGCTCTTGCTTCCATTAATTTTCCGAGCACGATCAACGTAATGAGGACAGCACTTGTTTCATAATAGAGGGCTGCCTCATGTGTGCCTTGAACCGCTGACTGAATGCTTTCATATAAACTATAGAAAAACGCAGCAGATGTCCCAAGAGCGACAAGAACATCCATATTGGCACTTTTATTTCTTAAAGCCTTATACGCCCCTACATAAAAGGGCCATCCGACAATGAACTGCACCGGCGCTGCTAACGCCAGCTGTACCCATGGATTCATAAACGCTTCTGGCAGCCAAATAAAGGATGTGAAAGAAAAATGGCTGACCATTGCCCAAAGAAGCGGCAGTGACAAAATCATCGAGAATAAAAAGCGTGCCGTCTGCTTCTCTATTGCTGCTTGGCGGTGATCTTTCTTTTCTTCCTCTGCTTGATCTGCGGATGGTTCGATTAAAGAATATCCAATAGACTGCACCGCATCTTTTATGTCATTTGTAGACGTTTGACCCGGATGATATGTGACCTGAAGTGTCTCAAGTGCAAAATTTACAGACCCGTGATCGACACCGTCAATCCGGTTAATTTTTTTCTCGATTCGGTTTGCACAAGCCGCACACGTCATTCCCTCTATATCAAATTCTGCTTGCTCCATCACCACATCATAGCCAAGAGATTGAACTTTTCGCTTCAAATCATCTGGGGTTAACTTCTCTGTTTCATAGACGATATGGGAAGTTTCAAGCGCCAAATTCACACTGGCATCCTTCACACCTTCCAGCCTGTTCAATCCCTTTTCGATGCGGCCTGCACAAGCCGCACAGGTCATCCCTGTAATTTGAAAGTCAATTTCCTTTTTCATTGATCTCACCTCTCTATATACTCCATGGGGGTATTATTTTTTTGAAAAAAATACGTGCTGTTTTGCAGCACGTATGTTCATTTAAACGACATCATATCCCTGTTCTTCAATTACATCAGAGATACGGTGTAACGTGACTTGATCCGGGTGAAATGAAACCTCCACCTGTCCTTTATCTAAATGGACTTTCACAGATTCCACACCTGCTAATTCTCCTACATTTCCTTCGACTGCTTTCACGCAATGTCCGCAAGACATGCCCTGCACTTGAAGTGTTGCTTGTTCCACTTCTCATCGCCTCCATCAATCATTTTCTACACTTACTATACCCTAGTAGGGTATCATTGTAAACATATAAATGCTACGATTTTGTCAGTTTCGTAAAAACCGTCATTAACTCTTCAATGGCTTCATCTCCATTGCCGCTCTTAATCGCATCCGCTACGCAGTGATGTGTATGCTTTTCCATCAAATGAAGGCTGACCTTTTTCAAAGCCGCATTGACTGCGGAGATTTGATTGACAACATCTATACAGTAACGATCGTTTTCAATCATTTGCTGAATCCCGCGAACTTGCCCTTCCACTCGTTTCAAGCGATTGATCAATTGGTCCTTTTCCTTCTCGGCTCTAGGCGAAGCCATATGTCTTTCTTCATGTTCTGTCATGTGATCACCTTTTTTCCATTATGACTTGTCTTTACCTAAATTAAAGCATATCTCCACCGGAAAAGGCAAAGATATGCTGTGTTTGTCCTAGTTTGTTAGTTGTTCGATATCCTGCAAAAGATTGACGGACTGCTGAAGCTGTTTCATCAATCCCTGCTGGTCCTCCAGTATGGCGGCAACATCAATATCGCCTGCTTTCAATTGCTGTAAATACGTTTGGATCTCTTCCGACAGCACTTTATTTTTTTCAATGATTTGTGCATGCAAGTCTTCTGCCATTTTTGGCGCTGTGACGTCATTAAAATCTTGAATATCTGCCTTCAATGATTCAAGCTGCTGCGTTAATTCTGCCTTTTTGGCGGCGTTTTGCACAGCCTCTTCAGCGAGCTTTGGAAATTCCTCAGTAAATTGCTGAATGTCTGTCACATAGTCATTTGCCTCAGTGACATATGTCGTTGTATCGTTGACCTGATCAAGCAAGCCGGAGCAACCGCTTAATACAAGCGTTCCGGAAAATAGGCAAGCCATCACATATTTTTTCAAGATCGATCATCCTTTCATCTGTGGGATTAAAAGCATCATTTGTTCCGCTTCCCTATCACACAGATGTAAAAAGACCTTAAAAATAGCCAGACCTTTGCCTCATGTGTGATAGGCAAAGGTCTGGCTAACATTGTTCATGCCGGAATGGCCGAGAAACAATGGATGTTTCTGTAATGACGACCAAACCGTAAAAGCTACTCCCCTTTAGGAAACCGTTCAAATGTTATGTTTATCTTACCGAAAGTCAGGACAACAGTCAATGCGAAAGACCCTGCTCTTCATACAGCATATAGTCCGATCCAGTTGATGCATAGATCCTATTACGTCCTTGGCGTTTTGACATATATAAGGCCTGATCCGCTTCAAAGAGAAGTGTTTCTAATACACAAGGATCATTGGCTGTATGAGCAATTCCAAAGCTCGCTGTCACTCGCACTTTTTCCTCATCATTTGTAAAGAAACTTGCTTCAAACGAATGTCTTATTTGTTCCGCGATATGACAAGCCTCTTTAAATGACTGATGCGGTAGACAAATGGCAAACTCTTCTCCCCCATATCGTCCAAATAAATCGTCCATTTGTAAATGCTCCTGACAAATAGAGACAACATGACGCAGCGCTTCATCCCCGATATGATGCCCGTGTGTGTCGTTAATTTGTTTAAAGAAATCAATATCAAACAGCATAACAGCCGTATCCTTCGCATCCTCTTCCAAGATCATCTGCGTTCGTTCGATGAAAGAAGAACGATTGAAGATATTCGTCAAACCATCAATATACGCTCGGCGCTCCAGCTCTTCCTGCAGCAAACGCTGCTCTGTTACATCACTGATCACTATTTGCCTGCCCTCAATCTCTCCTCTTCTATTAAAGAGCGACGAAGCAGTCAGATGATAATAATAGGACTGGTCTTTTTCCTTCTGCCACATTAAATCATATTGCGAATGATCCTGCGGAGAACGCAGCCACTGAATGAACGCTGACTCTTTGATGACTTCTGAGAAAATATCGTCGATTTTATAGCCAATTCCCTTTTTATTCTCAAGTGCCGGAATGATCGATGCAGCAGCAGGGTTGTAATCAACGAGTGTCCGATATCGATCTAAAATCAGAACCCCTTCAGACATATGCTCAAACACACGCTCCATTGCAATGGGAGACAGCTTAAAGAGCTGGAACGACATAATCGCCCATAAATAGAGTGCGTTGGTTAAAAACATCACCACTGGGACCGGATCAATATGAAGAGGTGTAACGCCTAATAAATAAATAAAAGAAGTCATAATTGGTAATAACATTCCCACTAACAGTATCAGAATCTGCTTTAAATATTCTTTTTTTGTGACACGTAAAAACCAAAGCAGCATAAAAATAGCGAGCATCGAACAGCCAAACGTATAAACGCCATGAATGATATACCAATAGCCAATCGTAAAATCAGCCAATAAAAACCCATCTACTGGATTCATCGTGATGCCTCGATAAAAGAGTGAATGAAAAGAGTTGGTGAACACCATAATGGTTGTGAGAGTTGGAATCAATAAGATGAGAAGCACGCGGCGCTTTGTGAAATATTGATGGAACCCCGTAAATTGCAGCACAATCATCAGACTGAGCGGTGCGATAAACGGAAGACCTATGTATTGAAAACAAACCCAGAACATGATTTCACCAGGGGTACGAGCCAATAATTCAAACGTATGCCCAAAGATATAAATCGCAGTTGCCCCAGACATGTACATAAACAATTGACAGCCAATATACCGGTGGCGGTTCGCATGAGCAATGATTGATAATATCACGGACAGAATGCCAGAAACACTCATGATCACAATAAAATGTAAAACAATCGAATCCATGTAAACGCCCCAATTTCAGTTATTTAGAACTAGTCTAATCTTACTATATATGAGGACGTCAAAAATGGGAAGATGTGATTTTGAATTGGTTGGAGGTTTTTTGTAAAGTATCGGGTGTTTTTGTTCGTGAGGACCTATCCTCTTTTCACTTTTTTGCTTCACTTGAGGTAGAAGCTTATTATGATAGGAGAAATATCAATGTCTATTCGTTTCCATAAGTTTTATTTGACTCGGCGGTCATTCGATACATCTATGTGGACAAATCGCTTTACACCGCTTTCTCTATAGATTTTAGATTAATGGTAACTTCACTAAAAAACCTTAATCCTTAAAAAACACAGCGGCATAACCGCTGTGTTCGGCATCAATAGCCATTGGGTGGTTGATTGCTCCTTGTTTATTTTTCACTGCCGCTTAGATGTTTCGCATAAACAACCTTATCAAGCTCTCTATCTGCATTTCCGATCTCAACGGTTACGTTGTCATGGCTGACTGAGATGTCTTCCATAAGGTCAATATCATAATCAGTAATCATGGTAGGTGTGTTGTCAACAATGTATTGGTAATCAGTACCAGCGCGAAGTACATGCTTATGTGCCTTTTTGAAGCTATGTGGAACGTCTTCTTTGTCATCACCTTTGTCAATCAGCTTTTGAGCACGCTTGAGGGATTTTTCGACTTTTGCTTCCCATTTTTTATTTCCAACAACTGAGTTACTCATAAGGTCGTTATATGTGGCAGCTTCATCTTCGAGTGCATTCATATGATCGTCATACCATACGAGATATGCTTCCAATTCAGCGTTTGTTTCTTTTGATGATGCGGTTTCTTGTTTTTGGTTTGGTGACTCGCTACTTGATGTTTCTGTTTTACCACACGCTGCTGTTAGCGCTAATACAAATACTAAAAGGATAGTTGCAATGATTGATTTATTTGTTTTCAAGGTCTGTTTCCTCATTTCTTATCTTTTTTGTCTTTTCTAACTTTGTTCACTTCATCATCTGCTTTGTTTGTTTCATCTAGTGCAGAGTCAACCTTTTTCTTAATCGTATCCAGTGCGCCAACGGAATCTTCGTTCATTGTTCTGATAGAGCTTGGTGTTTCATCAATTAGATATTGATACCCGTCGTTTGCTTTGAGTAAATACTCATGCGCTTTTTTATAAGCGGCAGGCACATTCTTTTTGTTTTCTACACTATCAACAACTTTTTGTAAGCCATCTAGTGATTTTTTAACAGACTTGAACCATTCTTTGCTTCCAGGTTCGACCTCCATCATACGTTTTGCATATGTGAGCATTGCACCTTCGATTTCGACGCGGAATTCATCGTACCATTCAACATATTCTTTCTCTTCCTTTTCACTGTTCCCGCATGCCGTGCCGAATACCATAAGTAGTCCAATCACCATAGCTCCAATCAGTGATCTCATCTTTCCTTTGTTTAACATTAGCTTGATCTCCCTCTGCATCTTCTGCTATTCTCCAATTAGTCAATAAATAATATATGGAATTATAGTTAAATATCCCTACATTTAATCATCGGCCAAAAGAAAGTTATATTTAGCTATTCATTCAAATTATTAGTAAAAAGAACCTTATTTGGATTTTTCATCATAAAAAAAAGACGCTATCGATAGCGTCTTTTTAAATTAAATCTCAGTTTTCATATTGCCAGATCCCGTATCAAGGGCTTTCAAACCCTTGATACGACCGCATTCTAAAAATTTTATGGAGACGGTGGGAGTCGAACCCACGTCCAGAGACATCGATTACTTAAGCGTCTACGAGCGTAGTCAACATATTTACGTGTTCACTCATCCTCATGCCTGCTGACGGGCGCTTGGAGAGCTAGTCTGATGGATCTCTTCTTACGTCCTCAGACGGAAACGTAAGCGTAGCCTACTTCATTGGGCTCCTCACAGACACATAGGCGATGTCAGGAAGAGCTCGCTGCGCTTATTAGGCAGCTAGTGCTAAGTTTTGGTTAAAACTTTTAGTTTTGCCAGTTACATTTAAGTGCGTGTTAACGAGATCGCCTCTCGGCTCGCAGCCTAAGCTCGAACCATCCCTGTCGAATCCGTAACGTCCCCTTGTAAAAGGGATATACGGGATGGAAGTTCAGCTTCACTGCTTCCGTATATAACTATTATAACAATCTCATCGCTCGAAACAACTGGTGGTTTCTGTCAAAACAGCGATGGTTGTTTACTGCATAACATATTGTAGCATAATGCTTCCGCTCTCAGCAAGCCATCTGCATCAGTCTAGAATTGCTTTTGACGATCGCGGAAGGCACGTTCGATTTCACGTTTTGCATCTTTTTTCTTCAGATCTTCACGCTTATCGTATTTCTTCTTCCCTTTTCCGATTCCGATCAGTACTTTGGCAAAGCCATTTTTCAAATAAAGTTTCAGAGGCACAAGTGAGTATCCCTCTTCCTTTGTCGCACCAATCAATTTGCTGATTTGCTTGCGATGAAGAAGCAGCTTTCTCGTTCTCAGCGGATCATGATTATAACGGTTCCCCTGCTCGTATGGGCTCACATGCATGTTGTGAAGAAACACTTCTCCTCGCTCGATTTTGGCGAAGGAATCTTTTAAATTCACTTTTCCAGCACGAATCGATTTGATTTCAGTTCCTTGTAATACAAGGCCGGCTTCGTATGTTTCTTCTATAAAATAATCATGATTTGCTTTTTTGTTTTGGGAAACAACCTTTCCCTCTCCCTTTGGCATTGGCGTACACCCTCCTTTTGGCACAAACACGGTCCAAATCGTACGGATTATTTTATCAAACAATCCAGCTTTCGACAATGCTGACGCCATGTGGTCAAAAAGCAAATAGAGCGTGATGCCCTATTTGCTTTTTGACACGTTACTTTTTCTTTTTGCGTTTTTGTTTCGGTGCGTTTTCAAATACGCGTTTTTTCTTTTTCTTCTTCTTACGGTTAGTGAACCAGTCGCCGCCTTTAGCATCTTTTGCCTTATCCCCAGACGCCTTTTGACCCCCGCCACCTTTTTTCGCTGGTGGATCTGTCCGTTTTTTAAATTTGAAATCTTTTGGTGATTTACGGCGAGTGCCTTTCATCCCGACGATTTCAAAATCAATGGAATGCTCATCTTTATTAACACTCACGACTTTGACAGTGATTTCGTCACCGATACGGTAGACGTTCCCTGTACGTTCACCGATCATGGCAAAGTGCTGTTCATCAAAGCGATAATAGTCGTCTGTCATGTAGCTGACATGGACAAGACCTTCTATTGTATTCGGCAGTTCAACGAATAATCCAAAGTTCGTCACGGAACTAATCATGCCATCAAACTCTTCACCGATTTTATCTAGCATAAACTCTGCCTTTTTCAGATCATCTGTTTCACGCTCTGCATCAACTGAGCGGCGCTCCATCGTGGAGGCATGATCTGCGATTTCAGGCAGCAGCTGGCCCCACTTCTCTAGGGTTGCTTCATCTGTCTTTTTCTGAATCAAATAGGTTCTAATCAGTCTATGCACGATTAAATCCGGATAACGGCGGATCGGTGATGTGAAGTGTGTATAGAATTCCGTTGATAATCCAAAATGGCCAATGCTTTCTGGATCATACTTCGCCTGTTTCATAGAACGAAGCATCACAGTTTGAATGACAACTTCTTCCGGTTGATCCCTGACAGCATCGAGGACACTTTGAAGTGCACGCGGGTGAATGTTCGTTGACGTTCCTTTCACAATGTAACCAAACGTCGTCACAAACTCTAAAAAGCGCTGAAGTTTCTCAGGATTTGGCTCTTCGTGAATTCGGTAAATGAACGGAACATTCATCCAGTGGAAATGCTCTGCAACCGTTTCGTTTGCAACAAGCATGAATTCTTCAATTAATTTCTCTGCAACGGAACGCTCACGAATGACAACGTCTTTCGCAGCACCTTCATCATCTACAAGCACTTTTGCTTCCTTGAAATCAAAGTCTACAGCTCCGCGCTCCATTCGTTTGTCACGAAGAATCTCAGCAAGCTTCTCCATCTCTTGGAACATCGGCACGAGCGGCTCATATTTGTTTAGAAGCTCTTCGTCTTGGTCGACTAAAATCTTATTCACATCGGAATAGGTCATTCTCTCTGTTGTTTTGATCACACTTTGGAAAATCTCGTGTTTGACGACTTTCCCGTTTCGATCAATGACCATTTCACAAGACAGTGTGAGACGATCGACCTTTGGATTTAATGAACAAATACCGTTTGACAAACGATGCGGAATCATCGGGATGACGCGGTCGACGAGATACACACTCGTTCCACGTTCATAAGCTTCCTGATCAATCGGTGAATTCTCTGTGACATAATGAGAAACGTCTGCAATGTGCACGCCAAGCTTATATTTGCCATCATCCAGCTTTTGCACGGTTACGGCATCATCTAAGTCCTTCGCATCGGCACCGTCAATTGTCACAATTGTTTCATTGCGAAGATCACGTCTGCCTTCGAGGTCTTTTTCATCAATCGTTTCCGGTGTGTCTGCTGCCTGCTGAAGTGCTTCTTCTGGGAACTCACCTGGCAGGCCGTGTTTATGAATGATTGATAGTATATCAATGCCAGGGTCATTTTTATGACCGAGGATTTCTGTCACTTCACCCTCTGCACTCATTCTTCCTTCAGGGTAGCTTGTCAGCGTCACAACGACTTTATGACCTTCGATCGCTCCGTTTTTAGCGGATTTCGGAATGAAGATATCGTTTGTAATTTTTTTATCATCAGGGATGACAAAGCCAAAGCTTTTCGTTTCTGTATAGGTACCGACAACCGTCTGAGTATTACGCTCCAGAATACGGATGACAGTTCCTTCTTTTTTCGTACCGTTTGATTTGTGGCTGACACGTACCATGACGGTATCGCCATTCATTGCTGTGCCCAGCTCATTTGGGGGAATGAAAATATCATCCTGTCCAAACTCTTCAGGCGTCACAAATGCAAATCCTTTTGCATGAGCAGACAGCTTTCCTTTTACTAAGTTCATTTTTTCTGGTACACCGTAACGGTCGCTGCGCGTGCGAACGATGAGTCCTTGATCTTCCAGCGTCACAAGTGCTTTGACGAGCTCTTTATAATCATCAGGATTGGTAATCTCCATCATGACTTCCAGCTCTTGAACTGTTAACGGTTTATACGCTTCTTCTTTCATAAAAGCGAGTAATTCATCCATAAATTCTTCTTTTTGCACACTCTAACCCCCTATATATTTAAATTGACCAATCAAGTGATTCTAAGAATGCATAGACATCCTGATGAACCTTCTCCCGCTCTTTATCAAGCGTGATGACATGGCCTGATTCTTCATACCATTTCAAATGCTTATCATCTGTCTCTACTTCGTTATAAATGATATTCGCACTGTCTGTATTAATCATATGATCGTGACGTGCCTGCACAACAAAAGTAGGTGAATAAATCATGTCTACATTGTTTCTGACATCTGCAATCAGTTCTTGCAGGCTCCTCAGTGTATCCATTGGTGTTTTCTTGAACGCTTCCATTTCTTGTTCAATTTGGTCCTCTGACTTACCCTCAAATTTCTTATAGTTACGGGCATAATCTAGTACACCCTGGTACATGACTTCCTCACTTTTTATGTACATAGGTGCACACATAGGTACAATTCCCTTTACAGGTACAGTGTAACCTAATTTTAATGAAAAAACTCCTCCGAGGGATAGTCCGCAAACCGCAATCTCCTCATAGCCCTCATCTTTTAAGAATTGATAGCCTTCTTCTACATCTTTCCACCAGTCAGCCGGTCCTGTATGGACAAGCTCTTCTGGCGGCACACCGTGTCCTTTATATTGAGGTGCATGGCATGTATAACCTCTTTCGTTCAAATAACGACCAAGCATTCGAACATCGGCTGTATTCCCAGTAAAACCGTGAAGAAGGAGCACCGCCTTTTCTCCACCTTTAAACGTAAATGGTTTTGGTGTAACAACTTTCATGATGTGACTTCCTTTCCTTCTGATATGGTGTATATTTTCCACTTGTATGTATGAAACAAACACAAAAGAGTGCTGATAATAAAAAAAGGTCTGAAAAAAGATCAGACCTTCTGTTACTCGCGCTTTACACGCCTAAATATGCCAATGCAAGTGTTAAGATGAAGAAAAGCACTGACAAAATAACCGTTAATCGGTGAAGAATCAAGTCAAGGCCTCTCGCTTTTTGCTTACCGAAAAGCTGCTCGGCTCCACCTGAAATAGCGCCTGACAGTCCAGCACTTTTACTTGATTGTAGTAATACAACGATGATAAGTGCGATACTGACAATTACGAGTAATGTGATAACAAATGCGTGCATGAAAACACCTCCAGACAAACTGGTACACATAACTTTATTTTACATGAAAACAAGGTGCATGTCACGAAACATCAAAATAAAGATTTCCTATATATTGTCGACTTGATTCGTTATTTTGATTCAATTTCGTTCCAAAGTGCTGATTGCAGCATTTTTATATGCAATTTTCGGTTAAAAACTCATTTTTAATGAGTTGCTTCTTCCTTCAATAGCTGTTTTAATTCTACTAACAAACGTTCAGCTCCTTCAGGACTCAGCATCACGCTTCCATTTCCATAGCTTTTGTTGTACTTCGTCACTTGTCCTGTTAGCAGGCAGCTCTTATCTGCATCATATTTTTTCAGCATAATGGTTTGATCTTCAATGAAAATTTCTAACAGCTGCTCTTCTTTAATATTGAGTACCTTGCGCATTTCTGAGGGCAGAACAATTCTGCCAAGAGAATCAATGTGTCTGACCATTCCAGTCCTTTTCAATGACATTTCCTCCTTGATGATGATATGATGATTTTATTTATTGACTTTTGTCAACATCTTCATAGTAAAATAGATCTTCAAATTTTTTATCAAAGTAATGAATCATTTTGCCAATGACAAGCTGTCCTGGTTTCCGGTGACCATTTAATACCCTGCTAAGTGTGGCAGGAGAGATGCCAATTTCATCAGCGAGCTGATTTAACGACATATCGTTCTCGATCATATACTGCATGACAAAAGCCCGCCTGATCTGAATCTTTTCGACCATCATTACAACCTCCTATGGAATCATTATGTACAACATGTAAGGCTCTCACATCAAGCAGATTCATTAACTTATGTCAACACTTTTACCCCTCTGCTATTTCCTTTGGTCAATGATCATACTAAAATAAGTCATATACTGAAATGTGAGGTTCGATGTCATGAATCACTTTGGTGAACAATTACGCATTTTAAGAGAAAATAGAAAAATGTCGGTCAATCAGCTTGCCATGTATTCAGGTGTAAGCGCTGCTGGTATTTCTCGTATTGAAAATGGAAAGCGCGGTGTGCCAAAGCCTTTAACCATAAAAAAATTAGCACACGCCTTGAAGGTGCCTTATGAGGATTTAATGCTGCTTGCCGGTCATATTGAACAGGAACAAGTTCATGAAATGAAACCGAAATATGAGTCCATGTTAAAAATCTATCAAACGGCGCTTCAAAAGGATGTAGAACATCTTCCCATTTTTGACGGGGACAAATGGGAAAGGCTCTCCGCACAAGACATCAGCCAGCTGAATGAATACTTTCTCACGCTCATCAACCAAAAAAGGTGAACAAATAGCGGGGCATAAACCTAATGTACATCCACCATTAACTAATGTCAATATTTTCATGCTGTACTTATTGCCAATAGTCAACAAATCAAGTAAAATAGACATATCGAATCTATAACCATGTGAGGTTTTGCGTTGATGAACTTTGGTGCATATTTAAGAGCATTACGTGAAGAAAAGAAGCTGTCAGTGAACCAATTAGCGATGTATTCTGAGGTCAGCGCTGCCGGTATATCTCGTATTGAAAACGGGAAACGCGGCATTCCGAAGCCTCCTACGATTAAAAAGCTAGCTGGTGCGTTAAAGGTCCCTTATGAAGACATGATGCACGCTGCGGGCTATATTGAGGAAGCCACTTCTGTCCATCAGCTTAGGGGAGAGGATCTTGCTTTATCCAAAATAAAGGAAGCCGCAGCGCAATATGAACTTGGTGATCTCGAAATATTTGATGGTGACATTTGGTCGACTCTTTCAAAAAAAGAAATAGAGGACCTCAACCGCTATTTGTTATTTATGTTAAACAGCCGTTCGTCCTCATAAATGTTTAAGCTTTTTGCGCCGATTTATGACAGATTTACGGTATAATAGGTTCAGATTGGAGTGAAGAAAGATGAATCAATCTGACATGTGCCCGCGGTTTGAAAAAGCTGTTGAGTTATTGAGTAAACGCTGGGTGGCACTGATTGTTTTTCAGCTTCTCTCAGGTCAGCAGCGCTTTAGTGAAATTGAGGCGGCTCTGACAAATTTAAGCGGAAGAGTATTATCTGAGAGATTAAAAGAGCTGGAAGCAGCAGGTATTGTAAAACGGGAGGTTTTTGCTGAAACACCCGTGCGCATTGAGTATTCTTTAACAGATATGGGGCGTTCACTTGCACCCGTTTTTGAGGAAATTGCGAAGTGGTCCACTGAATGGATCACACTTGAATCATAAATTGTGAACTGCCTGATCATCATAAAACAACCTCCCTTACAGATGTAAGGGAGGTTTTGTCTTTTCAACCGTTTATTAAGCAGATGTGATGTTTTTTTCAGCTAACGCTTTTCTTTCTTTTTTCTTGTTTGTCGGGCTTAAATAGCGTTCAAGCCAGCCCATGGCAAGGTCAGCGATAATAGCCATGAGTGCAGTTGGAATCGCACCTGCTAAAATGATGGCTGTTCCGTTTGTGGCGTTTGACCCTCTGATGATGATATCACCAAGACCTCCCGCACCTACAAATGTTCCAATCGCTGTAATACCGATGGCGATGACCAGTGCGGTTCTTAAACCAGCCATAATGACTGATAAAGCAAGCGGTAATTCAACCATTCTCAGCACTTGCCATTTCGTCATCCCCATCGCTTTACCTGATTCTAAATAGGCATGTTCAATGCTGACAATGCCTGTGTACGTGTTTCTGATGATCGGCAGAAGCGAATATAGAAAGAGTGATAGGATGACTGTATTTGCGCCAAGTCCTAATACAAGCATCAACACGGAAAGCATCGCTAATGCCGGTATCGTTTGAATGACGTTTGTAATGGCGAAGACCCAATTGCTCAGTTTGCGGTAATGCGCCACAAAGATGCCTACTGGAATCCCGACAATCGCCGCAAACAACACCCCATACGCCGACATGAGAAAATGCCGATAAAATTCTTCTAACACATATGACCCGTTCTGCTGATAATACGTCCATAATTGCTGCAGTGTGTCCATCAGCCGTGACACCTCCCAATCTTACTCAAAGTAATTGTGTTTTTTCAGGAAATTCTTCGCAACGGTTGCTGGTTCTTGAAGCTCCCCGTCGACTTGGTAGTTGAGCTCTTGCATTTGTTCTGTATCGATTTTTCCGATCAGCCTGTTGATCACCTTATCAAGCCCTGGATTTTCTTTTAAGACTTTCTCCGGGACTACTGGCGATGCATCATATGGCGGGAAGAACCGTTTATCATCTTTTAAGATTTTGAGGTTATAGGCTTTGATTCGCCCATCTGTTGAATAGGCAAGCACAATATCCATTTTTTCATTCTTTAGAGCATCATAGACTAAACCAATCTGCATCGGATACGTGCTTCCAAATTCAATACCGTATGTTTTCACGAATCCTTCATAGCCGTCGCCTTTCTTTTTAAGCCAAATATTATCGACTCCAAATCGGTAATTTTTCGCATTCTTTTTCAAATCAGAGACCGTTTCTAACTTGTTTTCCTTCGCCATCTTTTGCGTCACAGCAAAGGCATACGTATTATCAAATCCATAAGAATTAAACCATTTGTAATCATAGCGTTTCTTAAATTCTTTTTGGACGATTTCCATCGCACGCTTCGGGTCTTTTTCCGCATCCATTCCAAGCGTGCTTGTTAAATCCGTGCCTGAATATCTTGTGGCAGAAATGTCTACATCTCCGTTTTCCATTGCTTTCTGCTGCACAGTGTTGGAGCCTAAGTTTTTCACAATGGTCGTCTTTTTATCAGTGTAATGTTCGATCATATCGCCAACCATATAGGCCATAATTTCTGATTCGGTAAAATTTTGTGCTCCAATTCGCAGCGTGCCCCCTGAGGAGCCGGCTAGTCCAGGAAGTGAACAGCCGCTTATCAATAGCAAGCATCCGGCAAGCAGTGCACTGATCCATTTTGTTTTTCGATTCTTCACATAAGCCAACTCCTTATGAAACTTCCTTCAATCCTTTTAAGCCTTCTGGTGTTACTTTTTTCTCTAGCTTCATTAATGATAAGTCGATGATGACTGCTAAAATTGTGACTGGAATCGCACCCGCAATAATGAATTCAGGCTGATATAGCTGAAGTCCAATCAAAATGTAGTCACCTAGACCGCCTCCACCGATAAAGGCTGCAAGTGTTGTCCAGCCAATCAAATAAATCGTTGACGTTCTGACACCTGCCATAATGACCGGTACAGCAAGCGGGAGTTCAACAAGACGAATTTGTTCCCATGTTGTCATCCCGATTCCTTTACCGGATTCAAGCAAGTTTTTGTTCACACCTTGAACCCCGGCATACGTATTTCTTAAAATAGGTAAAACCGAATAGAAAAAGAGAGCAACGATTGCAGGTATTTTCCCAACCCCCAAAATAGGAATAAAAAAGGCAAGAATCGCTAAACTAGGGAGTGTTTGAAAGATATTCACGACACCAATGATAAAACCTGCGCCTCGTTTCATTCGGGTGAGAACCACGCCTAAAGGAACGGCAACAAGAATACCGAGCACGACAGCAATTAAGGAAATATATAAATGCTCCCACATTTTTGTGAGGAGTTCCCCACCATTTTTCTCTAGAAAGTCGATGATTTGATCCATGTGTACACCTCCCTTAATTCATTTCAGTGACAGCCGCCGGCGTATCGTCTCCCCAAATGGAGTCGTACACAACATCTACAAGACTTGCACGTGTCACAATGCCTTTTAAGTGCCCTTCTGCATCCACAACCGGTACATATTTAATGCCGCGTATTAAGATTTTCCGGACAGTGTCTCTTAGAAGTGCGCCTTCTTGTACGGTATAGAACTCTGTATTTAAAATATCACCGACGAAAGCTGCTTTTCTGCGGTTCGCATCGATTGTTTCAATATCGATATAGCCCTTTAGCACATGATGTTCATCTACTACAAGCAAGGAATCGACCCGCTTTTCTCTCATGATGTAGATGGCATCTGTTAATGTTTTTTCAACTGTAATAGTGACTGGTGACGTGTTCATCATTTGTTCTACACGTTCCATATTCGGATTTGATTGAAGCAGACGTTCTTTTCCGATGAATTCTTCTACAAATTCATTGGCTGGGTTCCGCAGAATATCGTCAGGCGTACCTACTTGGACAATCTCTCCATCTTTTAAAATCACAATTCGATCAGCTAGTTTAATGGCTTCGTCCATGTCATGTGTGACGAATACGATGGTTTTATTTAACGTTTTTTGCAGTTTCTTAAATTCTTCCTGCAATGAATCTCGTGTGATTGGATCAAGTGCGCCAAACGGTTCATCCATGAGGATCAGAGGGGGTTCTGCTGCTAGTGCGCGAAGAACACCGATGCGCTGCTGCTGTCCTCCGCTGAGTTCATGAGGGTAGCGCTCTAAATATTCCGGTCCCATGTCGACAAGCTTCAGAAGTTCACGTGCCCGTTCTTTCCGTTTTTCTTCCGGCCATTTTAACAGCTTCGGAACAAGTGAAATGTTTTGTGCGATGGTCATATGGGGGAACAGTCCAATTTGCTGAATCACATAGCCAATTTCTCTTCTTAATTGGACTGGATCTTTTTTCATAATGTTTTCTCCCTCGATGAAGATTTTTCCTGAGGAAGGTTCGATGAGTCGGTTAATCATCTTCATGGTTGTTGTCTTACCACAGCCACTCGGTCCAATAAAACAAATAAATTCTCCTTTTGCTATTTCTAAATCAATATTTTTGACAGCCTTTTTTCCGCCTTTATACGTCTTAGATACATTCTCTAGTTTCAGCAAATGAGACACCTCCAATTAGTCGGATCAATATTTTCAGAAAATTTACACCTTATTTATTATAGTGCAAACTTTATAAAATAAAAAGTTTACGATGTGTTTGTATTGCATAACATTTATTTAAAATTTTCAGTTAACGGCTTGATAGATAGAGATCTCTCCTTTTTCCTCCAAATTACGAGCAAATACTCAATATTTATTGTTTTCATCAACAAACAGGTATATGATATATTGTGTTACAAATTGTCAGTCGTGAAGGGATGAATCGGGGAGTGGACAAGCTAGCGTTAGGCGCCATTCAAAAAGCACAGGATCATTATATTGAAAAAGCTGCCGAGAACATGAATGCCTTTGGTCTTTCTTCTACAGTGGGTAGAGTGCTTGGTATCATACACATGAACCGTAAACCAATGACGCTTGGAGAGCTATCAGAGGCGACAGGCATGAGCAAAACGAGAATGAGTCAAGTCGTTCGAGAAATGCTCGATTTGAATATTGCGGAAAAAGTTTATGAAAAAGGAATACGTAAAGATCTATATGACGTTGAGCAAGATCAATACCAAACGTTTATCTCCTTGTTTGCAGCCAATTGGTCCCGAGTTGTCAGCAAAAACCGCAAGGCACATAAGAAAACGTGCAAGGAATTGCTGGAACTGCTTGAACAGGACGACTTGCCAGAAGAGACAGAGGATAAAATCAATCTGCTTCTTTCAGAAATCAAGGAAAGTCTTGATTATTATGATTGGATTAGCCGCTTAATTGAATTCTTTGAAAGTGAAGAAGTGTTTAAGCATGTGCCGAAACCTTAAAAAAAGCTGTTTTATTTTACAACATTGTAGAAAAAAACAGCTTTTTTATATACACTTATGACATAAACATTGGAAACATCCCTTTTAAACCTGCGCCGATCATCTCAACTGCCACTACAGCAAGAATTAATCCCATTAACCGTGTCACGACATTCATCTCTGTTTTCCCCATTTTCCGCATAATGAAACTTGAATAATGAAAAGCATAATAGGTCATCGCCAGAACGATAACAATGCCGATTAAAATCGCCAACATGTGAAGCATTCCTTGACTTCCCGGGGTTAAGCTCATCACTGTAGCGATTGTACCGGGACCAGCGATGATCGGGATCGCCAGCGGCGTAACGGAGACATCTGCCTTCTCTTTGCTTTCTTCCTTTTCCTCAGAATGAGGATTTTGGACATGAGATTCCTTTGCATTCAGTAAATTGTAAGCGATACCAAATATAAAAATACCTCCGGCGATGCGGAGTGCATGAATATCGATCCCAAACAATTTGAAAATGAGCCTGCCTGCCAATAAAAAGGCAATCAGAATGATGAAAGAGACCACAATGGCTTTTTTGGCTGTCTGGGAGCGTTCTTTCTCTGTATATCCCTCTGTCAAGGTGATAAAAAGAGGCACGTTTCCAATGGGGTTTGATACAGCAAATAATGAAACCACGACATGAATCATAAAGGAAATCAACAGACACCCTCCTTTTTTCATAGTGTCTGCCAATCTAATGTGAATATTCCCTTGTGATGTTAAAACCTGTATATATTTAACCGATGTTAATAGAGGTTTTATTGAAAGGGGAATGACACATGAAGAAAACAATCACTATCGTCCTTCTATCTGTTGCGGTTTTAGGCGCAGCCGGCTGGATGGTTTGGCAGCAGCAGACCATCAAAGCAGCAGAGGAAAAACATCAGCAAGAAAGCAAAACGAACACTGAGCAGCTTTCGAAGTTAAAATCAGATCAAGCGGATATGAAGCATGAAACCGAAGATCAAAAAAAGAAACTGTCTACCATCACGAAAAAGCTCAAAAACGAAAAGAAAGCCTATCAAAAAGAAGTCAAGCAGCGTAAAGCGCTTGAGGCACAAATCGAGCAGCTTCAAAAAGAGCTGACAGCAGCAAATGCCACTGCTCAAGCGAATAAACAGAAAGCACAGGCTGCAAGGAAACCAACTGTGAAAAAAGACCCAAATGTCACTCACAATCCGCCCTCACAATGGGTACAGGATCAATATGATTGGGGTGTGAAACAAGGATATATTAAAGAATAGAAAGGATGAAAAAACATGATACACATTCGGCCATTGTCAGGTGATCAATCTGTCCCTATGGATCTTTTACTCTTAGCTGATCCTTCAAAGGAAAAGGTTCTTACTTATGCGCAATCCGGCTCTTGTTATGCCGCGTATCATGAACAGGACGTGATTGGTGTCTATGTACTTTTATCTCTGTCTCAGCAGACAGTCGAAATCATCAATGTCGCCGTGAAGGAATCATGGCAAGGAAAAGGAATTGGGAAGCAGCTGATCCGCCATGCCATTGCTGAAGCGAAAGCCGCCGGTTTTCACACGGTTGAAATCGGCACAGGCAACTCGAGCATTCAGCAGCTCGCACTTTATCAGAAATGCGGCTTCCGCATGACATCTATTGACCACGATTTCTTTCTTAAGCATTATGATGAACCGATTTTTGAAAATGGCATTCAGTGTATGGATATGGTACGGCTGTCACTCACTTTGCAAGCAGACTGATGTTTTGTTCCGTCTGCTTTTTTTATGTTCTGCGCTTTTTTACCACATGCTTCACATATTGAATGAAGAAATAAAGCGCGGCGCCAGCTAAAAAGCAGACAACACATCCAAAGAGCGTCGCCTCTGAACTGAATTGATACTCTTCAATTTTCATGATATAAAATGGCATGCCAAACATTGTTGGACTTGATTCAACATGATTGACCTCTAGCAGCAGTAAAAAAACAGGGGTCATAAACACAGCAAATACATACAGCATTGCAAGTGTTAAGCCGCTGGAAAACGAATGAAATACTTTAATCATCTCTTTCTCTCCTTCATCTCTTTTAAACTGGCTGTGATATTTTTCCCGTCTGGGCAAGCTGGATGCAGCATCACCGTATTTAGTAAAGAAAAAAACAGCAGCTGATGACTGACCGGATGCTTCCATATCATAAAAAGCACAATCGAACAAAGTACCGGAAAGAGCGGCCCTGCAAGTGCCACCATCATATTGAAGCTCGGCCGGACAAATGTTTCATGGACAACCGCCACATGCTTCCGATCAATCGTTATCACAAAATCAAAGAGCGGCCTTTTTTCGAATTTGTTACACACCATGACCATCAGCATATGACCGAGTTCATGTATCACCACAACCACTAGGAAACTACACACAAGCTCTATCATCGCAAGATAGGCCTCTTTAACATGACTGCATATATACAGCTATAAAATGCAAGTGAACCTAGCAAATAGGCGGCAGCGAGAAGATACACATCTG
Organism: Bacillus sp. BD48; assembly: GCF_046566805.1. Taxonomy (NCBI): domain Bacteria; kingdom Bacillati; phylum Bacillota; class Bacilli; order Caryophanales; family Bacillaceae; genus Bacillus; species Bacillus sp. BD48. The sequence goes on along the minus strand of NZ_JANGFM010000002.1, from coordinate 670,826 downwards.
TCGAAAGCCACTTCAATAAAAGCATATCGATAAAGCTGAATACAGCAATCATCATCACGATGACAAACAATTTATTAAACTCACTGATCTTCACGAAAAACCCTGTACAGGCCGCCATGGCAGTGATCAACAAAATGGACAAACTTGCGAGGCCATGCCCTTCACTTTCAATGCCTATCACCAAAGATGCAAGCCCAATAAACACAAAATAGATCAACAAATTAATGGCGTAATAAAATAAAATTCTCGACAATAAATAAGCACCCTTTGATGTATTTAACATAAAGATGGCCCTTTGATTGATATGATATTCTCTGCCAATCATCAGCGGTAGCATAATCAATATTTCCTTTAATGCATACTGCACAATAAAGGCATACAGCCAGCCGGTTTCTACCGGTGTAAAAACAAATGGCAGCCCCGCCGTCAAACAAATGAGAAATAGAAACAAAATGCCCTGTTCTTTAAAAACAGCTGACCGGCTGAAATAGACCAATTCCTGCCGCATGTGCGTCAAAAAGGAAGATTGCGTTCTAATTTTCTTGTAAGAAAACGACTTCACCTCTGTTTTCAGCTGCAAAAACATCCGATGGACATAAGAAGCCGCTAACCCCTTCAGCCATAGCCAGCCAGCGCTTAGAAGGATCACCAGAAATATGAGATAGACTGATGGCCATACGCGGATCATCTCCATTGCTTTTTGCAAAAGGAGAAACACCAATAGATTCAACACCGCAAAGCCGAGCGTTTGCAGCAGCAAATGCTCTTTTGTTTTTGATACGAAATGGCTCACAGCAATCCGCATCACCATCCAAGAAGCAAGCGCAAACAGCGCCAGTACACAGCAAGTCATGCATACAGCCGTTATCCAATACAGAGATAGTGCCTGACCGCTGATCAAAAGGCCCAATACAATCGGTAAAAAAAGCAGTCCTACCATGAAGAAACAAAAGAGCACCGGAAAGAAATATACACAAAGGACAAATGGCACACTTTGTATCGCACTATTCAAAAAGTAGAATTGATATTCCTGGCGCTTTAATTTATTTCTGGATAACACAATGCCTGCGCCTAAAAGTAAAAGCGTCATTTTCATCAATTGGAGGTATAAAGCAGCCGGCTCGCTTTCTCCTGCCTGCATAAAAAAGCGCAGGCTGATGACGACGTATATCGCATACATGAGCAAGAAAAAAACCGCGGCTGCGAGAAGCTGGATAGGATACTTTTTTGCGAGCTGCTTTCCTTTTGTAGTCAGCATCCCCCATTCTATTTTATGAAGAACGTGTCGTGTCCAGATCATTGAGTAACCTCTCCACCTGCATATAGTAATCTCGATTTACTTCTTTATAAATCTCTTCAAGTGCCTGATGAGGAAATGTCTGATTCGTTTCTTGACGGGACATATCCAGCTTGACGTCACCATTTCTTAAGATCATGAGATGGTCATAAAGCGTATCACCAAAGCTCAAATGATGGGTTGAAATGAGAATGCCAGCGCCTTGATCTCTCAGCTTCATGAGCACCTTTTTTAAGATGATCATCATATCTGGATCAAGTCCGTTCGTTGGCTCATCGAACACATAATAATCACATGGCCTGAGTAGCTGGGAAATGATCTGCGTTTTCTTTTGATTGCCATGAGACAGCTGAGCGATAGGCTGATCCATATATGAACCCAGCTCAAACAGATCGATGAACGTCTCTTCCCGTGTGACATCTTGCTCATTTGGCAGTTGAAGTAATTGAAAGTATTCCCTCGGCGATAAATAATCGAACAACGAATGGTCGTCAGGAATATAGGAAACATGTTTTTTCAACATGGAGATATGTTCTGAGGATTGAAGGTTCAGCTGCTTACCATGTAAAGTGACGCATCCTATAAATGGTGTCAGTCCAAACATGGATTGGATCATCGTCGTCTTCCCCGCACCATTATGCCCCAAAAGAAGCAGGATCTGCCCTTTCTCGACATTCATTTGAATATTGCGGAGAGAGAAGGTGCGGCTATAGGTTTTTTCATTTAATTGTAATGTCAGCATCATGACCCTCCGTTTGTTTCAGATAGAACAGATGACCTTGCATCTGTTCTCATCCCTGTTAATAACCGCACTGGATTTTAACGTACATGCCTAATAATTTGAACTCTCCTAAAAATTTGGAGCCTCGTCCAAAGGTCTTGCATGCCCAAATCAATGCTCCAAGTGAAATAATACCCAATATAGCGGCAAGAACATAAATCCAAAATGCGTTTTTCTGTACATTCTTAGAAGCTAGAATTCGTTGCTTCCTTTCATCATATGCCGCCAATAGGTGAAGAACATACATATACACACCTACTGGAAAACGAAGGCTAAAAGGATTCAGCATCTCATCACCCCCTAATATATGTAAAATGATACCACCCACTTACAGAAAGCATAAGTTCATTTCAGATCATATTTTTAGTCGATTTTTCATGATTTAGTGCTTATAAATGGAAGGGTTTTGACTTCATCTCTAACTGAAGGAGGATTTTTTACAGAAATAGGATAAGCCAAATGAATTAGCCATCGGATTTCGCTCAACACAAAAAAACGCTGCGTCCCGCTCTCATGAAAGAGTGGAACGCAGCGCATAACTGACATTATTTATTCAAGTTATAGAATGTTGCAATGCCGTGATATTGTGCTGTTTCAGCCAATTGATCTTCGATGCGAAGTAATTGGTTGTATTTCGCCACACGGTCCGTACGAGACGGAGCACCTGTTTTGATTTGTCCAGCGTTTGTTGCCACAGCGATGTCTGCAATCGTGCTGTCTTCAGTTTCACCAGAACGGTGAGAGATAACAGCTGTGTATCCTGCGCGTTTTGCCATTTCGATTGCATCAAATGTTTCAGTTAATGTACCGATTTGGTTTACTTTGATTAGGATTGAGTTACCAACGCCGTTTTTGATTCCTTCAGAAAGCTTCTTCGTATTCGTTACGAACAAGTCGTCTCCTACTAGCTGAACCTTGCTGCCAAGGCGCTCAGTTAATAGTTTGTGACCTTCCCAGTCGTTTTCATCAAGACCGTCTTCAATAGAGATGATTGGGTATTTCGATACCATATCTTCATACCAGTCAACCATTTCAGCAGATGTTTTCACAACACCTTCGCCTGATAAATGATATTTACCGTCTTCTTTGTTGTAGAACTCAGAAGATGCAGCATCCATTGCAAGTTTCACTTCTTCACCTGGTTTGAAGCCAGCTTTTTCGATCGCTTCAACGATTGTTTGAAGTGCTTCTTCGTTAGAACCAAGGTTTGGAGCGAATCCACCTTCGTCACCTACAGCTGTGTTTAGGCCTTTTGCGCTTAATACAGATTTCAGGCTATGGAAGATTTGAGCGCCCATGCGAAGTGCTTCACGGAAGTTCGGTGCACCTACAGGCATAATCATGAATTCTTGAATGTCTACGTTGTTATCCGCATGCTCTCCGCCGTTGACGATGTTCATCATCGGTACTGGAAGCGTTTTGGAGTTGAATCCACCAAGGTATTGATAAAGTGGAATTTGTAAGAAATCAGCAGCCGCACGTGCTACAGCGATAGATACGCCAAGGATTGCGTTTGCGCCTAATTTCCCTTTGTTTTCTGTTCCGTCAAGTTCGATTAACATTTTGTCAATCGCTACTTGTTCTGTTACATCAAAGCCTAAAAGCTCTGGTGCAATGATTTCGTTTACGTTGTTTACAGCTGTCAGAACACCTTTTCCAAGGTAACGGTCTTTGTCTCCGTCACGTAGTTCTACTGCTTCATATTCACCAGTAGAAGCACCACTTGGAACAAGCGCACGGCCAAAGCCGCCAGATTCTGTGTAAACTTCTACTTCAACTGTTGGGTTACCGCGAGAGTCTAATACTTCGCGTGCATATACGTCAACAATGTATGGCATGTTTAATTTCTCTCCTTTTGAATCAATTTTTTTATTTCTGAATTAATGATGTTCCTGTCATCTCTTTTGGTTTTTCAAGACCAAGTAAGTCTAAAAGCGTTGGAGATAGATCGGCTAAAATACCGCCTTCTCTAAGCGTCGCACCTTTTTTCGTCACGATGACTGGTACAGGATTCGTTGTATGTGCAGTATGCGGCTTTCCTTCTTCGGTAATGAGCACGTCTGCGTTACCGTGGTCTGCCGTGATGATGGCATGTCCGCCTTTTGCCAGGATTGCGTCGACTACAGCTCCTAAGCACTCATCTACTGCTTCAATAGCTTTGATTGTTGGCTCAAGCATACCTGAATGACCAACCATATCCGGGTTAGCAAAGTTCAGAATGATCGCATCATGCTTGTCAGCATTGATGTCTGCAACAAGTGCATCCTTTACCTCATAAGCGCTCATTTCCGGCTTGAGGTCATAGGTTGCCACATCTGGTGAATTGATTAAGATGCGGTCTTCACCAGGAAATTCTTCTTCACGTCCACCACTCATAAAGAACGTCACGTGAGGATATTTCTCTGTTTCAGCAATCCGCAGCTGTTTCAATCCATTCTGAGCAAGTACCTCTCCTACTGTGTTATCCAAATTCACTGGTTTGAAGGCAACATAGCCATCTACCGTTTCACTGAAGTGTGTGAAGCAGACGAAGTGTAAATTCTTCGGATGAGCTTCTCCGCGGTCAAACGAGCGGAAATCTTCATTTGTGAAAGTGTTCGAGATTTGGATGGCACGGTCTGGACGGAAGTTATAGAAAATCACAGAGTCACCGTCGTTTACTTTGGCAACCGGCTCACCATTTTCTCTCGTAATGACGGATGGAATAACGAATTCATCGTAGATTCCATTTTCATAGGAGTCATCAACGACATCATAAATGTTTTGATAACTTGGGCCTTCACCATACGCCATCGCGCGGTACGCTTTCTCCACACGATCCCAGCGTTTGTCACGGTCCATTGAGTAATAGCGTCCAGAAAGTGTTGCCACTTCACCGACACCGATTTCTTTGATTTGTTCTTCCAGCTGTTTCAAGTACACTTTGGCTGTCTTCTGACCAACATCACGTCCGTCCAAGAAGCCATGAATGTATACCTTTGTTAAGCCTTCTTTTTTTGCCAGCTTCAGCAGGGCAAAAAGATGCTGGATGTGACTGTGCACACCGCCGTCTGACAAGAGACCAAATAAATGAAGCGCCTTGTCATTCTCTTTTGCATACGTCATTGCATCTAGGAACGTTTCGTTTGTCTCAAATTCCCCATCACGAATGGCAACATTCACTCTTGTTAAGCTTTGATACACAATGCGTCCTGCACCGATGTTCAAATGCCCAACTTCAGAGTTCCCCATTTGACCTTCCGGGAGGCCTACTGCCTCACCTGAAGCCGTTAAGGTTTGATGCGGAAATTCGTTCCAGTAGCGGTCAAAGTTCGGTTTTTTTGCTTGTGCGACAGCGTTACCGACTGTTTCGCCTCTTAAACCGAACCCGTCTAAGATGATTAATGCAGCTGGTTTCTTACTCATATTGACCTTCCTCCAATAATTGAACGAAAGACTGAGGTTCTAAGCTTGCGCCGCCTACCAAAGCACCGTCAATATCGGATTCTGCCATATATTCTTTAATATTTGCCGGCTTCACGCTTCCGCCATATTGAATGCGAAGGCTGTCTGCCGCTTCTTGACCAAATTCGCTTGCAACGGTTTGGCGGATGTGTGCGCAAACATCGTTTGCATCTTTCGCTGTAGAAGATTTTCCTGTACCGATCGCCCAGATTGGCTCATATGCAATAACAGATTCAGCGACTTGCTGCTTCGTTAAACCAGCTAGTGCCTTCTTCACTTGATCAGCGACAAGTTCATTTGTTTTGCCAGCTTCACGCTCTTCAAGCGTTTCACCTACACAAATAATTGGAACGATGCCATGCTTGAATGCAGCATGTGCTTTTTTATTGACTGTTTCATCAGTTTCAGCAAAAAATTCACGGCGCTCTGAATGCCCAATCACTGAATAGCCGATGCCTAGATCTTTTAGAGCAGCAGGGCTGATTTCACCAGTGAATGCACCATTTTCTTCAAAGTGCATGTTTTGTGCACCAATTTTAAGGTCTGTTCCGTTTGAAAGGCTGTTTAGCTTTTCAAGGAAAAGAGCTGGCGCACAGACAATGGATTCCACTTTGTCAGGAGATGGAATAGATGACTTGACTTCTTCAACGAAGCTGACTGCTTCGCCAAGTGTTTTGTTCATTTTCCAGTTCCCAGCTATAATTGGTTTTCTCATGATTGACACTTCCTTATAGCAGTTTTGGTCTTATTTATCGTTTAATGCAGTAACACCAGGAAGTTCTTTGCCTTCCATAAATTCAAGTGAAGCGCCGCCGCCTGTAGAAATATGGCTCATTTGATCGGCAAGACCAAATTTCTCAACTGCTGCTGCTGAATCTCCACCGCCAATGACAGAATATGTACCTTTTGCTTCTGCCAGTGCTTCTGCGATTGCTTTTGTTCCTTTAGCGAATGCATCGATTTCAAATACACCCATTGGTCCGTTCCAGACAACAAGTTTGCTGTTTTTAATAACGTCAGCATACTTCTCTCTTGTCTCTGTTCCAATATCAAGTGCTTCTAGATCACTTGGAATTTCAGAGATTGGCACAATGCTTGTATTCGCATCATTTGAAAAGTCGTCGGCTACCAGAACGTCTGTTGGAATCAGGAAGTTCACGCCTTTTTCTTTTGCACGGTCCATAAAGGATTTCGCTAAATCTACTTTGTCTTCTTCTAATAGAGATTTCCCTACTTCGTGGCCTAGTGCTTTCACAAATGTGTAAGCAAGTCCGCCGCCGATGATGAGGTTGTCCACTTTATCAAGAAGACTTTCAATTACACCGATTTTATCCTTTACTTTTGCGCCACCGATAATCGCTGTAAATGGGCGATCAGGGTTTGAAATGGCTTTTCCTAGAACCTCAAGCTCTTTTTGCATGAGGAAGCCTGAAACAGCCGGAAGATAAGCTGCAATACCAGCTGTGGATGCATGTGCACGGTGTGCAGCACCGAACGCATCATTGACATACACATCGGCTAAATCAGCAAATGCTTTTGATAATTCAGGATCGTTCTTTTCTTCACCAGGATAGAAACGAACGTTTTCAAGCACTAGCACATCTCCTTCTTTTAAGTCAGAGATTTGCTTTTTCACGTTGTCGCCGTAAGCTTCATCTGCTTTTTTCACTTCTTTTCCAAGAAGCTCTTGCAGACGTATTGCCACAGGTGTCAGACGCAGTTCTTCAGTAACTTGACCCTTCGGACGACCCAAATGACTAGCTAGCAGTACCTTTGCGCCTTGTCCTGTTAAATACTCAATCGTTGGTAATGCTGCGCGGATACGAGTATCATCCGTCACTTCGCCGTCCTTCATTGGAACGTTAAAATCTACGCGGCAGAACACAACTTTACCTTTTACGTCAATGTCTTTTACTGATTTCTTATTCATGCTCGTCAGGAGATCCTCCTTTATTCTGGTTTCCTTACGCATTGGACAAGTCTCTCTTTATCCTTTTCCCATTTTGCCCTCATCAAAACGAGAAATCGTGCAGAACGGATAAATACAGAGAAAAAGGGAAAGGGATGCTTCCCCTTCCCTTGTCCGTCTTCATTATATCGTGTCTCTAGGAAAGAACCAAGTGAGTTCCTTCAGTGTGAGAAATTAAAGACCTTGTTTTGCAATGTAAGCTGCAAGGTCAACAACGCGGTGAGAATATCCGCTCTCGTTATCGTACCAAGAGATCACTTTCACCATGCTGCCTTCCATTACCATTGTAGAAAGAGCATCAATTGTTGAAGAGTTTGCATTACCATTGTAGTCACCAGATACTAATGGCTCTTCGCTGTAGCCAAGGATTCCTTTAAGTTCTCCTTCAGCTGCTTCTTTAAGTGCTGCATTTACGTCTTCAGCTGTTACATCTTGGTTTAATTCAGCAACAAGGTCAACTAAAGAAACGTTAGGTGTTGGAACACGCATAGCGCCACCATTTAATTTACCTTTAAGTTCAGGCAATACAAGTGAAACAGCTTTCGCAGCACCTGTAGAAGTTGGGATGATGTTTTCCGCAGCTGCACGAGCACGACGGTAGTCTTTGTGCGGAAGATCAAGAATTTGCTGGTCATTTGTGTATGAGTGAACAGTTGTCATCATACCGCGTTTGATACCAAATTTATCGTTAAGTACTTTTGCAAATGGAGCTAAGCAGTTCGTAGTACAAGATGCATTAGAGATGACATCGTGGCTAGCTGCATCGTATTTGTCTTCGTTTACACCCATAACGATTGTGATATCTTCTTCGTTAGCAGGAGCAGAGATGATGACTTTTTTAGCGCCAGCTTCTAAGTGTTTCGCAGCGTCTGCACGTTTTGTGAAGAATCCAGTAGATTCAACAACGATTTCTACGCCTTGTTTACCCCAGCTTAATTTCGCAGGGTCACGTTCAGCTGATACTTCGATTGTTTTACCGTTCACTACTAAGTTTGTACCGTCTACAGAAACCTCTGCATCTAGTTTTCCGTGAACAGAGTCATATTGTAAAAGGTGTGCAAGCATGTTAGCATCTGTTAGATCGTTAACCGCTACTACCTCAACTTCAGGATTATTTAATGCTGCACGAAATACGTTACGTCCAATACGTCCAAATCCGTTAATACCGACTTTTACTGCCATGATGTTTCCTCCTTTTATAGGTCACAATGTTTTATATTGAGGGATCAATTGACTCCCTTAATAACTCTTTTGCGGCTCCTTCGTCTGTGACGAGAACCGTTCGGCGTGGTTTTTTGAAATAAGCTTCAATAGCCCCCGCCTTTGATGATCCACCTGCAACAGCAATGATGTGTGGAATGCTTTCTAGATCATCTAGCTGCATGCCGACGGAGTGCACTTTGTGTACGACCTCACCATCACGATTAAAGTAATAGCCAAAGGCCTCTGTCACTGCGTCATGCTCATCAATCTTTTTTAAATCTTCAGCTGGTGTATTTCGTCTCATCGCCATTGTTTTTGCTTCACCAATACCATGTATAAGCATCGTGGACGATTTAATCGTTTGAAGCACTTCTTTGACGGACGGCTCTTCAATAATGGAAGAGTAAGCACCTTCTGACAGCTGCCCTGGAACAAACAGCAGTTTGTAAGTACCGGAAGCTTTTTCAGCCATGTGGGCACAAATGGTGTTTGCCTGATTTTTTACATTCTCCCCAAGACCGCCTCTCGCAGGGACAAACATCATATCGCGGTTTTTGGCATCAGGGGTCATCATTTCGGCAACGGCTTCCATCGTCGTTCCGCCAGTGACGGCGACGATATTATTTCCAGTAAACCTTTTTTTCATGCATTGAACAGCAGCTCTCCCCATTTCTTGCTTCACCCACGGGGATTCATCACTGTCACCAGAAACGATCATGACTTCTTCCAGGCCTAACTTTCTCTTTAATGTATTTTCCAAAAAGGTTAAACCTAAAACGTCCTTCATCATTCCTTCAAGCATTTCAAGCAAAGCGTGACCCTCACTCGTCAGCATCATGCCGCTCGTTTTGACATCCAGCAGATTTTGTTCTTTTAAAAACTGAACTTCAGCTCGTAAGATGCGCTCACTGATACCAAGACTCGTCGCAAGACTTCTGCGGCCAATTGGTTCAGCTAATCTGATGTACTGCAAAATGTCGTAGCGTTTTTGCATAACAATGAGAAGATCTGGCAATAATTTTTTTTGAGCTTCCAATAAATGATTCATGGCTAACGACCCTTTCTTTTCACGTTGGACTAAAAACGTCCCACTGTGACAAAAAACGTCCCGCCACAGCCAAAAAAAATCAATCCCTGCTTTCTTTAATTATTTTAACAGGATAATCTTGCATTTTCAACTCTTACAAACACATTTAGACAAAAAATAGACACATTTTCACCAATAACCTGCTTGTCATCAAGGTTCTGGCTATGATATTTCTTTTCAAAATATTTATTTTCTTTTATATAAAATGTATTCATGATTGAAAATGTGCATGCTGGTGAGATCAGCATGCACATTTTTTTCAGGATCTGCTTATGTTTTCGTGATGGTTCCAAGCTGTTTTGCCTCTTCCTTCGGTTTGATTTTGAGATAATAAATGATGTAGCAGGCGGCCATGAACGGGATTCCGCAATAAAGACCGATCCGCTGATCCTCGATAAAAAATAAGCTGATGAGAACGATGCCAAATGCGATAAAGCCTGCTAATGGGACAAATGGATAGAGCGGTGTTCGAAAGACAAGATCCTTTACATCTCCGCCCGCCTTTATGAATTGTTTTCTAAAGAAATACTGGGACAAACAAATCGACATCCACACCACAACAAGGACCATACCAGAAATTGAAATGAGCCACACATACACCGTTTTTGGTGCCACAACACTTGTCAGCAGGGATAGTGCAGATACGACCATTGTCACCAATAGCGCATTGATCGGAATTTTACGCTTGGACAGCTTTTTCGTAAAGTCAGGTCCTTTCCCGTCTTTCGAAAGCGCCCAAAGCATACGTGATGATGCATATAGTCCAGAGTTTGCTACAGATAAGACCGCTGTGATGATGATAAAATTCATGATATCTGCAGCATATGGTATGCCGACCTTGTCCAGCACGACGACAAACGGGCTGTCGACGGTGCCTGCTGTCTGCCACGGAAGAAGTGCGGCCAGAACCGCAATGGATAAAACGAAAAAGACCATCGTTCTCCAAATAATATTTCGTATAGATCGCGGCAATGTTTTTTCAGGGCTTTCACTCTCTCCTGCGGCAATCCCGACGAGTTCTGTTCCTTGAAAGGAGAAATTGACCGTGACCATGGTTAATAAAATAGCAAAAACGCCGTTAGGAAATAGTCCGCCATGATCCGTCAAATGACGAAATAGAGGAGCTGGTTCTCCATCTTTCAGATGAATCATTCCGAAAATTGCGCCAATTCCAATGATAATAAACAATAGGATGGCAGCGACCTTAATGGCTGAAAACCAAAACTCGGTTTCAGCGAAGCTGCGAGCTGAGATGGCATTCACGGCAAATAAAATCACGCTAAATGCAAGACACCACAGCCAAACAGGGATATCTGGGAACCACCTTTGGAGCAAAATGCCTGCTGACGTAAACTCCAGTCCTATTGTACATGCCCAGCTAAACCAATAAAGCCAGCCGATCATAAAGCCTGTGGACGGACCTATATATTTGGTTGCATACTCCTGAAAGGAACCCGCTGTCGGCATCGCCACTGCTAATTCTCCAAGACACAGCATCACCAAATACATTAACAATCCGCCAATGATAAAGGATAGAATGGCTCCCCCGGGTCCAGCCTGATGGATAATGAGTCCTGACCCAAGGAAAAGACCAGTACCTATGACGCCTCCTAAGGCAATCATAAAGAGATGCCTGCTTTTCATGGAACGCTCTAGTTCATTATGCTGCTCTTGCTTCAATTCATTTTCCCCACTTTCACTCTTCTATTCATCATCCTTTGACAAAATTCGCTGTTCGTTGAAAGAGAAAGGGAGAAAGTGAAGGTTTCTCCCCCTTTGACACTTATGCTTGAAATAATGCTTCAATATGACCAATCGCCCAGTCTAGGTCTTCTTTAGATATTGTAAGAGGCGGTGCAAAGCGGATGACGGTCTCATGGGTTTCCTTACATAACAGTCCTGCTTGTTTCAGCTTCTCACAATAAGGTCTTGCTGCCTCTGTCAGCTCCATGCCGATAAATAATCCGCGGCCGCGCACTTCCTTGATGACAGGACTTTGAATGCGCGTGAGTTTGTCTTTTAAGTATTCGCCAAGCTCCATAGAACGCGCTGCAAGGTTTTCGTCGATTAGGACATCCAGTGCAGCCAGCGACACCGCACACGCGAGAGGGTTTCCACCGAAGGTAGAGCCGTGAGATCCAGGGTTAAACACACCTAATATATCGCGGTTTGCTACCACACACGAGATTGGGAATACACCGCCGCCTAAAGCTTTCCCAAGAATCAGCATATCTGGCTCAATGTCTTCCCAGTCACATGCAAACATCTTGCCTGTTCGCGCTAATCCGACCTGAATTTCATCCGCAATGAACAGCACATGTTCTTTTTCACAAAGCGCCTTCGCTTCCTTCAAGAAGCCTTCTAGCGGCATGACAATTCCCGCTTCACCTTGAATAGGTTCGATCAGAAAAGCCGCTGTTTGTGGTGTGATGGCTTCACGTAAAGCTTCAATATCTCCGTAAGGAATGAGTTTAATGCCTGGAAGCATTGGACCGAAACCTCTTTGATATTCTGCTTCAGAAGAAAGAGAAACAGCCGTCATTGTTCTGCCATGGAAGTTTCCAACGCACGCAATGATTTCTGCGCGATTGTCTTCGATTCCCTTGACGTCATAGCCCCAGCGTCTTGCTGCTTTTACAGCTGTTTCTACAGCCTCAGCGCCAGTATTCATCGGGAGTGCCATCTCTTTATTCGTCAGTTGACAAATTTTCTCATACCAAGGACCAAGCTGATCATTGTGAAAGGCTCTTGAGGTCAGTGTCACACGATCTGCCTGTTTTTTGAGCGCTTCAATAATGCGGGGATGGCGATGGCCTTGGTTCACTGCGGAATACGCACTCAGCATATCCATATATCGATTGCCTTCAGGGTCTGTCACCCAAACTCCCTCAGCCTCTGAAATCACAATTGGCAGCGGATGATAGTTTGCCGCACCGTATTGTTCGGTTTGTTGAATCAATTCATTTGTCTGTGTCATCGTCTATTCCTCCTTCTATAAGCTAGCCTCTTTTTCATTAGGTTTATCTACACACATATGATATGCAAGGATCGTGCCAACTTTCTGCCCGCATCATGTCGGTGATTGATCTGATTCTTCACGCAAAATATCTTTGCATCTGCCAAATAATTTAGAGGAAACCGCAAAATTTTTCATGTAAAATAGAGGTAACGTCTGGAGGTGGCGCAATGAAAGAAGATTCGTATACTGCAAAGCTCGAAAATGAGATTGATCTGTATAAACAAATGCTCGATTTAATAGATGTCGGGGTTCATGCAATTGACGAGAATGGCCATACTGTTGTCTATAATAAAAAAATGATGGAGATTGAGTCTTTGAAACGCTCTGATGTTCTCCATAAAAACGTATTAGACCTCTTCGTCTTCCAAGACGAAATGCACAGCACGCTTGTCCAAGCGCTGCGTACTGGGAAGCAAACCGTTCATGCAAAGCAGACGTATCATAATTACAACGGAAAAGAAATCACAACGATTAATCATACATACCCGCTCGTTCGAGACGGCCTTATCCAAGGTGCGGTTGAAATTTCGAATGATGTGACCAAGCTGGAACGACTGATTCACCATAATATGAAGAAAAAAGGAAGCACATGCTTTACCTTTGACTCCATTATTGGAGAAAGTCCTGCGTTTTTAGAGGTGATTGAGCATGCAAAACGGGCGACACGCACCTCTTCCTATGTGCTCATTGTTGGAGAAACAGGAACAGGAAAAGAACTATTTGCTCAAAGCATTCATAACGGCAGCAGCCGGTCATCTGGACCATTTATTACCCAGAATTGCGCGGCACTGCCTGATAACCTCATTGAAAGTCTGCTCTTTGGTACGCAAAAAGGGGCTTTTACAGGCGCAACTGATCAGCCCGGTTTATTTGAACAGGCACAGGGAGGTACACTGCTCCTTGATGAGATCAACTCATTAAATCCTGGTCTTCAAGCAAAACTGCTGCGCGTATTACAGGAGAAACGTGTAAGAAGGTTGGGCAGCACAAAAGAAATTGCTGTTGATGTGAGAGTCATTGCCAATATGAATGAGGACCCTGTAGATGCAATCGCTGGCGGACGCATGCGCAAGGATTTATTTTATCGATTAGGTATTGTTACTTTATTTATTCCGCCGCTTTCGGAGCGAAAAGAAGATATTCCTACGTTTGTCAGTCACTTTATTCAAAAGTATAATGATCTGTTTCAAATGAAGGTGAAGGCGGCTGATGAAGAGGTACTAGCCCTTTTTCAAGCGTATGATTGGCCAGGTAATGTAAGAGAACTGGAGCATGTGATTGAAGCGGGGATGAATATGATGATGGATGAGGATTCCTTAAGCATGCATCACCTTCCGTATCATTTTAGATTTAAGCACAGGGAAGGGCGCCCTGCAGCGCAATTACAGACGAATCCTTTGCAGCATACCAAAGCAGCTGACACGTTTATCTATACAAGCCCAGAACATACGACTGATTTTCAAACCCAAATGGAACGATTCGAAAAACAATACATCGTCCATTACTTAGAAAAAATGGACGATAATATTTCACAGACTGCAAAGATACTGGGCATGAGCAGGCAAAGTCTGCAATATCGCATGAAAAAGCTGAATATTTCTCGTTAATAATAGAGCTGTGCCCTCATTCGGCACAGCTTACTGTGGTTCTGACTCTTCTGCCGGTTCTTGAATCACATCACTCAGCAGTTTTTCTACATTTTGTAAATGCGTGAGCATCGCTCTTTCTGCTTCTTCTGGCTGCCTTGCCATGACGGCTTTGTAAATATGTTCATGTTCTTTGTAAAGCTGCCGAATAGAGGCTTTTCTTGAAAACAAGACGACTTGTCTCGTCTCCCGCATCGTTTCTACCAGCAAGGTGGAGACCTGATTCATTAACGCTTTTAATAAATCATTCTTTGAGGCTTTGGCTATAGCGAGATGGAAGGAGAGGTCTGCCTCTTCACCAGTTTCTTTATGTGCTTCTGCGAATTTCATTTGTTCGAGTGCCTCACGCAGCTGATGAAGGTCATCGTCCGTTCGGAGCAGCGCTGCCTTTTTGACAGCACCCGTCTCAATAATGGTTCTTAATTCAAGGAGCTGTGTGACATCATGCTGCTTCATCAAAAATGCAGGAGACAGGTTAAATGTGAGCTGTTCAGGATCAAACTGCTTCACATACGTGCCTTCCCCTTGCTTCATCTCTATTAATCCGATCGCTTTGAGAGCAGACAGTGCCTCTCTTACAGCGGAACGGCTGACTTGAAAGCTTTCTGAAAGCGCTTGAACCGAATCTAATTTTTCCCCCGGAAGAAGCTCACCTGTACGAATGGATTCAATTAATGCATCCGCAATTTCTTCATATATTTTTTTCGTTTTGATTTGTTTATATTTCAATTGGTCTCACCTCATCACTGTTGTCTATCCCTATCGGCTCATGCCCTATCTTATACTTTACCCCAAAATTTCCGATCACACGTCTCCCCTCTATAATTTTCAAAAAATCTTCGGGCTGCCTTGCTTTCAACAAAAAAAGAAGCACATGCCATGTTCTGGCAAGTACTTCTTTTTAATCGTATCGCTTCCGCAGCGTAGAGGACGGAAGGTTCATTTGTTCACGATATTTCGCAATGGTCCTGCGCGACACGCGGATGCCGAAGGTTTGCTGAAGCAGCGTCATGATTTGCTGATCTGAATACGGTTTTTTCTTATTTTCCGTTTGGATGAGCTCTGCAATGTGCGTTTTGACAGTGTAGCTGGACGCCTCTTCTAGCGAATGCCCTTCTAATTTTGCTTGGAAAAATTGTTTCATTTCCATGAGACCATAAGGGGTTTGCACCATTTTCCCTTTTACAGTCCGGCTCACTGTTGACTCATGCACTTGCAGTATATCTGCGATCCGCTTCATCGTAAGCGGTTTCATTTTATGTTTCCCTGTAAGGAAAAAATCCGTCTGATGTGAGATAATCTCACGAACGACATGAGTCATCGTTTGCTTTCTTTGCTTGAGCGCTTGGACAAGCCAATTGTACTGCTGCTCTTTTTCCTTTAAATACGTGTATGCTTCATGCCGCTTTTGTTCTTGAATCATGGCGAAGTAGCCTTCATTCATTTCAACGTCTGGAAAAGCGCGCTGATTCAGCTCAAATGTGATGTGATCCTGCATCACAGTAATCGTCACATCAGGCTCTATATACACATGCTCATCATCATATGAGAAATGAAGTCCTGGTCTTGGTTCAAGCTGAGACACTACATCTTGTACCGCTTGGAGTGTTTTCATTGAAATGCCTGTTTTCGCCGCAATTTCCTTCCAAGCCTTTCTGGCAAAAAGAAAGAAATGCTCTTCGATGATCCGCTCGGCTTCATACCAGCGTTCCTTTTTTCTTCTCAGTTGAAGGAGGATGCATTCCTGCAATGATCTCGCGCCAATACCGGCAGGCTCTAGGGATTGCAGCTGATGAAGGACGGCTTCTACATCTTCAGCTGGCACCTCTAAGACAGCTGCCATTGCGTCAATCGGTTCATTTAGATAGCCATTGGAATCAATGGACTCAATCATAAAGTAAAAGATTCTTTGATTCTTTTCACTTAAATTTAAATCAATCGCCTGTCTCTTTAAAAACATTTGCAGGCTTTCTTTTTGATGCGTTCGATACGGCTCTGTCATTCGATCGTGTGATTTTTTATGATAAACTGGTTGGTAGCTGTCCGTGTCTTTCCGCTCAATCAGAGGGTTCTCAAGTGCTAACTGGTCAAGATACTCGCCGAGCTCTGTGCAATTCAGCTGCAGCAGCGTAATGGCCTGCCTGAGTTCTGGTGTGAGCACCTGCTTTAATACCTGTTCTTGTTGCAGTTTAAGGCTCATTGTCTCCCCTCCCTCTCATCATTTTACATGAAGATTGACGGACCGTATATACGAAATAGGAGTGATTTCTATGTCTGAACTTTTTTCCGTTCCATACTTTGTCGACAACTTGAAACAGCACATCGCCATGAACCAAAATGAAGACAAGGTTCATGCCATGAATGCCTATTACCGCTCCGTGGTGTCAACACTTGTTCAAGACCAGCTGACCAAAAATGCGGTAGTATTGAAGCGAATTCAGCATCTTGATGAAGCCTATCAAAAGGTGAAAAAAGAAAACGAATGAACGAAAAAGAACACCCTTTGTCAAGATGGCAAAGGGTGTTTATCCTATGCGAAAAGTTTCTGATCCAGCCTCGATTTATACATCATCAAAAAGCCAGAATATTTGAAACGAAATGACAATACTTATTCCTATTTATTCAATAAATTGAGGAATTTGATAGAAAGAGAGGCAGGCTGCTTACGAATGAGCAGCCTGTGAAGAGGTAAATGTTTTTTCTCGCAGTACTTCGCGGAGTATATGGATGATACGCTCCTGATCTACATCTGTCATGCTCGTTCCAGACGGAAGACAAAGCCCCCTCTCAAATAACAGCTCAGATACAGGAGTCCCCTTTTCCGCAGTATAAAAAGAGCAATGACGAAAGAGCGGCTGCTGGTGCAGCGGCTTCCATACACGCCTTGCTTCGATTTGTTCTTTTTCTAAAGCACCAATGATATCTGCTGGAGACAATTGTGTATCACGATCAATGGTCAATGCCGTCAGCCAGCGGTTGGATTTCGTTTCTTGATATTCTGGCATCAAATGAAGACCCTCTGCTTCTGATAAAGCGTCCTGATAACGCTGAAAAATGCGGCGCTTTAGTTCAACACGCTCGTCCAGCACTTCCATTTGAGCAATCCCGACACCTGCTAAGAGGTTGCTCATGCGATAGTTGTATCCCATCTCTTGATGCTCATAGTGCATCGCTTGTTCTCTGGCCTGTGAAGCAAGAAAGCGGCATCGTTCAATCGCAGCTTCATCATCACTCACAAGCATTCCGCCCCCTGATGTTGTAATGATTTTATTTCCATTAAAAGAATAGATACCGAACCTGCCCATTGAGCCGCTTTTTCTTCCTTTATACAGCGCACCTAACGATTCAGCCGCATCCTCAATGACTGGTACATCATATGCTTCACATAAAGCCATGATCTCGTCCATTTTTGCGCTTTGCCCATATAAATGGACAACGATGACCGCGCGGGGTTTTTTCCCAAGACGTTTTGATTCAACAAAGGCTTTCTCTAAAGCGAGCGGGCACATATTCCACGTCTCCCTTTCAGAATCAATAAAAACGGGCTCCGCCTGTTCATATAAAATCGGATTTGCCGTTGCAACAAACGTGAGGGTGGAACAAAAGACAATGTCTCCTTTTTGAACACCGATCAGCTTTAAAGCAAGGTGAATCGCTGCTGTTCCTGAGGATAAAGCCGCTCCTGTCTTCACTCCTGCATAGTCCGCCACTGCCTGTTCAAATTCATTCACAAGCGGTCCAAGCGGCGCAATCCAGTTGCTCTTGAAGGCTTCCTCTATTTTTAGAGACTCTTTTCCGCTCATATGCGGAGGAGATAAGTAAATTCGCTTCCTTTCTTTCATCACTTCCCACCTTCTCTCCGATCTTTGATTTCTATTGCAGGAATTCCTACAGCGACCTTCTGATCATGTATATCTCTTGTCACTGCCGCTCCAGCGCCAATGACCGTCCAGCTGCCAATCGTTGTCCCTGGTGTCACCACGGCACCTGCCCCAATATGGGCACCCTCCCGCACGGATACACCGCCAGTCAGCACCGCGCCTGGTGACAGGTGCACAAACGATTCGAGTATGCAGTCATGCTCTACGATAGACCCTGTATTCATAATCGCATGCTCACCGATGGCTGCATTTGCTTGAATCACTGCCCTTGCCATCACGACAGTCCCCCTTCCAATGACAGCTGACGGACTCATAACCGCATCTGGGTGAATAAGTGTGGCATATGCTGCGTCTTCAAATGAGAGACGTTCCTTGATGAGCTGTCTGCTCTCATTTTGTCCGATCGCAATCAGCCATTTCATATGAGGCATTGTCTCTCTCAGCTGCTCACTCATGGAGATCGGTCCATACAAAATCCCGCTTTGAGTGACCATCTCTTCAAATTGATCATCTAACACCGCACATAATGAGTAATCGGAATGTGCAAAAATGACATCTTGGATGACTTTACTATGTCCGCCGGCCCCAATTAATCCAATGATTTGCTTCTTACATATCGGTTCCTTTGAATTTTTCAGCTGTGGCATGATGTGGTTGCTGCACCCCCTCTGTTTTCATGACTTTCAGCAAGGTCATCCATAAAATTTTCATATCGAGCCAAAACGATTGATGCTCGACATACCAAAGGTCATAGGTGAATTTCTCCTCCCAGGAAAGCGTGTTCCGGCCGTTCACCTGTGCCCACCCTGTTATGCCGGGCTTCACAAGATGACGCCTTGCTTGTTCTTTTGTATACATAGGCAAATACTCCATCAAAAGCGGTCTTGGCCCAACGAGACTGAGCTCTCCTTTGAGTACATTGACTAGCTGCGGCAATTCATCAAGACTAAGCTTTCGAATTAAGGCGCCGGTTTTTGTTAATCGCAGATGATCTGGCAGCAGCACCCCATGTTCGTCGCGTTCATCGGTCATCGTGCGAAATTTATATAGCATAAAAGGCCGGCCATACAGACCCGGCCGCTTCTGCCGAAACACCACAGGCGTTCCAATTTTCCACCTAATCAGTCCATAGATGAGAAGAAAAAGAAGACTGCCTGCGATGAGCAGCGTCAATGCCACTATCACATCTATCACTCTTTTCATTATTGCATCTCCTTTTCATATTAGCGGGAGACCGCATGTTTTACCTTACGCATCAGCTGCATCCGCTCTCGTTTCGTTCCTGCAAACAGATACAAGTAGCCCATATAGAGAATGAAACAAAGCCCGCTAATACAAAACAGCTCCCACCATGAAGTCACATTATATACCGCCTGAATTCCTGCGCAGACGCCCCAAATGAATAGCACTCCTGCAAGAGGAACCAGCGTATGTTGATAAAAGATAGTGCGTTTCTGATTCGTGATGCTGGCCGTATAAAAAGGCAGGAACACGATATTTTTGATCAATAAAACCATTGCCCCTGCTGATGCAATGCCATATAAACCAAGCTGCAGCATATGAGTCAATCCATAAGCAAAAAGCACATTCGACACACCTAATATAAGGGTGACAACCGCCGGAACTTTAAATCGATTAAACACGGTCGGCACATATGTGAGCGGTAAAAACATCAAGGTCAAACATAAATAAGCCGCATGAATCATGAGAAGCCATTTCAGCTCTTCAAAGGCAGGCCCAAGCCATAAAAGCATGAGCGGACCAGCGAGACCTCCTAGAAGTGCGGCTGGGAACGCAACAAATAAGCCGCTCCACTTAATGGCGTTTGCAGCATATTGAATGAGTCCCTCTTTGTCCTGATTCGAATAAAATTTCGTGATCGTTGGGGCAAACACAACGGCCAGTGTCCCTGCCAGTGTGCGTAATAATAATGGAAACTGTAAAATCGCCGCATACTGCCCCGTCGCTTCCGCTCCAATGAGCAAGTTGGTCATCAATAAATCAATTTGTAAAAACAACAAAATCCCCATTTGCTCAAATGAATGCCAGACCCCTGATCGAACAAGAGTGAGACTAGACGATAATGAGACGTGCCGCCACTTAAACGAAAACCAAGGGATGAGTTTCTTAAAATAATAGATACCGATTCCCATAGCTGCTAAGCTTCCAATGACGGCCGCAAGTGGAATATGCCAAATGGCTGGTGTCGTCCATGTAAACAGGATGACAATCATCAGTGCCCTCAAAAACATTTGAATCGCTTGTCCAACACTTGATACATAGAGCTTATTCGCATAAAACGGTGCAGCCCCAATGCCAGACATGACGAAATTGAGCATAAATAAAAGACCCCCTAAAATAAAGGCAGTCTGTGTGTCTTTTGCGAGATGAACAGGCACATGAAGCCACTCAACCAGCTGATGAGACATGAAAAGACAAAGCAAAAAGAGACTAATAGATAGTAAAAACGAACTGACGAAATAGGAAGCGAGATAGCGCTGCGCCTTCTCCATCTCTCCTTTATGAGCCGCCACAGAAAAAAATCGCACAACAACCGCACTTAACGAAGCCGTAATGACCGATAAATAGTTGATCATATTTTGCGTCAGATGGATTAAGCCGAATGCTTCCACTCCAAGCGTATGAACAATATAAGGTGTTAAACAAACAGACATAAGCATCATGAGGACAAACGTGATTAAGTTCGCACTGGCATTGTAAAGAAACGCCCGATTCATTGTGCTTTCACGCAGTGTTTAAGAGCCTTCATCCAGCTTCCTCTCCCTTTTGACCGCTTGTTTTCATCAGCTGATGAACTGCCTCTTTCACAGCTGCCTCATTTGGTTCTTTTAAAAGGGTCATAAACGGAAGGTGAGCCACCCACTCAAATCCCTCCATTACCTTATGATCAAACGATCTAAGGACAACACACGGTGTATGAGTGATCGCACAAAAAATCATGCCATGCAGACGATCTGTCACGACAACCTGCGCTTTTTTAAACTCCGTCCACAAAGCCGTTAATTCATCTAAGCGAGTTGTTCGATCGACTCGTTTGCCAATTGTCGTTGTGATCAAACCGACTTGATTATATGTCTCTTGGATATGCTGCTGTAGCTGCTGGCGCGATTCCTTTGTCAGATATGCTTCTTGATCCTCACGCAGACAAAGCAGAACCCCTTCACGTGTTTCATCCTTTGATGATTCGTCTAATGACAGCACCATATCAGGCTGCTTCCACACATCTTGATCAGGAAAATGCTGCTTCATCCATTCATAGGTTGTTTGATCTCTTGCCATGAGGAGCAGTCTTGGGTGCTGCTTATACGTGTGAATGGCGCGGCGCTCCTCTCGTTTTCCTCTCTTTGTTTCTGTAAAATGTACAGTGGCAGGCAGCTGGATCATGGGGTAGGACTTGAAGGCCTTGATAATAAATTGTCTCGTCCATTCTTCGTACCGGTATAAATCCCCCATATTGCCCCCACCGATGATACAGACGATGTCTTCTGGGTGCCGGCTGCGCTTTAGCGGACGGGCAAGGCGATAGATCTCTTTCATGTCCACTTCTATGATGTCATAGTCTGGAAATAGTTTCTTTAAAAAACAATAACTAGCATAGGCAATCGCATGATCCCCTAAATTATCATGTCCCGGCAGCAGCGTGAGAATGATTTTCTTCTGATGACTCAGCTCTGGCAGCCTTTGGCGGCTCAGTCTATACTCAAGCGGATATTTGATTTTTAAGAGCAGCCACTCTGCGGTGTTCGCCTTCAATTGCTGCAATGTCAAACCCATCACCCCTATTTCCTTGTCTGATATTCGATCCATTTTTGATAGCTTGAAGCCGCAGCAGAAAGCGGATAAATCAATCGGCACTTAGCAAGAAATAAAATCATCCGCTTTCGAACTGTGAGCTTTGATGGCTCCACTTGTTTGACGGCATGCTGAAAAGCATCATGTGTCACCATTTCCCGCATGTGATCAAGCTTTTCCTGAATAGAGAGGGCATTTTGGCTCTTCCATTCGTTGAGCATACAATGAAGCGTATGATTGACGATAAAAAAATCTAATGCTTTCTCATACAGAGAGATGTCATCATGCTCTTTTAAAAACAAGCGCTGCGCATGATAAAAGGTCAGTCCATGATGAAAATACTGCTTCTGATATCGCTGCACAATAGATGACAGATGAACCCTGTAATAATATAGGGGCTCATGAACAAAAGCGATGCTGCGTGATAAAGAAAAACAGCGCAGCGTCACATATTGATCTTCAATGTTCTCAAGCTCACCCCGCAGTGGAAATCGAATGTGGTGTTCTTCCATAAAGGCACGCCGATACAGCTTATTCCATGAGAATCCAGTCAAGTCTCCGTGTAATAACGCTTTGATTAAATCCGTTTTTTCGGCTGAGCGCTTGTCTAACAGCGTCGTTGGTATCGTTCGCTTTGACTGTTCAAATTGAATCCAATACTCACTCACGACAAGATCTGCCTCGGTCATTTCAGCTTTTTCATACATAGCTTCACAGTAATGAGGAGCGAGAATATCATCTGAATCCACAAAGGCGAGATACGTCCCTTTCGCTTCCTCGATGCCCCGGTTTCTCACAGCACCTAACCCTTGATTGGGTTGATGGATTACCCGGAAACGCTTATCACGCTCAGCAAACGCTTCAAGCCATTCTCCGCTGTGATCGGTCGATCCATCATTGATAAGAATGACTTCTATATCGGAAAAGCTTTGATCTGCAATTGATTGAAGACATTGCTCCACATATTGACTCGTATTGTAAACTGCGACCAATAGACTGATAGCTGGCATTACAGCATGCCCCACCTTTCTTCAAATCTACTTTGTAAATATCGTTCTATACGGCAAAACTGAAGAATCGAACGGCATCAGCATGATGCTGTACAGAATATAGCAAACAGCAATCCCTACATACATAAAAACGTTAGACCGCTGATCAAAAATGCGTGTGAAATATGGCAGTAAAATGAGCTGATACAAACCAAAATAAATATGAAATCTTGCATAAATGACATCCTTCGTTGCAAGGATGCCAAACAAGAAACCAAGCAAACAAAAATTCACAATGTAATCACTCTCAGGCGTCAGCTCACGAAGTCGTTTTCGATAAAAGAAAGCAAGCATAAGCGGCAAAATCAAGACACCGATTTTTGTTACATTCATTCCATTCGTATTCGTCGTGAGCCATTCTTCGTAATGACCATATGAACTGCCTTGCAGCATCACCACAAACACCGAGACAAAACGGTCATAAAGAGCGGTTAAACCTAAGAAAATCAGGCATAAGACCAGCATCATCCAAGACCAAGCCTTTGTTCTCACGATAAAATACACAGGAATCATGATGAGGGCCGATGAATGAAACAATGAACATACAAGGACGAGCGGAAAATACAATTTCCACTGACCATTGATCACCAACCGGATGGCATAAAAAAGAATCGCTGCCACCATATACTGGCGCATGCCATTAAATGACGCATAATAATGAAAGGTCCCAAGAAAAAGCAGCATACTCAGCTCAAATGGACGGCCATATTGTATTAGCGTCTTGATGATAAAAAAATAAGTAATGGCTCCGACTGAGATATACATGATTTGCGGATCATGAGACAGTTGATTAAGCATCCATAAAATAAACGTAAACCCTGGATCCGTTGCGGCCTTATCCACACCGAATCCAAATATATGCCAAGGCCTTTCATAATTGATGGAAAACTCATACATCTGGCCATATGTGACAAAATCGGTTCCTACTTTATACCGAATACCAGCTACGATACAAAGAAACAAAAACGGAAAAAACACCAGAAGCTTATTAGGCCGCCATCCGCTTTGAATGGTATCATCACGTCTGCCGTAAAATGCGGCAAAGCTCGACCATAAATAGACCATGATCATGTTCACCAAATAAACCGCCATCTGCCCTTCCTTCCTTA
Source organism: Bacillus sp. BD48 (assembly GCF_046566805.1). Lineage (NCBI taxonomy): Bacteria > Bacillati > Bacillota > Bacilli > Caryophanales > Bacillaceae > Bacillus > Bacillus sp. BD48. The sequence continues at coordinate 646,528 of NZ_JANGFM010000002.1, read as the reverse complement.
CAGTCCATATAGATTCATCACACGTGTAATATTCTGTTTCACATCAAATCCTCTTTGTTCAAGCTGAGAGGTAATGGTCTCTTGAAGCGGAGGTTCTGCATGATACGCTTCAAGCACCGCCTTCATCCATTCATGCGCGGAATCTCGCAGCGACATCCTTTTCACAAGCCCGCAGCCTAAATCCACTTCCTCTGTAATATGATCTGAAATCACACAAGGAAGCCCAGACGCCTGTGCTTCCACTAATACAAGCGGAAGACCTTCAAACAAGGAAGGCATCACAAAAACATCAAATGCTTTCATATACTGCGGAACGTCTGATACGACGCCTGTAAAGACAATGTCATCCATCAAGCCTGCCTTCTCCGCATACGATTCGACTACTTGCTTCAGCGGTCCATCCCCTACGAGGACAAGCTGAAATGAAACTCCTTGCTTCTTTAAAGTCTGGGCCAGTTCTATAAAAAAAACGTGATTTTTTTGCTCATGGAACCGCCCAATATGACCGATGACCATGTTTTTTCCGCAAAGATGAAGCTGCTTTTTGATCTCTGCCTTTTCGTCTGGATCAGGCTGAAAAAAAAGGGATAAATCAATCCCATTTGGCAGCACCTCAACTTGCCCATTCTGCATTTTTTTCTGTCCAAATAAAAAGACACCGGCATCCTCGCCGCATGCAACAAGCTGTGTAGAGAACGCAAAGATCAGCTGGCGAAATCCTTTGAGCATCATATGATCCAGCCAGTTTGGTGACTGCTTCCACGCTGTATTATGTGAATGGCAAATGCGCACCTTCACACCCGCTCGTTTTGCAGCAAGTGCGGAGAAGCCTGTTTGAAAATCCGTATGTGCATGCACTGCCTGATAGGGTCCTGTTTTCTTGATCGTCTTTGTCAATGTTTTCACAAAAGTCACCGGAGAGGACGCCCCAATACTCGGGACGTAAAAGATGCGTCCCCCAAGCCGGCGAATTTCCTCATCATAATCACAGACGTCCTGCCGGTGGGTAATGAAATCAAATTGAAGGACATTCCTATCGAGTGCACGATAGATATTCATGATCATCGTTTCAGCTCCGCCGCGGTTCATCCCGCCCACAATATGAAGCACGCGCTTTGGTTCACTCATCCCGAACCGCCCTCCTCTTCAGCATAGACGACGCCAGCTTCCGGCGATGATAAAGCTTCATGACCTTCGGTGACAAGCAGGCACGGACCACCGGCTTTAAAGCAAATAAATAGTCAAGCGGCGACAGCTTTAATACCCAGCATGCTTTCAAAACGAGCCAGGCATTATCCATCGAATATCGAAATTTTCGCCGCTGAAAGGCCGCTTCATCCTCTCTCACCAGATATAACGGATCTTGTAAATTAAAACCTTTCCTCCCAGCAGCAAAAAAGCGGATCCAAAGATCGATATCTTCCATCCGCCTTGTTGCTTTCACAGAGCGATAGCCATGTAAAGCCTTGTATGCAGAAGCCCGCATCATAATGGTCCCATGACAAAAAGGGGTCCCTCTTGCCAACACTTTCCGATCAGGCTCTGAAACAAGTGCCCTCACACCCTTTGTTCCCGATTCATCAAAAACCGTCATCGCCGTACCGACCACATCATATTCAGGATATGTATCGAGGAAATGAACCTGTTTTTCTAAACGAACCGGCACAGACATGTCGTCGCCATCCTGCCTTGCAATCAACTCTCCCCTCGCTTCAGCCAGGCAGCGATTGAGACTGGCCGCGAGTCTTTGATTTTGTTTATTGCGGATCAGGCGAATTTTTTCAGGATGTCGTTTTGTATAAGACAGCACTTTCTCATAAGTGCCATCTGTTGATGCGTCATCACATATGATGAGCTCCCAGTTTTCATATGTTTGATGAAGAATGGATTCAATGCTTTCTTCTACTGTCTCTTGGCAATTGTAGACGCCCATGATCATAGACACCTTTGGTTTATGCATGCTGTATCACCTTCTCTGCTTGATCCATATAGATTGTATAAATTTCTTCCATTGCACTGATCGTCTGCTCCTGTGCAAATGCATGAGCCATTGAGCGCCCCGCTTTTCCCATGAGAAGCAGCTGATCCTTTTTGTCATAGAGCTGCTGCAAATAATCAGCTAAACCATTCACATCTTGCGGTTTAACTAAAAAACCATTGACGCCATGTTTGACAAGCTCACAATGCCCTCTATTCTCCGTTGCAATCACAGGTTTTTCTGCAGACATCGCTTCAAGCAGGTTCATGCCGAGTCCTTCTCTCAAGCTGGTAGAAACACACACATCGCTCATATGCATCCATTCCTCCATTTGTTTGCAAAACCCAGCAAAGTGGATATGCTTTTCAAGTTGGAGCTGGCGGGTAAGCTTTTCATAGTTTGGCCTCATTGTCCCTTCCCCGGCAAACACGATCTTCATATTTGGTATTTTCCTAGACAGCTGTGCACATGCTTTGATGAGCATTCCTTGATTTTTATTCATGTTTAATTCGCCAGCACACAGCACGATAAAATCATCCGAGGAAAAGTCATATGCGGCGCGAAGGCGCTGCTTCTCTTTTTCATCGACTGGTGCGAACCGTTTCATATCCACACCCATACCGGGCACATAATAAACAGATGTCCGCTCTTTTGATAAACGGTCGGCTCTTTTAAAATCTTCTCCATTAATGGTGATCAAAGCGTCTGTATAGCGGGCGAGAAATCTCTCAATTGGATAATAGAGCAGCCAGTTTTGAAGCGGCGCCCCCTGCCAAAAGTGAAAACCATGTGCTGTGTAAAGAACCTTCGTTCCTTTTTTGCGCATGCCTTTGGCTGCGAGCCTGCCAATGACACTTCCCATTGGTGTGTGGCAATGGATGATATCATAGTGCTCTTTCGCTAACAGCTTCTTCAGTTCTACATACGCAAGCCGGTTGCGTACATGAAAAGGAGAACGTTGAATCGGAATCGAGTGAGCTTGATTCACATGGGGCAGCTCCAGCTGGCCATTTGCCGCTGTATGCACTTCCCAACCTTGTTCCTGAAACCACCGGAAATACGGAAGATGAAAGGCCTTAAAGTGATAATCAACCGTTGCGCAAAACAAGACTTTTTTCTTCATTGGCAAGCGCTTCCTCCTCTCGTTTCATCTGATCGGACAACATATCATGCGACTCAATGGCAGCAAATAATGCTTGTCTCATTTGCTCTTCACTCATCATGTCAAATTCATGGATAAAGCGGTTCAGCACATATGGGTCACCATCCAGCGCTTGGCCGATGTGAATTTTCGGGAAGATTTGCTCCTGTGCTTTTTCATGCTGGTTGAGTAATTCCTCGTACATTTTCTCTCCAGGACGAATGCCTGTGAAAGTGATCGGAATCTGGTCTGTGGTGTAGCCTGAAAGGTGAATGAGGTTTTCTGCGAGGTCCACGATTTTCACTGGTTCCCCCATATCTAAAACAAAAATCTGTCTTCCTTCTGCCAGTGCACCTGCCTGTATCACAAGCCTTGATGCTTCTGGGATGGTCATAAAATATCTTGTCATGGCTGGATGTGTGACCGTCACCGGCCCGCCTTGCTCGATTTGTTTCTTAAAAATAGGGATGACGCTCCCCCTGCTCCCGAGTACATTTCCAAATCGAACGGCGACAAATTTTGTTTCGCTGCTTGCCCCCATTTGCATGATTAGCATTTCAGCAAACCGTTTTGTGGCTCCCATCACATTGGCAGGGTTGACCGCTTTGTCAGATGAGATGAGGACAAATGTTTCAATGCCGTGCTCGTGTGCAGCTTCTGCGACATTTTTTGTCCCGATAATATTGTTTTTCACGGCTTCTTTCGGACTGATCTCCATGAGCGGGACATGCTTATGTGCCGCAGCATGATAAATCATATCCGGCTGAAATTGACCAACAATTTCACTCATTTTTTGTTTATCTTGAATATCCGCAATTTGTGGATAGAGTCTGATGCTGTCTCCATACAATTCTTTCAGCTCTAGTAAAATAGAATGAATGCTAAATTCTCCATGTCCCACAAGTACAATCGCTTGAGGAGCAAACACACAAATTTGACGGCAGATTTCTGACCCAATCGATCCGCCTGCCCCTGTGACCATGATCGTTTTTCCTTTTAAATGTACAGTTAGACGGCTCGTATCTAATTGAATCGGTTCTCTTCCTAATAAGTCCTCTGGCTGTACATCCCGTAATTGATTCAGCGCATGGCTTCCTTTTAAAATCTGCTCCATTTCCGGCATGATCTGTGTTTTGACTCCGGTCGCTACACATTCCTTATACAGCCCTTTTAAGGTGTGGCTGCTTTTGGACGGAATGGCGATGATGATCTTCTGAATATCCATCATGACGACAGCTGTTTGAATTTGTTCTTTTCCTCCTATGACAGGCAGACCCATAATTTCAAGCCTATGCTTCGTCTTGTCATCATCGATGAAGGCGACTGGCTCAATATGTACATCACTCGATTGCTGAAGCTGACGAACGAGCATGGTCCCCGCTGATCCGGCGCCAATAATTAATGCCCGCTCCTTTTCTGCCTGAAGCCGTTTTGCCCCGTCATGAAATAGCCTAGAAGCCATACGAGATGCACCGATGAATAAGATATGAAAAAGCCACACGATGAATAAAAACCGAAATGGCCATGTCTGCACGAAAAGATACAGCATTGTCATCGAAAATAAAAAAGAACACACAAAGGTCTTCATTAAAGAAAATAGCTCTCTTACTCCTGTATAAGCCCATACTTGCTTGTACACATGAAATATGCAGGCAAATATATGGTGCCCAATGAGCAGACTGAGAGAAGAAATGGCGAGCATTTCAAATGTATATACGGTTAAGGCCGCCTCTTGGACAAATTGAAAGCCAAAAAAGACGGCAACTAAGATGAGATATGAATCTAGTGCTACGATGATTGATAATCTTTGGGCGTAAGTCAACGCTCCTCCCCCTTTTTAAAGCATCACTATTCTTACGTAACATGGGCATCAAACCCGTCCTCACACCCCACTACTGATGACGAGCATCTAAGGCACCGGTTATGCCCACAGCAGGATCGAGTGCCTCCATTGTTAAAGATTAGGAGACATCACCTATCAATCTTTTTAATACATATACAGCCTGCCCTTTTTCTCTTTCTTGCCATTTAGCATAGCTCCAAGCAGTTTACTTGTTGTTCCCTCTAATACTTCTTTTGATTTCTTCACAGCAGCTATCTTTGTTTTGCCGCTTAAGACAACGAGAATGCTCCCATCCGTCCGGTTCGCCAAGATCTTTGCATCTGCAACTGGCAGAAGCGGTGTGGAATCAACGATCACCATGTCATATTGCTGTTCAATCTCATAAAAGAGCTGCTTCATCACAGAAGAGGAGAGCAGCTCCGCTGGATTCGGCGGAATGGTTCCGCTCGGAAGCAGCTCTAAATGCTCAATCGGTGTAGATAAAACAGCTTCCTCCAAGCTGCAATTATTTAATAGCACATTTGTCAAACCGGTGTGATGACTCAGGTCAAAATATTCATGAACGGCCGGCTTTCTCAAATCAGCATCCATGAGCAGCACCCGCTTGTTCTGCTGTGCAAAAACAGCTGCTAAGTTTGCAGCCGTAAATGATTTCCCTTCCTTCGGCAAGGAGGAGGTCACCAATATAGATTTCAGCCTTGTTTGAATCGATGTGAATTCGATGTTTGTTCGGATCGTACGGAATTGTTCCGCAATGACAGAGTGAGGATTTAATACAGAAATACAGGATAAATCTCTCTTTTCTCTTTTCTTCCTCTTAAAGATCAATGTTCTGTCCTCCCGTTATGACGGACTGCTTGTCTTTTTTGGCCCTCCTATCTGCCTGCATTTGATAGACACTGCCAAGCGACGGCAATCCGATCTCTTCTCTTATTTGATGTGTTCGTTTTACAGTATCATCGAGTAAATTCATTAAGAAAATGAGTGTCATTCCCCCTAATAAAGAGGCGCCTAGTGCCAGAACGATATGAACGAATTTTCTTGAATTCATCAGAATCGTGTTGGACAGCTTGGCTTCAGACAAAACATTAATGCGATCCATATTCATCGTTTTTTTGATTTCTTCTTGCAGCACCTCTGTTGCGGTATTCGCAATAGCAACTGCCTTCGCGCGATCCTCATCTTGTACAGAAATATTGATGACCTCAGACTCATTTTCTGTACTTGTGGCAATTTTGTGTTTTAGTCCTTCTGCTGATTCTGTGAGATGGAGTGTTTCTTTTACTTTTTCAATGACGATTGGGCTTTTTAATAAAACTTGAAAGGTACGTGTATATTGAAGGTTCATCTGAATATCGTTTAAATCTGCTTGTGCGTCATTGCTGCGTTTATGAACAAGAATTTGAGTGGTTGCCTGATATACAGGAGTCGAGACATAGAACTGATAATAGGCTGAAATGCCCGTTACGATCAGGACAATCAGGATCAGAAGGGCCATTTTCTCTTTAATGACAGAAAACAGCTGCTTAAAACCTATATTCTCATTCATAGATACCTCCCGATTTCATCATAAAAAGGTTATATATGGTTTCTTTTTGTTAATGATTGGATTATAAAAGATAATACCCGCAAAGAAAAATGTCATAATAGGTCTTATAGTTCTTTTTAAAGAACGAAATCGTTCGTTTTCTTTTGTTTACTTCCTGATTCTTACGTTTTTGAATTTTATAAAGAACAATTTATTTCTTATAATGAACGAAAAGGTCGCAGAACTATTCGCCGGGGAGAAGGGAGATCATTGATCGAATGATAGGCAAGGTGATACGCATTTACCGAAAGAGAAAAGGATACTCGATTCAGCAGCTGGCTGAGGATGCTCATGTCTCTAAGTCATATTTGAGCAAAATTGAGCGTGGTGTCCACAGGAATCCATCTGTCCAGTTCTTAAAAAAGGTATCCTCTTCATTAGAGATCGATTTACAAGAGCTGTTTGATGCAGAGACGATGATGTTTCATTACGCTGAGGGTGGTGAACACGAATGGCGGGAGCATATTGTGAGTGCCGTCCAAGCCGGCATGCCTAAAGAAGAGCTCTATCAGCTGCTCCAAACGTACCGAAAGGAGCAGGAAGAAAAGTCGTTACATGTCACCCATAGAAAGCTGACTGATTCAAATATCGCAGAGTGGAAGCGTCTAATGAGTGAAGCGAAAGCGATTGGCTTAAGCATTGAGGAAGTAAAAGCATTCCTCAACAACATGGGAGAACGCCGGGCGTAAGCCTTTCAGGAAGAATGATTGCGGGGAGAGGCGTTTGACGCTTCGATGAAAAAGAGCCTTTGTTTCATGAAAGGCTCTTTTTTCTCTTATTCTTCTTTTTTTGTTCGTGCTTTTTTCGTTATATCATTGTTTTTCCAATAGGCCCATAGTGATGTGATCCCCAGAAAGGCCAGCGTGATGAATTGCTGAACGCCTTCTTCATCAATAGGAATTGGGCTTTTTCCCGCAGCGGTTAGCGCACTGTTAACAAGCGCCAGTAAAAGCAGCACAAGTCTTGCAATTGTACCTGCACTAATTTTTTGAACCTCCAACTGTAACCCCTCCCTTTCCTCTTCTTACGGGCGGTATTGCTCGTTCTCTCTCATATGTATGCAGCAGCCGAATGAATAGAAGAACGAATCAAAAAAAGAGACATCATTCCTATATACGGAATGATGCCTGATTTCATTTGCTATTTATTTAGAAAACATCTCTTTTGCTTCATCCAATGCCATTTTATTGCCTAGAGCTGAGTAATCGAGCCACGGCTGATCGACAATTGGATAGACTTGGTTTTTCTTCACTGCTTTTAGACCCTTCCAAATCGGAGTCTTTTCTAATTGCTTGAATGCCTGCTGCGCTTTATCATCACGGTTGACAACGACAAAGATCGCATCAGCATCATAATCAGGAAGAACCTCTTGAGAAATCACTTCAAATGGGCGCTTGCTGTCCAGCTTTTTCACACCATCGACAGGTGTCAGGCCTAAATCCTCGTATAAAATAGGACCCATTGGGCGCTTCATGCTAAATACGCGAAGCTCCTTTGCTGTCACACGGATCGCCATGACTTTTCCGTTTCCAATCTTTTTCTTGATGAGCGATTTGACTTCTTTTGCTTCTTGATTGTAATTCTTAATATATTGATCCGCTTCTTTTTCTTTATTGACGTGTTTGGCGATTTTTTTCAAATGATCCCGCCATGTGCCATCATTTAAATTAAACACTTCTGTTTTGGCGATCTTCTTATATTTCGATAAGTCTTGTCCGGCTAATTCTTCATCAACATAAATGACATCTGGTTGTAACGCAAGCAGTGATTCCATATCTGGATCAGCTGCAATGCCGAGCTTCTTCGTCTGACTCAGCTGCTTTTTCGCATGTGGAAGGAAATCTTTTAAGTCTCCTCCAACAACAGAGCCCGCCGGCTTAATACCGAGTGCTAACAAGTCATTTGTTAAATGAATGGACAAGGAAGCAATCTTTGGTGTTCCATTGGTCTTTTCATTTGTTGTATTCTTTGTTTCCTGTTGTCCGCAAGCGGCAAGCAGCAAGAAACAGATCGTTAATCCAAACACTAGTAGTTTTTTCATGATGAGTTCCTCTTTCATGTTTATTTCGTTTTAGTTAATAAATAGAGAAAATACGGGGCACCGATAAAGGCCACGACCACACCCGCTGGTATGGCATTTGGAGCAAAGATGGAACGTCCGATTGTATCGGCACTGACCAAAATCAACAAGCCAAGCAGCGCACTAACTGGTAAAAAATACTGATGCAGTGACCCGACAAGCCGTCTGGCCAAATGCGGGGCGACGAGGCCAATAAAGCCAATACCGCCTGTCATCGAAACACTTGCACTCGCCAGGCCAACTGCTAAGGTCAGCAAAAGGAGACGTTTACGCTGAACACGTACACCTACACTTGAGGCGACAGCATCTCCTAAAGTCAATGCATTGAGCGTGTTTGACTGCATCAGCGTAAGCGGCACAAGGCATACAATCCAAGGAAGAAGTGCCAGCACATGAATCCAGTCTCTCCCCCATACATTGCCCACAAGCCATCTTGAAGCAAACGTATATGTATCTTCATCCAGCTTCAATGACAAATATAAGGTGAGTGCACTAAATCCCGCAGCAACCGCAATTCCCACTAAGATCAGCCGGATAGGAACAAGCCCTTCATGCCGGTCATATGCAAGAAGCACGATGACCGCTGCCGCAAGCAGTCCGCCGCCAAACGTAAAGAGCGGAATAAGAAGAGACGGATTGCCTTCAAGTGCGTGAAAATATGTCACAAACACAATTAAGCCAAATGCTGCCCCTGCATTCAATCCAATAATCCCAGGATCGGCGAGTGGGTTACGGGATAAGCTCTGCAAAATGCCGCCAGCAATCCCAAGACCAATACCAGCTAACATCGTCACCACAATTCGAGGCAGACGATAGTCAAACAGCACCGTTTCACTTTGGAAATCTCCAAAGCCAAATAACGTCTTAACGACCATGACAGGGCTTAGTTTCAGCGTACCGGTATTTAAACTATAGAGTACAACAGCCGCACTCAGGCAAAGCAAAACGACTGTCACGACAAGAGCACGCTGTTTCTCTCTCATGACAGGTTCCTCCCTTCTTTTCTGGCAATGTATAAGAAGAAAGGAACACCAACAAGTGCCACCATCACGCCAATGGCAAGCTCTCTTGGCGGATTGACTGTACGGCTGCCAAGGTCTGCAAAGACAAGCAGCATTGCGCCTAATATTGCTGACATTGGAATGACGAAACGATAGTCTACACCAACAAGCTTTCGTGCAATATGCGGGATGACGAGACCAACAAACCCAATCGATCCGACTGCCGATACAGAAACCCCTGCTAATAACACAGCAGCAGTCATTCCTAGTATTCGCACTTGTCGAGTTTTCACCCCTAAATTTGCCGCTGTATCTTCACCGAGCGATAGTAAGGAAAGTGACCGCCCTAATAGCATTGCCCATACGATCACAATCAGAATGACCGGGGCGAGAATCGTCAGCTGCGGCCATTTCACACCAGCTACCCCGCCTGCATACCAAAAAGCCAGATCCTGACTCAGGTCAAAATAAATCGCGATCCCAGAGCTGAGCGCATGAAGCAATGCGGCTACAACCGCTCCTGCTACAGTGAGGCGCAGCGGTGTCAATACGCCGCCAGCCGCCCCAATCGCAAAGATCAGCAGCGTACTGAGCACAGCACCAATAAAGGAAAAAAACATCAGTGCCGAATAAGGTATTCCTGGGAAAAAAGCAAAACAGAGAGCGACCACAAACATCGCACCGCCATTAATGCCCAAAATCCCCGCATCTGCCAGTGGATTTCTTGTGATGCCCTGCATAAGAGCACCTGCTACGGCAAACGCCGCTCCCACTAGAGCTGCCCCTAAAACACGAGGAAGTCTTAATTCATGGATGATCTGCTGCTCTGTGACATTTGACTGATAGTCAAATACAGCTGTCCAAACCGTTTGCAGAGACAATGTTTTTGCACCGTATGACACAGCAAAAAACATGGCAGCCGCTAAACCAATGACGGCGAGAAAAAATATCAAAAAGAACAGAATATATGATGATCGTTTTTGTTGAGTTCGCTTATCCTGCAAAATCGGTGTCATCCTTTTCTTCATTAAAAGTCAGTTTGAAAATGAGAATCATAATCAACAAAATTATAGCCGCCAGCCTCTAAAAAATCAATGTACACCCTTTTTTTTAATTAATGAAGGTATGTGCGGAGCAGCGGGGTGGGAGGTTCTTTTTGCCGCTCAGTACGATCTATCATTTTTTCTCATAGTTTAATAGGAAAATAGTTGACATTTCGCATGAATATCCCCTAAAATTACAAAAGTAAGTCAAATGTTATAAAAATATTACAAACAGATGTCAAACTAATAAAGAATGACCCGTCATGAGAGGAGATTTGAAAGTTGTGTCAGTAAAGGGAAAATGGAGTATCGTCCTATTTGCGCTTGCAGTCGTCATTGGAGCAGTTGCTTTCTTTCAAAATCAACAAGCAAGCGGTACAGAGAAGAAAAATGTAAAGCAGGATTCGAACTATAAAAACGTGGAAATTGTCACTCTCGTAAATGACGGGAAATTTATGAGATATGCAGTCAACTATCCTCTTTTTCATCAGAAAGAGCTAGATGACAAGATTCAAAGCTATGCCAATTCAGCATTAGAGCATTTCAAAAAAACATTCAGTGAAGCAAAGGATATTGATGAAAATAAACGCTATGAACTGAATATTGATTATGAAATGGTGCATTATGCGAAGCAGTCTGCTGCCATCCTCTTTACAACCTATACGTATACTGGCCAGCAAAATGGAACCACCAATCATCTCACGATTAATTTTGATTTTCAGAAAAAAACCTTTCTTGACACAAAAGATTTATTTCTCCCTAAAACCAATTACTTAAAGAAATTATCCTATATTACATATACGGAGCTTCGAAAGGATAAAACCTTATCTAAGGATCAGCCTCTCCTTCAGAAAGGAACAGCCCCTGATGCTCAAAACTTCAGTCAATTTGCCTTGAAAGACAAATATGTAGAATTTTATTTTCCTGCATCACAAGTAGCCGCGGAGGATCTTGGGCCGCAAACACTCGCAATCAAAAAGACATTGCTGAAGGACATATTAAAGCCAGAATATATGGATAAAATCAAAAATAAAAATGAAATGAAAGAACCGAACCCAAAAAGAAAAGCCGTCAAGCTGCCGCAAAAATCAAAGCTTGACCCGAATAAAAAAGCCATCGCACTCACATTTGATGATGGACCAAATCCAGCGACAACCTCAAAAATTTTAGATGCGCTGAAGAAAAATAAAGGACATGCCACCTTTTTCGTCTTAGGCAGCAGGGTGCAATATTATCCTGGAATGCTTGCCGACATTCTAAAAGGCGGGAATGAAATCGGAAACCATTCCTACAATCACCCTTTATTAACAAGACTGCCTTTAGAACAAGCCGTGAAACAAGTGAAGGACACCCAGCAGCTAATAGAGAAAGCTAGCGGATATACACCTACGCACTTTAGACCGCCATATGGCGGTACAAATCAAGACATCAATCAGGCGATTGGGATGAAGGTCACTTTATGGGATGTTGATCCTGAGGATTGGAAAATCCGCAACAGCCAGCAAATCACAAACCGCGTTCTCTCACATGCAGCAGATGGCAGAACGGTGTTAATGCACGATATTTATGAAAGCTCAGCTCAAGCTGCCGTTAAGATCATCCATGAACTCACCAAACAAGGCTACCAGCTCGTCACAGTGAGTGAACTTGAACAATTAAAAAAAGAACGGCATGAACAAACCCCTGTAGAATAAACAGGGGTCTCAGATTATTGACAAAGGGCTAAAATGATCTTTATTTTAGCCCTTTGTCTTCTTTTCAGCTTGATGGAAAACCTTTGCAGCCCTAGGAAGGGCGAGTACCGGAGCGGAGCGAATTTGACATTCGTGAGCACCGGCACGCAGGATTGACAAAGAATGCGAGGGTTTGTCCGCGCGCTGAAACCCCTGTAGAGTAAACAGGGGTTTTCTTTTATGACTCCAAAGACTTTTTTTGTTTCAATAATGCTTGAAATGTCTCTTCAAGCTCTTGCGACGGCTCAATACTTAAACGGCTGAGCACTTCAGACAGCTGCATATCAATTAACAGAAGCTCCTCTTCTCTATTTGTCACAGCTGGTTTTTCTTCCTTTTGTTTATATGCTTCATATGTGCCGTCAAATGCTTCAATACGTTCCTCATGAATATGGAAAATACGAGTGGCAACCTCCTCAACTAGCCTGCGATCGTGGGAGACAAACACAACGGTACCTGGGTAATCTTTCAATAGACCTTCAAGTGCTTCAACTGCCGCCAGATCTAAAAAGTTCGTCGGTTCATCCAGCATGAGAACATTGGCATCACTGACGAGTAAGGACGCAAGCATCGTCTTCACCCGTTCTCCACCGCTTAATACCCCAACAGGCTTATGCACATCATCCCCTCTAAATCCTAGTCTCGCCAAAACCGTTCGAACCACTGTCTCATCTTGAACCGCCTCTTTCAGCGCATTTTGTAAAATCGATTCATCTACCTTCAGTCCTGAAAGATCCTGGCGGAAATAGGCTAGCTTGACAGCCTCTGAACGAGTAACTCCGGGATGTCCATTCACTAACATACGGAGAAATGTCGTTTTGCCGCTCCCATTCTTTCCGATAATGGCTACTTTGTCTCCGCCCCTCACTTCCACATTTGCCTGCTTCCAAAGCACTTTACCGCCCACCTTGCCATCTACATTTTCCACGCGTAAAATGGTACGGCTTGCTACTTCCTTCATCGTATGCTGAGTCATTTGAATGGGCTGAATATCCTTTACCTTTTCCACCTTTTCTAATTTCTCCATCCTTGTTTCAATGGATTTGGCTGTTTTCTCCAGCTTTTTTTGCTTATTTGCATAGTAGGGCTTTGCAATTTTAGGCCCTGAGGATTTCACTTTTTGTGATGGCTTTGTGGCTTTGTCCGCCTTTTTCTTTTTCTTTTCGAGCGCATGCTCTAACTGTTTTTTCTTTTGTGTATAAGCTTCATACGCTTCCATCTGCTGACGATGGGCCAGCTCTTTTTGCTGTGCAAAATGCGTGTAGTTGCCTTTGTAATGATGAAGCTGCCCTTGATCCAGCTCCCAAATCTCCGTACATATTGCATCTAAAAAAGCACGATCATGTGAAACAACAATGAGAGCACCTTGATAATGACGCAGCTTTTCTTCCAGCCACTCAATATGCTCTGTATCCAAATGAGTTGTCGGTTCATCTGCTAATAAAAGGGCAGATGGCCGGCTTAATGCTCTTTCAATATAAGTCTGGGTCATTTCACCGCCACTCTGTCTGCCATCTCCTTGTTTCAATTGAGGAAGCAGTGTACAGGCCGCTGTGGCTGTAACTGTGCCGCTTTCTGGTGTTTCCTGTCCTGCCAGCACATGCATTAAAGTCGTTTTCCCGGTGCCATTTGTCCCGACAAGACCAATACGATCACCTTGATGGATGGCTAGTTCCTCAATATCAAATAACAAGCGATCTTTTCGAAATACCTTTAACTGATTGGCTTTTAGTAACATCCAATCCTCTCCTTTCGTATCAGGAGACATGAAAAAGCCTCCCATTCTCAGAATAGGAGGCAAAATGGTGTACAAAAATAAACGGATTGATCCAGTATGGTGTACCGTTCATATTTGAACACACGCATCCCACGTATCAATCACCTTATTCTTTGATTCCCAAGCTGTACCATCCTATTCCGAAGCTAAAAAATGAAAACGCAGCAAACATGGCAAACCGATCGTTTGCTCACTGCCTTCGTTCGTTCATTTTGCTTACAGGTCATAGGATTAGTACTTCATTGCATTGGGTCACCCTTCCGTCGTTTGTTACATATACGATAAAAGATTGGTTATTTTTTGTCAAGCGGGGTCCCATTTGAATAGGGCAGCCATCTTTGAAAAAATGTTATCTATTGAGTCTGTTTCGCTTGCATGAATTGGTCGATCACCCTTAATGCTTTTTCTGTTCCACCTGCTGCTTGGAAGCTTTCTTCAATTTTCTCAATCCCCGCACGGTACGTGTCACTGCCTAAAACCGTCTCAACAGTTTCTCTTAGCTGCTTTGCTGTCAGCTGATTTTTATCAAGTGCACAGGCAGCAGATAATTCGGTCAGTCTTTGTGCCACCATCGGCTGATCTTTGTCGACTGGAATGACGACCATCGGAACGTGGTAATGAATACCTTCATTGACACTATTCATGCCGCCGTGCGTTATAAACACATCTGTCAGTTCGAGCACTTCAAGCTGCGGCACATAAGGCTCGATCAGAAAATGAGCAGGCGCCTCTTTTAAGAGAGAACGATCCACTTTTTCACCTGTTGCGATAATCACTTTTCCGTCAAAGTCTTCGAAAGCATCTATACACATATTAAAAAATGCTTCTGTATCCCCAAGAACGGTGCCCATGGAAATAAAAACGACTTTTTCTTGCTCAAGTGCTTCCAGCGGGAAATCATGGTGGTCAGCTCTTTTTAGAAAGCTCGGTCCAATGAAGACAAACGAATCGTTTAATGAATCAACAGACGGCTGGAAATATTCACTCGTATAGACGATATTCAGTTCTCCACGGTTTTTCATGAATTGCATCAAACGCGTTGGCTGAACGCCAAAACGCTCTTGTATCTTTTCTAACAGATGATCGGCTTTCTCATCCTTTCTGTATAACGGTGTATCAAAATGCGCCTCTTGCAGCACAAAAGATGGGTTGGAACCGATGCTCGGAATGTGTAAGTAATCTCGAACAAGCTCCCCTGCCCCAAACATATCAAAGTAGACCAAATCAAATGAATGTTTCCCGGAAAGTGTTTCCACCACCTCTAAAATATCATAGGATGTTTGCAGCATGGCATGAAAGAACGGCTGCATAGAATCTAAATCTCCTTCTTCCACATGCAATGTCCGAATATAGTCTGGATGTATATGTACGTGAGCGCCTAAGCGTTTGATTCGTTCCTCATAATGTACAGTTGTGACCGCATGCACTTCATCGCCTCGATCCGTCCATGCTTTGATGATTCCTAACATAGGGTTCACATGTCCTTCAGCTGGAAACGTAATCAATAAAATCTTCGCCACAAGAAATCCCTCCTCATTGTCAATTCTCTTCCATGTTAATCATATACAGTGAACTGGCTCAACAAATACGCCTAAAAAGGGAATAAATGAGTCTTACGTCCAGTATTTCATGATGAAGTGGCAGAAAAAA
Organism: Bacillus sp. BD48; assembly: GCF_046566805.1. Taxonomy (NCBI): domain Bacteria; kingdom Bacillati; phylum Bacillota; class Bacilli; order Caryophanales; family Bacillaceae; genus Bacillus; species Bacillus sp. BD48. Next base: position 630,694 of record NZ_JANGFM010000002.1, on the reverse strand, counting down.
AGACAAAGTCTCCTAATAAGCACTTTGTCTTTTTCACATTATGATTTGAGCAGCATTTTTTTAAATGCAGCAGACTGTTTTTCAATGGAGATCGGATCTGCATAGATAAATTCCTTGATTGAGTAGTACAAGACATGCCCTTGCTTCACCGCTTGATTTTTCTTCCATACACCGCTGTTCGTTATATCAAGATTTGGCTTTTTTCCATCCTTTGTTGGTACAAGTAAATAGTCCCCTGTATACTCGTTCATCTCTTCTAGTGAAATTCCGAGATAGCCTTCCTTAGGAAGTGCCTTTTCTGCCTTTTCAGGCAAGCTGAACCCATAGCCTTGATAGATGACTTCCCCGCCGCGGCCAAAGTCCGTACCAAATAAATACACTTGCTTTGGCTGAACATCCATAATGGAGAATGTCTTGTCATCACCAATTTTCGCTTTCACTTCTTCCCCGTCCTTCTTCAGCTTCTCGTCCATTTCTTGTATTTGTTTTTTCGCTAACGCTTCTTTTCCAAGAATCTTTCCAATTTCAATATGCATCTCTTTGAAGCTGTGTTCACTTGTCGTAAACGTGATCGTTTTGGCAATCTTTTTATATTTTTCAATCTGTTCGTTTTGTGAATAAGCAATGATCAAATCAGGCTTCAGCTTTGCAATCGCCTCCACATTTTCGATCGGTACCCGCTTCACACCTGTTTCATCTAAAAAGGATGATTTAGGATAAACATCCGTCATGCCAACAGGTGTCACACCTAACTTTTTAAAGTTCCCAAGCTGCGCTGTTAACACAACAATCCGCTTCGGTTTGGCAGGAATGGTGATCTTTTCACCCGTTTCCGTTGTATATGTACGCGTACTTGCTGCTTGCTCTTTATTCTCTTTCTGCCCGCATGCCACTAACAGCAGTGCCAGCAGACTGACCAGCCAGATCATTTTTTTCACTTACGAAACCACCTTTAATTGAGAATGATTATTAATTATAGCATAAATAATCATTCATAGATGAAAAGTTTTAAAAGTGAATTATACATGCGGCGGAACGAAAAAAACCCTCTCCAAAGGAGAGGATTTCGTGAGACCATTGTCTATCGTAAGCAAGGTCAAGTACGCGCTCGGAGGGATTCGAACCCCCGGCAGACGTGGTACCGGAAACCACCGCTCTATCCAACTGAGCTACGAGCGCACGATATGTTTTTTGAACGTCAGCATATCAAATTATAAGGGAAATGCTGCAAGAAAGCAATGATATTCTGATGACTTCAAAAAAGAAGCCTGCACCGAAAAGATGCAGACCACTTTACTTATGCCATTTTAACAGATGCGATAATTTTTCGTTCTATGTTTTCATTTACTTCATCAACTGTTTTTACAAGACAGATGATACCATCAATAAACGGCCAAATGAACAATGTCAACCATCCTAGTAGAAGCATAGTCACTGCATAGCCTTTCTTTTCATCAAGATAAAAACGATGAACGGCAATCGCTCCAAGGAACCACCACAAAATAAATACAACTAATTTCGACTTTTTTTTGGCTTGAAGTTCAGTTGATACAACAATACGCTGTTGATCAGTCAAACTACTTTTCTCCAAAAGATTATCCACTCTTTTTCCTTCTTTCTGACTATAAATGATAATAACATAGGTAATATTACCTCATAACAGAAAGTTTTACCATATTTTTTTAAAACTTTTCCATGGTTTAAGAAAATAAATTTTTGGGGAAAATAACATGTGGCTGTCGAATTTTTTGATTGCGTTTTGTTTGACCTTTATTGACCAAAAATGTATCATTGAATTACATACTTACCTAAAAGGTGAAGGAGGAACATTATGAATTTAATACCTACAGTCATTGAGCAAACAAATCGTGGGGAAAGAGCTTACGACATTTATTCTCGTCTTTTAAAAGACCGTATTATCATGCTTGGTTCTGCGATCGATGACAATGTTGCCAACTCCATCGTGTCACAGCTGCTTTTCTTAGAAGCTGAAGATCCAGAAAAAGATATTTCTATCTACATTAACAGCCCTGGCGGTTCAATCACAGCTGGTATGGCCATTTACGATACGATGCAATTTATTAAACCAAAGGTATCAACTATTTGTATTGGTATGGCTGCATCTATGGGTGCGTTCCTGCTTGCTGCTGGTGAAAAAGGTAAGCGTTATGCCCTTCCAAACAGTGAAGTCATGATTCACCAACCACTAGGCGGTGCCCAAGGTCAAGCAACAGAAATTGAAATTGCGGCAAAACGAATCCTTTCTTTACGCGATAAACTGAACCAAGTACTTGCTGAACGTACTGGTCAGCCAATTGAAGTCATTGAGCGCGATACAGATCGTGACAACTTCAAAACAGCGGAAGAAGCACTTCAATACGGACTCATTGACAAAGTCTTGACCCGTAATACAGAAGAACAAAAATAATGATCACAACACAAACCGTCTGTTCCTTGAACAGACGGTTTTTTGTTTTCATCATACTTTAAGACAGCTCCGTCCATTTCTGCTGAAGAGACGGTGTTTGGTAAGAAGCCATCTGCGTGATTAATTCCTCCGGTTCGCTTGAAGCATGTAACAATTGAAGGTGTGATTCATTCGAAAAACCTTCCTGTATACTAAATTTCACCATGTCCATGAGCGGGTTGAAATAGTCATTCACTTGATACAAACCAATCGGCTTTTGATGAATGCCGATTTGTGCCCAGCACAGCACTTCAAATAATTCTTCATATGTACCAAAGCCGCCTGGCATCGCAATAAATCCATCGGCCAGCTCGCTCATTTTCGCTTTTCGTTCATGCATGCCTGTTACCTCAATTAACTCTGTCAGCTCTTGATGCACGACTTCTCCTCTAAAAAGCCCCTTAGGCATGACCCCGATCACTTGCCCGCCATGTCTCATGACCTCATCGGCAATGGCGCCCATTAACCCAATACGCGACCCGCCGTAAACAAGACGAATGCCCTGCTTCGCCATATAAGCACCCAGCTCTACAGCCTTTTGTTTGTAGACATCATTTACACCTGGATTCGAACCAGCAAACACACAAATCGTTTTCATCAAAACAGCTCCATCTCTCTCTATGATTTCTTCACCCACTCATTCTACTATAATGATTTGTAAAGAAACAGCCGTTTCTTCTATATATAGTGTAAAATCAAAAGAGTGAATACCATATAAGGAGCTGTAGATAGAGAATGCAAACAACTGAGATGGAGAAGTGGATCAAAGATTTTTATCAAACGAGAAATTGGACAGAATATGGGCCGTTTATCCGGTTAGGCTTCTTAATGGAAGAAACGGGAGAACTCGCTCGTGCTGTTAGAGCAATAGAAATCGGACGAGACCGGCCTGATGAGCAGAGACAAGAATCATCTGAACTGAAGAAAGAACTCATTGAAGAAATGGGAGATGTCTTAGCAAATCTCCTCATTTTAGCGGATCAATATGATGTCACAGTAGAAGAGGTCTTCAGCGCTCATCAACAGAAACTCAACAAACGCTTTTCTGGAGAAAAAGAGCCAGTAAAAAACACGTGACCAAGCTGTCACGTGTTTTTTACGTCTTAAAGATGCTGTGGTGAAATATCATCCGTTCGTTCAAAGAAATGCTGTTTTCCGATATGATGGAACAGACCCGTTCGATGCAAAAGCTCCTTAGGCTGTGATTGAAGTCCAACAATCATCAGCTTTCCATTATGATGCTTTAATCGATTGGAGATATTCATTAAAACTGCTTCTGCCGATGTATCCATATAATTGACTTTATTCATAAGCAGAATGAGCGTTTTCGGTTTTGTTTGGACATGGTCCAAAATCGAATTTTCCAATGAATCTGTTGTTCCGAAAAAGAGCGGCCCTTCAATGGAATACATACTGATCCCTTTCTCGTCTGTCTGTTTTTCTAAAGCAGCTGCTGTTTCCATTTGAGGAACAGCGACATTGGTATGAATGTTGGTCGTCTGGCTCATTTTTTTGATAAAAGCGATAAACGCTAAAATGAGACCAGCGGTGACGCCAATAATCAAATCACCGATGACCGTGAGCAGAAAGGTCACGACAAGTACAAGTGAATCGGCATTTTTCACTTTCACAATATTGATAAACTCTTTTCTCTCACTCATATTCCAAGCAACAAACATTAAAATTGGTGCCATTGCAGCAAGTGGAATCATCGAAGCATACGGCGCAAATAGCATTAAGATCAGTAAGACGACAACGCCATGCACAACACCAGAAATAGGACTTGCTCCGCCATTTTTTATGTTCGTGGCCGTTCGGGCAATAGCTCCCGTCGCTGGAATTCCTCCGAAAAGCGGTGCCGCCATATTGGCAATTCCTTGCCCAACAAGCTCCTTATTGCTGTCATGCTTAGAGCCTTTCATATTATCAGCGACCATTGCGGACAAAATCGATTCCACGCCGCCTAAAAGCGCAATGACAATTGCTGGAGGCAGGAGGTAGATCATTTTTTCAATCGTCAATTCAGGAAAAGCGAAGGTTGGCAGCTGACGAGGAATTTCACCATATGCAGAGCCAATCGTTTCAACTTGTCCTTGAAAAAAGAGAACCGCTAGAAACGTAGAAGCCAATAGACCTAATAGAGCACCAGGTATTTTGGGAATGTATTTTTGTGCCGCCAAAATCACGATGAGCCCGATGACGGCTGTGATGATGGCGAGACTGTTTGCGGTACCAAGATGGACCACAATTTCTCTCATATTGAGGAAAAAGCTTTCATGTTTTTCAACACCCTTTAATCCGAGGAAGTTGGCAATCTGTCCTGAAAAAATAATGACAGCAATGCCCGCAGTAAAACCGATGATAACCGGACGAGGAATAAATTTCATGAGCTTTCCTAGTTTGAATATTCCGAATAATACAAGCATACAGCCTGCCATAAAACCGGCAATGAGCAAGTTTTCAATACCGTACTGGCTGACAATCCCGAATAAAATGGGAACAAACGCCCCGGTCGGCCCTCCGATCTGATACTTTGAACCACCAAACAATGAAATCAAAATGCCGGCAACGATGACTGTGTATAATCCATATTCTGGTCCAACACCAGATGCAATGGCAAATGCCATGCCTAAAGGAATTGCCACAACGCCCACGACAAGCCCAGCGATTAAATCGCGTCTAAACTTTGATGAATTGTACCCTTCGAATCTTCCATAAAAACGCATGGTATGTGTTGGCCTCCTTCAAGTATGTGTAGATGATTTAGGTATACTGCGCGTCAATCTGTTTGTCTTTCACAACGACATCCAGCTTGCCTGTTGCTGGATGAATCACCAGTCCATGAACAGCCACATCACTTGGCATCAGTGGATGCTCTTTCACCAATTTCACACTTTGGGTCACGCTCTCTTCAACCGAATCAAAGCCTGTCAGCCAGCCCTTTAAATCGACTCCTGAGTTTTTCACAATGCTTAAGCATTTTTCTTCGATTCCGCGTGCTTTCGCCTTTTCAAGTAAAGGGTTTGCCGCAAGACCTGCCATTCCGCATTCATGATGCCCTACAATGCATACTTCCTCTGCCTTTAGCTCATAGATGGCTAGCAGGATACTCCGCATCACACTGCCGAACGGATGTGTCACGATGGCGCCTGCATTCTTAATGATTTTCGCATCCCCGTTGCGCAGCCCCATAGATTGCGGCAATAATTCCAAAAGACGGGTATCCATGCACGTTAAAATGACCAGTTTTTTCTCAGGAAATTTCCCCGCTTTGAAAGGCTCATAATGTCTCTCACTCACAAACTCTGAATTGTGCTGAAGAATCTGTTCTAATTTAGATCCCATTTTATTCATCTCCCATCTTTTATAAGTAACGTAAGCCCGCGCCTGTCCCCCTTTTCTTTCTTGTGTTCTCAAGAATAGAGAAGAAAAATGATAGAAAAAAAAGAAAAAAATGAGAAAACGATGAGAAGAAATATCATCATTTTCTCTATTTTACGCTGCATCCCAACGGATCCGCGGGTTTGTTTTCAATCTATTGTTCTTATAAAACCAAAAGACAATAAAATGGTTTAGTAGAAAATGACCATCCCGTTTAATACATTTCAAATATAATAAATTTTCTACCAAAAAGTCTCGATCTATTTTCCAGTTTGTCAGATAATCTCTCGTAAAATCTTGCAATTTCACATATCTCATCTACCATCAGCTTATTTTTATATAGATAAAAAATGCATCAGATGGCATATGAATATACTTTTTCACTAAGAAAATGTCTTTCTTTACCGTTATTTCAGTATATTAAATATTGAGTGGCTAACATTCAAACGTGTTCTGCCGAAATGGTTGCTTTATAATAAAAAGAGCAAGATGATCATGTGAAAGGAGCGAATCGACTGTGACACCACACATTTTTGTCGCCAAACCCTTACCTGCCTCTTTTGAGGAAATGCTAAAGGAACATTGTACATACGAGGTTTGGCAATCCAAAGACCCTATTCCAAGAGACATTTTGTTTGAGAAGCTGCAGCACGCTGATGGGCTTTTAACGTCTGGAACGAAAATCGATCAAGAGCTGTTAGATCACGCACCAAAACTTAAGGTCGTGAGTAATAACTCTGTTGGCTATGACAATTTCGATATAGAAGCGATGAGACAAAGAGGTGTGATTGGTACGCACACTCCTTATACGCTCGATCATACCGTGGCTGACCTTGCTTTTTCGCTCATTCTCTCCTCTGCGCGAAGAATCGCCGAGCTGGATCGTTTTATCCGTGAAGGAAAATGGACGAAATTCGTACAGGAAGAAGAGATCTTTGGCATCGACGTTCATCATCAAACGCTCGGTATTATTGGCATGGGACGTATTGGAGAACAAGTGGCCAAACGGGCAGCACATGGTTTTGATATGAACGTTCTTTATCACAACCGGAGCCAGAATGAAAAGGCTGAATCGACGTATGGCGCTGTATATTGCGCACTTGATGATCTTTTAAAACAGGCTGATATCATCGTGTTGATTACACCGCTGACCGAGGAAACGTATCATATGATTGGGGAACGGGAATTGAAGTTAATGAAGCAAACGGCTTTATTTGTAAACATTTCCCGCGGGAAAACAGTGGATGAAAAAAGCCTCATTCAAGCACTTCAGGAGGGATGGATCAAAGGCGCTGGTCTTGATGTGTATGAGCAGGAACCTCTTCAAGAGGATCATCCTTTCAAAGAAATGGACAATGTCACCCTTGCGCCGCACATCGGTTCCGCTACTGAAACAACAAGGGATCTCATGCTGAAACGAGCCATTCATAATGTGATTCATGGAATAGATGGGAAGGCGCCTGTTGATGTTGTAAAGGAGCTTGCTTCATCTTGAACAGATAAGACGCAGGGAGCTGAACTGCGTCTTTTTATTTATTTCTTTAGGGTCATCAGGAGAAAAGCCTCATTTTAGCAAAGATCCTGAATCTTTACATTTCCTTCATGTTCGGGTGCTATAATATGAGGTAGACAAGCATCAAGAGGACGGCATCCGATTTCCTTAATAGGAGGATGAAGATGAAAAGATTGAGTTCGGTTTTTACTATGTTCGCTCTGATCGCTGCTATTCTGTTTTCTGGATTTATCCCGCAGCAAGCTCATGCAGAAACACCTTCTACACCAACAGCCACAACTGAAACTGCTTCTATTCAGCTCACGCCAGATGTACGTACCCTTGCCGTCATTAATACCTTTGATGGTGTAGCAGATTATTTAATTCGCTACAAACGACTGCCTGATAACTACATTACGAAATCACAAGCAAGTGCGCTCGGATGGGTGGCATCTAAGGGAAATCTAGCAGAGGTTGCGCCAGGTAAAAGCATTGGTGGAGATATTTTCTCAAACCGGGAAGGACGCCTTCCTTCAGCAAGCGGCCGAACATGGCGTGAGGCCGACATCAACTACGTTTCAGGCTTCCGCAATGCTGACCGTCTTGTGTATTCAAGTGATTGGCTCATTTACAAAACAACAGACCATTATGCGACTTTCACACGTATTCGATAATCAATAAAAAAGACAGCCCCGTTTGATCTAGGGCTGTCTTTTAGTATGGTTTACGGTATAAGCTTTTTCACGTAATCCTCAAAAGGAATCGGAAGTGGTTTTTTCGATATTTCTTCCTGTTCATGTATCGTAACATGATCCTCTGTCACGACAACACGGCCTTTTGGTGTTAGTTTGGAAGCAAGCGGCCTTTTGTTAAAAGGAGAAGCTTCATTTTCATAAATTTCATGCCGCAATTGTGCCAATGTATCTTCACCGACTTCTTTTAATGTGAAAGCATAACCTGTTTCAGCACCAGCGCCCCTGTCCAATTGAAGTAAGTGGGTTCCTTTTTCTGTTTCTTCTGCTTTCACGCGAAAACGAATGGACGGTGCTTCCACCCATTCACCTGTAAAAGGCACAGGCTGAAGGGGTAAGTTCACACCAAATCCCGCATCAATGAGAAAGCGTTCGTTGTGATGCTTCAACATGATAGCTACATGCGTGCCATCAATGGCCCACGTGTCCGCTTCTTTGTTATACACTGTCCCTTGAAGAAGCTGTACAGAAAGCCCTGCCTCTTTTAACACATAGTATAAGAGAGGATTGAGATCGTAACAAAGACCTCCTCTGTTTTCTTCAAGAAGATGCTGCTTCAACCCTTCTTGATTCAAAGTGTAGGATTGTTTGTTCAGAACAGCTCTATTTTCAAACGGAAAGGTATAGGCCATTTTTTTTAATAATACAGGCAAGTCATCAAAGGTGATGGACTGGCCTTCATATCCGATCCTCTGTAAAAAAGCTGATTGAATCATGACATTCCCTCCTTAAAAAAACTGAGCCTTTGAAGAGACTCAGTTTTCTTGATTGATAAAATCCGTTAACGCCTGAATGGCTTCTTGCTCATCCGCACCATCTGCAATCAGTGTGACAGTAACCCCAGAGCTTATCGCAAGACTCATGAGACCCATAATGCTTTTCGCATTGACTTTTTTCCCATCTTTCTCTAGAAAAATATCAGCACCAAAGCGATTGGCTTCTTGTACGAACAAAGCGGCTGGACGTGCCTGCAAGCCTGTTTTCAGCTGGATGGTGACCGTTTTTTCCACCATATGATCTGCCTCCCTTTTTCATTCTCCTATTTGAGTGTAACAGCTTGTCCGTTTCGTAATTGTTCTGCGATTTGATCTAGTTTTCTTAAGCGATGGTTAATCCCTGACTTGCTGATCTTGCCGCTTTCCACCATTTCTCCAAGTTCCTTCAGCGTGACCTCTTGATAGTCGACTCGCAGTTTGGCAATTTCACGAAGCTTATCTGGCAGGGCATCAAGTCCAATTTTTTCATCAATGAATTGAATGTTCTCGACCTGACGCAGTGATGCACCAATCGTTTTATTCAAGTTTGCTGTTTCACAATTGACGAGCCGGTTGACGGAGTTCCTCATATCTCGGACGATTCGCACATCTTCAAAGCGGAGCAGTGAGTTATGAGCGCCCACAACACTTAAGAATTCCGTGATTTTTTCTGCTTCTTTCATGTACGTAATGTACCCTTTTTTGCGCTCAAGTGTTTTACTATTGAGATGAAATTGATTCATCAGCTCACAAAGGGCATCATTATGTTCTTTATATAGTGAAAAAATTTCAAGGTGATAGGAGGACGTTTCTGGGTTATTCACAGAACCGCCTGCTAAAAAAGCACCTCTCATATAGGAGCGCTTGCAGCATCTTTTCTTCACAAGCTCTTCTGAAATATTGCGCTCAAATACAAATTGCTCACCTAATATTTTTAAATCCTCTAAAATGGTTCTCGCTCGTTCTACCAGTCTGACAATATACACGTTATTCTTTTTCAATCTCATTTTTTTACGGACGAGCAGTTCGACTGTCACATCGTATTTCTTCTTGAGCAGCGTATAAATCCGTCTTGCAATGGCTGCGTTCTCTGTCTGTATATCTAAAATCAATTTTCGATTAGAGAAAGATAATGAACCGTTCATACGGATGAGGGCAGAAAGCTCTGCTTTTGTGCAGCAGTCCTTCACGTCCAGATTAGTCAGCTCTTTTTTTGTTTCGGATGCAAATGACATCCTTGCCACCCCCATTCCTATTTTTTCTGATGCAGCAGGTCGACAAGCAGCGAGGCTACTTTCAGCGTGTCGTGACGAATGACATGCTGGTCGTATGTAATAATTTCCCCAGGAATCACTTCTAATCCCATTGCTTTCAGTGCATCTGTGTCGAATTGTACAGGCTGTGCCTGTTCTTCTGCATATTTTGCTTTGATTTCTTCTGGAATTTCTTTATTATTCACAAAAATCGTATCGATAAATGGACGATCCATATGATCATTTAATGCCTGGACATGATCAGCTGCACTGTAGGAAAGCGTTTCCCCCGGCTGCGTCATGACATTGCAAATATATACTTTTTTCGCCTTAGAGCGAATCACTTCTTCTCCTATATGCGGGACAAGCAAGTTTGGTAAAATACTTGTATACAGGCTGCCGGGCCCAATGACAATCAAATCCGCCTCACGAATGACTTGAATGGATTCTGGCAGCGGTTCAATCGTATCGGGTGTGAGGAACACTCGTTTAATTCGCTCACCATAGGTAGGAATTTTCGATTCTCCTGTCACCATTTGCCCATTTTCTAATTCCGCATGAAGAACAACACTTGAATTCGCTGCTGGCAATACTTTTCCTCTCACATTTAAAACCTTGCTCATTTCAGTAACGGCATGAAAAAAATCACCGGTTATATTTGTCATGGCCGCAAGAATGAGGTTGCCGAGAGAGTGGCCTGTTAAGTCATTCCCTTTGTTAAAACGGTGCTGAAATAAATCTTCTACAAGCGGTTCAACATCAGAGAGAGCCGCAAGAACGTTTCGAATATCTCCTGGAGGAGGAATATTCAAATCATGCCGCAGTCTGCCTGAGCTGCCTCCGTCGTCAGCAACCGTGACAATAGCGGTAATGTCCACTGGCTTCGTTTTTAGCCCTCTGAGCAAAACAGATAAGCCGGTCCCGCCGCCAAGAATGACCACCTTTGGTAGTGTCGTCATCTATTTTCTGCTTCTCTTTTCAATGTCCCGGTGAGTGACATGTGTATAGTAATCGTTTTTAAAATACTCCGATAAGTGGTTGGCCAGCGTCACAGATCGATGCTGTCCGCCTGTACAGCCGATGGCGATCACAAGCTGGCTTTTTCCTTCTCGTTTATAGGACGGAAGCATAAAGCTGAGGAGATCGATTAATTTCTCCATGAATTTTTGTGTTTCACTCCATTTCATCACATAGGAGCGCACTTCTTCATCATTTCCAGTCTGTGGACGCATGCTCTCAATATAGTAAGGATTCGGCAGGAACCTCACGTCAAAGACAAGATCAGCATCAATCGGAAGGCCGTATTTAAAGCCAAAGGACATCACATTTACTGTAAACACCTGTCCTTGATTGGTGGCAAAATGCGTGACAATTTTTTCTCGCAGCTGTTTTGGTTTTAAATCCGATGTATCAAAAATCATTTGAGACCGGCCTTTTAACTCCTCTAACAGCTCGCGCTCCATTGCAATACCTTCGAGCGGCAAACCTGTTGTCGCAAGGGGATGCGAACGTCTCGTTTCTTTGTATCTTGAGACAAGCACCTTATCATTTGCATCTAAAAATAGAATTCTTGGCGTGATCCAGTCAAGTTCACTCATTTCATCTAAGGCGGCAATTAAGCTGTCAAAAAATTCGCGTCCGCGCAAATCCATCACAAGAGCAACCTTGCTCATCTTGGAATTCGATTCCTTCATGAGCTCTAGGAATTTCGGTAAAAGTGATGGCGGCAGGTTATCAACGCAAAAGTAGCCTAAGTCTTCAAAGCTTTGAATGGCGACGGTTTTTCCCGCACCTGACATTCCTGTAATAATCACAAGCTGAATATCTTCTTGTTTGTGTGTATTCATGCCTGCTCCCTCTCCTTCTTTATGAAAACGGTTCATGTATTATTCTCCCTGAGGATCTAACCGATAAGCAATCAGTTCAAAATCGGGTGTATACGTAAAAGTGCCGTGCAGAAGTCCTTTTCCTTTGAGCATGAAATCAAGGATATGGGAATCTCCTGGAGCCATCGGCAAATGAGGCACATCCTTTACGTCATGCCATTTTAAAATGCCTTCCTCTGACTCTGTTACGTTTTTCCCGGTAAATGAATCTGCCATAAAGGTGAACATCATCCACTCTTGAACGATTTGATCGCCTTCTTTTATGATAAAGGTAAAAACACCTTTTAGCTGCGGATTTAAAATATAAATACCTGTTTCTTCTCTATATTCTCGAACGACTGAATCCTTAACCGATTCTCCGCTTTCCATTTTGCCGCCCGGTGCTACCCACCAGCCCCGTCTTGGCTTTTGCAGCAAGAGAACTTGATCTTCGTGATGCAGCACACAATTGGTTACTCGTTGCATCAGCTGTCACCTACTCTTTTATGTCTTTAACTTATTATACAGGTTCAACCTGACTCCCACAATGAACATGCCCGTTCTTCCCTGAAAACAGACCGGTTTTCGTTTCTCTACTCTTTATTTTACAGCATCTAACGGTTCTCCATGCGTCATTTGTGAACATCTCGTGAATTTCTGATTTTAGGCAAAAAAAAGGACACGGATTCACATCCGTGCCAAACATGTATTCCTTATAAAAGGGGGTCAATTACTAGTTTTATCATAACGGAAAATTATTTCACCCGTGTTACATTCCAGTTAAAAGCCCATGACGCTATATTAAGTATTTACGACAGCCTTTTATTTCGTTGCTTTGAGTTTTTCAGCAAGCTCTTCTACATAATGCTGTGCGCTTTGTGCTGCAATACTTCCGTCACCTGTTGCTGTCACAATTTGACGAAGTGTTTTTTCACGAATGTCACCAGCAGCGAAAATTCCTTCCACTCTCGTTTCCATTCTTTCGTTTGTTTCGATGTAGCCTTCTTTATTTGTAATACCGAGATTTTCAAATGGTTTAGACAGTGGCAGCATTCCGATATAGATGAAGGCGCCGTCTGTTTTAAACTCTTCTTCTTCACCAGTTACCGTATCAATCAATGTCACACTGCCGACTTTCCCATTTTCTTCATTGATCTGTTTCACAGTTTTGTTCCACATGAAGTCAATTTTTTCATTATCAAAGGCACGCGCTTGTAAAATGCTTTGTGCACGAAGTTTATCGCGTCTATGAATAATCGTTACTTTAGAAGCGAAGCGTGTGAGATACACACCCTCTTCTACCGCAGAATCTCCGCCGCCAATGACGACAAGCTCTTTGTTTTTAAAGAATGCCCCGTCACATACTGCACAATATGATACGCCGCGGCCGCCAAGTTCTTTTTCACCTGGTGCACCGATTTTTTTGTATTCAGCCCCTGCCGCAATAATGACAGAGCGTCCTTTGTATTCTTTTGAGCCGGCTTTGACGATTTTGTATTCTTCACCGTTCACGATTTCTTTGATATCGCCATATGCATACTCTGCACCGAATTTCTTCGCATGCTCAAACATTTTATTTGAAAGTTCCGGCCCTAAAATGCTTTCAAAGCCAGGATAGTTCTCGACATCTTCCGTATTCGCCATTTGTCCGCCTGGAATTCCTCTTTCAATCATTAACGTTGAAAGATTTCCCCGTGATGTATAAACAGCGGCTGTCATTCCGGCAGGACCCGCTCCAATGATGATCGTATCGTAGATTTTTTCTTCTGACACAACTGTCACTCCCTCTTCAATTGCTGCTCGCATTTCTTATTAGAATGCCCTTGGGTGATGCTTCCATTCATGACAGAGAGCATCATTTCCACTCTTAGCTTTTATTCCTTACCCATATCCTATTAAATCTGCGGGGAATAAGCGAATCATTTGCTCATATCTTCAAAAAAAGAAAAAGCTTCCTTAAACTGCTGTTTAAGGAAGCCTGTTTACGGTTATATAAAAAGTAATGATTTATTCAACGACTCTTCTTACAACGCCTTTGAATGCTTTTTTCCAGTATACGTTGTTCATTGAGTCAACTGAAACACCGCGAGAGCTGTTATCGTTCAAGAATGAACCGTTTCCTAAGTAAATACCAACGTGTCCATTTACTTTATACGTATCAAAGAACACAAGGTCTCCGCGTTTCATGTCAGATGCACTTACAGCTCTTCCTTTACCTACAAGCGTATCTGTTGTTGTACCGCCAACTGGTCCAAGGTTGATGCCTGCTGCTGCGAATGCCCAGCGAACGAATGAAGAACAGTCAAAACGACGTGCGTCAATATCGGCTTGTGATCTGCCGCCGCCCCATTTATATGGAGATTGTCCAACAATAGTAGAACCTGTGCTGATTGCACCTTCAATTCCGCCTACGTTACTGCTCACAGGTGATCCACCGCCAGAAGATGGCTTCTTGCTTGGTGAACTGCTGTTGTTATTGTTGTCATTAGATGATCCACTGTTACTTGAAGATGGGCTGCTATCGTTACTTGAAGACGGGCTGCTATCGTTATTTGAGCTGTTGTCTTCCGCTTGGACACTAGCTTGACGCTGCTGCTGTTGTCTTTGTGCTTTTTCTTCTTTTGCTTTTTGAGCTGCTTCTCTTGCTTCTTTTTCAGCTTGTTTTTGTGCAGCTACTGTTGCGTCTTTTTCAGATGCAATGCTGTTAGCCTCACTGTTTAACTCGCTGATTTCAGAAAAAGCACTTCCTTTTTGCTTTTTCACTTGCTTGAATAGCTTGTCTTTTTCATCAAGCTGTTTATTCAAGTCTGATTGAAGCGTTTCAAGCTTTGCAAGTGTGTTTTGCACATTTTCAAGCTTTGTGTTTAATTCGTTTTCAGACTTTTGAAGCTCTGCTTTGTCTTTTTCCTGCTCTTTAATGATTTCACTGTCTGCATTGATCAGTGTAGATACTGCACCTGCACGGCTGATGAAATCGCTAAAGCTTTTTGCTCCTAGTAATACATCTATGTATTTCGTAGAACCGCCGCTCTCTTGAATCGCACGTACACGCTTTTTCAAGAACTCGTTTCTTTCTTCAATTCGTTTTTCTGTATCAGCAATTTCTTTTTTCAGTGCTTTGATTTCTTTTTTTGTTTTTTCATTTTCTTTTTGTTTTTCTTCGATTTGATCACTTGTTTTTAAAGCTTTCTCATCAATATCTTTAAGCTTTTGTGCAAGTGCCTCTTGTTTTGCTTCAAGCTTTGAAAGCTCTTCTTTTTTCTTTTGAAGGTTCTTGTTTACCTCAGATTGCTTGCTGTCTAGTTCTTGTTTCTTTTGTTCAAAGTTCTGTGCGTTTGCTTCATGCGTAAATGGAATAAATAAACCGCTCGCTCCGATTACCGAAGCTAAACCGAAAGTAATAAACTTTTTCACGAATAGTTCCTCCTTTGACAATTTCCCAAGCGACATTAAAAAGCAGCAAATTCTCTGCGACCAATCTGTGCTCTCTATGTCTTTCTTCCTGATTGTTCAGTCAGATGTTGACCAGATTGTTTCTATCACTAGGTGTTTCATTATGTATAGTAAAATATTTAAATATCTATCTTTGTTTTAATCCACGATTTTCATTATACATGAGACATCGACAAAATGAGCTAATATTTTTATTACATTTATGTTTCAAAAACATGTCGTGATTGTCATACTTCGCCAATTCCTTGCAAATCCCACCTTTTTATCCAAGAAAAAAGCATGACCTTTTCGGCCATGCTGGGATGTTCTGAATCTATATACCTATTTAATCGATTAATGTACAGATCTCTCGTTCGTATTTTGACAGTGTTTGAACACTGATCTGAAAAGCGGACGCAACGTCTTTTTTGCTGACAGCTGATTCTTCTTGTTCATTCATCCATAAATAATAAGATGCTGCTGCCCAGGCAGGCGCATTTTTCTTATCAATACCAGAAGCACGTGCCTGCTGAATAATATGGAATAACCAAAAATAAGGCATATGGCTGTCAGGCTGAACCGCTTCCTCCAAACTGGATGCCGCCTGTTTTGCAAAAACGGCATCTTCTGAAAAAGACTTTTCTTTCATTTCATCTTCATACAAAAGCAGTTCTATAAATTGCTGTTCAAAGGTCGTTTTCGCTGCGCGTGCATCAAGGACAGACTGCAGAACGTCACGTTCCCCTTTTTGTTTACTGACATAGTACGCAGTCAGCCGTTCCTCAATCGATACCATTGGCTCAGTCACCTCAGGTTTATCCTGCCACGGCTTGATTTCATCTGCGTCGATATCTTCTTCGACCATCTTATCCCAAACCGTTTGGGCGAGCGTTTTGTGGCCTGTATGATAGGCTGCGCTTGCAAGCCAGTATAAAAATGTACTATCTCCCTGAAAACCTGTTTTGTACAAAGAATAAAGCCATTTAAAGGCCCATTCAAATTCTCCAACAAGGGCAAATGTTGCGCCAAGCTTATAACGCTGTTCACTTAGTATTGGATACACGTGCGTTAATTGCTTCGCTAACATGTTGACCTTCTCTTCTTCTTTCTCATAATGGTAGAAGACAAGCTGATTGCAAAGGGCATGCAGATTACCGGGATTTTCAAGAAGGACCCGGTTCAACATTTCTTTCGCCTGATGGATTCGGCCAGAATAAAAATAGGCCAAAGCAAGATTATTATACGCTGACCAAAATTCTGGATACTCAACAATCATCTGTTCCAGCATCTCAATGGCTTCATCGAGTCTGCCGCTTTCTAGCAAATGGTTTGCTTGATCCTGCTTCACAATCAGGTCATCCTGATCATAAGGAAAATCTTCGTCCTCTTCGTCGCTCATATCGAGCAGGTCAAGGAGGTCGTCATTTTCATCCGCAAATTCCCCGTTCTCTTCCAGTGCGGCATAAGCAGTAGCTGATTTATATGCCTCTTGAAACAGTCCGAGATTGGCATAATTATTGGCTTTAAAATAGTGGCACTCAGACATGTTTTCATCGATGTGTTCAAGGATGAAATCAAGCAGTTCGTTTGATTGCTGGTAATGACCCATTTCAGTATAAATAATGGCAAGCTGTGACAGCATTTCTACATTTTCAGGCTCAAGTACGATGGCCCGCTGTATCAGCTTACTTGCCCTAGACAGATTTCTATCTCTATATGCTTTAAGACCTTTATGAAAAAAGTAATGCCCATCTTGAAATAGCTGGACGACTTGTGTGTGATTATTTTGAGAAGTGTATTTACTCACCGATACCCTCCATTTCGAACAGTGTACCGTGTGTAGTATAACATACTTCACTAGTCGTCACATAGAACAAAAGGAAAGGAAGGATTTGTTTTTCATATAAAATGAAAAAGCCAGGGATATCCCCAGCTTTTCATTCACCTTGATGACGTTTTTTTAATACCTTTAATACATCATCAAGCGGCAATTGCTGTTCGCGTAATAATACAAGAAGATGATAGAGGAGGTCAGCAGTTTCCCATTTCAATTCTTCTTGATCCCTGTTTTTCGCTGCAATGATCACTTCGGACGCTTCTTCCCCTACCTTTTTCAGGATTTTATCGACCCCTTTTTCAAATAGATAGGTTGTATAAGCACCTTCTGGCATTTCCGCCTGACGCTTTGCAATGACCTGTTCAAGTTCATTTAATATCGCAAAACGATCCTGCTCTTCGCTTTGGCTCTTTTCGCCTTCTTCCGAAAAGCAGCTATAGCTGCCAGTATGGCAGGCTGGGCCGCTTGGTTTCACAAGGACAAGCAAAGCATCCTTGTCACAGTCATATCGAATAGAAGTCACTTGCTGGGTATGTCCAGAGGTGGCGCCTTTGTGCCAAAGCTCGTTTCTCGACCGGCTATAAAACCATGTTTCACCGGTCTCCAGCGTTTTTTCATAGGATTCTTGATTCATATATGCCAGCGTCAATACTTCCTTACTTTGAGCATCCTGTACAATCGCAGGAATCAGGCCTGCCTCATTAAAGGTTAATTCGTTTGCCTGTTTCATCTGACCTTCACCCCGTGTTCTCTCAAATATGTCTTCACCTCATGAATGGAGGTTTCTTTATAATGGAAAATAGAGGCTGCTAATGCTGCATCAGCTTCTCCTTTTGTAAATGCCTCCAGCATATGCTGGGCATTGCCAGCGCCGCCAGAAGCGATAACTGGCACAGTGACTGCCTCTGATACAAGCTTTGTCAATCGATGATCAAAGCCTGTCTTTTCACCATCGGCATCCATACTTGTCAGCAAAATCTCTCCTGCACCTCTCTGCACAGCTTCCTTCGCCCAGTCGCTGACCTCTAAATCTGTTTGACGGCGTCCTCCGTGTGTATAGACCATATATGCTTTTTTCTCTTCATCGTATTTTGCGTCAATTGCAACAACGATACACTGGGAGCCAAAAAAGGCAGCTCCTTCTGAAATCAGTTCCGGCCTTAACACAGCTGCTGTGTTGACAGATACTTTATCTGCACCCGCTCTTAATATACGCTTCATGTCATCAAGGTGGTTAATCCCGCCTCCCACCGTAAATGGTATGGCAAGAGTGGACGCGACTTGTTTGACCACATCCACCATCGTTTTCCGGCCCTCATGAGAAGCAGAAATATCAAGGAAGACGAGTTCATCCGCCCCTTCCTCATCATAGAGCTGCGCTAATTCTACCGGATCACCAGCATCCTTTAAGCCAAGGAATTGCACCCCTTTGACAACACGCCCTTCCTTCACATCAAGACATGGGATGATTCGTTTTGTCATCATATGCGGTCAAGCCCTTCAAACGCTTCTGCTAAAGTAAACTGCTTTGTGTAAAGTGCTTTTCCAACGATTGCACCAGACACACCAGACTGTTTTTGCGCTGACAGCTTTTGAAGATCAGCTACTGCGCTGACACCACCTGAAGCAATCACTTGTTTGCCGGTTGCTTCTGCTAAGCGAACCGTGCTTTCCACATTTGGACCAGACAGCATGCCATCCATTTGAATATCGGTAAAAATAAAGACCTCTGCGCCTTCCTTTGCCAATTCCCTGCCGAGTTCCTCCGCCTTCACTTTAGACGTTTCAAGCCATCCTTCAGTCGATACAAAGCCATTTCGCGCATCAATCCCAATCGCTATTTTCTCTCCATATTGCGCCAGCATTTTTTTCACAAAGGCTGGGTTAGATACAGCTGAGCTGCCGAGAATCACTCTATCTACGCCGTTGTTTAAATAAAAGGCAACGTCTTCTTCTGTCCGAATACCGCCGCCGATTTGCACCTTCACATCTAAGGAGGAAGCAATCGCCAGCACATGCTCATGATTGACACGTTTCCCTGCTTTTGCACCATCTAGATCGACAAGATGAATCCATTTTGCTCCTTCTTTTACAAATTGCGCGGCCATATCGAGCGGTGAATCTCCATAAATGGTTTCTTGATCATAATCTCCTTGCACAAGACGTACACATTTGCCATTTCTCATATCAATCGCTGGATATAATGTAAACTCACTCATTTGCTCACCCTCTGTTCGTTTGCTAATTGAATAAATTGTTTGAGCAGCGCCATTCCTGTTGTGCTGCTTTTTTCAGGGTGAAACTGTGCACCAAGCACATTTCCCTTGCCAACAACTGCTGGTACTTGAACACCATAGTCCGCGCTTGCTAATTGCTCATCTGGATTCATATTACTCACATAATAAGAGTGAACAAAGTACGCAAATCCTTCCGGTACACCGTCAAACAATGGGGAGGGCTGATGAAATGTGAGCTCATTCCACCCCATATGAGGTACCTTCAGTCTTTGCCCGTCCTGATCACGATCCTTTAAAAGAACGACACGCCCTTTTAACAACCCCAATCCTTTTGTGTGTCCTGCCTCTTCGCTTTCTTCAAATAACAGCTGCATGCCAAGACAAATGCCGAATAACAGCTTTCCTTCCTCTACGACTTGATGGATAAACGCCTCAAGTCCTGTCTGTTTTAACAGCTGCATTGCATCACGAAACGAACCGACCCCGGGCAAAATATAAGCATCTGCTTTTTTCAGCTCCTCCACATCAGAGGAGACGATATAGCGGGCACCTGCTCGTTCCAGTGCTTTTGATACGCTGAACAAATTTCCCATTCCGTAATCAATGACTCCGATCATTAGAGCATCCCCTTTGTTGATGGTATCCCTTTCACTCGTGGATCAATGGTTGTTGCTTCATCTAAGGCACGTGCCATCGCTTTAAAAATGGCTTCAATTATATGATGTGTATTGGTTCCGTAGTGAACAATGACATGAAGATTGATCCGGGCTTCAAGTGCAAATTTCCACAGAAACTCATGTACTAGCTCTGTATCAAAGGTACCAACCTTTTGACTCGGAAAGGCCGCTCTCATTTCCAAATGAGGACGATTGCTTAAATCGACCACGACTTGGGCAAGTGTTTCATCCATCGGAACAAAGCTTGATCCATATCGCTTAATTCCTTTTTTATCGCCTAACGCTTCCTTAAACATTTGCCCAAGTACAATGCCGATATCTTCTGTTGTGTGGTGATCATCAACATCCGTATCTCCTTTCGCATCGACGGTCAAATTAAAGTGTCCATGCTTCGTAAATAAATCAAGCATGTGCGTCATAAAAGGGACATCTGTTTGAATATCCGCTTTTCCTTCTCCATCAATTTCTAGCGCTAATGAAATGTTCGTTTCATTTGTTTTTCTCGATGTTTTCGCCTGTCTCATTACGATTCCTCCCGCTTTCTCGCTTCAATCGACCTTGCATGTGCTTCAAGCCCTTCTAATCTGGCAAATGCCGCAATGCTTTCCCTGTGTGTTTCAAAGGCCTCTTGACTATATGAAATAATGCTCGTTTTCTTTTGAAAATCAGTCACACCAAGCGGGCTGGAGAATCGAGCTGTTCCGTTTGTTGGCAGCACATGATTCGGCCCTGCAAAATAATCGCCCACTGGCTCTGGACTATAGCGTCCTAAGAAAATCGCGCCAGCATGCTTGATTTGACCAAGAAGTGATTCCGGATATGCTGTCAGCACCTCTAAGTGCTCTGGTGCTAATTGATTGACGACATCTACTGCACGATCGATTGATTCTGTCACGTAAATACGGCCATGATCTTGTATGGATTGTGCTGCGATTGATTTTCTCGGTAAAATATCCAGCTGCTTTCGCACTTCAGCCTGCACGCTTTCAGCAAGTGTCTTAGACGGTGTCACCAAAATACTAGATGCCAGCGCATCATGCTCTGCCTGCGAAAGTAAATCCGCCGCTACCTCATGCGCGACTGCTGTTTCGTCTGCTAGAACTGCAATTTCACTTGGGCCTGCAATCATATCAATATCTACCTGACCAAATACTTCCCGCTTTGCCAGCGCTACATAAATGTTCCCTGGACCTGTGATTTTATCAACAGGCTTGATGCTGTCCGTTCCATAGGCAAGTGCCGCAACCGCCTGTGCTCCGCCCATTTTATACATCTCAGAAATACCAAGCTCCTTCGCAGCAGCCAGTACAGCGTCAGAAAGACAGCCATCTTTCCCAGGAGGTGTCACAAGAACGATTCGTTCAACGCCAGCGACTAGCGCAGGGATCACATTCATTAATACAGATGATGGATAGGCAGCTGTTCCGCCGGGGACATACACACCTACCGCATCAAGCGGCGTTACCTTTTGTCCAAGCATTGAACCATCCTTTTGGTGATAAAACCAAGAGGACGTCAGCTGACGCTCGTGGTATGTGCGAATATGCTTTATAGCCGTTTGAATAATTTGAACCATCTCTTTGTCCAAGCGGTCGCAGGCTTTTGCCATTTCATCTTCTGTGACAAGTGGATTTTCAATCAACACACCGTCAAATTGCTTTGTAAAAGACCGTACAGCTTCATCACCATTTGTTCTCACTTCTTGTATAATGCGCTGAACAGCCTGACGCTGCTCTTCTGTTCCTGTATCTAAAGACCGTTTGAGTGAGAGAGTATCTGTCTCACCTTCTTGTAAGTAGGTGATGTTCATGATGATTCCTCCCCTTCTCCTTCAATGATTCTTGCAAGACGCTGCGCCATTTCATCGATCACCGTATCCTTCATCCTATAGCTCACAGGATTAACAATAAAACGTGACGTGATATCACAAATATGCTCTGTTTCCACAAGGCCATTTTCCTTTAGAGTTTGACCTGTGGAGACAATGTCCACAATGCGATCGGCCAGCCCAATAAGCGGTGCTAATTCAATGGAACCATTCAGTTTAATGATCTCCACCTGTTCCCCTTGCTCTCTAAAATAGGACGATGCGACATTTGGGTACTTTGTCGCCACACGCGGCGCGACACCACCCCAGCTCGCTCCCGGCAATCCAGCAACAGCTAGATGACATTTACTAATGTTTAAATCGAGCACTTCGTACACATCACGAGCTTCTTCGAGCATGACGTCCTTCCCTGCAATGCCAACATCCGCCACGCCGTGCTCTACGTAGGTGGTCACATCCATTGGCTTAGCTAAAATAAAGCGGAGGTTTTCTTCTGGTACATCAATGATTAATTTTCTTGAATCCTCGAATTCCTCTGGCAGCTGGTACCCCGCCTGTCTTAACAGCCCTGCTGCTTCTTCAAATATTCGCCCCTTTGGCATCGCCATCGTCAACACTTTACCCATTTTGCTCTTCCTTTCTAGCGCCGATAAAATAAGTCACCTGCTCAAATGCCTTGGTCATCGCGTCAATATTTTCAATCCCCGCTAAGTCTTGCAGGACGATCTTTTTCCCTTTTGACCGCTCCTTTTCTGCAAAAGCAAAAGCTTCCAGTCTTTGTTTTTTGCTAAAAATCACAGCCTCCTGCGGCTCAATGATTTCTTTTGCATCGAGCGCTTCAAGAAGACGGTCTAGTCGAAGTCCGAACCCTGTAGCTGGTGCAGGTGCATCAAAATGAGCAAGCAATTGATCATATCTACCGCCGCTTCCGATGACCGACCCAACATGATCTGCAAATACTTCAAACAAAATACCCGTATAATAGCTCATATGACTCACCATGCTTAAATCTAAACGGATATATTCTGTACAGCCGTAATCTTCAAGTGTCTCCCAAAGCGACTTTAACTGTGCGAGCACCTCTTTTCCTTCTTGTGAAACAACGATTTCCTCTGCCCGCTCTATGACCTCTTGGCCGCCTCTTAGCTCTAAAAGCTGTAACAGCCTCGTTTTATCGATGGAGGAAAGCGGCAATTGTTTCACATGCTGACGGTATCCTACATAATTCTTTTCATATAAGAAGCGGCGAAGGACGTTTGCACGCTCTGTATTTCCGAGTACATCGACAAATAACGTCTCTGCTAAAGCGACATGCCCGATCGCAATTTTGAAGGACCTTAGCCCGGCATTTTTTAAGGCAAATACGGCAAGCGCGATGACTTCAGCATCTGCACTAATCGAATCATCACCAATCAATTCAATTCCGACCTGCTCAAACTCTGACGGCCTTCCGCCTTCTCTTTCCTGGGCACGGAACACATTGGCTGCATACCCAACACGAAGCGGATACGCCTGCTGGTGAAGCTTAGAAGCCGCCACCCTTGCAATCGGACCTGTCATATCAGGTCTCAGTACAAGGGTTTGCCCGTTTTGGTCAAGCAGCTTAAAAAGCTGTGTATCAGTAATCGCCGATTGCACACCGACTGTATCGTAAAATTCAAGCGTTGGTGTCTCCATCAAACGGAAACCCCAACCAGTCATGACCTCTGTTAAGGAATGTCTCACTTTTTTCTTCGTCTCATACAATCCAGGTAATGAATCCCGCATACCATATGGTTTCTCAAACATAAACATGTTTCTTCCGCACCTCCAACACATTAAAACGAAAAATTCCGAATCCTTTAGTTCGCTAATATGATAATATGCTAACAAAATAAAGTGATTAAATCAATCATTTTTATCTCTCCCTATTTTCATCAACATATTCTGGAATTATTACATTCAAGTGACACCTGTGCCTTTTCTGTATGTTCGGTGAAAGAACGTGCTATAATACTTAAAAATATTGAATAACACAGGAGATTACAGTGAAATTCATCCAGACATTAATTTTAACTTTGTTGTGCGCATGTATTGTTTATTTCGGCTTTATATACGTTTCACAAATCGACCAAGTCAAGAAAACAGCATCCCCGCAAGAAGCAGCAAAAGAAAACGATACGGCACTTGCGGCTGAAGAAACTCATTCAACGAAAAAAGCAGAAACCACACATCAATCATTAAAAGGAAGCAAAAAAGCCATGGACGTCATCCTCTACAATCAAATGGATGCACCAAGGCTTTATAACGGATGCGAGGTCACAAGCTTAGCGATGCTGCTTCATTACAGCGGCTATGAGCATGTAACGAAAAACGAATTGGCAAATGAAGTAAAACGTGTTCCGCTCACTTATGAAAATGGCTTAAAAGGAGACCCTCATGACGGGTTTGTAGGCGATATGGAGAATGGACCGGGTCTTGGTGTTTACCATGAACCGATTTATCAGCTTGCGAAAAAATATGCGGGCGATCAAGTTGTCGACTTAACTGGAAAGCCTGTTAAAAAGGCCATCTATCAATCACTTGAAAAGGGCTATCCTGTCTGGGTGATTACGACATCCACCTTTGACAAAACAGATAACATCGAAACTTGGAATACACCAAATGGCAAAATAGATGTAAGTTTTAATGTGCATAGCGTGGTCATCACAGGCTATGACAAGGAGCATGTCTACTTGAATAATCCATACGGAGAAAAGAATCAGAAAGTCGATCGTGATCGGTTTGAAGATTCTTGGGAACAGATGGGCAGTCAGGCGATTATCATAAAAGCGTAAAAAAACAACCTCTATGCAGATAGAGGTTGTTTTTAATGATTTATTTTTCTAGTAATTCCTTCAGGCGGGCTTCAAGCTTTTCAGCTGTCATCGCACCTCCACCGAGGCTGAAGTATTCATCCCCTCTTTTTAATAAAAGAGTAGGATAGCTATTCACCTGAAGTTGATGCACCTTCGCAAAGTCGGCATATGCATCATTGATCGCTTCTTTTGTTTTCATGCGTTCAATGACTGCGTCAGGATCAAGATGATGCGCCAAAGCGATGTCCCGATAAGTTTTTTCATCACTCAAGCTTTTTCCGTCTTGATAAAAAGCCTTTTGCATCGATGAAGCCAAATACAATGCGCGCTCAGGTGCGATGGATCTTAAGGCAGAAAAACCAATGGCCGCAGCCTCAGAGTCTAAAAGAAACGTTCCGTTTGCTAATAGCTCCTCATAACGTTCACCAAACTCGACTCCAGTCAGCTGACTAATACGCTGATTGACTTCTTGAATGTATGGATAATTCTTTATGGGAAGACTTCTTTCTCCTACAAATAAACCGCCCGACACAAGTGTTAGTGATATCTCCGGATGATTTTCATGCAAAGTGCGGATACTGTTTGAAAATCCATAACACCAGCCACAATACGCATCCCATACATAGATGGTTAGACTCCTCATTTATCATTTTTATGCGGCCGTGTAACTGCTTATTCGGCTTCAGATACAACGGTAAAACGTTCTCCAACATGGGCTGCCTGCTCCACTTCATCAACCAGCGCAATGGCATAGTCAGCATAGCTTACATAGCTGTCACCTTTAGAATTGACAATCAGATGGTCTTTCCCTTTCACGTAAGAACCTGTACGTTTGCCAGCTGGATTAAAGAATGCAGCCGGGCTGAGGAAGGTCCATTTTAATCCCTCTGTCTGTTGAAGATCTTTTAGGTTTTCTCCTTGCTGTGTAGCCGTAGCAGCATACTCTTTTGGAAATTCTGGTGTGTCCACAAGTCTTGTTGTTTTCGCCTCATCTACAAATAGACTTCCTGCTCCGCCCACAACGATCAAACGAGTCTCAGGTGCGTCTTTTAAAATATCAATCAGCTTTTTCCCAGCTTCTACGTGAAGGTGCTCTTTTCCAGCAGGTGCGCCAAATGCATTCACAATGACATCAAAGCCTTTAATGTCTTCTGCTTGCAAGTGAAACACATCCTTCTCAAGAACAGCTAGTGATGAATCTGTCACCTTTTGTGCATCTCGGACGATCGCCGTTACTTCATGTCCTCTTGATTGAGCCTCTTTCACAATTTCTTGTCCTGCTTTACCTGTTGCGCCAATAATTCCAATTTTCATGTTAACTCCTCCTGCAATATGTTTTTATGTTGATAAAGAAAGGTGTAACTAATACGGTTACAACAGAGGTAAAAAAAATTGAATAGATCATCCAATTTTTTTGATTAGCACATGCGTTAGTTCACTTAATTTGATCTCAGCAAGTACTTGCTCCATCGCACTTTGAGCGCGGCATAAAATTAATTCAAGCACCGCTTGAATATTTGCACCGATCGGACAGTCAGGATTTGGGCTTTCATGAATTTGAAACAATTCTCCCTCATCCACGACTTCAACCGCTTTATACACATCGAGCAGTGTGATGTCGTCTTCACTGCGGTTCAGCTGAGAACCACCTTTGCCAAGACTCGTTGAGATTAGGCCTGCTTTTTTTAATTTACTCATAATGCGGCGGATGACCACTGGGTTTGTATTCACACTTCCCGCGATATCCTCCGATGTCTGTAATGATCCTTTTTCAAGTGATAGCAAGGCCAGAATATGGACAGCGACAGTAAATCTGCTGCTGATTTTCATGTTTTCTCACCTCTGTTGTAATCATTATAGTTACACCATGTCGCATTGTCAACAAAAAAGTCTGCCGAGCTACTCAGCAGACGTAGATTGACGTGCTTCCATTTCTTCTTTCGTATAAATCATGCGCATTGGATTTCCTCCAACAAATGAGCCTGCTGGCACATCCTTATGAACAAGTGTACCAGCCGATACGATCGCTCCATCCCCAATGGTCACACCAGGTAAAATAGTTGAGTTAGCTCCAATTAAGACTTCATCACCAATATAGACTTCCCCAAGTCTGTACTCTTTAATCAAATACTCATGGGACAAGATGGTCGTGTTATAGCCAATCACACTATTTCGACCGACAGTGATTTTCTCAGGAAACATCAGATCAACCATCACCATTAAGGCAAACGCCGTATCCTCGCCGACCTTCATACGAAGAAAGGTTCGGTATATCCAATTTTTCATTCCCATAAAAGGCGTGTACCTTGCCATTTGAATAAAAATGAAGTTTTTCACCACTTTGAAAAAGGGAACTGTCCGATAGACTTGTCGTAGCGAATTAACCCCTTTTACAGGATAACGAACTGTTTTTCTCAACTTAATCAGCTCCAACAATCGCCAGGAGATCACTCATTTTCTTGAGCATGAAATCAGGGCGATGCTTTAAAAGGGCCTCTTCTCCCTTAATAGACCAAGCAACACCTGCCGTTTTTGTCCCTGCCGCTTGACCAGACAAAATGTCGTGATAATTATCACCGACCATCACAGCTTCATGCGGATCACTGCCAAGCTTTGATAATGCCAGCTGAACAGGCTCCGGATGCGGCTTCTCATTTTGCACATCATCGAGCGTCACAATGACCTCAAAGAACGGCTCTAAACCGGTCAGCTTCAATCCCATTAAAACCGTATCCCGTATCTTCGTTGTGACAATACCGAGCTTAAATCCTCGATCCTGCAGGACTTTCAATGTGTCGATAACCGTCTCATATTCAGTCACAAGCAGATCATGCTGCTTATGATTAAACGTGCGGTACATCTGAATCATATCATCCGTCAAATCAGGGTCCATCGCAGAGAATGTATCAAACAAGGACGGACCAATGAAATGAAGAATATCCTCACGGCTGTACTGACCAGGGTAATAATGATCCAGCGTATGCTGAAATGAAGCAATAATTAATTCATTTGTATTGATTAATGTGCCATCTAAATCAAATAGCACTGTGTTGATCGTCGATTCGTTCATATGGCTTCCTTTCTAACAGCTGCAAGTTCCCGCTTCCGCCAAATATAGCTAATAGCAGCTGTCAATAAAATTGCAGAAATCAGGCGGATGACAAGAAGCGGCCATACTGGAATGCCAAGTGGAATAAAAATTAGCGTATCTTCGACCACCGCATGGCAGGCAACGAGGAAAATAAAGGCAAGAGTTAAGTCCTTTTTACTCACACCGTCCTCTTCCACTGCCTTCATCATCACACCGGCTCCGTACGCCAGACCAATCGTTAATCCAGCCACCATCGTCATAGACGTATTTTCTTTCATTCCA
The DNA here is from genome assembly GCF_046566805.1 of Bacillus sp. BD48. Taxonomy (NCBI): domain Bacteria; kingdom Bacillati; phylum Bacillota; class Bacilli; order Caryophanales; family Bacillaceae; genus Bacillus; species Bacillus sp. BD48. The sequence continues at coordinate 602,508 of NZ_JANGFM010000002.1, read as the reverse complement.
AGCATTCTAGTAAAAGGTGACAGCCACTTAGACAGTGTATGAAGCCACCCTAAATCTCTCATGAATTGAATGATGATCATGAGAGGGATGACGATACAGGCGAGCTGGATCACACCGAGTACAGCTTTTTGTAAAGCAAGCAGGACGATCATGTACCAGCTAGAAGGCACATCAGCCGCCTGAGCTGCCGTCAGCAGTCCATATTGCGCCGGCTCCTCGCCTCCCTGCCAAACGAGATGAATGACAATAGCCGAAATAACAGCAAGACTGATTCTGACCAACAAAATCACAGACACTCTCAGTCCAACCTTTGCTGCCACTGTCGATTCGATGATCAGGTTATGGCAAAAGGACAGCATCACTGCCAAAATAAACACTTCCTTCACAGGAAGCTCTAATGTCAAAATGGCTGCAATCCCCGCATACAAGTTCAGCATATTTCCTAATACAAGCGGAATAGCCGCTTCTCCCGAAAGACCAAACACCCCCATAAATGGCCGAATGAATTGTATGATCCAATCCATTACAGGCGTATGCTGCAAGATACTGACGAGAATGGTAACTGGAAAGATGACTTTGCCAAGTGTCCAAGTTGTCGATAGCCCTGCTTTTAAGCCGTTTTTCCATGTCTCTCCCATCTCTTATGATCCCCCCTGCTTAATTCGATGAGTTGTTCTCTTTATACGGAATCGATGCGTATCCTTTCATTCTTCTAAAGAAAATCAGTAGAACAGCCGCTACGAATATCGCAATCGAAATCATCTGTGCCATTCGAAGATGCTCTGTCAGCATTAAGCTGTCTGTTCTCATCCCTTCAATGAAGAAACGGCCGATTGAATACCAAATTAAATAAGACAAGAAGATTTCGCCTCTTCGCAGCGATGTTCTGCGTAGTAAAATCAATATGACAACACCGGCAAGATTCCATAATGATTCGTATAAGAACGTCGGTTGATAATAGGTCCCATCAATATACATTTGATTAATGATAAACTCAGGCAGATGCAAATTTTCTAAAAAGGCTCTTGAAACTGCCTCACCATGCGCTTCTTGGTTAATAAAGTTCCCCCAGCGCCCAATTGCCTGCGCTAGTAAAATACTAGGTGCTGCGACGTCAGCTATTTTCCAAAAGGATACCTTTCTCACTTTTGTAAAAACGATGGCTGTCAGTACGGCACCGATCAGCCCGCCGTGAATCGCAATTCCACCATTCCAAATTTTAATGATTTCGTTTGGGTGCTGCTGATAGTAATCCCATTCGAAGGATACATAATAAATTCGTGCACAAATAATCGCTATTGGAATGGCAAATAAGATTAAGTCAATAAACATATCTTTATTGATTCCTCTTTTTTCACATTCTCTCAGTGCGAGCCAAAGTCCAAGCAAGGCCCCGACCCCAATAATCACACCATACCAATGAACCGAAATAGGTCCAAGCTGAAAAGCGATCGGATCTATTGGCTGAATTGCTTCGTTCATATAGTCAACTCCTATTCATCCTGGCCATTGTCTTCAATGACATCGGCAAGTTTACTTGTAAATTGTTCCGCTGCATTATGTCCCATACGTTTCAGCCTGAAGTTCATCGCAGCCACCTCAATGATGACAGCTAAGTTTCGACCTGGCCGTACAGGGATCGTCAGCTTCGGTACATCTGTATCGATGATTCGCATTTTCTCTTCTTCAAGTCCTAAACGATCATACTGTTTGCCTTGTTCCCAAAGCTCAAGGTTCATCACAATCGTAATTCTCTTATAGCTTCTGACAGCGCCTGCTCCAAATAAGGTCATCACATTAATAATGCCTAACCCGCGGATTTCTAAAAGATGTTCAATCAGCTCTGGTGCGCTCCCGACTAACGTATCCTGATCCTCTTGACGGATTTCAACGCAATCGTCTGCGACCAGCCGGTGTCCCCTCTTCACTAATTCTAAGGCTGTTTCACTTTTTCCTACTCCGCTTTTCCCAATTAATAATACACCTACACCATATACATCTACGAGCACACCATGAATAGCAGTCGTTGGTGCAAGTTTACTTTCTAAAAAGTTGGTCAATCGACTCGAAAGTCTTGTCGTTTTTAGGCTAGATCGTAAAACGGGCACACCATTTTCATTTGATGCTTCAATTAATTCCTTCGGGACATCACGATCTCGTGACAAAATAATTGCAGGGGTAATATCTGTACAAAGAGACATCATTCTCTGCTTTCGCTCTCGTTCTGGGAGCTGCTCAAAAAAAGAAAGCTCTGTTTTCCCTAAAAGTTGAACTCTTTCTTTTGGGTAATATGTAAAATAACCAGCCATTTCAATACCTGGTCTGGAAAGATCACTGATTGTAATGGGACGATTAATCCCTTCTTCCCCACTTACCAGTTCAAGATGAAATTGTTCCATTATGTCCTTCGTACGAACTTTCGGCACGCTTCTTCCTCCTTTTATCACAGGCGATTCAGAAATACAGCTCTATTTTATCACTTTCAATGATGAACCCAAAACAGTATTTTATCCTGTTCCTGTTTCACTGCCCTAACTGGTATAGACAACTATACTTAAAAAGAGTAAACTTAAAGCAAAGATAACGAATTAGGGGGCTCAAACATGAGCGGTTCTTTATTGCTCTCCAATATTCATATTGTGACAAAAACAATGATCATTGAAAACGGTTTTGTCGGTTTACGCGATGGCAAGATTGACTATATTTCAACATCACCACCGACAGGAAATTATGAAAAAGTATATATTTCCCGGGAAAACTTTTATTTACTCCCCGGAATGATTGATATTCACATCCATGGAGGCTATGGTGCAGACATGATGGATGCGACGGCAGAAGCGATGAATACACTCGCTGACAACCTACCATCAGAAGGAACGACAAGTTTTTTAGCGACAACCATCACACAAAACCATCATGAGATTGAGCAGGCACTTAAAAATGTCGCTCAGTGGAAACAAAGTAATGAAGCACAAGCAGGAAGTCAGGCACAATGTATAGGAATCCACCTCGAAGGCCCATTTATTTCTAAAGATAAGGCAGGGGCACAGCCTGTTCAATGGATTAAACAGCCGGACATCCCGCTTTTTAAAAAATGGCTGGATGCTTCTGATCAGCTCATTCGAATTGTCACGTTTGCGCCTGAGGAAGACACAGATTTTGCATTCCTTTCCCTATTACAGGAAAAGAACATTATCCCTTCTATTGGACATACGAATGCCCATCATGACATGATGAATTTAGCAGCTAAGCATGGTGCACGCCATGTAACGCATCTTTATAACGCACTGAGTTCATTTCAGCACCGTGAACCGAATGCTGTAGGTGCTGCTCTTACGAATGAAAACCTTTATACCGAGCTGATCACAGATGGGATTCATTCCCATTCCCTATCCATCAAACTTGCGTATTTGGCAAAAGGTTGTGATCGTTTAATCATGATCACAGACTCGATGCGTGCAAAAGGACTCGGGAATGGAACATACGAATTTGGCGGTCAGGCGGTCACAGTCAGCGGCGAAAAAGCATTGCTGGACGATGGTACACTTGCAGGATCAATTTTGCGAATGAAAGATGGCGTCAAACGGATGAAACAGCTCACCGATTGTGAGTGGACAGAGATTGCAAAGATGACCTCAACCAATGCAGCCGCTCAGCTGGGACTTGATCAACAGCTAGGTTCAATCGAAGTTGGAAAACTAGCTGATTTGGTGATTTGGGATGAATCTGGTGAACTGATGATGACGATCTGCCGTGGACAAATCGTCTTTGAAAAAAAGGAGGCCAACCACTAATGAACATCATCGAATTTGAAAGCAAAGATCAACTAGGAAAAGAAGCAGCTGCGATTATTGCAAGGACAATAGCTGCTAAACCCGATGCCGTACTCGGCCTAGCAACGGGCGGTACACCGATTGATACTTACAAAGAGTTAATTCAGCTTCATCAAGCGCATCAATTGTCTTTCAAGCAAACAAAAACAATCAATTTAGATGAATATGCAGGACTTGATCCAGAACACGAAAATAGTTATATGACCTACATGAAACGTCATTTATTTGATCATATTGATCTCCCTCATGATCAGTATTTTCTTCCAAATGGCACTGCAGTTTATTTAGAAAAGGAATGCTTAAGATATGACCAGCTCATTGAGGATATAGGCGGCATCGATCTTCAGCTCCTTGGAATCGGTCAAAATGGCCATATCGGTTTTAACGAACCTGGTACCCCTTTCAACTCAAAGACTCATGTCGTCCAGTTAGATGAAAACACGAGACAGGCCAATGCAAGATACTTTTCTTCTATTGATGAGGTACCTACACATGCCATCACGATGGGAATTGCGAGCATTCTTTCAAGTAAAAAGATTCTCCTTCTTGCTTCAGGAAAATCAAAAGCGAAAGTGATACAATATTTAGAACAGGCAGAGATTCATCCAGACTTCCCAGCATCTGCACTGAAACTTCATGAAGATGTAACGGTTTTGATTGATCGAGAAGCTGGATCACTACGCTAAAAACGAGAGGATTTTCACATGTTTATTGATAAGCAGTCACCTATTCCGATGTACCATCAGATTATGGAGAACCTGAAAAAACAGATTGAGGATGGAACATTAGCACCTGATACACTCATTCCTTCTGAAAGAGAATATGCCGAACGCTTTGGTATTAGCCGAATGACTGTCAGACAAGCCTTATCGAATCTTGTGAACGAAGGATATTTGTATCGACAAAAAGGAAAAGGCACCTTTATTAGCCGAAAAAAGTTTGAACAGCCGCTTCAAGGCTTAACAAGCTTTTCAGAGGATATGCGCCAGCGTGGACTCAAAGCATCAAGCCAGCTGATTGACTTCAAAAAAACCGCATGTCCAGAGCACTTGCTGCCAGTCTTACAGCTGTCTAATAGTGATGCTGTATTTGAGCTCAAACGGATACGCCTTGCAAATGATGAACCGATGGCGATTGAAACGAGCTATATACCTGAAAGATTTGCCGGAGATTTAACAAAGAAACATTTAACTGGCTCTTTATATGAATATATAGAAACTCACACTGGCCATGTCATTGCCCATGCAAAACAGGAACTTGAAGCCAATGTTGCCTCAAAGGAAGAAGCAAACTTGCTGTCTATTTCAACAGGCGATCCTGTGCTGTCAATAACAAGAACGACTTTTTTTCAACAAGACATTCCATTTGAGTATGTCGTTTCTGTTTATAGAGGGGATCGTTACAAGCTCATTCATACAATGGAAAGATAAACAGTGCCCCTGACACGGAGCACTGTTTTTTATTTCCTAAGAAATTTTGTTTCATCATCATCTTTTGTATGAATTTTCCATATAGGTGAGATGGCTTTTCCTTGAAAACGATCTTTTGCTACAGTGTACCAATAATAATCTTCATTTGGCTTTAAGCCCTTCCACTCAAAGCTCGCTTTTTTGCCGCTTTTTATACCTCGCGCCTCTCCTAGAAGAACATTCGTATACACATTGAGTTCAAAATAATTGGTTTTGACAGATTTCATTTTCGGTGTCAAATCCACATCGATTGAAAATTCATCTTGATCTCCATACGTTTTAGGATCATAAAAATGCTCTTGATTCAAGTAAGGAGAGTATGTCGTAAAGTGAAGCTGATTTTTTTCTTGATCGGCTGTTATCACCCTCATAAACCCCTGACCACCTTCAGGTCCTGACTGATAATCGGCGAGTATTTGATATACTTTCCTGTCTACTTTTCCATCATGGTCATCATCAAGCTCATCTACTTTCCTGCTTGCTCCATGGTAATGACCGCTAAATACGGCCACAATATTAGGATGGCGTTTCACCACTTGGTGGAAGATGAGGTCACCAATCGGGCTTCGGTTGCCGCTCACTAACAAATACTCATGGAAATTTAAAATGACGATACGATCTGGATGCTCAGAAATTACACGGTTTAACCAATCAATTTCATCTTGCTTAATTCCCCAGCCCATGTACACCATCATATAATCATTACCGCCGGCAGAGATGAGATCATAATGACCTTTATTGTTTCGATAGGATTCACCATAGTAAGGCTTATCAGCAAAGCGTTTTTCCCCGAAATATTTCCCGTATTCCGCATAAACACCGTCCTTGTGTCTAACATCATGATTTCCTGCTAAAACACCATAAGGGATGTGATTCTCATCTAATACTCGCATAAATGTATCAGCTCGCTGCCATTGCTTATCCTTTGAATCATCCACAATATCGCCTGTATGGAACACATATTGAATGTTTAATTTTTCCCTCTGATCTCTGATCCATTCGACCATTTGTTTAAAGATATGAGGGTAGCTCTTTGCATAATATTGAGTGTCAGACATCCATACCATCTTATATGGCTTTTGCGATTTGCTGATTTCATCCTGTACTAGCAAATCAAACGTTTGATTCTTCATGTACTGTCTCACTGACAGCAGCCCTTTCAGGTAAAATTCCTTTGAATCCTTGGCAAAGTGATGAGTGATTTTATCCCACTCTTCCTGCTGGTGATTCCATGCGTACATTGTCACCTTTCTACCTGACAGTGAACTCCCTTTCCATACAGCTTCTACGACATCCTTTTCACGTACATCATGATGAACCTTAATTTGAAAACGGTGATAAGGAAAGCGCTGTAAATCCTTCGTTTCAACTGCCTTCCCATCAACAAATGCAATACGGTTCCTTTCTTGATCAGAAAAGATCATTTCTCCTTTTTGGAGATAACTCTTTGGCGGTTCTGTCTCTGCTGCATACTTAAAAATTTTCATTGAAGGATGCAGCGATGTATATTGATAGGCACGATAAAAAGAGTAATCTAACTTATCATTCGTTGGATCCTTGGTTAGCACAGTTTGCTTTGATGATTTCATTTTCGTCTTATCTGCGACCCGTTCTGGTGTTTCAGGATGCTCATGTACCGTCTTGAACTCTTTTTTCAACGTCGACATGTTCCCGGCAGCGTCCTTTGCTTTGATTGTCAACGTGTGCTTCCCAGGCTTTAATTCACTAGAGGACGTCTGATATGGCAAAGAAACTGGTTTGCCATCTACATATGCCTTCAACTCCTCTATGTCACTAAAGCGATCCGTTACTTTTGCTTTTAATGTAAAGGCGCCTTTATATTGATCCTTTGCTTGTACGTTGGTCTTAATTCTCGGCCCAGTGTTATCAACTTTCACACGTACTGAAGCATGCTCGTCTGAGGTTTTGGCCTCAATTAGGTGCGGCCCTTCTTTCAGCCTTCTTGTGTCCCATTTCATATAGGTTGAAACATAAGCCTCTTTTGGAATCTCAAATTGAAACGTTCTCACCTTTTTTGCGTTCCCGCTGTCTCCCATTCTCCATTCTTTTTGCGGCTTCGCATTGATTGGCGGAATTTGTGTTCCATTCGATAAGATCATCCTGACGTTTTTCAATTCAAAATCATCATGATTCTCTCCAGGCAGCCGGTCCATCGGAGAAGACTTCGTGCCAGCGTGGAAAGAGATCGTTTGGAGACCTGCCCTTTTTATCTCTTCTTCGGGTATTGGCATTGTATAGGTACGATACACTTTAGTCGAATCATCAAAAATAGAAAGTAAACGCTTACCTATAGACACACCATTTTTAAAATATAAATTTGTTCCTTTGACTTCAAATGCGATATATGGATCTGCTTCAAGGGCAGAGGATACTTGCTGATTACGTTTTCCATCTATCCTTAATTCGATGCTTTTTTTCTGATCAGACGTTGCCTTTAATGAAAATAACCCTGAAACCGTATCTCCCTCTTCTACATTGAATCTTAGACCGTGGGCTTTGCTGACCTGCTCCACATCAATCGTTTTTTTCAACGTCTTGGCTTCATTTTCGCCGTCTGACGCTTCAAGCTGATATTCCAATTGTTCTTTCCCAATCAACTCAGGTGAATAAATAATATGATGAAATAATCGGTCATTATGGTCTTTTTGCAGCAGTATTTCCTTGAACGCATCTTTTCGATTCGTTCGATAGCGCAGCTTGACGGTTTTCACAGCCTGATCATCTTGGACATCAGCTTTAATCTCTACGCTTTCAGTTGGTTTCACTGGCTTCCTCACTGTCATATCTTCAATCACAGGTTTATGGATATCTTGAGAAATTTCCTTTTTCTCAGATGGAATTTGTGCTTTTAGCACTTTACCTGGAGTGGGTTCTTCCTCAATTTTCGAAATCAGCTTCGTCTGCGTGGTACCATCCATTGGATACTTAAACAGCAAGGATTTATGCTCGCTAAACCATGATGGCTTCAAACGAAATGCGGCAGAAGAAATCTCTTCACCTATATTTGTTGTGATTGAAACAAGACGAGATTTAGAGTTGGACAGCCCTTTGCTCTCGATAATGGATAAATGCTCGCCCTCTTTTAATTGGCTTTTGTACATGGCATTAAAGTCCGCTGCAGTTAAATGCTCCTGCCCTTTTTTTCTCAGCCAGAACACATAAGGTTTTCCCGGTGAAATGGTGACTGGATTTGAGTGGAAGGAATATACGTCATCCATTTCGATGCCCTGTGCAGGATTGCGGTAGCGGAGCTGATAATGTTTAAGAGAGATAGGCGCATGTGTCGTGTTATACACTTCGATAAACTCAAAAGCATCTTTGCCTTTTCGGTTTTTTGAATTGACGACAATTTCTGTGATGAATAAGTCCGGAATATGCGAAAGATCCTCTTCAAACCCATTTAAATGAACCGATTTCTCAGCCGTTTTGATCACTGATTTTTGCGTAAGGAACTCTGTATAGTAACGAACGGTTGGATTCCATAATTGATCTGGCGGAATTTTCGCTGTAAATTCTGGCTTCATTCCTGGCAGCCGTTCCATTGGAATCAAGCGGTACCCCAGTTCATCACTTTGTTTATAGTACAAGTTCGCAGACAAAATCTGTTCTTGATCACTAATGGACGCACGAAACTGAAGATCATGGCTTTTTCCTTGAACCGGGCGGACGTCCACATGAAATTGGTCAAAGATAAAAGGAGAAAAAGGCTTGTCCGGTACATTCACTTCTGTTTGAAGAAAAGGCCCTGCTGAAGCAGGCTGGCTGAAACAAAAAAGAATGATAAAAAAACATAAAAGCATGATTTGTCTGCTCACGTTCACCATCTTACACCGCCTCCCTTCGGATATTGTGTCTCCTGAAGGTGGTTTTTATGTCAGATGGAACGGAGAAACGATACAAATTTGCACAAAAAAACCGTTAGCTTTTTTTCGCTAACGGCTCTACAATTCCTTTTTGTATCAACAGATGGAAAATGGATAAAATGACAGCCATCCAAATGGCCGTTCCGAATCCATCAATGTTAAAGCTATCTCCCATAAAGCTCGATGTCATCATGAGTGTAATCGCATTGATGACAAATAAGAACAATCCAAGTGAAAGGACGGTCACTGGAAGCGTTAAAATGATCAAAAACGGCTTCACTAAAATATTGAGCAAGGACAAAATGATACTTGCCACAATGGCTGCGCCAAACCCTTCGATATACACGCTTCCAAGCCCAGGCAGAATGCCCGAATCAAAATATCCCGCAATGACGATTAAAAGTAATGCATTTACTAAAATACTGACGATCCATCTAAACATTTATTTAGTGCCTTCTTCCGGAACAACAAAATACCAGATGAAGTAGATCAGGAAGATCGGCATAAATGCTGTCAAAAATCCGATGATGACGGTTAAAATGCGAAGCAGGGATGCATCCACGCTTAAGTATTCCGCAAGTCCACCAACAACACCCGCTATTTTTTTATCTGTTGCTGAACGATAAAGCTTCTTCATGTAGAATCACTCCTTGTCTGATTGGTGCTTTACTTGTATTGAGCCTGTTTTTGTTTCTGCAAAAATGGATATACTGTGCGCCGCTTGTTGATTGGCTTTGATCATTTTCTCTTTTTGTAATGTTTCATTTTTTTCTTTAATCATCTCTGCATCAAGTAAATCGTGAGAGATAGAACCGAGATTGCTTTTCAGCTCAGCAGTTACTGCACAAGCACGCGGGATTTGAACGTCCACACTGCCTGTTGTCGTTTTCGTATAGATGGAACGGCACTTTTCATCTGACAGCTGAACTGCAATATTTCCGTTAAAGCTTTGGGCATCAATTGATTCACTTTTCCCGCGCAGGTCTATGAGCCCATTGATGGTTTCTACTTCAATCATACCACACTCGTGATCTGCCAGTTTAATTTGTCCGTTTGCAGTTTCAATTCCAACTTTTTCTGCCTGTAACGAAGCAAAAGAGACAACCCCATTTGTGGTTTTCGCGGCAAGTTCTTTTGTCTTTAGCTTTTCCCCGCGAATCGGCCCATTAAACAGCTTGACCTTGATCTTATCGTATTGGATACGCGGTACGTATAAAGTAACATTGACTTTCATCGTCTTCTTTTCGGTTCGAATAAAAAATTTATCTCCTTCAAGACCGCAGTCCAATTGATTGAGAAATTGCTGTCTTGCCTGCTCGCCATCCTCTGCACGGTAGATTTTCGCATGGCACTCAGCTCGAATATCTCGATCGTCCCAAGGCATCACGTTGAGGCTGCCGTTCGCCAATTGAATATCTAAATGAGAAAGCGATGCATCTTTGAACTGAAAAATGTGCTCAACATCAACGGACTGTCCAAAGTTCAAATCAAGATCCACGTCTTTTACCTTTTTCACCGCAGAATCTAACCAGCCAAACAGCTTTGCCCCAAGATTTTCGGTGCCGTTTCCTTTGCTCTCTGCTCCAGCTTTTTCTTCATGAAAGGTGTGCTCAGCTGTAGATTTTTCTAATGAGACTGACTGACTTTCTTCTAGTTTTTCCAGCAGCGTAATTGCTTCTTTTGCTGATAATATCCCGTCTTCTACTAATTTTAAAATTCGTTCTTTTTCATTCATACAAAGCCCTCCTAAGATTTGATGGATTGAAGTACTTTAATACCTTGAATGATATTCCAAATGACAGAGATCAAAAAGCCAATGACTACTAAAAAAGACAAGATGAACACCGTCATGACTGGAATGAGCGAGTCGCCTGCCTGTGTCGCCAATAAAAATGGGATAGACCCAAAAACCAATAGAATGCACGCCGCGACTGGCAAAAGATGTGACCATAATGCCCGCATCGCGTGCCGCTTCGTTTCCTTTTGATCTACTACAAAAAACGCCACGATCGGTACGATAAACGGCATAAAAAATACACTAAAGTAACAAATAGAAGCAATAATCGACTGATCTCTATTCATATATATTCGCTCCTTCATAACGAAAATTCCTTTCTAACTCATACGTTTATTGCGTATAAAAAGTTTCAAAATCATTCGATTTACATATGACCTTAGACACAAATTATTTCTTTTTACACCTAAGAGTAGATTCTTCACAGATTACCCTTTAAAATATGTTGAAAAGATGGTGATTATCAATATAGGGGGTAATTATTTTGACAGATCATCATAATTCAAAACAAACGGCTCAAACGCTTTTAGACCTTATACAGAAACAGAAAAGCATGAACAGCGATATGATCAAGGAGCTTGAGACCATTCATCCGTCTCATCCAAAGTATGGTGATATCCGTTATTTAAAGGTGCTGCTCGACAGCAGCAGCACCCATATTTTAAAGGATTTAACGCACCTCAGTAATTTAATGCCGAAGGAAGATGTGCAATAAAAGAAAACCCCTCTTATGGGACTGACCCCCGTTATTGAGACAGGGATCAAAACACCTTTATACAGCCAATTGCCGATAGTTTATCGGTGATTGGTTGTTTAGTTTCTTTTGAATACGAATGTTGTTATAATAATAAATGTATTCTTTGACAGTGCGTTCTACGATGGTGGTCGTAGTTCGATCAATGCTGTTAAGATAGAACGTTTCAGACTTTAGTGAGGAATGAAACGATTCGATGGAGGCATTATCAGCGGGCGTCCCTTTACGGGACATGCTCATGGTAATGCCTTTTATATGAACAGCTTTCTGATACTCGTAAGATGTATACACAGAACCTTGGTCGCTATGTAACACGCAGTTCTCAGGCAGTGCTGGGAGCTGATCAAGTGTGTTTAAGATAAAGTCTGTGTCCTGCTTATCGCCAATCGTAAAAGCAATCACTTCTCCATTATATAAATCCGATATACTGGAAAGGTACAATTGTTTCTGTCCATAAGGCAAATACGTGATGTCCGTTACTAGTTTTTCAAGAGGGCGATCAGACTGAAAGTTCCGATCGAGTATATTACCAGCCACGGCATAGGGTTGCCCATTCTTCTTACGCTTTTTCATTTTAACCCGGCATTGCCACTGGTTTTTCTGCATGATACGTTGAACAGTTTTATGGTTAATACGCATTCTCGCTTTTAGTATGGCTGTAATTTTCCGGTATCCATATCGATACTTATGTTCTCGGCACAACGTGCCGATTTGTTTCTCTAGTTGTCTTTTAGAATGATTCTGAGTCAGATTCTTTTTCCATCTATAGTACGAAGCGCGTGAGATGCCTAAATGGGCACAGATGCCCTGTACTGTCATCTTTTTGCACAATTCTTCTACCAGTTTGATTGACGTTTCCTTATCAACTTCCTTTCCAATTCGTTGTACTTTTTTAAAACTTCATTCTGTTGACTCAGATAGCGATTTTCTGCCCGCAGTCTCTCTAATTCAGAAGAGTACTCAGGACCCTTTCCATGGGTATATTGTTTTCCAACAGGCTGTTCGAACCGGTGTGTATCCCCAGCCTTATGCCACCTCACCCATGTCTGAACCTGCGTTTTATTTTTGATATTCAATTCCTGCATGATCTCTTTCATTGATACGCCTGCCAATCTCATTTCTACAGCTTTCTGTTTGACTTCAACCGGATAACTCACTCTTGTCCCCATAGAAAAAACACCTCCATGTTTTATTTCGGATCACAACGATCCATTTTCAAACTTGAAGGTGTTTTTTATTTGTCTCATCTTATGGGGTCAGTCCCTATCGAGGGGTTTTCTTTATAAAGAAGTGACACTTTCCGTTTCTTTAACCAACTGTTTCATGCGTTTACGGTCACGCTCTAAAATAGGCTTCAAGTATTGACCTGTGTAAGATGCTTCTTCTTTTGCAATGTGCTCAGGAGTGCCAGAAGCAATGATCGTTCCGCCGCCTGCACCGCCTTCAGGTCCGAGATCAACAAGGTAATCAGCAGCCTTGATAATATCAAGGTTGTGCTCAATGACCAACACCGTATCTCCGTTTTCAACCAAACGCTGAAGCACTTTTAATAAACGGGCTATATCATCCACATGCAGTCCTGTTGTCGGCTCGTCCAAAATATAAAGAGACCTTCCGTTTGAACGGCGGTGAAGCTCAGATGCCAATTTCACGCGCTGCGCCTCTCCTCCGGACAATGTCGTTGCAGGCTGTCCAAGTGTAATGTATCCTAGCCCCACATCATAAATCGTTTGAAGCTTCCGCTTAATTTTCGGGATATTCTCGAAAAATTGGAGTGCGTCCTCCACTGTCATTTCAAGCACATCAGCAATGTTTTTTCCTTTATATGTGACCTCGAGTGTTTCGCGGTTATAACGTTTCCCGTGACACACTTCACAAGGCACATACACATCTGGCAAAAAGTGCATTTCAATTTTAATGATGCCATCCCCGCGACACGCCTCACAGCGCCCGCCTTTGACGTTAAAACTGAATCTTCCTTTTTTATAGCCTCGTACCTTTGCTTCGTTGGTTTGTGCAAACACATCCCGCACATCATCAAAGACACCTGTATATGTGGCAGGGTTGGATCTTGGTGTACGGCCAATTGGAGATTGATCAATATCAATGACCTTATCTAAATGATCCATTCCTTTAATTTCTTTGTGCTGCCCTGGCTTCGCCTTCGCTCTGTGCAATTTTTGCGAAAGTGATTTTAATAGAATTTCATTCACAAGCGTACTTTTCCCTGAGCCGGATACTCCGGTCACAGCTGTAAAGACGCCCAGAGGAAACTTCGCATTCACGTTTTTCAGGTTGTTTTCTTTTGCACCTTTTATCTCAATATAGCGGCCGTCAGGCTTTCTTCTCTCAATTGGCAGCGGGATAAATTTCTCACCAGATAAATATTGTCCTGTTAATGATTTCGAATCCTTCATGACTTCTTCTGGCGTTCCAGCTGAAATCACTTCTCCTCCATGAACTCCTGCTCCAGGTCCAATATCTATTAAATAATCAGCGGCTAGCATGGTATCTTCATCATGCTCCACGACAATCAGTGTGTTCCCGATGTCGCGCATGTTTTTCAACGTCCCGATCAAACGGTCATTATCGCGCTGATGCAGACCAATGGATGGTTCATCTAATATATAAAGAACACCTGTCAGCCTTGATCCGATTTGAGTCGCCAGGCGAATTCGCTGCGCCTCTCCGCCTGATAGTGTGCCAGCCGACCGGCTCAAATTCAGATAATCTAATCCCACATTATTTAAGAAGGACAACCGCTCTTTGATTTCACGTAAAATGAGCTGGGCAATCTGCATATCTTTCTCAGACAACTCGATTTTTTCATAGAAATCAAGGGCATCAGAGACAGACAAATCGGTGATTTCTCCGATATGCTTGCCATTGATGAGAACCGCCAGCGTTTCTTTTTTCAGACGATATCCTTTACAAGTCGGACATGGCTGATTAGCCATATATTTTTCCATTTGCTCACGAATATAATCTGAGCTGGTTTCCTTATAACGCCGTTCAATATTACGAAGAACGCCTTCAAACTCAATTTCATTTTCACGTACCTGTCCAAAATCATTTTCGTATTTAAAATAAATCCGTTCAGATCCGCTTCCATATAAAATTTTATCAAATAAATGCGATGGGATATCTTTTACTGGAATGTCCATGTCGATACCATAATGTGTACACACAGCTTCAAGAAGCTGCGGATAGTATTGCGAGCTTTGCGGCTCCCATGGTGCAATGGCATGCTGCCGTAAAGTCAGATCCTTATTAGGAATGACAAGCTCAGGATCGACTTCTAGTTTTGAACCGAGCCCATCACAGCTCGGGCAGGCACCAAAAGGGCTATTAAATGAAAACATTCTCGGCTCAAGCTCACCAATAGAGAACCCGCAGTGCGGACAAGCATGATGTTCGCTGAATAACAGCTCTTCTTGTCCAATCACATCAATCATCACTCGGCCTTCGCCTAACCGCAGCGCAGTTTCAAGTGAGTCAGACAGCCGAGCAGCAACGCCTTCCTTCACCACAATTCGATCAATGACCACTTCAATGGAATGCTTCTTGTTCTTTTCAAGCTCGATATCTTCTGAAAGGTCTTCCATCTCTCCATCGACTCTCACTCGCACATAGCCCTGCTTACGAATTTGATCAAGTACTTTCACATGTGTTCCTTTGCGGCCAGATACAACTGGCGCAAGCACTTGCAATTTTGTTCTTTCTGGATATTCTAAAATACGATCTGTCATCTGCTCAATCGTTTGTGATGTAATTTCGATCCCGTGTATTGGACAAATAGGTTTACCGACTCGAGCATACAAAAGACGCAAGTAATCATAAATTTCAGTGACAGTACCAACTGTTGATCTGGGGTTTCGGCTCGTCGTTTTCTGGTCAATACTAATCGCCGGAGAAAGACCTTCAATGGCATCTACATCCGGTTTATCCATTTGCCCAAGAAATTGGCGTGCATACGCTGAAAGAGATTCAACGTACCTGCGCTGACCTTCTGCATAAATGGTATCAAAGGCAAGCGACGATTTTCCTGAACCCGATAACCCCGTAATGACCACTAGCTGGTCACGCGGGATATTGACATCAATATTTTTAAGGTTGTGGGCTCTAGCACCTTTCACCTCTATTCGTTCCATAGCCATCAGGCAATCATCCTTCCGCTTTTAGCTCTAGCAATAAATCTCTTAATTCTGCTGCTTTTTCAAAATCAAGCGCTTTTGCTGCATCTTTCATTTCCATCTCGACCTTTTCGATCACTTTTTCTCGTTCTTTTTTACTCATTTTCGAAAGCTTTGGTGCTGCTTTTGTTTCGTATTCTTCTGAATCCTCATGTATCTTTGTTGCCTTAATGACATCTCGAATTTTCTTATGGATCGTTTGCGGGGTAATCCCGAATTTCTCGTTATATGCTTCTTGCTGTTCTCGTCTTCGTTTCGTTTCTTGAATCGCAATGTCCATCGATTTCGTCATATTGTCTGCATACATAATGACCCGGCCTTCTGCATTTCTCGCTGCACGGCCAATTGTCTGGATGAGGGATCTTTCAGAGCGCAAAAAGCCTTCTTTATCCGCATCTAAAATGGCCACGAGCGACACCTCTGGAATATCCAGTCCTTCACGAAGAAGGTTGATTCCAACGAGCACATCATATTTACCGAGACGCAGATCACGGATAATCTCAATCCGCTCAAGGGTCTTAATCTCTGAATGCAGGTAATTCACCTTGATTCCGATTTCTTTTAAGTAATCTGTGAGATCCTCAGACATTTTCTTCGTCAGCGTGGTCACGAGCACACGCTCATTTTTCTCAACTCGTGCATGAATTTCTCCAATTAAGTCATCAATTTGTCCTTCAATCGGACGCACTTCAATAATTGGATCAAGTAATCCTGTTGGACGGATAATTTGTTCCACAACCTCTGGTGTTTTCTCAAGCTCGTACGGACCAGGCGTTGCTGATACATGCACAATATGGTTGATATGCTTTTCAAACTCTTGAAAGGTGAGCGGTCTGTTATCAAGTGCTGATGGCAGGCGGAATCCGTGATCAACCAACACTTGCTTTCTTGCTTGGTCGCCGTTGTACATGGCGCGGATTTGCGGAATCGTCACATGCGACTCATCGACAACAATCATAAAATCATCTGGGAAATAATCAAGCAGTGTGTAAGGTGTTGAACCAGGAGGACGCAAGGTCAGATGTCTTGAATAATTCTCGATTCCTGAACAAAAGCCCATCTCTCTCATCATCTCAAGGTCATATCTTGTCCGCTGCTCAAGGCGCTGCGCTTCAAGCAATTTTCCATTTTCACGAAGCTTTTCGAGCTGTTCTTCAAGCTCTTGTTCAATATTAATAATTGCTTTTTCCATTTTTTCTTCTCTTGTGACGAAGTGAGATGCTGGGAAAATAGCCACATGATCACGATCACCAAGTATTTCTCCAGTCAGCGCATCCACTTCACGAATACGTTCAATTTCATCACCGAAAAACTCCACTCTGATACAATGCTCATCTCGTGAAGCAGGAAAAATCTCAACGACGTCTCCTCGGACTCGGAAGGTTCCGCGCTGAAAATCTATATCATTACGAGAATACTGAATATCCACCAGCTTACGAAGAAGCTGATTGCGTTCAATCTCCATTTCAGTACGCAAAGACAGTACAAGCTCTCTATATTCCTCTGGCGAACCTAAGCCATAAATACAGGACACACTGGCAATGATGATGACATCTCTTCTCTCAAATAACGAGGACGTAGCCGAGTGTCTCAGCTTATCAATCTCATCATTGATGCTGGCATCCTTCTCAATAAATGTATCGGTCTGAGGCACATATGCCTCTGGCTGATAATAATCATAGTAACTTACAAAATATTCAACAGCGTTATTCGGAAAAAATTCCTTAAATTCGCTGTATAACTGACCAGCAAGTGTCTTATTATGCGCAATGACAAGTGTCGGTTTGTTCACTTCTTTAATCAGGTTGGAGACAGTAAAGGTCTTTCCCGTACCTGTAGCACCTAACAGCGTTTGATGCTGTTTCCCCTGATGGATCCCCTCAACAAGCTTTTCAATCGCCTTTGGCTGATCTCCTTGGGGCTGATAGTTAGAAACTAATTCAAAGCGGTCACTCACATCAAAGCCTCCGTTTCGTTACGAAATCTATCTAATGAATATATTATCATAAAAGAACACAAAAATACGAACTAAAGTTCGGCTCTTACTTGATTTTTATTTCCAATACAGTCATACCCTCTCTCCCATGGCAAATAACCCTCTTAAGAAAACCTTCCTTTCAGTATGGAACATTTTGGAGTGAGATATTCGATGAGCAGAAAAAGAAAGCTGCGCTTACTAGAAATCGTAAGCACAGCTCTTGTTTAAAACATATCAGCTTTCAGCCATCATGCTCTTGATGCCGATGACATCATTGATTTTTTTCAGCTTTTTCTCTCTTTTCAATTTCTTTCTTAGCCATAAACAAAGCCCCAGCAACTAAAGAAATAATATCTAATCCCACAATAAAGTAGGTTTCTGTATAGCCCTTCATGTACGAAGCAAATAAAAGCGCTGCTGTTAACGCAATGCCTACGTAATGATTATAAGTAACCTTTGAAAATAAAATAACGAGCAAGAAAGGAAAAACTAGTGCAAATATGGCTTTTGTAATCACAAAAACCCTCCCTCTTCATGGTCTACTTCCTTGATTATAGTAAAGATTGGCATATTGAACAATTCACAGTTTTCAATTTCGCCTTTTTTCTTCATGTTCGGAGACTTTTGGTGTAGAAGAAGAAGGAAATTAGTGAGATTGTCCCCTTTATAAAGATAGGTCTTTCCGTCTTTGACAATAACAACCAATCAATCCTATGATTAAAATGATAGTGCGCACTATCATTTTAAAAAATAGAGAGACATACAAACATTGGCTATTTGGATAAGGGGGCATTCCCATGTATTCAGTTTTATTTCATGCGGCTGAAGAATCAGCAGCACTCGCAGGGGCAAAAGGCCTAAATTTAATCAAATTAAACAATCACGGCCTGCCAGTCCCAGATGGATTTATTATCAAAACCAACAGCTTTGCAAGCTTTCTTTCATATCACAATCTGCAGCCATCAGAACAAAACCTTGCTCAAAAAATCAAAGAAGCATCGTTTCCTTCACAAATGGAAGCAGAGCTGCTTTCGTCCTTTCAATCATTGCGGAAGACTTATCCCTCAGTTGCAGTCAGGTCCTCTTCTGTTGCTGAAGATCTCGAAGGCGCATCATTTGCAGGACAGTACGAGACCTATTTAAATATCAAAACAAATGAAGAATTCTTACAGGCAGTCAAAGAATGCTGGTCATCTTATTTTGCAGCAAGAGTCACAGAATATAAGGAAGAGATGAATAAAAACGAGGAAGAGATGCCGCTCATGGCCGTTGTCGTTCAAGGATTGATCCATTCTGACGTCTCCGGTGTCATCTTTAGTGAGAATCCAGTATCGGGGAAAACAAATGAAATGATGCTGACCGCAAGCTACGGATTGGGAGAAGCCATTGTCTCCGGTCTTGTGACACCAGACACGTTTATTGTAGATAAAGAGAACTTTTTAATTGAAAAAACACTTGGGACGAAAGAGCTGCAAATTGTTCCTTACCAAGAGGGTGTCATCGAACAGCCAGTAGCAGAAAAAATGGCTGATCAATTTTGCTTGAGCGATGATCAATTGGTAGAAATTACACAAATCACAAAACAAGTAGAGGCACTTTACGGACATGGAGTCGATATCGAATTTGGTATAGCAAATGGGTCGTTTTATTTACTTCAAGCAAGGCCGATTACCACAGCTCTCTCAAAACCAGCAAATGAAACAGCAGGTGCTTCTTTTCTCATGCATCCAGAAGAGCTGCAAGATTTCTGGATTTCAATGGACGATCATATGCCTGGTCCAACGAGCCCACTTTTCTCAAGCCTGATCATACCAGCCTTAAAAAGCGGGATGAAGAAAAGTGGAGAAAAGTATCAAGTGCCGGATCTGAACATCAAAGATATTAAGCTTTACAGAGGCCACCTATACTCAGCACCGGACCTGCCACAAGTGGAAGAGGGAGCTGCACCTGTTTTTGATGAACGTATATTTGAATTATTTCCGCATTTAAGTGATCGGATGTATGAGATTCTAGAGGAAAACTTCTTCCCATTTTACGAAAAACTCGATCGCCAAATAAATGAACCTATGACCATTGAAAAAGCCATCATTGGTTTTGAAGAATTAAAGGCTTTTTATATCCAAGCTTATGATGATCATTTTGATATCGTCATACCGCAAGTCATTCTATCAGCCATCATTGAAGACATGCTTGTCACGTATACCGGTGATCAAACACAAGTCGTCTTGCTTCATGAAATGATGATAGGCGTGATGAACAAATCTCTGGAAACAGACAAGGTTTTATCTGATATAGCAAAGGAAGTCCTTCAAGATCCAGAACTTCATCAGGCATTTATTCATCATGAAAAGAACCCAGAGCTGTTATATGCACTCAATCACTCGGAAAAAGGAAAGCATTTCATTTCGAAATTGGAGGAATTTCTCCAAGTTTACGGCTGGCGATCTATTAAAAGTCATGACTTTACGGAAGAAACATGGATAGAGAACCCTGAGTATATATTAGATATCATTAGAAATAACATTCAGTCCCAATGTGATTTTGATGAAGAATTTGCAAAAGCAGTGATCAAAAGACAAGAGACGTATAAACATTTTATGAGTCAAGTGAAGGATGAGTCGTTTAAAACAAAATTTGAGACACTGTATCAATTTGCCCTTCAAGCAGCGAATATCCGAGATGACCACCATTTCTACATTGATGCCATGTTAGACGCTAAAGCCCGGGTATATCTATTAAAAATTGGTGAACTTCTTACACAAAAAGGAGCCATTCCTCATCAAGATGATATATGGAATCTCTATGATGAAGAGGTACAAAAAGCGCTCACAACGTCTATCTCATTCTATTCGGTTATCCAGCAAAGAAAAATGGAAATGAAAGAAAATGAAGCCATTCAACCACCAGCTTACACCGGCACACCAACTGAAGCTGAATTACAGCAAGTCGAAAGAATGCTTGGTTCATTAAGAGAAAATGAAAACAACACACAAGATGTGATCCATGGAATTGGCGCATCCAGCGGTATTGTTTCCGGAAGAGTAAAAGTGATTACTAGCGCTGAAGAATTCTCACAATTCCAAAAGGGTGATATTTTAGTTTGTAAAACGACCACACCTCTATGGACGAGCTTATTTAGAGATGCAAAAGCAGTCATCACCGATGCTGGAGGCATTTTGTCTCATTCAGCTATTATTGCAAGAGAGTATATGATGCCAGCTGTCTTAGGGACTAGAATAGCAACTGAAACACTCCAATCCGGTGACCTTGTGACAGTAGATGGCAGCAATGGACGCGTTCAAATATTAAAGCAGCATTCGCGTGCATAAATTTATCATTTTGGATGATATTGGCGGTCATAGATTTTATCGGTATACTTACTTTGTTGCAAACACATTCATAACCTGAGGTGAGTATGCTTGTTAAAATCTACAAATCAACGAATCATTCGCGCAACAATGGATTTATTAACTGAAAAGGGCTATCAAAAAACAACAACCAAAGAAATAGCGACAAAAGCGAATGTGAGTGAAGCAACTATTTTTCGCAACTTTAAAAACAAACGCGGCATCATTGCTGCCATTATGAAAATGAAATCAACACCGACAAAAACCCTAGAAGCAGAGTTCAAAGGCGATTTATACACCGATTTAAAGTTTCTCGGTACCTATTTCCTTGAAGATTTGACTTCCAAAAAAGAATTTATTTATATCAGCATGCGAGAACCGGATATGTTTAAGGATTTAACGAATCATGAAAAGATATATCCTCAAGAACTGAGAGAAATGTTGATACAATATTTCAAAAAGATGGGTGCTCATCATCATGTATTAAAAGGAAAAGAAGACATTTATGCAGACATCTTCATTAGTACGTATTACGGATTTTTCATTCAACAGCTAGAGCAAGATTTTCAACTTGTTCTCACACAAAAAGAAGATTTTATTGAAACATGCACACACATTTTCATGAGAGGAATTTCTCCCGCTTAAAGGGTGAAATTCTTCTTTTTTACAAAAGGTGGTATACACATTGAGGTTAAAAAAAGAGAGTTTCATCATCTATTCTTTGTTGCTTGGAGCTATACTAGTTCCAGTCAACTCCACGATGATCGCAGTCGCTCTATCATCTATATCAACTTATTATGATCAATCCCTTGCAAACATCACTTGGGTTGTCACGATTTACCTTATTGTCATGGCAGTCACTCAGCCTATTGCTGGTAAGTTAGGAGATATATACGGACACCGGCGAATGTATTTAATTGGGGTCATGCTCTTTTTAATTGGCTCAATTGGATGTGCTTTAGCACCTAATCTAACTTTTCTCATCTCTTTTCGTTCCATTCAAGCAGCTGGCGGCGCTATTTTAACACCGAATAGCATTGCATTGATTCGTGCAACAGTATCCCCCGAAAAACTGTCTAAAACAATGGGATACTTTGGGTTTGGAGCTGGTATTGGTGCCGCACTTGGACCTTTTATTGGCTCGATTCTTATTCAGAGTTTTGATTGGCACTCAATATTCTTTGTAAATATCCCATTCTTGTTCCTTACACTTGTTACCGGCGTATTCCTCATTCCGAAAACAAAGCATACACGCTTACAAGCAAGTGTAGACATCATTGGTTCATTGTACTTAACCATCGGGATTGCCACACTCATTTTATGCACAAAAAGCCAATTGCTAAATGAATACTTGATCTATGGAATTCTAGCATTGATCGTGATTCCTTTATTCTTTAAACATGTACGGAAAGTAAAGAATCCGATCATCGATTTGTCACTTTTTAAAAACAGTTCATTTACAAATGCGAACCTGTCAATCATGCTAAGTAATTTTGTGATGTATGCTATCCTTCTGATTATGCCGCTGTTTATGGAACAACAACTTGCACTTTCTCATACACAAAGCGGTATTATTCTGTCAGTATTTTCTCTTTGCATGTCTATTAGCGGCTTGTTAGGGGCAAGACTCCATCCGAAAAAAGGCGCAAAAAAAATGATTCGCTTTTCATTTCTCTGCCTCACTTTATCAGGCATCATGTTAATCACACTGAGTCAGTACCCTACCTTACCTCTGCTTATCGTGACACTTGTCGCAGGTGGAATTTCATCAGGGATCGGTATGACCAGTATGCAGATGGCTTCTTTAACATCAGTTGATCAAAGCTTATCTGGTTCAGCATCTGGTATTTTCTCTACCTTTCGATATTTTGGCAGTATCATTTCGTCTACATTGATTGGGATTATGAGTGGTTTTCAATCTTTATTTATTGTATTAATGGGTGCAGGCATTCTTGGTTTCTTTTTATCTCAACGCGTAAAAACAAAATCAACCTCTCCATCATCTGAACATTCCGCCTAATCACTCCCTTGCTCTATGTCTATTTAGAGCGGGGAGTTTTCATCATTTGTATCACTGTAAACTATAGTGATTGCCTTCATCAAATCCTGAAAATCACCTTTTAAAGGAGAAAAAATGGTATATGACCAGACAAAAAAGGAACTTCAGGTGCAAATTGTCTCCCTCACTCACCTAAAAGCTTTTTTCATCTCCTTCAGCATAGATAACTTCAATTTTTTTTCACAATTTTTGTGGTATGATTTTGAAAATAGAGAACGCAAAGGAGCGGAAGAATGGAACGTGTGAAATATGTTTTGATCTGTTTATCAGCTCTACTTTTATTCCTGACAGGCTGTGGAAAAGAACGGCAATTTGCGCCGCCAGGCAGCTCTCAATCCATCGCTGTCATCTCTCAATTAAAAAAAGCCTCCTTTTCAATAGTTGATATACAAAAAAATAAAATGCTCTCTTCTGTGGATTTAAAGCACCCACTTACTGATCTTATTCAAATCAATAAAGACATCATCATCGCTACAAGTAAAGAGGGAGAATCCCTTATCGAAATTAATCTAAAAAACGGGACAGCAACAGATTATATGGATGTGGATAAAGGACTGACTTCCCTTACATATGATGCAGCTTCTCATACATTGATCGCTGCCAACTCACAGAAAAATGTCGTTTATTTTATTGATACGGAGCGTAAAAAAATAAAATCGACTGTGAAAACCGGAAAATTACCTTCTTCTATGACTCTTTCTTCATCAGGTATTTTATTTGTTTTAAATGCAGAAAGTCATACTGTCTCCGTCATAGATATTGAAAAGGAAAAAAATATACGTACGTTCTCTGTACTTAATCGGCCTTCTGGGATTCATTTTGATGGACAGTCTATTTGGATAGGCGGCCATGGTAAACAAGGTACCTTAAATAAGAGTATTTTTGCTTATGACCCTAAAACAGGCAAAAAACAGCGAGAAATAAAGCTAGGCATTATGCCTGTTGCATTTTTTTCAGAGAAAAATTCTTCTACTTTATATGTACTATGTCATGGAGATCATACGCTATACAAAGTAGATACCAAAACAAATAAGCAGCTTGCTTCTGTTGAAACTGGTCAAAATCCAAATTATATCACCGCTGATACGACATCAATTTATGTGAGTAACTTGGATGACAACTCAGTATCCATCATTGATAAACACTCACTTATCATGAAAAATCAACTGAATGTACCATCAGGACCTTATGCTATCGTGTTGGAGGAAAAGAAATGAAGGAACAAATGCGTATTTTAATCGTAGATGATGAGCTTGATATGCTTGAGTTAATCGGGTCTTTTTTAAAGAGACATGGCTTTCACATTATCACTGCGAATAATGGAAAGGATGCCTTGCATCAGCTTGAAATGGAATCAGTTGACCTTGTTGTATTAGATATCATGATGCCTGACATGGATGGATTTGAGGTCTGTCAGCGTATTCGACAAACATCTCAAATACCGATTTTATTTTTAACAGCGAGGAGTTATGAGGAGGACCGAATTAGAGGACTTGAAATTGGAGCGGATGACTACATCATGAAGCCTTTCAGTCTGCGTGAGCTTGCAGCAAGAATTGAAACAACCCTGAGACGAATTAGAGGTCTTTCGCTAAAGCGCAGCCGAATACAGATTGGTGACATGGAGATTGATCAAGATGGCAGACAAGTCTACCTCCATCAACAGCCCGTTAATTTAACAAGAAGAGAATTTGATTTACTCATGTTTCTTTTGCTCAACCAAGGACAAGTGTTTTCACGAGAACGCCTTTATCAAAAATTGTGGGAAGCACATTCAACGAGCGGCTCTTTAAGAACAGTTGATACACATATCAAAACGCTGCGACTGAAGTTAAAGGAAGCAGAACGATATATTAAAACCGTTTGGGGTGTCGGCTATAAGTTTGAGGAGGAAGAATGAAGCCATTATCGATTAAAAAGAAAGTACTCTTCTTAATCCTTGCGGTGATCGGAATCGTTGCAGCCTCAGCGCTTGCCCTTACCTTTTACTTATACCAGCATTTATATATTGATAAACAGATCGATTCCTTAAGTTTGCAAGGTAAGAAGCTGGCAGAAATCTATCACACACACGGGAAAGACAAGTATTTTACCGACAGAATGAAATGGGCAAATGACTCAAGTCAGGCGAACATTATTTTTACAGATGATCCAATGGAGCTTTCAAGTGGACTTCCTTTTGATACGGACACAAATGGTAATCTCATTACGTTCAAGGAACGCCAAAAGCTCCTTCAAGGTGAAACCGTCGTGTTAATTAGAGAACACCCAAAGTTTCACCAAGATATTCTTGGCATCGCCATCCCTGTTTTCTCAAGCAATGATGATCTATCGGGAACTATTTTCCTCTCCATGCCCTTATCAGATGTATATGAACCCTTTGTCCAAATTAGATTGACGCTTGGCCTATCCATCTTAATGATTCTGCTCCTGATATTCGTGATCGGATATAAGAGCTCCAATAAAGTAGTGCAGACAATTAATAAAATGAAAGAAATTGCAATGGAAATGGAATCAGGTGATTTCTCAAAACGAATGGCCGTAACCAAAAAAGGAGATGAGTTAAACCAGCTTAGCCGCTCCTTTAATAAACTGTCTTCAACCCTCGAAAAAGTTGAACAGCACCGCAGGGAATTTCTTGCGAATGTCTCTCACGAACTTAGAACACCTTTAAGCTATATGAAAGGCTATGCAGAAGGAATTGAAGAAGGGATCATTGATCAAAAAAAGGGAATGCAAATCATCCAAGATGAGGCCACACGTTTAAGCCGGCTTGTACACGATCTTTTAGATCTTGCACAGTTAGAAGGTGACTCCTATCCACTTACGACGGAGCCAATTGTCTTTGCTCAGCTGATCCACGATGTTCTTGATCAAATGGCGTTCTTCGCTGACAAAAAAAACATTACTCTCAAACGTAAACTTGAAGAGGATTGCATTGTTTATGGTGATAGCGACCGTCTCCAACAAGTGATACGTAATTTACTGGACAATGCCATTCATTACACGCCATCTGGAAAATCAATATCGATTGAATTACAAGTTCACCAAAGTGTTGCTGAATTGAGAGTGACTGACGAAGGCAACGGTATTCCAAAAGAAGATCTTCCTCATGTTTCTAAGCGATTTTATCGTGTAAATAAAGCACGAACAAGAAAGGATGGCGGCTCTGGTCTTGGACTAGCTATTGTTTATCAAATCATCAAAAAACATCATGGAACGTTTGACATTCAATCTGAGCCTGGCATTGGTACGACAGCCATCATTCAACTTCCCAATGCTTCATTCAATGAGAGCTCACCTACTCTATAACTACTACTCACATATTTTACTCTCATTGGAATCTCTACTTTATCTGATAAATTCAGTATTCATAGGATTTGTCTACAACTAGAACAGCTCTTTTCACCAAGAGCTGTTTTTATTTCTAAAAAATAAAAAAATGGTCTTTTTTTATTAACATTTTATTCATATTTGCTTGTTACACTTTTTTCAAGTGAAGAAAAAGGAGTGACATGCTTTTGATCAGACGTTTTCAGAAATTTGATATTTATTTATTTTTCATATTGATCTTATCTGCCATCTTAAACATTTATAACATTTGGGAAGATGATACGGTGAATGCGTATTATACTGCGGCTGTCACAAGTATGATGCAAAGCTGGCATAATTTCTTCTTTGCTTCATTTGATCCAGCAGGATATGTCACGGTGGATAAACCCCCGCTCACCTTCTGGCTGCAAACGATCAGTGCCAAAATTTTTGGTCTCCATGGATGGAGCGTCATCTTGCCTCAAGCTTTAGCAGGCATTGGATCTGTTTATCTGATCTATCGTCTTGTCAAACCAACTTTTGGCCAAGCAGCGGCAAGATTAGCGGCACTTATCATGGCGTGTACACCTATTGCGGTTGCTGTATCTCGCACAAATAATATTGACAGCTTACTCGTCTTTATACTTTTACTAGCAACAGGAATGATGTTCAAGGCTGTAAAACAGCAAAAGGTTCTTTGGGCGATTGCTTCGTTTGCGATGATTGGCGTCGGCTTTAATACAAAGATGCTACAAGCCTATATGATCGTGCCCGCACTCATTCTTTTTTACATCCTTGCTTACCGATCGACATGGAAGAAAAAATTACTCTCGCTGATCGTTTCAATGATTGTCCTTTTAGGTGTATCTGCTTCATGGTCAATAGCGATTGATCTCACTGCCAAAGACAATCGTCCTTATATCGGATCAAGTGAATCGAATTCTGCATTAGAATTAGCCTTTGGTTACAACGGTCTCCAGCGGCTGACTGGTCAACAGTCTGGCTGGGGGGGCGGCACAAATCAGGGGGAGGGGCAGCCACCTTCACAGCAGGGTGATCATCAAAATGACAATGATTCATCCACCATGCCTCAGCCGCCATCTCATGGAAATCAAAACAACTCAGACAATTCAAACCAATCATCCAGCCAGAAACAGCCTTCAATGCAAGGACCACCAAGCAGTGCAGACGGCACAACACCACCTGATATGCCTTCAGGCGGTAATGGTAATGGACCGCCAAATGGCGGGGGCGGAAAAATGGGAAATGGCTCCGGCATGTTTGGTACAGGAACCAAGGGACCGTTACGTCTGTTCCAATCGGAACTGTCCGATCAAATCAGCTGGCTGCTTCCATTTGCAATCTTCGGTGCGATTGGTATCTTCTTCTCGACTGCCTTTGAAAGAAGACGTCTCAATACAAAACAAAAAGAAACACTATTTTGGTTAGCTTGGCTTATTCCTGTTGCTGCATTTTTCAGTGTAGCAGGATTTTTCCATCATTATTATTTGATCATGCTGGCACCGCCAATTGCTGTATTAGCAGGAGCAGGATGGGTTTCTATGACACAATTGTTTCAAACAGGAACTGGATTTAAAAAACGGCTGCTTCCAATTGCGATATTCGTCACAACAGCATTTGAAATCTTTATCCTATCCACTTTTACAAGCACGATCGGTCTTGGACTAAGCATTGCAGTCGGTATCATTGGTGTTGGAACAATCCTTTCTCTGCTTTTGATAAAAGGAAAAGAAAAACTAAAACAATTCGTGTCTCTCATCGCCATCCTTGGCATGCTGATTGCACCACTATACTGGGCAAACACACCTCTTCTTTATGGGGGAAACAGTATGCTTCCAGAGGCTGGTCCTCAGCTTGCAACTTCAAGTGGCAGCATGAGTTCACAAGTCAATGAAAAGTTGATCAGCTATCTTGAGAAAAACAATACGGGAGAAGAATTCCTATTCGGAACAACAGATGCAACCACTGCTTCACCTTACATTATTAAAACAGGAAAAGCTGTTATGGCATTAGGTGGATTTAGTGGGTCTGATAACATTCTCACGCTTAGTGAATTCAAACAGCTCGTCAAAGACGGCAAAATCAAATACTTCTATCTTTCTGGTATGAGAGGCGGCAGCTCTGACATTCTCACTTGGATTCAAAAAAATGGAAAAGAAATATCTGCTTCTAAATGGCAGAACAGCTCTACATCCAAAACGAACCAGCAAACAGACAGCCAACAATCAGAACAAAATGATCAGTCAAATGGACGAATGGGCGGAATGAAGAGCGGCACTCTTTATGAACTATCCGTTGATTAATTCATCTATTAAAAGGGAGGAACGATGACTGATGGAAAAGAACATACGATATTCGATTGTAGTCCCAGTCTATAATGAAGAACTTGTGATCCACGAATCCTATCAGCGACTGAAAACAGTCATGGATTCGACGGGAGAAGCATACGAGCTTCTCTTCGTCAATGACGGTAGTATGGATCGAACAGCTGAACTAATTAAAGGGTATTCCAAAAACGATCCGAATGTAAGACTCATTGATTTCTCGCGTAACTTTGGACACCAAATTGCAATTACAGCTGGGATGGATTATGCAAAGGGAGAAGCTGTCGTCGTGATAGATGCAGACCTACAAGATCCGCCTGAATTGATATTAGAGATGATCGCAAAATGGAAAGAAGGCTATGAAGTCGTATACGCCGTGCGCACCAAACGAAAAGGCGAAACTTTTTTCAAAAAGCAAACCGCTTCCCTTTTCTATCGCGTTTTACGTCAAATCACCGAAGTAGATATCCCAATCGACACCGGTGACTTCAGGTTAATGGATCATAGAGTGTGCCATGAAATGAGAAAAATACGAGAAAAAAATCCATTTGTTCGCGGCCTAGTCAGCTGGGTAGGTTTCAAACAAATTGCAGTAGAGTACGTTCGAGATGAACGTCTAGCAGGAGAAACAAAATACCCGCTCAAAAAGATGCTCAAGCTCTCGATGGATGGAATCACTTCCTTTTCCTATAAACCTTTGAAACTAGCGAGTTTAGCAGGAATTGCCCTTTCCGCTATCGGATTCATTTCAATGTTTCTTGTACTTTACTTAAAGCTTTTTACAAACAGCACCATTACAGGATGGAGTTCATTAATTGTCATACAGCTGTTCTTTAGCGGTATTATCCTCTTTATGCTGGGAATGATCGGGGAATACATCGGCCGAATCTACGACGAGGCAAAAGATCGACCACTTTACATCGTAAGAGAGAGTTACGGGCATCAGTCAAAGCCACAGCCTGTTCAATCCCCTGTTCATTTCAAGCAATACAAACAGCATTAAAAAAAGCGTGTGAGACCTCTTTAAAGGTCCCTCACGCTTTTTGTATTAAGCGGCTGTTTCAAACCGCTTTCTGTTGATGAAGAAAGAAAGAGTAATAATCAGATAAATGCCCATTGTGACCATCGTTTGGATAATTGGAGTTGTTGACACAACGCCGATAAAAATGGCAATGATCGCAATCACAGAAAACCATGTTGTGAAAGGATACAGCTTCACACGATATTCTCCTGGTTCTGCTACACTTCGAGATTTTAAATGCCCGACAGCAATAATAAACCAAATGAATAAGACCGTATAGCTTAAAGATCCCATTAAATAATTAAAGGTTTGACTTCCTACAAAAAGTGAAATCAATACAGCCGCATACAATGTAGATGTACACACTAGGATCGCTCTGACAGGCACCTGCTGTTTTGATAGCTTCGAGAAGCCCTTCCATACACGTCCATCCATCGCTTGCGTATACAGGACCCTTGAGGATGCGTACAGGCCAGAGTTCATAGAAGACAAGATCGCTAGTAAAATGATACCGTTCATGATGTCACTTGCATATGGCACGCCAATCGTTGCAAACACGGTGACGAATGGACTCACTTGCTCATTGTTTACTTGATTCCAAGGAATCAAGCTGACGATGATGAAGAACGGCAGTACATAGAAACCAATGATTCGTACAAATGTACTTTGAATGGCCTTTGGGATGACTTTTTCAGGGTTTTTGGTTTCTGCTAATGTGACCCCAATCATTTCAGTCCCGCCATATGAATACACCACAACAAGCATGGCCGCAATTAATCCGCCTGTTCCATTCGGGAAAAATCCTCCGTGGTCGGTTAAGTTGGATAATCCAGGTGCTGCATGCTGACCAAATGAGACAAACAGCATTGTTAACCCAATGATAATAAATAGAATAATGACAGCAATTTTAATAGAAGCTAACCAGTACTCCGTCTCAGCAAACATTTTAACAGAACAAACATTGATCAATGTCACAACAAGTGAAATGATTAACACAAGTGTCCAAATCGGCACCTGTGGGAACCAGTACTGAATAAAGATTGCAGATACAATCGCTTCTGCTGCAATGTTCAGCACCCACATTTTCCAGTATATCCAGTCTAAGAAATAAGCCGGATATTTGCCTAACACAGGTTCAATTAAATCACGGAATGTTCTTGCGCCAGGTCGTGCAACCGTCATTTCGGCAAGTCCTTGCATAATAAATAATAAAATAAGACCACCAATCATATATGCCAAAATGACAGCAGGACCTGCGATATCAATAGCAGAGCTGCTTCCTTTAAACAGACCAGCACCAATTGCACCGCCAAGTGCGAGCATCATAATATGCCTTGACGTCATTGTTCGTTTTAACTGCACATGTTCCTTTTCCATTTTCTATAGCTCCTTTAAATTTGAATCTTCAGACAAATATAGGATAAAAGCATATAAAAAGGCCAGTCATCTCCTTGAAGAGACGACTGACCTTGCAACCGCGTTACCACTCTAATTGATTCAGCCATAGCTGAATCCAACTTAAAACCCGTTAACGGAGGTCACACGTAAAGACTTACTATTCATTCAGTCTTACCGCTCTTTGAGCGAGTTCAATGATTCGTTTTACTGCGTTGCACCAACCCGCAGCTCTCTTAAAAAACGGATGTTCATCTACTATTCTCAAGTCAAAGCGTTTATAGTCAATTTGTATATTCATCAAAGATTTTATTTTTTAAATATACTGACTATCCACGCAATTGTCAACATCCTTTTTCAGACATTCTCTTTTAACGAATCCAAACAGCTACTTCATCCATCGGACGGCGCGTTTTGCCGCGCTTCGGCTCAGTCACACGATAACCAAAAGCTGCCATGACAGAAATGTCATACTGGCCATCTTCAAGCAGTCCTTCTTCATCTAGAATGCGATGAATCTCATCGTAGCTGAACCCCTCGACTGGGCATGAATCAATACCAATTTGTGCAGCAGCTGTCATCATGTTTCCAAGGGCAATATACGTTTGTTTTGAAGCCCAATCAAAGAGCGTACGTTCATTTTCCAACAAATGAAGATCATTCTCTTGGAATTCTTGGTAGCGTCCCTTCACCATCTCGAACGTTTCGTCTGTCATTCCTTTGATTTGCTTGTTGATGTATTCTGCATATGCTGAATCATAACGGGCGTCTGTTCTTGCCAAGATGATCACAAAATGACTGGCAGTTGGAAGCTGCTTTTGCGCTCCCCATGTATACTCTTTTAATTTTTCTCTAAATGCTTCATTTTGAACAACGAGGAACTTCCAAGGCTCAAACCCTACAGAGCTTGGGGAAAGTCTTCCTGTTTCTAAAATGAACGCAAAATCATCCTCTGATATTTTTTTCGTTGGATCGAACTCTTTTGTCGCATGGCGGAATTCATACGCCTCAATGATTTCTTTTTTTAATTGCTCTTTGTCTCGCATTGTATTCATCCTTTCTATTGACCAATTAGGGCGTTTGTTTCATCAATCCAATTTCTTTCCATTCCCATTTAGAAATTGTTATGATAAGAAAACAAACAGCCCGAATGTGTGATGTGATATTTCTATGGTATAAGAAAAGCTTCGAGTGATTCAAGTACGCACATTTTTGTTCGTTAGTTACCATCTTGTTCGTGTATCACCAAATTTGTCTTAGAAAGGAGTGTTAAAATGAGTGCACCATCCAATCCAGTCAGTATTGTCAACCATGGCTGTCCCGTTTCAGTGACAACAAGTGTCATCGGAGGGAAATGGAAAGGAGTGATCCTTTATCATTTGACTTGCGGTCCAAAACGCTACAATGAATTGCGCCGGCTGCTGCCAAGAATTTCTCAGCGTGTTCTTACACTGCAATTGCGTGAACTTGAACAAGACGGCGTTGTTCATAGAGAAGTCTATGAGGAGGTTCCCCCTCGTGTTGAATATTCACTCACTTCTCTTGGCAATACATTAAAGCCTATCATCTTCGCCATGCGTGAATGGGGTGAATCCTATGGGAATGAAGTGCGTCCAAAAGAAAAAAGCTGCCATCTCTAGCAGCTTTTTTTAAGATGAAATTGCCGTTGGCTCTTGCTGTGGATCATCCTTCACAAACAGAATGCCAAGCTGATGATGCTCCCCTTCGTAAGAAGCACGTTTCTCAAATCTTGTCTGACCATTTAAGCCAATGATCTCGAGCTTTGTTAGAGCACGATTGGTTTGAAGGGCTTCATAAAATTCTGAAACAGTTTTGACTTCAATTCCATTCACCTTTGTGATGACTTCTCCGATCTCAAGCTTTAAATCAGCTGCTGGTGTATTTGGAATAATCCCCAGCACCATCAGCCCTTGATTACGCTTAGAGAAGTAGAACGGGGCAGCATTGTCATTGACCCTCTGCTTCCATGAGAGAAAGACTCTTCCTATCACCGCTATCAATACAGCTCCCCAAGCAATCGGTTCAAACCAAATACTTGCAGCGCCTAATAAAGCGACAGCGAGACCTAGCATAAGAATACGACGTGCCGTAATTTGAATACTAACAATTGGCAGTGAGCCTTGAATTCTCTGACCAAATCCGATGATATATGGAATCAAAATAAATGAAAAGCTTTGATCATGCACTTGAAGCACCGGCCACCATGGCAGAGAAGAAGTGAATTCACCTGCCGGCATCAGCAAAACAAGCGGTAAAAGCCACAGACGGTTTGCCCGCTGCTGACCAATTAAAAGTCCTCTCGCACTCATCACCATAGCAGGCGATGTACGTAAATGCGCCGTTCGATAGGCTAGAATTCCCTCGGTCATTAATAGAAGTCCTAGCAGAATGACAACGGCTGATGCATTCATCATTGAGAGCTGCGGCAGCCAAGAATGACTCACTTGGAAATGCATCAGTCCAAGTGCCGCAATAAAACTGAAACCGAGTGTGTATGCAGACGAAAGCGCACTCGCCTTAAAGAATAAAGAGAAAACGATGGTCATCGCTGCAATCAGCACGATGAATCCAGGGGGGAGGGCAATCCCTAAGCCTACTGAAATGACAGATAGGCAAATCCCTAGAATCCATCCCTTTGAATATGTAAATTTAAGTTCATCGTATACATCTTCTATTCTTGTTTGAAACGCTTTTCTCTCCCGCTTTACGCGGATGTAGCCATGCAATAGGCTGATTAATATCATGAAATAAAAAAGAGGATGGATTAAAAACAGACCGACCGCTTTTAATCCGGCTCCCATCCACTCCGAGCTCATTATCGTTCACCGCCCAAGTCAAGCATTTTCTCTTATTCTATCAAATAAATCGATGCTTGACATCAGGTTTATTTCTCCTGATTCATCCAAAGTGTGACATTCGACAGTGAAAAATCTTTTAAGTAGTGATTGACATCTACATCTAGTATGCCGCCGAGCAGCTGCATCGACCTCTTGATGTCGGTTAAGTTTATACCAAGTCTCTTATGATTATCCATTAAATAATTGAAGTATATCTCAGCACAGTCTTCATCGATTTCGTCGACTGATTCTACCGTTGTGTAATTGACCAAGTACCTGCTTAACAGCATGAGCAGACTTAATGCCTTTGTAGCGGAAAACGTCACATCTTTCGAACGACTCTTAAGTTCCTCTACCAACTCGTAATATTTTTTCTCTCTCACAATACTTGCCCTTTTCAATTGTGTACCCCCATTTACTAGTTCTTTTAAGAAAAGCGCAAACCTCGGTACAGCTTAATGCTCAAGCTGAATATCCGCAAAAAATAAAATATTTAAAATGAGTGCTACTTTTTATTGTAAGAATTATTTATGTAACATACAACTTTCAAAAGTTTCATTTTCATGACATGTTTAAATCAACAGAAAGTCTCTTATATACATATGTTATCGGGTAAAATTGAAGGAATGTTATGTTTTTTGTAAAATAAATGAATATATTTCTCGATATAATTTATTTTTAAACATAAATTATTACATGTTCATGACACTTATGAACCAAAAAAAAGAGGCTATTATTCGCCTCTTTATTTTTTAAGATATAGTGCTTTTAGTGCAGTCTGTAATTGAAGGTCATTTTTTTCGTATGATTTCACTTCATCCACCATTTTGTTCATCATTTCCGCTGTTTTCAAATCAATGACACCTGATTTATCGAGATTGTATGTGCTTTGGAAGGCAAGTACGGCCTTTTTCGTTTCTTCATCAAAGTATCCATCTACTCTGCCAGGGTCGAATGACAATCCCTTTAACAGCGTCTGGGCTTGTCTCACTTCTTCATTGTTCATATCAAGCTGAAGCGGTTCTTTCAGCTGAAGCGGACCTGCGGTAAAGTAATCTGGCTGATGAATCGCAATTGTCGGTACGACGCCTTTTTTGTGAATCCAATTGCCTTTTGGCGTGAGCCATTTATACAGCGTTAATTTAATATTACTTCCATCTCCCATCGGAACCGCCTGCTGCACAGTTCCTTTTCCAAAGGAGACATCACCGACGACTTCATACTTTCCAGCTTCTTTCATGGCTCCAGCAAGTATTTCAGAAGCGGAAGCACTGCCTTTATCAATTAAGACGTTAACTGGGTAAGGTTTTTGTTCTTTAGTTTTTGAAAAATATCGTTTCCGGTCGCCATTCCGTTCTGCGATTTGAATATAGGGCTGATCCTTCGTAATAAAATGCTTCAAAATATCTTCCACACTTTGCAGATAGCCGCCAGGGTTTCCTCTCACATCCAGTACAAGGCCTTCTATGCCCTTTTTCTCGAGCTGTTTCAGGCTTGACGTGAAATCCTTCGCCGTATCTTCAGAGAAGCTGGAGATCGCAATATAGCCTGTTTTATGCCCATTGACCTCTTTTACAGAGGAGGTCACAGTTTCAAGCGGGATTTCCTCTCGTTTGATATGGAACGTTAGCTCTTTTTCAATTCCGTTTCGTTTGATTGTTAAGGCGACAGAAGTTCCTTTTTTCCCTCTTATTTTCAGCACAGCATCGTTTAAGCTTTTTTCTTTCATCGGCTCACCGTCAATACTGATGACTTCATCTTTCGGCTTTAGACCTGCTTTTGCCGCAGGGGATTTTTTAAAGGCGGAGACGATAATGATCTTTCCTTCATCCATCCCCACTTCTGCCCCAATTCCCTCAAAAGAGGAATCAAGCGAATCAGAAAATTGCTTTGCGGTTTGCTTGTCCATGTATACTGAATACGGATCGTTTAACGTCGATAGCATTCCTTGGATCGCGCCTTCTAGCAGCTTTTGCCGATCCACTTCCTCTACATATTCATTCGAAATAAGGTCATAGGCTTTCTCGATCTTTTCCATCCCATTCTCTTTCGCCTTATCACTTGATTGAGCTTGTCCAGCCATTGCAGTAGCTGTTTGCGGTGACTCCGCATGAGTTCCCTCTTTTTGCGTCATCACACCTGCACTTATTAAGAGAACGACACTTGCCATAATAGATGCGATTTGTTTTTTCATATTTGGCCTCCTTCTTCAACTCTTCCTGATGACCTGAGTTATTATATGCCAGAAGAAGGGATTTCATGTAAAGACATTCTCCCGTGAAGGCTTGACGAATCATTTTATTAGGTGTAATTTTTATTTTGTTATGATTGAGAAGGAGTCTTCGCTATGTATATTATCTTGACGATGCTTTTATTAGGAATTTTATTAGGTTTTGTAGGAGCAGGCGGGGCAGGATTTGTCATCGCATTGCTTACGTTAATTTTTGATATCCCTATCCATACAGCACTCGGGACGTCATTAGCCGCCATGGCATTTACGACCCTATCAGGTGCATACAGCCACTACCGGGAAGGGAACATTCAGCTGAAATCTGGTTTGATTGTTGGAGCTCTGGCTTGTATTGCTTCTTTTGCTGGGGCTAAGGTTGCTCCTTTTATTCCAGAAGATAGTCTGCACTATTTAACAGCCGGGATGCTCTTTTTATCCGCTGTTTTTATGATGATCAAACTATTTGTTCTTAATGAAGAGGCTGCACAGCAGCCGCTTTCTTCACGTCAGCTAATGACAAGAGGCATTATTTTAGGCCTTGTGTCTGGGATGCTGTCAGGCATGTTTGGTATCGGGTCTGCACCATTTATTCAGGTAGGACTTTTGATTTTACTGAAGCTGTCGATTAGGCAAGCCGTTGGCACAACAATGCTTGTCATTATTCCGATTTCCATCGGCGGTGGAATTGGGTATATTTCAGAGGGCTATGTTGATTTTATTCTGCTGATTCAAATTTTAATTGGAACCGTATTAGGCGCATTTATCGGCGCGAAATTCACACGCCTTGCACCTAAGCTCTTATTGAAATCAGCTGTTCTGTTAACACCTATTATTGCCGGATTACTGCTGCTATTTTAATTCTATCTAGACTAAAAAAGCCGATAACATGATGTTATCGGC
Source organism: Bacillus sp. BD48 (assembly GCF_046566805.1). Lineage (NCBI taxonomy): Bacteria > Bacillati > Bacillota > Bacilli > Caryophanales > Bacillaceae > Bacillus > Bacillus sp. BD48. Next base: position 565,135 of record NZ_JANGFM010000002.1, on the reverse strand, counting down.
TTTTTGATTAGCGGATATATTGCGCTGGATTGACTGCATTTGATTTTGCGCCATTCCATAATCCTTTATGAATTTCAAAGTGAAGATGCTGACCATGCGATTGGCCGGTATTTCCCATATACCCAAGGAATTGTCCTTGTTCGACTCTCTGTCCGGTTGACACACTTCTTGTAGACAGGTGGGCATATACGGTTTGATAGGTCTGTCCATTGATATTGTGCGTAATGAACACAACATTTCCGTAGCTCGATGAGTAGCTTGAGTTCGTGACTGTTCCAGATGCTGCTGCATAGACAGGAACTGTTCCCTTTGCTGCAATATCTAAGCCGAAGTGGTTTCCGCCAGAACGTCCGCCAAAGCCAGATGAGAATCGGCCAGCAGCTGGTTTAATAAAGCCTGAGCTGCTTGCTGGTGTATCAGATACTTGATCTGAGCCGCCGCTGTGAGGTGCAGGTGCATTTTTTTCAGCTGCTTGTTTTGCTTGTTTTGCTTTCTTCGCTTCTTCCTTTTGTCGGTGTGCTTCCTCAGACTTCACAGCCGCTTTTTGATTCGCTAGGATTTCTTGTTCATTCTCAAGCTTGCCTAGTTCATCATGTGCATGATTTTTTTTATCTGTCACATCACCTAAAATGTGTTCTTTTTCTTTGTGCTTCTTAGATAAATCTTTTTTCAGTGCTTCTAGCTCTTTCAGAGATGTTTCAAGTCCACTTAGCTGATTATTTAGCTCTGCTTCTTTTTGCTCCACCAGCTTTAAATCATTTTCATGTTCTGTAATCATGTCTTTGTCTGCTTCGACAATGGTTGTGACAGCCCCAACACGACCGACAAAATCACTAAAGCTGCGAGCACCTAGCAGCACATCTAAATAGTTGATCGTACCGCCGCTTTTTTGCATAGAACGAATTCGGTCTTTGAAAATGGATTTTCTTTTTTCAATTCGCTCATTGATGAGTTGAATGTCTTCTTTTAGCTTCTTGATCTCTTGCTTCGTTTTTTTAACTTCTTTCTCTTTTTCAGCGACTTTTTCAGTTGCAGTACTTACCTTTTGGTCAATTTGTTCAATTTCTTTCTTGAGCTTTGATTCTTTCTTTTCAAGCTTTGCCAGCTCTGACTTCTTCTTCTTCAAGCTTGATTCAGTCTTCGATGTTTTCTCTTCGATTTGTTGACGTTTTTGATCTAGGTCTTCGTATGCGAATGCACGATTTTCTTTCCCTGGAATGTATAACCACGCTGTTCCAATAAACGCTGCCATTCCAGCCATCATCAGCTTTCTTTTCAAAACGATATTCCCCTCCCATGACAACTGTCGACATGAAGAGCCGACCGGATGAATTGGATCAACCGGTCACATCTTCTATAGAATCTTCGAATGCTGCCATCAAAATATATTTATACTTTTAAGAATTTACGGATAGACGTTAAGCTTCCCCATACACCAATGATTGCACCGATCACTAGCAGGATCAGTGATACTTGATAGACAAACGGGTTGTATGGAAGCATTGAAATAAATGAGCCTTGTACTCTCGGTGCGATCCAGCCCACTGCATATTGATACGTGCCAAGCAATAGGGCAATTGGTATAATGGAACCAAATACACCAAGCAATAATCCTTCAATGAAGAATGGCCAGCGGATAAACCAGTTCGTTGCACCTACCAGCTTCATAATCTCAATTTCTTTACGTCTAGCAAAAATCGTAATTTTGATCGTATTGGAGATTAAGAACATAGCTGTAAATAACAGCCCAATAATGAGCACAATCCCAACATTACGCGCTACTCCGACTACATTAAAGAGCCGGCTGACCTCTTCTTTTCCATAGGTTACTTTATATGTACCCTTTAGGTTTTCTAATTTCTTCGCTACTTTTGGTGTATCGTGAGGATCTGTTGTTTTCACAATAAACGCATCGTTTAATGGATTTTCTTGATCAACAAGTCCCATGGATTGTCCATTTTCTCCAAAGCTTTTAATCAGTGCTTTCAGTTCGTCATCCTTAGATGAGTACTTCACATTACTGATTTCAGGTATCTTTTCAATTTCTGCTTTTAATTCATCCTGCTGCTTTTGATTCGCCGTTAATTCGATTAATACTTTTACTTCTACTTCTTTTTCAGCGTTCGATGCCATGTTATTCAGGTTGAGCATAATCACAAGGAAAACCCCAACTAAAATCAATGTGACAGTAACCGCACTAATTGATGCAAAAGTCATCCACGTGTTTCTTCCTAGTGAACGGAAGCTCTCACGTAAATGCCGCGAGAGAGTTTTAATCATAAATTCCGTACTCCCCTCTTGCTTCGTCACGCACAATGATTCCATCTTCAATTGCGATGACGCGTTTCTTCATGGTGTTTACAATTTCTCTGTTGTGTGTCGCCATAACCACTGTTGTTCCGCGGTTATTGATTTCTTCGAGCGTCTTCATGATTTCCCAAGAAGTGTCTGGGTCAAGGTTTCCTGTCGGCTCATCTGCAATGACAACCTCAGGACTATTGACGATCGAGCGAGCGATAGACACACGCTGCTGTTCACCGCCAGACAGCTGGTCAGGAAATTGGCGCGCTCTGTGCTTTAGCTGGACCAAATCGAGAACATCAAGCACTTTTTTCTTAATGATATGAGGCTGTTCACCAATTACTTCAAGAGCAAATGCTACGTTCTCAAACACAGTAAGAGTTGGAAGCAGCTTGAAATCTTGGAATACTACGCCAATTTCTCTTCTTACGTAAGGAATTTCTTTTTCCTTCATTGAACCTAAATCTTTGTTATTAATTAAGATTTGCCCTTTGGTCGGCTTCTCTTCACGATACATCATTTTGATGAAAGTAGATTTACCAGCACCACTGGGACCAACAACATACACAAACTCTCCTGGATGGATAGAGACATTGATTCCATTGATCGCCTTTACACCATTAGGATAGATCTTGTAGACTTCCTTCATTTGAATCATGTAATCACCTAATCTTTTCTTATTCGCTGACAAACAGCTTATCATGATGTTTTGACACTTCTCGTCAAAAAACTTATGTATGGTCACGCACATACCCTTCGATACTTACTAACAATTTATGTCCTTTTCATCCAAAAAGATGAAAAAATTGAATCGTCTAATTTTCAACAACTCCAATTATACGTCATGAATCGACGCAATGGTATTACATTTATATTTCAAAACTTATAAATAAAAGGTAAATAGAACAATCAAAACCAAAAAACGTGCCTTTATACCCTTATTTTTTAAATAAAATTTAATATAATGCGTTATCATACTATCAAAAAGTCTTTTTCTACATATAAAAAACAAAAAACCTTGTCGATTAGACAAAGGTTTTATTTTTTCTCTGCAAGCCATTTTGCTACTTCTTTTGCTTGCTTTTCATCTACCATTCCGCTTGGCATTGAGCCTTTACCGTTTTGCGCAATATCTGCGATTTGGCTTTCATTATATTTCTTCCCTACTTCTTTCAGGCTTGGTCCGCCTCCGCCAGATAGGTCTTTCCCATGACAGCCAATACAGTTTTGCTGATAGATCTCCTCACCACTGCTCACAGATGACGCACTTTTGCTGCCTTCCTTGTCACTGCTGCTTGAATTTCCTCCACAAGCCGCGAGAACAAGAAGCATCGCTGCAAATAGCATCGTTAATCCGCTTTTTTGCATCTATTTCCCTCCCTTACAATCATTTGGTCAACGCTATTATATCCTTGTTTACGCCCTTTTAAAACCCTCACCAAGCACCTCTTTTGCATCCATCACAATGACAAAGGCTGATGCATCGATTGCTTTCACCACTTGTTTCAACTTTGTGAATTGTGACTGTCCAACGACACACATCAAAATCGGTCGGTCATGATCGGTATATCCTCCGACTGCTGAGATCTTCGTCACACCGCGGTCAATTTGATCAAAAACCGCCTGTCTGACCTCATCTTCATGCCCTGTAATGATCATCGCCATTTTCGAATGACTGAAGCCGGCCTGTACCACATCAATCGTTTTACTAGAAATAAACACACCAATGACCGCGTACAGCCCCTCTTCGATTCCAAAGACCGTCATCGCAGCTAGAACAATCAAGCCATCCATCATCGCTAAACAGGTGCCTAGCGTGAGTCCTGTGTACTTATTGATGATTTTGGCAGCGAGTGCCGTTCCTCCCGTTGATCCATTCCCAAGGAACACGAGCCCTATTCCGATCCCAATGACCACTCCGCCAAAAATAGCCGCTAGCAGCGCTTCATGTGTGACAGGTGCAATATGTCTAGTGACAAACACCATGAAAGGTAAAAAAATCGAGCCGACGAGTGTTTTCACTCCAAATGTACCGCCTAATAAATAAAAGCCAGCGATAAACAGCGGAATATTAAGCCCCCATTGCACATACGCCGCTTCAAAGCCGAATGACTGCATGATGGTACTAATTCCGCTCACACCGCCTGCTGCAATCTGATTCGGCAATAATAACGTATTAAATCCAATCGCCACGATGGCTGATCCGATTAAAATGAACAAATAATTTTTCACTTCGATCCAAAATTGTGAATGTCCCTGCTTCATGTCTTTCTTCCTCCGTTACTTCTGAATGCACACCTATTTTAAGCCCTCTTAAAACGATTGTAAATAACAGCCAAATGCAGTGCTAATGGATTAATACTTTATCACACAGACGGATCAGCGTACTTGCCGGTTGGCATAGGAGTAAATGATGGTATATTTAATATGTACATGAGAAAGAAGGGGCATGCGGTGAAGAAAATACTGAAGATAACAGGTATGACATTACTTGCACTGATCATCTTAGCTTTTGGTGCTTTCTATACATGGAGCCGCTTCACATATGGACCATCAGAAGCATTAAAAAAACAGGTGAACATTGAGCAAGTGGAACATAAAAACGATGTTTATACATTTGAAGCACCAAAAAGTGATACTGGCATCATTCTCTATCCTGGGGCAAAGGTGGAACCACTTGCGTATGCCTACATCGGGGATGCGCTGATGAAAAAAGGCTACTCTGTCTTTATCCCTGACATGCCATTTTCCTTTGCGATCTTCAAACCAAACAAAGCGCAGGACATCATCAAAGATCACCAAACGATCAAACACTGGTATATTGGCGGACATTCACTTGGCGGGGCAGCTGCCTCAATGTTTGCAGAAAAAAATCAGAGCAAGCTTGATGGACTCTTTTTCCTAGCATCTTATCCGGCATCAGATGCCCTGAAACAATCGTCACTAAAAGTCCTCTCTATTTCAGGTGAAAAGGATGGGCTGGCATCACAAGAGAAAATCAAAAAGTCGAAAACAAATCTGCCGTCTCAAACCGTTTACCAAGAGATAAAAGGCGGCAACCATGCGCAGTTTGGCATGTACGGCAAACAAAAAGGTGATCAGCCTGCGGACATTCCAGCCTTATCGCAGCAAAATGATCTCATTCAGACAATGCTTGATTGGTTGAAGCCAGCAAAAAAGCTCCCATAATGGGAGCTTTTCATTTTTATTTTTTTGTCGCTTCTAAAAATTCTTCAGCATCTGCTACAGCCAAACGAATGGCTTCTTCCCAAAATGCTTTTTGGGTAAGGTCAACGCCTAGATGTTTATTGGCTAAATCTTCTACTGTCATTGAAGCAGTATCTTTTAATAATGCAATGTATTTCTCTTCAAACGATGTACCAGCCTGCAATGCTTTTGCATAAATTCCTAACGAGAACATGTATCCAAAGGTGTATGGGAAATTATAAAACGGAACATTTGTGATATGGAAATGCAGCTTAGACGCCCAAAAGTGCGGATGGTATTCATCTAATGAGTCACCAAATGCTTCCTTCTGTGCTTCGACCATCAGCTCATTCAACCGGTCAGCCGGCACTTCTCCTTGTTTACGCTCTTCATAAAATCGCTGTTCAAATAAGAAACGAGATTGAATGTTCATAAAGAATGCTACACTGCGCTGCAGCTTATCTTCTAACAAGCTGAGACGCTCCTCTTCATTTGCCGCTTCTTTTAATGAAGCATCCGCCACAATCATTTCTGCAAATGTCGACGCTGTTTCAGCTACATTCATTGCGTATTTGCGATTCAGAATGCGAACATCCTGCATCACTTCCTGATGGAACGAATGACCAAGTTCATGCGCTAGTGTCGCCACATTGGATGGACTTCCTGAGAAGGTCATAAAAATGCGTGACTCTCCGCTGTCAGGGAAATTTGTACAAAAGCCGCCTACCCGTTTGTTTGGACGGTCCTCAGCTTCTACCCAGCGTTCGTTAAAGGCTTTTTCTGTAAAAGCAGCAAGCTCTTCTCCAAATCCACCGAAATGTTTCACAATAAAAGCAGCTGCTTCTTGATAAGGGTAGATTTTGGTCTCACTGCCGATAGGAGCCCCAACATCGAACCAGCTCAGCTTATCCACTCCAAGCATGTCAGCTTTTCGGTGTAAATAATCAATGAATGGCTGCTTATGTTCATCAATCACAGACCACATCGTATCAAGTGTTTCTTGTTTCATCCGGCAAATATCAAGCGGTTCTTTTAAAATGTGATCCCAGCCTCTTGCTTCATACACTTGCAAACGAAAACCAGCGAGGTGGTTGAGCGTACTAGCAAATAAATGTTCATCCTGCGTCCATGCATGCTCTAGGTTGTGGTAAACAGCCTTTCTGACTTCACGATCTGAATCATCCATGGCATTTTCCGCTTGGCCAACAGAGATCATCTGCGTTTCACCATTCTGTTCAAACGGAATCGTAATTTTATTCACTAAGCTGGAATAAAGCTCATCCCACGCATGGTACCCATCCACAGCCAGCTTTTGAATCAGCGTTTCTTGTTCAACAGGTAATTGATCCTTCACACGGTCTCTTCGCTCATTTAATATGTAGCGGACATCTGAAAAGGCTGCTGAATTGGTCAGTTCTTCCCACTTATTTGCAGGGATAGCAGCAAGCGCTTGATCAAACAGTGCAAGGATGGTTCCTAAATCAGCTTCCAGCTTGGCAATCGTACCTCGAAGGCTGCCTGCCTTCATATCCTTCGTATTTTGAGCTTGTAGACAGGATACAAATGAACCTGCTTGAGACAATTTTTTATATGTAGTTTCATACGTGTCAAGGACAGACGTTAATTGGCTTTCAATGTGTGTATCTTCTTTTGAAAAGGCATCTACCTTTTGTCGTAATTCATCTAATAGCTGCTGAATGTTTTGCAGGTATGTCTTAAATTCTGGTGAAGAGCTGCCTCCTTTAAAAAAGGCATCTAAATCCCACGTTTCTTGCAATGGTGTTAATCCCAAAATATTTCCCCCTTTATTTGCTAATTTCATCATACAAAGGATATAGAATCAGTATGTCGTATGTATTCCTTTATATTCATTATATTTTCTCACAATTAAAAAAACCCGGCAAGAAGCCGAGTTTTTATGATAATTTCGAACGTAGGTAAGCATCGATAAATGAATCTAAATCTCCATCCATCACCGCTTGAACATTTCCCATCTCCGTATTGGTTCGATGGTCTTTCACAAGAGAATAAGGGTGGAATACATAAGAGCGGATTTGGCTTCCCCAGCCAATTTCTTTCTGCTCTCCTCTGATTTCATCCAATTCTGCCTGCTGTTCTTCGATTCGTTTTTGATAAAGTTTCGATTTCAGCATTTTCATCGCACGTTCTCTGTTTTTGATTTGTGATCTTTCTGTTTGGCACGTCACGACGACATTTGTTGGAATGTGTGTGATACGAACGGCAGAGTCCGTCGTATTGACGTGCTGCCCGCCAGCTCCGCTTGCACGATACGTATCCACCTTGATATCCTCTGTCCGAATATCAATATCAATTTCTTCATTGAATTCCGGCATGACATCACAGGAAACGAATGACGTATGTCTGCGGCCAGATGAATCAAAAGGAGAAATACGGACCAAACGATGGACACCTTTTTCTGCTTTTAAGTAACCGTACGCGTTATGCCCTTTGATGAGCAAAGTCACAGACTTAATTCCTGCCTCATCACCAGGAAGGTAATCAAGCGTTTCGACCTTAAAGCCTCTGCGCTCTGCCCAGCGAGTGTACATTCTCAGAAGCATAGAACCCCAGTCCTGTGATTCAGTACCGCCTGCACCTGGGTGAAGCTCAAGAATGGCATTGTTTTTATCATAAGGTTCGCTTAAAAGAAGCTGCAGCTCAAATTCGTTAAACTGCTTCGTTAAGTTCTTCAGCTCTTTTTCAAGCTCTGCATGAAGCTCCTCGTCATAATCTTCCTTTAATAAATCATGCGTCATTTGCAGTTCTTCATGCGATTCACTGAGCTCATGATAGGAATTCACAGAATCCTTCAGTGCATTGGCTTCATTGATCACGCCTTGAGCCTTTTGCTGATCATTCCAAAAATCAGCCTCTGACATTGTCGCTTCAAGCTCTGCAATTTTGGCTTCTTTTGTTTCTAGGTCAAAGAGACCCCCTAAAATCAGCTAGCCTGCTAGCCATATTTTCAAGCTCTTGTCTAATTTCTACTAATTCCATATCCTTCACCTCATAGATGTATGGGGGCTGACATGAATAGAAAGAGGTTTTCACCTCTTTCCATTACTTATTCTGTCTTCCCATGACAATTTTTATATTTCTTGCCGCTTCCGCAGTGACATGGAGAGTTTCGTCCAATGTCTACGACTTTACGTACCGGCTTCTTCTTCACTGTCTTCTCCTCATCGCCCTCTTGCGGCTGATGAGCCGTTGTTTGACCTTGAACCACTTCTTCACGTTCTAGGTTGTTTTGGATTTCTGATTTCAAGACATACTTGGCCACGTCATCTTCAATTGAAGCCACCATATGCTCAAACATCGCAAATCCTTCCATTTGGTACTCACGAAGCGGATTCGTTTGTGCATACGCACGTAAATGAATACCTTGACGCAGCTGATCCATTGCATCGATATGGTCCATCCACTTCGAATCCACCGCACGAAGAACGATGACTTTTTCAAATTCACGCATTTGTTCTTCGCCAAATTTTTCTTCTTTTGCATCGTATTTTTCTTTAATACGATCCATGATGAAAGTTGTGATTTCATCTGCTTCTTTACCGAAGATATCTTTGACCGAAATGGCACCTTCATCTAAATAGTTCGTGTTGATTAATTCAACAAGACCATCTAGCTTCCACTCTTCAGGCAGCTCTTCTTTTGGCGTATAAGATCCCACAGCACGCTCAATTGAAGATTGAATCATATTGATGACAATTGATTTTAAGTTGTCAGAATCGATAACTTCAAAACGTTGTTTGTAGATCACTTCACGCTGTTGACGAAGCACATCGTCATATTGCAGAAGCTGCTTACGGGAATCAAAGTTGTTCCCTTCCACACGTTTTTGAGATGATTCAACGGCTTTAGACACCATTTTACTTTGGATTGGTGTAGAGTCATCCATGCCAAAGCGGTCAAGCATCGCCATCGTCCGCTCTGCACCAAATCGGCGCATCAATTCATCTTCCATTGAGAGATAGAATTGGGTAATCCCTGGGTCTCCTTGACGGCCAGAACGTCCGCGAAGCTGGTTATCAATACGACGTGATTCATGACGCTCTGTCCCGATAACAGCCAGACCTCCAAGTTCTTTTACACCTTCGCCAAGCTTGATGTCCGTACCACGTCCTGCCATGTTTGTCGCAATGGTCACAGCACCTTTTTGACCAGCCTCTTCAATAATTTGTGCTTCACGCTCATGGTTTTTTGCGTTTAACACTTGATGAGGAATGCCTTTATTTTTAAGCAGCTTAGAAATAAGCTCAGATGTCTCAACTGCTACTGTTCCAACAAGAACTGGCTGTCCTGTCATATAGCGCTGCGCAACATCCTCAGCCACTGCTTTAAATTTACCATCCATTGTGCGGTAAATTAAATCAGGTCTGTCATCACGAACGACTGGCTGGTTGGTCGGGATTGTCACAACCTGCATGTTGTAAATGTTACGGAATTCTTCTTCTTCCGTTTTTGCTGTACCCGTCATACCCGATAACTTTTCATACATACGGAAGTAGTTCTGGAACGTAATTGTTGCTAGTGTCATGCTTTCGTTCTGTACTTCAAGACCTTCTTTTGCCTCGATGGCTTGATGCAGACCTTCGCTATAACGGCGCCCCTTCATTAAACGTCCTGTAAAGGAGTCAACGATGACTACTTGGCCTTCTTCTACCACATAATCCACGTCTTTTTGCATCGCAACATGTGCCTTCAGCGCCTGAGCAATGTGATGGTTCAGCGCGACATGTTTGACATCAAACAAGTTCTCGATGCCGAATGCTTTTTCAGCCTTCGTCATTCCGCTCTCAGTCAATTGCACACTTTTTGTTTTAATATCATACGTGAAATCATCTTCTATTTTTAATGTACGGACAAATGCATTGGCTTGTACGTAAAGTTTTGTTGATTTCGCAGCTTGTCCAGAAATAATAAGAGGTGTTCTCGCTTCGTCAATTAAAATGGAGTCAACCTCATCGATCACGGCATAATGAAGTGGTCTTTGAACCATCTGCTCTTTGTAGAGCACCATATTATCTCGTAAATAGTCAAAGCCGAGTTCATTGTTTGTTGAATACGTGATATCAGCGGCATACGCTTCTCTTTTTTCATCTTTGTCTAAGCTGTTTAAGTTTAAGCCGACCGTTAAACCAAGAAATTCAAAAATTTTACCCATTTCCTGCGCATCACGGCTTGCCAAATATTCGTTGACTGTCACGATGTGGACGCCTTTTCCAGAAAGAGCATTTAAATAAACAGGCATTGTTGATGTCAGTGTTTTACCTTCACCTGTTTTCATTTCAGAGATGTTGCCTTCGTGAAGCGCGATCCCCCCCATGAGCTGCACCTTAAATGGATACATTCCTGTCACGCGGCGGGATGCCTCGCGAACCGTAGCAAATGCTTCAACCAACAGGTCATCCACGGATTGTCCTTTTTCAAGTTTTTCTTTAAATTCAATCGTTTTATTTCTTAAAGCCTCGTCAGATAATTTTTCAAAATCTTGAGCGAGAGCTTCGATTTCATTTGCCTTTTTTTCATATCGGCTGATCGTACGTTTCGTAGGATCAAACACTTTGTTTAAGATTCCAAGCATATAATAACGCTCCTCTATTTCATGCAATTTTTCGGCATGTCCAAAAGTTTGACAGGTCCATATTTACCTGCATTTATCATACCATACCTTCTTTCATTTCCAAAGAATTTGCCATAATTTCGCACAAAAAACCCGCCCCTCATGAAGGGAACGGGTTTACTTTATTTAGGTTGTTTTTGAATCAGCATCAACTGATGTTTAAGCGTTTGGCTCGATAAGTCCATATTTACCGTCATTTCGGCGATAAACCACATTGGTCAAATTTGTCTCAGCATTTGTGAAAACGAAGAAACTATGACCTAACATGTTCATTTGGAGAATAGCCTCTTCACTATCCATCGGTTTTAAGTTGAAACGCTTTTGTCTGACGATTTCTGTTTCATCAATCTCTTCGTCATCTTGAACTGCTACTTCAGCCGTACCATTTCCTCCAGCAAATAAGTGCTTTTTGGCACCTTGCTCGCGGAATTTACGGTTTACTTTTGTTTTGTGCTTTCTAATTTGACGTTCTAATTTACTGGCTGCTAGGTCTACTGCATTGTACATATCCTCATTATGCACCTCAGCTCGAAGTGCTAGATCAGTCATTGGAATGGTAACCTCAACTTTAGATTCTTGATCGTTGTAAAACTTCAAGTTCACGTTGACTGAAGCATCTACGTCTGTCTCAAAATAACGCTCCAGCTTTCCAATTTTTTTCTCGACATGATCTCTTAGTGCAGGTGTTACATCGATGTTTTCTCCTCTGACATTGTAATTCATGTAAAGAACGCCTCCTTTAAAATTAAGGATATGTAAACCTACTTCTACTTTTCCCTCCTTTTCTCCTGCTCAAACGTAAAAAAAATGTGAATATTTATTGAAATTTGTCGAATTTTGCGGTGCTTCAACTGTTGCTTGATAGGTGATGAATATATATTCGGCTGATTCTTGAAAAAGACCAGCGCTCGTTAAATGGTAAAAGATGAAATCGATGTTTTCAGCGATTGAGATAAGGATTTTAAATCCTCCGCAGCGGCTTTCATCTCTTCATTGGCCGCTAATGATTCTTCAACAGCAGCAGACATGTACTCTGTCTCTTCTGAGTTTCTTTTCGCACCTTCTTCAATGACACCAACTGTTTGAGAAATTTCCTCTGTACTAGCAGAAATTTGTTCTGCAGTGGCTGACAGCTCTTCTGCTTTCATTGAAATATCACGAATAGATTCCAAGATTTCATGGAAACTCTGTTCAGATAATTGTGATACTTTTACACCCTCTTCTACATCCCGCTCAACCTTCGTCATCGATTGTGATGACTTTTCTGTATCTTTGTTCACGTTCTCGAGTAATTGACTAATTTGATCTGTCAGCTGACTAGATTCTTCTGCCAGCTTCCTCACTTCATCTGCTACAACTGCAAAGCCTCTTCCATGCTCTCCCGCCCTTGCTGCTTCTATGGCTGCGTTTAAAGCAAGCAAATTCGTCTGGTCAGCAATGGCATGGATGTGACCTAACAAGTCTTGAATGCCTGTAAACTGCGCTTGTACATGGGTCATTGTGGAATGGTGGTCATTCACAGACTCTTTAATAGAACTCATTTGTTTCACAAACTGTTGAATAAGGGCAGCACCCTCTTCAGCCTTTTCAGTCACTGAAATTGAGTGACCCGAAACATCGGACGTGTGTATAGCTGCATTTTGCATGCCAGTCGACACTTCTTGAATGGCGGATGCAACTTTTCCAACCGCATCTGATTGTTCACGTGAAGCTTCACTGACCTGTTCAATCGAGCTAGATGTCTGCTCACTAGCCGATAACGTTTGACTGATGGTTTCCTCAAATTGGGCAGCAGAATCAGCAAGCTGTCTTGATCCACTTTGCACCTGCAAAATAAGCTGACGCAAATGAGCTGTCATTTGGTTAAAGGCTGTGCCGAGTTGACCAATCTCATTTTTAGAGGTCACTTCAATCTCTTCAAGGGTAAGGTCACCATCTGCCATCCTTCTTGCGGCATTTGTGACAGAGACAATTGGTTTTGTCATGCGATGAACGAATCTGATCCCAATCACCAAAAGGCCAACAATAATCGCTGCACTGACAAGAATGAGTGTAAGTAATAATTGATTACTATCTTGATTGAGCTGATTGATCTTTTGATCACGTTGTTTTAGCTGATTTTGAGCGAATTCTTTTGTTAAGGTATGTATTTCTTGTTCGATAGGTTGTAATTCTTGACTGAGGCGGGTGTTGAATTCTTTTTGATTTTGCATATTTAATGAATTAAATAATCGATTCGTTGAGGTGTAGTAGAGATAATTTTTTTCTGAGATTTGATCTAATAGATTTTTTGCTTGTTTGACCGTACTCATTTTCGAAGCTTCTGCTGTTTTCTTATTAATATCTTCATATGTTTGCTCAATTTTCTGCAAATTTTCTGCATCTTGCACGACGACATATGTTTTAATCTGTGCTTCCTGCTTTTGCAGAAGCGCTTCTAATTCCAGCGAGGTCTGATAAAGCTTCACTTCCTTGCTTAATAGCGCTTTATAGGATTGATCTGTTTTGTAATAGAGAAAGCTTGAGAATCCTAACATACTGACAAACAATACACACATGACAATAAGCCCAAATAAAAATTGATTTTTTAGTCTCATAATTTCCTCCGAATGGTCTGAATTGGACAAAAATTAATGAATGACATACGGCCTCATACAGGCATGTATTTCATCCATCCACTTTCTATATTCAGGTATAAAATATGATTTCAGGAATGATTGGAAGTGATTTGAAGGGAATGTATAGAAAGCTAGTATATCAAAACTTAAAAATATTTGATCAAACGAACGAATCGTTTGGGCAAAGTGATCATTTTCAATAATTGAAAGCAGAAGGGGATGTGTTGTGTCTAAATGAAAGAAGGCGTGGATCAGATCATTAAAGATCCGATCCCCTTCTGTTTTGTCAAAATCCTTCTCAATTTCATCTAAATATTTTAGACTCTCTTCTATCGTGTATAGAAGTTCATAATATGTGGTTAATAAAATATAGTCATTTGAACGATACGCCACAGGTCTCACCTAATTTATTTCCGTTTATCGTAGTATACGCCGTCACTTGTTATGGGCTGGTATGGATTTTGATAATTCAGCTGTTTTGTTTTCTTTTTTTGAATGGCTTGAATATCTGCTTTTATCCCATTTTGGATAACCGTTAATTGTTTCGCCATCTGTTGATCTGTTTGTATGATTTCTCGGATTTTCTCTTTTTCTTGATCCGTCAATTCATGCTGTATATCTCTCATTAATTCGTCTCTCTCAATTAAAAAGGCATCAAAGTCTTCAACCAGTGTGTCACTTTGCGGATTTTCCGCTATTTCGGCTGCCATTTTTAATGTTTGATCATGCAGCTGGTCTACAATACTCATAGAGAGCCCCCAATAGAGTGATGACGGCCTTTTCGATCGGTTTGAATGACTTCCTTCCACGCATCACGGAAATCAGTTACGTACTCTTCTACTTCATTCAATATCTCTTCGTCATTTTGAAGATTGGCTTCTATCAGTCTGCGATAAATGTAATCATACATACTTGCCATACTCTTTGATACGTCATAGGAACGATTTAAGGTGACATTTAATTCTTGAATGATGTTTTGAGCCTTTTTCAGGTTCAAGTTTCTCGTTTCAGCATCCTCTTTTTGAATGGCATGCTTCGCTAGTCTGATGAACTTTAAACAGCCTTCATAAAGCATAAGCGTCAACTCGGCAGGTGTTGCGGTCTCAATAGAATTTTTCTGATAGGCGGCATAAGGGTTCTGTATTGCCATATGTTATAAACCTCCAATTATTGTCCAAGCAGTTGAGAAAGGTAGCCAGATTGGTTGTTTAGCTTTTGAATCGCACTATCCATGGCGTTAAACTTTTTGTAGTAACGGGCTTCCACCATTTTTAAACGATCTTGGAATGTGCTCATTCGTTTTGTCAAAGAATCAAGGTCCTTACCAAGTCCGTATTCCTTTAATTCCATCGTTGTGCTGCCAGCCTTTGTTCGAATGCTCTTCGAGAAGGCGGTTAAGGAATTTTTGACACGATAAATGATTCCTTGTTCTTGATATTGCTGCTGCGCTTTTTCTTTATCTTTTGAATCCACATTTAAACTACCCGAGATAAACATTTGTCTGACTTTCTCTGGGTCTTCTTCAATGGCTTTTCTTAATTTCTCTACTCCATCACTATCCTTACTAAATTCAAGCTTCCCACCATCTTTATAGCTGGATGATGTCGAAATACCGATTTGTGTGAGTTGAATTTTATTCCCATCACTTGTCGTAATATTAGCATACAAATCACTTCTTATTTTAGAGGCACCAGATCGTAAAATGGAATCACTTCTCAGCAAGCCAGACTTCGCGGTCGTTTCCCATAGCTCAATTTCTTTTTCAGACATCCCTTTTTTCTCTTCTGCTGTTAATGGTTGATAGTCTCTGTTTCTTTTTTCATTGACTTTACCATTAATCTGCTCAACGAGCTCATTGTACTTATCAACAAATTGTTTAATTTTATCAAAGATTGCATCTACATCTGTTGAAACGTTTAAGCTGACAGGCTGATCCGTTGTTCCTTTAAGTTCGTACGTAATACCAGCCTGTTCAAATGTATTGTTGTTATTTTCCATTTTCAGGCCATTAATCTCGTATTGTGCCTTCTGTCCTTGAGTAGTCGCAACTAATTTGTTATCTCCATCTACTTGGAAGCCTAATTGCGTTAAAAATGAAGCTGAATCGCCATCAGCTGCTTTAATACTGACACCTTCACCCGTTGTCCGAGAAGTAAGAGCAATTGTATCCACGTAGTTAGTGCCATCAGAGATTTGGCCTTTGTAAGCCGTCACACCTAATTGCGCGTTGTTTAGCTTTTTCACGATGTCATCGATTGTATCGGAATCAGAAGTATTGATCGTCACCATTTTCGGTTCTGTTGAATCTGGTGTCGTCACTTCAAACGTAAACGTGCCGTTTGCTGGTGTAAATCCAGATGTACCAGAGGATTTGAAGACAGAAGCTGTCGCTAGTTGAGTGACATGAATAGAGCCAGAGGTCGCATTTGTTGATCCAGTTGCTGTGACAGCCGCTTCATTTGAGCTTGTTACTTTTTTGGCACCATATGTGCTTGGAAGATTTAACTTTAAGCTGGTAATCAAATCATCTAATTCTTTTATCTTCGAATTGACCTCACGATAGCTGTCCATTTGCCATTCGAGTGTCTGTTTTTGACGTGTCATTTTATCAAGTGGTGCTTGCTCAGTTTTCATTAGCTTTGAGACGATTTCATCAATATCAAACACATTTGAAAATCCAGTAATTCGGTTAACCATTGTTTATGTTCTCCCTTCATTTACATCCTTTTATCTACAAATAAACCGACAATCTCTGTCATTGCCGCATAGAAATCAAGCCATTCCTTGGACGGAATTTCTCTAATGACTTCTTCTGTTTGGTTATCTACGACTTTGACATAATATTCATTGAGTTTTTCATGTAATTCAAATTGCAGATGAAATTGCGTAGGCTCAATGAGCTGGTTTGCCCCTTGAAGCGTTTTTTCAATTTCTTCTTTTGAAACGACATTGCCATTTGCTTGTAATTCTGAGTTTACATTGTCATTCTGGTTATTAGAAACACGGGTTTGAAATGCATCGATAATTGGCTCTAGCGATGTCAACTTACCAACAGACATAGTTATTCAGCTCCTGTGCTTTAATCTATCTTTTATATCGGCTTTGAATTTGCAAATTAAATATAGATGGACCGATTTGTTAAAGTTTCAAATAGATTATGAACATTGGTATCGAAACGCTTTCACACGGAGAAGGACAACTGAATGCGATAAAAAAATCCTCACTTTTTTTGTGAGGATAATTGAGAGAGGAGATCTAAGGATAAACTCGCAGCACGATTGTTCTCTTCTTGAATAGACAGGTACACTTCTTTCCTGTGAATATCGATGTGCTTAGGAGCCTCAATCCCGACTTTCACTTGATCGCCTTCTATTGAAATAATCTTGACTTCAATATCATCGCCTATTTGAATCGACTGGTTTAATTTACGAGACAGCACTAACATGAGGAAGCCACCTCTAACAAATGTTTTGTATGATAGGCTGAATCATGCAAAATCACCTGCTTTGCTTTCATGTTTTTCCGGTTCACAATAATAGGCGCTCTTAAATTGGCTGTCGTTTTTTCAATAGATGATTCCATTGTTAAAATAACCATTACTTCCACATCATTGGCATCTTCTACTTCCAAAATGTCTACAACCGTTTCGTCTAAATCAAATTCGTATTGATTGAAAAATAAAAACGGGCTGCTGACGATAAAGCCTAATGCCGAGTTTTTCAATGATTGAAGAACTAAAAATGGAGACTCTTCTGATAAAGGCAAAATGACAAACTGTTTTTGATCCAGAAATCCTGGTATCCCATTAGAGAAGTTGATGATTTGCTCCTCTTTGATTGTCACTTCACCATGGTATTTTGTTTGAATGATCATAATTCACGACCTTTTTCGTTTTTCTTAACTATACCTTATCACCATTTTGGCCCGTTTCGTCAACTTCTATTTTTAATTCTGGGTATTGTAACATATCAATATTGACCTTACCTGGCTGGTAGTTAACGATTGGTTTATGTGGAGTTGCCTCTATGACAGCTTTTTGCGGCTCCACATCAATTTGAAGTTCAGAAGGCTGATAGTGAATTTTCACACTAAAGAATGAAGGTATCACACCAATGGTGAATTGTTTTGCTGGAGGACTGCCATTGATTTTGGCAAACTCAGCAATCGCATTCCCACCATTCTCGATTTTAATGAGTTCACTTCCTTCTTCCGCTCTTCGGCCCATTCCTTCTCCAACAGCACGTTTCCCCTCAGCTGCCCATTCCTCAGAACGCCTAAAAATCGACTTGATGTCCATATCGGCAAATGCCTCGGTTTGATCAATGGTTAATTTCGACGGTGTCCTTTTGATATTCATGACAGCTCGTGGCTGCTGAATCTCAAGGTCCGCTCGTGGCTGCTCTACTTCTTGCCGGGAAGGAGTTGTCCACATTTGAAGCTTTGCATAGGTTTGCTGCATTAACAATCTAGGGATTTGCATATGTTCACCTCCATGATGCAAAAAAGCACCCATCGGATGCTTTTTATTATCTTAAGAAATCAACAAGGGATGGCTGAATGACTTTAGCTGTTGTCGCTAAAGCAGCTCTATTCACTGTCTCTTGTTGAAGAAGATCAAGAATTGCCTTTTCACTTTCAACATCTTCATTATCTGATTTAGCATTTTTCAGGACTTCGAATTGTGAAGTCAAACGACTCTCTACTAAGTCAACACGATTCGAACGTGCTCCTAGGTCAGATCGCTCAGCACTCATCACTTCTTTAAACTGATCAATACTTCCTAATGCATCATCTGAATTCGCGAATGTTCCATTTTTCAATGAATTTTCTAAATCAGTCAGCATTTCAATGACATTTTGACCGCTGGCCTGTCCTCCAAACGCTGAGATTGGATTTGAGTTTACATTTAAAGTGATGCCATCAGAAATATTCGCTTGAACAGTATTCGCATCTGTATAATTTTCGAAGTTAAATGTATACGTTCCGTCTGCATTCTCAACAACTGGTTTAACATTTGTATTTGTTCCATTAAATACGAACTTACCTAGCATTTGGGTGTTCATTGCATCGATGATTTGATTCTTCATCTGGCCAATTTCCACTCCGATAGCTGCTAAATCTTCCGGCTGCTTTGTTCCGTTCGCCGCATCAAGCACTTTATCTCGTATATTAGACATAATATCAATGATTTCTGTGACACTTGTTTCCGATGTTTCAATCCAGTTTTGCGCTTCATTTAAGTTATTTTTATATTGTTCATTTCGAAACAAGGCAGTACTATATTGAAGGCTTTTTACTGCTGCAACAGGATCATCAGACGTTTTCGTAAAACGTTTGCCTGTTTGTGCCTGTTCATTAATTTTAGATAGTTTTTCATAACTTTTACTAATATTACGCAGTGAGTTTTGTGAAATCATTCCTTGTGTGACTCGCATCTGTTATCCCTACCTTCCTACGACACCCATGCCGTTTATTACCTTATCCAATACTTCATCTTGTAATGTCATAATTCTCGCAGCCGCATTATATGCATGCTGAAATTGAATCATATTCGTCATTTCTTCATCAATAGAGACAGCGCTTGTCGACATTCTACGTTCATTGGCTGAATTGACAAGAGCAGCTGAACTGCTTTCAAGCGTCATATTTTTTTTGCCTTGTATCCCCATCTCAGCAATGACATTTTGATAATAATCCTGAATTGTCGTTGTATTTCCACCGATTGGTAACTTTAAATCTTGTATATTAGCTAGTTTTGTAGCATTCGAACCGTCACCTTGTGTTTGATTGAGAGATGCTGCAATATTATCTGTTGATGCTAAAATGACATCGCTCACTTTAATACGAGCTGCCAACCCTTTATTCAATTCATTGTTATTCTCAATATCAAAAAAGTCTTGCCCACTTGCACCATTTAACGTGTACCCCTGCTTATGTACATCGTTAAATGTATCCATAAATACTTGTGCTACTTCATCAAGCTCTGCAAGCATATCTGGATACATACCTTTTTCAGCACCATTTGACATGTAGCCATAAGCCTCAACAAGTGCTTTTACTTTACCGTTCACTTGTAATTGATCCGCTGCAATAGTTGTTGTTCCGAATTGAAGTGAGTTAACAAGTCCCGTTGTATTATCGTAAGAGATTTGCAGTTCAGACTTTTCGTTCGTAATACCATTCAAAATGTTTCCTGCAGATTGTCCATTTGCACCGATAATGTCGATGTTGACAGTTCCTTCAGCAATTTTGAGTGCATTACCGCCAGGTGGATTGTAGCTGACCTTAATATCAACAAGTGAGGATAATTGATCTACCAAAGTATCACGTGTATCATAAAGATCATTTGGAAGATATCCATTTGGCTCAACTGCTGCAATCTGTTTGTTCACTTCATCTATTTGAGATAAAAGAGTGTTTACATCTTTAGCTGTTGAATCGAGTTCCGTTTTCAAATTCTTTTGTATTGTTGTTAAAGAAGAATTGAGCAGACGGAATTGGTCAACTAAAGCCTGTGCACTTGTTTTAACTACTGTACGTGCAGAAGCTGTATCAGCATTTTTAGTTTCCGATAACACCTGTAATGATTTCCAAAGGTTATCAAAGGCTCTGTTCAAGCCTTCATCCGTCAAATCATTCATAACCCCTTCCATCTGGGAAAGGGCATCTGACTTCGTTGAGTAGTAAGACAAGTTGTTGTTATGATCTCTATATTGTAGATCTAAAAAGCTGTCTCGAATTCTTTCAACCGTTCCAACTTGTACACCTGTCCCCATTTGACCATACGTCTTGCCATCATAAACAGAAATGACTGGATAAGGATTTTCTGCTTTAAAGGTCACTCTTTGTCTTGAGTAGCCCTCCGTATTGGCATTGGAGACGTTGTTTGATGTGACATAAAGCCCTGCACGCTGGGCTGTAATTCCTCTTTTTGCCGTTTCTAGTCCCATGAATGTAGAACCCATTGGTATCCTCCTTGTTTATGCCTTTGAATCAAACAAAGCCCTTTGCTGTTTAGGCTTTGAACTCTCAAGACCATTTTGTCCGTAATTCATATTTTCTTTATTAGGGTTAACCAGCTCGAATGTCAGTGAAATAAATTGAAGTGACTGCTGAATAAGCTGTTTGTTCAGTTCATTTACATCTTTTAGTTCCACCATGATGTCTTTTAGTTTCTCATATAATGAAATGAGCACTTCTTGATCTGTACCTTCAGCCTTTTCGATACATGCAGTGATAGTTGGCGATTGATCACTTTGTAAAAATTGAACGGTCGCTTCAATTCGTTTTTCTTCTAATTGAGAAATGGCCTGAATATACTTTTGCTCTAAATTCAGAACCTCTGAAAGAGCATCAATCTCATTGCTTTTCAGCATTTCTGTTTTATCCTTAGACAGCTTTAAAAGCTGTTCATGCAATCCATAGAGACGATGCAGTTCTTCAATAATTATTTTAACTGACATTCACGCTGCTCCCTTTTGTTATTGTTGTTTATAAAAATTCAGCATCTTATCTGCAATGCCTTTTGTATCTACTTGATATGTTCCGGCTTCAATGCTTTTTTTAATTTGGTCTATTTTATCTTGGCGTTCTCTCATAATATTCGGCACCTTTTGCATTTCGATTGCCTTTTTAGAAATTTCGACTTTATCAGTTGATTTTGCTTGATTCGATTGCAACGTTTGTTTCTCATATGTTTTCTTGTAAGGATTTACTGGCTGTGTTCCATATCGATTAATTTTCACGGGATTCCTCTCGCTTTCCGTTACAGTCTGTCTTGATTCTATCCATTTTATCGACCAAACTGCAACTTAGTTTAGGGAATCAGTCGTTTTTAGGATTAATGGCATAATAAGTGTCTTTTTTCCTAGATTCAATCTCCCTTTTACGCTCTTCTTCTTGGTTCATTTGGCTTATTTGCGAATGAATATCCTGTTCACATTGGCTGCACAGCTTGTTTTTCCTGATCGCTTTGCCACATCTTTCACAAGGATAATTAATATTCGGAAATTGACTAATTTGCAGTCTTTTCAAACGGATAAATTTCAAGATTAATTCTTCATCAACTTCTGTTGCATCTACTATTTCAGCGATGGTTGATTGTCTATTACTTTGCTTCCTCAAGAATTTATAAACGATATCAAAAGAACGTTCTTCTTCTTCAAAGCATTTGTTACAAACCGTTTGGATGGTGGTTTTTAAAAATAGCTGATTACATTGTGGACAGTTTGCCAATTGATTCATAACCAAAACCCCTTACGTTATTTTCTTTACTTATTATCGGTTAATTATCATGATTTTTAACTACGTATCAACGTAAAAGAAGAAACACTTTTGGCACCTGCTTCTTTTAAAATTCTTGCTGCATCATAGATGGTTGCTCCCGTTGTATAGATATCATCAACTAATATAATATCCTTTTGAACAATCACATCTGTTTGCTTTATTTGAAACAATCCTTTTTGATCTAGGCGTTCATTTTTCTTTTTTTTGGACTGCTTACTTTGATGTATTTTCACGAGTGGCTGCAATATCGGCTTACCTATCAAGGAAGCAATGACGACGGACTGATTAAACCCTCTTTCTTTTAGTCTTTCATTACTTAAAGGGATCGGGATCAGCAATGGTTCTTTTATGCAGAAGGAACGTTTAAATGCTGCTTGTATATCTCGTTTAAACAGCTCAACTAAAGCCGTATCACCCCGAAATTTAAAGCGGGCAAGGACATCTTTCATCAACTCGTTGTAAGTATAAACTGACCTATTTTTCACAAGGACTTTAGTAGAATCAGGGCGTTCATTCCATCTATCACAGTCCTGGCACATTTGGTCATTTGACTGCGCCCTTCCACAGGTTGGACAAATAGGACGCTCAATCTTTACTAAGTGATTCTTACATGCTACACAAAGCCGATCATCATTTAATAGAAGTAATGATTTCCATGTAAAAGCAGGCACAAAATGCCCATCGCAAATTGGGCAAATCAATTGATTTCCTTGTTCAGCAGCAGACGATTTTCGCACCTTGGAAATGCGGAGACCTTGGAAGCTGCTTCTGTCAGAATGACCAGCATAGCCGTATTCTTCTGTTTATCGACCATCTCAGATTTACTGTAAGTTATTTTATCGATATCTGTTATATATTGTGGTTTCACTTGATTTAGTGAAATTGCTAATACATCTTCTATACACTTTTCACAATGACAAATCATGTTTAATTGGTTGAGATATTGATAGAGAATTTCCTTGAGTAGTATTTCTTTTGCATTGAGTAGCATATTTTGTCTCTCCTGCCATTTGTGTATTGTGAATATAATGTACCATGATTTAGTTGAAGCCACACTGTTTTTCAGAAAACTCTTTTGCAGCCGTATCATTCATTTTTACGATATGCTTCTTTGCTTGTTTCATACTTCTCGTTAAACCAAAATGAAAAAGGAAAACATCTCCTGTACAATAATTTGGATGTCTGCCCACTCTTCCAGAAATCTGAACAAGTGCACTCTCTGTAAAAATAGTAGATTCCGAACCTAGTACCCCCACTTGTACATTTGGAATAGTTACGCCTCTTTCTAAAATAGTGGTTGTAACTAGTACATCGTATGTGTAATCTCTAAAGTGCTGAACCTTTTGTTTCCTATCTGGATCATCGGCAGATACTCCCTCTACATTTAAGGTGTTTTCTCGAAGAATCTTCGTTACTTTCTTCATGGCAGCAATTGAAGGAACAAAAAGTAATACTCTTCTCTTATTTGCAATATGTCTCTGCATCCAATTCATTACTTTAGAAGGAAGCTGCTTCTTTTTTAATTTCTTTTTCCAGTGTCCGATCCATTGAAAGGTCGGGACGGGTAATGGTTGCTGGTGAAAACGCAGAGGAATTTTTATCGCTTCCAGTTTTCCACGAGAAACCTCTCTCGTTATTTTTTTAGAGGGTGTCGCACTTAAATAAATTCTTACCCCTCCGTTCTTTCTCATCGCCTTTAGAACAGCAAATTGGAGACGTTCATCCATTGAATAAGGGAAGGCATCGACTTCATCTACAATGAGCACATCAAATGCATTTTTGTATCTCATCAGCTGGTGGGTTGTGGCGATCACAAGCGGTGCCATTTGAAACCTTTGTGAACTGCCTCCATAAAGTACGGCTATTGTTATCCCTTGAAGTGCTTTTCTAAGCCGTGGTTCGAGTTCAAGCACAACATCTGTTCTAGGTGTCGCAATACAGACACTCATTCCTTGATTTAATGCATATTCAATTCCATGAAAGAGCACTTCCGTTTTCCCTGCCCCGCAAACCGCCCAGACGAGTAGATCAAATTTGTTTTTAATAGCTTCGATCATTCTTTCTGATGCTCTTTTTTGTCCTTTAGACAGCTCTCCCTGCCATGTTAATTCGGCTCGATATGTTTCTACCATTTGTGGACCTGTCCATTCATAAAGAAATCCACATTCAGTTACTTTTCCCATCATGATGCATGATCTACAGTACACACAATCCTTTTGACACACTTCACATGGAGAGTGAGCAAAGTACCGCTTATGTGATACACCACACCTGCAGCATGTAAAACCATCTGCTTTCCTCTCAATGGCAGGTGTTCGATTGACTAAGCCTTTCTCCTCCAGCCAATCTAAATTGGACTGTGAGCACCTTGTTTCAACAGTGAGCAGATGACGTGAATGCAGCTGCTGCTTTAGTTTCATTACTTTGTCCATGTTCAACTTCACCAAACACCTTTCAATTGATGTTTGCCTATTATGCGCAAAGACATGACCTTTCGTCCAACAGGTAAAATAGAAAAACAAAACCCCTTTTCCATAAGAAAAGAGGTTTTTAGGATTTATCTAATCACCCAGCCAAGGGCTAAAGAGCCTTCACCTAGATGGGTGCCGATCACGGCGCCAAAGTAGCTTTTATAAAATTCAACATGAGGATATTTTTCGGATAAGTGCGCAATTAATTCTTCTGCTTCTTCTTCTCTATTACCATGTATCAGAGTTGCTCTCATCGGAACACCACGTGATGCATCTTCATCAAATAATTCAAACATACGTGAAATGGCTTTTTTACGTGTGCGAATCTTCTCAAAAGGAACAATTAGCTTGTTGTCAAAATGCAGAATAGGCTTTACCTTTAAGAGGCTTCCAATAAAAGCCTGAGCACCATTTAATCTGCCGCCTCTTTGCAAATGAGTTAAATCGTCTACCATAAAATACGCCCGCTGACTTTCTTTCAGGTAATTTAGATGGGCTAACACTTCTTCTAAAGAAGCACCCTCTTGGATTTTTTCAGCAGCTTCTAACACATAAAAACCTTGTGCCATACAGCTTGTTTCTGTATCAAACGGATAAATGTCGATCCCGTCAACTAAATCATTCGCTGAGGCAGCACTATTGTATGTTCCACTAATTCCACTTGAAAGGTGAATACTAATCACGGCGTCGTATGTTTCACTTAGTTTTTCATATAGGGCTATTAATTCACCGAAAGCAGGCTGAGAGGTTGTTGGAAGATCTTTGTGTTTTTTGATTTCTTCATAATATGTCTTCCAGTCCATTTCTATTTCTTCACGATATGATTCGCTGCCAAAGATGACGTTGAGGGGGATCATATGAATATCATATTTATCACGCAGCTCTTGTGGTAAATAAGCAGTACTGTCTGTTACAACGGCTATTTTCATTCTTAAATACCTTCCTTATTTGTTAAGTTACTCTTTTTATTTTAAAAGAATGATTATTTTTTCATTAGATTTATAATAGTAATCAAAAAAGCCTGCCTAATCAATAGGCAAGCCCGCTATATCCGAAAAAGACTCCTTACCCTGTCCTATCATATCTCTCCAGCTAAAATGTGAGAGAACCAAAAACAGGCGAAAAAGGAGTACTTGTCCGGAACATTATCTCATTTCTACCCAGCCGTTTTTAATAGCTACAACAACAGCTTGTGTACGGTCGTTTACATTCATTTTTTGCAAAATGTTACTCACGTGGTTTTTGACTGTTTTCTCACTAATAAAGAGCGATTCACCAATTCCTCTGTTGCTCTTTCCGTCAGCTAACATTTGAAGAACTTCACATTCACGTCTAGTTAAGATATGAAGTGGTCTGCGAATTTCAGGATATACCTCGTGCTGTGGATGTGCTGAAACTCCGCTAGTCGCTAGGCGTCGGAATTCATTTACTAAGTTATGAGTGACTTTCGGATGTAAATAAGAGCCTCCGTCAGCTACAACTTTCACTGCTTCGATGAGTGTGTCTGCATCCATTTCTTTTAACAGGTAGCCTCTCGCCCCTGTTTTCAATGCATGTGTTACATAGTTTTCATCGTCATGAATAGATAGAATAATGACTTTTGATTCGGGATAAAGCTCAACAAGCTGCTTTGTAGCCTCAACACCATTTACATTCGGCATATTAATGTCCATAATGACAACATCCGGATGATAGTGTTCTACGATACGTGCAGCTTCGTCACCGTCGTCTCCTTCTGCAACTACTTCAAAAGTAGGTTCAAAATCTAAAATCCGTTTGACACCTTCACGGAATAATTGGTGGTCATCAATAATTACAATATTTACTTTAGTCACAAGCTACGCCTCCCCATGTTTATTGTTCTACACCTGAACTTTATGGTCAATATGTCTTTTGACTCTATTTTACAATTTTATTTTGCAATGTTAATGGCACGCGAATCATGATGAATGTCCCTAGACCTATTTTTGAGTCTATGGTCATTTTACCTTCCAGTAAGTCTACGCGTTCTTTCATGCCAAGTAAACCGAAGGATTTGTTTTTGTTTGTTTTCACATCTTTCATATCAAAGCCTTTTCCATCGTCTTTAATAATTAAGGTCACAAAGTCTTTCGTTACTTCTACTTTGACAGAGATTTCTTCAGCTTCAGAATGCTTTAATGAATTTGTGACAGCTTCTTGGGCTAGTCTAAACAGTGCTACTTCAAATTGAGAAGCAATTCTTTCGCTTTCTGTATCACCTAGGCATTGGAACGTAATTTTGGTTTTTCCATCATATTCTTCAATTGTGTTTAAGTATTTTCTTAGTGTCGGAATCAGACCCAGATCATCTAAAGCCATCGGTCTTAAATCATAAATGATTCTTCTCACTTCGTACAGTGCATTTCGCACATTCTGTCTGAGACTTCTAATTTCTTTAAAGCCTTCTTCTGTACCGCGGTCTCTAAAGATTCGTTCAATTAATTCAGAACGCATCATCACGTTTGCCAGCATTTGAGCAGGGCCGTCATGAATTTCCCGAGACACTCTTTTGCGTTCTTCTTCTTGGGCTTCAATAATTCTGAGACCAAAATCTTGTTTTGCCTGAGCATCTTCAAGTAAAACGCCGACCTGGCGTAAATCCTGATTGAGATAGTTGAGAACAACTGTAATCTGACTCACAAGCGTTTCAGAACGTTCAATGACGTCTTGTAAGCTTAATAATCGTCTTTCCAGATCGTCTCTTCTTTCTCTCAGCTGCTTCTCACGCTGCTGGATCATGGTGAGTTCCACTTGCAAGTTATGTGCTTTTTCGTAGGCCTCACGTATTTCTTCTTCGCTGAATTTGTTGAAGTTTCTGCTGACCTCAGATAAGCGATTTCTAGCATGTCTTGTATGGACTTCCAGCTTGTCCCCAAAATCAATTACTTCGTTTACTTGCTGCTTGATTTGCTTGAGCTCTTCCACTAGGCTTTCATATTGTTGACGGGACTGTTCGCCTATTCTAAATACTTCGTCCTTGCTGCCATCAACTGTACTTAGCATTTTCATGATGATTGAATCCAATAATTTCGGATCCATTTTGGGTGTTGTCATGGCTTTTCCCTCCCGTAACAGTGATGTCATGTTTTTTTATTATAAATGTCATTGATCTGCAATTTATGTCGAATTATAATGAAAGAATGCGTATAAATCATGAAGTTTTTATGACGACCCTTTTTCCACTCCTATCATCATAACAAAATACGCTGTAAAATTCTAAAACCAATGCAAATTTTCACTAGTCTTACAATTTGCTTGTCAGGAGGGTATGTCTTTTGCTGAATCGCTATCTTACAGTAAAAAGTCGTGGCGAGCATGAGATCGTCATTGAAAAATCACGTTTTATTTGTCATATACAGCGTGCTGTCTCAGAAGAAGAAGCACAAGCATTTATACAATCCATTAAAAAACAACATTGGAATGCCACACATAATTGTTCAGCCTATCTCATTGGTGAACATGACCTGATTCAAAAAGCGAATGATGATGGTGAACCAAGCGGTACAGCAGGTGTGCCAATGCTTGAAGTGCTAAAAAAACGGAAGCTGAAAGATACAGTCGTTGTGGTCACTCGTTATTTCGGCGGTATTAAGCTTGGTGCCGGTGGATTGATTCGTGCCTACGGAAAATCTGTATCAGAAGCTATCAACCATGTTGGTATGGTAGAGCGCTGTTTAATGCGTACAATGCACACAACAATAGATTATACATGGCTTGGAAAGGTAGAGAATGAGCTTAGAGCCTCATCTTTTCAGCTAAAAGAAATCCATTATGCAGAAGATGTTATTTTTGAGACATATGTCGAAGAAACACAAACAGAGCAGTTCATTGAGTGGATGACTGAGCTGACAAATGGAAAGAGTGTTACAAAAGAAGGCGAACTGATTTATTTAGAAAAGGACATTGGTCCGATAAAGGAGACAGATGAATGGCACAACGAGTAAAAGTGCGCGTACGAAAGAAAAAGAGTAAGAAGAAGAAAATTTTCAAACGTATTCTGGTCTTATTTTTGCTTCTTATCATCTGCATGGGCGGATTTGCGGTATATAAAATCGTCAATACACTTCAAGCAGCTGACAAAACATATGATGAACTAGAGCGCGGAGAGAAATCGAAGCTTCGTGATGCTGTCATTGATATTAAGAAAAAACCTTTCTCTGTGCTATTTGTCGGAATTGAGGATTATGCCACAAAGGGTGATCATGGCCGTTCAGATTCACTCATTGTCGCAACGATTAACCCTCAAGACAAAACGATGAAAATGGTTAGTATCCCTCGTGACACACGCGTACAGCTTGCAAGTGATACGACAGGCAGTAAAGAAAAGATCAATGCAGCATTTGCTAAAGGTGGTAAAGACGAAACGATTGAAACTGTCGAACAATTCTTGCATATTCCGATCGATAAATATGCAACCGTTGATTTTGACGGATTCAAGGATGTCATTGATGAGGTCGGCGGAATTGATATTGATGTTCCATTTGACTTCAATGAAAAAAGTGATGTTAAAAAATCGAAAAAGATTTACTTCAAAAAAGGCAATATGCATTTAAATGGGGAAGAAGCACTTGCTTACGCACGGATGAGAAAACAAGATCCACGCGGTGATTTCGGTCGTAACGATCGTCAGAAACAAATTTTACGTGCAATGATTGATCAAATGGCGAAGCCAAATAACATTGCGAACGTCGATAACATTGCTAAAGAAGTCAGTGATCACATTACGACCAATTTCCGTATCACAGAAGGTCTTGCGCTTCAACAAATCTACAGCGGATTTAAAGGAGACGACACAGAAACACTTTCTATTAAAGGATCAGACCTTTATTTAGGGCCAAATCGCACGTATTACTTTGAGCCAGATCCAACCAATCTAGCTAACGTACAAAATGAATTACGGACGCATTTAAAGCTTCCTGCTGAATCTTCACCTGAAACAGATTCACAAACCAATCCGTCCTCTGGTGAAACAGGGTCAAGTGATACAACTAACCCTTCAACCAGCACATCTGGACAATAATAAAAACAGCCCAGTTCCTAGGAACGGGCTGTTTTTTACTGTCTTTTGACCATTCGTTTATAAAATTTCGTAAATGGTTTGAACTCTTCATTCACCAAGCCCGTAATTTCCGCAATCACTTGCATAAACATGACCAGTAAAAAGATAATGATCAGTGATAACCAAATGGTGGCGCTTGTCAGCAAAATCGCGCTTAAGCTAAAGATTAAGCCAATCATGTAAATCACGATGACAGCCATGCGATGAGACAAGCCAAAGGCCATCAGCCTATGATGAATATGAGATTTGTCAGGTGCTGAGATCGGCTGTTTGTTTAATATTCGTCTAATGATGGCAAAGGTGGTATCGAAAATAGGAACACCTAAGATGATCACTGGGACAACAACACTAAACAAAGTGACACTTTTGTATAGCCCTAATAGTGACAGTACCGAAATCATATAACCTAAAAAAAGCGAACCGGTGTCACCCATAAAAATCTTCGCCGGATGAAAGTTGTAAAAGAGAAAGCCGATGGTACTGCCAATGACAACAAGTGATAAAGAAAGAATCAGAACTTTATCAGCTGAAAATGCCATCACGGCAATGGTTGATAAACCGATGACAGAAATACCGGCAGCTAGTCCATCAAGGCCGTCAATTAAATTAATGGCATTCGTGATTCCGACAATCCATAACACGGTTAGGGGATAAGCCATCCAGCCTAACTCTATTCGATCTGTTAAGAAAGGAACAGAGAAAAAGTCCATTTTTAAACCTGTGCTTACAATCAGGCAAGCAACAAGAACTTGTACGAGAAATTTAAATTTTGCACTCAAATTATATTTATCATCAAATATACCTAGAATGACGATGAGTACGGCACCAACTGAAATTGCTGTAATTTTATTATGTAGAAACAGCCCGCCTGCTAATGCTCCAGCCGCTACCCCAATAAAAATTGCCAAACCGCCCATTCGAGGCATTACTTTATCATGAACTTTTCGTTTATTCGGCTGGTCCACTGCACCAATCTTAATTGCAAACTTTTTGACGATTGGTGTCACAATTAAAACTGTAGCCAGAGAGACAAAAAACGCTAATAAGGCGCGTTCGTAATCCATAGGTCAGTCTCCTTCTAAATTGAAATCTGTATTTTGTATATTGGCCGCTCTTTCCATTATACAATTGAATAGAGGAGGATCACAAGCTCCCCCTGTGAAGAAGAAACAAATAAAAACGCACAATCCCTGATGAATTATGCGTTTTCTTTAATATTCGTTAGTTCCACCATGTTTGTGAACAGCGCGTGCCAATCTTTTTTCTTCGCACGGCTTTGTCTTAGATGTCTATAGGTCATGTCGTCTTTTTTGCTGATCACTTTTTGGCAGGCTTCTACGAAGAGCACAGGATCCTCGCCCTCTAAATATTCATACACATCATTCTCTTTTAGCCTTTCCGTTGACGGAAGATTTAAACCGACAACCGGTATTCCTGCGGCTAAAAATTCATATAGCTTAAGCGGAAACACGGCTTGATTGTAAGGAGATTGTTTGTACGGCATCATGCCTACATCAATCAATTTCATATACGCAGGCACTTCTTCTGGTGCAACAGCACCTGTCCAAATCACATTCGGCAGTTTAAGTGCATGCTGAAAAGATGGATCGCCATTTGTTCCATCCGGACCGACAAATAAAAATGTCCATTCAGGCTGCATGCGAGCAGCTTCTGCTATCATGTCAAAGTCCAGCTTCGGCTTGATGCCTCCAATAAAACCAAGAACAGTTCCGTCTCTTCCTTGCAGCACATCCTCCTTACACGGAAGATTGCTTTTCGCAAACACATCATACTCGACACCATTTTCCACTGTAAACACATCTTTTGGTTCGCCCATAAGACGTTTTTTGATTTGATCGTGTAGGTATTGAGAAGAGCATGTAATACTGTGTGCGTATTTGATGATTCGATTTTCTGCTTTCACAATGACACGCTGCCTCATATAAGAAAGTAAATTATTTTTGCCGCTTATCGGCTCTCCCCACAGGTCACTGCAGTCATAGACAATATGTTTCCATTCAAATAAAGAAGATAAGAGCGGAAAGCCCGGAAACGTATACCATAAGCAAACAGCGATTCCCTTCTTTTCCTCCTGCCGTAAATGCTCAAGAAGAGGGGACAATTTATGAATATAGAACATGTCTTGATATCGGCCAAAGCGAAAAAACTTGCTCTTGAGCACATCAGGAATGGTCAATTGCTTCATTCGATCGGTTATGGGCTGAAAAGGAGCTGTGTGACGGGATGCAGATGGGCATACCCAGATGACCTCTTTCGTTTCTGGATCAGATGCTAGAAATTCCGCCAGTCGATGCCGTCTGTACCTCAGGCCGTCCTGTCCCCATTCTCCTGTCGCTACGATAACATGTATGATCGAGTCTGCTTTCACCTTTATCACCTTTTTTCCCTTCTGTTTATAAGCGCTTCTTCACAGCATTTGTCGCATAGTGCATAAAACACCAAGATGCTTTGACAAAATGAAGCTGCTCAATTTCTCTGTAGACGAACCACGTTTTCTTCGCTGCTTTCCACTTGTTACTAGAGATCGAGTTTCCAACGATCCGGTATTCACTGAGCGGTTCACTCATACCATAGGCTGTAAATCCTCTTTTTAATATGGACAGCCACGTAGCTAAATCCTGTCTTGTGCGGATATTCGGCATTTCTACATGCCCTACCTTCTGAACATCAAGCATCACCGTTAAACAGCCGATAATGGTGTTTTTCAAGGCTTCATCATAGGTTAATCTCGCGGGTGCAGTGACGGTTTTTTCTAACGGTTCTCCATTTTCTGCAATGATGTCATATGCCGTGAATGTAAAGGCATAATCGTTTGTCAGCATGAAGTCTACCTGCTTCTCGAGTTTCGTCTCTTTCCACTTATCATCGCTGTCTAAAAAAGCGATAAAGCGGCCTTTTGCCTGTTTGATGGCTGCGTTTCTGGCGATGGCAGCTCCCCCATTTTGCTCTAAATAAATGACGTTGATTCTGTCGTCTGCTTCACTTAAGTCCCCAAGCAGCTTCCTTGTTCCATCTGTTGAACAATCATCTGCGATGATCAGTTCCCAGTTAGAATAGGTTTGGGCAAGGACGGAATGAACTGTATCCGTTAAATAACGTTCCGCATTATAGGCCGGTGTAATGATTGATACTAACGGTTGATTGTTCACCTAAGACTCATCTCCAGTTCATCATTAAGATTCTTTGAACACTTCGGGTAAGACCACAAACATGAGCGAGATGCTAAAGCCAATCACAAGTCCAAGCAGTGCCCGCTTTTTCGCTGACATGCCTTTATTGCCTTCATCAAGAACTTGAGCAGGATCAACAATCTTCGCCTGCTTCATTCCAAGCTTTGTAGACTCCAGTTCATATAAAAATCGTTCTTTATCGACTTTGGAATCGTTGCTGACAGATTCGTCTTCTAGAGCAGATAGTCTACTTTCAATCACCTGCTGCCTTTTTGTAAATAATGCTTTGTCTTGCTTCAGAAATGTATCCGACACCTGCTTCACGACAGCTAAAGCATGATCCTTATCAGCATCTGTGAAAGACAGCTGTAATTGTGTATCTGATTGATTGGTGAGGATGAGGCGGCTTTTCACATCCTGCCGTTCTTCTTCTTTCACATCACTGAGTGCTTCATTCAAAAATGCATCGCTTTTTAATAGAGATGTCACTTCTGCGATATTGTTATACACTCCGTCATCATATTTACCAAGTGTGAGGGTAACGGCAGCTGTGTAACTAGACTGCTGCGCAGTTCCTTTGGCAAAAAAGAATCCGAAAGCGCCTAATACGACAGGCAGCAGCACGAGCCATACGATATACTTTTTGATTCGCTTCCCTATTCTAGATATGAAACCAGACATGTTCATTCTCCCAACATTGACATATTTGCTTTTTCATTAGTGTAGCCATACCAGCGCAGCATCACACACGGTTTACCAAGTCTTCAATCGTTGTTTGTTTTTCAGCATATTCACCGCTGCGATGACGAGTCCTAAAAAGACCCAGTGGAAATATAAATTCGAGACAGAACTAGGACTGATACTTGAAACGAGAAAGCTCAGCATGGCAGCAAACAAACCTTCAATGATCATTTTTGCTGATCTTGTGTCAGCCCATTGGTATTGTTTATACAGCGTGAACATGAGATAAGCGTAGACTGAAATATAGCCCAGCATGACCGCAAATCCAAAATTCGTCATTACTTCGAGCAGCCAATTGTGCACTTCAACGACTTGATCTGTATCAAAGATCGAAAAGTGGGCTAAGTAGTAAGACACATTACCCGCTCCGACACCGAACCCGTATGAATCCGTAAAGAAATGCCATGCATTTTTGATCAAATTCGCTCTCGCAATGTTGGATGGGAGTGGTTCACTAAAAGAATGCGCGACCTGAGAAGCAAGAAACAAGTCATAAAAGACTGAATAAATCTTGGCTGAAAAAACAGCGATACAGATAACACCAAGTCCGCCTGCTGCGATGAGTGACCACTTTTTGAGAAAGCGCGGCATTAGCAGCCACACATAGATGACCACTCCTGCAAATATACCAAGCAGGCTGGCGCGGGATTCTGTTAACAAAATGAGATACAGTGCTGCAATGGCACCAAATAATCCAAATGCTTTGATATAACCATTTTTCATTTGCCGCATACACGCTAAATACAAGAAAAAGCTAATCGATAAAAACGTCGCGAAGTCATTTTGATTAAAAAAGACAGATGTAGGATAGTGCTGTTTATACGCCGGCCCAAGATACAATGAAGTATTCGGTAAATGGTTCAAAGTAAAGTGATTATAAAACCCTATCCCCATGACAAATACAGTCATGACGAGCCAAATGCTATAAAAGGTGATCACTTGATCCATTCGCTGAATGTACATGACCACAAGAAAGACAAATCCCATCCCCATCGCAAGCAGGGACATATATTTGAGACCGTCTGTGACCGAATGAGCCCACAGCAGTGAGATGAGCCCGTAAAGAAACCATGCAGCGAAAAAACCAAGAATCCCTTTTACACGAATCTGCTGCCACTGCGATATGTAAGTCCCCTTATCTCTCATCCGCCATATCAATAAAGCAAAAGCGGCAATGAGCATGATACGGTAGAGAAAAAGACTAAAGAACCCGGCACTAATAGAAAAGAAAGCGTTGTTGAGAAAGGTCAATGCAATTAAAAGATAAATGGCTGACATGAACACTTGCTCACCATTCATGTATAGTTTCATCAACACGAGAAAAGCTGTCAGGACCAAAAGCAGGACTGGAATGGCGACGATCTTTTTTAACCCGACGGGCTGCGCAGACGCCATTTGTAAAAGTCCCAGCCCTGCTGCAAACAATATACATCCGATCATGATTTGCCATGCTGTTTGTCTCACACTCATACCCATTTTCCTCCTAAGCACCCCATCCGATTTGAGGGATTAAGCCTTGACTTCCTGTTTATAGTAGGAAATGGTACGAGCCAAACCTTCCTGTAAACTCACAACAGGCTCCCATGCTAAGACTTGTTTCGTTTCCTCATTTGCCAATGTACTATGCACGATATCTCCTGCACGCTGCGGCTTGTAAATCGGTTCAAGCTGTGATTTCGTTACCCGTTTCATCGTTTGAAACAGTTCATTTACAGTGATGGAATCACCACACGAGATATTTAAACAAACGTTTGATTGGGCTGTTAAAGCCGCAACATTCGCTGCCGCTAGATCACCCACATAGATAAAGTCTCTTGTTTGTTCCCCATCTCCAAAGATAAAAGGGGCCTCATTCTTTGCAAACTTATCAGAGAAAATAGAAACAACACCGCCTTCGCCAAGTGCGTCTTGGCGCGGACCATATACATTGCTGTATCTAAGAATACAATAGTCCACATCATAGAGTGATTTTGCCATTTCTAAGTATCGTTCAGCTGTGAGTTTCGACAAGCCATAAGGTGAACCAGGCTGTAATGGATGAGCTGTGTCGACCGGCAGATATACCGGGTCTCCATAAACTGCAGCAGATGAGGCAAACACCACTTTCTCCACACCGGCTTCAGCCGCTGCTTTGATCACATGCAGTGAACCTTTAATATTCACTTCTTGATCATATATATAATCTTTAACAGATAATGCGACACTTACTTGTGCAGCAAGATGAATAATATAGTCTGGTGCGATTTGTTTAATACTTTCAACCACTTCTGGTTTTGTCACATCTTCTTCAATACATTGAACAGATAAATGTGCAATATTTTCTTTTCTACCTGTTGAAAAGTTATCAAGCACGATGGCCTCATATCCATTTTCTATTAATTTTTCAACCGTATGTGAACCTATAAATCCACTACCTCCAGTAACCAATACTTTCTTCATCCAAGTTTCCTCCTAAAATCAAGCTTCTAATAACATCTTAACATCCTGTACATGAGGACGACCGATCGAATGATAAATAAAGCCGTTTTTTCTCATTTGTTCTGGTTCAAAGACATTGCGTCCATCAATGATGACAGGACGCTGAAGTAGTCTTCTGACTTTCTCTATATCCATCTTTAACACTTCATCCCATTCAGTCAAGATTAAACATGCATCCGAATTCTCTATTGTTTGATATAGATTGTCACTAAACATCGTTTGGTTTCCAAGAATCTTCTTCGCTTCTAAGTGAGCAATTGGGTCATATGCTTTTACATACGCTCCTAGATCTTGTAGCATTGGAATAATATCTAAAGCAGGAGAGGATCTTAAATCATTTGTATTAGGTTTAAATGCTAATCCTAACACAGAGATCGTTTTCCCCTTTAGTTCACCATAGACATCTATCAATTTCTTCACGACATACGCTCGTTGATGTGTATTTGTTTCGACAACTGATTCAATTAGTTTAAAACGATAACCTACCGTTTCAGCTATTTTTAATAGAGCTTTGGTATCTTTCGGGAAACAGGAACCACCAAATCCGACTCCAGCTTTTAAAAACTTCTTCCCAATTCGGCTATCTAGACCAACGCCTTCTGATACTTTCTCAACATCTGCACCCACTCGATCACAAATGTTAGCAATATCATTGATAAAGGAAATTTTTGTTGCAAGCATTGCATTTGCTGCATATTTAATCATCTCTGCACTTTCTAGATTTGTTTCAACTACTGCTGTTTGAAATGGTTCATGTAACTCCTTAATGATCTTCGATGCATGAGAACTTGTAGACCCTATGACCACTCGCTCCATACTCATCGTATCTTTAATAGCAGAACCTTCTCTAAGGAATTCCGGATTTGACACAATGTCAAAGGGGTATTTACCTCGTGAAACCTTCTCTACAATGGCCTTAACAAGACGTCCTGTCCCCACTGGAACTGTACTTTTATTCACAATGACTTTGTATCCATTCAAAGATTCACCAATTGTTTTAGCAACAGCTTTCACGTACGTCAAGTCCGCTTCCCCCTGCTCTGTCATCGGTGTCCCTACAGCAATATAAATAATCTCTGATTCTCGAATCGCAGCAGGAATATTAGTTGTAAAACACAATCTTCCTCCTTCTGTATTCTTTTCAATCAATTCCTTTAAACCTGGTTCATAAATGGGAACGACACCACTTTTTAAGCTGTTGATTTTTGATTCATCGATGTCACAGCAGATGACACGATTTCCGATATCAGCAAAACAAGTACCCGATACTAACCCGACATACCCTGTTCCAATCACAGCAATTTTCTTCAACATTTTTCATCCTCTCAGTAAAAGCATATTGTCCGTTCCAAGCTGTTTATCTATCTATCATTCTTTGCACATTTCATCTTGTTTAAACGATGGATGTTGATTGATTGAGTACCTTCTCATATTGCTGAATGAGATGCTTTGCATTATGTTCTGATGAATATTCTGTATGAACCGTTTCATAAAGATCGTTCTTCACTTGCTCATTCCATCTGTTTTCATAAAGGCAGGCGTGAATCGCCTCTTTCAGCTGACTCGTCGAACGAGGTTCAACGAGCAGGTGTTGATAGGTTGAAAATAAGGATGGGAGACCACCAACCCGTGTTGCAATGACAGGTACTTTTAAAGCGAGCGCTTCTAGAACGACGGTTGGCATTCCTTCACTGTAGGAAGGGAGTGTAAACAGATCAGCTGCCATTAAGTAGTCTCTCACCTGCTCATTCGGCACCTGCCCTGGGAGTATAATCGATGCTTCAGCCCGTTCTGTGAGCTCCTTTGCAAGGGGGCCTTTTCCGACAAGGACTGCTTTCACCCCATCCATACTGCTGACAGCATCAGCCAATTCAAGCAACCCCTTCTCTGTTACTAAACGCCCAACGAAAACAACGAGCTTATCTTGAAGCGGTAAACCTAAGTGCTTTCTGATGCTTTTTTGATCTTCTTCCGTTCTGGAAAATGATTGGAGCGGAATACCAAGCGGAAGACATTTAGCTTCTACCTTCGTCATCTCATTTGTCTTTTTAGCCAGCTCCTCACTCACTGTCAGAACAGCAGATGCCTGCTTCACCGCCGTTTCAAAGGCTGCCAGTGCCCCTTTGCTAAAGCCCGGATATACGTTCACATCACTGCCGTGCAAGGTCAGAAGATAAGGGATTTTCGTTTCTTTCTGAATGACAGCCGCAGCTCCGCCAGACGGCATGGCAAAGTGCGCATGGATAAAATCTGGTGACAGCTGATGACGCTGCATTGCTCGGAGAACGGAAGCCGCTATTCGTTTACTCGGCTGCGCCCATTTCAGCTGTCCAGGGAGCGCTGGATAAGGCGGTCTATATACCGTCACTCCGCTTCTCACTTCCTGTTCAGGCAGATCTCTTTTTTGCCGATAGGATGATTTGAGCATCCGTAAGACCGGCGGATTCACTGGATTGGGACAAATGACAGTCACTTCTATTCCTTGTTTGAGCAGCTCCTGCACTTGCGTTTCATGAAACACGCCATCACTCGGATGTTTTTCACTAGGATATACACTTGTCAGCCATAGCACCTTCATGACGAACGACCTCTTCTCAATAATTTGCCTGCAGCCTGCGGATACATTTTGATGAGCAGCAAGCCATACAATATAGCACTCACACAAACAGTCAGTAGTAATTGAAATGATATATCTGCTGATGTCAGCTTCATCCCTTGATGTAAAGCTACCGCACAGACAGCCATGAGCAGCGTCATGACAGCGGGCTTTCCAAGTGATTTTAAATACACCTTCATATCAAGCTGAATGACATATGCCATCAGCCATCTGCCGACAATAAAGTTGAGCAGGCTCACACCTGAGTAGATCCAAGCTACTGTGAGCAGACTGCCTGTGCTGACGCCTGCATATAATGCGCAGCCATACACGATAAGCATCCCCGTATCCCAATAAAAGGCTAAGTCCGCTCTCCCTTTTGCAAGAAGTATTGAACCATTTGGATTCATCAGCACACGCAGAAGGCCGACAATGCACAATATATTTAGAACCGGAACCGCTACTAGCCATTTTTCTCCAAACACGACTTCTATAAAGCTATCTGATACGGTAGCAAGGCCGATTAATAATGGAAAGCTAACCAATGCGAGCATATTCGTCATACTTAGGAAGCCCTCTCGCAGCATGGAGTGATCACGCTGACTTTTTGCGAAAACTGGGAAAGCCACTCTCGTCACAATCGGGTTTATCTTCAGCACGGGAATCGTCACAATTTGATACGCCAAGCTGTAAATCCCTAACGCTTCTGCTCCAAGAAATCGGCCGATTAAAATCATGTCGATGTTCGATCCTGCTCGGTTGACCAGTCTGGAAGCGAGCTGGAAGGCACCGAATGAGAAAAATCCCTTCACTTCTCCTAATACAAAAACAGGTGCTGGACGCCACTTCTTCCAATAAGCCGCTGCATACATGAGACCTTTTCCTGATTGCAGCAGCACTTGAGAGATGACATAGGCGACAATCGGATTCACGAAGAAGGCGAAAGCGAGTAAAACGAGCAGTGATATGATGGTTGCAATGGTTTCAATGGTGCTTAATGTTTTAAAGGCTAAGTCTTTTTGCATCATATATTGGTACTGCTGGCCAATCGGTGCGATCAGAAACATGATCGATAATAGCTTGAGCAGACCCTCTAGCTCTGGCCGGTTATAAAAAGCGGCTATCATTGGGCTTAGCAGGATGAGCAGACAAAACAAGAGAATCCCTGTGAGTAAGTTGATCCAATATAATGTAGATAATTGACGTTCTGTCGTTTGTTCCTTTTGAATGATCGCTGCCCCAATTCCTAGATCAAGCAAAATCTGCGTAAATATTGTGACAGTTGTGATCATGCCAACAAGTCCAAACTCTTTGAGTGACATCACGTTCCCTAAAAAGGCGAACTGTGCAATTTGGATGATGGTGATGATCAATGCGGACAAGCTTGTCCATTTTGCCCCGCCTAGCATGCGTTTTTTCATACTTGCCATTTCTCTTCCCTACTTTACTTATCTGGCTCCGTCACCAGTCATGATGACTTTTAACGTTTTTACCATAATCTTCGTGTCGAGAGAAAATGTCAAGTTTTGAATATACTGTAAGTCGTGTGTTAATTTTTCACTTGGACTCATTTCATATCCGCCATTTACTTGAGCAAGACCTGTCAGCCCCGGCTTTACAGCCAATCTTTTTGTGAAGCCTGGAATCGTCCGATTAAATTCTGCGGTAAACATCGGTCTTTCCGGACGAGGACCTACGATACTCATTTCTCCTTTTAACACGTTGATAAATTGCGGAAGTTCATCAATTCTTGTTTTACGGATGAATGCCCCCACTTTGGTGATACGCGGGTCATTTTTTTGCGCCCATTTCGCTCCTCCGCTTTCTGCGTCAGTTCTCATCGATCTGAGCTTCCATAATTTAAAGTAAACACCGTCTTTCCCAACCCTTTCCTGCATATAAAAGGCTGGCCCTGGTGTTTCGAGCTTAATCAAAAGAGCAAACAGCAAAATAATTGGCGTACTCAACATCAATCCGATGAACGAGAACATTAAATCTATGAAACGTTTCGCAAATAAATAACGAACCATATGTTCTGTTAAGGCAAAAGAGTGATTTCGTCTCACTTCATATTCTCTGTAAAGATTCATCGCTTTCTCTGCACTCACTGACCTGCACCTCACTATTCAAAGTAGTTGTTGTGTAAAGAGATGTTCTATGAAAGTCAGTTTATCAGAGCAACATTAAGCAAATGTAAATGCGCTGTTAAGTCTTGTAAAACTGTGTTAAGAATGTGCACTTCTATCAAGTTATGCCCTTTTCAACGTAAAAAAGACCCGCAATTCTGCGGGTCTTCGGGTCTTTTCTTTATTTTGCTTTTACAGTTTCAATCGTTTTCAATCGAAGTGTTCCATTTGCATCTTTTGTATAGGTGACTTTCACTTTTGATTCTTCTTTTAGGCTGTTCACTTGTTTAGAAAATGTATTTCCGAATTGAATAGCTACTTCTTTTCCATCAATGTTGACAGCAATTGTATGTCCATCAGCCAAACCGACATATGTGCCTTCTTTGGTGACTTCATTTTCATTCGTTGTGGATTCTTTCTGTGTTTTAGAATCATCTTTTGATTGATCCTTAGCAGGTTCTTCTTTTGTGATTTCTTTGCTTGAGCTTTCTTTTGCCTCTTCATCAGATTGACCTGCTGGCTCTTCTGTTTGAGCAGCTGTTTCTTTGCTTTGATCATCTGCTTTTTCACTTGCAGATTTGTCTTCCGTCTTTTCCTCTGTTGCATTTTCTTTCTTTTGATCTGCTGCTTCAGTTGTTTCTTTTTTGCTGTTATCCGTATTGTTATCGTTTGACTGATTTGTTGTGCCGCATGCTGTGAGCATTACACCTAGAAGTAAGACTAAAAACGGCATTGTGATTAATTTTTTCAAGATCGTCACCTCTTCATGATTTGTCGGTTTACTGTCGTTGGAAGGTAAGTTCGGGAAAAAACCACCCTCTATATTTCAATTATAACAAAAATAACCTGAAATGAAATGTATTTTTAACTTGACACATCTTTCGTTTATATTAAGTCATTGTTAAATACCTTTACGTGCTGTTCAACTAATACAAAGATTTATGCACGTCTTCTGCAAGTTCATGATGATCACATACATTTGGTACGATATGAAAACATCAACTTTCAAACAGTACAATTGATCAAAAAGGCTGCCGAGAGACGTTCTCGAGCAGCCTAAGAGGAGTATCATAGGCACTCCTCATTTATATGTTTTCTTATTTAAAATAACCTGACACACCGCTTGAAATACCTGAAGCTAGTCGATCTTTATATGTCGCCGATTTCAAAATATTTGAATCAACTGGGCTAGTGATAAAGCCAGTTTCCAGCAAGACACTCGGCATCTTTGAATACTTAATGACATAAAACCCTGCTGTTT
The DNA here is from genome assembly GCF_046566805.1 of Bacillus sp. BD48. Taxonomy (NCBI): domain Bacteria; kingdom Bacillati; phylum Bacillota; class Bacilli; order Caryophanales; family Bacillaceae; genus Bacillus; species Bacillus sp. BD48. The sequence continues at coordinate 523,129 of NZ_JANGFM010000002.1, read as the reverse complement.
TCACACCACGATCTCTTGTACCTAGTGCACTAACCATTTTAGGCTGGATGTTTTGCGCAAGTTTTAAACTGTTCGCAGCCGCATATGTTGTGTCATAATACGTTTCTGTTCCATTGGCGCTGCTGTTGTCATTTGCGTTCGCATGGATACTAATAAAGATATCTGCTTTCGCAGAAGCCCCTTTACTTACTCGTGTTTCAAGACTGTCAAATGTATCTGATGTACGTGACATAACGGGTAATGCTCCAGAACTATTTAATTTTGTATTGAGACGCTTAGCAACATCAAGGTTCACGTTCTTCTCAAGAAGACCATATCCTGTGGCACCAGAATCTTGGTTTCCATGTCCAGGATCAATAAAAACTTTTTTCCCAACAACTGGATTTTTCAATTGAGAAGTCACCGTATTTGTTACGGTGGATGTACCACCTAGAACACTAAATGAAGTGATCTTCTTTGAACCAATGACTTGTCTAGTTGCTTTCGGTAATGTTTTTTCATTCGTGAAAATAAAAGCTTTCCCTTGCTTAGCAGCGATACTAGCTCCTGAAGCTGCATCCGCATATGCAAAACCATTGCTAATATACGTATTACTTGTACTCATATTGTATTTCGTTACAATATTTGCTGCAACTTCATAACGATTTGCTCCTCCAACTCTTCCAGGTGAAGGCAGCTTCGCATAAGTTGATTTATTTACACTAGATTCTCCACCAATGACAATGGTCTTTTTAATCCCTCGGCTTTTAATCACCGCTGAAGTTTCCGAGCGTAACTCTTTATCATTGGTTAATAAGATTGGATACCCTTGTTTTGCAGCATAAGGTGCAATAGCAACTGCATCTGCATAAGCAAAGCCGTTTGCTACAACAGCCGTACTAGAGCTTTTCATTTGTTTTGCAATATTTGCTGCTAAGTCATAGCGGTTCTTACCACTAATACGTGTCACAGAAATCCCCATTGACTTTAACTGAGTTGTCACCTTGCTAGAGACACTCTTTGTTCCACCGAGAATAGTCACATTCTTTGTTTTTAGACTTTGAAGGCCTTTTTTTGTATCTGCAGATAAACTGCTGCTGTTTGTAAAAAGAACAGGTGCATTTTTTTGATATGCATAAGGAACGGCACTTAATGCATCCGCATATGCATCTTTCCCTACAAGAACAGCCGTACTTGATGTTGTCCAGCCTTTTTTCGCAGCATTCACCGCAACAACGTACCGGTTCTTCCCATCAATCCTTGTGACTGAATTGTCAGCAAGTGCAGATGGAAGAAACAAACACATAGCTACTACACTTAAAAATACAACTTTTATGCTAGAGCGCACGTGTATAACCTCCTTTGATGTTTTAATTTGTTGTTAATTTTGTACCCGGATAATAGAATGACAAAATGCTTGAGTATGTGCTTCCTGATTCAGCTCTCATTTTCGCTCCATATTGACTCATCCCAACTCCATGTCCATATCCTTTTCCTGTGATAGTGAAATCATTGGTGTTGTTCTTCACTGAAGCATATGTGCTTTTTAAATTAGCGGCACCAAGTATAGATCTAAATTCAGTCATTTTAAAGCTAAGTGTCGCTGATTTATTCATACTATAGGTCCCCGTTTTATTTTTTAAGTGATAGCTGACTTGCAGAGAGGCTGTTTTTGCTCTCTTTCCTTTTGTTGTCCCAGAAAAGGTAACGTTGGAAATTTTAGCGATCTTGATGTCTGAAGCTGACGTTTCTTTATTTTTTAGAATCCAGCTCTTCAAACCTTGCAACTGACTTGCATTTGTTTCTGTTGTATTGCTCCACCAAGATGCTGGTGCTGACGTGCTGAGCGATGTACTCAATTGTGTTTTTGATAGTTTAAGTGTCCAAGCATTTACTGGATCTTTTGAATCTGCTTTAGCGACCAGATAAGGAAATGCACTTGACCACACTTCTTCACTAGCCTCAGTGTAGCCCCCATTACTAGAATAATAGGTTGCAGAAATCAGACTATTATTATATTTTAATACCTTGCCTTTTGTAGCATCTACAGCTTTCGTAGAGTTTGTAGACCAGTTGTATCCGCCGTATACTTGGAATGCTGTTGTATCTGGCACAACCTTACCTATACTGCTAACAGAATATGTACGTGCTGCAACAGCCTGTGCTTTTAATGCCTCAACATGCCAGCTTGCTGGCATTTCATTCGGGACAACCCCTTTAAGATAATCTTCAAAAGGGATGTTTTCATTTGTTGGTCGAATATAGCCTGATTCTACAGCAAAATTCATGTTCCCCAAGTATGCTTTCCCAGCAACTCGAATGACATTTGCAGTTGAATATTTCTCTGGAACAACCCTTACTGAGGAGCCAAACGTCTTGATGCCTTTCATTGAAATTTTCCCGTTAGAAACATTCAATTCATAATCCTTATTATTCTTCAAATAAAATTCTTTGGATAATTTTTCTTGTAAACTTGCTGAAATAGATTTTGTTCCACCAGACAGTTGGAACGAGTGCGTCCCCTGTTTTTTGACAACTGATGTCACTGGTGATGTTAGACTATTTTCTTTTACAAGTACCATAGGGCTGTTGTTCTTGGCTGCTAAAAGTGAAAATGTAATAGCATCTGTAAAGATAGATCCATTTGCTAGGTATAGCTTATCAGCATTCATGTTTAATCCAGTTACAATATTTGCTGAGACCTCATATCTATTTGCTCCACCTATTCTTTTCACTGTGGACGTTTTTTTAATTTCAGATTCAACTTTTTTACTAACACTCTTTTCTCCACCAACAATGACAACATTTTTTGGGAGTTTGTAAGTTGGTAAGCTGTCTTTCTTCGTTAACAGAATAGGATAGCCGTTTCTTGCAGCATATGGAGTTACTGAAGCACTGTCAGTAAAAATGCTTCCTGTTGCCACAACAGCTTGACTATAGTTCCCCATCTCTTTTGCGATATTTTGTGAAACAGCATAACGGGATTTACCACTGATTCTTTTGATCTTTCCGTATTTCTTCAGTGTTTTCTCTGTCGCTGAAGAAACACTTGTTGTCCCACCGATAATGAGAATATTGTCAGGACTCATTTTTGCAATTTGCTTTTCAGTGGTTTTTGTCAATTTTTCAGCATTCGTATATAAAATAGGTGCATTTAACTTATAGGCTAAAGGTGTTGCGGAAATAGCATCTGCAAACGCATCACGATTTACAATAACGATTGTAGAGGGATTTTTCCAACCTGCCGAAGCAATATTATTGGCTACCTCGTAACGATTCTTACCATCATAACGGGCAATTGAAGATACATTTGTACCAGTCACTTTGTATAAGCCGGATGATGATATGTTAAAGCTGGTTTTATTTCCAACATAGTTTGATAATTTAACAGAAATTGTTGAGCTTGCTGCTGCTGCATCATTTGAAATGAATACAAACAAAAGAAAGATAAACATTGTAAAAGCTAGACTCAATTTTTTCAATTTTACGATCCCACCGTCTCTCTATTGAACTTTTTCAATCTTTTGAATCTCTTTTTGACCACTGTCATTAATAATGTAAGAGATTTCTACTGTGTCTCCTGGTTTAAATTCATTTAACACATCTTTAAAATTATCCGTAAATTCATAGCTTAAGGTCGTATTCACTTTTTTTACTTCGACTGTATGTGCATCAGCCATTCCAATAAATTCAGCCTTCTCTTCCAGTACCTGAGGAGTTGAACTGCTTGTCTTGTTTTCTCCTGAGGACTGCTCAGCCGTTCCACATGCTGTGAGCACGATACCTAGTAGCAGTATTAAGAACGGTAAAACGACGATTTTCTTCATTTTTTTCACCTCATGTCTTTGTATCGTCTTATAACTTATTATTTTAAGGTAAATTTAAGGTTTTTTGAAACCTTTTTTTTGTTACAACGTCTATATCTAGGTTCAGAGTAAAAAAATAACTTGTTTATCAAGATTCGTAAACCTATAATCATGGAAGAATCATAGAAAAGGTGAGGGACATTATGAGAGCTGAGAGAAAAAGAAAGAAAAAAAAGGTTCTTTGGATTGTTTTATCGATTATTGGCTTATTCGTATTAGCAACTGGCGGATACGCATATCATCTTTGGAACACAGCAGCATCGACCGTCGCAGGCATTCAGGAGAATTTAAAGAAGTCAGATAAGCGTGACAAAGATGTCGATTTAAGTAAGAAAGACCCGATTTCTATTTTAGTCATGGGTGTCGATGAACGAAAAAATGACCGAGGCCGTGCAGATACATTAATATACATGACAGTAAATCCGAAAACGAAAACGACCGAGATGGTGAGCATCCCGCGTGATACGTATACAAAGATTGTCGGAAAAGGCACAATGGATAAAATCAACCATTCCTATGCATTCGGCGGTACACAAATGGCAGCAGATACTGTCGAGGAACTGCTTGATGTACCTGTTGATTACTTCGTTAAAGTCAATATGGAAAGCTTTAAGGATATTGTCGATACACTTGGCGGTATTACGGTGAACAGCACGTTTGCATTTAGCTATGACGGCCATTCATTTGGTACAGGAGAGATTAACCTGAATGGGGATCAAGCCCTTGCTTATACAAGAATGAGAAAGCAAGATCCAAAGGGTGATTTCGGACGTCAGCAAAGACAGCGTCAGGTCATTGAAGGCATCATGGCAAAAGGTGCCAACATTTCATCTATAACGAAATTCGGCGATATGTTCAAAGTCGTAGAAAACAATATGAAGACAAACATGTCATTTGACGATATGTGGACGATGATGAATGATTATCGTGATGCAAGACAGCATGTAAAACAGCACGAACTGAAAGGGTCAGGCACACGTATCAATAACATTTATTACTACCAGCTTGATGACAGCAGCCTTGCGAATGTTAAGAAGGAATTGAAGGAAAGTTTAGAGCAGTAAAAAGAAGACTACAGAAATGTAGTCTTCTCAGATTGTTGACAAAGGGCTAAAATGATTTTTATTTTAGCCCTTTGTCTTCTTTTCAGCGTGGTAGAAAACCTTTGCAGTCTAGGAAGAACGAGCACTGGCGCGGAGCGAATTTGACATTCGTGAGCACCAGCGCGCAGGACTGACAACGAATGCGAGGGTTTGTCTACACGCTGAGAAGACTACAGAAATGTAGTCTTCTTTTTTTATGATTGAAATGGAACTGGTTTTTCTTCACTTAATCCAAAACGATGGAGAAGCTCTTCGACAATTCGTTTTGACGCTTGTCCATCACCATATGGATTAGACGCCTTCGACATGTTGTCGTACTCTTTCTGATCGACTAGCAGCTGTTTTGCCATGTTGTAAATGGTCTCCTCATCTGTACCTGCAAGCTTAAGTGTGCCAGCTTTCACGCCTTCAGGGCGTTCTGTTGTATCACGCAGCACTAATACTGGCTTCCCTAGAGAAGGCGCCTCCTCTTGTACACCGCCAGAATCCGTTAATATAAAGTGTGAGTTAGCAGCGAAGTTATGGAAATCAACGACTTCGAGCGGCTCAATTAAGTGCACACGATCAAGATCACTGAATTCTGTCTGAGCCGCATCACGAACAGCGGGGTTTAAATGTACAGGGTATACAACCTGAACATCTTCAAACTCTTCTACAACACGTCTAATCGCTCTAAACATGTTTTTCATCGGCTGGCCGAGATTTTCTCTGCGATGAGCCGTTAACAAGATCATTTTATCTGTACCAATTTTCTCTAAAATAGGGTGTTGATACTGCTCTGTAACCGTTGTTTGCAATGCGTCAATCGCAGTATTCCCTGTCACAAAAATGGTTTCTTCTTTTTTATTTTCAATTAAAAGATTCTGCTTCGCCTCATTTGTAGGAGCAAAATGAATATCGGCAATCGTGCCTGTCATTTGTCGGTTCAATTCCTCAGGGAACGGCGAGTATTTATTGTGTGTTCTTAAACCCGCTTCAACGTGACCGACTGAAATTTGGTGGTAGAATGCAGCCAAGCTTCCTGCAAAGGTTGTTGTTGTATCTCCATGAACTAACACAATATCAGGCTTTTCTTCTTGGAATAATTGATCTAGTTTCAATAGTGCATTTGATGTGATTTCAGATAATGTCTGGCGCTGCTTCATGATGTTTAAATCATGATCTGGCGTAATATCAAAAGCTTTTAGCACTTGATCAAGCATTTGTCGATGTTGAGCCGTCACAGTAACTGAAGATTTAATTTGTGGATGTTTTTTCAGCTCAAGGACAAGGGGTGCCATTTTAATCGCTTCAGGCCTCGTCCCGAATACAGTCATTACATGTAATGTTTTCAATAGTCGATGCCTCTTTTCTTCTCAATTCATTATATGTTGTTCATTATACAAAAGAATAAGAACGAATCCTAATCATTCTATTCGTAATCTTTACATCACCTTTACTCTTTTCAACATAAATATTTACACAAGTTCTTTACAATTGGTTTTAAATCTTTCTCGTAAATCATTTGTCATTTCTATCATTTGTAAGTTACACTTTATGAAGGATGAAAAATGAAGGTCACATCATTTTTTTCTATATGTAAGGAAGGTGCAAAGTTCATTGAAAAAAGTACGTAAAGCCATAATACCAGCTGCAGGTCTTGGGACACGTTTCCTCCCTGCAACAAAAGCGATGCCTAAAGAAATGCTGCCAATCGTTGATAAACCAACCATTCAATATATTATTGAAGAAGCTGTTGAATCAGGAATCGAAGACATTATTATCGTCACTGGAAAAGGAAAAAGAGCCATTGAGGATCATTTTGATTTTGCACCAGAGCTAGAGCGCAATCTTGAGGAAAAGGGAAAGAGCGAGCTTTTAGAAAAAGTGAGAAAATCCTCTAACATTGCTGACATCCATTACATACGTCAAAAAGAGCCTAAAGGACTCGGACACGCCGTTTGGTGCGCACGCAACTTTATCGGTGATGAGCCTTTTGCTGTTTTATTAGGTGATGACATTGTTCAAGCCGAAACACCTGGGCTGCGCCAGCTGATGGATGAATACGAAAAAACTCTTTCATCTGTCATCGGTGTTCAGCAAGTGGCAGACAGCGATACGCATCGCTACGGGATCATCGACCCTCTTACACAAGAAGGACGCCGCTATCAAGTCAAAAACTTTGTTGAAAAGCCGCCGCAAGGAACAGCACCATCGAACCTAGCCATCTTAGGGCGCTATATTTTCACGCCAGAGATTTTTATGTACCTCGATCAGCAAGAGATTGGCGCAGGCGGAGAGATTCAACTGACAGATGCCATTCAAAAGCTAAATGACATACAGCGCGTATTCGCCTATGATTTCGAAGGGAAACGATACGATGTCGGCGAAAAGCAGGGATTCATTGAAACGACGCTTGAGTTTGCTCTTCAGGATGAAGAATTAAAAAAGAAACTCATTCCATTTATGAAACAGCTTCTCGAAAAAGAGGAAGTAAATTAAAAAAGCTGCCGGCTTCGGCAGCTTTTTATTTGATCAACGAAATAGTCAGTGTATGCTGTTCATTATCAATGACAAACAGGTTGTTTTCGCCCTTCACTGCGAATTTTGTTCGTTTCTCATTCATCCAGACATTCTGTTCTGTCAGCCCAAGTGTGGAAGGTGAGATGGGCATGATCTCACGGAACACCATCGTATTCGCCTGACTATTTTCAATCACATAATCGGTTTTTTCAGTGGTCAGCCGCTCAATGGTATCGCCTTGTTCACTTTTGACCGAGCTAAGTGTTTGCATTCTTTGCTTCAGCACAGACTCTTCTTTACCAAGGAAAGAAAGTAAATACTCATACGAACCTGCAGATGCGGGTGATACGTAGGAATTAAACTGTGCTGGCCCGATGGATAATGGCTTCAATTCATCTGCGCTTTGCAGCGTATCAGGTTTCACATAATACATCTCTGATGCTGTTTTGATTTGAACAGCTTGTTTATTTTTAGCCACAGCCTTTACTTCTTGACCGAACGATAATGTGACGTCTGCCTTTTTTTTCATGGCTTTGTCTGTATAAACCGTCATTGGATCAGCTGTGACTATGGCCTGTTGATCAATCTTTTTCATGTCATCAGGGGCGCCTTTCGTCTCTTGATTCGTTGACTGAGGAGTCTCTGTTTTACCTGAAGGAATTGCACCAAATGTCGCCAATGTACGAAGCGGACGATCCGAAAACATGGAAAGGGCAAGCAAGATGGTTAAAACAGCTATAATGGTGACTTGAAACGCCGGTCCAAAAAATGAACGTCGTTTCCCAGTGTCATTATACCTCGTGACCTTCTCTGTCTTTTGTAGGCCTTTTCGACCTTCCTTGTGTTCTAACTGATATTTTTGTTTCTCTTTCTTGGAAAGCTTGTTAAACCAATCAACAAACTCTTTGTACTCTTTCACAACCTTTTTCGTATCATCAAACATACGAAGTTCACCATAATGCATCCAAGCAACCCGATCACAGATTTTTTGGATTTGACTAATGGAATGACTGACAAAAAAGATCGTCTTTCCTTGTTCTTTGAATTCGGTGATGCGATCCACACATTTTTGATAGAAGGTTTGGTCTCCAACAGACAGCGCTTCATCAATAATGAGGATATCTGGATCAATATGTGCGGAAATGGCAAAACCAAGACGGGATTTCATCCCGCTTGAATAACTTTTTACAGGCTGATCAATAAAGTCTCCAATATCAGCAAACTCTACGATTTTTTCATAAAGATCGTCAATTTCCTTATTTGTTAGACCCATCATTAAGCATTTTAAACGAATATTGTCTTTACCGCTTAACTGATTGTTCAGCCCTGCCGCAATGGCAATTAACGAAGGCTGTCCGTCCATATCAATCTCACCGCTTGTCGGGGGAATGATTTTCGCCAGAAGGTTCGACATCGTGGATTTACCAGACCCGTTGATCCCCACGAAACCAATCGTCTCTCCTTCATAGACATCAAAGGACACATCACGAACAGCAAAGAAACCTTTTTCATTTTTATTAGGTAAAAACAGCCCTTTGATCTTGTCCGACTGTTTTTTATATAAGACGTATTGCTTGGATACGTTTCGAAACGAAACCTTTAGTTTCATCGTATAATCTCCTTACTTTTTAAAGAAAATCGACAAATTTATCCCTGAATTTCATATGCAGCAATGAACCGACTGTTAAAAGAAGAAGCGTAATCAGCCAGAAATAAAGTGTATATTTCACATCATGGAAGAACCATTCTCCCTTTAACAAGCTATTTCTGAAACCATCAATAATGTAGAAAAGAGGATTCAGTCTTAAAATATCTCCTATCCACGCTTTGTCTCCAGTGAGCTTCTCTGAGATATTCCAAAAAATCGGCAGCAAAAAGAAAAGCAAACGTGTCACTGATTGTAAAAGAAATTGATAGTCTCTTACAAGTACACTAATTGTTGAATTAAACAAACTAAACGAAAACATAAACGCGATCATACATAAAAGGTAGTAAATATATTGTAGCCAATGCGCGTCAGGATATATGCCATAAGAAATCAGCACAATGAGATAGACACCCATCATGACAAAATAGCTGAATAAGTTGGACATAATGACCACAGACGGCAGCGCACTAATCGGAAAATTCATTTTGGATACCATATTAATGCGTTTAAACACACTATTTGATCCATCAAGAATCGTCGGACTAATGAAGAACCACGGTATTAATCCGGCAAGCATCCAGATGATAAATGGAACCTCCATGCCTCCGATAACAATTGGCTGTCCTCCGCGAATTCCTAAACCAAAAACAAACCAGTAAGCCAGCATTTGAATCAACGGATTTAAAAATTGCCATAAAACACCTAAATAATTCATCTGATATTTTGATTTTGTTTCATAAATAGCAAGCCGCATAATCAGCGGAAATGAGCTGATTTGCTCCTTCAATATCGTCAACATTGCGTTCATTGTTATCTTCCTTAGAAAAAATTTTGAGTACCATTAAAATTAAAAGCACCGCTCATAATTGTAACAGATGTTGTTTATTTTTTCACTTTAAAGTCAAAACAAAGATGCTATCCTACATAAGTACAGGAATTATTTGCTTGATCATATGATATCAACAAATTTGGGATGATATTTACATTTCAGAATAATGTATGTTAAACTATTTTGACTATATGATCAGATCCACTTAACTTATTATCCATTTTATAGTTATTCAGTATTATTTTTACTATTATAAAGTATATTATTAACTAGATTTTAAGGAGAGAGACTATGGTTTCTTTAGAAAGTATTTTAACTAGTGACTCTATCTTATCTTTGTTTATACATTCATATGATGAAAAAGACCTAAAAACAATACATTTCATTCGTGATAATCAATCATTTGATTTCCCTCTACAGCAGAATAAAGATGGTTTTTACGTGGCCGAAATACGTGCTAAAGACATTCTCCCTCTAAAAGGCTCTTCTTTCAGTATCTTTGTAGCAGACGGATCGGGAACACTTTCTCAGCTACAATATGCCGCTCATCACAAATGGCAAAGGAAAATACTGCATAGAGATTTAGCTGTTCTAATTAAAAGAACAAGTAATGAGAATTTACAAACGAAAATAACCTTCGAAGTTTTAAATGCTAGAAAAAGAACAAGCTTATACAAAACAAATGCGATAGATTTCACGCTTGAGAATTATAATCTAACAATGAATGGTGTTTCAAACATTTTAGACATAGATACCCCATTAGATCAAAGGAAATTCTTTATCGCTCTTCATAGAGTACCTTCAAAAGATAAAATATTATTTCCTGTTGATTCAATTTCAGAAGATGGAAAGTGGTCTACTAACCTAAACTTAACATCACTTAGCCTTCATACTATATATGAGGGCATCTGGCAAATCCATTTTTATGAAGAAATAGAAGGTAAATTATTAGGATCATTCATCAAAACCCAATTAAAATTAAACTTTTTAAACTCATTTAAAACAGCCGATGACCTTTTTATTTGTCAATTCAAAAAGAAAAACAATGGATTAATTGTAGATGTAAAGCAGGAGAGCATGCTCGTTTCTTTTAAAGAGAGCTACATTCAAAACCAGACTATGCATGCGCAGATATCTATACCAAAAGAACAATTAGCTTTATTAGATGATCATGTTTCCGAAATTCGTATGATAAACATTCACGATACAAACAACAGTATTTTAATTAAAGTGAAACGTATGAATGATGAAGATTTTATTTTAAAGATCCCTTTTAAACATATCATTGAAACATTACAGCAAGGTAGTCAGAAGCAATCCGACTGGCTCTTTTTATTAACGAACAAAAAAAACCATAAAACAGTTTTTGCCAAATTATCAAATAACCCATTAACTTTTGATGAAAATAACGTTCTTAATATTTTTGAGAAAGTTCCTTTTGAAGTAGGATTACATCGAAATGCTAACCAAAACTTAAGTTTTACAGTTAGGAAAGCAAGAACTGTCAGAAATCTTTATCAAGTAAAGAAATCTCGTGGTCATCATTTAAAAATTGAAGGCGCTGCTATTTTAAGAGGTTTAGAGATGCCTCATCCAAATACTGTGAAGCGAACGTTGGTCTTAAAAGAACGCACATCGTTACAAGAAATATCTGTCCCCGTACAAAATAAAAAGGACTTAACCTTTGCTTATCATTATAAACGGGACAAGAAAGACTACACTTATTGTGGTTTTAAAGTAATGCTTGATACTACCACACTCCCTGAAACCAAAGGTGTTTGGGATTTCTTTATTAGATTTGATACAGACCAATTTACATTTGATAGACGTCTAGGTTTTGTTAAGTACACTTATAAGAAAGACAAATATCTTTCTATTACTAAATATACTAGTAACGATGATAATAAAATTTTCAACTTCTCTTCAACGACACCTAAAGGGAATTTAAAACTAGAAGTTCTTCCTTTTACATCCACAATCTCTGAGGATCAAATTAGCGAAAATCGAGAAGAAATTTGGATTATAGGTGAAAGACCCGATACTGCTCAAGATACAGGTTATCACTTTTTCAAATATTGCAGAGAAAAACACCCTGATAAGGAAGTCTATTATGCAATAGAAGAAGGAAGTAAAGATATTCGAAATATTGAACACCTTGGAAATGTACTGACAATTGGTTCAGCTGAACATATTGAAAAAACATTACAAGCCACACATTTTATCGGCTCTCATGACTTAGAATATTTTCTTCCTTTCAAAATACCACAGTATCAACATACTAAGAAAGCAAAAAGAATCTTTTTGCAACACGGTGTAATGGGGAGAAAATCCGCTGAATATCATCGATTCTTCTATCAATATCCTTTTCATATAGTTTGTGTCAGCTCGGTTTATGAAAAGAAAATGATGATGGATCATTTTGGTTACAAGGAATCAGAGGTTAAGGTGACTGGCTTATCAAGATTTGATCATTTAGCTAATTCTAAGACAACAGATCATAATGGTGATAGAGAAATTTTAATCATGCCAACATGGAGAGAATGGCTCAATACAGAAGAAACTTTCTTAAAATCGGATTATTACGAGAAGTATATTTCAATTCTAAAAGATGAAAAACTGCATCAAGAATTAAAAAAACATAGAGTGAAACTATTATTTTATCCACATTATCGAATGCAGCCGTATATCTCTTATTTCAACAAATATAAGAGTGATGTAGTTTCTATTTTGGAATTGGGTGAAGTAAACGTTCAAGAATTATTAATGAGAGCCTCTCTCCTTATTACTGATTATTCTAGTGTGTCATTTGATGTCAGTTTTATGAAAAAACCAGTGATATATTATCATTTTGATTTTGAAGAATTTTTCAATAAGGGTATTTTAAGAAGTAAGGAAGAAACTTTTCTAGGTGAAATTGTAGAGGATCAAACAAGCTTAGTTAGTGAGATTATTCATACAATTCATAATGGTTTCCAAGAAAAAGGATTTGTCGAAGAAAGAAGAGATTTAATTCTAACGTACACTGATAACAAAAACTGCGAAAGAATTTTTAATGAAATTTCTTCTTTAAAAGATGATCATTATTCAATAATCGCTTCCTTAACAAGGATTTCTAAAAACACTCTTCAAAATATAAAGGTAGCAACCATACAAACATTAGTGCGAAATTACGTATTCACGATAAGTGTCAAAAAAATAAAGATGTTAAAAAATAAAGCTCGAAAAAATCTCAATTCTCTTAAAAGATTTAAGAGATATCTAAAAAGGACCATACAAAAAAAAAATTTTTCTAGCTAGTAAGTATGATTAATCTTTGTTATAAACGAATCTTCATTTTTATTTAAAAGACAAGAAAAACACCTATAAGTTGATTTTATCAACTTATAGGTGTTTTTTATTTATTTGACTATTTATCAAACACTACTTCCACCACACGCTTCGATGACTCTCCGCTCTCTAAATAGCAGAATTTCTCATAAAACGGTGCGAATGCAGCTGGTAATGTAAAGGTCGGCTGTTCTGTTTTTCTTACCCATTCAATCACGCTTGATGTCTCTTTCACAAGCGGTCCTGGTGCTTCTTGTTCAAAGTCGAAGTAGAAGCCTCTCAATTTGTCACGATATGTTTCGATGTCTGGTACATAGAACAGCATCGGACGTTTGAGGTTTGCATAATCAAAGAACACAGATGAGTAATCTGTGATGAGCAAATCAGAAATCATATAAAGGTCTCTAATGTCTTCGTAATGAGAGAAGTCATAGGCAAAGCCTTCATACGGCCCTAAATCAAAGTTTTCAGCAACTAGATAGTGCATACGCAGAATGATAATATATTCATCTCCGATAGCAGCTCTCAGCTCATGCAGATCAAGGTCTAAATCAAATTTGTACTGCCCTTTTTTGTAAAATTGATCATCTCTCCATGTCGGTGCATATAAGATCAATTTTTTATCCAGCGGCAGGTTCATTTTTTGTTTCAGTACTCTCATCGTTTCTTCATTGTTCTGATTGTGAAGGAAGTCATTTCTCGGATATCCTGATTCAATCATGGTCTTTTGAAATTGGAACGCACGTGTAAAGATTTCAGTCGAGTAGGCATTAGGAGAAATGAGATAATCCCAATTCGATGCTTCTTTCGTAAAATTCTTTTTGTATTTCTTCGTGTTTGTTCCAGGCATATGCACCTCGTCCATGTCCATTGCCAGTCGTTTTAACGGCGTACCATGCCAAGTCTGCAAGTATGTTGTGTGATCTGGCTTTGGAACCCATAGCGGCAAACGGCTGTTTACAACCCAATACTCAGCTCTTGCCATCGCAAAGATCCATTTCAATGAAAGACGATTGATATAGTAGATGCCTTTTTCCTTAAACGGTGCTTCATGACCCTTTTTAACGCTCCAGATCAGCGTATATTCAGGGTGATTTTCTTTCATATACTCATAAATCCCACGCGGGTTACAACTGAATTGTTTTCCATTAAAGCTTTCAAATACAACGGTTTTCTTTTTCACAGACAGCTTACTCGCCAGCTTAAAGGTCGTTTTAAACGTTCTTGTCACAAGGCGGTTACGGACTTTCTTGACTTTGCCGATCTGCTTTTTGAATTTCTTCCATTTGCTTTTGACGTAATACTTGGCACGTGTTTTCATTGTGTAATCATTAATACGGATGCCAAGCGTTTGTCTTTTTTTCTTTCGGTACACTTCATATCGAATCGGTACCTTGTTCTTCTTTTGTATTTGGACGAGTCCCTTTAATTGTTTAGATCGATCTCCAAACACAAGAGATGGTGTTGTTAAAGTCTCCTCTGTTCCATTAACTTCACATATAAATTCGAAATACATTCTATAATTATATCTCTTATCTGTAGAATAGGTTAATTCGTCTAAAGGTACTTCAACATTGAATGGAAATATTTCTGGCATTTCCCCATCCGTTCTATAACCATTAATATCATTTTTGGGCTGATAGTTTACAGGGAACCGATGTTCAACTTCGTCCCTTTTGAACAGAATTTGAATTTTTTTGATTCGATAAGAGTGCTCAGCACTTATGACACCACAATATCCACTGACTGTAAGAACATTGGTCTCATCAAGTGATAGGTGACTCGTTTTCGTGATCTTCATCTCTCGCTTGATCTTAATAGAAGCATTACCTTTATCTGTACGATATGGTACAGCAAGGAGCAGCGTGTTTTTATTTTCTATGAAGCAGAGTTCAGACATTTCCACATCCAGCTTTAGACGACACTTATAATATGGATTGTCATTTTCACTTATGACTTTGCCTTCTTCCTCTTCTAATTCAGCCTCTTCGTCATCTCCATCTGAATCATATGAGGAGTCTTCGGTTTCATCTTCGCTCTCACTACTATCCATCATTCCAGAAAAATCCGTCACATACAAATTATACGTTTGGCCTTGTTCCATTTTATTCGGGAAAGAATCTTCATGAATCTCTATTTCAAACTGATTTTCCTCTAGATGTTTAAGAGGAAGGTAAACTTCCTGCTTTGAGACCCTTTCTCTCATGAGCAAGTAAAATAATCGACCCTCTAATGGTCTCTCATCATCTATCCTTAACAAAATTCTTATTTTTTGGTCGTCGTTCTTTAAACTCTCAACGACACTTTTCTTCTGAACCGTCTCTTCAATCATTAATCATTTATCTCCTCTGTTCATCAAAATCTTATTCTCTTCTCATACTTATAACACGATGTATAGTAAATAAAAGTTTCTATAAATTATTTATTCACCTTCCAAGAATAATTCCCTTTAATTGTCTTGTAAGAAACACCGTCAACTTTGGACACATCTTTTTCATTAAGCACATTCTCGGCAATTGGTAAACGCTTAATGATTTCATTGTATTCTTCGTCTCTCATTCTAAGATAGAAATCAACATATTTTGTTTTGTTACGTTTCAATGCCTCTTGTATGGATGCATGTCCAATAGGAAATGATACCTTTAAATTTTCGACTTCTTTAGAGAACAGCTCAGCGTGGTTGTGCCGATCATAACCGACAAGTTCTAATATAACCTTATTTTGTTTTTCAATAATACCTTTCATTTGAAAATCTAACGAAAGAACATGATGCTGAACATCAATTCCTACTAATTTAAAATGAATGGGCTTTATCATCCGTTTAATTTGGTCTCTTTTTTCTCGAACTTCTATCATTTTGTGAAGTGCCTTTGTCCAGTTTTCATAATAGTTAGGGATTGAATATATCTCTGCAATCTCCTGACAATTTTCTGAAAAAATCTGATACTGTTCATCGTTTTTCAACAATTCAATGATTTTGTTAGCTAGCTGTTTCACTTCATACTGCTCAACAACAAAGCCATTCACATTATTTTTAACAAGCGTGCTAGCACCATAATCATAGTTATACGTAATCACAGGGCAATTGTTAACAATTGATTCCATGATAGATAATGGACAGCCTTCAAAGACAGAGGTAGAAATAGACATTCTAGCTGTTCTAAATTCAGCATCGGGATTTTGTGTGAATCCTTTTAAAAAGACATTCTGTTCTAAATTTAATCTTTTAATTTCTTGTTTTAGCTGCTTTTCTTGAGGACCTGAACCAAAGATTTCAAGCCTAGCATTTGGTACTTCTTTTATGACAAATTGAAACGAACGAATGGCATCCTTGACATTTTTTATTTTGGTTAATCTGGCCATCATCAGAACCTTATATGGATCAGCAATATAGTGATCTTGTACTTGATGTGACGAGCGATCTAATGTATGTGGCGTTAAAAAGAATATATTTTGATGACCGAATTGTTTCTCTACGTCTTTTTTTTGCTCTTCGGTGATAAAGAAAACGGCATCTACTTTTTGTTTTTTTATTTGTGTAAATAATTCATTATAATCAGTACGTAATTCTGTCTTTTCTGTTTCATAGTGTTTACTGTGAATAATTGCTGAGAAGTAAGAAGAACTTCTTTTTTTTAATTGAAACACATACTTATCCTGCTTCCGACTATCAACTAAAAAGAGTTTTTTTCGATCATTTCTATACTGAATAGTCGTAAGCCACTCTTGTCTTAATGCTTTTTCACTTTTAAAGGTCTTCATCCCTTCATGGGAATACCATATGATGTCCCTCAATTTACTTTTAGAATCTTCTTTGAGATCAGCATACTCTTTTTTCATATAAATATATGTGTGTTCATAAATGAATAATTCTCGATAGACATTGCCAGTTTCCTGAGAAAAGTAGGAAACTTTATGCAACTGTCCTTGTGAATTATATTCCTCTCTTTTCTCCAATTGTTGATTAGGATAAAAATAATCAATCATCTCTATTTGATTTGATTTTTCATTCCTAATAAAACGAACAGACTGATCTTCATGATCAAATACCACTTTATTGATATTGTCAGCGTGATAAGATGGCACATACTGTTCCTTTGGTTTACCATTTGGAATAAGGAAATCTATATACATATTTTGAATTTTTGTCATTTTAGGATCCACTATCTGTTTGTCAATGATCCCTTTCACTTTCCGAGGAAATTCTTGATCATATGAAAAGGTTAAAAAATGAGATGAAATATTCTTTAACCCAAATAGGTTCGCACGTAACAATAACGATTTTGTCATACCACCATATTTTTCTTTAATTCTTCCAGTAATAAAGTAATACTCCATATCAGGAATTTTCAAGTGTTGTTGCGGTTGACTTTGATTATTTTCATGTGTTTTTTTTCTAAGCTTGTTAAACCATTTTCGGATCAAAACACTCAACCTTTCAATGTTGTCCATTTATTCCATCGATATTTAAATAAATTTTTTATGAATATGTTAACATAAAAAAGTACTTCTCACCAAAAGACAAGAAGTACTATCTTAATATTAAAGTCCCGCAATTTCTTCCTTAATTTGTGTTGTCGAGATGCCTTCTGTTCTCTTCAAGTATACGACTTCGCAATGTTCTTTTAAGAAATCGAATTTACCTTCCCAGTCATCTCCCATGACAAACACATCAATATCGTGCTCTTGCACGTCACGGACTTTTTGATCCCAGCTGTTTTCTGGAATGACTTCGTCTACATAACGAATGGTTTCAAGAATCAGCTTTCTATGCTCGTAGCTGTGATAAGCTTTTTTTGATTTTTGTAAATTAAACTCGTCTGTAGAGATGGCCACCACTAAGTAATCTCCAAGCTGCTTTGCACGTTCTAGCAGCTTAATGTGCCCCCAGTGTAATAAATCAAATGTACCGTAAGTTATAACTTTCTTCATTGCAAACATAAACTCCTTTCTTCAATCCTTATTCGACTGCATTCGTGCAGTAATTTATCCGTAATTCTGTGATATTCGATTCGTTCTTCGGAACCTCATTATATCACAGCGCCCACCAAACGTTAAGCGGATGTAAAGACAAACTATTTCCAATTTATTAGGCATAGGAGGGAAAGTCCGAGGAATCAATGTTTCACAAAGGATCGTCCCGATGAATTGATGAAAATGTCATGAAATTTAAAGGTTTGTAAAGTTATTGTTAATATTTCATGGAGCATCTGTGATAAAATGATGGTTAGACGAAGAATGAATTCACAATGAACGTTCATAGATAACAAGTTAAAAAGGAGGTCTAAACAATGCAAACAGAAGTGGTCTCTAACCTTTCTTATGTAAACGGCGACTTAGATGAATTTATCAGCTATATGAACCAGCACCATATTTCTCAGAAAAGAGGCGCCATGATTGCGACTGTCAATCCAGAGATAGGCTATGCCGTCATGAAGGATCATGCGTACCATCAAGTCGTCTCATCTGCGGATTATGTATTGCCGGATGGTGTAGGCGTCGTTTTGATGTCTCGCATGACCCAAAGTCCGCTTAAGTCAAGAATTGCCGGCTTTGATGTCTTCATGTCTATGCTTGATCTAGCAAACAAGCAGTCTAAAAGAATCTTTTTATATGGTGCGAAAAAAGAAGTGCTTGAGGCTGTGAAACAGCGAATTGATACGGAATATCCACATGTGGTTCTTGCAGGAAGCTGTGACGGCTATCAAGCCGATAAACGTTTCGTTGCGAAGCAAATCGCGCGCTCGAAACCTGATATGGTGTTCGTTGCTTTAGGTTATCCAAACCAAGAGAACTTTATTTATGAATACCGCCATTTATTCCCGCAAGCTGTTTGCATCGGTTTAGGTGGAAGCTTTGATGTATTTAGCGGAACGGTGAAGCGTGCACCACGCTGGATGATTAAGACAAATACAGAATGGCTGTACAGATTGATTGTGAATCCATGGAGATGGAAACGAATGCTGAATATTCCTAAGTACGCTTTTGCCGTATTGAAAGAAAGCAAAGGAAAAAAACGTTACTATCCTGAGCAAGTAAAGGATCAGACGAAGCAGCTGTGAGAGACTGACAAATGATGAATATACGCTCAATGATGATTTCATGTTATGCAGCTTTTATTTCTTTCATTGGATGGCTGATGAGCGGCGTGAAACCGCGTGAAAACCAGGTGACGCTGCTTGTTTCATTCCAAGAGAATGCGGCCGCTCTCATTCATACTTATCAACAACAGGCGAATATGACAATGCAGCTCACTGTCCTCTATACGAAGCATGCTTCTGCGATAGAAAAGGACAGGCCTCATCTGTCATTTCGCTATTTTCATGAAAAAAATCCTCTCCATCTCATTCAATGTATGTATACGATGTTTAAAAGCAAGGTTGTCGTGACGGATAATTACTTTCTCATGACGAGTGTACTCAGAAAACGGCCTTCTACAACCTGTATTCAAGTTTGGCATGCCAATGGGGCTTTGAAAAAGTTCGGGCTTGAAGATGCTTCAAATTCTGAACGAAGTCCCCGTGACATCGAACGCTTCAAACGTGTTTATGCGTCTTTCGATTACATCGTGACAGGCTCAGATCACATGCGTGAGATTTTCAAGACCTCGTTTGGGGTCAATGATGAACGCTTTTTACCAACTGGTGTACCACTGACGGATGTGTACTATGAACAGCACCAGCCTTCCTTGAAGCTGAATGATGTGCCAAAAGGGAAAAAGATCCTGCTCTATGCACCGACCTATCGAGACTTTGCAATGGACGGTCTTGTCCTGCCTTTTTCAAAAGAGCAGCTGCAAACTGAGCTGAATGGCGATTACATTCTGCTCGTCAAGCTTCATCCTGCGGTCAAACATTTAGCGAAAGCAGAAACAGACGGTGAATGGATATTTGATGTGTCCGATCAGCCGCTCTACCCATTGCTTTGTGCTTGTGATGTCCTGGTGACAGATTATTCGTCGATTGTGTTTGAGTATGCACTGCTCGAAAAGCCTGTCTTGTTCTTCCCTTATGACTTAGACACTTATCGAGAGAAACGCGGCTTAGTCGATCGGTATGAAGACATCATTCCTGGAAAGGCCTGTGTCACTCAGGACATGCTCTTGCAGGAGCTCTTGCACCTAAACGGATCAACCAATAAAGAACGAATCAAATCCTTTGCTGAGGAATGGAACCAATATTCAAAGGGACAATCAAGTCAGCAGCTCCTCTCATTTATTGAACAGCAACTGCTCTTACACAAAAAACGTCCGGCTTCTCAATAGGAAGCACGGACGTTTTTTTATTTATTATACACCGGGATATCGTAATACAGCGTATAGTCATCAAGCAGGTTATACAAACTATACATACGAGTGACTTGCTTATAAGCCCAGCCAATATCTGTTGCATATTGATGAGTCGCTGAAGCTGACCAGCGCATTTTATAAATTGTATCTTGGTTGTATGTGGCATTATTGATATAGCTGTTGCCAATGAATTTTGCT
Source organism: Bacillus sp. BD48 (assembly GCF_046566805.1). Taxonomy (NCBI): domain Bacteria; kingdom Bacillati; phylum Bacillota; class Bacilli; order Caryophanales; family Bacillaceae; genus Bacillus; species Bacillus sp. BD48. The sequence continues at coordinate 502,389 of NZ_JANGFM010000002.1, read as the reverse complement.
CCGCCAATAATGGCAGCCTCTGGCGTGAACCATTGCTGTTCATACGCATACTTTGCACCAAGATAGTTCGGATTGCTGTCATATGCGCCAATGCCATACATGTTATATACTTTCTTTCCATTAAACATTGTACCATTCGCTAAAATGGAACTTCCGTTACCCGTTTCAAGCAACGCATGAGAAATAAGATAAATTTCGTTGATATGATACGTTTTTGCTGCCGTAATAAAGGCTTGTCCTTTACCTGCAAGAATTCCTTTGCCTGCTAAAATCTTTGAATTGACCTCTGCCGGATTGAGATTCGCAGTTTCAGAGAGTTTCAGGAATTGAAAATAAGATTGCGTGCCTTCTGCAATATTGGCTGGATCTACATATTTTTGCACCTCTGCCGCACTTGCATTTCTCCAGCCGAGGTTGATCCTGATCCAGTTCCCTTCTTTTCCAAGCTGTTTCACTTTTGCTCCTTTATTCAGCTGTGCCACAATGTTGCTTGCAGAGCTCGAATCAGGTGTAGAACGGACATTTAATCCGTCCGTATTCACTGTCGATGTTGCTTGGTCTACATATGGTGCATAGACATAAGCCGCACCATCTGTCTGTGGTGATACCTTCATTTGTTTGTTGACCATGTCATTGACAGTAAGGTTGTAGTTTGTTTGCATGACCATTGGGCCATTTTTAATTTTTACGGCTGTCGCTGTCCAGCCATATTGGCTTTTCACAAAAGCAATGGCTTCATTTACAGTTGGTAACCCTGTAAATTGCTGCGTAATGTTGATTTTGTAAGCTGGTTTCGTTGTTGTTGTATACGCAGCGGTTTCATTCCGTTTTTTGAAAAATGCCATGCCTTGGTCACGAAGTGCAGCGGTTGAGATGACACCTGTTTTGATCTGATATTGAGCATAATCGGCTGCGCCTGTTTTTTGAGCAGCGGCCTTCATTTTTTGTTTCGTCAAATAGTTGAGTGCTTGATTCAATTTTGTCTGATTCACTGTCGGCTCTGTCGTGATACGGTATTGCTTGACCGCTTCTGTCAGCGTTTTTGTACTGCTGGCAACGCCATTTTTCTTGATGATCTCTTGAGCCTGCTTCACTTTATTTTGTTCAAAAACAGGCGTTGTCTTGAGACTATACGTTTTGCTGACAGCTTGTCCCTTACTTGTGGTTATGCTGCTTGTCAGCTTCTGCGTTTTTAAGTATGCGGCACCTTTATTCACTTTCGCTTGGTCCACTGCTTGATTGACGACGAGTCGATACGTGCTGTCTGATACCTTGCCTGTTTTTTTCGTTGTGGCAGATACTTTTTTCTTTTGGAAGAAAGCCGCTGCTTTTTTCGCTTGATCGTCTCCTAAAAGGTTCCCCGTCACTACTTGATATGGCTGTATAGAAGAAATCTTTTTGGACGTGTAGCGCCATTTCTTTTTCTTGAAAAAGGCCACCGTTTTTGTGTAAGCTGTATCGTTCAATTGATTGAGCTTCACGATATAATTTTTTGTTTTTCCCACGCGCTGGACAGTACCTGCAGCACCAGTTTGTTTCTTAATCTGAGCCGCAGCTGAAGCTGCTTGTTTGTTGTCTTTAAAATAGCCTGATTCCAAGCTGTAGACATTTTTTAAGGCACCTGCCTTTTGAATCTTCCCGCTGATCTTTGCTTCTTTTTGCAGCTGGGTAAGGAGCGTCTGTGCTTTCGACTGGTTCACTTGTGTAGCGGAAGTGACGATGTAATACGGCTTACCTGCTGCCACCGTTTGAAGCACTGCTGTTAAGCCGGATGCCTTTTGAAAACCTTGCAGAATGGTATTCGCCTTACTTTGTCCAACAATACCGCTTGAAATCAGCTGATACACAGTGCCAGCTTTCGTTTCGGTTTGGTATGTACTGGTGACGCCTGCCTGCTTTTGCAGCTCGGTTTGAATATTTTTCACTTTCGTTTCAGAATCAATGGTTCCTGATATGACCTGATAAGAAGGTTTGCTTTGATTGATGACTTCATAGGAGCTATTGAGCCCTGATGTTTTCGTTAGTTCGAGTGAAAGCTTTTTCGCCTGACTTTCATCATTAACTGGATCAGATACGACCTTTTGTAAAGGAAGGCGGTCACCTACTGGAGACACCGTACCGCTCATGCCCACTTCTTTTTTTAATGCAGCTGCACTTGCACTCGCTGCTGCTTGTGACTCATAACCTGAAGCAGTGAGCTGATAGGTCGACGTAGTTCCTGAGGTTTGATAAGTGGCTGTCCACTTTTTGTCCTTCTTCAGTGTTTCCACTGCTTTTTTCACTTCTGCTTCTGTTGTAAATACCTTTGAGGTGTTCATCGTATAAATGGATTGATCGACATAGGAGGCGGCTTGCGCTTCTTTACCCGTGTGTAATGTCATACCAAAGGCAGCTGCGAGTAACATAATCTTGATGGTTTTTTTCACGTTCCCTGTCCCTCTCTTAACTTTGCATAATAGTCTACTAATCTCTTTATCGACAAAAACAAGTACTCTTTCAAGTCATTTATGCAATAGAAAAATAGAGGACCCACTTGAAGTCCTCTTTGCCTTATATATGCGAAACAATCAGTTCACAAGATCCTTCAATTGAGAAGTTTCCTGTTTCAGCCGGCAGAATAAAATGAGCGCCCTTTGGCAGTGGATACGTGTTTCCATCATGCTCTAAAGACCCTTCTCCATGAATCACACTGCATAGCAAAAACGGATAATCCTGCGAAAGCTCTACTTTTTGATCAATTTCCCATTTATACACAGAGAAATATTCTGCTTCGACAAATGTACGAATGGTCACTCCCCGGCGTGTTTCAACTGATTCATCTGCATAACCGTCTACATGAGGAACCGTTGTGACATCAATCGCTTGCGCAAAATGAAGTTCACGTTCATTGCCATCCTGGTCTTTTCGTTCATAATCATATACGCGATAGGTTGTATCTGAGCTTTGCTGCGTTTCAAGGACAAGCGTTCCTTCGCAAAGCGCATGAATGGTACCGCTTGGCACATAATAAAAATCACCAGGCTTAATCTTCACCCGCCGCAAAAGACCTTCCCAATCCCCGCTATTCATCATGGTGACAAGCTCAGTTCTTGTTCTTGCATTGTGCCCATAGATCATTTCTGCTCCTTCTTCGCAGTCAATAATATACCAGCACTCTGTTTTTCCAAGCTCGCCATTTTCATGTCTTTCCGCATAATCATCATCTGGATGAACTTGAACGGACAAGTCTTGGTTTGCATCTAAAATTTTGGTTAACAGCGGGAAGCGGTCGCCTTCTATTCCCCCGAACAATTCTCTATGATTGTCCCAGAGTTCGATCAGCGTTTTCCCTTTATATGGACCGTCTTGCACGACACTTGGCCCGTTTGGATGAGCAGAAATTGCCCAGCATTCTCCCGTTTGATCAGAAGGAATATCATAGCCAAATTGATCCCTTAAGGCTGTACCTCCCCATATTCTTTCCTTCAATTCAGGCAGTAAAAAAATTGGTGACTGCTTCATTCAGGATGACTCCTCCCTTTGCTACCCTTTGATAATCCTTACCTAGCTTGATGAAAACTAGTAAGTCTCAACTTTTATTATGACGCTATCTAAAGAGAAGTCAATCCTTTCAGTACACCGAATGAAAACGATAACACAAAAATATTTTACCCTTTGACAGAGCCTGCTAGAAGCCCTTTGACAAAGTATTTTCCAAGAAGAATATAGACGAGTAGTGTCGGCAGTGCAGCCAATATCGCCCCTGCCATTTGGACGTTCCATTGCACAATTTGACTGCCTGATAGATTTTGCAAGGCAACCATTACCGGCTGATGCTCCGCAGTGGTCATCGTGACTGCAAATAAAAATTCATTCCACACATTTGTGAACTGCCAAATGGCTACCACAACAAATCCTGTGATTGAAAGCGGAAGAATCATATGTCTGAAAATCCCGATAAACCCTGCGCCATCCATTTTCGCCGATTCAATCATTTCATCTGGGATGCTCACATAGAAATTTCGGAACATGAGCGTTGTGATCGGAAGCCCGTATACGACATGGACAAGCACAAGCCCTGGAATTGAATTATACAATCCGACTTCACGCAAAAATTGAATGAGTGGGATCAGGATACTTTGATATGGAATAAACATCCCAAACAGTATCAGCGTAAAGACGACTTCTGATCCTTTGAAACGCCATTTTGATAAGACATAACCATTCATTGCACCTAAAACAGCTGACAATAAGGTAGCAGGAATGACTAGATAAAGAGAATTCATTAAATTGGGCGCCAGCTTTTCAAACGCGATTTGATAGCTTGAAAAATCGATAGTAGATGGCAGCGACCACATTCGCTCAAGGGTGACTTCACCTAATGGCTTCAAGCTTGTGACGAGCATGACATAAACAGGCATCAGAAAAAAGAGACTGCACAAAATCAATAAAGCATAAAGGAATGGACGGACAAACCATCTGGCTGTCATGATGAAGCCCCCTTCCGGCTCGACAGGAGATATGGCACGATAAAGACCGCAACAGAGATCAGCATGACAACCGCAATGGCGGCACCACCTGCATAATGGTTTCCTCTAAAGGTCATTTCAAACATATACACGCCCGGAACATCCGTAACAAAGTTCGCACCCGGTCCTGTCATCGAGTAAATCAAATCGAATATTTTTAAAGAAATATGAGCCATGATGATAACGACACTTGCAGTAATCGGTTTTAAAAGAGGGAAAATGATTTTCCAGTAAATCTGCCACTCCGTTGCGCCATCCATTCTAGCAGCCTCTCTTACTTCCTCTGGAATTCCTCGCAGACCCGCCAAATACATCGCCAGAGAGAAGCCTGTCATTTGCCAAACAGCTGCGATTACAACAGCAATCATGGCCGCAGGTACACCAAACTCAATTTTCCCCCAGACAAATCCGGCCAATATGTTCGTATCCGTGTACCACTTAGGCTGGATACCGAGCGTTTTCAAAAATAAATTCACCCCAGTTGACGGGTTTAAAATCCATTGCCATACGACTCCTGTGACAACGAAGGAAAGGGCCATCGGAAAGAAGAATAAATTCCGAAAAAGAGATTCCCCCTTGATCCTCTGGTCTAGTAAAATCGCAAGTGCGAGACCAGAGACAATGACCGCTCCAATAAAAAATAAAGTGAAAAAGACCGTGTTTCGAAGATCTGATTGAAAGCGGAAATCTTGAAACAACATGACATAATTGCGAAGACCTGCGAAAGAGAAATCAGGAACAAGCGTGGTCCAGTTTGATAATGACACATATCCTGTCCAGCCGATAAAACCGTAAACAAAGATGAATAATAAAACCGCTGACGGGGCTAAAAAGAGCAGCGCCAGCAGCTGGTCTCCATTCCATTTTTTCCGCATACGTTTGATTTTGGGCACAGGTGTTTTTGTCATCGGCGATGTGTCTATGCGCATGAAGCTACACTCCTTTTTAAAAAAGAGGCGGTGCCTAGCCGCCGCCTCCTTCGTCTTTATTTCATTGCATCTTTTAAAGATGAAACAAACTGACTGCTGTCTTTTTGTGTCACGAAGATATTGACGGCTTGATTCGCTTTTGTCACAAACCCTTCTTCAGCAGCTGATCCATGGGCAAGAGACGGCGCCAGCTTCGACTCTTTAAATGCCTTCATCGCTGATTTTCCGTATTCATCATATTTTGATACATCTGCATCGACACGTGCTGGAATCGATCCTTTTAGCGGATTAAACGCATCCTGTCCCTCCACAGATCCTAAAACAGATAAGAATTTCTTCACGTTTTCTGGCTGTTTCACACCTTTTGGCAGTCCAAATGTATCGGTGATCACCATAAAGCTTCCTTCCGTTCCAGGAGTCGCCGTGTATCCAAAGTCTTGATTCACCTTCAAATCAAGATCATTCACAAAGTACCCCTTCGCCCAGTCGCCCATGACATTCATTGCCGCTTCTCCTTTTGCCACGAGCTGCGAGGCATCCTGCCAGTTACGTGAGCTGTGATCATCATTGACGTATTCAAGCATACGTCCAAAGATGTCTGCCGCTTCCTTTACTTTCGGGTCATCCATTTTCATATCGCCAGCCCAAAGTTTTTGATAACCATCTGCCCCTAATACACCCAGCAAAACACTTTCAAACAAATGAGTCGCTGCCCAAGGCTCCTTATCTCCAAGTGCAAGTGGTGTAATCCCTTTTTTCTTTAATGCATCTGCTGTTTTGAAAAATTCATCAAATGTCGTTGGCGGCTCTAAGCCTGCATCATCAAATACTTTCTTGTTATACCAAAGCACATTGCCCCTGTGAATGTTCACTGGCACGGAATAGATTTTCCCATCTTTACTGACAAGATCAATCAGTGATTCTGGAAATTTGTCTTTCCAGCCTTCTTTTTCATATAAATCATCCAGCGGCTCCATTTTGCCTGCCGCGACCCAGCTCTCATTCAGCTCCGCCCCGCCATGCACTTGAAACGTAGCAGGCGGGTCATTTCCCTGCATCCGGCTTGTCAGAACAGCCTTTGCATTCGTACCAGCACCACCTGCAACAGCTGCATTTTCAATTGGGATGTCTTTATTCTCCTCTTCAAACAATTGAATGAGTGCCTTCAGCCCGTCTTCCTCACCTGCTCCTGTCCACCAAGAGAAAATTTCGAGCTTTTCCGCTCCGCCTTCTTTTTTTGCATCTGAGTTCGTCGATGAACTGCAGGCAGTGACGATAAGCATACAGAGTGCCAGCAATGTAAAGCCTAATTTGAACTTCATAATTGATCCCCCATCCCTATTTTGTAAGCGTTATCAAAATAAGTATAATGGCAGATCCTTGCTTTTTTTCAGGTAAATTTCTTCACTTTTTTATGAAATTCTTCATTTTTTTACGGCCTGATTTCGATATTCCTTCGGTGAACAGCCGACCATCTTCTTAAACACACGGCTGACGTAATTAGGATCTGTATATCCTGCCTGATAGGTAATTTCTTTTAAGCTTAGCGAGCTGCCTATAAGAAGCCTTTTGATTTTATCCAGCCGGCAGGTTGTCACATACTCTTTAAATGTCAGACCAGTCTCGTCTTTAAATCGTTTTGTGAAATAGGTTGGACTTAAATCAACATAAGCGGCCGTTTGCTCAAGCGTGATCTGTTCACAATAATGCGTTTTGATGTAACGCTTTGCCCGTTCGATGTCATTTATGGTCTGGGTTCTCGCTTCATACACGTCAAATAGGTGTTCACAGCACTGGCGGCATTCAGCTGCGGTGCTGATTGTCAATATCGATAGGTCTGTTCGGAGACGTGATTTGAAGAGAATCAGCAGTTCTTTTACTTGTGAAATCGTCGCCCCCTCTAATTGAAAGGCATCAAATAAAGCCAGCGCATCCTCTCTTCTCCCTTCTTCCAGCGCCTGCATCATGCTGTCTGCAAGCTCCGGCAGATGAATCAATGGACCGTGCTTCACCTCTGTTTGGTAAAAGCCATAACGAACAACGCCGCCACTCTTTTTTCGCTGATAATAGGAGAGCTTCGCCTCTGCTGCACTTTTCTGAAGTTGAAGCGGGTTTGAGACTGGATGACCTATGCCAACGACAGGTGAAGGCTGACCGCTTGTCATGGCAGCTCGAATGGCTTGCAGGATCTCTGCCTTTAGCTGGCCTGATCCTTGATGACTATAAATGAGGCATGTAAGTAGTTCACTCCCCATTTGAATCGGTACCGTATGAAATCGTGCTGATTTCTGTAAATGAATCATTAGCTGATCCCCGCCTGTCCCCTGAACAGCGATGATAAGACCTGCTTCATATTCGGAAAATAGCTGTTGAAACTCCATGGCGGTATAAGATTGACCGTTCATGACATGGGCTTCAAGCCACTTTGACCGCTGATCGGCCGCTGCCGCCTGCCGCTCAGACGTCTCCTGCTGAATCTCTGCTGCTACAAATCGAATGGCTGCGATGGTTTCGTCTTTGTCAGCTGGTTTGACGAGGTATTGTTTCACCCCTTCCTGCATCGCTTGCTTGGCATAATCGAATGTATCGTAGGCTGTCAGCATAATGAATTTTGTATGAGGACTAATTGCTTTGATCTGTTTGATCGCTGTCAATCCATCCATTCCAGGCATCTGAATATCCATGAGCACAAGATGAATGGAATCAGATCGCACGCATTCAACCGCCTTCTTTCCATTTTCAGCTTCTCCTGCTATATGACACTCTGGAAGCCATTCGGTTAAGAACTTCCGCATCGCTAGTCGTTCTATTTTTTCATCATCGACAATCAGCACGTTCAGCATGCTGGTCCCTCCTTCATCGGAATAGCCAATTGTATGGTGGTGCCTTCGTTTGGCTTTGAATCAATTTGCAGGGCATCTTGTACCCCGTAAAACAAGCGCAGTCTTGACATCACATTTCGAAGACCGATTCCTGTCGAGTGGCCTTTACTCAATATGTTCGGATCTTCCTCTTCTTTTTCTGAAAGCAATCTTCTTTTCTCTTGTTCATTAATGCCCATCCCATTGTCCCGAATCCGAATCATCACATAGCCGCCTTCTTGATAGATCGAGAGCTCGACAAGTCCCTCTTCCTCCTTTGGCTCGACGCCATGAATGAAGGCATTTTCAACAAGCGGCTGTAAGGTGAGACTTGGGATATGTACAGATAAACACGATTCATCGATGGACGTTTTGCACGTAATACGATCGGAAAATCTCGTTTCTTGTATATGAAAATATTCTTTCACCACTTTCACTTCTTGTTCCAATGTAACGGATGTACTGAGAGCCGACAGCGAATACCGCATCAGCGTGGAAACAGATTGAATCAACCTCGATGTGGCTTCCGCTGATTCTAAGTAAGCCATACGTGAAACGATGTTTAATGTGTTAAATAAAAAATGCGGATTCATTTGATTTTGCAGCGTTTTTAGCTTCATGTCTTTGATTTTTTGATCCAATGCTGCCTTTTGTTTGATCTCTTCAATCATCATTTTCATCTCTTGCCGCATTCGCTGAAAGGCTTCATTTAAAACAGATATTTCATCCTTTGAGGTAACATGCAAATTCACTCCATCAAAATTCCCTTCTGATACTTCTTTTACGCTTCGAGACAGATGAACGATTGGTCTTGATATCCCGCCAGCAATCATATACGCCATCCATAAGGCGACCCCGATTGATAACGTAAACAGGCACAAGGTAAAGAGCGCATAGGTTTGATGCCTTTTTTGAAGAGATTGATAGAGTACCTGATACTCAGATAATTCATCATCAAGCAGGGTCATCGTCTGCTCTTGTATATAGGAGGAGACGGTTCTCACTTCCTTCACACTTGCAGCATATTCTTCGATTTTCCCTTCTTTCACATGTGTCATGGTTGCATCACTTTCATTGATGAGCGTCCGCATCATATATTGATATTTTTCAATAGAAGGAATTGCCGCATGAAGCCCGGCATCCTTTCGCAGCACTTGATCGTAGGATTTCATTTTCTGTTTTGACGTAAGATATTCTTTGGCAAACTTCCGATCCTTTTCAATGGCATAGGCATTGACCTTTTCATACATCGTTTTCGCCTCTGTTGATATATCATTGAGCAGGAGAAAAGAACGGAAGCTCCGGCTATATTCTGATGTGATTTTTGAACTGCTCCAGTAGACAAAAAAAGCGGCTACGTTGCCAAGAAGCACAAGAATTAAAAATGCTAATAACAGCTTACTTCGAATCTTTCTCATGGCTGCATCCCCTGCTTTCTGTCTGTTTGCTGAAGAGGCAGATCGCCGCGCCGGATCACACTCGTTCCCGTGTACTGGAGCGGTTCTTCTTTTTCACCTTTCTGCAAACGAACAAGCGATTCAACCGCTTGATAGCCCATTTCATAAGGATGCTGCACGACCACAGCATCAATTGTCCCATCATCAAGCGCCTGAATCGTATCAGGCAATGTGTCAAATGCAAGCACATAAAAATCAGTGGATGATCGATACTGTGCGATTGCTTGAATGATGCCTGCACCATCTAATGCACTTGTGCCATAAAATGCGGTGAGCTTCGCATGATCGTTTAATAGTTTATAAGCGGCACCTGAGGCACCTGACTTCGTAATGGCTGATTCTTCTATTCCAGCAATATGAATGCGTTTTTCAGCAGCAACGGCATCTCGAAAGCCCTTAACGCGCAGCTTTTGATGAATGGCATCCAGCCTGCCTGTGACAATCCCTACATACTGTTCACCTTTTGTATCTGCGATGAGTGCCTGCCCTGCGATAAAGCCTGAATAGTAATTGTCCGTTCCTACATACACTTGACGCTTGCTCCCCTCTGCATCTGTATCGACGGTGACGACATCAATGCCTTTTTCCCTCGCCTTCTGAAAAAGCGGTTTGTATTTCTTCGCATCAAGTCCCTGCGTCATAATGCCATCAACATGCCCAGCGATCGCCATATCAATGGTTTTCAGATGATCGTCTACATCCGCTTGCTTTGGACCCAAATATTCTAGATATACGTGATGAACGTCTGCCGCATCCGCTGCTCCCTTTTGTACAAGCTGCCAGTATTCGTTATCAAGTTCCTCCGGTACAAGAACAAAATGATATTGATACGTTGACGCCGCTTTATCGGAAGCGCTTTCAATTTTAAATAAATCTTGACCTAATAACGTTAAAAAGATGACAGATACTATACAAAATGTGAGAAAGGTGCCCATTCCAATCCACTTAGATAATTTCACCGTATCCTCCTCCTTTCCACTATTTCCGCATAAAAAAAAGAGCTGCTTATAAGCATACTCTCTCGACCTCTATAATTCCTTTGTCATAAATAAACTGTTTGGATCTTCTTGATATGTACCAAAAGGCAGGCAATACTGAAACCCAGCGCTCTCATATAGTCTTCTTGCTGGTTCAAAGAAAGCCATTGCCCCTGTTTCTAAGCTGACACGTGTATACCCGCGCCGTTTTGCCTCTTGGAGAAGATGATTCAGCATATACCTCGCTACACCTTTTCGCATATGGAGGGCGGCGGTTCTCATCGATTTGATTTCCCCGTGTTCACTTGACAGCTCCTTTAATGCTCCGCAGCCAAGAAGCTCCTCTCCATCTCGCACACTCCACACGGTAACATCCTGTTTTTTTAAATCAGTTAATGGAAGGGCATGAATGCTTTCTGGCGGCGAATGCTCCTTCATCTCTTCTATATGTGCGGTAATCAGCTGGTCAATTCGTCCATCTGTGAGTTCATCTTGTAGAATGTACATTTTCATCACTCCTTCACGATCATTGTACGTGAGGAGTTGAAATTTCATCTGCTGTTATGTCAGATAAACGAACAAACAACCGGGATCCACGAGCCAATTGTTTGTTCGTTTGACAAGTATTTATGAGGAAAGAACTGCTTGTAATTCCTCTGCTGTACTGCTTTCAAGCTGACTTCCGACACCGACAGCCACCGCGCCTGCTTTGAGCCACTTTGGAACATCAGCTGGATGAATGCCGCCCGTAGGAATAAATTCAATCTCTGGAAATGGACCTTGTAAATTTTTCATATAAGATAAACCGAAGGAGCCGCTTGGAAAAAGCTTGAGTAAGCAGTAGCCATCTGCTTTCGCCTGCATGATTTCACTTGGGGTGAGGACACCTGGTACATAGAGTGTGTCGTAAAATGAGAGGTGTTCTCCAATCATAGGAAGATATCCTGGACTGACGATAAACTGTGAGCCTGCCTCAATGGCTGATTGTGCCTGCTCCAGCGTCGTAATTGTTCCCGCTCCTACAATGAGGTCTTGCTCCTCCCGGAAGGATGCGATGATGCGTTCAGCATTTGGTGTGGTATACGTCACTTCAATGGCACGGACTCCTTTTTTCTTTAAACGCTCAATCATTGCAATGCCTTCTGTTTCACTATCCGCTCTCACCACTGCGATCAATTTACAAGACGCGAGCTGCTTTTTAACGCTCAAACTTGCTGACTTTCCCATATCTCTCATCCCCTTTCATATACTCCCGCCTTTGATATCGCTTGGCTTCTTTCATAAAAGCCTGAAGCTCCTCCCGGGTAGGCAGGCCATCCTTATCGCCAGGTGACATCACTGCAAGTGCCCCGACTGCATTGCCTCTCGTCACCGATTTTTCATCTGATAAGCCGTCAAGCAAGCCGCTGATGACCCCCACTGCAAATCCATCACCAGCTCCGACTGTATCTACGACTTCCTGCACATAAAATCCATTCACAATTCCTTGACCGGCTGCACTTTTATAAAAGGCACCTTCTGCCCCTAGCTTAATGACCACTAGTTTGACACCTTTTTGCAAATAAACATCTGCAATCTCTTCTGGCTCGTGACAACCCGTGAGCCTTTGCCCTTCTGCAAGCCCTGGAAAAAACCAATCCACTTGCGAAGCGATATGATTCACCGTATGAATCATATCTTCCTCCTCTTCCCATAGCTGAAGCCGAAGGTTTGGATCAAATGAAATGGTTTTGCCCGCTTCTTTCATTTCTTGAAGGACACGAAAAGAAAACGCTCTCATTTCACTGGATAGGGCAGGCGGAATACCAGTCATATGAAGGTGGCCTGCCTGTTTGAAATAGGCGGCGGGAAAGTCGCTTGGACTCATTGTGCTTGCAGCAGAGCCTTTTCGATAATACGTGACGTCAGGATCTCCATCCATCACTTTTGATTTAAGTAAGATTCCCGTTTGAGACCCATCATTTGAACGGATCACTGCACTTGTATCGACTCCCTCTTTTTGAAGCTCTTCTAAAATAAATGTGCCAAGTGAATCTGCTCCGACTTTGCTCATCCATCCCACATGAAAGCCCAGCCTCGCCAAGCCGACAGCCACGTTACTCTCTGCACCAGCAAGTGCCTTTTGAAATGTATGCACTTGATGAAGCTCTCCGACTTCCTTTGCATAAAACATCGCCATTGATTCCCCAAATGTGACCGCATCCAATGCTTTCACTCATTTCTCCCCTTTCTCGGTACCGGTTTCAAATTAGTTGAAAAAGAGAGAGCATGCACGTATGTATACTCTTCTCTGCCTATCGTTTATAAAGATTTCCTCACAATGATTTCTCCATCAAGCTGAATCGTTTGGGGCGCACTTTCATCCCCTTCTAGCCTTGTCTTGATTTTTTGCATGGCTGCTTTCCCCATTTCATGAGATGGCTGGGCAACCGTTGTGATTCCAGGTCCAATCAGCTTATACCATTCTGTATCATCAAACCCTGCAATGCCTATCTCTTTAGGAATCTTCACCCCAAGCTCTACAAGTTCACTAATCAGCTTCAGCATGAGTAATCCATTACCAGCTAAAATCGCTTTTTTCTGTTTGTTTGATTGTAAAAATCGGACAATCTCTTCACGCATTTGTTCCTTTTGCTTTAAATCAATTTCTGCAATGATCGGCTTCTTATGTTTACTCAAGACTGTCTGTTCATATGCTTCCTTTCGTTCTTCACGAGGGCTGATTCCATCGACAGGCTCAGTAAAGAAAGCGATATGATCATAGCCTTTCTCATACATTTGTTGAAGCAGCCGGATTGTGATATCACGGTTGTTCGTGGTCACTGTGTCGACTTTCAGTTCAGGCAGCTTCCGGTCCACAAGAACAATCGGCACACCGTTTTTCTTAAAATCCTCCAGAATGTCATTGTTCTGTCCTGTCGTATTGATGATGAGCCCTTCAATATAATGTGCATTCAGCTTAAGAAGCATTTCCCGCTCTTTTTCTGGACGATTATCTGTGTTGCACACCATGATGCTGTATCCATATTCATCACAAATCTCTTCGACCCCGCGAAGTGTTGCCACAGAGAATGGATTCGTAATGTCGGCTACAATAAACCCAATGACCTTGCTTTTTCTGACTTTCAATCCTTGAGCAAGCTGACTCGGACGATAATGAAGTTCCTCAATGGCCTTCTTGATCTTTTTTACCTTTTCTGAAGAAATTTCATTTGTTCTGCCATTGATATATCTGGATACAGTTGATTTTGAGACCCCTGCATAAGCTGCAACTTCGTTAATGGTCACTTTCGTTTGTTTTTTCTCTTTCATTCAAAAAACTCCCACAATTGATCTTCACATTTGGTTCGAAACCGATTTCAAATAAACTTAAAAAAAGCATATCATAATTGAATGCATTTCAGAAGATTTTTTTGCATGATGATAACAAAAATTTGTCTCATTAGAGAAAAGGAAAGCGATTTCAAATTAACGGTTGACGGCGTACTCTTTTTCCTCTAAAATTTTCCTTGAAACCGATACCAAATAAAATATCAATATTTGTTTCAGATGGAAAGGGAGGCTTATCCAAATGGAAAATCGTTATGCTGTACATCCTGAGCAGGTCAAACGTTTTACAACAGAGGAACTTCGTCGTCATTTTCATATTCCTACGCTATTTGTCAGTGGTGAATTAAAGCTCTATTACTCGCATGAAGACCGCGTGGTGATTGGCGGAGCGACGCCAGCAGCAGAGCCGATCACACTAGATGCTGGAGACTTTTTACGGACGGAGTATTTTCTTGAAAGACGAGAAATCGGGATTGTGAATGTCGGCGGACAAGGAACGGTCACTGTTGATGGTGAGGCCTTTGTGCTGGAGCATAAAGATTTCTTATATATTGGTCTTGGTCACGAAGATGTACAGTTTGCTAGTTCGTCAGGCGAGCAGGCCAAGTTCTATTTAGTATCAGCCACAGCTCATAGAGCGTACCCTACGCAAAAAGCAGCTATCGCTGAATTAACACCAAACCACTTAGGGGAAGCAGCTGCCTCCAACGTGCGAAACCTGTATCAAGTCATCCATGCAGACGGCATTCAAAGCTGTCAGCTCATGATGGGTATCACTCAGCTTGAAACCAATAACACGTGGAACACGATGCCAGCTCATATTCATGATCGCCGGATGGAAGTGTACTTATATCTTGATATCGAAGAAGATGCACGAGTCTTTCATTTTATGGGGGAGCCATCTGAAACAAGACATCTTGTTGTGGCCAATGAGGAAGCAGTCATTTCACCTGCCTGGTCCATTCATTCAGGCTCAGGTACAGCGAATTATTCATTTATTTGGGCAATGGCGGGCGAAAACTATACGTTCAAAGATATGGACTTTGTCCCAATGGATCAGCTGAGGTAACGAGGTGATGACAACATCATATGTAGCGTCCCTCTTTTCTCTTGAAGGAAAAACTGCCCTTGTGACGGGTCCTGGAACCGGTATTGGGCAAGGCATTGCCGTGGCACTTGCCAGGTCAGGCGCAGATATCATCGGTACGTACCATCACACACCGCTTGAAGAAACAAAGGCACTTGTCGAACAGGCAGGCCGATCATTTCATGCGGTTCAGGTTGACTTTTCTAACCCTCAGTCTGCAAAGCAGGATGTCGACGCCATATTAAAGAAGCATACGATTGATATTCTCATCAATAATGCTGGAACGATCAAAAGAGAGCAGGCGGCTCACTATTCAGAGGAAGATTGGCATACAGTCATGGATGTGAATATCAACAGCCTCTTTTTCCTCACGCAAAAGGTTGGACAGCAGATGCTGAAAAATGGGCAAGGGAAAATCGTCAATATCGCCTCCCTTCTATCGTTTCAAGGCGGCGTCTTTGTTCCTGCCTATACAGCAAGTAAGCATGCTGTCGCAGGGCTGACGAAAGCTTTTGCAAACGAATGGGCGCATCAGCATATTCAGGTGAATGCGATTGCGCCTGGTTATATTGCGACCAATAACACTCAAGCCATTCGTGACGATGAAAATCGAAATGAAGAGATTCTCAAACGAATCCCCGCCGGGCGCTGGGGAAAGCCTGAGGATCTAGCTGGTGCGGCTGTTTTCCTTAGCTCACCAGCTTCTGATTATATGAACGGCCACATTTTAGCCGTTGATGGCGGCTGGCTTGCAAGATAAACAGACGAGAGAATTCCTATTCGGGGATTCTCTTTTTTCTATTTGTATAATTCTCCACCTTCCGAGTCACTCTATAAAAAACATGTGATGAGGGTGAGGTATTATGAAAAGTCGTATTGAACAAGATATAGCGTCCGTCATTAAGCGTGTCAAAAGCTTTGCCGGAAGAAGTGATGATATCGTGTTCCATTCTTTTTCATTTGGTCCTTCCACTATTTCTGCATGTCTCGTGTACGTTGAAGGACTCACAGAATTTGAGATGCTTTCTAAGCAAATCATTTCACCAATGCAAAAGGAACTGGACATCACCGAGGTGGGTTCTACTACACTTTCCTCCCTTTCAAAAACGTTCTTTGGCATTCAAAATGATGTGCTGGATGATATGAACCTTGCCACCCAGCAGTTATATAGCGGCAGGGCTATTTTATTTGTAGATGGAGCGGCTCAAGCGCTTGCGCTCCATACGAACCTTTTTCAATTCAGAGAAGTAGAAGAGCCGCAATCTGAAGTCCTTGTTAGAGGACCGCGGATCGGATTTATTGAGAATCTTGAAAAAAACACGGCTTTACTCCGTGAGCGGGCAAACGACCCTCATCTTGTGATTCAAAAGGTGAGTATAGGTACTCGCAATAAAAAAAACGCTGCTCTTGTGTATGTTCGTGATATTGCTGATCCTAAACTAGTAGAAGATGTTCTATCACGCATGACGGAAATTAAAATGGATGACATTCCTGAAACCGGCTATATTGAACAGCTGATTGAGGACAGTCACATCTCCATTTTTCCACAAATACAAAACACAGAACGTCCTGACCGGGTGATTGCATCTGTGCTTGAAGGCAAGGTCTCGATTTTGCTCGATGGGACTCCTTTTGCCCTCATTTTACCTATGACACTTACAGCTTTGATGCAATCTCCGGAGGATTATTATCAGAGATGGACAAGCGCGACTCTTTTGCGTTTACTTCGTTATATTGCCGTGCTGCTCACGATTTTTTTACCCGGTCTTTACATTGCACTTGTCTCTTATCATCCCGGGTTATTACCGACAAGAATGGCACTCACCATCGCAGGGAGCCGGCAGAATGTCCCCTTCCCTCCTGTTGTGGAAGCCATTCTCATGTCTTTTACGATAGAGCTGCTGCGGGAAGCTGGACTACGGCTTCCAAGAGCCATCGGACAGACAATTGGGCTCATTGGCGGCGTTATTATTGGTCAGGCAGCTGTCCAAGCCAATATCGTCAGCGCTTTAATGGTAATTATTGTGTCGCTGACCGCACTGGCTGACTTCACAGCACCGTCATATGACTTTAGTTTCCCACTGCGTATTTTGCGGTTTATGGCCATTTTTAGTTCAGCATTGTTTGGGTTATACGGCTTAATCATGTGTTATTTATTTGTGCTTTGCCACCTGATGCAGTTAAAGACCTTTGGTTTTGACTATTTCACACCAGTGCTTTCTTCACCGTTTTCAGACTTAAAGGATACGTACGTTCGTTTACCAATCGGGCTATTTAAATCCAGACCGAAAACAGCAAAAATAAAAAATCTCAAAAGACAAGGAGATTAAACGATGTACAGACCTGAAAAGCTATCATTGTTACAAGTCACCATTCTGTGCAGCTCTACAATGATAGGCGCTGGAATTTTAACCATTCCACGCAGTTCTGCCAATTCAGGAGTCCCTGATGGCTGGATCATTGTATTAATCCAGGGAGTCATCTTTGCTTTCGTTGCTTTTTTGTTAGGCTGGATTGCCGAAAAGAATGCACCGGACACCATTTTCGAGTCAAATACAAAAGGAGCAGGCGCATTTTTTGGCACGATCTTTAATTTGATGCTGATCGCCTATTTACTAGGCATTGTTGGCTTTGAGGCACGTGTTCTCGGGGAAGTGGTTCAGTTTTTCCTGCTGCAATCGACTCCCATGACCGTGATTGTGATGATTTTTTTACTCGTGGCGATCTATCATTTGAAAAGCGGTATCTTTCCAGTTGTCAAAATGGTGACCTATATTTATCCGATCACCATGATCATTTACATAGCGCTCATGCTGTTTAGTTTAAAAATATTTAATTTTGATTATTTGCGTCCTGTAATGGCGCATGGTTTTGAAGATTTTAGTAAGCTATTCTCTCAAACCTTTATTCAATTTACAGGCTTTGAAGTCATTTTGTTTGTTGTGCCGCTCATTTATAAAGACAAATGGTCGAAGGCGAAATGGGCAGCTGCCATTGGAGTTGGCATTACAACCCTCGTTTATTCGCTCACACTTTTTATTGTGATTGGCTCCATGACAGTAGGAGAAACGAAATCTCTCACTTGGCCGACGGTGTCCCTCATTCAAGCGCTTGAACTTGAAGGGGTGTTTATCGAACGATTTGATATTTTCTTACTGACGATCTGGACGTGCCAGCAGTTCATTTGTATGCTTGGCTTTTTCCAGTTTGCGATTAAAGGCTGCTTCACCGTTTTTAAAACAACCAATATAACGAGACTGCTATGGCTACTCTTTTTGATTACATCAGCACTCTCACTTTTCCCTAAAAATATCAATGAAGTCTTTTACTACTCTACTTTACTCGGCTACGCATTGTTCGTGATTTTAGCCATTCCTTTTATTACAGCTATCCTGCTGATGATACGCAAAAAATGGGGAGGTCGTTCTGCATGAAAGGAAGGCGTGTACTGTTATTCTTTTTTTCCTGCTGCCTTTTCCTTCTATCAGCAGGCTGCTGGGACTTAAAGGATATTGAAAAACTATCGTTTGTACGCGGTGTTGGCATAGATGAGGAAAAAGAGAATGGAGTTAAGCTGACCTACCAAAACCTTGTACCGAAAACGGGCGGAACACAAGAAGCCGATTCTCCCGGTTATGTGAATGTCGTCTCGAAGGGAAAAAATGTGCTGGAGGCTGTCAGTAATGTCGCCTTGAAGGACCCGCCGATCTATAGTGATCACCTGAAAATCTTCTTGTTCGGCAAAACTCAGGCGGAGCATCACGATATTCAAGGAACACTCAATCATTTTATTCGAGATGACGAGGTTCGGCGCAGCAGCTATCTCTTCGTGTCACGAGGTGATGCGTCAAAAATCATCAACCAAAAATTGAAATCACAGCAAAAGGTTCCGGTTGAACATATCTTCGAAACATCCAAAAACCGAAGCTTTAACGGGAAGATTTTAACGCCAATCCGTATTGGCCGGGCGTCTGATTACTTTCAAATGGGCGTTAGCTTCCTTGTCCAAAGTGTAGATGCGATAGGCGGTGAACTTATTTATGATGGGGCAGGTATCATACATGGAAAAACGCGAAAGCTGATCGATTTTATCCCAGCAAAAGATGTCCAATCTTTAAACTGGGTGATGGACCGTATCTCAGGCGGTGTTGTACCTGCCACCTACAAAGGTTATCCGATCACGTATGAAATAAAAAAAGCAAAAACGAAGGTTGAGCCCTATCTGAAAGATGGAAAGGTTTCCTTTAAAATTAGCGTAAAAACAAATGGAAAATTGTCAGAAGATCAATATCCTCCTGAAAACTCTTACGATGAGCAGTACATCAAACGATTCGAGCGGATCTTTGCTCATAAAATTAAAGAACGCATGCAACAAGCGGTTCATCATGTACAAACAGAAGTGGGCGTTGATCCCATATTTTTAAACCAGCAGTTCCGTATGAAATATCCTGACTATTGGGATCAGCATGGTACCGAATGGGATAAGATATTCCAAGAAGCAGTCATCGATTACGATGTCAAAGTCAGCATCTTGAACTTTGGAGCAGAAGGTGCAACGAAAAGCTTCAAATGGTAATACAAAAAGGCGGTTATCCCAAAGGGGAGCCGCCTTTTTTACGTACGACAATGAGAAGCTGATACAAAGTCACTTGATCAGACAACGCTTTTGTTTGAAAGCCAAGTGACGCGCCTATTCTTGCCACCTCGTCAAAAAACAATTGTGCGTTTTGATCAATCTGTACATTGATTCGCTGCTCGATCACGCGTTCAAACAGATGGTCTGGGAAAAGCGCACGCATGGTGTTTGGTGTGAAGAACCGCATATGGGTTCGGTCTAAAATTCCTACATCTTGATACGTAAAATCACCTGTCATCAAAGGAAGAAGCACCTCTGCATGCATCATGTTAGGCAGGCAGCAAATGATGACACCACCTGGCTTTAAAGATGCGTGCGCTTGCTCAATGATGTGCCAAGGATCTGACACATGCTCTAAAACATCTGAAAAAATGACCGCATCAAAAAAAGCTTCTTTCTCTAACCATGGATATTCATCCGCATTTGCCTCTATGACTTCTTCGTAATACGCCTTTGCGACCGCTGCTTTTAATGTATCCGCCTCTACCCCGTACATGTCAACAGACTGCCGATTTATCAGTTCAAGCCCAGTTGCCCCTGCGCCGCATCCAACATCCAGCACGCGTGCAGCGACCTCAGGCAGCAGTCCCGCAAAATACGGATGAGGGGTGAGCAAATTTAGATCAATGCCCCATTTATCTAAAAATCGATGTCTGTTCTCAGTAAACAGTGTAGAGATATTCGTTTCTTGATTGGCATTGAACGTTGCATGACCATGATGATGCACAAAGGAATCATGCACAATTTGCAGCCGATATCCTTTCAGTAATGAACGCAAGCAAAGATCGTCATCCTCAAATGATCCATATACGAACCGCTCATCAAATAACCCCACATCCTCGATCAGCTCTCTTTTCACGAGCAGGCAAAACCCCACAAGCCGGTGCACATAAGTTCTTTGACCTTTTCTCTTAGCCGTATATTCCTTAGCAAAGGCTGGGAGCTCCTTCACATCTGTATATGACGGCTGGACCATCTGAGGGCCGCTCACATAATTGGAGACTGGCCCCACCATCCCAACCCGTTCTGATGCGAATAACGCCTCTTTTAATGGAGGTAGCCAGTTTTCCGTCACGATCGTGTCATTATTTAAAAAGAGAATGCTGTCTCCTGAAGCTTCTTTTGCCCCTTGATTACATCCCTTTGCAAAACCTTGATTTTCTTCATTGTCAATGAATATCACATCTTCCAGCTCTCTTACATATTCCTTCGTGCCGTCAGTTGACGCATTATCGACAATGATGAGTTCATATTGGCCGCTGCTCGTATGCTGTTTAATGCTCTCGATACAAGTTTTTGTTAAATGCAGTTCGTTGTACGTCAGCATGACAATGCTTGTTTTCCCTTTCATCTCATTTCCACCTTTCACCCGTCTGTTCCATATGTATGTGATAGGCAGCACGTTCAGAAGATGAGGGAATGTCCTTTCTTGATTAAACGTTTGTTTAACATAGGAAAACCAGCTGCATGCAGCAGCTGGCCATTGGTCACACCGTTTTTCCTTCGTCACCTGTGACGGCACGATTTCTCTTTTTTAAATCTTCTTCAATTTCTTCAAGACTTTTCCCCTTCGTTTCGGTCACTAAGTATCTCACAAACAAGAAGGCGCCTACGCCGATGACCGCATAGATGAGGAAGAGATTACTGATACCAATCGCGCTTAATAAAGCTGGGAATGTCAGCGAGATGATTAAATTCCCTGTATGAAGGAGGAAGGTCGAGACACCTGTACCGATTCCCCGGACATGTACTGGGAACAGCTCTGGGAGCATCACCCAAACGACTGGACCCCAGCTGACAGCAAAGATAACGATAAAGAGACCTAAACAAATAACGGTTGTCCATCCTGCAGCAGTTGATCCCTCGAAAAATCGGTTGACCACTGACAGAACAATTAAACTAAGAACCATTCCCGCATTCCCAAATAGGAGCAGCGCTTTACGTCCTACACGGTCAATGATTTTGATGGCGATAAACGTCATGATGACATTCACTGCACCAATTCCGACGGTTCCTAAAATCGCCGCTGAATTCCCAAAGCCAACGCTTGTGAATGTTTTGGGTGCATAATAAATGATCGTATTTGTACCGATAAACTGCTGCAAAAAGGCTAGGCCGACACCAGCAATCAACGCTGGGCGTACCCATGGCTCAAATAATTCCTTAAAACCGCCTTTTTCTTCACTTTCCGCCTTTTGAATATCTGAAATTTCTTCTTCAACTTCTTGCTTACTTTTTCTGAGTTTAGATAATATCTCCTTTGCACGGTCAGCCTGTCCGTGGACAAACAGCCAGCGGGGACTTTCCGGCATAAACAAAATCCCACATAATAAAAGAACAGAAGGAACAACCGCAATTCCAAGCATCAAGCGCCATGCCTCTGCATCCGCTAAAGCGTAGTTCACAATATAGGCAAGAAGGATACCAAATGTGATCATGAGCTGGTTTAAAGAGGACAGTGCCCCTCGTGATTCTTTTGGCGCAAGTTCAGATAAATATAATGGAACAATCGTTGTCGAGCACCCGACAGCGAGCCCTAATACAATTCGGAACAAGACCATCACTTCCGTATTCGGGGCAAAAGCTGTACCAAATCCGCCAATAATAAACAAAATAGCTGCGGCAATGATGGCTTTTTTCCGCCCAAATTGGTCTGTCAGCTTTCCAGAAAGAGAAGAACCAAGCATCGCCCCGATTAAAATCGAGCTGACGACAAGTCCCTCTGTAAACGCGTTTAAACCTAAATCTTCTTTCATAAATAAGATGGCGCCAGAGATGACACCTGTATCATAGCCATATAAAGCACCGCCAAGGGCGCCGAAGAAATAAAGCCATCCATTCCGATTTTTCATATACATAACCCCACTTTTGTCTCTGTACTCTATGAAAAGTCATTTTCCTCACTTCCTGTCATTTCAAACATTTCGATGTTTTATGACAAATATATTTCATTTGTATATCTTTGAAACTTTTTACGAGAAGGAAACGTCAATTAAGCGTTAGTGAAAAAAATGTCGCACTATATCCCGTTTTAAGGTATATTTGTTTTAGTTTGTAAGCATAAAGAAGGACATCTTTACTATAAAAATCATAGCGAGGGTTTAAAATATATGGATCAATCACGAAGTAAACGCAAAGGGAAAAAGCGTTTAAAACCATGGGTAAAAGTCACTCTATTTATATTTGGTATTCTTTTACTGACGACCGCTTCTGTTACTGGCTATGCCTACTACAAAGTAACAAATGCTGCCAAAAAGGCACAAGTATCTCTAGATCGCGGTGCACAATCTGTAAAACGGATTGAAGCATTCGATCCAGGAAAAGACAGCTTTTCTGTCTTGCTGCTTGGAATTGACAGCAGACCGGGCGAAACAGTGAAACAAGCACGAAGCGACGCAATGGTGTTAGCAACCATTAACCGCACAAATAAAACCGTTAAATTATTAAGCATTCCTAGGGACTCATACGTTAATATTCCAGGCCACGGTTTTGATAAAATTACTCACGCACACGCATTTGGCGGTGCAGATTTAACAGTAAGTACAGTTGAAGATTTACTAGATGTTCCGGTCGATTTTGTCATCCAAAGTAATTTCGTAGCATTTAAAGAAATCGTCAACGAATTAAACGGTGTTCCTATTAACATCAAGGATGATTACCTTGTGAAACAAATTAAAAAAGATACAAAAGGCAAGGTTGTGCTTCAAACTGGAACTCATACACTAGATGGTGATCAAGCGCTCGCATATGTGAGAACAAGAAAAGCAGATAGTGACTTAATGCGTGGACAGCGTCAAATGGAAGTGTTAAAAGCCATTTTTGATAAATCAAAATCATTAACATCTATTCCGTCATACGACAATATTATTGATACACTCGGCGATAATGTGTCAACCACGCTTTCTATGAAGGAGCTAATCGGTCTGTTCCCTCTTCTGACTTCATTGAAATCGGTTGATACCATTCAGCTTAAAGGAACTGATTACCAGCCAAACGGGGTTTATTATTTCCAATTGGATCAAAACCAGCTGAACGAAGTGAAAACTGAATTGAAGAAGCAGCTTGAATTATCATAAATAGAAGCGTCCCTAAGGGGGCGCTTTTTCTTATTTCCTTGATCATTCGCTCATTTTTGTTTAGCCTTGATAGAGAGGAATCAACCATCCTTTTTTTATGAAAATCAAGGAAATCGTACATACTTTGAAAAGGCTATTGCATGAATGAAGGAGGATTTGACAGCGATGAAAAAAATGATTGCAATTGATTTAGACGGTACACTCTTAAATACAAAAAGTGAAATATCCGCTCAAAACCGAGAGGCATTGATTCGTGCGAAGGATGCTGGCTATATTGTGACCATCTGTACAGGGCGGGCAACTTTTGATGTAAAGGAGCTGCTTGGCGATTTAGACATTCCCATTATTGCGGCAAACGGCGGGACTGTCCATACAGAAGGATACGAACTCTTCAGCCGAATCACACTGGACCAAGAAGCGGGCAAGCGGGCGGCAAAGGCATTAGTGGAACGAAACATTTACTTTGAAGTCTATACAGATGATGCCCTCCTCTCTCCTTTTGATGGAAAAGAGAAGCTGAAAGCAGAATTTGATCTGATTGAAAGCGCAAACCCAAATGAGGATCTCGCTAATCTATGGGAAGGTGCCATGACGCAATTTAAACAATTTGGCATCAAACCAGTGGACGATATCCGTCAGATTTTTGAATCGAATGAACCAACCTATAAATTACTCTGCTTCTCGTTTGATATGAACAAACTGAACGAAGCTCGAAATCTTCTGGCAGATATGCCTGAGCTCTCATTGACCTCGTCTGGAAAACATATTATTGAGGTGCTTCCAAAAGAGTCTGGAAAAGGACATGCCCTGAAAAAGCTCGCAGCCCATTATGGTGTAGACCGCTCACATATTTATGCGATTGGTGACAGCCCAAACGATCTTTCTATGTTTGAAGAAGCAGGCCACCGCATTGCAATGGGAAATGCGGTAGATGTCATTAAAGAAAAGAGCACCTACATCACCAAAGGGAATCATGAAGACGGTGTCGCTTATTTTATTGATCTTCTTTTACAAAATCAATTTCATGAAAAAAAGACGCTTGTCTGATCAGCGCCTAGAGAGAAGTCCAGAAGTCCGATACAAGTACTGATCGGGCTTTTCTTTATTTTTTGATTCTAACAGCCGTTTCGTATTTGTCCTTCCAGTACGTACTTGTTTTCATATTGGTCAAGACAACACCGTTTGAGACAGTGACATGAATGACTTGATTTGATCCTGCATATATCGCCGGCATCAATGATGTCCCGCTGAAGAAGACAAGGTCTCCTGGCTTAAGCTCAGAACGTTTCACAGGTGTACCTGCTTTGACTTGACCTGATGCATAGCGAGGCAGCTCAATGCCAAGCACTTCTTGATACACGTACTGTGTGAACCCTGCTGTATCAAATCCTTGCTTTGGGGTCGTACCGCCTTTGACATAAGGGACTTCGCCAATATACGTAGCGGCTTTTGATACGATAGGGTCCTCTTTCGCAAGCTCCAGATCTGTTAATCGTTTCGCACCTGTCCATTTCTCGCGCCAATACGATTCAGACAAATAAGAAATTGTCACACTTTCAGAACGGCTCGCATGAATAAAGCGGTCGCCTCCAATATACATACCTACATGAGAAATTCCGGGCTTATATGTGTTGCTAAAAAAGACAAAATCCCCAGGGCGAATAT
The DNA here is from genome assembly GCF_046566805.1 of Bacillus sp. BD48. NCBI lineage: Bacteria > Bacillati > Bacillota > Bacilli > Caryophanales > Bacillaceae > Bacillus > Bacillus sp. BD48. The sequence goes on along the minus strand of NZ_JANGFM010000002.1, from coordinate 476,863 downwards.
CGCCTAATGCCACTTTTTCTCCAACGATCCACTGCTGTTCAGCACTTCGAGGTAAATATATCCCAAGTGATTTTTCAAATAAATACTGTAAAAATCCTGAGCAATCGAATCCAGTCTTTGGATCTGCTCCTCCAAATACGTAAGGAATACCTAAATAGGTCATCGCATCTTTCACAAGAGGGTCATCAGAAATTTCTTGTGTGCCGGGCAGGCGTTTGACCGCATAAAATCGATCAGTCCAATATTTGCTTTTGCTGACATCTGTTTTCACCACACCTTGACTAAGCGTGATATGAATGACCTGATTGTTACCAGCGTACAATGCCACATGTGTCGGGATATCCTTTGTTTCTTCAAGGCTTCGGAAATACACAAGGTCACCAGGCTGGGCTTTTTCCCATGATACCTTTTTTCCAATCTGATATTGGTCGATGACCTTCCGCGGCAAATCAAATGTTTCTGATGTCTTGTACACATATTGAATAAATCCAGATGCATCAAAGCCCGTTTTTGGATCGGTTCCTCCTTTATGATAAGGCGTTCCAATCAGCTTTTCCGCTTGCTCCAAAAGAGATGGTGTTTGAGCAGATACTGCTGATTGGGACATGAACATCAGCCCTACGAGCGCACACCCTCCAATCAACATTCCTTTCCATTTCATGATCCTTTCCCTCCTTTCTTCTATAGTTTCGGCATGACACCTTTCATTTTACACCTTATTTCGACAAAAAAGAGCACGCGATGTGCGTGCTCTTTATCCTTTTTAGGTTATTTACCTGCTTCTGCTTTTGACTGCTTTTGCTGTTCAATTTTCTGCATTTCAACCGAAATCTTTTGTTTTTCGTGATCTGTCAAACTGTCACTAAATTTAAAAGCAGACATAAAGACAAAGACTAAAATTAACGCAACAAACGGCCAGCTTGCTTTTAGAAATTTCATTTCTTCTCTTTCCCTCCGTTTTCTTTTAAGTTTTTAACTTTATCAGCGTGATCTACTTCAAAGAAAATGTGTCCGTCTTTTTCTTTCCAATCCGCATTCGTCCCATTGGTCAGCATACGGATAATGGCTTTTGATTCTAGAGATCCTGCTTTAACTGGAGCAGGTGTTGCTTCTTTGATGTACATTGGGACAACTTCAAATGTCGCTTTTCCATCTTCATTCAGATGATACTGAACAAGTGCAGAATCACGTGTTCTTGACCAGCCTTGGTCAAAAATAAAGTTTCCTAGGCTATAGAAAATCGCCGTTCCATTATAGACTTCCATCGGTTCAAGAACGTGCGGGTGAGCACCGATAATGATATCAGCACCGGCCTTAGACATCGCTCTTGCCAATTCTCTTTGTCTGTCGTTTACTTCATTGTTGTACTCCTGTCCCCAGTGAGCATGAACAACGACGAGATCTGCCTTTTCAGCAGCCTGCGAAATCATCGGAATAAAGATAGATGGATCGGCTGGCAGAATACCCGCCTGGCGATTCGTTGCTTTAAAATCTTTCCCATACACATCTGTAAAACCAAGTGTAGCAATTTTGACACCATTTACTTCTTTGTACGAAATGTTCTGCTTCGCATCTTGGAGGTTACGACCTGCACCTGTATAATCCATGCCAGTTTCTTCAAAGGCATTGATCGTGTTGTTCAGCCCTTTTTCACCATAGTCTGCCGCATGGTTATTCGCAAAGTTTAAGACAGAGAAATTTAAATCCTTCAACGCTTGGACAGAATCTTCATCTGTTTTTAAATGAATATTCTTTTGGGCTGCCTGCTCCTTATCTGAAGCGACTGGATGCTCAAAGTTGCCTGTCACATAATCTGACACATCAAAATATGGCTTGGCATACCGAAAGAGATGCTGTTTTCCATAGCGGTCTGTTACTTTCTCTACGTTTCTTCCAAACATAATGTCACCGACAAACGAAGCGGTCAGGATGTTTTCTGGATTCTTTTGTACAGTTGGCACTTTTGCTTGCCCGATAAACGTAAATAGAAATGTACAAGCAATAACGATCGGTAAAGCAATCAGTACATGTTTATTCGTCTTTTTCTTTTGGTTCTTTGTGATTTTCAGCAGCTTTTCCTGAAAGCTCAATTTTTTATTCATCATTGGACACACCTTATCTTAAAATAGATAGTAAACATACATGATGGCAAATGTTGCACCACTTAGAAGTAACGTGCTTCCAAGGGTAATCGTAAGACCTTGCTTTTGAATCGTATTCGCAATCAATCCAGGGACGATGATTCCAATTCCGCGGAATTCTGCTATTTCAAATGGGACCACTGGATAGAAGAAATCAAATATCAGTTTTAAAGCAATCCCTGTAATCAGCATCGCAGCAAACTTTCTGCGTCCGTATAAAATCATAAATTTTGATAGACCAAAGCGAACGATCACATACGTAAGCAAGCTGACAGATAAGACGACTAAAATGAAGACTGGCTGGTTAAATACAAGCGCCAGATAACCTGGTACAACTAGTCCAGCTGGTACGATTCCTGTTTTTTCTGCAAAGATTAAACTAAGTAGAACACCTAAAATTAACGAGATATAAAGATCTGATCCGAACATTTTCTATATTTCCTCCTAGCTGACAAGCTGCTTAATTTTGTATTCTTGAATTTTTTCGATTAACGGTTCAGCGGCACCATGGATATTGCCGACTCCATAAACCACTCGATTATGAAGCTTTTTCTCAAGCATATTCATAATTTGTTCTGTAGATTGATATTCAAGGTTGTGTAAGTGGTCAGCCGGAATTTTCCCTTCCTCATATGCCTTTACAATTGGATCTGTTGTTTCACCAATTAAGACAAGGTCACTTGCTTCAATATAAGGAAGTACATCCTCCGCAAACTGGATCGTTCTATCTACACGATCCGCACGGCAGTTCATGATAATAATCGGTTCATCTGTTGGATATCCAATTTCTTTCACACGCTTCCAAATGTTCAATGTAGAAGATGCGTCATTTGCCGCAAATCCATTTACAAAGTGTCCAGGCGTTTTCGCGTCCATTAATGGAAGAATTCTCATCGCTCCTGGGTCAGGCGGCGCATTTAACATTCCTCTGAATGCCGTATCTTCATCAATCCCTAATGCTTGGGCAACACCAAGTGCCAGTGAAGCATTATCTGGGAAAACCATGTACTCAAATTTCCGCAAAAACTCATCGGAAATCTTGGAATTATCTGCAACAATGACTTCTGTGTTGCGTTTTTTCGCAATCTCTTTAAAGAAATCCGTATATTCACTATCCGTAATAACCAAGTGTCCATTGTAAGGAATTGTCGCTGTAAAGGCTTCTGCTATTTCATCAAGTGTCGGCCCCATGACGTCCATATGGTCTTCAAGAACGTTTACGATCACGCCAATATTTGCTTGAAGCAGCTCTTCCTGAAAGATAATTTGGTAATCTGGATTTACCGCCATACATTCACTGACGATGGCATTTGCTCCTCTATCAACTGTTTCTCTCATTACTTCTTTCTGCTCTCCGATATTCGGTCCTTGCGGTTTCCTTTTAATCGGTTTCTCCTCTGGCGTATCCCAATAAATCATTCTTGCATCCGTTCCCGTTGTTTTGCCGACAGTTTTATAACCTGCCTCCATTAAGATACCGGTTGTCAATCTTGTGACGGTGGACTTTCCGCGAATACCATTAATATTGACGCGCACCGGCAGGGCATCGATATTTTTCTGATGACGCTTCTTTTCAATAAAGCCAATCCCTAACATGATGACACAGGCTATAACGATTAACCACATCGCTTATCTACATCTCCTTTTTTTATGAGTGTGATATGTAAATTCAATCAACAGTATATCTGTTCAGCATAAAATCACAATCGGTATTATGTAACATAATCTTTCACTTCCTCGTATGCCAAATTCCTCTAATCAGAAGGCTTAATTGCCTACTCGTCCTTCAAATGAAAAGGCCAAAAGGCGGACAAAAATCAGTCTGAATTTCTTCTGAATTCAAGAGAAAGCGTTACCATCAATGATCGGAAAATCTTTTGTCCTTTTCTCCCTAAATTTTTTGACAATTATAAAGATGTATTTTGAATCAATGTTTTAAAGCCTTTTCTTCTCTACAACATCAGTCATATCAGCGCTTTAAATGAATAGTGCGTGTTTTGGAATGTTTTATATTTTTGAACGAACAGGTTAGAAAGTCATTCTCATTGGTCAGTTTGCTGCGTGTTGACCTATGACAAAGGTCACCTCTAAAAAAATCAAGTCATCTGCTTATTTTTAGGTCACAAAAAAATGGGATAAGATGTAAAAGATTGATCATTTCGGTGTACCTTCTCTTTACGATATTCGCACCTTATGACCTAAACAATGAAACATTATTCATTTGTTTTTATCAAGATTCATCATTTCTTAACATTTTTAATGTGAATTTAGTTGAAAGTTGTCAGCTCATGTCATGCTTTCCCCAACGGAAACGAATAAAATTCGCTTCTCCGCTTACACTATGGTTAAAAAATCTGTGAGAGGAGGCTAAAGATGCCAAACACCAATGAGCAAACACGCTTACACTTTTTATCCGGCGGTTTCGAGGAAAAGATTCGAATTCTGAAGAAAGCATTTCAGCAAAGCGACGATTTTGAATACCGGGAATTAATGGTGAATGAAACGAAATCAGTGCTGTTCTTTATTAAAACAAGAGTGGATGAAAGTAAATTAAACGATTTCATTATCGGCAACTTGCTCGGCCCTCCAGGAGAGCAGAACTATACAAAGTCACTTAGTACACTCGAAACAGGAGACTTAACGCTGATTGTCGATAGCATTATTGCCGGAAGTATAGCCTTCCTTGATGAAAAATCCTCACAGATCAAAATATTTGCCGTTGGGCAGCCGCCGCTGCGTTCCATTTCTGAACCTTCTTCTGAAAGTATTATTGCTGGCGCACATGATGGGTTTGTTGAGAGCCTGGATACTAATATTTATTTGCTTCGTTCACACTTAAATGATCGAAAACTCGCGATCCAGTATCATAAGGTTGGCACAAAATCTGAAACAAAGGTTGCGACAGTTTATATTTCTGATATTGCCAATCAAGAAAAGATAGATGAGGTTAACAAACGAATTTCTTCTATTAAAGTAGACACGCTGCTCAGCCCCGGTTCTATTGTAGAAGCGATTGAGGATGATTCATATTCCATCTTCCCACAGCTCATTGACACAGAACGACCTGACAAAGTGAGATCCGCCATTCTTGAGGGGAGAATTGTTGTGCTGATGGATGGTAGTCCAATGGCTATCATTCTGCCTATTACGTTCTTTAGCTTCTTTCAATCACCAGATGATTATAATAGCCGCTGGATTCCGGCTACGTTTATTCGCATTCTTCGTTATGTTGCCTGTATCATCGCAGTGATATTGCCTTCTTTTTATATCGCGGTCATTGGTTTTCATTATGAGGTTGTCCCGGATGAATTAGCGATTACGATGAAAAATTCCATTATCGGCATTCCTTTTCCGCCTTTAATTGAAGCAATGCTGATGGAAATTACGATTGAGCTCATACGAGAGGCAGGGGTGCGCCTGCCAAAGCCAATTGGTCAGACGATTGGGATTGTAGGGGGTTTGGTTATTGGGGACGCTGTTGTAAAAGCCGGACTCATTTCGAATGTCCTTGTCATTGTCGTTGCCGTGACAGCTGTTGCATCCTTTGTTCTTCCATCATTTGAAATGACGTCAACCATTCGTATGCTGCGTTTCCCCCTCATGTTTATGGCATCGATGTTTGGGTTTATTGGCATTTCAATCGGTCTGTCGCTCGTACTGATGAACTTATGCCGCCTCGAATCACTAGGTGTCCCGTACTTATCTCCAGTGGCTCCATTTAACTGGCAGGACTTAAAAGACACTGTGATTCGATTACCGATGTGGATGTACAAAAAGCGCCCTGTTTACTTAAATCCAAAAAAGAAAGAGCAAATTGAAAATTTGAGAGGATGGAAAAATGAAGATGGAAAATAAAATATCTCCACCTCAAGCTGTTTTCTTTATCATTCAATCTCAAATTGGTGTCGGTATTTTAGCTCTCCCCCATTTGCTAATGAAAGACATGGGACACGATGGGTGGATGGCGATTATCTTAGCCTGTTTTTTCATTCAAATCATTAACACCATTTTTATTTACATCATCCAGAAGTATCCTGATACATCGTTTTTCCAAGCCTTAATTGAAGTGTTCGGAAAATGGATCGGCCGGACATTGGTGGCGCTCTATACAGTGTACTTCGCCTCCGTCTGTATTGTGGTTTTATCCATTTTCACAAGAATTCTTGGCATTTGGGTGCTGCCGCTCACACCAAATTGGGTCATTAATCTATTACTGATGATCACCATCATTTACATTGCAAAGGAGCAAATTACGGCCATCGTTAGATTTAACTTCATTCTGACGCCCTTTTTGCTCATGCTGTCTCTTTTAATGCTCTATTCATTAAAAGGAACCAATATCGACTACCTCCTGCCTCTTTTTCAAACTGATATTTCTCAATTTCAGCTCGGATTAAAGGATGTTGTACTTTCAATGAATGGGTTCGAGATGATCCTCATTATCTCTCCATTTATGAAAGGGTCCATTAAGGAACGATATAAAGTAATGACCATTTCAAATATTTGCACGACTCTTTACTACCTATTTATTACATTAATTTGTTTTATGTTCTTCAGCCCGATTGAGCTTAAGATCATTCCGAACCCTGTTCTTTATCTACTAAAAACCATTTCGTTCGGAGTGATTGAGCGCACGGATTTAATTTTCCTTAGTTTCTGGGTATTTGTCATTTTAGCAACACTCAGTAATTATCTCTACTTCTGTGCAAATGGCGTGGCAAGTATTCTCAAGAAAAAAGAACACAAAAAATATGTCTTTTATTTTGCCATTTTGATCTATGTTGCAAGCTGCTATCTTGCAACCGATAATTTTAGAATTCAGCGCTTTAATGACTTTACAACTATTGCGCAATATTCATTTATTTACACACTCCCAATCTTTATGGCCATTATCATCTTTATCAAACATCGCAAAGGGAAGGTGAAATCACATGCGTCATAAGTACATACTGACGCTGCTCATGTGTGTATCTCTCATTTTCATGCCTGGCTGCTGGGACCAAAATTTATTAAAGAATATCTCTCTTGTTTTAACCTCCGCTGTTGATCAAGGAGAGGATGACAATGCGAAGTACTCGATTACTTATCGAAAGGTGCAGCAGTCTCAAAGTATGGAGCAAGGGAATACAGGCAGCTATTTAACCACCCTTCTCACAACGGAAGCACCTACTTTAAGAAAAGCACGAACCAACTTCAGCCGGATTGTGGATCAAAAAATAGACATCTCGAAAATGCGTGTCATGCTGATCGGTGATGAATTTGCTCAAAATCGCCTTCTGCCCTACTTAGATATGTTTTATCGTGATCCGAAAAGCCCCCTCCTCGCAAATCTCGCCGTTGTTCAAGGGGGGACCTGTGAAGAAGTGATTAACTCGCTGCTGAAGGAAAAGCTCATTGTGAGTGACTATTTAAATAACTTGATCACAACCGCATCACGCTCATCCCAAGTAGCACCTAAAAACATTCAAAGTGTCCGATCCAAAATGCTGCAAACCGGAGAGGATTTTACATTGCCGTTACTCCACTATGATCAATCGAAAAAAATAACTAGTGTGAAGGGGGTCGCCCTTTTTGATAATGAGAAAAAGAAGGGTGAGCTATACGGTCAAGACGCTATTTTACTCACCGTCATGGATGGAAAAATGGGCAATTATGCAAATTTCACAAAAAAAGTGAGAAGTGACATGAAATCAAAAGAAAACAATTACATCACCATCCAAGTCACTGATGTGAAGAGAGACATCGAAATTCTGAATCCTGATCATCGAAACTTAACATACTCACTCAAATATGAATTTACAACTTCTGTCCTTGAGTACCCAAAAGATAATCTAGATACAGACAAAAAAATTGAAATGCTAAACAAAAGGCTTTCAACCATCTTGACTAAAGAAGCAGAAAAGATTATCGCTACATTGCAAGAAGCAAATTCTGACGTCCTCAGCCTTGGCAGAAAATATCGGGTAAAACACTATGATGAATATATGAAAATGAACTGGGTCACCGATTATCCGAAGGTAAAAATCATTCCAAAAATCAAAGTGAATATTACACAAACAGGTATTATTAGTTAAGAAAAGGAAGAAGCCATCTTTCTTTTCTTTTTTTATTTTTTTTAGATTGTCATTTCGATGCTTTCGTGATAATCTATGTGTGTAAACGGTTACACATTCATGAAGGGAGGCTCTCCATTGGCTACAATTAAAGATGTTGCAAAAGCTGCACAAGTGTCTGTTGCCACTGTTTCACGCGTGCTCAATGATACTGGATATGTTCATTCAGATACGAAAACCCGCGTGACGCAAGCGATGCAGGAGTTGAACTACTTTCCCAATGAAGTGGCTAGATCCCTTTTCAAAAGAGAATCACGCTTAATCGGCTTAATCTTGCCTGATATCACAAACCCCTTCTTTCCTCAGCTAGCTAGAGGGGTTGAGGACGAAATTCATGCGCATGGTTTTCGGTTATTATTCGGGAACAGTGATGAAGATCGAGAGAAGGAGATGGCCTACTTACAAACCTTTAAACAAAATCAAGTGGTCGGTGTCATCGCAATCACAAATGAACCTGAATCAGATATATACAATGATGATGATCTACCTATTGTGTTCTTAGATCGAACCGTTCCACATGCACCTTCTGTTTTTGCAGATGCTGCAGCTGGCGGGAAAATGGCGGCAATGGAATTAATCAGACGCGGCAGCCGGCAGATCACACTGTTAAAAGGGCCTGCCCATCTGCAAACAGCACGGCAGCGATTCAAAGGCGCACTCGATGTTCTCACGGAAACAGGTGTCGACTTTCATGTGATGTCAAATGCTTCATTTTCCTTTCAAGAAGCCCGAAAAAGCGCCAAGGCCCTTTTCCAGCTGTACCCTGAAACAGATGGCATCATTGCCAGCAATGACATCGTCGCAACAGCGGTCATCCATGAAGCGCTTCGGATCGGAAAAGCCATTCCAGAGGACGTTCAAATCATTGGATTTGATGATATCCCGCAAAGTGAGCTGCTCTTCCCTTCCTTATCGACCATTAGGCAGCCCGCCTATGAGATGGGAAAAGAAGCGGCACAGCTATTAATCAAAGCGATTCAGAAACAACCGATAGATCAACCAGTTATTCAAATGCCCGTCTCTTTTATTGAACGAGAGACCACAAGAAAGGTGGATTCACAATGAGTCATATTGTTGTAGTAGGAAGCTGTTCAATGGATTTAGTCGTCACATCAGATAAACGGCCAAATGCCGGTGAAACGGTTTTAGGCGAATCATTTAAAACCGTCCCAGGCGGAAAAGGTGCCAATCAGGCAGTCGCAAGTGCCAGACTCGGTGCAGATGTATATATGGTCGGCCGAGTTGGTGATGACGCTTATGGGCAGGACATCCTCAGCAATTTAGAAACACAAGGTGTCCGCACCTCATATATGAAACCGGTTACCGAAATGGAGAGCGGCACAGCTCATATCATTTTAGCAGAAGGTGATAACAGCATTGTCGTGGTCAAAGGGGCAAATAATGAGGTCACTCCTGACTATGTAAGAGAGGCTCTTTCTACAATTGATGACATTGGGATGGTTCTCATCCAACAGGAAATACCTGAAGAAACGGTCGAATCGGTCTGCGCCATTTGCAGTGAAAAAGAAATCCCTGTGATTTTAAACCCTGCACCAGCCCGCAGAGTATCGCAGCAGGTTTTACAGCAGGCTGCTTACATTACACCGAATGAACATGAAGCTGTTCTGATGTTTGATGGTCTGTCAACCAAAGATGCCTTGCGTCAATACCCTAACAAATTACTGATCACAGAAGGGAAAAATGGGGTTCGATATTTTGACGGATCGAAAGAAGTGTTAGTTCCAGGTGTACCTGTCGAAGCAGTCGATACAACAGGAGCTGGCGATACCTTTAACGGAGCCTTAGCTGTCGCCCTAACAGAAGGCAAATCCCTCTATGACGCACTTGCCTTTGCCAACCTTGCAGCATCAATGTCCGTCACAAAGTTTGGCGCACAAGGCGGCATGCCAACAAGAAAAGAATTGGAGAAAAAGAAATGAAAAAAAACGGCATCCTAAACAGCCATATCGCCAAGGTGCTTGCTGACCTTGGCCACACAGATACAATCGTCATCGCAGACTGTGGCCTCCCTATTCCAGAAGGTCCAGTCAAAATCGACCTGGCGTTATCGATCGGCACACCGTCCTTTCAGGAGGTCACCTCCCTCCTTCTTCAGGAAATGGCCGTTGAAAACATGACTGTAGCTAGTGAAATCAAAGAAGCCAATGAACGAGATTATTTATTTCTTAAGAAAGCGTTCTCAAAACCATTACATGATGTAGACCACGAGACATTCAAAGACATGACCAAACAGGCAAAAGCAGTCATTCGAACGGGTGAAGCCACCCCATACGCAAACTGCATTCTTCATGCCGGTGTCATCTTTTAAAAGGAGGAGCCAGTTATGAACATTGAGATGCATAACATCCATAAGGCTTTTGGCAAAAACACCGTTCTCTCCGGGGTCTCCTTTGACCTCGTCACAGGTGAAGTCCACGCACTCATGGGTGAAAATGGTGCGGGAAAATCAACTTTAATGAATCTGCTTACAGGTCTTTATTCTTTAGATCAAGGAACGATTCAAATCGACGGAAAAGAAACCGCTTTCAAAAATCCGAAGGAAGCGGAACAGCACGGCATTGCCTTCATTCATCAGGAGCTCAACATATGGCCGGATATGACCGTCTTGGAGAACCTATTCATCGGGAAAGAAATCTATACGAAGCTCGGACTGCTAGACACAAAGAAAATGAAGATCCTCGCCCAAACGCAGCTGGACCGGTTGTCTGTGAATCTCTCGCTTGATCAAGAGGCTGGCAGCTGTTCTGTTGGACAAAAACAGATGATTGAGATTGCAAAGGCATTAATGACCGATGCGAAGGTCATCATCATGGATGAGCCGACAGCAGCTCTAACAGAACGTGAAATTGAAAAGCTCTTTCAAGTCATTGAATCTCTCAAAAAAGAAGGCGTTTCGATCGTCTATATTTCTCACCGTATGGAGGAAATCTTTGCAATCTGTGACCGGATTACGATCATGCGTGATGGGAAAACGGTCGATACGAAAGCCATACCTGAAACGAATTTCCATGAAGTCGTCAAAAAAATGGTCGGCCGGGAATTGACAGATCGATATCCTGAGCGAACGCCTTCTACAGGAGACATTGTCCTTGAGGTGAAACAAGCGTCGAAAAAAGGACAATTTCAAGATATCAATTTCTCAGTTAAAGCTGGAGAAATCGTCGGTGTTGCAGGCTTAATGGGTGCTGGCCGTACCGAAATGATGCGGTCGCTGTTTGGCCTCGATCCTCTTGACCAAGGAGAAATATGGGTTCATGGGAAAAAGGCTGTGATTAAAAAACCAAGTGATGCCGTTAAGCTCGGCATCGGCTTTATCACAGAGGATCGCAAGGATGAAGGGCTGATGCTTGATGCATCCATCCGAGAAAACATCGGTCTGCCAAACTTAAAAAGCTTCTCTCCAAAGGGATTGATTGATAAGAAAACTGAACAGGATTTTGTCGACCTGCTCATCAAAAGACTAACGATTAAAACGGCTTCCTCTGACATTTCTGCCCGAAGCCTGTCTGGCGGAAATCAGCAAAAAGTCGTCATCGCCAAATGGATCGGCATACAGCCAAAGGTGTTGATTTTAGATGAACCGACACGAGGTGTCGACGTCGGAGCGAAACGAGAAATCTATCAATTAATGAATGAATTGACCGATCGAGGCGTTGCCATTTTAATGGTCTCCTCTGAACTCCCAGAGATACTCGGGATGAGCGATCGAGTGCTCGTCATTCATGAAGGAACGATCAATGGAGAATTAGACAAAACAGAAGCTACACAGGAACGAATTATGACACTTGCTACAGGAGGGAAGTAACATGAAACCACTTACTTCAAATGGACGATTTGATCACATCATGCAAAAGCTTGGGCCATTCTTAGGACTCATCATCCTTGTCGCCATTGTTTCTATTTTAAACCCGGCCTTTTTAGAGCCATTAAACATCTTAAACTTACTGAGACAAATCTCCATTAATGCCCTCATTGCCTTTGGGATGACGTTTGTTATTTTAACTGGAGGCATTGATTTATCTGTCGGTGCCATTCTCGCACTATCCAGTGCCCTGACTGCCGGCTTTATCGTTTCTGGCATGGACCCGATTTTAGCCATTATCGTCGGCTGTATCATCGGTGCCGTTCTTGGGATGATCAACGGTCTTTTAATTACAAAAGGAAAAATGGCTCCTTTTATCGCAACGCTTGCCACGATGACGATTTTCAGAGGTTTGACACTCGTTTATACAGACGGAAACCCGATTACTGGGCTTGGCTCTAACTATGCCTTTCAGTTGTTTGGCCGCGGTTATTTCTTAGGCATTCCTGTTCCAGCGATCACGATGCTTCTCACCTTTATCGTACTTTGGGTACTGCTTCATAAAACGCCTTTCGGCAGAAGAACATATGCGATCGGCGGGAATGAAAAAGCGGCTCTCATCTCAGGAATCAAAGTACCGCGCGTAAAAATTATGATCTATTCATTAGCAGGCTTCATGTCTGCCTTAGCAGGTGCAATCTTAACATCTCGTCTGAATTCTGCGCAGCCAACAGCTGGTACGTCTTATGAGCTTGATGCCATTGCTGCCGTCGTACTTGGCGGGACAAGCCTGTCCGGCGGAAGAGGACGAATTGTCGGCACACTCATCGGGGTGCTCATTATCGGTGTCCTGAACAATGGTATGAACTTACTTGGTGTTTCATCATTCTATCAATCTGTTGTGAAAGGGATTGTTATCTTAATTGCAGTCCTGCTAGACAGAAAGAAATCTGCTTAAGGAGGCAGCCGCTATGAAAAAATATCTTATTCTCATCCTGACTCTCTCATTGTTCATGCTTTCTGCCTGCTCACTTGAACCGCCGGAGTGGGCCAAGTCATCAAAGGATGGCAAGAAAAAGGACATCAAAATTGGGCTGTCAATCTCGACGTTAAATAACCCTTTCTTCGTTTCTTTGAAAAATGGTGTGACAAAAGAAGCGAAAAAGCTTGGCATTGAAGTCGTGATTGCAGATGCACAAAATGATTCAGCTAAACAAACAAGTGATGTAGAAGATTTAATTCAGCAAGGTGTCGACGCATTGCTCATCAACCCAGCGGATTCATCTGCTATATCAACCGCTGTCGAATCAGCAAACGCTTCAGATATACCTGTCATCACATTAGACCGCTCAGCCGAAAGTGGAAAGGTAGAAGCACTTGTCGCCTCAGATAACGTCAAAGGCGGTGAAATGGCAGCTAAATTTATCATCGACAAGGTTGGCAAAGGAGCAAAAGTCGCTGAATTAGAAGGCGTACCAGGCGCTTCCGCTACACGTGAGCGTGGAAAAGGATTCCATCAAATAGCAGATAAAGATCTAAAAGTGACAGCAAAACAAGCTGCTGACTTTGACCGGACAAAAGGACTGAATGTCATGGAAAACCTCCTTCAAGGAAACCCTGACATCAAAGCCGTTTTTGCCCACAATGATGAAATGGCTCTTGGCGCACTAGAAGCGATTCAAAGTTCTGGGAAAGACATTCTTGTCGTTGGCTTTGATGGAAACGAAGATGCCCTCAGCTCGATTAAAGCAGGAAAGCTCTCTGCAACGGTTGCGCAGCAGCCAGAGCTGATCGGTCAACTGGCAGTCGGTGCTGCAAACGACGTATTAAAAGGGAAAAAAGTACAAAAGAATATCGCAGCTCCACTCAAACTAGAACAGAAGAAATAAACAGAAAACCCCCGATTTCCCTCGGGGGTTCTTCCTATTACTGTGGTCTTTTCAGCACAAATGACGTGCCTAAATGAGCATAATCATTACCTGCTAGGCGTGCGACTGGCTTCAGTTCATTAGTAGAAACATATCCTTTTTCGGCATCATAAACAGCCTCATCTAAATGTGCACATACAACTCGGCCAATGATATGATCGACCGTGATCTCCCCTTCATCATTTTGAAAAGTGAGATGCTTTTCCAGCTGACATTCAAAACGAATGCGTGCTTCCTTGATCCCCGGCACTGAAATGACATGACTCTTTACTTGATGAAGACCGGTTCGTTCCAGCTCACTCTCTTCCCGCGGCAGCGTAGCAGCTGTTTCATTAATATCTTCTATTATGGCTTCATCACTCACATGGACGACAAACTCTTCCCTATCAATGATATGCTGCGCAGTATCTTTCATCTGACCTTCACGTCGCCCGATAGAAACCGCAATGAGCGGCGGATGTCCGCTGATGACATTAAAGAAACTAAATGGTGCGGCATTGACGACATTTTCTTTAGATAGACTTGTAATAAATGCGATCGGTCTTGGAACGATAGAACCAGATAATATTTTGTAAGCCTCTTTTCGTGACAGCTGATCCATTTGCAATGTAATCAATTCAAGTAAGCCTCCTTTTAATGTAACGACATCATACCATAACCCTTTCTCTATACCTCTTATTCCAGCTCGGTGCGATGGAGGATATGATGGACAAGATGAAATAAAGCAGGATTATGATTTTCACGTCTATAGGAAATCGTCCATTCCGCCAGAAGCTGTTCATCCTCAATGGCCCGATAGACAACATCCAGATTAAATAAACGCCGGGCTGATGTTGGAATTACTGCAATACCGATCCCTGCTGTGACAAGACCAATGATCATTTGATATTCCGCCGCTTCCTGCACAATATTTGGAGAAAACCCGTACTTTTCGCATAGCAGGATAAAGTGCTGATAAAGGGACGGCCATGATTCCTGAGATAAAGAAATAATCGGTTCATGACGGATATCTTCAATTGTGACCGTCTCTTTTTTAGCCAATCGATGATTTTTTGGAATCGCAAAAATACATTCACTCTGCTTCATCAAACGACTGACTAGCTCTTCATGCGGCGATGTAGGATGCAAAAAACCGATATCAATCTCACCATTTAAAAGTGCCTCTAGCTGCTGCGGAACAGAAAGCTGCTGCAGCTCGATACTGACAGAGGGATACAGCTCCCTGAATTCACGTACAACGGGCGGCAGAATATCATACGTCGCAGTTCCAACAAAACCTATGATAATTTTCCCCAGCTCTCCTCTTGCTGTATGACGGGCATGATCAACCGCTTTATCAAGCTGTTGCAGCACTCCCCGAATCTCATGTAAAAAGACCTTTCCAGCAGCTGTTAGCTCCACCACCCGCTTCGACCGGTGAAATAAAGGAAAACCCAATTCTTCCTCAAACTGCTTTATTTGCTGACTAAGTGGAGGCTGTGTCATATTCAACCGTGCGGCTGCTCTGCCAAAATGCAGCTCCTCCGCTACTGTGACAAAATACTGCAAATGTCTCAGTTCCATCCTTTCACTCCTCACACACTTATTCGTGAAACATATTAAAACCACGTTAAACATATATTGGAAAATTTATTTTATGAAATGTATAGTAAATCATATCATGAAAATATATTTTCATAAAAAATTTTACTTGCCGAAAGGAGTGCGGGGTAAATGAAATCTCAAGCACAACCCCTAACAAGACGAGGAGCAGAGTTGATTGTCGATACGCTGATTGCTCAAGGTGTGACCCATGTTTTTGCGATTCCAGGTGCAAAAATTGACGCTGTATTTGATGTATTAAAAGACAGAGGTCCTGAGCTTGTCTTATGCAGACACGAACAAAATGCAGCCTTTATGGCAGCTGCTGTCGGACGTTTAACTGGCAAACCAGGTGTTTGTCTCGTCACATCAGGTCCTGGTGCATCTAATTTAGCAACAGGTCTATTAACAGCCAATACAGAAGGTGATCCCGTTGTCGCAATCGCTGGAAACGTCATTCGTGCAGATCGTCTGAAACGAACCCATCAATCACTCGACAATGCGGCATTATTCAAACCAGTCACAAAATATAGCGTTGAAGTACAAGACGTAAACAATATACCAGAAGCATTAACAAATGCTTTTCGCGCGGCACAAATAGGGCAGGCTGGAGCAGCATTTATCAGCTTTCCACAAGATGTCGTGACAGAACACACCACACAAACACCAGTGTCTGCTCACCCTTCTCCAGAACTAGGTCCTGCACCGGATGCTCTCATCAGTTCGGCTATCGCCAAAATTCAAAATGCACACTTACCTATTGCGATTGTGGGAATGAAAGCTAGTCGTCCAGCTGCTGCAAATGCCACAAGAGCATTATTAAAAACACTTGGTATCCCATTTGTTGAAACGTACCAAGGAGCCGGCGTTCTCTCAAGAGAGCTTGAGTCTCAATATGTAGGCAGAATCGGCTTATTCCGTAATCAGCCGGGTGACCTTCTCATTGAACATGCAGATGTCCTTTTGACCATTGGCTTTGATCCAATTGAATATGATCCGAAGCATTGGAATCTTCAGCCGCAGCAGCGTCAGATCATCCATGTTGATGACATGCAGGCAGATATTGACCATTTTTATGAACCAGCGCTTGAGCTTGTAGGCAATATTTCTGAAACTGTCAAACATCTAGCGCATGACAGTGTTCCCCTTTCTCTAAGCAAAGAGAACATAGAATTAGTCACTGAATTACAGGAGCTATTAAGCGACATCGAAAAGGCACCAGAAAGAGAAAGTCATCGATCTCACCCGCTGGATGTCATTCATACATTGAGACGTCTGATTCCTGATGACACGAAGGTCACGTGTGATATCGGATCTCACGCGATTTGGATGTCCCGTCACTTCCGCGTCTATGAACCGAACTCATTCCTGGTGAGTAACGGCATGCAAACATTAGGCGTCGCATTACCATGGGCAATTGCAGCTTCTATCATGAATCCAGATGAAAAGATTATCTCGGTCTCAGGTGATGGCGGCTTTCTCTTCTCCGCAATGGAGTTAGAAACAGCTGTCCGGAAGAAAACAAACCTCGTTCACCTTGTTTGGAACGACAGCACATACGACATGGTCGCATTCCAGCAGGAAATGAAATATGACCGCACATCCTGCGTTGAATTTGGGCAGATCGATTTAGTGAAATATGCGGAAAGCTTTGGAGCGACTGGATTAAGGGTCAACTCACCTGAGGAGCTTTCAACCGTCCTTCAAAAGGGTATAAACATAGAAGGACCCGTGATTATTGATATTCCGATTGACTATCAAGACAACCCTGACCTCGCCAGTCAAAAATGGCCAGAAGTCTTTCGCAAAAAACACGCCATGAACGTCAGTTAAGACTTCGATACATTACATTAGAGGAGTGAGCGGATATGGGTATGATGCACCCAATGAATCAACAGAATGACACAAGACAGCATGACAAACAGCAAGAGGTCTATCAAGTATCGACAATGACCTCCCTGCTGGAAGCCGTATACGATGGAGATTTCTCCCTTGCGCATATTCCTGAACACGGTGATTTCGGCATCGGTACATTCAATCAATTAGATGGAGAGCTGATCGGCTTTGACGGCGCATTCTACCGGCTGCGCTCGGATGGAACAGCGACACCGGTCACCGATCAAGATTATTCACCATTCTGCTCTCTAACATTCTTTGAAACAGATATCGTTCATCGAATTGATGCACCTATGACGTCCAAAGAGCTGGAAGAAGAAATTGACCGCATTTTGCCAAGTAAAAATATCTTTTATGCGGTCCGCATTGATGGATCATTCAAAAAGGTTCAAACACGTACGGTTGAAAAACAGGAAAAACCTTATGTTCCGATGGTAGAAGCAGTCAAGTCACAGCCTATTTTCGACTTCGAGGATATTCAAGGTACGGTCGCAGGCTTCCGTACACCGCAGTACGCACACGGCATTGCGGTGAGTGGATATCATCTTCATTTCATTGATGATGATCGAAGTGTTGGTGGACACGTATTTGATTACACTGTTGATCAAGTCACCATCCGTATTTCTCAAAAACGCCATATGAATTTACACCTGCCAAATACGCAGGAATTCTTCCAAGCAGACATTGATCGTGCTGATCTTGCACAGCAAATTGCCAGTGCAGAAAGCAGCCCGGATCAATAAATGAAGACACCCCGTTGATTCCGGGGTGTTTTTTATGCATAAAGATGATTTCTTGCACGTAACGTTTTCGTTTTGATAGCAAAATATAAATTATACAGTCTATTCGTAATAAAATATGATAGAATATCAACAGAAGAAAGGTGGTTATACGGTGTCAAAAGACTATAGCATTCCAAACCTAACATTAGACGACAGAGATAAACAAATTTTATCCCTATTACACGAGGACGGGCGCATGTCTTATACAGATCTCGGCAAACAGGTCGGTCTGTCACGTGTTGCCGTACAAGCCCGCATTCAGCAGCTCATTGAAGCAGGAGTCATTGAACGATTCACCGCTGTGATTAACCCCGCGAAGGTCGGCATTCATGTCTCTGTCTTCTTTAATGTAGAGGTAGAGCCGAAATTTTTAGAAGCGGTAGCCCTTCAGCTTGAAAAGGAAACTGCTGTCACAAGTCTTTATCACATGACAGGACCAAGCAAGCTGCATATGCATGGCATTTTTCAACATGAACAGGAAATGGAGACATTCCTGACAAAAAAACTGTACCCGCTAGAAGGCGTTGTCAGTGTGGACTGCCAAATGCTCATTAAACGATACAAAAGCCGCATGGGCATGAAATTGTAGACAGGAGTTGAACCACTTGCAATCATATATCGAACTCATTATCGCTATGGTGCGAACCGGTATTCTCGGTTTTGGCGGAGGCCCTTCCGTCATACCGCTTATTCGCCATGAAGCGGTGGTGAAATACCAATGGATCAACGATGACGAATTCGGAGAAACACTCGCCATCGCCAATGCATTACCAGGCCCGATCGCTACGAAAATGTCAGCATACCTCGGATATCGATTAAAGGGCGTATCTGGCGCAATTGTCGCCACAGCTGCTCATATTTTACCAACATGTCTCGCCATGGTAGCCCTTGTCACACTTGTTAGCGTCTTAAGCTCCTCACAAATCATTCAAAATATGATTGGCGCTGTGACACCTGTCATTGCCGTGCTGCTCGGGATCATGGCATATGAGTTTGGACAAAAAGCGCTGAAAGGCTTCGGCATGATCTTCGGAATCGCTCTATTCCTTCTTGCCTTTATTGGGCTGCAAGTGCTGTCCATTCATCCAGGAATCATTGTGATGATCTTTTTATTATATGGCGCTTTTCATTTTAAACTGAAAAATCGCTGGAATCGGTCAAATAAAGAGAAAGGAGTGTCTTCATGATGCTGATTCTCTTTTTATTCTGGGCATTCTTTTTATCCAATCTATTAGGATATGGCGGTGGCCCTGCATCCATCCCGCTCAATTATGAAGAAATCGTCAATCATTTTCATTGGATGACGAACGAAGGATTCTCCAATATGCTGGCTTTAGCCAATGCACTGCCGGGGCCTATCGCTACGAAGATTGCAGCATATGTCGGCTATGACGTTATGGGCTGGCCAGGCTTTATTGTGGCACTGCTTGCAACTGTCCTGCCGTCTGCTGTTGGGCTGATTTTATTACTCAAGCTCATTGACCGCTTTCGTCAATCTTCCGTCGTAAAAGGCATGACCTTATCCGTTCAGCCTGTCATTGCGATGATGATGCTTTTATTAACATGGGAAATTGGCGGAGATGCAGTGAAAGCCATCGGCTGGACGCAATCGCTCGCCATTGCCGCGATCTCCTTTTTCTTGATGACCAAATTCAAGCTGCACCCTGCCTTTCTTATTGTGGCTGCATTTTTATATGGCGGATTCATTCTGCCGCATTCATAAAAACCGATAACATTCACTGTTATCGGTTTTCTTTTACATATAAATTGGAGAAACTGATCTGCGCCCAATCGAATGATACTCGACCCCTGCTTGTTCCGCCGCTTCAAGTGTATGACAGTTTCGACCATCGAAAATAAGCGGACACTTCATCCATTTCTTATAGGACGCGAGTGGAAACGACTGAATATCCGCCCACTCTGTTAATAGACAGACCGCATCGGCATCCTTGATCGCTTCTTCAATCGTTTGAGCGAATAAGACTTGATCCGGCAGCTCGCGAGCTGCACGCCGGGCAGCAACAGGATCATACGCCACAAGCTCCGCACCTAATTGATGGAGCTCATGAGCGATCGGAATAGAAGGCGCCTCCCTCATATCGTCTGTATTCGGTTTAAAGGACAGACCAAGAAGCGCAATTCGCTTCCCTTCAAGAGCTGCCCCCAGCCGCTCCTGAATATTTCGGATAAAACCTGCCCGCTGCTCATTATTTACTTTGATGACAGCTTTTAATAGTTCAAAATCATGGGACACATGCCCTGCAATTTGGACAAGTGCATTTGTATCTTTTGGAAAACAAGAACCTCCATAGCCAATGCCCGCTCTAAGAAAGGAAGAACCGATCCGCTGATCAAGCCCCATTCCCTGCGCCACCCATTCAACATCAGCTCCTGTTTTTTCACAAATGGAGGCAATCTCATTCATAAAACTGATTTTTGTCGCAAGAAATGCATTTGAAGCGTACTTGATCATTTCAGCACTTTTACGGTCTGTTTTCACCAATGGAAGGTGAAAATCAGCATACATCTCCTCTAACTCGTCTAATACGGCTTTTGTTTCAGCCCCTATCACAAGCCGGTCTGCCCTCAATGTATCTGAAATGGCAGAGCCTTCCCGTAAAAATTCTGGGTTAGATGCAATCGCTAGTGGTTCCTTCCGTCCTAATTCTTGATGGATCAACTGATCGATTTGATCACCCGTTCCGACAGGCACCGTACTTTTCACCACAAGAATTGCACCTGACTTTGCTTTTATTCCCATCTCTTTCGCAGCCTGAAACACATACTGTAAATCAGCTTGGCCATCTGCCTGCTGCGGGGTGCCGACTGCAATCATTAACACATCTGCCCGCGGGTAGGATTCCGCTCCATTTACGTGAAAATGAATACGTCCCTGCTCAAGGTTGCGTTTCAATAACTCTTTTAACCCGGGCTCATACATTGGAGGATTTCCCTGTTTCAGCCGCATGACCTTTCGCCGGTCAATATCAATACACGCGACATCATGTCCTGCCTCCGCTAAACACACACCTGTCACAAGCCCCACATACCCACAGCCTGCAATCGCAATATTCATGACACCATCAGCTCCCCATACGCCTTATGCTTGTAATGACATCGTATGCCGGTAGCTTTCATTCCATTCTTAAAAGCATACAAAAACCCCCTGCCATCACTAGCAGGGGGTCACTTTTATGAAACAAGACCATTTCGAATATGAGCAATCAGATTTTCAAGCATTTCTTTTGTTGTGACATCATTTGAATTTTCACCAATATCATGAGCGTACATCAAAATCTTTAAAAATTCTTCTTGATTTAAACCCTTATTATCCATGTCTGTATCCTTTCGAATCCACTAATTTCATTATTATATGCTGTAAGGTTGGTTTATGCAATACTCTATTACATCATTCGACAGCTTTTGAAATTTATGACCATTTTCATGAAAAACTTTTTTATGAATCCCCATTGAGCTATAATAAAAGAATTGGAATCTTTTACTTGGTTAGGAGCGGATCAAATGCTTCAGCACAACATCAACGAAGAAGAAATCAAACAAACTGCCGAACAGATCAAAGAACTTCTTCCTGCAACAGATGAAAACAAACAACTCATCAAAAAAGCATTGATTACTTATAGACAGGACAGCGTATACCGGCTCAAGCAAGAGTCTGATACCGAATGGTCAGCTTATGTACATGACGTCGTGGCAGCAAAGGTCCACCTTCATGTGCTGTTTCCTGTGAGAAGCAGCTGCTCATGTCCAGCAGATGGACTTTGCAAACACATTCTTGCTGTCTTCTTTTCGCTATACGCTCAAGTAGAGAGTGTGACCGGATTTACAGAAAATTGGTCAGAAAAGGATGAATTACAGCGCAGCAAAGAACTGATTCGCCAGCACTTCCAAGTGAAGCGCCCAGACGAACAATCACTCCAAAGCTGGCTGACTTTTTTCCAAGAGGAATTTAACCTCTGGCTGAAACGGACACCGAAGCACCAGCAAACACCGCAGCATTTGTATTACGGCTATTTATCGATCCTAAAAAAACACGCACCTGCTTCACCTGAATTCAAGAGCTTGTATGCGATTCATACGTCTATCGATGTATGGCTTAGGCTTCATGAACTCATCGACCTCGGCCGGCTTGATGCCGAAAAGGACTTTTATTCCATGAATCCATATGTAGAACAGCTCATGAACACCATTTTCGATTCAGTGGATCATTTGAAGACATACGCCCTTTCCTTTTCCCTCGATCCGTTTCTTGAAAACACACCAACTGCCGTTCGCACACTTCTTCAAATCAATGGACCTTTCCAGCATGAACGAGTAGCGGTCTTTATGGAGATTTGGGGCACCATATTAAATAGAGGGAAATGGGTCAAAAAAGAAACAGAATTACTAAAGAACGCCCAGAAGAAAGAACAAACGGTTGAACGTACCATCGGGCTGATGCACATGGACTATTTACTGAAAGAAGACGAAAGCCTCTTTCAGCAATTACAGCTGCTCAATGCTGATATGCTGCCAAATGTGCTTAATTGGCTGAAGGATCTCACAAACCGAAAGGACTGGAAGCGTCTCAAGCTTTGGTATCATGAAATCACCTATATATTAGAGGAATATTGCCAGCTAGACCTTTCCTACAGAGAACTGCGGGGAGCCGTCAGTGATTTCTTCTTTTATTTAGATGCATACTTTAAGCAGACGAAGGATCATCATTTATATGAACGCTACCTTCAAATCTGTATGCCCTATGCGTTTACAGAATACAGTCAGCTCTTGTATGCACAGCAGCGTTATGCGGAATGGATTGAGATTCACAGCCTCGTTGGTTTCTCCATTAGTGAACTGGAGAAGGATCTCATCAAACAGATTGCAAAAGAGGAGCCTGAAGCCCTCATTCCATCGTACCACCGTGAAATCTCACTGCTTCTCGATCAAAAGAATCGAAGTGCTTATCGAGAGTCTGTGAAAATGCTGAAGAAACTGCGCACGCTTTATCATAAAACGAAAAAAACCGCGATCTGGGAAAGGTATGTAAAGCAGCTGCAAGATTCAACAAAACGGCTGCGTGCGTTCCAAGAGGAAATGAAGAAAGGAAAATTGATTGATGACACGCCATAAACAAATTGTCATTCATGCAGAACAAACAGAAGATTTCTCTTTCACCATTTCAGCGCAAGCAGAGGACGGACACCCTGTTCCGCTTAATGAAATGAAGAGGCAGCTTTTCCAATGGCACGAATCTTCTTTCTACGGAACATTCTTAGAAGATGTCAGCTTTATCGGCACTCCTGCCTTCCTGTTAAGCCCTTGGATGACCGTTGAATTGCTAGGAAAAAATTCATTTAATACGTTTAGTCATGTGACATTAACGGATGAAACGGAACCACTGATGAAGACTGCCTCCACCATTTACGAATTCATTGAGGACGAAGATTTCGTTCCCGATTATGAGGCATGGACAAAAGGCGAACTTCGGTTTAAAGATAAAGAAGGCCTATTAGATGGCTATACGGCTGATTGGTTCTCCCTTGCTGTACAGGATTACATTCAATATGATGATGCCTTGCAGCACAAATGGAACCGCATGACCGCACAATCGCCTGCGCTCTCATCCTTCCAAGGACATTTTCTAGATGAGCAGGATTTCCTGGAGACGATTGGCTGGATTGATGACGAGACGCCGTTCACTGTCGGCTTGCGCTTAAACGAGCCGGATTTTGACGGAGATGATTGGAAAATCGAATTGTTTTTGCGGGATAAGAAAAACAGCGATCTTCACTTTTTTGAAGGCATCCGTTCATTGAAAAAGTCTTGGCATCCATATCAAGATAAAATTTCAAGAGAGATGGAACGATTCAGTCAAATTGTCCCTTGGCTTTCTTTCACATCTGGCACCACACTCATGTCAGAAGAAGAAGCGTGGCTCTTCCTATCTGAAGCAAGTGAAACACTTGTCAATATGGGCATTGAGATTCTGCTCCCATCATGGTGGCAAATTGTCAAAGACAGCACGATGATGTTAAAAGCAAGGATTTCTTCTACCCCTCGAGGCGAATCACATGTCGGAATGGACGCATTAATGGACTTTAATTGGCGCTTTGCTACAAACGGCATTGAACTGACAGAAGATGAGTTCAACGAGCTTGTCCAAAGTAAACGCCGCCTTGTCAACATTCGAGGACAATGGATCAAAATAGACCCGACCTTCATCCAGCAAATGAAAAAGTGGATGGAGCGTGCCGAAAATGAAGGACTTCACATGTCTGATATTTTGTCACGCGAACTGGCAGATCAAGAAGCATCCTCTGAATCGATTCCAGAGCTACTAGACAGTTCTGCATTTGCCCATATTCAATTTGAACTTTCATCGCAATTAAGAGGGCTTGTCCACCAATTAAATGATACACACGAGTTGCCTTCCTACGAAATGAGTGAGTCCTTTAAAGGCACACTGCGTCCGTATCAGCAGCATGGCGTGAACTGGCTTTTATTTTTAAGATCTCATGGATTTGGGGCTTGTTTAGCAGATGATATGGGTCTTGGAAAAACGATTCAAATGATTGCGTATTTCACGTATTTGAAGGAGCAGGAGCAAAATGCCGCTCCGTCTCTCATCATTGCGCCGACCTCTGTTTTAGGAAACTGGCAGCGAGAGCTCGAAACATTCGCACCACATTTAAATGTTGCCCTGCATTACGGCCCAGCACGTCCACAGGGAGAGAACTTCACAAAAGCATACGCGTCAACAGATATTGTCCTGACGTCTTACGGACTCTCACATTCTGATCGTGATGAATTAACGGCGGCAAAGTGGAATACCATTTGCTTAGACGAAGCCCAAAACATCAAGAACGCCCATACGAAACAATCGAGAGCGATTAGACAGCTCAAAGGACAGCATCACATTGCCCTCAGCGGGACACCAATGGAAAACCGTTTGACAGAGCTTTGGTCCATATTTGACTTCGTCAACAAAGGATATCTCGGCAGCCTGACCAGCTTCCATAAAAAGTTCGTCCTTCCGATTGAAAAAGACCGTGAAGAAAAAAGAATTGAACAGCTGCAGCAGCTGATCAAGCCCTTCTTATTAAGACGAACAAAACAAGATGAAGAGGTCGCCCTAAACCTGCCTGAGAAACTCGAAGAAAAAGAATTCATTCCGCTATCTGCTGAGCAGGCATCTTTATATGAACAGCTCGTAAAGGATACATTTGAACACATGGCATCATTAACAGGAATGCAGCGAAAAGCCATTATTTTAAGTATGCTTGGCAGACTCAAACAAATTTGCGATCACCCTGCGCTCTATTTAAAAGAGAGTGGAACAGATGTGAAACTGCTGAAACGTTCGTTAAAAATGGATAAACTCGCAGAGCTGTTAAAAGCAATACATGAGCAAGGAGAAAGCTGCCTCATCTTTACGCAGTATATTGAAATGGGCAACATGATCAAGCAGCTGGCAGAAAAGATGTTTGGAGAACCGGTCCAATTTTTAAATGGCAGCCTCTCAAAACAAGAGCGGGACAAAATGGTCGACCGCTTCCAGAAGAAAGAATTCAACATCTTAATTCTCTCTTTAAAGGCAGGAGGAACAGGACTCAACCTAACCGCCGCAAATCATGTCATTCACTACGATAGATGGTGGAATCCTGCTGTGGAGAACCAAGCGACAGACCGAGCTTATCGGATTGGACAAAAACGATTTGTTCACGTCCATAAGATGATCACAACGGGCACAATCGAGGAAAAAATCGATCAAATGCTCGAAACAAAACAAACATTAAATGATCAAATTATCCAAAGCGAGAGCTGGATTACAGAGCTATCGACAAACGAACTAGAAGATTTATTTACCTTAAGTGCCGCCGCTCAATCATCTTAATGACAGCAAAAAGAGGACTTTTCTCAAGCTTAATGAAGAGTCCTCTTTTTTCATTTCATATAAACATATGCTAAATGTTCAGTTTTTTCAATGCAGATTTCACATTCATATACGTATTTAATTCACGGAAGTCCTCTCTCATTTCTCCCATTTTCATTGCAAGATTCGGTTTAATTCCTGTCACAATCAGTTCAGTACCCGTCATTAAAATCAAATCGTTCAGCTTAAAGATCGCATCTGCCACAAATGAATCCACTTCTAATAATCCGGACAGATCGACAATAAAATAATCATCCTTGGATTGAGAGATATAGGTGGAGACCGTTGAAATGATCTTATCAAATCTTGGCGCTGTTAACGTACCAATGATCGGTAACACAGAGATACCATCTTTCACCGGAACGATGGGGACAGAAATATTCAGCACTTCATCAATTGATTGCTCAAGAAGCTCCTGCTGTTCCTTCTCTTTCGTGACATCCTTTTGCAAACCAACGAAATAAAGACGTTTCCCTTCATTTTCGTCAATCCAAAGAGGAGCGACACTTAACTCGTTCCAAAACATTTGTCCAGATTTTTTATAATTTTTCAGCTGAACAGTGACAGCCTCTTTGTTCTCAATGGCTGTTCTAATTTGTTTGAGAGCAATTTGCTCAGTTTCATCTCCTTGAAGGAAACGACAATTCCTCCCCAATACTTCGGGTTCTTGATAGCCTGTCATATCTAAAAAGCCCTTATTCACATATATTAAAGGATTATCAGGTAAAGACGGGTCCGTCACCGTCAGGCCAACCTGAGTATAGTCCAAGGCTTCCTTGATTAAATGCAGATTTTCGGACTTATAAGATTCCAGCGCCATTCGTTTACTCTCCTTAATTTCCTTACAAGCGGGTTTTATTCATAATTAAATTATATGATGTTCCACATCAGGTGTAAATAGAAGTGGTTCTGAATTCCTCTTTTGTAGAATGCGCTTCTTCCTATGTGATTTATACTATGACATCTGATTCATCTATTTCAAAAGGTGCCGGATCATATGCGCCACACCATGTTCATCGTTTGATAACGTGACGTGATCAGCGATTTCTTTTATATCCTGTCTCGCATTTCCCATCGCAACCCCAACACCAGCTGCTTGAAGCATCGATTCATCATTTAAACTGTCTCCTACAGCCGCTGCCCTACTTAAAGGAATACCTAGTCTTTCTGTCAGCCTTGTTAATGCCTGCCCTTTAGACGCGTCCTTTGAACCAATTTCAAAGTTATGATCAGCCGAACTGACCAATGTTACATCTGAATCATCACCAAACATATCCCATCCGTCTTTCAATCTGTCTTGAAAGAATGAAAAACCTAAGATGTTGTAAAATGAAAGCTTTCGATCCTCACGAAACAATTCTTTATATGTATCAATATAAGAAAAACCTGACTGGCTGTATTGAACTTCTGCCGCTTGCTTTAAGACATTCTGATCCGTTTCTGGATTTGCACTTTTTAAGCGGTCCATTTCAATCGCAAGAAGCTCTCTGCCGCGATTCGGTGTGAAAATGGCTTCGTTTGTAAAGACTTCATAATAATAATCACGTTCTTCAAGCCATGACAATATGTGTTTAGCCTTTTCTTCTTGTAAAGCAGCTGAATGATACACTTGTCCCGTAGGATCATGAATCACAGCTCCATTGGCACTAATCACCCATGTATTCATACCAAGCTGATCAAAAATAGACCTCACATCAAAATACGCTCTCCCTGTGGAAACGACAACCTCAATTCCATTCGCAGCTGCTTCCTTTAATGCCTGCTCGTTTTCCTGACTCACTTTGTGTTCACTGTTCAATAAAGTTCCATCTAAATCCGTTGCGATTAATTGAATGTTTGTCATCGTTCTCTCCTTTTTTTCTTTATTTTCAACCGATATGCCGTTAACAAAATCCATCATCATTATGAAATGAGTATCCACTATTTGCAAGAGCTGATCGGTTAAACAGTGAATAAAAGGGTATCCGGCCACGCGATATGACCGGATACACACAAAGGGGGTTCACAAGGGGACACATGACCTATACAAAGAAGCATTGGGTTCTATTACGCAGTGTTCATATGCACAAGGCAGCATCTATCAGCTTTAGCTAGAGGGGGGCTGTCAGATAATAGACGTTACCTTTAATGAGATACTTGCCTCCTTTCCTTTCAGCTACCCCTAGTTTACGGAGAAAGGCCGTATGTGACAAAACATGAAAATGGCAAAATAGATTTTCAAATTCTCTATATCCTCGTTACTTTCTGTTTTTTACCGCCTGCGTATAGAACATCATCTTGTTTTGTTTGATGAAATACTTATTTTTCATAAATTGATTAAAAATATCTGAATGAATCCAATTACTAGATGGCATGTGAATATAATCAGATCCGTCCCACGCAAACCAATAAAAACAAAGCAGGCCATCATGAACCGACAGCTGAAACTCAAAGCAGTCCATTTGATCCTCGGTGACGTATTGAAACGTGAGTGACTCCCCTTCTTCCATATACACATCACAAAATGAAAGAATGTCTCCCCACGAATAAACACGTATATTACTCTCTGCCTTCTCCTCGCCTATATGTATGTTTCGCAATTGATAAGACTCCATAAAACATCTCCTTTCACTCATGTGCAGCTAGTTCTAAGCAGGCAGCGGTTTCATTTATACAGATGTTGTATGCTATAATGATACTTACGAATAATGAACGCTTGTGAGGTGATAAATATGAAAACCTTTAGGCTGATTGATTTAAAAATTGAACTTGATCCACAGCAAGATAAAATGTCCAGCATTCCCCTTCGTGACGGTTTAATCATTAATAAAGAAGACGGTGAAAATCACTGGATGATCGAGGCACTCATTCCAAAAAAACATAGACAGGTGTTTGAGGTGCTCTTTCAGCAGCACACAGAAGTGAAGATTCTTGTGACGATCACAAAAGAAAACAACCGCCCTGTTCATCTATCTGTCCAAGTCAAAAACATCGTTGCCTTAGAAGAAAACATTTCTGTATTACTCGATGGTAAAATGATTACAAATCGTTACAGAACAGAAACTGAAGAAGTATTAAAAGACCTCGTCAAAGAGGGGCTGTCAGGAGAAAAACTACTGGATGCTTTTAAACAAAACACATAAAAAAGAGCGGGATTAGCCGCTCTTTTTCTATTGCACATCTTTAGATTGGCTTTGATTTTTCAATAAATCTCTGATTTCAGTTAGCAGAACTTCCGTTTGATCCGGCGTTTCCACAACCTCTTCTTCCTCAACCTTTTTCCGTTTTAACTTATTCAAATAACGAATAAAGATAAAAATGGAAAACGAGATAATTAAGAAATCAACCACTGTTTGAATAAAGTTCCCATATAAAATTTGAGCAGCTCCGATTTTAATGGATAAACCGCTAAAATCATGCCCTCCAATAATAATACCGACAAGCGGCATGATTAAATCATTCACAAGAGAAGTGACAATTTTGCCAAATGCTCCCCCAATGATGACACCTACAGCCAAGTCAATGACATTTCCCTTGACCGCAAACTCTCTAAATTCTTTCAGCATCCTTTATCACCTTCATCTTTTTTTGTCTAATATGACGTTTTTTTGTCAAAATTGCAAGTCCTTGTCCGTTCTAACTGAACATTTTCGACTAAAAAAGCGATTCATCCTTGATGAACCGCCAGGAAAATCATGATACTTTAGGACCGATAGAAAATGTCAGTTCTGCTTCACATGCAACTTCGCCATCTACTGACGCTACTGCTTTTCCTTTTGCAACCGGTCCGCGGAGACGCGTCACTTCAACCTCTAAACGAAGCTGATCACCAGGCTTGACCTGTCTTTTGAAGCGGCATCCGTCAATTCCTGCAAACAAACCAATTTTCCCTTTGTTTTCTTCCTTGCCTAACATAATCACACCAAAAACCTGTGCGAGTGCTTCTACAATAAGCACACCCGGCATGACTGGGTATCCTGGGAAATGGCCATTAAAAAATTCTTCATTCACTGTGACATTTTTAATTCCAACCGCTCTTTTTTCTCCGTCAACCTCTAAAATACGGTCGACCAATAAGAATGGATAACGGTGTGGAATAATGTCTTGAATTTGCTGAGCATCAAGCATATCTTGATCTCTCCTTCTTTTCTATATCGCTGATCTTCATTTGATTCCTATAGAAGTATATTATGAATGCTGGCATTTTTCAATATTCGCCTTACGAATATGGTAAAAAATAGAATCTACCATTGCCAATTGTCATCAAATATAATCCACACTACACTCATTGTTTTTTCACAAATATGGTAATATATATTACATCATTGATTGAATAAGAGGGTAAAAATGAATTTTATGAGCGATAAATCCATAAAAAAACTTCTCCATTCCTGGTATACAATGCTAAAGCATCGACATTTTTCGAAAGCTGAAGAAATCAAAAAGACACTATTAAAATACAAACGCAAATTATCAAAAAAACAGGAGCTCTATCTCCATCATCAGCTGATGCTTTTTCGTCATCAGCTCTGGATGAATCAGACAGAGGACTTAGAAAAACTCAAACATGAACTGCTGCCCCACAAAGATGAAATGAGCGAAGAACTACAATATTATTTTTACTTCTTTCTCGGATTATATGAATCTTTAAAAAGTGATCAAAATGATGCGATTCATTATCTCGAAAAGGCAGAGGAACGATTGCCATTACTTAACGATGAGCTGGAGGAAGCAGAGTTCCATTTCCGTACAAGCGGTGTTTATTATAACAACCGTTACTCATTGTTATCGATTCGTCATGTTCAAAAAGCCATGGATATTTTTGCAAAGCACGGAGACATCCATAGCATCTATCGGTGTAAAATTGTGCTCGCTCTTAACTATAGCGATCAAAAAAAATATGAGGAAGCGGAAGATATTTTCATTGAGATTATTGATTACGTGAAAAAGATTGATGATCAAGAGCTGCTTGGTATCGTTTATTATGACGCTGGCTTTATTCAGTCGAGACAAAACCGTCATAAGGAAGCGCTGGAATACTTCAAAAAAGCGCTTCGTCTCCCAGCATACCGAAAGTCAGCACACTCCTATGTATCGTGCCTATACGAAACTGTGCGTTCCTGCTTTAAAGAAAATTTAACCGATGAAGGGATGAAGTATATTCAAAAAGGGCTGAAAGAAGCTGTTGCTTCCCAGTTTGATATATTAAGAATGAAGTTTCAGATCTTATCTCTTCTTTACAGCCAAACGCCAAAGGCAGATGAGCAGATCGCCACGCTCGTCACATGTCTTGAACGAAAAGAAGCCTGGATTGATCTTGAGGATCTGCTTGCTGATGTCTCAGATTTTTATAAAAAAAAGGGCGACTTTGAGCGAGCCGCCTTTTTTATCATGAGAGGCTGATACCAGCCTGCTGATTATCGAATTGTATTAATTAATCCCAGCATTTGATCGCCCATCGTGATCGTTCTTGAGTTCATCTGATAGGAACGCTGTGTTGTCATAAGGTCTGTTAATTCTTTCGACATGTCCACATTTGACGTTTCCAGTGCACCTTGCTGAAGCTGAATCGCCTCTCGGTTTGCTCCATTTAGCGCTGTTAATGCACCTTGATAGGTTCCGTCGACCGAGAACAAATTATCTCCTTCAGAGACAAGTGCTGATGAATTATTGACTTGTACAACGCCTAGATTCACTTGCTGATTCGGTTGATTATCTCTTGAAATCGCCGTAAGCCGTCCATTTTTATCGATTGAAATATCACGGAAATTCGCATTTAAGACGATCGCATTTCCGTTTTCATCAAGAATCGGATAGCCTTCGCTCGTGACAAGCTGCACTTGATTACGATTATTGCCCGGCTGCAAGTAAAGTGAACCATCTCTTGTATAACGGATATTACCGCCGGCGTTGACCTGCAAATACTGCGACGGCGCTCCGAATGCAACATCAAGATCACGTCCTGTTTCTTTAATGGAGCCTTGCAGCGAGTTAATGGACGCATTGACCATTGTACCCGTTCCAAGCCTTAACCCAGCAGGTGTCAGACGACTGTTTGCCACCTGCTCATTTTTTTCATCTACCTGATTAAACTGCTGTCTGATCAGCTCTGAGAAACGGGTGTTTTTCGCGCGGTACCCTGTTGTTTCACTGTTCGCGATGTTGTTGCTGATGATGTCAAGCTGCTTTTGCACTTCATTCATCGATACAGCTGCGTTTATCATCGTTCTAAGCATGAGAATCCTCCTTTCTGTTTCATTTCTTAATTAGTACACTCTGCCAATTTCATTCACTGCTTTTTCTAAGCTTTTATCATACGCCTGAACCACTTTTTGATTTGTTTCAAATGCTCGGTAGGCAGTTGTCATATCTGTATATGATTTCGTCACATCCACGTTCGAGAGCTCCGATACGCCTTGGCTTAACGTATAGGACATTTGACCGTTATTGACTGCACTTGGCAGGGGCTGGTTATCAGCTGTACGGTATAAATCATTTCCTTCACGCGCTAGGTTTCTTGTATCCATCGCAACACGTACATCGATTTGACCAAGATTTTGGCCATTTTCAGACACAGTACCATCTGCATTCACTTTGAAATTCTCACTCTGAACCGTAATCGGCTGACCCGTCACAGAAAGAAGCGCGCGGCCATTAATCGTCAACTGATTTTGTGCGTTCAATGTAATGGAGCTGCTTTTCGTATAACGAACGCCTTCCGGTGTGTTGACCGCATAAAATAGCGCTGATTTCTGATTGGTCTCCGGATTGATCGGCACATTATTTTCAACTAGTGCTACATCTGTTGTTTGATCTGTTGTTTTTAAAGTTCCCTGTGTAAATTGAGGGATTAATTCCTGCATATATGTCCCAGTATTGATTCCGCCAATCGGCGATTGCAGTGGAACACTAAAGCCTTTGCCTGAGGAAGTTTGGAAACGTCCTGATTCCATTCGGCTCAGCAGCATTTCTGGAAATGCACGCATTGCCCCTTCATCCGCTTTATAGCCTGGCGTATTCGCATTTGCGATATTATTTGAAAGCATTTCTGTCCGCCGCTC
This sequence comes from Bacillus sp. BD48, assembly GCF_046566805.1. Taxonomy (NCBI): domain Bacteria; kingdom Bacillati; phylum Bacillota; class Bacilli; order Caryophanales; family Bacillaceae; genus Bacillus; species Bacillus sp. BD48. Next base: position 443,626 of record NZ_JANGFM010000002.1, on the reverse strand, counting down.
TTGAGCGATCATGGCAGATGTTGCGGTGTATAGTCCTTTTAACACGTGCTCACCTCATTCAAATTCTTTCACATGACCTAAACACAATCTTCTATGAAATATATCGGCTCATTAGCAGGGTTCTTTAATAAAAATCCCCCATTCTTTCTAAAAAGAATGAGGGAAATCATTAGCTGAGTTTACGCTTTGGCAGCTTGTCCATATTATCAAGCATCACACCAGTACCAACTGCTACACAGTCCATTGGATTTTCAGCAACGAAAACCGGTACTTTCAGCTCTTCTGCAAGCAATTGATCAAGCCCGTTTAGAAGAGCTCCGCCACCTGTAATGATGACGCCGCGATCGATAATATCAGCTGATAATTCAGGCGGTGTTCTCTCAAGAACTTGCTTCGCAGCCTGAACAATCGCAGATACAGATTCACGCAATGCTTCTTCTACTTCTTTGCTTGTGACGGTAATCGTTCTTGGTAATCCTGTCACCATGTCTCGTCCACGAATCGAAATCTCTTCGTGACGTGCGTCTGGGAATACCGTTGCAACTTGGATCTTAATATCCTCAGCCGTGCGCTCACCGATCAACAGCTTGTACTCTTTTTTAATGTAGTTAAGAATTTCCAGATCAAATTTGTCTCCAGCCATTTTAATAGAAGAGGCGGTTACAATGTCACCCATTGAGATGACAGCGATATCTGTCGTTCCGCCTCCAATATCTACGACCATGTTTCCACTTGGCTGAAAAATATCCATACCAGCACCAATTGCTGCTACTTTTGGCTCTTCTTCAAGAAATACATGCTTACCACCGCTTTTTTCAGCAGCTTCTTTGATCGCCTTCTGCTCAACAGATGTAATGTTTGTCGGGCAGCAGATGAGCATACGCGGCTTAGAGAACAGCCCTTTTACATTTAATTTGTTAATAAAATGCTTGAGCATCGCTTCAGTTACTTCAAAATCAGCGATTACGCCGTCTTTTAATGGACGAATCGCAACAATATTCCCAGGCGTACGTCCAACCATACGTCTAGCCTCTTCTCCAACAGCCAAAACTTTCCCGCTGTTTTTGTCAAGAGCTACAACAGATGGTTCATTTAACACAATTCCTTTTCCTTTGACATGAATCAGTACATTTGCAGTACCAAGATCAATTCCAATATCCCTAGCAAACATCTATATATATCCTCCTTGAAAATCTGTTTCCATAGCAAATACCACATTCTGCCCTAATTATATATTCTATCATAATTTGCAGAAAAAAAGATATTTCTTTACAAAAGTCTTTACAAAATTTGTGGTTAGAAACTACCGATATGAGGAAGATATATATATCATGTTTATGAACAAAGAACTAAGCTTACTGTTTCACAGGCTCGCCTTCTAAAATTTCTTCTTTTTTATACTTTAACTTGGTGGCTTCTCCTCCTCGCAAGTGGCGGATTGATTTATGATAATCCAGTATCTCCTTCACTTCATTAGCCAGATCTGGATTAATTTCTGGCAGTCTTTCTGTTAGATCCTTGTGTACAGTACTTTTAGAGACTCCAAATTCTTTCGCAATAACACGAACGGTTTTCTTTGTCTCCACGATATACTTTCCTATCTTGATTGTTCGCTCTTTGATGTAATCGTGCACACCACTCGACCTCCCTAAAATGGATGTGAGAAGTGTGAAATGAGATCCGTATGAAGATTATCCATTTTGAGCGGCGCTTGTTCGTCGTAATTTCTCATCCATTAGGTAGTAAATGCCAAACACGATCCCTCACCTCAAACACTCTCTTTGTCAGGTTTGTAACAGTGTATTAGCATTGAATAGGGAATATGCTAAAAATGAAGATGGGACAAGGGATTTATCAGAAAAGGCAAAACAAAAAATCATTTCGGGGCGCGAAAATTTTCACTTTACAAGAAAGGATTCAGCACGTAAAATAGAAAAGGTGAATTTATTTACCTAGCTAAATATTTAAAAAAGGTGAGCATATGGATACGTTAAATAGAGAGTGTTTACATCAAATACATCAAGGCGCACGGCTGCTGTCTAAAAAGGCGAACGAAGCGCTTGCTGCTTATGACTTGTACATGTCCCAGTGGACTGTGCTTTTTTGTTTGGATACATTCGGCCCGAAAACCCAAAAAGACATCTGGACATATTTGAACGTCGAAGCACCGACCATCACCAGAACCGTCACCCGTTTAGAAGCAAACGGCTGGGTGAAACGTGTACAAGGAAAAGACAAACGTGAGAATCTGATCGTGATGACAGATGATGCAAAAGCCCGATTTGAAGAAATCAAACGCACGATGGAACAATTTGAAAAAGAATGTCTTTCAGATTTTACCTACGAAGAAAAACAACTCCTCCATACACTTTTACACAAATTATCAACTGAATAGGAAGTGACATACACCATGAACGAACGCATATGGACAAAAGACTTTATCATGATTGTCCTGGTGAATCTATTTACGTTCACCTCTTTTTATGCCCTTTTGACATTACTGCCCATTTACACAATGAATGAACTAAATGGAACAGAATCACAGGGCGGTCTCCTTGTGACGGTCTTCTTATTGTCTGCTATTGTGACAAGACCGTTTTCTGGCGCCATTATTGAGAAATTCGGCAAAAAACGGATGGCGGTTTTCTCTTCTACGGCCTTTGCCTTACTCACTTATTTATACATCCCGATTGATCAATTCCAAACGCTTCTTATGCTGCGTTTCGTACAAGGGATCTTTTTTAGTATTTTGACGACAGTCGCCAGTGCCATTGCGGCTGATATGATCCCGAAACATAAACGCGGGGAAGGACTCGGATACTTTGTGATGTCCATGAACCTCGCTGTTGTCATCGGTCCGTTTATCGCACTGAACCAAGTAGGAAAAATAGGATTCCATTCCTTATTTCTTCTCTTTTCCATTATCGTGACCATCGGAGCCGCTTTTACGATGCTAATTAGACAGCCAGAGCCTGAAAACGGCGGAAGCATCGTCTTCCGATTCACGTTTTCTCACCTGTTTGAAAAAGGCGCATTAAAAACAGCGGCCGTCGGTATTATTATTTCTTTCTGTTATTCGCCGATCATTTCATTTATTTCAGTATATGCCAATTCACTCCACTTGATGGGTGCAAGCAGTTATTTCTTCATTGTGTTTGCGGCTGCAATGCTTGGATCACGTCCATTTACAGGCAGACTTTTTGACCGAGTTGGAGCTCACGTTGTGATCTATCCTTCGATTGCCCTTTTTGCCATTGGTTTATGGATGCTGACAGCGACACATTCAGCCACAATGCTTCTTCTATCAGGTGCTGTGATTGGACTTGGCTACGGTTCGCTTGTGCCATGTTTACAAACACTTGCGATTCAGCACTCACCAGCTCACCGTACGGGGTATGCAACGGCTACTTTCTTCACTCTGTATGATACAGGTATTGCTGCTGGCTCATTTGTCTTTGGACTCCTTGTCAGCTTCACAGACTTTTCAAATGTGTACCTCATTGCAGGCTTTGTTGTCTTGCTGAGTATGGGCGTTTTTTATTGGAGCGAACGAAAACCTCAGGAAGCAAAAGCTCAAAAGGTCTCCCTTTCAGAATAAAAGGAAAAGGATACTATTTTAAACTTCGCCGGAAACATGCTAAAATATAGGATATTTCAAATAGAGCATACAGGCTAATTTGAAAAATAGTTGGCATTAAGCGAAAGTATAGGTGATGTTTTGAATTACGAATTGTTTAAAGTCATACACGGGATGGCTCACCATTCTGAGTTTTTAGATCAGGCCATGATATTCATTACGGACAAGGCCATTCTTATTTACGCCCTTGTCTTATTGATTTGCTGGATTTTAGGGAATCACAAATTTAAGAAGCTTGTCTTCTTTTCCGGTGTAACAGGCATTGCAGCACTTATCGTCAATTTTGCCATTACACTGTTTTATTATGAAGAGCGGCCGTTTGTGGCGCATAAAGTCGACACACTCATCCCGCACTCAGCAGACGCTTCCTTCCCAAGTGACCATACAACAGGTGCACTGGCTCTTTCATTAGCCATTCGATCCCGTAATAAAAAGCTCGGCAACATCTTGCTCGTCTTTGGATTACTCACAGGATTCTCCCGCATCTGGGTCGGTCATCATTATCCATTTGATGTTTTAGGCAGCTTGGTCGTATCGATTGTGGTTGTCTTTATCATGAATAAATTATGGAAGTTCTTTGACTCTCCTATTGATCGTATCGTGACATTTTACGAGACAATTGTAGGGAAAATTTTCAGAAGAAAGACAAAGGATCAGGGATCAGACCTGCCCAATTCTTAAGCGGCCTTGCGATAACGTGATGAAGATTCTCCTTCCACTTATCGCGCCGCTTTTTTTATTGGCTGTCTCCCTCTGACCATATTTGAAAAATATAGACTGACACCAATGCCAATAAGAGAAATGATGATCAACGTCCAGCCTAATTGCGCAAAATGAGCACCGGCTATTTCATCCCCAAACAACATACCAAGCACAGCAGACGACAGAATAGAACCAAGGTAGCGGCATGTTTGAAAAAGTCCAGAGGACGTGCCAATCATTTGCTGAGGACTTGCCTTGAGCATCGCAGCTTGAAGCGCAACATTCCCAATCCCATAACTGAGCCCAAGCAGCGCCAGAACCAATCCTTTTCCCCATAATGGCGCAGGAATAAAAAAGAAAGTCATGGCAGACGCTCCAGCCAGCATCAATACAGCACTCGCTAAAACTGGATGGCGTTCATCCCCGCGATCCACCCATTTTCCAGTCAGCGGTGACACAATAATGCTCATCCCTGACATACACAGCATAAAAAGACCCGTCATCTCCACACGCCAGCCTAACTCATCCTGGAAATAACTCGGCAAACCAAAAAAGAGACAATAGAAAAAGATATTTAAGATGATAAATTGCACATACACAAGTGACAGCCGCTGCTCCTCCCTGAACATCCGTATTTGAATAAACGGTTCATCCACCTGATACTCCCACCAGATAAAAGCGCCTGCACTCAGGAGACAAAGAATGCCTTGAACATATTGAATGCCATCACTCAGTGATAATAAAAATGAAAGCAGGAGAACAATGCAAACGGTAAAAAGAAGCATCCCTGGCAAATCGAGCTTTCGCACGGTTTCGCCTATGCGCAGCTTTCTCTTCTTCTGCTCCTTCGGAAACAACAATAGGCCGAGAAAGAAACTGATCAAAATAAACGGCAGATTCACTAAAAAGATGGCCGGCCAGCCGCCAATGGTTATCAGAAATCCGCCAAGCGTCGGTCCAAGCGCCGTCATCGCTGAAGCAAAAATGGATAATACCGCTAACGCCGAAGCCTGTTTTTCTTGAATATGATCCCGAATGAGTCCGACACCAGAAGGATAAATGGCACTGCTTCCAATCGCCTGTAACAGACGGATCACAATCAGCACTGCAAACGTCGGGGCAAACGGCGCGCAGATGGCTGAGACTGCGACAAGAACCAGACCGAATAAAAACAAGGTTCTCCGGCTCATGACATGATCCCCAATCCGGCCGCTCACCGGCTGCGTCACTGCACTGGCTAAATAAAAAGAAGAAATAAGCCAAGATACGGTCGTAAATGACAAACCGAATTCATGCTGAATTTGATGCAAGGCCAAAGAAATCATTGATGAATTCAGCGGATTCAACATCGTTCCAAAGGCAATAGCGGTTAAAAAAACTTTTCGATTGTCTTTCCACTTGTTCATACAGTGACCTCCTTTTGTGATCAGTCATGTTTTTTTCAAATCCTTTCGTTATTATGAGATTCATTTCCCTTTTTTACCCTAATCAATTCAAGTTCTCTCTTAGAAAAGCAAGACATACATTCTAAAAAGGACGATGTTGGAAAAACACATATAAAATTGAGAATATGAGGAACAAATGGTAAGATGCTACACATATTTAAAAGCCTACTTTCCCCTTATATGGAGAACGGCTGAAAAGGAGGAGAAGCTTATTATTAAAAAAAGACGGTTTTGGGTCCCAGCCCTTTTCTCGGTTGCAGTATTACTTCTGTCTTCGTGTGGTTCAAATGAAACAAATGGGAACGGAGATAAACGTAATTCTACAGCGAAAGGGTCGCCAATTTTGGAGGATGGAAAGTTTATTTTTGCAGCATCAGGTGAATTTCATCCGTTTAGTTACATGGATGGAAATCAGATGTCTGGCTTTGATATCGACGTTGGCAATGCGATTAGCGACAAACTAGGTCTCGAACCTATACAGAAAAAATATAAATTCGCAGGCATCGTCGAAGGCGTGAAAGCAGGCAAATTTGATGCGGCAGTTGCAAGTCATACCATCAATGAGGAACGAAAAAAACACGTCCTTTTTTCTAAGCCCTATTACTACTCTGGTCCGCAAATTTTCACAAGACCTGGAGCAGACATTCAACATGCTGATGACTTAAAAGACAAAGAAATTGCTGTATCAAAAGGATCGTCCTACGCTGATATTGCAAAGGAACATAGCGGGCAAGAACCAAAATATTATGATAGTGATGTAGTCGCCTTAGAAGCACTAGCCAACGGAAAACATGATGCAGTCGTGACAGATTTCGCCACAGGTGCAGAAGCCATGAAGAAAAAATTAAAAATCGTAGCGCAGGAAAGACTCGGACAAAGTGAGCAGGCAATTGCTGTATCAAAAGAAAATGAACAGCTCATTGAAGAGATCAACGATGCGATTGATGCACTAAAAAAAGACGGAACATTAAAACAAATTAGCGAAAAGTACTTTGATGAAGACATCACGGTCAAACAAGATTAAAACCACGATTGTGCGCCCTTTTTATAGGCGCACTTTCTTCAAATGGAGATGATTGTTTTGCCTACCCTATCACACTTTTTTCAGACGCTGATTGATTCTAAAGGAATTTTCTTAGAAGGAATGCTGATCACCTTACAGCTGACGGTGATCAGCATCTTCATCGGTATGTTCATCGGGCTCTTCTTTGCTTTATTGAAAATATCCCGCGTAGCCGTTTTCGGTTATATCGCCAATGCCTATATCTTTCTTGTGCGCGGAACACCACTTATTGTTCAAATTTTCATCCTATATTTCGGCCTCACAGAATTGAATATACCCGACTTCTGGGCTGCTTCCATTGCGCTCGCCTTTCATAATGGCGCCTATATAGCCGAAATATTTAGAGGCGCCATCCAATCCATCGATCAGGGGCAAAAAGAGGCAGGACGCTCTCTTGGCATGGGTCGTTTTTTAACAATGAGGCGCATCATTCTCCCGCAAGCGATGCGGCGTGCCCTCCCCCCTCTTGGCAACCAGTTCATTATCGGCTTAAAAGACTCATCACTCGCCGCCTTTATCAGTGTCAATGAACTATTTAACGTCGCCACCACGCAAGGCTCCAACAGCTTTGACAATATGACGTATTTACTTGTTGTCGCCGTCTATTACTTAGTTCTTGTCCTGCTGTTAACATTCGCTGTCCAAACCTTTGAGAAGAAACTATCAGCCAGTGACCAATAGGAGGAGAAGCATGACAGAATCAAAGGAAGTCATTCGTGTTGAAAAACTCAATAAATACTTTGGAGAGCTTCATGTTTTAAAAGATATCGATCTCACCGTCTATGAAAATGATGTGGTCGTCTTAATTGGTGCAAGCGGTTCTGGAAAAAGCACCTTGCTCCGCTGTATGAACTTTTTAGAAATAAAAAATGATGGAGATATCATCATCGATGGCAGCCCTGTTCATCCAAAGCGCAATCAATTAAACGAAATGAGACAAAAAATAGGAATGGTGTTTCAGCATTTTAATCTTTTCCCGCACAAAACGGTTCTTGAAAATATCATCGAAGCACCTGTCATGGTGAAAAAAACAAAGAAAGCGCAAGCCATCGCTGAAGCCAGCGCCTTGTTAGAAAAAGTCGGGCTTGCGGATAAAGCCAACGTATATCCTTCTAAACTATCAGGCGGTCAAAAACAGCGTGTCGCTATAGCCAGATCTCTTGCCATGAAGCCTGATGTCATGTTATTTGACGAACCTACGTCTGCCCTTGATCCAGAGCTTGTAGGTGAGGTGCTGCAAACGATGAAAAGCCTCGCAAAAGAAGGCATGACCATGGTCATTGTCACACATGAAATGGGCTTTGCGAAAGAAGTTGCCGATCGTGTCGTCTACATGCATGAGGGCCGCATCGTCGAAGAAGGCATCCCATCGGAATTGTTTGATTCTCCTAGGGAGGAACGTACAAAACTGTTTCTAAGCTCCATTTTATAGGTCAAACGCCCTTCATTTTTAGTGCTTAACGTACGTTTTTGCTCATTTTTTACGAACTTTTCATCCATTTATATTGAACATAACCAAAAAACCATGTCAGATAAACTTACATGTATATGTTATATATGACTTTTCTCTCTATAATGAAGAATTAAGAAAACAATTAATTCTGAATGATTCGGGGGAATGCAGCATGCAAATGGGTGATACAGTATTTATGTTCTTCTGCGCACTACTCGTGTGGTTAATGACACCGGGTTTAGCTTTATTCTACGGAGGACTCGTGAGAAGTAAAAACGTGTTAAGCACGACCATGCACAGCTTAACATCACTAGCGATCGTTTCAATCGTATGGATCGTATTCGGTTATTCCTTGGCATTTGCACCAGGCAATGCGTGGATCGGAGGCTTAGACTGGGTGGGCCTGAAAGGCGTAGGCTTTGAGCCTGGTTCCTATAGTGATACGATTCCACATTCATTGTTCATGATGTTCCAAATGACCTTTGCCGTCTTAACAACAGCCATCATTTCAGGTGCCTTTGCTGAACGGATTCGCTACTCAGCAGTCGTTGTATTTACACTCCTTTGGGTCACATTTGTATACGCTCCAGTCGCACACTGGGTATGGGGCGGCGGTTGGATTGGCGAGATGGGTGCGCTCGACTTCGCTGGCGGAAACGTGGTTCACATCTCGTCCGGTGTTGCGGGTCTTGTCGTGGCGATTGTGCTCGGAAAGCGTAAAGAAGCAGCAAGCTCTTCTCCGCACAACTTGATCTACACCCTTCTCGGCGGAGCTGTCATCTGGTTTGGCTGGTTTGGTTTTAACGTAGGTAGTGCTCTTACTTTAGACAGCGTGGCCATGTATGCCTTTATTAACACCAATACAGCTGCTGCTGCAGGCATCATCGGATGGCTGTTAGTAGAGTGGATGATCAACAAAAAACCGACCATGCTCGGCGCGATCTCTGGAGCCATCGCAGGTCTTGTCGCCATTACACCCGCCGCAGGCTTTGTTACACCGTTTGCTTCTATTATCATAGGAATCATTGGCGGGGTTGTCTGTTTCTGGGGAGTCTTCTCACTCAAAGCCAAATTTGGCTATGATGACGCACTGGACGCATTCGGCCTTCACGGAATTGGCGGTACTTGGGGAGGAATTGCAACAGGACTTTTCGCCACAACCTCTGTCAATGACGGCGGAGCCAATGGCTTATTTTACGGAGATCCCAGCTTACTTTGGAAGCAAGTGGTCGCGATTGTTGCCACGTACGCTTTTGTTGCCGTTGTGACATACGTGATCATCAAAGTGGTCAATGTCTTCTTCAAAATTCGTGCAACCGAAGAAGAAGAATCAGTGGGTCTTGATTTAACCATGCACGGTGAAAAAGCTTATCAAGATTAAAGAAAAAGGGGTGTCTCTATGAGCAAAATGTATAAAGTGGAGATTGTCACACGTCCAGCTAATTTTGAAACATTAAAGGTGGAGCTTGGAAAAATTGGTGTCACCTCGATTACCTTTTCAAATGTACACGGCTGCGGCTTACAAAAGGGACATACAGAGCTATACCGCGGCGTCAAAAAGGAAAGCAACGTGTACGAACGATTAAAGATTGAAATCGTCCTAAGCAAAGTACCTGTCGAACAGGTCGTTGAAACAGCTCAAAAGGTACTTCGTACAGGCGAACCAGGGGATGGGAAAATTTTTATATATGAGATAGAGAATACAATTAACATTCGGACAGGTGAAGAAGGACCTGCCGCCCTATAGTTTATCCTCCGCCGAGTGGCGGAGGATCTTTTTGAGCAGAAAAAAACCTCTGCATATTCACATACACAGAGGATCTTGTAGGACATTAAGATTGTTTTGTTTCTTCTGACTGACTGCTGTCTTTAGAGGAATCAGAAGATTTCTCTTGATCAGAGGATTTCCCCTTCTCATCAGACTTTTCTTCAGATTTTTCTCCAGCTGGCTCTTTAGCCTTATCTTCAGCAGCAGGTTCCTTCGTTTTTTCCTCAGTCTTTGGCTGAGCAGGTTCTTTTGCTTGTTCCGTCACTTCTTGCGCTGCTTTTTCAATCGTAGAAACAGGCTTGTCAATGAAGCTAAGCGGATTAAGCGCTAAACCTTCCATACGAATTTCAAAATGCACATGGTTGCCGCTTTCAGCACCATATAGATTTTTACCAGAAGCACCAATGACATCATTCTGCTTCACTTCATCGCCTTCTTTGACACTCACTTGTGACAACGATTGATAAACAGTCGACAATCCATCTTCATGTTCAATTTCAACAACGTGACCGAGAACTGGATCTTTTTTCGCTTGAACCACTGTTCCACTAAGAGCAGCTGTGACATCAAACACTTTGCCATCTTTATCTGCAAGATCAATACCTTTGCTCAAGGTATAGGTGTTATTATAGTTTACAAGTGCTGCTTCTTTTTCTTTTTGATCAGCATCTGCTTCATAGAACTTTTTCACGACAGAAACATTATCAGAATTCTTGACCGGCATTGCAACATTTTCAATCGGCTTTCCAACTTCAACGGCATCATCACGCTGTTCTTGCCCTGTTTGATTTCCATCAGATAGTTGGTCTTTCACATCTTTTGATACCGCTTGATACCAAAGAACGGCTGTTAACACGACCGCTGCGCTGACCAAGTAAATAGCAGGGAATACCCAGCGCTTACGGAAAAATTGCTGAACTTTCGTGATTTTGGAAGTACGTTTCTTTTCTTCCTCTCTCATTTTTCATCACCTCAGCAACATTCTGAACACTTTTCAAAAAATATATACACGCGAAATCATTTTTCTTTTTATTTTGCGCAATCGCATCAATAATATGTATGATAAATGAAAAAGATGGGGGACTTAATTGTGAAAACTTTCAACCGGATAGCAACAGAAGATGACCTCAAAGCAATTGTTGATATCTACAATTCAACCATTGCTTCTAGAGAAGTGACCGCTGATACAGAACCTGTTTCTGTCGAAGACCGCCGGCAATGGTTTTTGAATCATTCCGACAAAAGACCTCTCTATGTGAAAACAGATGAGGATGGAAATATCTACGGCTGGCTGAGCTTTGAAACGTTTTACGGAAGACCTGCATACAACGGGACCGTTGAAATGAGCATCTATTTGAACCAAGACTATCGAGGAAAAGGCTTAGGCTCACTTTTCTTACAAGAAGCCATTGAGTTAGCACCATCATTAGGCATTCGAACGTTACTTGCCTTTATTTTCGGGCACAACGAAGCCAGCATTCGACTGTTTAAAAAGCACGGCTTTGAGACATGGGGCCACCTGCCACGCATTGCAGAAATGGACGGCAGCAGATACGATTTAGATATCCTAGGAAAAGAATTATAAAACGAGCGTCTCCCTAAAAAAGAGACGCTTTTTATGACGCAAGTAACAGCTGTAAAAAGTGAAGTGAAGAGAGAAACAATTGAATCAATCAACATTCACTCTTCCTAAAGCACTACTTACTCAAGTATGATAAAGAGTGAATACATAAAGGAGTGAACACCATTGCAACAAACTGAGAAAATTATTCAATCTCTTCATTCAATCGTAAAGTGGGGAAAGGTTGGTAGTATCTTTCTCTATATTTCAGGCGGTCTGGCTATTCTTATTGGTTTTTGGCTTGTTCTTCCTGCAGCCCTTGGCGTCTTCCTCATTATGATGGGAATCCATGTACAAAAATCTGTAAAAGCAGCTGAACACTTGATTCAGGCTCCTGATACTTCTTACGAAGAATTATTAGAGCAATATGCTAAGATGATGAAAATGCAGACACTATTTGCCATTTCAAGTATTGCCGCAGTTATTCTTTCATTCATTGCCATCGTTTTGATTCTTATATTAGGCGGGTTAGCCTTCCTCCAAGAAATTCCTTATGATGTTCAGCAGTATGAAGGTGATTACGAACAAGAACTCGGTGACTTTTATTAATGGAGAGGGGTATCAATGGTCGTTCGATACCCCTTTTGTTTATCATTTGGCTTTGGTTATTCTCCTATGCTTGACATTCAGTCTTGATCATTTTAAAATACAAATCGTAACTATTACGAATTAAAGGAGGATCATATTACTTATGCGCGTGAAAATTACCTTGGCCTGTACTGAAACAGGTGACAGAAACTATATCACAACAAAAAATAAAAGAACAAATCCTGACCGATTGGAGTTAAAAAAATATTCTCCTCGATTAAAGAAATACACCCTTCATAGAGAAACAAAATAAATTTTTTAGGTTATAAATCGTAATGATTACTTTTTAAGTGAGGCGGAAAACAAAATGATCGTTTTCAAAAGGACAAAAACAAATGAATAAGCGTATACCTGTTACAGTATTAAGCGGCTTTTTAGGAGCAGGAAAAACAACGATATTAAATCATGTTCTTCAAAATCGCAAAGGATTAAAAGTGGCTGTGATCGTCAATGACATGAGCGAAATTAATATTGATGCAGAACTAGTCAAACAAGGCGGCGAGCTTTCTCGATCAGATGAGAAACTAGTTGAATTATCTAACGGTTGTATTTGCTGCACATTGAGAGAAGACTTGTTAATCGAAGTAGAACGCCTTTGTAAGGCGGGTAATATCGATTATATTGTCATTGAATCAACCGGTATTAGTGAACCAATTCCCGTCGCTCAAACGTTTTCTTATATTGATAAAGAAATGGGCATAGATTTGACCCGCTTTTGCCGGCTAGATACGATGGTCACAGTAGTAGATGCAAATCGTTTCTGGACTGATTTCCAGTCAGGAGAGAGTTTATTAGATCGTAAAGAAGCGGTTTCCGATGACGACGAACGAGAAATTTCAGATTTACTCATTGATCAAATTGAATTTTGTGACGTGCTCATTATCAATAAATGTGATCTAGTCTCACCCTCAGAATTAGATCGACTTGAGCATGTGCTGAACAAACTACAACCAGAGGCATCTATCATCAGAACCTCCAAAGGTAAAGTACAGCCAGATGACATTTTGAATACTGGTTTATTCGACTTTGAAAAATCAAGTGCTTCTGCTGGATGGATCAAAGAGATCAACGCAGGACATGCTCAGCATACGCCGGAAACAGAGGAATACCAAATTTCATCTTTTGTTTACGAAAGAAGACTCCCTTTTCATACTGGCAGACTGAATACTTGGTTAGATCAAATGCCTGAGCAGATCGTTCGTGCGAAAGGTTTTACATGGCTTGCCACACATCATGATTTAACCATTTTAATTTCACAAGCTGGGAAATCTGTTGCGATTGAACCAATTGCATACTGGATTGCTGCTTTGCCTGAGCAAGAAAAAGCACGGATATTAAATCAGGAACCAGAGCTTCTAGATGAGTGGGACGCAGAGTTTGGTGATCGCCATACAAAACTTGTGTTTATCGGTGTAGATTTGCCTAAATCAGAAATCATTCGTACTCTTGATCAATGCTTGCTCACACCTGAGGAATTTGATCAAGATTGGACTACATTTGAGGACCCCTTTCAATGGAAAATACAAAATTAGGCCAGGAGGGTTTTAATTGGCAAAGAAATCTAAGATTGCTAAAGAAAAAAAACGACAGCAGCTTGTATTGAAATATGCAGAATTAAGGAAAGAGTTAAAAGAAAAAGGTGACTATGAAGCTTTACGAAAATTACCTAGAGACTCTTCCCCTACCCGTTTAAAAAACCGCTGTGAATTAACAGGCCGTCCTAGAGGTTATTTACGAAAATTTAAAATGTCTAGGATTGCTTTTCGTGAGCATGCCTATAAGGGTCATATCCCCGGGGTAAAAAAATCGAGCTGGTAAAGAATGATTTGATCTTATCACAGCACTCGTAAAAGTAAAGCCGCACACAATGATGAAAAATCTATTTTCCAATCTTATCTCAATCTTTTTGAGGTGCAAAATAGCAATTTAAAAACCAGCAGAATCTCTGCTGGTTTTTTATAATGACTGAGTTCATAAGATAAAATGACCTGTTTTCGGAAAAGGATTTTCATCAACGATTATGACATTTTCTCTTCTTTTCAAAAATACACGATCATGATACTTTATTGTCATCAACCACCGATGTATGACATCTCAACCTTTTTCTGATCTTTTTTCTGCTCTCTCTCGGCTGAATATTGATCATGTCTATTCGACCATAATTCCTTTAACCTATTCGTTAATTCTTCATTATCTTTTGTCGTACGAATCATCTGTTTCAGATCAAAACCCGATGATGCAAACAGACATGTAAACAATTCCCCGCGTGCAGACAGCCTTGCTCTGTTACAGGTTCCACAAAAAGCATCTGAAACCGAAGAAATAATGCCAATCTCTCCTGAACCATCTTTGTAAAAAAAACGGTTGGCAACTTCACCTGTATATTGAGGAGGTTCTGGTTTGATAGGATATGTTGAATTAATTAATTCAATTATGTCTTTCTTTGTCATGACATGTTCTAGATTCCATTTATTCGTATTACCGACATCCATAAATTCAATAAACCTGAGAACGTGTCCTTCTTTTTTAAAGTAAGCTGCCATTGGTAAGACATCCTGATCATTCACACCTTTTTGAACAACCATATTAATCTTGATAGCAAGGCCAGCCTTTTTTGCAGCCTCAATGCCATCAAACACTTTTTGGATAGAAATATGCCTTCCATTCATTTGCTTAAAACGGTCAGGATTTAATGAATCCAAACTAATGGTAACTCTATTAAGACCAGCTTTCTTTAACTGATCAGCATATAACGGTAAAAGCGTTCCATTGGTTGTCATCGCAATGTCTTCAATCCCTGGAATTTTTGCGAGCTTTTCTATTAAGACAGGCAGATCCTTCCGCATTAAAGGTTCCCCGCCCGTGATGCGAATTTTTACCACACCTAGGTTCTTTACAAAAAGGGTAGCAAGTCGTTCAATTTCTTCGAAACTAAGTAGTTCTTCTTTTTTCAAGAAAGGATAATCTGGTCCAAAAATTTCAGCAGGCATACAGTACGTACATCTAAAGTTACAGCGATCCGTGACTGATATTCTTAAATCGCGCAATGGTCGATGTCTTTTATCCAAAATACTGACCATACTTTGCCTCCTATTCTGTAATACGCTGAGGATGAGTGTAGATATTAAAGGACTTTCCTCTGACGAACCCAACTGTCGTAATATTTAATTCTTCTGCCATTTTAAGCGCTAGCTCAGTAGGTGCTGATTTTGAAATGACAATAGATACTCCTAGTTTTGCTGCCTTCAATAGAACTTCCGACGATATCCGGCCGCTAAACACAAGGATTTTATCTCTTAGTGGAATTCTCTGAAGTAAACAATATCCATAAATTTTATCTAAAGCATTATGTCTTCCTATATCAGTTCTAGTGATGAATAGCTTTTCGGTATCACACAGTCCAGCATTATGCACTCCACCAGTATGTTGAAATAATTGGCTTTCTTCTTGCAAACACTTCATGAGATGTATACAGGTTTCAGCAGAAATACTGATTCGATCAATGGCTGTTTTTGCCGTCTTCACATCTTGCAGAAAATAAAAGTGTCTTCCTTTCCCGCAGCATGAACCAATTACTCGCTTTGTAAAATCTGATGAATGAAATTCACTTGAGTGAACTAAATCAACATAGGCAAAACCCATACTTTCATCTATTGTAAACCTTTTAATCTCATTTTCAAATCGAATGACCCCTTCTGAAGCCAAAAAGCCGATAACCAATTCTTTCAGATGTTCTGGTGAACAAACAAGTGTCACAAATTCTTCTCCATTCACCATCACAGTTAAAGGAAATTCTTCTACAATTTCATCAGTTTTGCAGGTAATTTGGCCTTCACGGTATTGGTGTATGACTCGTTTCGTTTTAACAGAAGAATTCATTGTATGATCTTCCTTTCAACGCAAATTTAGTTATATGATCCAATCAAATTGTGATATTATTTTAAAAAGTCATAAAAATGTAACATATTTCTATCTTATCAAACTTCTTGATTGCTTTATATGGGGGGAACAAAATGAACAAATCGAAAAATCGCTGGCTCATCGCAACAAGTGCTGTAGGAATTCATTTATCTATTGGGTCTGTTTATGCTTGGAGTGTTTTTACGAATCCTTTACATGAAGCCTTTCAGTGGTCATTAACAGAAATAAGTCTGACCTTCAGTATTGCTATTTTATTTTTAGGTTTATCTGCTGCTTTCATGGGACATTTCGTTGAAAGGTATGGTCCAAAAGCATCTGGTCTCTTCTCAGCTATTTTTTTCGGCATCGGAATGACTGGGTCAGGATTTGCTGTCCACATGTCCTCACTGCCTCTTCTCTATTTATTTTATGGTGTTCTCGCTGGAATAGGTTTAGGCGTAGGCTATATTGCACCTGTATCAACATTAGTTAAATGGTTTCCAGATCGTAGAGGACTTGCAACAGGTTTAGCTATTATGGGATTTGGGTTTGCTTCTCTTATTTGCAGCCCAATTATTCAATTTCTCATTGAAAAAGTAAATATCGCAAATACTTTTTATATTCTTGGAATCTCCTATTTTATCATCATGGTGATCTCATCTCTTTATTTATCTCCACCAACACCTGATGACGTCAAACAATTTGACGTATTCAAAACAAAGCAAAGAAAAATCCCACAAGATTTATCACAGCTTACAGCAAATGAAGCGATCAAAACAAGACGTTTTTATTATTTGTGGCTTATGCTTTTTATTAATATCACATGCGGAATTGCTATTATTTCAGTAGCGTCACCTCTTGCTCAAGAAAGTGTTGGGTTCACTGCAGGTGCTGCAGCTACTCTTGTTGGCATTTTAGGTGCTTTTAATGGTTTAGGACGGATTGGCTGGGCATCGTTCTCAGATTATATAGGAAGGCCGAATACGTATACGATTTTTTTCAGTATCCAGCTCATTGCATTTCCTTTACTCCCCTATTTAAAAGAACCACTCATCTTTTCAATCGTCATGGCGATCATTTATACGTGCTATGGAGGAGGATTTGCTTCAATTCCAGCCTATATTGGGGATTTGTTTGGTACAAAGCAGCTTGGTGCCATACACGGTTATATTTTGACTGCTTGGGCCGCTGCTGGTTTAGCAGGACCTCTATTTTCATCCTTCATCCGAGATATAACAGGTAATTACACACAAAGTCTTATGGTGTTCTCTGGTTTATTTTTCATCGCTTTTATCATATCACTTCTTATTCGGAAGGATATTCAGCAGCTGAGAGAAAAAAACCTACCTGCTTCTTCCTCAATCTCAGCCCGGCCTTAATTTGAATTTGACAGAATCACAATCTAAAGGTAATTTTTAGATATGAAAACGCTTTACAAAGTAATAGGAGGGTGATGATCTCATGGGGAAAACAAAACATAAGGGGCCTGTTAAACTCAATAAAAAACCCTCACCAAAGCTATGGGCCTCTTTTGCACCAATGGGGCTTGGCAAAGTGAAACCGAAACACATTCGAGATACGATGAAAGTGGCATGGGAGAACAAAGATAACCTTCCCTACGCGTACCGTATTTTAACGCAGGGCGTTTGTGACGGCTGTGCTCTTGGTGTCTCAGGACTGTATGATCAAACGCTCGCAGGACCTCATATATGCACCACAAGACTAAATGTGCTTCGTCTTAACACAATGCCAGCTATTGATCCAAAATGGTTTGAAGATATTCATCAGCTAAAGCAAATGGACAGCACCTCTCTTCGCAAGCTTGGGCGAATTCCTTATCCATTGATTCGAAAAAAAGGGGACAATGCCTTTACACGTATTTCTTGGGATGATGCATTAGATCAAATTGCAGCTAAAATCCAATCAATTGATAAACGACAGCTTGCTTTCTATTTAACCGCCAGAGGAATTACAAATGAAGTTTATTATACCGCTGCAAAGGCAGCTCGATTTATGGGGACAAATCATATTGATAATGCCTCTCGCATTTGCCATTCACCGAGTAAAACCGCTCTTAAACGGTCCCTTGGCATCGGTGCTTCAAGCTGTAATTACAGTGATTGGATTGGAACGGACGTATTAATTTTTTGGGGATCTGTCGCAGCAAACAATCAGCCTGTTTCCACTAAATATATGTACGCTGCTAAAAAGAAAGGGACAAAAATTATCGTCATCAATCCGTATAAAGAGCCTGCCATGGAAAAGTACTGGGTTCCTTCTATTCCAGAAAGTGCTTTATTCGGCACAAAAATCGCAGATGATTTTTACCAAGTCAATATAGGTGGCGATATTGCGTTTATGAACGGCGTCATCAAGCATTGGTTTGACATGGAGCAGAATGCTCCCCATTCGGCTCTTGATCATGAATTTATTCAAAACCATACAACAGGCATACAGGATTTAAAGCAGCATGTCGCACAGTTGAAGTGGGAGGACCTAGAAGCATCATCAGGTTTATCAAAAGAAAGAATGAAGGAATTTGCGATACTCCTGGCAAATGCTAATTCAGGCGTTTTTATTTGGAGTATGGGCCTTACCCAGCACCGGTTTGCAACTGATAATATATCACAGGTTGCCAACCTTGCCATGCTCCGAGGATTCATTGGCAGAAAACATTGTGGTGTCATGCCAATTCGTGGGCATAGCGGCGTCCAAGGTTCCGGTGAAATGGGTGCTGATCCATTCGCTTTACCCGGTAGTGATTTTGATGAAGAGAATATTGAAAGAATCGAACATATATGGGGATTTGACATTCCTAAATGGCATGGTGATACCATTGGGCAATCCTTTGAGAAGATGGCTCTCCCAAAAGACCATCCACAAAAACTCAAAATGCTGTTTACGAGCGGCGGAAACTTTTTAGAAACGATGCCAAATCCAGAAGCGATTGAAAAAGCATTATCTGAACTTGAACTCCGTGTCCACCAAGATATCATTTTGAATACCTCTACGCTTGTAGACGCTGAAGAGGCGGTGATTGTTCTACCTGCTATGACAAGGTATGAACAACCAGGCGGCGGCACATCAACCAGTACGGAACGTATGGTATATTTCAGTCCAGAAATTGAAGGACCTCGTATTGAGGAAGCAAGAGCAGAATGGGACATCTATATTGATCTTGCGAAAAGAGTCCGGCCAGAAGATGCCGAACTCATTCATTTTGAAACAGCTGAAGACATTCGTCGTGAGATTGCGATCGCCAATCGAAACTATGATGGCATCCAGCATTTACGTCATAAAGGAGACGTTTTTCAATGGGGAGGCGCATGGCTTTGTGAAGATGGCGTATGTCCAACACCAGATGGCAAGGGGCACCTTCTTCCTGCCCAGCTGCCTCAATATCGAAAAACCGAGGGGCATTTCAATATCACGACAAGAAGAGGAAAACAATTCAACTCCATGATCTACAGTGAAAAGGATGCCTTTAATGGTGGAAAACGACATTCTATCCTAATGAATGAAGAAGATGCAAAAGAGCTTTACGTTCAAGAAGGTGATCCAGTTGTTCTCTTTAATCAATATGGGTCCTATCAAGGAGTGGCTCAATTCGGAGAGTTGAGACGTGGCAATATCGCAGTTTATTGGCCTGAAGGAAACGTTTTAATTCCTAAAGGTGTGTATGAGAGCTACTCACAGATTCCTGAATATAATACGGCAGCCATATTAGAAAAAGCTGAAACCTTCCATGCAAGAAAGGATCAGCATTACGTGGAGAAACGAATTGATGAATTAGAAACGACTTTGAATTGATCGTCAACATAAAAAACAGCTGGGGTGTTTTCCCCAGCTGCCATTTCATTCTCTACCGACCAAAAGCGCTCGCTTCTTGTTGAAGAATGCGGTTCAATTCTTCAGCATTTGCCGCCGGTTGATATTGTCCTCCACCCGCTTTTGCTACAGATTTTAGACTTTTTGCTTCTTTTTCATTCACGTCGAAGCCAATGATATTGACGATTGTATCAATTCCGTCTTCATGTAATTCTTTTGCTGCTTGTGAAGGGCTTCCACCACAAGTTTCTTCACCGTCACTGACCACATAAACAATATTTTTCCCTTCAGCCTGATGATCTTCAAAATCTTGTTTTGTATCTGTTAATGCTTTTGCAAGTGGTGTCCAGCCAGTTGGCTTATACACATTCAGTGCTTGCTGAAATGTTGATGGCTCATATGATCCAAACCCGTAAACGGCTTCAGAACTTGAACAAGAAACAGCTTTCCCTGCATTTTTATTGGTTCCTTCATGACCAAACACGCGAAGCAGAACTTGTGTATCTTCGGATAAAATGCTCGCGAAGCTTTGAATAGACCTTTTGGCGATATCGATTTTCTTTTCTCCTTCAACTGATTGTGCCATGCTCCCGCTTAAATCGAGTAATATCACCACATGCGCAGGCGGCTCCTGTTTTGTTACAGCATGAGCTGGTGAAGAAAGAAGCAGGACAAGACTAGCCAAAATGGTTAATATGATATTTCTTTTCATCAATAAAAAACCTCCCTTTTTACTTTTGTACAGAAAAAGAGAAACGAAAGCATAAATCAATCGTTTCCCTTTTGTTCAGCAAGTTATTCGTGTAGTTTTAATGATTCTGCTGTAAAGATAGATCCCATTTCTTTACCAGTGCTTGCTTGGTAGTAATGGCCTTTACCAGCTTTGGCTACTTGCTTCAATTGACCTTCATAGCCATCGTTAAAGTCTAATCCGATCACATTTACAACAGTCGATCCTTTTGAGTTATGCAATTCTTTTGCTACTTTTACTGGATCTCCGCCACAAGTTTCTTCACCATCAGTGATTAAGTACACTATATGCTTTGTTCCTTTAGTAAGCTGCTCATCCGCTTGCTTTGCACTTTCAAGAGCACGTGCAATCGGTGTCCAGCCAGTTGGCCCAAGTCCGTTTAAAGAGTTTTCGAAGCTGTCCTTTTCATAAGGCTGTACGCCGTAAACACCTCTAATGACTTCACATGATTGAGCTTTACCTGAATTTTTGTTGTTTCCTTCAGAACCAAACAAGCTCATACGAATTTTAGCGTCTTTTGGAAGTGACTGAGCAAATTTAAATACCTCTTGTTTTGCGAGATCAAATTTGCGCTCTCCCTCAACTTTTCTTGCCATGCTTCCACTTGCATCAAGCAAGATTGTGACTCTTACATCTTTATTATGTTTTTTGACTGTAGATGCTTCTGCAAATACTGGTGAAGAGATTGACATAGATAATGTCAATACAGCTAAGGTTACGAGTGAGAATACTTTTTTCAACATAATTTTCCTTCCTCCTTATGTATTTGATTGAAACATCTTAATCGTAAAATATTCTGTCTTGGAATGGTATAGGACTCGGTCCCTTTTTCTCTTTCATCAAAATCACTAAAATTCTGTCAGATGTCTAGATATTTTCACCTAACGAGCCAATGATCCTCTCGATTTCTCCTCCTTTTGAGGGGCTTTGTATCGGCCATCAGTTCTTATCGGGACGTAAATGTTTAAGTTTTCCTTCGGTGCGTCTTAAGTCGCAATTTGTCACATTCTGTTCAAACCTCTTTGAACACACAAAAAAAATGCCTCATTTCTGAGACACCTTTGCTTTATTTTTTAGCCATATATGTGTTGAGAAAACGATCGGCTGATTCGATTTGAATTCCTTTATAATAATGTTTCACGATGGCATCTACTTTCTTGCCTGCCTGCGCCATATAATGCGCACCATATTGACTCATGCCTACACCATGCCCATATCCTTTTGTTGTAATCACAATCTGCTGACCTTGGCGTTCCCATGTGAAGTCCGCTGAATGAAGGCCTAGTGATTCCCGAATGTCTCGGCCTGAGAGCGTTTTACCGTTGATCACGGCTTTCGCTACCTGGTTTCCTGGTGTCCGTTCTACAATCTGTCCGACCTGAGCCTGCTGAGTGAGCGTCACACCTAATTTTTGTTGAAATTCACTCACCGAGATGGTTTTCTTGTTTTGAAATTTTGGCGATTTTTCGTCCCATTTACTTGAGACACTTTTCAAATAAGGGATTTCGTTTTTCCAATAGGCTTCGGCATTTTCCGTTTTTCCGTTACTTGTTGAAAAGAATGAAGCATCAATTGGTTTCTCGTCATAAGTCAGCACTTTTCCTTGTGTACTGGCGACAGCTTCCGTGACCTTTTTTAATTTCCAATTGTACGATTTCCCCCAAATTTTCTTGAGTTCCTGCTTGTTTTTGTAAACTTGGAACATTTGGGTATCATCTACAAGAGAGCCTTTAGGCGATTTGACGGTCTTATCGCTGATCATTTGTCTGACGATATACGTTCTTGCTGCGAGCGCCTGTGCCTTGAGTGCTTCCATTTCAAAATCAGCTGGCATTTCAGATGCGACGACACCGATCACATACTCTTCTAAGGGGATGTTTTCTACCTGCTGATGAGCTGAGCGATAGACGGGGATAGCGACGGGGGATTGCTTCAATTTGACTGAACCCTTGACTTCTTTTTTAACTGATGGTTCCGCCGCTACGTGCTGGCTGGCCGCCGGCTTCCCTTGGAACGTCGGCAACACAAGTAATGTTGGAATCATTAAAATGATGATGCATATTCCTGCGATTGTCCATATCATTGGTTTCATATTCGGCTGCCCCCATTTGTCATTGAATCTCTTTTATCCTATGGACAGGGACAAGCTAATATGACAGCTTCTTTCATTTAGTGGACAAGTCTTTTATGAAGATATGAGGCTGTTCTTCGATGGATTTTACTGTTCGTCTGTATGAATAAAATTTAAGATGGTTGGATACACTATTGATAAGCTTCGTGAAATGAGTCATTCTATGATTCTAAAAAAAAATCAGCATGCCCCAATGGACACACTGATTTCTTTCATGATTAAGCGTTCAGATCTGATACAACTTGTTCTTGTGTCACATCTGCTGATTCATCGTTGACTCTTTCAATATCTGCACCGATTGCTGCAAGCTTTTGGTGGAAGTTCACATAACCACGGTCAATATGCTTCAACTCAGTGACACGTGTATGACCTTCTGCCACTAATCCAGCAAGTACAAGTGCTGCTCCTGCTCTTAAATCAGTCGCTGCCACTTCAGCACCTTGAAGTTGAACCGGCCCATTGATAATGACAGAGCGACCCTCAATTTTAATATCGCCATTCATGCGGCGGAATTCTTCAGCATGCATAAAGCGGTTTTCAAACACCGTTTCTGTGATCATGCTTGTTCCGTTCGCACGAAGCAATAGCGCCATCATCTGAGATTGCATATCCGTTGGGAACCCAGGATGCGGCATTGTTTTTAGATCGATTGGCTTGAGCTCAGATGGTCCAATGACTCTTAAACCTTCTTCTTCTTCAATGATCTGAATACCCATTTCTTCCATTTTTGCAACAAGTGATGTCATGTGCTCTGGCACTGCACCTTTTACAAGAACGTTTCCTTCTGTAATGGCTGCTGCCACCATGAAAGTACCTGCTTCAATTCTATCAGGGATGATGTTGTGTTTTGCACCGTGAAGTGTTTCCACACCTTCGATTTTGATTGTACCAGTACCAGCACCGCGAACCTTACCGCCCATGGCATTGATGTAGTTTGCTAAATCAACAATTTCAGGTTCTTTTGCTACGTTTTCTAAAATTGTTGTTCCTTCAGCTAATGCTGCTGCCATGATGATGTTTTCAGTTGCCCCTACACTTGGGAAATCCAAATAAATTTTTGCACCTTTTAAACGGCCTTTTACTTCAGCCTCGATGAAACCATTACCTACTTGAATTTTAGCTCCCATTGCTTCAAAGCCTTTTAAATGCTGATCAATTGGTCTTGAACCAATCGCACAGCCTCCAGGTAATGCAACTCTTGCATGACCTGTTCTTGCTAAAAGTGGTCCCATGACAAGCACGGATGCTCGCATTTTACGGACATACTCAAACGGAGCCTCAGTTTCTAGTGCATGAGATGCATCAACTGATACTTCGTTATTTTCAAAATGTACTTCTGCTCCTAAATGACGTAACACTTCATTGATTGTATATACATCGGAGAGCGTAGGTACATCACAAATTACGCTTTTTTCTGTACTTGCTAACAAAGATGCAGCGATAACTGGTAAAACGGCATTTTTTGCGCCTTCTACTTTAACTGTGCCGTTTAACTTTTGACCGCCGCGGACGATGATTTTTTCCAAGGTCTTCCCCTCCGCGTCCCAAATTCTCTATATTAATATTCAGTCGTTACGATTGGTGTGCCAACCGTAATCGTATGATTTTCGTTCATTTCCGAACTTCTGATGGCAATTTGAACATTCATTTTATCATTTGAAGTCATAATGAACTGTTCCCACTTATCTGTGTAAGCGGAAAGCGACACAAAATTAGACTCAACGAGATACTCAACTGGTTTTGCTTGAAATTCATTTGCTAACGTTTCAGCTTTTTTTTGCAAAACAACATCCATCATACCATTTACATGACCATCGAGACAAGTAAAAATTACAATTTTCTCTTGTAATATGCTTTTTGCATGACGTACGAACTGATCATATGTATGCTCCCAGGTATTCAGTGGGCGAGCACCTTTTTGCTCATATAATAAATACGACTTTTGGTTGGATTTTGTGTCGGTCTTCACGAGTAAAATTTTCGATACTGTATCATTTTTTTCATCTTTGTAAATTCCTGTGACTTTGGTGACATGTTTCTCTTTTTTTTCGGTCCACTCATACTGTCGTAGTTCGTCTTTCAAACGTTTCACTTTTTTTGAAAATTGTTCGGATGAAATATCTACATTTGTTTTGGCATGAAGGGTCCACCCATCGACTTCGATTTGCTGGTTTTTCAGACCCTCTGCTATTTGAGCGAGCGGAGAAGATTCTTCCGCACGAACACCTTGAATCATCAGAACAAAAAAAAGAATAAACGCAAATAATGGCCAACCTTTCAAATACTTTCTCACTTGTCATTCCCCCTTGCTACAAGTGTTGCCGCAAGGAGGTCAATGCATACGTGGAAAAGTCAACAAAAGGTCAACCTTTTGACCCTTCCTTTTACGTTCCCGCAGAAGGCAGTGACCAAACCTTTTATGTTAGAACATATAAGGAATTTGTCTGGAGAAGTTTAAGTAATCAAGGAAGAAATTGCTGACCGCAGATGCGATGGCAATGGTAATGAGCATCATCAGCAGCCTTGCTTGAACGATTTTCCCTTTTTTAATGAGTGGATCAATATTTACAGCAAGCAGTGCCCACCATGTAACCGCGATAAAAAATAGGTGGATCACAATGCCCACGATTGCTTGTTGTCCTACGTCTTCCATACAGTTGAATCCTCCTTTTATTTATTTCTGTAAAGGAAAACTCCCTTTCATTATATCCTCGAAAATCGGAAAGATGAATCATTTGGAAAAAAGAGCTACATTTAGTGTGAATCCCCTCTTATCCTGATGCCAAGGAGATGATATACTGCGTGTGGAAGGAGCTGAACACATTGAAAGATTCTTTTCCTGACTTTGTTGATTTGTACGGAGAATTGGTTCCCTCATTTGATCATGAATGGGAGGCCATTGCTTTCTACTTTGATTATAGACAGACACAGCTAGAAGAATTAGCGCAATTGTGTCATTTTCATAACATTTCTTTGGATCACTCTGAGGAAAGCCTGTATCAGTTAGAATCACTATACTTCGATGCATTGACCAAGCAGCTGTTCGCTGAGTGGAAAATGCCAATAGATGCATTAGAAGCGATGATGAGTGTGTATTTAGGAGAGGTTGTCATCCGTCATCATTCAGATGCTGACTGGGTGGTGCGGCCTTATATGGACTCTCCGCACAAATATACGCTTGGCTTACGCAGAAACAATAAAACATGGCATTGCAGTACGCAATTTTGCGAGAACTTATATCTAGAAAAGCAAGCATCTCATCCTTATGTGTCGATGTATCAATCTCTTATGTCATCCTAAAAAAACCTTCTTATCATTGTGATAAGAAGGTTTTTCTGTTTTATTTCCCTGCTACATTTAAACGGTTTAACGCCCGTTTTAATGCGAGTTCCGCCCGGCGTACATCACTTTCATTCGGGTGGTTCAAATGCTCTTCAGCACGCTGTTTCGCTGATTTAGCACGATCGACATCAACTTTGTCTGATGTTTCAGCGGCCTGAGCAAGAATCGTTACTTGTTCAGGGCGGACTTCAACAAATCCGCCACTTACTGCAACCAATTCAGTTGATCCACTATGTTTTAAGCGAACTGCACCGATTTTTAGCGGAGCAACCATTGGAACGTGGCCAGCTAAAATACCAAGCTCACCGCTTTCTGCTCTTACACTGACCATTTCCACATCCGCTTGATACACTGGGCCGTCGGGAGTAACGATATTGACTTGAACGGTCTTCATGCTTTTACCCTCCTAAGGACCAGATTAGGCCTCTACACCCATCTCTTTGGCTTTTTCAATCACTTCTTCAATGCGTCCAACTAAGCGGAATGCATCTTCTGGAAGGTGATCGTATTTACCAGACAAGATTTCCTTGAAGCCTTTAACAGTTTCTTTCAATGGCACATAAGAACCCTTTTGGCCAGTGAACTGCTCTGCTACGTGGAAGTTTTGAGATAGGAAGAATTGAATACGACGCGCTCTGTGTACCACAAGCTTATCGTCCTCAGATAATTCATCCATACCTAAAATGGCAATAATATCTTGAAGCTCTTTATAACGCTGCAATGTTTGCTGCACTTCACGCGCAATCGCGTAATGCTCTTCACCAACGATCTCAGGTGCAAGTGCACGAGATGTTGAAGCAAGAGGATCAACCGCTGGGTAAATACCCATTTCAGTCAGCTTACGCTCAAGGTTTGTCGTTGCATCAAGGTGAGCGAATGTTGTTGCTGGAGCTGGATCCGTATAGTCATCCGCAGGTACATAGATCGCTTGAATCGATGTAACCGATCCTACGTTTGTAGACGTGATACGCTCTTGCAGCTGACCCATTTCTGTTGCTAGTGTCGGCTGATAACCTACCGCTGAAGGCATACGTCCAAGAAGGGCTGATACTTCAGAACCTGCTTGTGTAAAACGATAAATGTTATCGATAAAGAACAATACGTCTTGACCTTGTTCATCACGGAAATGCTCTGCCATTGTCAAACCAGTTAGGGCAACACGCATACGTGCACCTGGCGGCTCGTTCATTTGGCCGAAGACCATGGCTGTTTTCTCGATAACGCCAGAATCTTTCATTTCGTAGTAAAGGTCGTTTCCTTCACGTGTACGCTCTCCAACACCAGCGAATACAGAAATACCGCCGTGTTCTTGTGCGATGTTATTGATCAATTCTTGAATCAGAACGGTTTTACCTACACCGGCTCCACCGAATAGACCGATCTTTCCACCTTTGATGTAAGGAGCAAGCAAGTCAACAACTTTGATACCTGTTTCAAGAATTTCAACTTCTGTAGAAAGTTGATCAAAAGAAGGCGCTTGTCTGTGGATTGGATCTCTTTGCGCTTCCACACCAAGTGGCTCATCTAAGTCAATGTTATCTCCCAGTACGTTGAATACACGTCCAAGTGTTACGTTACCAACTGGTACTGAAATTGGTTTTCCAAGGTCTACAGCTTCCATACCGCGCTTCACACCGTCTGTTGATGCCATCGCGATGGTTCTCACTGTATCATCACCTAAATGTAGTGCTACTTCTAAAGTTAAGTCGATATCAACTTCACTTTCGCTTTCCGCTTTATGCGAAACTTTGATCGCATTATAAATCTCAGGCAAGTGACCGTCTTCAAAACGAACGTCTACGACTGGTCCCATGATCTGACTGATGCGTCCTGTTTTCATTGCATTCCCTCCTGACAATTATTTCTATTCTAAGGCAGCTGCTCCGCCGACAATTTCTGTAATCTCTTGTGTAATCGCTGCTTGACGAGCACGGTTGTAAGAGAGTGTCAGGCTGTCGATCAATTCTTTTGCGTTGTCTGTTGCACTCTTCATTGCTGTCATTCTTGCAGCATGTTCACTTGCTTTGCTGTCAAGAAGCGCACCGAAAATCAAACTCTCTGCATATTGAGGAAGGAGAACTTCAAGAATCTCTTCTTCAGAAGGCTCAAACTCATAAGATGCGGAACGTTTATTTGGTGTCGCTGCGGCCGAAAGGTCCGTTAGCGGCAATAATTTCTTCTCTGTTACTTCTTGTGAAATCGCACTGACAAAGTGATTGTAGAACATGTAAAGCTCATCAAACGCTTCATCAGAGAACATTTGAACGGTACTGCTTGCTAATTCTTTAATATCAGCAAACGCTACTTCGTCTCCAAGCCCTGTTACTTCAGAAATAACTGGAATACCACGCTTTTTGAAGAAGTCGCGTCCGATTTTACCAATGACAATCACCGCATATTCATCAGCGGATTGATGACGAGATTGAATGGTTTGGTAAGCGGCACGCAAAATCGAGCTGTTAAAAGGTCCTGCAAGCCCTCGATCAGATGTGATGACGAGATACCCTGTTTTCTTGACGGGTCTTGAAAGAAGCATTGGGTGCTTAGCACTTGTTCCAGTTGCGATTGCAGCAACCACTTCCTGGATTTTCTCCATGTAAGGAACAAAAGACTTCGCATTGTTTTCAGCACGATTCAGTTTCGCAGCTGATACCATTTGCATCGCTTTTGTGATCTGACTCGATTTTTTCGTTGACGTGATCCTTGACTTTATATCGCGTAATGAGGCCAAAGATTTCACCACCTTTTTTCAGGAATCCGTGTTCATTTACGTGAAAAGAGAGAAAAAGAGAATCTTTTTCTCTCGGAAAGATTACTAATTAGTTGCTTGGTGCAAACGTACGTTTAAAGCCTTCGATTGCTGTATTCCACTCTTCATCAGCAGGCATGTTTCCTGTTTGAGAGATTGTGTCAAACAAGTCTTTATGGTTTTCTTCAATGTACATGAATAACTCAGCTTCGAAGCGTTTGACATCAGCAATCGCGACATCGTCTAAGTATCCTCTTGTTAGTGCGTAAAGAATCGCTACTTGTTTTTCAACTTTAAGCGGTTTGTTCAAGTCTTGTTTTAAGACTTCAACTGTTCTTGCACCACGGTTTAATTTCGCTTGAGTCGCTTGGTCTAGATCAGATCCAAACTGAGCGAATGCTTCAAGCTCACGATAAGAAGCAAGATCCAAACGAAGTGTACCTGCTACCTTTTTCATCGCTTTGATTTGTGCAGAACCACCTACACGGGATACAGACAATCCTGCGTTTACCGCTGGACGTACGCCTGAGAAGAAGAGGTCAGATTGTAAGAAAATCTGTCCATCTGTGATGGAAATAACGTTTGTTGGGATATATGCAGAGATATCACCAGCTTGCGTTTCTACGAAAGGCAATGCTGTAATAGAACCGCCACCCTTTTCGTCACTAAGCTTCGCTGCACGTTCTAATAAACGAGAGTGAAGATAGAAAACATCACCAGGGAATGCCTCACGACCTGGAGGACGACGAAGCAATAACGAAAGCTCACGGTAAGCTGCCGCTTGTTTAGAAAGGTCATCATAGACAACAAGTACGTGCTTGCCGTTATACATGAATTCCTCACCCATCGTTACACCTGCATAAGGAGCAAGGTAAAGAAGTGGAGCTGGCTGTGATGCAGAAGCTGTGACAACGATTGTGTAGTCAAGCGCACCATGCTTACGAAGTGTTTCAACAACACCACGAACCGTAGATTCTTTTTGTCCGATGGCTACATAAATACAGATCATATCTTGATCTTTTTGGTTAAGGATCGTATCGATTGCAACAGATGTTTTACCTGTTTGACGGTCCCCAATGATCAATTCACGCTGTCCGCGTCCGATTGGAATCAAGGCATCAATTGCTTTAATTCCCGTTTGAAGCGGCTCATGTACAGATTTACGATCCATAACACCAGGTGCTTCACTTTCGATTGGACGTGTTTTGCTTGTTAAAATTGGACCTAGTCCATCAACAGGCTGACCAAGCGGGTTCACAATACGTCCGATTAACTCTTCACCTACTGGAACCTCCATGATACGACCTGTACGTTTTACATCGTCACCTTCGCGGATATCTTTGTAAGGTCCTAAGATTACGATACCTACGTTAGACTCCTCAAGGTTTTGAGCCATACCCATTACACCGTTAGAGAACTCAACCAGCTCTCCTGCCATAATGTTGTCAAGGCCATGTACACGCGCGATACCGTCCCCTACTTGAATGACTGTACCGACATCTTTTACTTCAATTTCAGATTGATAGTTTTGGATTTGCTGCTTTATCAGCGCGCTAATCTCTTCAGCTTTGATACTCACTAAGGTTTCACCCCTTCTAACGATTTTCGCCTGCAAGCTGACGTTCAATGCGGGAAAGCTTTCCGCTGACACTGCCGTCATAAATGCGGTTTCCGATACGGATTTTCACTCCGCCTATTAGATCCTTGTCAATCACATTTTCAACACGCAGTGATGTGACTCCGGCTTTTTTGGCAAATACTTCAGATAAAGATTGAATTTCAGCGCCGCTCAGCGGTTTCACTGAATACACGATCGCATCGTCTATTTGTTTCGTGCGGTTTGCAAGTTTCACAAACTCAGACGTCATTTCAGAGAAAATATTCGTGCGTCCGCGGTCAATCAGTAAATACATTGTGTGCAATACATAAGTAGAAACACCTTTGAAAGCTTCTGCAATCAAATGTTTCTTTTTGTCTGCCGTAATCTTTGGATGAACAAGGAAGTCATTTAGCTCTTGATCAGCCTTTAGAACTTTTTTGATCTCATTCAGCTCTTTTTCAGTTTCGTCTACTGCCGAAGAAGCAAGAACGATGTCAAAAAGAGCAGAAGCGTAACGCTTAGAGACAATAGTTACGCTCATCGGCTTTCGCCTGCCTCTTTAAGGTACTCTTGAATCAATTTCTCTTGTGCCTGCTCATCAAGTTCTTTTTCAATCACTTTAGATGCAATCAACACAGATAGTGATGCAACCTGCTCACGCAGTGCAGCCACAGCTTGTTCTTTTTCTTTCACGATTTCAGTTCTAGCAGACTCTTTCAAGCGCTCTGATTCTTGTCGTGCTGCTTGAATGATCTCTTCTTTTTGTTTCTCACCAATCTTTTTCGCATTTTCGATGAGTGTATGTGATTCTTCGCGTGCTTCTTTCAATAAGACACGTTGTTCTTCAAGAAGCTTTTCAGCTTGAACGTGCTTTTCTTCAGCACTTGAAATTTCATTTCCTATATAATCTTCACGCTGTTTCATAATCCCTAATAAAGGCTTAAGCGCAAATTTCTTTAAAAGTGCAAGCAAGATGAGCATAGCGATAAGCTGGAATAACATATCACCGGCGTTGAAGCTTAAGCCCCCTGCTCCTAAAACCACTGGTAACTGAGACATTTAGTACGGCAACTCCCTTCTTTAAATAATATGTTAAGAAACAAAACATAAAGGAATGGCGAAGTTTCGAACTAATCTGATCTTCGCCATTAAAATTCATATTAGAACGCTTCTCACATATTAACCAAAGAATGCCAAGAATGCGATAACGACAGCGATAATTGGAAGTGCCTCAACTAAAGCGACCCCGATGAACATAAGTGTTCTTAGTTCTCTACCAGCTTCTGGCTGACGAGCGATTCCTTCAACTGTTTTAGATACGATTAGACCGTTACCAATACCTGCTCCTAGTGCTCCTAAACCGATTGCAATTGCTGCTGCTATTAAATTCATTAAAAAGCTCCTCCTTTAAAATAACGTCCTTTTTGGACTCTCAATTTTTTAGTGTTCGTCGCTGACTTTATGGGAAATGTACACCATTGTCAGCATGGTGAAGATAAATGCCTGGATTGTTCCGACAAACAAACTGAATGCCTGCCATACAATCATCGGCACGATGGCACCTAATGTACCAACGATACCAAGCGCAATGTTTTGCGAGTAGAAATTGGTCGCAAGTCCTGCAAGTAACCCAAGAAGAATCTCTCCAGCGAAAATATTTCCGTAAAGACGCAAACCAAGTGTTAGCGTGTTTGCAAATTCTTCAATAAGTTTCAATGGTACTAAAAGCGGAATTGGTCTAAAGTAGTCTTTCGTATATTCCTTGACTCCTTTTGCCTTGACACCATAGTAGTGTGTGAGACCCATGACCAAAATTGCTAGTGTCATTGTGATTGCAGGATCAGCAGTTGGTGATTTCCACCATAAGTTGTGATCGACTGTAATCGAGAATGGCAGTCCAAGCATGTTTGAAACAAATATGTACATGAGTAATGTAACGCCAAGCGCTAGAAATGGGGCTCCTGTTTTCATGTCCATCGAACTACCTATGATATTTCGAACAAAATCAACAATCCATTCCATGAAGTTCTGCGCCTTTGTCGGACGAATAGCCAGAACACGAGTAGTCAGCACCGCTATGAGAAGAACGATGATACTAGCAATCGTAATCATGAGAACGTTGGATAAGTTGAACGTTAACCCTAAAAATTCTGTAGTTTTTGAACTGTGACCCAAAGAGTATTCACCTCTCTTCCATAGTAGAACGTTTAAGTTGAATGAAGGAATCTATCATAATGACAGGATATATTGTCATTAATCCTATAACAACACCTGCCAGATGAACTTCATTAGGGTAACGCCAAGCAATCGCTACTGCGAGAATCGCGTTGGCCCACCTGGCTGTACTTCCCATTGAACGAATGGATTTTCCTTTTTTAACCGCTCGATCAAAAGCGTGCATTCTCCGTATAAGTAGGAATAAATTAAAGAAAGCAAAAATTGTGCCGATAATCAAACCAAGAAACAGTGGTTTAAAACCAGGCATGGCATAGCCAAACACAAAAATTGCCAATAGATAGAACATGTATTTACTCTGTCTGCGGAAAATCGCGTTTGGATCGTTCATTCATCTGACTCCCGATGAAAAGTATTGTAAAAAAGGTGATAAATGGTGATGAAAACTGCGTAGAAGACGCTGATGATAAGCCGTCCTGTTCGAAAAAAATCAATCACCCATCGGTCTAATTGCACAATCAGACTTGAAATCTTTAGATCTATGGGATGCTGCTTCATTCGTTGATACAAACCCTGATTATTAAAGGGTTCACAATGAGGATTAGTAGAGTGCTATAGGCTATGAAAACCTTACCATAATACCCTCGTTTAGCATACAATAGCGTCTATGATGTGTCAATCCGTTCAAAGTTAAAAAACTTTTCTATAGTGATAGAGCACACAAAATGTTCACAATTTCATCAAACTTTAGGAGAGATGTGACATTCATTGAAAAAAACAGCCAATGTTCAGTATACATTGATTTTTCTAAGAACGGTATCAACCGTTTGTCATATATTTCAAAAATCCCACATGCACGTTTGCATGTGGGATTTTATTAAGACTTTCTTATTTCGTTCCATACATACGGTCACCAGCATCACCAAGACCTGGGATGATGTAACCTTTTTCGTTTAGTTTCTCATCTAATGCTGCAATGTAGATATCAACATCTGGATGATGTTTTTGCATTTCCTCTACACCTTCAGGGGCAGCAATTAGACACATGAAGCGAATGTTTTTCGCACCGCGTTTTTTCAAGCTGTTTAACGCTTCGACTGCTGAGCCGCCAGTTGCAAGCATTGGATCTACTACGATAAATTCACGCTCTTCCACATCAGATGGAAGCTTCACATAATATTCAACAGGCTTTAATGTTTTCGGATCGCGGTATAAACCGACATGTCCCACTTTAGCAGCTGGAATGAGTTTCAAAATCCCGTCTACCATTCCAAGACCTGCTCTTAAAATTGGCACAACACCGAGTTTCTTACCTGAGATCACGTTTGATTTCGCTACTTGTACAGGTGTTTCTACATCTACCTCTTCAAGCGGTAAATCTCTTGTGATTTCAAATGCCATTAATGTTGCGACTTCATCCACTAGCTCTCTAAATTCTTTTGTTCCTGTATGAACGTCACGAATATATGTAAGTTTGTGCTGAATAAGCGGGTGATCAAATACATAAACCTTTGCCATTGCTTGCTACAACTCCTTTTCTGTCATCTTCCGGTGAACTTTGCACACTTCCTACAATTCTACATAAAAAGACATCATCTTTCAATATGATTCGCAAATCCTACAAAAAAAACCCATATGCCAAAAATAGGCAAATGGGTCTGTTTTTTAATAATCTAATTCGTTATATAGAGGGAAACGGGCCGTAAGATCAGATACACGCTTTTTCGCCTCTTCTAATTTCGCTTCATCTTCATGATGTTTTAGCGCAAGCGCAATAATGGAACCGACTTCTTTCATCGCTTCTTGATCGAAACCTCGGCTTGTTACTGCTGCTGTACCTACACGTACACCACTTGTGACAAATGGTTTCTCTGGATCATAAGGAATGGCATTTTTGTTCACTGTAATACCAATTTCATCAAGAACGTTTTCTGCAATTTTTCCTGTGATGCCAAGAGAACGTAAGTCGATAAGAACAAGATGGTTATCTGTTCCGCCAGATACAAGCTGAATATCTTCAGATAAAAGAGTTTCAGCTAGTTGTTTTGCATTATCAATGACGTTTTGTGCATATGTTTTGAAATCTCCGTTCAATACTTCACCGAAAGAAACAGCTTTAGCAGAGATGACATGCATCAGTGGTCCACCTTGAATACCAGGGAAGATTGATTTGTCGATCTTTTTACCAAACTCTTCACGGCATAGGATCATTCCGCCGCGAGGTCCGCGTAATGTTTTGTGAGTTGTCGTTGTCACAAAATCTGCGTAAGGAACTGGATTTGGATGAAGACCTGCTGCAACAAGACCAGCAATGTGAGCCATGTCGACCATAAAGTAAGCACCGACTTCATCAGCAATCTCACGGAACTTTTTGAAATCAATTTGTCGTGGGTATGCACTTGCACCCGCAACGATCAGTTTCGGCTTATGTTCACGTGCTTTTTCAAGTACATCTTGATAGTCGATATGCTGAGTTTCTTTATCTACACCATATTCTACAAAGTTGTACTGTACACCACTAAAGTTTACAGGGCTTCCGTGTGTTAAATGCCCGCCATGTGATAAGTTCATGCCCAGCACTGTATCGCCATGCTCAAGAATTGTAAAGTAAACGGCCATGTTCGCTTGAGCACCTGAGTGAGGCTGTACGTTCACATACTCAGCGCCAAAAATTTCTTTTGCGCGGTCACGTGCGATATCTTCTACAACGTCTACATGTTCACAGCCGCCATAGTAGCGTTTACCAGGATAGCCCTCAGCGTATTTGTTTGTTAATACAGAGCCCTGTGCTTCCATGACTGCTTCGCTTACGAAGTTTTCTGATGCAATTAATTCGATTTTGTCCTGCTGGCGTTTCCGCTCTAGTTGAATTGCTTTGAATACTTGTGCGTCTTGCTCAGGTAAATGTTTCATCAGCGAAATCCTCTCCAATCTATTTCCATTCGATGTTTTCACCATCTCATTGTACACGGTTTTTGAGTAAAATGTAAAAGTTTTTTTTGGAAAATCGACTTCTTTTTTATGAAAACCCGAATATTCAAGTGGTAAAGCGTCTTCATCATTCAACATTATATTAGAAATATATCTAAGCTATGATCTTGTATAAACGGCTCGTTCTCCGCCTATCAGCTTCGGACGTGTTTTCGCAAAAGTCACATGTGCATGTCCTAATTGATGACGACTGAGGCGGACAGGTACAGCGACTCTCTTTAAGTGCATCCCAATCAACGTATCGCCGATATCAATTCCAGCATGCGCCTCAATGGATTCGACTAATACAGGATGTTCCATTTGCTGATACGCATGAGCCGCCATCGAACCACCCGCCTTACGGACAGGTACTGCAGCTACAATCTCCAGGTTAAAACGGAAAGCCACTTCTTCTTCAACAACAAGGGCACGATTCAGATGCTCACAGCATTGAAAGGCTAGCTCAATGCCGGTCTCTCGTCTTAGCTGATCTAATTCTTGAAAGATGGACGCAGCAATTTGCTCACTTCCTGCAGTACCAATATGCTCACCAGCCACTTCTGACGTACTGCAGCCAATGACTAAGATTTGCCCGGCACGCAATTCAACTGTTTGATGAAACTCTTTTAACATTTCAAGCCAATCTTGACCAATGTTCATGTTAAGCGCTCCTTATAGGTGCTTTTCTTCGTAATCAGCAATTTTGCCAATCCGCACAGCATGGCGTCCTGCTGTAAACTCTGTCGTCAGCCAAATGTGCGCAATCTCACGTGCTAATCCCGGTCCAATCACTCGCTCTCCCATCGCAAGAACGTTCGTATCGTTATGTTCTCTCGTTGCTTTTGCACTAAATGTATCATGTGCTAATGCACAGCGAATTCCTTTTACTTTATTTGCCGAGATACTCATGCCGATGCCTGTCCCGCAAATTAAAATGCCGCGGTCGACTTCTCCGTTTGCCACCATATTGGCTACAGGGAAAGCATAATCTGGATAGTCTACAGAACCTGATCCACATTCACAACCCATATCAATGTATTCAATCTTCAATTCATCCATCAGTTGTTTGATTTCTTCACGAATATTCGTTCCGCCGTGATCGGATGCAATGGCTACTTTCATCGGGCAATTCCTCCTAAGGGTGAGTTGATCTGTTATGTCTTACTTTCATTCTTTATTTACAGTTATATTTTAACCTCTGCCTAGTCATTTGCAAACAAAAGCAGAAAAACCGTTGACGCAACGGTTTTACAGGTTATCTATTATGATGATCTTTTTTCAACTTCTCAGCAAGCTGATACAGCAAGGCTTCTAGTTCATCTCGAGTTTCCTGATAAACAGAAAGACTTCCTCCAAACGGATCGGATACATCGCCTTCTGTTCCTGTCGCAAATTCCTTTAAAGTGAAGACCTTGCCTTTTGCATGCGCATATTGCTCTGCAATCAACTGTTTATGCTGCATCGTCATCGTGAAGACGTAATGAGCTTCGCGCAGAAGATCCTCTGTCAATTTTGATGATGAGTGATTCAGTGGAATGCTTTTCTCAAATAATGCTTCGACCGCTTGAGGAGAAGCCTTCCCTTCATCGGAGGCAAAAATGCCCGCTGATTTCACAGTGACCTCTAAACCTTTTTCATCTGCAATTGAAGCAAAAAGGGCTTGAGCCATTGGACTTCTGCATGTATTTCCCGTACAAACAAATAAGATTTTCATTTTTCGCCCTCCTTTTCTTCTATTATATAGCATTTCATTCTACATGTTATGTAAGGAGACTGGCTAGAGCGGAAATAATAATTTGATACCAAAGGCTAGTAAAATGATTCCGCCAAGCGCGCCGCTATATGAACCAACCCATGACCGAACCTGTTTACCGAGTAATAATCCGAGCCATGTGAGGAGCATACTAAAAAAACCAAACAATAATATGGTCATCCACACCCGGGAACCGTAAATCCCGAGGCTTAAACCAACAGAGAAGCTGTCTAGGCTTACACTTGTAGCAAAAAGAACGAGACCAGCCCCAACAGGTGCGATAAAGGGCTCATCCTCTTTGCGGATAGAAGCAACGATCATTTGCAGTCCCAGCACCAAAAGCAGCGCCCCGCCGATATAGGTGGCAAGAAGACCGAGCCATCCAGATAAGAGCTGACCTGTCAGCATGCCAAAAAGCGGCATCAACATATGAAATATCCCAATGACAAGTCCAATATAAATGATCTGGTGGAACCTCAGCTGAATCATTCCCATACCAAGTCCAACCGAAAAAGCATCCATCCCAAGTGCAAAAGCCATGATGCTGAGTGTCAGCAATTCACCAGCTAGTTCGTTCATGTAAATCCCCCTTGGACACACATTCTCCTTTAACCTATGTTTGTCCAAGAAAGGTTAGAACTATTGGAACGAAGGGAGTGTACGCCCTCCTGCGGCTTTTTGCAGACGGTTCATAATGGCAGAACCGACTCCCTGCTCTGAAAAGGCTTCTGAAATAATCAAGTCTACATCTGTTTCATCAAATTGTCTCAGTACACGATAAAGGTTTGCAGCAACCGTTTCAGGTTTTTCTCTCCATCCACAACTGTACACAACATCTGCTGCAAACAGCGATTTCTTTTCTTCTGTTGTCAGCACTCCGACTTTTATACCTTCAGCTCTGTATTTCTGAATGTGACGCTGCATGTCTTCATCACTTCCATGAAAGATATACATCTGGGCTTCAGGTGCATAATGTGTGTATTTCATTCCCGGCGAAACAGGCGCCTCGTCCTTTTTTGTCAGCCCTGGGTCCACACTCACCGTTCCGACTACCTCTTCTAATGCTTCTTTTGTAATCCCGCCCGGTCTTAAAATCACCGGGGTCTCACCGACACAGGATACAACTGTTGACTCAACACCAATTCCAGTTGAACCGCCATCCACAATCCCAGCGATTCTCCCTTGGAGATCACTCGCTACATGGTCAGCTTGTGTTGGTGAAGGTTTCCCTGAACGGTTCGCACTTGGTGCAGCAATTGGCAGACCAGCTGCTCGGATGAGCTCAAGCGCAATGGGATGGTCAGGCATTCTCACACCTACTGTGGATAAACCTGCTGTGACCTGCTTTGATAAAGCGCCCGGCTTACACGGAAGAACGATGGTTAAGGCGCCCGGCCAAAAGGCATCCATCAATGCCTTCGCTTTTTCGCTTTCTATTTGTGCAAATTCGTGAAGCTGTTGCACCTCCGCAATGTGAACAATCAACGGATTATCACTCGGACGCCCTTTCGCTTCATAAATTTTCATAACGGCTTCTGTCTCTTTCGCATTTGCCCCGAGTCCGTAAACGGTCTCTGTCGGGAAAGCAACCACTTCATTTTGCTGCAGCAGATCGGCCGCCTGTTTAATTTGTGGATAGTATGTGGATAAATCCTTTTCTAAATCCACAGACCACCTTTTTGTATTTAACATCATACAAACTCCTTTTAAAAAAGATAAAACTGTTGATATATCTCAATTATCCTTTTGAAAGTATAAAAGATGATGATCAATAAAACAAGCGTTGTCCACAATTTGTGGATAACGCTTGTTTTATAGTGGATAAGTATGTGTATAAGTCCATCATTTTGTGATTAACTGCCTTTTTTTTGCAGGACCACAGCCTGTTCTTTCCCTAATGTCTCTTTTGCATGCGCGGAGCTCCATATGCTTTCTGGAATTTCCTCTAAAGGCGTGAAGCCCATTAGTGCCAAAAAATCATGGGAGGAGGAATGGTTTGCGACGACATAAAAAGTATCCACACCCATTTTTCCTCCGAGCGTTTGAACGCTTTGGAACAAAGAGACAATGTGTCCCTGACCGAGCTTATCTGATATGACAAGAGACCGCAGCAATCCCTCTTGTTCATTGAGCTGTTCAAGACCTAAGCAGCCTGCCAGCTGACCGTCCGCATCTTCCATCACAACAAATGTCGTACGATCCGTAAGCGTTACTCCGCCTTTCGCTTGTCCCTTTTCAAGAAAATCATTGATCGCCGGGATATCTTCTTCTGTGGCTATTCTTAATTGATAATACATGCTTTCACCTCTTTTTGATCTCTTACTTCAACTCTATGAGGCAAAAACCGATTTATACCTTTTTTAAGAGAAAAGACTAGAGATCCATTCGAACAAAAAGAACTTCACTTCACCTGTCTCTTCTTCCTCTCCTTTCACCACTTCATTGACAGACTCTTTCGTTTGCTGCGCTGTCACTTGTTTATCATCATCCCCTTCTGGTGAGGCGATGGCTTCTCCGTTTGAAAAATCGATAAAGCAGAGCGGCGGGAATAACACACACCACCAGTTGGCTCCATCCCCTTCTCCAAGCGTAATTAAAATGGCTTCATATTTCCCAGCAGGGTAAACGAAATTTCCATAGAGCTTTGTTGGAAATGAAGCTTTTTGAAAACTGACCGATACGGATTGATCAATGTGCTGTTCCTTCAATTTCGCTTTGGCGATACGATTGATTTCTGGCAGCTTTGATCGAATGACACGCCTTGCTTCTTCAATGGATGTGAGGTCTTTGACCCACTCTGTCATATTGGCATTGACCTCGTCACGAATACTTCTTTTCACATCCTGATCCGCTGAACGATCACTATTTGCTAAAATGCGTAATCGAATCGCTTCATCTGGTATGACAACAGGCTGATTTGCAGAAGCAGCCGCTGTCTCCTCCCTGCCAAGGTTTGCAAAAGCACCGCATAATAATAGAAACATATAAAGACAAATCATCATTTTACTTTTAAACATTGTGTGTTCCTCCCACTTTTTCTCTTCGCTACAAACATTGTGTCCAGGAAACTCATCTCATAAACAGTCAACATGATTTTTTTAATAGATTATGAGTCAAAACAAAAAAGCCGTTCTCATTAAGAACGGCTTTTGAGTGAGGATTGGTAGTCAGAAGGGTACAGTCTTCCATCCCAATCTCGGCTGATTTTTAAACCAGATTCAGTTTTGATGACAGTCATGGCCCCTTTTTTCTCTATTTCTTTTTTGACCTTTTCTTTTTGATCAATAAATTGAATCACCATTTCATAGTTAAATTCAATTCTGTCATCGCTTTCATCTGAAGGCGTAAACATAATTTTCTTCAGCTTAATTTGACAATCTTGATCCTTTGCCGCTTCTAATATGCTCGGGAACATGCTGTCTTGTGTATATTCTTGATATTCATGTTCGGTTAAATAAACCTTTAGCTTCTCTTTCATGTCAGATAGGTCATCCGTTCGATTCACTGTGTATTGTGCTTTTTTATAGCTTTCTCCAAATGCTGCTGCCTCTTTTTTAAAGCTCGGTTTACCACAAGCACTCACAATCAATAGTACACTGACGATGACCAACACCATCGCATACCTTTTGTTCACACCATTCGCTCCTTCAAAACAAATTTATGTAAAAAATCATGATCAGAATGTTCATTCTTCTATATTATACGTTTCTCTTTTACCATAAGTTTCATCTTTACATAATAAAATAGTCCGGCTTTATTCAGCCGGACTTTCCGTTTTGAATGTGCGCGCAAACAGCTCGATCTTTTCCATTAATATCTTTGACGATGCGAACATTTGCTTCAGGAAATGCCTGCACGAGAAGAGCCGTGACATCTTGACCTTGCGTATGTCCAATTTCAAAGACAACAACTGCCTGCTCACTCAGCACGCTGTGAAGATCACGAATAAGACGCTGATAAAACCACAAGCCATCACGTCCGTCAGTCAGCGCATTGACCGGCTCATGTTTCGTCACAACCTCAGACAGGCTGTCCATTTCTTCCGCCGCAATATAGGGTGGATTGGAAATAAACACATCCACTTTGATGCCTTGAGCTATAACCGGTTCAAGTAAATCTCCATGTAAAAAATGAACGTCTGCACCGAGCGCTTTTTGATTCCGTTTTGCTACCGCAAGTGCTTCATGCGAAATATCAGTCGCTGTGACAGATAGTGATTTTTTTTCAAGAGCCAGCGTAATCGCAATTGCTCCGCTTCCTGTGCCAACGTCAACTGCTTTGAGCGGCTGATCGGGCGGGAAGACATCACCCACCAAATTCAGCGCCGCCAAAACAACTTCTTCCGTTTCAGGACGAGGAATAAGAACATGCTTGTTCACCTCGAAAGGACGTCCGTAAAAAAATTCAACACCCGTTAAATGCTGAACAGGAACCCCCTCCTTATGCTGCGTAACAATCTTGCTGAACAGTTGTTCTTGCTCCTCAGGCAGCGAATCATGAAAACCTGCAAGAAGCTCACTTCTGCTCCAGCCCAGCACATGCATCAAAAGAAGCTCTGCTGCATTTTGGTCTCTACCGGCTTCCGTTAACAAAGAAGAAGCCCATTTAAGGGCTTCAAAAATTGTTCGCTCTTTATTTTGCATTTTGAAGCTTTCTTGCTTGGTCTTCCATAATTAATGCATCAATGACCTCGTCAAGTTTTCCTTCTAAAATTTGATCAAGCTTTTGAATCGTCAACCCGATGCGGTGATCTGTTACACGGTTTTGCGGGAAGTTGTACGTACGGATACGCTCTGAACGATCCCCTGTTCCAACCGCAGATTTACGCGTTTGATCATATTCAGCCTGTGCTTCACGCTGGAATTT
The DNA here is from genome assembly GCF_046566805.1 of Bacillus sp. BD48. NCBI lineage: Bacteria > Bacillati > Bacillota > Bacilli > Caryophanales > Bacillaceae > Bacillus > Bacillus sp. BD48. The sequence goes on along the minus strand of NZ_JANGFM010000002.1, from coordinate 401,284 downwards.
ATCATAAATTCTCGCACGCAGTACTTTCATGGCTTTTTCTTTATTTTTGATTTGCGACTTCTCATCCTGACAGGATACAACCACACCTGTTGGAAGGTGAGTTAATCGAACTGCAGACATGGTCGTATTGACACTTTGTCCGCCAGGTCCGCTAGATGTGAAAGTATCTACTCGGATGTCTTTTTCATGGATATCAATTTCAACTTCTTCAGCCTCAGGCAATACAGCAACTGTTGCTGTTGATGTATGAATTCGTCCGCCTGATTCCGTTTCCGGAACACGCTGCACGCGGTGTGCGCCGTTTTCAAACTTTAGTTTGGAGTATGCGCCTTTCCCGCTGATCATAAAGATAATCTCTTTATAACCGCCTGTGCCAGTGACACTCGCTTCCATCACTTCCGTTTTCCAGCCTTGCATTTCAGCATAACGGCTGTACATGCGGTAAAGGTTTCCGGCAAAAAGAGCAGCCTCTTCTCCACCCGCTGCACCACGAACCTCCACTATAACGTTTTTGTTGTCATTCGGATCTTTCGGGATGAGCAAGATTTTCAGCTCGTCTTCTAAACGTTCCGTTTCCTCTGTGAGCTCTGAAATTTCTTCTTTGACCATGTCGCGCATCTCGGCATCCAGCTTCTCTTCGAGCATTGCTTTCGCATCATTCAGCTGGTCGTATGCCGCACGATATTGTCTATATACCTCAACAGTTTCTTGAATATCGGATTGTTCTTTCGAATATTCACGAAGCTTCGTAGTGTCGTTCACCACTTCAGGGTCACTTAAATATTCATTTAGTTTTTCATAGCGTTCTTCAATTGATTTTAAACGGTCTAACATGGTCTTCACCTCTGTTTTGTGCGTAACAGTCTAATTATAGTATAGCGGGGTATGACAGTCAAAAAAATTTCCAAAACAATTGATTTCCTGCAATTTTTCACTAGAAAACACGATCTTTGGCGATTGGTTACTTGTTTTGTCTAACGTGAAGGAACAGGTCCTCCTTAAAGAGAATGGTACTTGTAATTGAAAAAAGGGAGGGCATTTGGTTTGAATACAAATGAGGTTGCAAAAGAAATTGGTGTTTCTTCAAAAACGATTCAGCGTTGGGTCAAACAGCTCAACATCCCTGTCGCCCGGAATGAACTTGGACATTATGAATTTCATGAAGATATCATGCAGCTGCTCAAGGAGGTCAAACACCAAATGAGTGAAGGGGTGATCCTCCAAGACATCCAACTGCCAATCCATAAGGAAACCGTTCGTCAATCAGCACCTGCTGCCGAAACTGATGTCTCCATACAGCGGATTGAAGCATTAGAAAAGCAATTGAAAGAGCTTATTCAGCAGCAATTACACATCACTGATGTAGAAGATCGCCTGCAAGAGCTTGAACGGAAACTAGCTAAAAAGGCAGATGAAGGTGTATCGTATCAGCTGCTCCAGCACCGCAGGGAAATTGAAGATTTATCCACTAAATTTGACCGACTCGCCGCAACCTTAAAACAACCGTCACAAGTAGAAGAAAAAAAGGAAATCTCACACCCTGACATCAAAAAAAAGCGTGTACTCTTCCCTCTGTTTCATTCATTTCGTTAAGAAAGGCTGCCTAATGAGGCAGCCTTAGATTATTGACAAAGTGCTAAAATGTTCTTTATTTTAGCACTTTGTCTTCTTTTCAGCGTGATAGAAAACCTTTGCAGTCTAGGAAGGACGAGTACCGGAGCGGAGCGAATTTGACATTCGTGAGCACCGGAGCGCAGACCTGACAACGAATGCGAGGGTTTGTCTACACGCTGAGGCTGCCTAATGAGGCAGCCTTTTTACTATATTATACGGTAAGTGCAATAATAATCGGTAATGTGATCAGTGACATGATGGCACTGATGACAAATGCGGATGCAGTTTCCGCCTCTTGTTTTTCAAATCGTGTTGCGATCATCGCTGCAACAGCTGAACCTGGGAAGGCTACAAGTAATACAGCTTTCGTAATTTCATCCGCTGAAAGACCCATAAGAACAGCAATAAAATACATAAGTATTGGTTGTACAGCTACTTTTAGCAATGCAATACTGAAGGCTGGCAAGCTTAATTTAATTTTGCGGATACCAACAGTAACACCGACTGCGAATAGCGCAACCCCTGATGTAACGCTGCCAATTTCCTCTAACATTTCATGTCCGAGTGCAGGAAGTTTAAACCCTAAAAGAACAAGAATGATACTGGCTAACGGTGCAAGTGCAAGCGGTTCTGATAAACCGTGCAAAATGGCTTTTGTCGTCATTTTTAGGAAGCTTTCGCCGTCTTTTGTTTTTCCTTTTGTTTTTTCACCGACAGTTGACACAATAATTGCAATTGGATCAAGCATTGCATTTACAACTATTCCGGTAATCGCAATCGGAATTGCAACTTCTTGAGCCCCAAATAAACTGCCCAAGACCGGAATCCCCATAAATGCAAAGGTCGGTTGTGCTGAGTTTAACGAGAAAACAGAAGAATCTGTTAAATCATATTTAAAAGCAAATTTCGTAACTAAAAGGATAATGATATAAAAACCTACGATTCCGATAATTAGTGCAACGAAAAATGGAATTTGACTATAGAATTTATCTTTTGGTGTTGACAGAATACTGGCGATAAAGTGCGCTGGTAAAGCATACTTTGTAACAAGTGTACTTACACCTTTTGCAGATTTAGCGTCATAGCTGCCGAAGTGTCCTGCGAACCAACCCAGCGCGATAACGAAAAAAATCGGTGCTAGGAGGATCAAAATATTTAAAAAGTCCATCTTACTATTCCTCCTTAAATCCTTTACATGTTTCTTTTTTTATAGCGGCATTGCTTTGATTACCCGAAACAATGCCGCGTTACACATTTTATTATGCTCTTACAATTTTTTTATATTCAGGAATCCACATTGCGTCTTTCACAGCTTGTTCGATGTTGTCAGGCGTTCTTCTTGCGACACCATCTTTGATTGCTGCTTTTGCTACTTCAACAGCCACATGAATGGACACTTCTTGCAATTTATCAATACTTGGAAGAAGACCAGCACCTGGTTTCTCATGGTCAACCATTTCAGCAATTGCATTGGCAGAAGCAACGAACATGCCTTTTGTGATGATTTTTGATTCTGTTACGATTGAACCAAGACCAAGTCCAGGGAAAACGAACGCATTGTTTGATTGTCCGATTTCATGTTCAATTCCGTTATACTCAACGTTTTCGAACGGGCTTCCTGTTGCAACAAGTGCACGGCCGTCAGTCCATTTGAATAAATCCTCTGGCACTGCTTCAGCAAGCGGTGTTGGGTTAGACATTGGCATGATCACTGGACGTTCTGTATGAGCTGCCATTTCTTTAATGATTTCTTCAGTGAATGCGCCGCCTTGACCTGATGTACCAATTAAGATTGTTGGCTTCGCTTGGCGTACAGTTTCAGCAAATGAGATTTGTCCTTTTTCATCGCGTGCCCAGCCTTCTACTTCATCAGAAGTACGAAGGTATGGTTTTTGGAAATCAAGTACTTCATCTTCAAATTGATCTGTTAGCAATCCTCTGTAGTCTAATGTCCAGAATGCATTGTTTGCTTCTTCTTCTGTTAGACCTTCAAGAACCATTGTGTCTCGCATTTGATCTGCGATTCCGATACCAGCTGATCCAGCTCCGAAGATAACAACACGGTGATCTTTCAATTGAGTACCAGTTTTCTTGACAGCTGCAAGAACACCCGCTAAAGTAATGGCACCAGTACCTTGAATATCATCATTGAACGTTAAGATGTTATCGTTGTATTTTTTCATGATGTTACGCGCATTCTTGTTTCCAAGGTCTTCCCAGTGAAGCAATGCTTTCGGGAAGAATTTAAGTGCTGCTTTCACGTAAGCATCAATGAATTCTTCGTATTTCTCACCTTGTACACGTTTGTGGTGGTTCCCGATGTATAATGGATCATTCAATAATTTTTCATTGTTTGTTCCAACATCTAATACAACTGGAATCACGCGGCTAGGATCAATACCTGCTGCAGCAGTGTAAACAGCTAATTTACCGATTGCGATGTTGATACCACCAACACCCCAGTCACCAATTCCAAGAATACTCTCAGAGTCAGTTGCAACGATGAGATCAATATCTCCAGCAGTTGCGTGCAAGTTTTCAAATGCTTTTTCGATGCCGTCAATGTCGTCGATTGAAAGATAGACACCATGAGGTCTTCTGTATTCATGGCTGTATTCTTGAATCGCTTCACCAACAGTTGGTGTGTACACAACCGGAAGCATTTCACGAAGCTTTTCTGTTAGAAGCTTGTAGAACAATACTTCGTTACGGTTTTGTAAATCACTTAAGTATACGTTTTGACGAAGACGATCCGGCTGTGCTAGAAATTGCTTGTACGCTCTTTCCGCTTGCTGTTCTAAAGTCAGAACCGTTGGAGGAAGTAAACCTTCTAGTCCAAGCTCTTGTCTTTCTTCTTCAGAGAAAGCAACGCCTTTGTTCAACGTTGGAATCGATAATACATCTTTACCTGTCAAAGTGGTTTCGAGGTACCCTTCTTTTGTTTTCTTCACGTTGTTCATCAAAAACTACCCTCTTTCTAAAATATAAATAAAGTGAACTATTAATCCAAAGAACGATTAAGGAGAAAAATCCTTAATCAAAAAAATTATGACAAGAAATCGAACTTTTCGTTTAAATGCTTTACACTACAGTTAGTCATTTTATGCCTGCTTATGACAAAACGCAAGCGTTGAAAATTAGATAATTTAATCGTAGTGTTATTTAATTTATTTAAGTACAAATGATGGGTGTTCAGCCAAAATCTCGAAAAACGAAACACAGCGGCATTTGCTATTTTTTTAATTGTCAAGTGTTGTACCAACATCAAGTTTTGGTACTTCATGGTGATGTCTGCATCGTGCTTCGTATGATTCCTGCGCACCTACTAAAATAATAGGATCATCATAGGATGCGGGTTTACCGTCGATCAAGCGTTGTGTTCTACTCGCTGGGGAGCCGCATACCGAACAAACTGCTTGAAGTTTTGTTACAAGCTCTGCACATGCCATTAAATGCGGAACAACACCAAATGGCTCTCCTCTGAAGTCTTGATCCAGGCCTGCAACAATGACTCGGTAGCCTTGGTCAGCCAATTGAGTGACAATGTCAATGATTGTCTCATCAAAAAATTGCACCTCATCAATGCCAATGACATCGGTTCTTTCTGATATGTGCGTTATTATGTCTTTTGGTGAGGCTACTGCAATCCCATCTAATGATGAACCGTTATGTGACACAACTGAGCTTGTACTATATCGGTTATCAATCGCTGGTTTGAATATTTTTACTTCTTGTTTGGCAAAGGTGGCCCTTTTGGCTCTCCGAATCAATTCTTCCGACTTTCCAGAAAACATACTGCCGCAGATGACTTCAAGCCAACCGCTTTGTTTCATCACATACATAAGGTCTTCTCCCCCGTTTTAAAGTTCCATCAATCCACGTAAAAAAACAGGCAAGAACGGATTCCTGCCTGTTTATTGTATCTATTATTACTTAAGACCGTATTTTTTGTTAAAGCGGTCAACACGTCCATCAGCAGAAGCGAATTTTTGACGGCCTGTATAGAAAGGATGGCACTCAGAGCAAATCTCGATGCGTACCTCTTCTTTTACTGATCCAGTTTCAAACTCATTTCCACAAGCGCATTTGACTGTAGCTTTTTTGTAGTTAGGATGAATTCCTGTTTTCATCTACTGTCATCTCCTTCCGCCCTGAATCCAATTCGGAAACAGAGTTAATATCTCAGAAATAAATTCTGAAACGCACATGATAAAATTATAACAGTGTGAGTCTATGATTGCAAATGTATTTTTTCATAAAGCTATCTTCTTGATGCAGACATATTGGCTTGTTTCCATTCTTGCGTTAAAATATCGAAAAATTCTTGGTTTGTCTTTGTTTTTCTCATTTTGCGCATGAACTTCTCAGCGAAGTCAGGTGTATCTGACATCGATTTTCTCATTGCCCATAGACGATCAAGATGCTCTTTTGGCACAAGCAATTCTTCTTTTCTCGTACCAGAACGGCGAATGTCGATCGCAGGGAAGATTCTTCTTTCGGCCAAAGAACGGTCCAAATGAAGCTCCATGTTCCCAGTTCCTTTAAATTCCTCATAAATCACGTCATCCATACGTGATCCTGTATCAACAAGTGCAGTGGCTAAAATCGTCAAGCTTCCACCTTCTTCAATGTTACGCGCAGCACCAAAGAAGCGTTTTGGACGATGGAAAGCCGCAGGATCAATACCGCCTGAAAGCGTTCGGCCGCTTGGCGGAATCACAAGGTTGTATGCACGGGCAAGCCTTGTGATGCTGTCCATTAAGATGATGACATCTTTTTTATGTTCAACAAGACGCATGGCACGCTCTAATACAAGCTCTGCTACTTTAATGTGGTTTTCCGGTACTTCGTCAAAGGTTGAACTAACAACATCCCCTGCAACAGAACGTTCGATATCTGTTACTTCTTCTGGTCGTTCGTCAATCAAAAGGACAATTAGCTCTGCCTCTGGATGATTTTCAGAAATACTGTTGGCAATTTCTTTAAGCAAAATGGTTTTCCCAGCCTTAGGCGGTGCAACGATTAAACCACGCTGTCCAAATCCAACTGGCGCCATCATGTCCATAATTCTAGTAGACAGGTGATTAGGCTGTGTTTCAAGAATCATTTGACGGTCAGGAAATAGCGGTGTGAGTGCAGGAAAGTGCACACGTTCCTTTGCTGATTCTGGGTCGTCCCCATTTACCGCTTCTACATGAAGGAGGCCATAGTAGCGTTCATTTTCTTTTGGAGGTCGTACCTTTCCAGACACTTTATCTCCATTTCGTAAATCAAAGCGTCTGATTTGTGAAGCTGAAATATAAATGTCTTCAGAACTTGGGGAGTAGTTAATCGGTCTTAAGAAACCAAATCCCTCAGACTGAATAATTTCAAGAACCCCTTCCATAAATAAGAGATCCTCTTGCTCAGCATTCGCCTTTAAGATGGCAAAAATTAATTCTTTTTTTGTTAGTTTGCTGTAATAAGAGATTTTGTATCGCTTTGCTAGCTCATACAGCTCTTTTAATTTCATATTTTCCAAAGATGAAATCGAAACATCTTTCAATATGGACACCACACTTTTCTAGTCAATGTATTTCTTTACAAATGCATGACCATTGTATTTGATTAGCTTTTAATTCCGTTGTTGTTGGAATGACCTCGCTCTCATGGTAACGCTCCCACTCGTTTTATCGTGAAAGATAGGAACAATGTGAAATAGAGCTTTGTCAACATAGAGAAGGATAATGAGTATATCGTCATGATGCGGCAGTATTTAAACTTTGTTGAAGCTTAAAAGAAGTAAATTCGCAGAAAATTTCGCAGCACTCTTTAGTTTTACCTCATTTGCAGAGAATATTCAACTTTAAAAAGAAAATGATATATATTTGACACCTATATGAAAAGCGGGTAATGAATACCCGCTTTCAGATTACGGACGAATGACAAGATTCGGTTTTTTCTTTAAGCTGTGTCTGCCGTCTACGAAACGAACCGTACCTGATTTCGCACGCATGACAACACTATGTGTTGTTCCAACAGAGCCTTTGAATTGAACACCTTTAAGTAATTCGCCGTCCGTTACACCTGTCGCTGCAAAAATGGCGTCATCTCCTTTTACGAGATCTTCCATTCTTAGGACTTTACCAACATCCAGCCCCATTTTCTCACAGCGTCTTAATTCTTCTTCACTTTGAGGAAGAAGCTTACCATGAATTTCACCACCAAGTGCCTTTAATGCAACAGCAGAAAGGACACCCTCAGGCGCTCCGCCTGAACCAAATAGAATATCAACACCTGTGTGATCAAATGCTGTATTAATGGCTCCTGCAACGTCCCCATCATCGATCAGTTTAATTCTTGCTCCTGCTTCTCTCAGTTCAGCAATTATTTTCTCATGTCGACCTCTGTTTAAAATCGTTGCAACAACATCTTCAATATCTTTGTTTTTCGCTTTTGCAACAGCGCGAAGATTATCAATGACAGGCGCTTCAATGTCGATGCAGCCTACCGCTTCTGGACCTACTGCGATCTTATCCATGTACATATCAGGTGCATTCAGCAAGTTGCCATGATCTGCAACTGCAATGACAGCTAAGGCATTCCAGCCGCCGCTTGCCACAATGTTTGTTCCTTCTAATGGATCAACAGCGACATCCACGCGAGGTCCATATCCGTTCCCAAGCTTTTCCCCAATATAAAGCATTGGTGCTTCGTCCATTTCACCCTCGCCAATGACCACTGTTCCCTTCATTGGAATGGTGTCAAATACATCACGCATTGCACTTGTTGCAGCATCATCTGCTTCGTCTTTTAATCCTCTGCCCATCCAACGGGCAGATTTTAATGCGGCTGCTTCTGTCACCCGTACTAGTTCCATCGATAAACTTCTTTCCATTTTTGTCCAAATCTCCTCTCACAGTCAAAGCCTTATGAATTTTGAAGTTCTTCTATTTCTTGGTCATTCAGCTTTTCACGCCAGATGGTTGCACCCAAGCCTTCAAGCTTCTTCTCAAGCAAACTATATCCTCTGTCTATATGTTCAAGCCCTGTGATTTCGGTCACACCGTCTGCCATTAACCCTGCGACAACAAGGCAAGCGCCTGCACGCAGATCACTTGCTTTGACCTTTGCTCCTTGGAGCTGCGTTTGTCCGGTAATAATAGCAGATCTTCCTTCGACCTTCATGTTTGCACCCATTCGACGCAATTCGTCAATGTGCTTAAAGCGGGCTGAGTAGATCGTATCTGTGACCACACTCGTGCCTTTCGCTTTTGTTAACAGCGCCGTCATCGGCTGCTGAAGGTCAGTCGGAAAGCCCGGATACACAAGGGTTTTGATATCGACAGGCTTGAGTCCTTCGTTTCTGCCAACGATCAGCATCTGATCGTTGCTCGTTTCAATGGTGAACCCCATTTCTCTAAGTTTCGCCGTAATTGATTCTAAATGAGTTGGGATCACATTATCAAGTACAACTTCATCTCCCATCGCTGCACCAGCTATTAAAAATGTTCCTGCTTCGATGCGGTCAGGGATGATTGAATGCTTACAGCCATGAAGAGATTCTACACCTTCGATTCGAATGACATCGGTACCCGCACCCTTGATTTTGGCTCCCATGCTTGCAAGCAGTGTCGCTACATCAATAATTTCGGGTTCCTTTGCAGCATTTTCAATCACGGTTTTTCCTTCAGCCAGTACGGCTGCGAGCATGATGTTGATCGTCGCACCTACACTGACAACATCAAGATAAATTCGGGCTCCAACTAATTTTTCAGCGCGCAAATAAATCGCACCCTGCTCGTTTGTCACCTCGGCTCCAAGTGCTTCAAAACCTTTGATATGCTGATCAATCGGCCTAGGTCCTAAATGACAGCCTCCTGGCAGTCCGATGACAGCCTGCTTGAATCTGCCCAGCATGGCTCCCATTAAATAATAGGATGCACGCAGTTTCTTCACTTTTCCATTAGGAAGCGGCATACTGATCATGGAAACAGGATTGACGACCATTTCACCTTTTTCAAAAGTGACCTTTCCGCCAATTTCTTCTAACAGATCTCGTAATGTGTCGATATCTGATATATGCGGAAGGCCTTCAATGGTTACTGGAGAATCAGCGAGAATCGTGGCAGGAATCAGTGCCACAGCACTATTTTTCGCACCACTAATATGTACGGTCCCGCGCAAGGGGTCACCGCCGGCAATGTTTAACTTTTCCATATTTGTCTCCCTTCTTAAAGAAGATCACTGTTGGAGTTATACTGTTTGTGGATGTCGCGCTTTAAAAGGTCTTGTCCAAAATTTAGCCAATATCAAGAGAAAGAATACAGGTTAAACGAAATTTGTCGGAAGAAAAATAATCGAAGCTTTGCGAGGCTGTGATGTTCTCTTCTTTGCACAAAACATTCTTAGCGTGTATAAGGAAAACTGCGGCAAACGAGAGACAATCCCGCCTGCCACAATCACTTATTTATTCCAGTCTGCTAAAAATTGCTCAATGCCTGCATCCGTTAATGGGTGTTTCGTCAGCTGCTTGATGACTTTCAGCGGCATTGTGCCGATATGAGCACCTCTAAGCGCAGCTTCTGTCACATGCTGCGGGTGACGAATGGATGCAGCAATGATTTGTGTATCTAATCCATGAACATCAAAAATAGTTTTCACTTCGCTGATGAGATCAAGACCATTTTGGCCAATGTCATCTAAGCGGCCGAGGAATGGAGAGACATACGTCGCACCAGCTCTAGCTGCAAGAAGTGCCTGGTTTGCACTAAAAATTAATGTGACGTTTGTTTTAATTCCAAGGTCAGTTAATGCTTTGACAGCTTTAAGTCCATCTGTAGTCATTGGAATTTTGACCGTGATATTTGGTGCGATGGCAGCAAGCTCTTTTCCTTCTTCAATCATTTCCTCTGCTTTTAGGGAAATCACTTCTGCACTGACAGAACCTGATACCACGTCAGTGATTTCGCGAAGGCGGTCGTGGAATGATACGTCCTTTTCTTTCGCTACTAAACTAGGGTTTGTTGTAACGCCTGCTAAAATGCCAAGCTCGTGCGCCTCTTTGATGTCTGCAATATTTGCTGTATCTACGAAAAATAACATAACTGTGCCACTCTCCTATCAATAAATTGTCTGAAATGTAAATTTGATTGCGCTTTCTCAAGATATGGAGAAAACCGCCTGTGACTCAGGCGGCTTTCGGTTCTCATCAAATTATGCTTGGTTAGAAGAACCAAATTCGCGCATTTTGCCGATAACAGTCGCTTTAATTGCGTCACGAGCTGGTCCAAGATATTTACGTGGATCATACTCTTCTGTTTTTGCAGCAAGTGTTTCGCGTACTGCTTTCGCAGAAGCAATTTGGTTTTCAGTGTTTACATTGATTTTTGCTGTACCAAGTGAAATTGCACGCTTGATGTCAGCAGTTGGGATACCTGTTCCGCCGTGAAGAACAAGTGGAAGACCAGTTGTTTTACCGATTTCTTCCATTTCAGCGAAACCAAGGTTTGGTTCACCTTTGTATGGACCATGTACTGAACCTAATGCAGGTGCAAGGCAGTCAATACCAGTGCGTTCTACAAGCTCTTGGCACTCTTTTGGATCAGCATAAATAACGCCCTCAGCGATGACGTCATCTTCTTGCCCACCAACAGTTCCAAGTTCAGCTTCTACAGACACACCATGGAAATGTGCAAGTTCAACGACTTTCGCAGTTGTTTCCACATTCTCATCGAATGGGTGGTGAGAAGCATCGATCATGACAGAAGTAAATCCTGCATGAATGGCTTTTGCACAAGATTCAAAGCTTGAACCGTGATCTAAATGAATCGCAACAGGAACTGTTACATTATATTCTTCGATTAACGCTTTAACCATTGCGACAACTGTTTTGAAGCCGCCCATGTAGCGTCCTGCTCCTTCAGATACTCCTAAGATAACAGGAGATTTCTCTTCTTCAGCAGCTTGTAAAATCGCTTGCGTGAATTCTAAGTTATTTAAGTTAAACTGTCCAACAGCGTAACCTTTTTCCTTTGCGTCTTTCAACATTTCTGTCATTGAAACTAAAGGCATGATGAAAAATCCTCCCTATGTAGCTAATTTGCTTGCTAAAAAAAGCTCTCCACCCTAGCATGACCAGAATTTCTCGCCATATGTAAACTTTCAAAGTCAGATCGCTTTCTTCTTCTTTTCTAGAATACCAATTATTCGACAAATCGGCAACAGAATGACTCGATTCAATCATTTCCATCTAGCCATTTGTTTCAAGCGGCAGGTATTCTTTGACAGCATCTCGGATTTCATCAATATCAAAAGGCTTAGCGAAGTGCGTCAATGCACCGAGTTCTTTGGATTCTTGGATCATATCTAATTCACCATAAGCTGTCATAATAATGACACGGATGTCTTCATCAATTAATTTCATCCGTTTTAAAATTTCGATACCATCCATTCCGGGAATTTTCATATCAAGCAGGACAAGGTTCGGTCTATGGTTTTTCACAATATCTAATGCCTGAAGTCCATTGGCAGCTTGAAAGGTTTGATAGCCTTCTTTATGAAACACTTCATTTAATAATATTCTAATACCGTACTGATCATCGACAATTAAAATTTTCTCATTCATCTGTTACACCCCATTGCTTTCATTTTTCGCCATAAAAAGAGCTGTTGTTAAATAATTCTGTTTGATTTTCACATTTCCTTTAATTATAATAGTTTACTTTACGACATTTTCTGAGCATTTTTCCTAATATTCTCTTTATATTCTATTATAAAATGATCTGACCGAAGGAGGAAATGAGTCTTGTTAAAAATTTTTACGACCCAGTTATCAGGTATTTTTTCACGTATTGGAGAAAAGCAGGCTGAAGCGATTGAGGACGGTGCACGCCTTCTTGCACAGGCCGTTGTCAGTGGACATGCCGTTTATTTTCACGGGAAGAATGAGCTGGCTGCTGTCGCCTTAGAGGCATCTGAAAGCAAGGAGCCGTTTCCCGGTGCGAAGGTACTGCCGCTCGATCAAAAGGAGCGCAGCTTACTTCATCCAAGTGACAGGGTGCTGTTATTTTATTCAGACCCAGAAGATCAGGAAATTCAATCTCTTGTAAAAGAACTGCACGAACAAGGTACGCCCATTGTTGGTGTAGGGCCGGCACTAAAGGAGCCTTCCACGATTGAAGAGCATTGTGATGTCCACATTGATTTCCAGCTCAAGAAACCGCTTGTGCCCGCTGAAGATGGAACAAGGTTTGGTTTTCCTGCTTTAATGACCTGTTTATACGTCTACCACGCCCTATCGTTTACTGTGAAAGAAATCGTGGAAGAATATGAATAAAAAAAACTGCCGAGAAGTGAGATTCTCGGCAGTTTTTTGTTTTATTTTGATTCAGATGCTTGAAGTGAGGCACCAACGAAATCTCTAAATAATGGCTGTGGTCTTGTCGGTCTTGAAACGAATTCTGGGTGGAACTGAGAAGCAAGGAACCAAGGGTGATCCTTCAGCTCGATAATTTCAACAAGACGTCCATCTGGGCTTGTACCAGAGAAGACAAAGCCTGCTGCTTCCATTTGCTGTCTGTATTCGTTATTAAACTCGTAGCGATGACGGTGGCGTTCGTAGACCACTTCGTCATTGTATGCAGCAAATGCTTTTGAGTCTTCATTTAATTTACAAGGGTATAGACCGAGACGAAGTGTTCCGCCTAGATCATCTACATCCTTCTGTTCTGGAAGAAGGTCAATGATTGGGAATGCTGTTTCAGGATCAATTTCCGCTGAATGAGCTCCCTCAAGGCCTAATACGTTTCTCGCATATTCGATAGATGCCACTTGCATTCCTAAGCAGATTCCAAAGAATGGCACTTTGTTTTCACGGGCGTATTGTGTGGCAATGATTTTCCCTTCTACTCCGCGATCTCCGAAGCCTCCAGGAACAATAATACCGTCAACATCTTGTACGAAATCAGCGATATTCTCTGCTGTCACTTCTTCTGCATTGATCCATTTAATTTGAACATCTGCATCAAATGCATAACCAGCATGACGAAGTGATTCAACGACAGAAATATAGGCATCTTGCAGCTCAACATATTTCCCTACAAGACCAATTGTAACTTGTTTCGAAAGGTTTTGCACTTTATCAACAAGCGCTGTCCACTCCGTCATGTCCGCATCTTGGCAGTCAAGTTTCATATGTTCACATACTAGCTTGTCCAGCCCTTGTTTTTGTAAATCAAGCGGAATGGAGTAAAGCGTGTCTGCATCCTGACATTCAATAACAGCTTTTGTATCAATATCACAAAATAGCGCAATTTTGTCCTTCATATCTTGTGCCAATGGCATTTCAGTTCTGACCACGATGACGTTTGGCTGAATACCAAGACTGCGAAGTTCTTTCACACTATGCTGTGTTGGTTTTGTTTTCAATTCACCCGCTGCACGGATGTAAGGAACGAGGGTACAATGAATGTACATCACGTTTTCACGTCCGATGTCACTCTTCATTTGACGAATGGCTTCAAGGAATGGAAGGGATTCGATATCTCCTACTGTTCCGCCGATTTCTGTAATGACCACATCTGCACCCGTTTCTTTTCCGGCACGGTACACACGGTCCTTGATTTCATTTGTAATGTGGGGAATGACCTGTACTGTTCCACCTAAGTAGTCACCGCGGCGCTCTTTCTTTAGAACAGTAGAGTAGATTTTACCAGTTGTAACGTTGCTGTACTTATTTAAGTTAATATCAATGAAACGCTCATAGTGACCTAAATCAAGGTCTGTTTCAGCACCATCATCTGTGACAAAAACTTCACCGTGCTGGTATGGACTCATTGTCCCTGGGTCTACGTTGATGTATGGATCGAATTTTTGAATGGTGACATCCATCCCTCTATTTTTCAGAAGGCGGCCTAACGATGCAGCCGTGATTCCTTTTCCAAGTGAGGAAACAACTCCTCCTGTTACAAAAATATACTTTGTCATTTCGTATGCTCCTCTCTTTTTTACCCTTGCATGTCTAGACATGCACAGCTTCATCCTTTTTAGAGTGTATCCCTAAATCTCTTGAAAAATAAGAAAGCTCCCTTTCAAATAAATGAAAGGGAGCGTAAATGAACGTATCTTTACGTACTCTTTTTTAGAGAGCCCAAAATACATACTACATAGTTCGCTCTCGAAAGTCAAGACGGTTTTGTCCTGTTTTGAGGACCGGTTTGAGAGGGTTATTTTTCTTCCTCATCATCGTCTAAATCGTCTTCATCAATCTCCGTTAAGCCGTCATCATCTTCATCATCATCTTCGTCGAAGTCTTCAAGATCTTCATCAATTTCTTCATCATCGTCTAGGTCGAGATCATCGTCGTCTTCAACAAGATCAAGGTCTTCTTCAAGCTCGTCGATTTCTTCTTCCTCTTCAATTTCATCGAAGTCTTCTTCAACGACAGCTGCTTTTGCTTTTTTCTTTTTCGCTTTTGTTTTCACAGCTGGTTGAACTTCTTCTTCGATTTGATCAACTGGATACCAGCTGCGAAGTCCCCATCTCTGATCACCTAACGAAATAAAGCGGCCATCTATATTTAAGTCTGTATAAAATTGAGCAAGTCGATCATCAAGATCGGATTTTTGTATTCCTTGCAAACGGACAATTTCATCTATTAACTCGGAAAACGTAATTGGTGATTTGCTGTCTCTGAAAATTTCATAAGCAAGTTCAACTAAAGACATTTGTTTGAGCTGTTCCTGTGAGTATTCTTTCAAACTCAAGGTCAGACACTCCCTTTCTATTACATGTATGTATCCATTTATCAGTGAAATAATAAGTATTTATACCTTATTTTTACGACAAACCATACCTCTCATTATAAACAAATTAGGGGAGTTTATGCCACCTTTATTGATGTTAATTTTTGATTTTTTCTCACGAGTAGCACCTTTTGGTCTTCCCCTGCGTGAAATTGGACTGGTTCTTGTGTACGGCATGCTTTTTGTTTGCTGTTCTATTCATTCCAAATAAAAAAATTGGAGAAATTAGAGGCAGCACTGTTGAATGAATAAAATTTAGCTATCGTTTGAACGAAGTGATTGTCCATTTTTATAAAAAGGTACACGTCAACGGGTTAAGTTGACGTGTACCTTTAATGGAGAAATTATAAAACCTTTTTTCGATAACCTTGTATTCAGTTCATCCTCTAATTATTATTCATTACAGTACAGCGACTATTTCTTTTCCTAGGGAAATTAAAGCATCTATAATAAATGGTGCCGCAAAGAGAATCGATGCTTTCCAGTTCGCTTTTTTATATTGAAAAAAGAACAAGATCAACATTGCTCCTATAAGTGCCGTGAATATATACAGCCATAAGCTATGTATTTGCAAGATCCCCATACATATTACATTAATAAACATAATGATAATCTTAGGGATCAGAGCATAAAACAAATGACCCTTAACCTCCGGAAGAAAGATCATTAATAAGAATTTAGAGATGAGATATTGTACTAAGAGACTGATGGTGGTTAGAATTGTTGTAATGACAACAATTAGATTCAGCATCGTTTCATAGGACATATCCTCTAACAAAGCTCTTAAATCATCTAGTTTCGAAATGTAGCCATTTAACTCAATAGCAAAAGTAACGAAATAATAATTGGCCAGAATAAAAATGACCAATGATATCAGTGATGTTATTCTTGGACGTTGTTCCATAATAGCCTCCCATCCCCTATACTCACAATGCTTGAATGATCGTTTAAACGTTTATTCACCATGCTATGGGAAACATATATGATGGTTGAAATTTTTTTAATAGAAAGATTCACTAGCCTCTCAGATAGCATCTCTATACTCTCTGAATCTAGAGATGACATGGTTTCATCAATTAGGATGGTTTTCCAATCTTTTACGAATAATAAAGATAACCCTACCTTCGCTTTCATACCCGTAGATGCTCTGCTATAAGAACCATCTAGGTTACCATCAAAAAAATCATTCACAATACCCATTTGTTCTTTAGTCGGCACAATTTTAAACGTATTCCACAGAATCTCTAGGTTTTCTCTAATTGTAAATGGGTGAATGCCGATAGGATCCACATTTAAGTAAAGAGTCGATTCTTTGTTTGCCTCAATATCTCCAGAATATCTCTTATCTAAACCTGCTATCATTTTAAGGAGAGTGCTTTTACCTGCACCATTTCTCCCCACTAAATGAAAGAGACCTGTTGAAATTGAAAAATTCACTTTATCTAGTATGATATTGTTTTTGAACTTCTTAGTACATTCTACAAATTCTAATCCCACTTGAATCCCCTTCTCTGTCATATAGAGTCTTCAATAAAACCATCTATGATTGATAATGATAGAAAATAATAAAGAATCATACCCTTCAATAAAAGCAGCTATTATTAGGATGACTAACGATAGCAGATAATAAGGAATCATTTTTTTCATAACACCTAAAGCAGCTTTAATTGATTTCGTATAAATTAGTGTGAACAGTACATACTGGCTTATTCCTTGATAAAGCAACATATTTGGGAATTCTAATAGCCCGTGAGGAATTAGTTTACCTAAAGCTTCTTGTGCTCCTAACGTTCTAAAGCCCATCGTAATGACGAAGGACGAACCTCCAAAATCCATTATTTGAAATAACGGCGACAACAAGAACCCCAGTAAATACATTGCAAAGTTCGTTAAGTTATGTGTCAGGACTACAGACATAAATTCCTGGCCCGAAGTTGGTGGTGCTGCTTCAAATAAATCTTTGTTGACTATATTCCCAAGATAAATCCCTGTACCTATCAGCAATATACAGTAGATAGAGTAATACCACAGAAAATATTTCAATCTTTTATGTAACATTTTCCTCCTCTTTTCATGAAGTAATCGTGAAAATAGTAATGCATATGAGTAATAAAATAGGCAAGGACAGCTTCAATAACTTATGTTCATAATCGTTGATTAATAGTTCTGTTTTTCTGAAATATACGACCCCAATAAAGATGATTAAAGGAAGCGATAACATATTTTTAAGAATAATTGAGATATCAGACGTGTTTATCACTACTCCGACTATTCCACACACACTGACAAAAGTCAGTACAATACATAGTAAATAAATCGTACTGGATTTAAACCTCTCGTACGGACTCACAATCAAAGAGGCTTGCAGCATCTCAACTCTTGCCTTATCAAGCATAATTTCTTCCTTTTTCGAACCTATTAGGATTTCTAAGATCGTGATAAAGTTTATATAGACCAAAATGAGCGCAGGCAGATATTCTATTTTTGTTAAAAAGGATTGGGCGAAATAAGTAAGTACTGCTACTAAGACGCCAATTAAAATTATTAATATTTTATTACTAATGATATAAGAAAAAAACAAATACATAATATTCCCAGACCTATATTGCTTATTCGCACTTTTTAGGAAGGAAAGTCCAGATGTCAAAGGTATCCTATGAGAATTACTTATGTAAATGTAAATAAGAAGAGACTGTACCATTTGCAGTATCAACACTGCTTCAAAAATGGACGTTATGATATACCAAAATTGTAACAAAAGGAGTATTCTGTTTATGATATTGAATAGACCAGACAATAATTGAGATGCAAAGGACAGCATCACGACAATAAGAGCTAGTATCATAATGAAATATTGTTTTTCTACTAACAAAAAAGTTAAAGCGATGAAACAAGCGAAAAGTAATTGAACTGAATACCCTTTTTTAATCGTAAAGAATAAATGTTTCAACAACAATTGTTTAGAGATAAAGACCAAGCCTGGCTGCTGTCTTTTATACGGTAATACACAGCGATTAATATTAGCTGTAGCTACAATGTATATTGAAATAAAAATAAAACTGTTTTTATAAGTGCCGGGAACCCCATCGCGATAGAAAATCATCGCTATCATAACAATGATAGAAAAAAGAATCATTCCAATATAATTGAGATACCCCATTATACTTTGATCATATATTTTAAATAGCTTATTTATTTTATACATAAGTCATGTTAAAAAGCAGCAGCCTTGGCTTTTCCTTGTTTTTTAAGCACAGCCAAACTAGAGACAGTCACAGTACTAAGACCTAGATTTGCTGATATCAAAGAACCTTTTCTAGCGACTAAAGATGCCATTGTAACTTCCACTAACAATAGTGAGAATGAGCCAAGTTTTTTTGCCTTCATCATAAAATTTCCTCCTAATTAATGTTTTATTACAAGCCGCATGGCATAAAACGCTAAATTAGTTTTTACCATTGTCTAGTAAACGTCGTTTCACCTGCTATCAAAACACTTTTGGAAAAAAAATCATCTCAATAAAGATTGAGATGATTTTTTTTTGAGATTAAAAAGCAGCAGCTTTTGCTTTTCCTTTTTTCTTGAGGATAGCCAAAATAGTAGCAGCTACACCTGCACTAATTGTTCCTACACCAGTGAACATGCCAACGACAGTAATAACAGTTGCTACTGAAGACCAAGCATCTAAGAAATTAACCATTGCAAACGCGGTTCCAGAACTAACACCCAGATTTGCTGCAATTAATGAGCCATTTCCAATTACTAAAGCTCCTAATGTTACCGCAAGAAGTAGCAGCGATAATAAAGCATAAAACTTAGAATCTGTTGCTTTTGTCATAACACGACCTCCTTCTATTATTTACCACTCTTTTAGTCTAGCAAGAATTAAATTACATTTCAACATTTTTTGTAAATTTTTTAATAATAATTGAAATAGATGTAATTATAACCATTTATTATAGGGGATTATGTTCATTTCCCAGTTTTACAGGGCGCTTATGTACTGACATAAAATGCTCTGATTCTCTAAAAACTAGTCAAAATATCTAGTAATCAAAAAATCAATTCGTTTCAAATCTTTATTGACTTGTCTTAGAGGTAGGTAGATTTATCATCACTTAAGAGATTATGGCATTTATATTTATATGTATGATAAGCTACCTTTATCCTTAAAGTTATGAACGGAATATTACGAATAAACATGTTTATCTTTACTAAAGGCAGAACTAAATTCAATGAATAACTCTCTCTTTCGATTCTCTGTGAACTTATTTTGAATTCAAGAGACCTGATCGTACAAATCATAAGTTTATACATAACAGTTGACATATTTTAAAAATTGTAATATATCAAAAAAACAATAAGCATACTATTCTTCAAAACCAATATATGCCCCCTGTAAGCCGTTGAAAAAAACTTAAATGGGTGGAACCAACTAGGTAAATAAACCAATTTCTCACTTTCAAAAAAATCGAAACACTCATATTGAGTTGTCTCGATTTCGATTGATAATAATGTACTTAATTAGAGGTGTTATTAATATTATTTTTTGTTGTTTTGTATTAAACATCTCACTGGCTATCTCTGCTATTTCTTTATATCAAGAAATTTATGTATGTTGGATAATATTCATCATTTTAGAAGAAGTCATTCTCTTTTAGAATGAAGCTTAATCCCGATATTTCCGCAAAATTTAAAACGCTTTTGGAATTTATTTATTAATGATTGCTTCAATTTCACTTATAATATGCTTAAAAAATTAATTGATGAAAACATACACTTCTATATTCTATCTTAATCTAAAGTTTCTGAAATAATGAGATTACAACAGCTATGGTCAATACAATTCCTGCGAACATTAATACAATTAATTTTCTATTACTGTTTTCTTTTTGATCATTGTCTTTTTTTGAAGTCTTCGAAAGTTCTACGGAAACAAGAATCCATATAACCATGGTTACGATTCCTAAGGTGGTAGCAGCGTTCATAATAACCTCCCATATTTATATTTCTTCAATTTTAACATAACCCCAAAGGTAAGTTGGACCTATACTGGGCATCACCTCAAATTCAGGGAAAATTAACTATTATCTTTTATACACATTTACCTATTTCTTTATTAATCCCTAATACTTTAGTAAGTTTGTTGCCAGTTTTTATTGATTAAATACTCTCTAAATAATCGATGACAAGTCACTCTTAAGTTAAAGCTTTTTATACTGCTGACACAATCCTTTTTCCTTCACAAAAAAACCTTTAGATTTTGCTACTGATTTAAAGCTGATTGAACCATACAAAGCAAAAGCCACCTAGCGAGAGGTGGCTTTTACTTTATTTCTATATATCTAGCAGTTTCCTTGAGATGACCAAACGCTGGATTTCCTGAGTTCCTTCATAAATTTGAGTGATTTTCGCATCACGCATGTATCGTTCGACTGGGTAATCCTTTGTGTAGCCGTACCCGCCGAAGATTTGAACCGCTTCTGTCGTCACCTTCATCGCTGTATCACCGGCAAAGAGCTTGGACATGGCTGATTCCTTTCCATACGGGAGGCCTTTCGTTTCGAGCCATGCCGCTTGGTAAGTAAGCAGCCTTGATGCTTCAATCGCTGTTGCCATATCAGCCAGCTTAAAGGCGATCCCTTGCTGCTGAATGATTGGTTTGCCAAATTGTTTACGCTCCTTGGCATAATCAACCGCGGCATCAAGAGCGCCTTGAGCAATCCCTACCGCCTGTGCAGCAATGCCGTTTCTGCCGCCATCGAGTGTCATCATGGCTATTTTGAACCCTTCTCCTTCTTGACCGAGCCGGTTCCTTTCATGAATTCGGCAATCTTCAAATCGAATTTCCGTTGTTGGCGATGAGCGTATGCCCAGTTTGCTTTCCTTTTTGCCAACGGAAAAACCAGGTGTCTCTTTTTCTACAATGAAAGCAGTTGTATTTCGAGACGAAGCTTCTTGGTCTGTTACGGCAAACACAATATAATAATCTGCAATGCCTCCATTTGTAATAAAGATTTTCGACCCGTTCAAGACATATTCACTGCCTGCCTTTACGGCCGTTGTCTTCATTCCGACAGCATCTGAACCGGAACCGCTCTCGGTGAGGGCATATGCTCCTATCTTCCGCCCTTCTGCAAGCGGCTTTAAATAAGTCTCTTTTTGTTCATCTGTTCCGAATGTATAGATTGGCCATGAAGCAAGAGATGTATGTGCGGACAGGGTGACACCTGTAGACGCGCACACTCTTGAAAGCTCCTCAACTGCTATGACGTAGGCTAAATAGTCACTGCCGATTCCGCCCACTTCTTCCGGCCAAGGGATACCCGTTAAACCGAGCTCCGCCATTTTGCGAAAAATAGATGGATCATATGTCTCTGTTTCGTCTCGCTCTGCTGCTGTTGGCTCCACTTCGTTTTTCGCAAAGTCTCTCACCATTTTTTGAATCATTTCATGTTCGTCACTTAATTGGAACTGCATCGTGAGCCACCTCGTTTCATATTAGCTGTTTACAGATGACCAGCCTTTGAATTTCACTTGTTCCTTCATAGATTTCACAAATTTTCGCATCACGAAAGTAACGTTCTGCTTGATAACGATTCGTATAACCATCCATGCCTAGCAAATGGAGCGCTTCTGTACTGATCTCCACCGCCGTTTTTGACGCAAATAGCTTTGCCATTGATGCTTCCTTTGTGACCGGACGATTTGCCTCTTTGAAAGAAGCCGCTTGATAGACGAGCAGTTTGGCTGCCTCAAGCTTCGCCGCCAAATCGCCCAGCCGAATGGTCGTTTCAAGACCTGCTGGATGCTTCTTTAAATAGGTCACTGCCTCGGTTAAAGCGGCTTCTGCAATGCCAAGGCTTTGAGCCGCAATTCCGATTCTCCCTGCATTTAAGCTAGACATGGCAATTTGAAAGCCTTCTCCTTCTGCACCGAGCAACTGATCTTTTGGAATCCGCACGCCATCAAAATGAAGCGTGACTGTTTTTGAACCGTGCAGTCCCATCTTCTTCTCATCTTTTCCAATCGTAAATCCCAGCGTATCTTTCTCGACAATGAACGCCGATATATTTTTTCTCGCAGAAGCCGGATCGGTCACCGCAAAGACAAGATATAGCTCTGCTTCTCCGCCGTTAGTGATAAAGATTTTCGTTCCATTTAATACATAATCGCCGCCCACCCGCTCTGCTCTTAACTGAATACTTGAAGCATCTGATCCAGCCTTTGGTTCAGTCAGACAAAAGGCTCCCAGCTTCTCTCCTGATGCAAGTAGCGGGACATAGGTTTCTTTTTGTTCTTTTGTTCCAAAAGTCAGAATAGGCATCGTCACAACAGATGTATGAACGGACACAATGACACCGATGGTCGCACTCACTTTCGATAATTCATGGATTGCGATGATATACGTTGTAAAATCTGCTCCTAAGCCTTGATACGAAGCTGGTATTGGAATCCCTAGATAGCCTTGCCGCCCCATTTCACTTAAAAGGCTTTTTGGAAACCGGCCTTGTTCCATCGCTTCTACTTCAGGGAATATACGCTGGCGTGCAAATTCTGCTGTCTGTTCTCTCCAGAGACGCTGTTGATCCGTAAGCAAAACATCCATCTTGACTCCCCCTATGAGTGGTCGTGGTATGTGTAAAAACCTCTCTTTGTCTTTTTGCCCAGCCAGCCTGCATTCACGTATTTTTTCAAAAGAGGACAAGGTCGGTATTTGCTGTCTCCAAGTCCTTCGTGAAGGGTATTCATAATAAATAAACATGTATCCAGTCCGATGAAATCAGCTAAACGAAGCGGCCCCATTGGGTGATTCATCCCAAGTGTCATGACACCATCAATGCTTTCTGCATCTGCCACACCTTCATATAGGGTGTAAATGGCTTCATTGATCATCGGCATCAATATACGATTTGATACAAACCCTGGGAAGTCTTCCACTTCAATTGGGGTTTTGTTTAAATGCTTTGCTGTTTCACAAACGAGTTGATACGTGTCGTCACTTGTTTGCAGCGCTCGAATGACCTCAACGAGTTTCATGACAGGGACAGGATTCATAAAGTGCATGCCAATCACTTGCTCCGGTCTCCCCGTAACAGCTGCTAATTCTGTGATCGACAAGGAAGACGTGTTTGTCGCAAATATTGTCTCAGCCTCTGCAAATTGATCAAGTGTTTCAAAGATTTGTTTTTTCACACTCATTTGTTCTGATGCGGCTTCTATGACTAAATGAGCCTGCTGTACGTCCTTTAAATCTGTGGAAACCGCAAGCCGCTGCGTAATATCTCGGACTGCCTGATGGGCTAGCTTTCCTTTTTCTGCCCGTTTCGTTAGTTGTTTGGTCATGGAGGAAATGGCCCGATGAATCTGCTTTTCTGATGCATCATGGAGCAGAACTGTATAGCCTGACTGAGCAAACACTTGGGCAATGCCTGATCCCATTTGACCTGCTCCAACGACCATAATCGTCTCTTCAGTGCTCATGGCAATAAACGCCTCCCTTTTAATCTACCTTTATCATGATGGCATCTCCTTGACCGCCTCCACTGCAAATCGCTGCAATGCCAATGCCTCCGCCTCTTTGTCTTAATGCATGAATCAATGTCAATATCACGCGTGTTCCGCTTGCCCCAATCGGATGACCGAGTGCGACAGCCCCTCCATTGATATTCATTTTCCGCCGGTCGATACCGGTTATTTTTTCACATGCCAGAGCCACAGCTGAAAAGGCCTCATTGATTTCAAACAAATCGATATCCTCTAGGCGCTTTCCTGTTTTCTTTAAAAGCTTCTCGATGGCAAAGGCTGGTGTTTTCGGGAAATCCTTCGCCTCTACAGCAACCTGAGCATGACCGACAACGACTGCCATTGGCTTTACGCCATGCTGCACAGCATACGTGTCTTTCATTAAAAGAAGCGCACTTGCACCGTCATTGACACCTGGTGCATTTCCAGCGGTGATGGTGCCCTTCTGATCAAAAACAGGCATGAGCTTTGACAGCCGTTCATATGACGTATCACGCCGCGGAGATTCATCTTCTGTGATCAGCCGTTCTCCCGTTTTTGTTTTGACGGTGACGGGGGTGATTTCTTGTTGAAAAAAGCTGTTTTTTTGCGCTTCGATGGCCCGTTCATGACTTCTGAGTGCCCACAGATCCTGCTCTTCCCGCGTGATGCCAAGCTCCTTTGCAGCCATACTTCCATACTCACCCATATGAACGCCTGTAAACGAACAGGTTAACCCATCTAAGATCATCGCATCTTGTACTGCGCCATCACCCATTTTGTAGCCCCACCGCGCTTTTTTTAGCAGATAAGGAGCTTGAGACATGGATTCCATACCGCCCGCCGCTATGACCTCAGCATCTCCAGCTCGAATGATTTGATCTGCTGCGGTCACACTGCGCATTCCTGATGCACAGACTTTATTGATGGTTTGTGTTGGAACAGACCAAGGAAGATCAGCATATCTTGCTGCTTGCCTTGAAGGAATCTGCCCTTGCCCTCCTTGTAAAACACTTCCCATAATGACCTCATCTATTTCATGAGAACCCGAAACTCTTTCCAGTGCAGCCTTGATCGCTATACCGCCTAGTTCTGCGGCAGTCAAACCACTGAGAGCACCGCCTAGTTTTCCAAATGGTGTTCTTGCTCCAGATACAATGACCGTCGTACTCATATATGCCCCTCCCCGTTTTGTTACCGCTTACATATCGTTTAGGCAGCTGATGAAACAGCGCCATGGATAAGCCGATGAACATTCTATTCATCGGCCTGTCATGTTTACGACACCTGCTTTCCAGCCTCACCAAACACTGATTTTTCAAGAAGTTCTGCGACATCAAATGTGCCTACCTGCTCCTCTACTTCCTTCGCCTTCGTCCCATCTCCCAGCATCGTTAAGCAATAAGGACACCCTGAGCTGATGATGGACGGCTGTACCTGTAACGCCTGCTCCGTTCGTGCAGTGTTAATCCGGGTACCTGTCTCTTCTTCCATCCACATTAAGCCACCACCTGCACCGCAGCACATACCAGTTTCACGGTTGCGCTCCATTTCTTTCAGCGTCACACCAGGAATCGCTTTTAAAATGTCTCTTGGCGGGTCGTACACTTCGTTATATCTGCCTAGGTAGCAAGAGTCGTGGAAGGTAATCACTTCGTTCACTTCATGTACAGGTGTTATTTTCCCTTCTTTCACTAACTCTGCCAGTAATTCTGTATGATGATACACTTCTGCCTCAAGTCCGAAGTCTGGATATTCATTTTTAAATAAGTTGTAGGCGTGTGGATCAATCGTGACGATCTTTGTGACGCCGTTTTTCTGGAATTCTTCAATGTTTTTTGCAGCAAGCTCTTGGAATAAAAATTCGTTTCCGAGTCTTCTTGGCGTATCGCCTGAGTTTTTCTCTTTATTGCCTAGGATGGCAAAGGATACTCCCGCTTCATTGAGGAGCTTTGCAAAAGCAAGCGCAATCTTTTGGCTTCGATTGTCATATGCCCCCATTGAACCAACCCAGAATAAATAATCAAAGCTTTGATCTGCTTTTTTCAGCTCTTTCACTGTCGGCACATGCACATCTTCTCTTAGTTCACGCCAATTTTCTCTTTCTTTCCGGTTCAATCCCCACGGGTTCCCTTGGCGCTCAATGCTTGTCATGGCACGCTGTGCATCCGCGTCCATTTTTCCTTCGGTCAGCACAAGATATCTGCGCATATCAATAATCTTATCAACGTGTTCATTCATGACAGGGCATTGGTCTTCACAGTTTCGGCACGTCGTACATGCCCAGATTTCTTCTTCTGTAATGACCTCTCCAATAAGAGAAGGATGATATATAGAGCTGGCAGCCGACTCTTCGGCACCTGCTCCTCTCGCCTGCAGTGCCAGCTGGTTTCCTGTTGTCTGCTTAAAAGCAAGCTGCGGGACCCAAGGTGTCTTTGATGTAATAGCCGCCCCTTTATTGGTTAAATGATCTCTTAACCTTAAAATCAAATCCATCGGAGACAGCATCTTCCCTGTCCCTGTTGCCGGGCACATATTCGTGCAGCGCCCGCATTCCACACAGGCGTAAAGATCGATGAGCTGAGACTGACGGAAGTCTTCAATTTTTCCCACACCGAAGGTCTCTTGTGTCTCATCTTCAAAATCGATTTTTTGCAGCTTGCCTGGCGGGTCTAATCTGCTGACAAATACGTTCACAGGCCCTGCAATCAGATGGGCGTGCTTTGACTGCGGAACATATACTAAGAATGTCAGCAAAATAAGAAGATGCACCCACCATGCGGCATAAAAAACAATCGCAGCCGCCAGAGGTGAAATTCCGCCCAGCAAGAAAGCAATACCAGAAGCGATTGGCTCAGTCGGTGATAGAGAGTGTCCATGCCAGATGATGTTCATGCCGTTCCCAAGTAAGACTGTCAGCATTAAGCCGCCAATAAATAAAAGCACTAATCCCGATTTGAAGCCTCGTTTTAAACGGACAAGCTTCTCCACGTATCTTCTATGGAAAGCCCATACAACGGCCACTAAAATGAGAAGTGTGACAATCTCTTGGAAAAACGTAAAGACGCCGTACAGTGGACCTAAAGGAAGCCCGCTGTCTGGAATAAGCCCCTTCAGAATAAAATCAAGGGCTCCGAACTGTACAAGGATAAATCCGTAGAAAAACAGAACATGGATGATGCCGCTCTTCTTGTCCTTTAACAGCTTCTTTTGCCCAAATACGTTGACCCAAACACGCTCTAAGCGTTTCTTTAAGTCTTGTTGAAACTCTTCTTTTTTACCAAGACGAATATACGCCGCTCGTGTTCGAATGAGATAAACAAACAAATACACAGCGTAAGCGGTCACCGCCGCAAATGCGATCAAGTTGATGATTAAAAGGCTATTCATCTTGCTCCCCCTTTCATTCCCCAAAACCCTCTTTGTTCCGTTTCCATGTTGTACCTCTATCATAAATAATGAATGAGTATTCAGTCAATATTTTTTACACGTTTGGGTACACTATTGAAATATGCAAAAAAGGAGGAAGTTTCATGATCGCATTGATCATCCTACTCGTACTCATTGCCATCGTTTTGCTTGTCATGTTAGACCTTTATATGGGAAAAAAATATTTTTCTACTCACGCATTTGAACGGTCTTTTGACCAAACAAGCGGCGATGCCGCCTTTTATCATGATGGCGAACCATTTTTCGATCAGCTGCTTACCGATATACAGCAAGCCTCTTCTTCTATTCATATGATGTTCTTTATTGTAAAGAACGACAAGATTGGTCAAAGGGTCTTACAAGCATTGAAAGCCAAAGCGGAGCAAGGCGTTTCCGTCTTTTTGCTGACCGACCGATTAGGCTCCTACTCGTTTAAACAACAGGACATTCACATGCTAGAAAGAAGCGGCATTCAATTTTACTTTTTAAATAAGCCTCGTTTTCCTTTTTTGATTTACCGGTTAAACATGAGAAATCACCGTAAAATCACGGTGATTGATGGGAAGATTGGCTATATTGGCGGATTTAATATAGGCGATGAATATGTTGGGAAGAAAGGCCGGTTTGGCATTTGGAAGGATTATCATTTGCGTATGACTGGACAGGTTGTCGCAGATCTTCAGCATGTGTTTCTGAATGATTTGTACCGGTCGTCTGGCATTCATCAGCTGCAATATGAGGTTTTCCCTGCATTGGAACCGGGAACATTACAATGCACAACACGCGCGACTGCTGGTTTTTCTTTAGAAGCTTTATTTCTCCAAGATATTCAGCAGGCGAGGAAACAGATCATCATCTGTACGCCTTATTTTATTCCATCAGCCCCTCTTCTGAAGGCGCTGCTTGATGCACGAAAGCGGGGCGTCACAGTTGAAATCATCATTCCAATGAAAGCGGATCATCCACTTGTCAAAGAGGCTGGCTTTCATTATTTGAAGGACCTCATTGCCTCTGGATGCCTTGTTTATCGTTTTTATAAAGGGTTTTATCATTCTAAAGCCATTTTGATTGATCACAGCCGCTGTATGATCAGCACTGCGAATTTTGATAAACGCAGCTTGTTTTTAAACGAAGAAGTAGATGTAGCCATTGATGATCCCGCCTTTACTGCACACGTAGAGGAAAAAATTCGGGAGCATATGGAAGTATCTGAGATCCTGACAGAAGAAACATTGTCAAAGCGCCCGCTTTTCACAAGGCCGCTTGAGTGGGTTTCCGCCATGTTCTCGTATTTTTTATAAAGGAGATGACCTATGCGTTATCGATTTGGTTATGTATCCAATGCCGTCACCTTGTGGGAAGCTTCTCCTGCCAAGTCGCTGACCTTTGCTAGATACAGCAAGCTCTCTAAAGTAGAAAGAAAAGAGGCTTTATTGCGAACAACGAAGGCCAATCTTGTGAATACATTAAGAACGCTTTATTTCGCCATTGCTCATGATATCCCGCTTTACCGTTTTTCAAGCTCGATCGTCCCGCTCGCGACCCATCCCGAGGTGCGCTGGGACTTCGTGACACCTTTTCACAAAGAATTTCTTGAAATAGGCAAGTTAGTGAAACGGCACGGATTACGGGTGAGCTTTCACCCCAATCAATTCACCTTGTTTACCAGCCCAAAACCTTCGATTACAGAAAATGCCGTCATCGATATGACATACCATTATCAGATGCTTGAGGCGATGAAGCTCGAAAAGGAAGGCTACATGAACATTCATGTAGGCGGGGCGTACGGCGATAAAGAATCGGCTCTTCAACGCTTTGATGAAAATATCAAACAGCTTCCGCCTCATATCAAGGCGAGAATGACACTTGAAAACGATGACAAAACATATACGTCGCTGGAAACGCTTGGTGTATGTGAAAAGCATGACATTCCGTTTGTTTTTGATTACCATCATCACGTGGCAAATAAAGATGATGATGCCGCACTCGATGACATCCTGCCAAGAATGTTCGATACTTGGACAAACACTGGCATTCCGCCCAAAATCCATTTGTCTTCACCTAAATCAGAAAAAGCGATACGCAGTCATGCAGATGGAGTAGATATGAACTTTGTCTTACCGCTTTTTCAAGCATTAAAACCGTATGGTCGTGATGTAGATTTCATGATTGAAGCAAAATTAAAGGATCAGGCTCTTCTCCGTCTAGTCGAAGAGCTGTCTGCGATAAGGGGCAATAAACGAACGGGCGGGGGAACTATTGAGTGGAAATCATAGAGAAAGGTTTACCTTTGTGCAAATGGGGGTAACAAAGCTATTGTGAGAAAGTAATTAACAGGAGGATATGAAGATGTCTCAAATCTATTCAATCCGAATCGCTGCAAAAGCGTTGAATTTACATAAGCTTATTTCTCTTTATGAAAAATGCCAGCAGGCTCAGCATCGTTTATATGTGTATTCTAAAAAAACAATGTGCAGCATTAAGAACATCGTAGAGCTTGAAACCTTCAGGCTCACTCATTTAGAATCTGACTACTTAATTGTCGTAGAGGGAAAAAAAGCGCAAGACCTCCTCCAGCCATTTGAAAAAGAGAAGGTTTCATAAAGAAGAGCAGCCGCGGGCTGCTCTTTTGCTATATCCACTCTTTTGTTAACCAAACTTGTTTGGAAGCTGCATCCATTTTCACTTGTGCCCCGATTGGCATCGTCAGCATCGGGTGCGTATGGGCACAGTCAAAATCAGCGATGAGCGGTCTTTTTGTCTCCCCGAGCACCTCAAGTAAAATCTCGTAAGGCTCTTTGCCCGTCCCTTCGTCATCAAACAGCTCATGTTTTCCTAAAAGAATCCCAGATACCCGTTCAAACACTCCATTTACTTTCAATAAAGAGAAGTTCTTTTCTACAACGGAAGCGGTTTTCATACAATCTTCAATGAGAAGGATGTCTCCGTTTTGGATGGCTGGCATGAACTCACTTCCCCAAATGCCGTACATCGCATTCAAGTTCCCACCGATCAATCTGCCTTCTGCCTGTCCCTCTATGACGCACAGCCAATCGTTCGGACGCTGCTTTTTATCACCCGTCTTTTCTTCCCAATTGATTCGTTCATCTGTCCAAAAAGGCGGTTTTTCAATCTGATAAGGTATGGTTTGATGGGACATCAGGATGTCCCCAAACGACTGATATGTATAAGTGACAAACGGTTCAAACTCGCCAAAAGAAGGAACAAGCGCCGGCCCGTAGAAAACAGGCAGTCCCGTTTTTTCGTACGCCGCTAAAAGAATCGCTGTCGCATCTGAATAACCGATCATAATTTTCGGTTGTTGTTTCAGCAGGTCAAAATCAAGATAAGGCAGCAAACTATTTGAATTTGTCCCGCCAATCATTGACATGATGCACGCCAAGTCCTTTCTAGCCATCAGTTCATTCAGCTCATCTGCTCGTTCTTGAATTGTCCCTGAACGGTAGTGATCCTCTTTCCCTGTTAATGATCCTGATACCACAATGAATCCTTTTTGCTCAAGCCACTTCTTCGCCCGCTGATACCTAAGAGGCGAGGTCGCTGATGCAGGACTGGAAGGTGAAAAAATACCGATCTTATCTCCCTTTTGTAATCGCTGAAGCCCCTTCATTCCATCAGATCCTTCCTACACGCATTTTTTCTATCCTAACAAAAAAAGCCCTTTATCAAAAGGGCTCAGATTGTTTTTCATTCAGCGTGATAGAAAAACCTTTGCAGTCTAGGAAGGACGAGTACCGGAGCGGAGCGAATTAACTTTCGTGAGCACCGGCACGCAGAACTGCGGGCGAATGCGAGGGTTTGTCTACGCGCTGATCAATGACCAAACTGCGCTTCATGCAGTCTGCTGTATACGCCGCCCATTTGAATAAGGTCTTGGTGACGGCCCTGTTCTTGGATACCTTCCTCTGTCACGACGATGATACGGTCGGCGTGCTTAATGGTTGCCAGGCGGTGGGCAATGACAAGTGTGGTCCTGCCGACAGCCAGTTCGCTCAGTGCATCTTGTATGGCTTTTTCTGTTTCTGTATCGAGCGCTGATGTGGCTTCATCTAAAATAAGAATCGAAGGATTTTTTAGGAACATCCTCGCAATCGACAGGCGCTGCTTTTGACCTCCCGACAATTTGACGCCTCGCTCGCCTATGACTGTATTTAATCCTTCTGGGAAACGCTGAACGAGTTCCTCTAAATGCGCACGACGTACAGCCTCCCAAATCTCTGCATCGCTGGCTTCTAGGTTGCCGTACGCGATGTTTTCACGAATGGTGCCTGAGAATAAAAAGACATCCTGCTGCACAATGCCGATCTGCTGTCTTAAAGAAGACAGGGTCATCGATTTTGTACTCACACCATCAATTGTAATTTCCCCTTCCTCCACATCATAAAAACGTGGCAGCAGGCTGCAAATCGTCGATTTTCCGGCTCCTGAAGGCCCGACAAACGCAACAGTTTCTCCTTGTTTGATCTTCAAAACGATATCCTTTAACACATGGCTGTGCTCATCGTAGCCAAATGTCACGTTTCGATATTCAATTTCACCTTTCAGCCCGAATACATCACGAGCTCCTTCTGTATCCTTCACATCTGGATCTGTTTCAAGTAAGTCGACATAGCTTTTAAAGCCCGCAATTCCTTTTGGATACATTTCAATCACTGTGTTGATCTTATCAATCGGTCTGAATAAGACGTTTGTAATCAGAACAAACGCGATAAATCCACCTGCCGTTAATTGACCCTGCAGAACAAACCATGTACCTGCCAGAAGGACAAACAGTGTCACAAGACGTGTGAGAATGTAACTGATTGACCCGTTAACTGACATGATTTTATATGAAAGAAGCTTCGCTTTCCGAAAACGGTTGTTGTTTTCAGCAAAACGCTTTTTCTCGAAATGTTCGTTCGCAAAGGCTTGAACAAGACGAATTCCGCCAATATTATTTTCAACCCTTGCATGAAAATCTCCAATGTCATTGTTCAGCTGTGTAATCGCCTTCGTCATCTTCTTATTAAAATGAAGAGCAAGCCAGATGATGACTGGCATGATCAAGAAGGTTAAAATAGCAAGCTGCCAGTTAATCATCAGCATGACAGCAAAGGCGCCAAGAATCGTCATAATCGCAATAAACAAATCCTCAGGTCCGTGATGAGCCACCTCACCAATGTACATGAGGTCATTTGTCATTCGGGACATAAGCTTACCCGTTTTGTTGTTATCAAAGAACTTAAATGAAAGACGCTGAAAATGATCAAACAGCTTCTTCCTCATATCTGTTTCAATATTGATGCCAAGCATGTGCCCCCAGTACGATACAATAAACTGCATAACCGAGCTGAGTGCATAAATGATAAACAGAGCAAGTGCGGTCCAAGCAATGACCGTCCAGTTCCCTGTTGGTAATAATGTATCAATGAAGTAGTTCACGATCAGCGGGAAACCTAGTTCCATCAGTCCAACTGCGACAGCGCAAAAGAAATCTAAAAAGAACAGACCGCGATAGGGCCTGTAATAGGCGAAAAAGCGTTTTAGCATATGTAAAAGAACCTCATTTCCTCTATAATTGATAATCATTTTCAATTATAGAGGAATCCTCTTCAAAATACTAGATCAGGAAATGATTTCTTTTGACTGGAAATCCTCATAATACGCCAGAAAACAACCGGGCAAATGATTCTTTCAACCGCTCTTTTAAGCCTCTTTTATAAAAATGAACAGGACCCATTTGCTCACATTCCTTCATATCTTCCTCATAGTGAGCCATCAATTGCTCAATTGGCTTTTTGGCGGCTGTAAAGACATTGACCTCAAAATTGAGCTGAAAGCTTCTCATATCGACATTCGCGGTTCCGACAGAGGCGAGTTCTCCATCTGCGATCATCACCTTTTGATGCATAAACCCTTTTTGATAGTGATACACCTTGATGCCCTCTTTTAGAAGCTCAGAAAAATAGGATCGTGTGGCATATTGCGTGAGAAATCCGTCATTGATCTCCGGTACCATTACCCGCACATCCACCCCTCTTGTGGCAGCGATTTTGAGCGCAGTGCGAATCGATTCGTTTGGTACAAAGTAAGGTGTGGCAATCCAGACAAATTGTTTCGCATTAGAAATGAGGGCATCATATAAATCACTCATACTTTCTTTCATATCAGGTCCAGTTGGTACAACCTGAATGACATCCTCGCCTGTCACAGAATGCGGCGTATGATACCTCGGATCATCAATTAATACTTCATCTGATACATACTCCCAGTCCAGCATAAAAACGGAGTGAAGGGTCTGAACAGCCTCACCCTTTAACATGGCATGCGTATCACGCCAAAAGCCGATCTTTTCATCCCGACCTACGTATTCCTTGCCGACATTTAACCCGCCGACAAACCCTGTCTCTCCATCAATAATGACGATTTTTCGGTGATTTCGGAAATTGAATTTTTGATTAAAGAATCCATATTTTAAAGGCAGAAAAGGAGCGACCTTGACTCCTGACTGCTTCAAGCGTTTAATATCTTTCCGGGAGAAGCGAATGCTGCCTGCCGCATCATATATGAAGCGAACCTCTACTCCTTCTTTCACTTTTTCAATTAAAATCTCCATCATCCGGCGGCCGAGGAAATCGGATTTGAACATATAGTATTCTATATGAATGAACGATTTTGCTTTTTTTAACTCTTCAAAAATTCGGGGAAACGTCTCCTCCCCATTTTTTAAAATCTCCATATCACTATTTGTGTTCACATGCATGCCTGTTGCTTTTTCTGTGTAATGAAAAAAAGCACGCTGATTATCGGTTAAACGTGATTCATCCGGCTTGCTTTCAAGCTCAGAGATTCTTCTTAATTTTTCACGGTTATACATTCTCTTTGATTTGAATAAATGACCTTTTACATAGAGCTGCCCTGAGAACAGATAGAACATATAGCCAATGATCGGGAAAAAAATCAGCACATACATCCATAACAGCGTGTGCTGTGATGTACGGTTCTCCAGCATGAGTGAGATGATACTAAATAAAATAATGGCGATATAAATCGCTGCGTACAGCTGAACGCTCCACGCCGGCACAGGCCACCAATACACCACATATGCCCCGAATATCATAAAATATAAAAATAAAAATTCCAGTCTCCTCTTTTTCACATTCTCCGCCCTCATTCTCTCTTTTTCTCTTCCATACCCTTTGCACAGCTTGTATGAAACGCACGATCCATTCCTTTTTCCTAGCCTTTACAGACTTGCGCTATTTGATCCGATATAATGGAGAAATATGTGATGGAAAGGAAGATTTGTTTATGCATACACCCTCTCCTTTAAAAAAAGGCAGCCATATTCGGGTCATTGCCCCAAGCCGAAGTGCCAGCATTTTATCAAAAGAAGGAATTTCTCAAGCGAAAAAACGTCTGGAGTCTTTAGGCTTCACTGTCTCTTTTGGACAGCACGTGTTTGAATGTGACCTTCATTCCTCGTCGTCTATTGAACACCGCTTGTCTGATCTGCATGAGGCGTTCACAGATGATGAAGTCGATGGTATTTTGACAGCCATTGGGGGCTTCAATAGCAATGAGCTTTTGCCTTATATTGATTACGACTTGATCCGTCAGCATCCTAAAGTCCTTTGCGGCTATAGTGATATCACTGCACTTGCAAGCGCCGTCACAGCCAAATGTGATATGGTGACATATTCTGGCCCCCATTTCTCAAGCTTTCAAATGGAACAGGGACAGGAGGAGCAGACCGCCATGTTTCAAGCTTGCTTGATGAACGGCGGCGAGCCGTTTGATGTGATTCCTTCAACAAAATGGAGTGATGACGCGTGGTATTTAGATCAAGCGAACAGGCAGTTTCATCCGACGAAATGGAAAATATATCAGGAAGGAACAGCTGAAGGCACCTTGTTTGGCGGAAACCTTTGTACACTGAACTTACTGCAAGGGACATCGTTTATGCCGAATGTAAAGGATGCGATCTTATTTGTGGAGGATGATGAGTTGGTGTTCCCTGAAACGTTCGCCAGAGACCTTACCTCCCTCTTGCAGCATGCAGAAACAATCAAAGGGTTGATCATCGGTCGCTTTCAGAAAAAATCCAACATGACAGAGGAACACTTAAGATTCATCCTAGATAAGCATCCAATGCTCAAACACGTCCCAGTGATTTATGATGTAGACATAGGACATACACAGCCAGTCTTCACTTTCCCGATTGGTGGAAACATTCAGCTAGCGTGTACAAATGGAGACGTGAAGCTGCGCATTCATTCATAGAAAAAAGCACCGCATATTCGGTGCTTTTTTCTATGCCACCATCTTTTTTAAAATTTTTTTAGAAAAAGTGATCCAACCTTCCATCCCCTTCGTTAAGTAGATGTAAAAAGAAAAGAGAGGAGGCAAAAACATGTTTTCTGATGTACTTAGCCAATTATTCGATTCTATTTCTAACATTATCAACACACTTGGATAATTCCATTTAACGCACACATACTACATGCTTGCCGAAGGGAGGCACACTCTATGTTCTCTGATGTACTTAGCCAATTATTTGATTCTATTTCTAACATAATTAATACGCTTGGATAATTTTCAAAACCCGCTGTCTCTTGAGGATAGCGGGTTTTTTATATGAAAAAGCCCCACTCATCTAATAGAGTGGGGCTTTCTTTTATTTCATTACATCTTTTCAGGAGCCGATACACCAATTAATTTTAATGCATTAGCAAGCGTGATTTGTGTTGCTTTCATGAGTGAAAGACGTGCTGTTGTTTTTGTTTCGTTTTCTACGTCAATGACCTTCTCGGCATTGTAGAAGCTGTGAAGGGCTGATGCAAGGTCATAAATATAGTTCGTCACGCGGTGTGGAATACGCTTTTCAGCTGCTTCTGCTACAACTTCTGGGAAGCTGCCAATGATTTTTAGAAGATCGTATTCTTTTTCCGATTGAATGTGAGAGAAATCGGCTTTTTCAAGATTTGGTTCGTAGCCTTTTTCTTCACCTTGACGCAGCATGCTGCAAATTCTCGCATGCGCATATTGTGCATAGTACACAGGGTTTTCGTTAGACGTAGAAATCGCTAAGTCTAGGTCAAAGTCCATATGTGTCGCCGCACTTCTCATCGCAAAGAAATAACGAGTCGCATCTAAGCCGACTTCTTCAATCAGATCACGCATTGTAACGGCTTTTCCTGTACGCTTACTCATCTTCATCTTTTCACCGTTTTTATAAAGATGCACAAGCTGAATGATTTCTACTTCAAGCTTGCCAGCTGGATATCCAAGTGCTTGGATCGCCGCTTTCATTCGAGGAATATAGCCGTGATGGTCCGCTCCCCAAATGTTAATGAGCTGATCAAAGCCTCTGTCCAATTTGTCTTTATGATATGCGATGTCTGGAAGCAGGTAAGTGAAGCTGCCATCTTTTTTAATCAGCACACGGTCCTTGTCATCGCCAAAATCAGTTGAACGCAGCCACGTTGCGCCATCTTCTTCAAAGACATAGCCTTTAGCGCGAAGTGTTTCCAGCGCTGGCTCGATTTTTCCGTTTTCATATAAAGAGGTTTCTGAATACCATACATCAAATGGGACACGGAAATTCTCAAGGTCTACACGTAATTTCTCTAATTCGTATTTCAAGCCGTATTCACGGAAAAACTTCATACGCTCTTCTTCCGGTTCATGAACAAAACGGTCCCCAAATTCATCCGCAAGCTTTTGTCCGATGCCTTTGATGTCTTCTCCTCTGTAGCCGTCTTCAGGCATTTCTTTTTCAAGACCGAGTGCCTCAAAATAACGTACTTCTACAGATAAAGCGAGGTTATTGATTTGATTCCCTGCATCGTTGATATAGTATTCACGGCTCACATCGAACCCTGCTTTATCAAGGATATTGCAAAGGGAATCTCCTACAGCTGCTCCGCGGGCATGTCCAAGGTGAAGGTCACCTGTTGGGTTGGCTGAGACGAATTCGACTTGCACCTTTTGACCGCCGCCTGTATTCGTTTCGCCATAAGCTTCTTTTGCCTCAAGGACAGCTGGAATGAGCTTTGTTAAATACTGATTGTTCATATAAAAGTTAATGAACCCTGGACCTGCGATATCCAATTTTTCAATGGAAGCTTTCCCTTTATCAAACGCATTGACGATGTCCTCTGCGATTTGACGAGGTGCTTTTTTCGCAATGCGGGCAAGCTGCATCGCCATGTTGGTCGAGTAATCACCGTGAGTTTTGTCTTTTGGCACTTCTAAAAGGACATCTGGCACCTGGCTTTCATCGGCAAGTCCTGCTTTGACGACTGCCGCTATGATTTCTTCTTTTAACGCATCCTTGACCTGTTCTGCGATATTCATGAACGTAAATCCTCCTTATACGAAATCGATAATGTATGTAAATGCTTTTGATCTTCTCCTGTCAGCATATCGTACGTAATGTGCAGCAGCCCCTTGTCCACATCGAGATCAATACCATGTGTGTGCACATCTAACTGAAGTGTACCGAATGGCATCGTGTAATGTGTGACGGTCGTTTCTCCAATGAGAAAGCGCTGCTTCATTTGAATAGCCCCTGATCTCATGACAAAAATTTCTTTTTCACTCATTTTCACAACGGTTTTTACTTGACCCATTTCATGTTCTTCATGGTAAGTGAGATACGTTTTGTCATTCTTCTCTTGATACGTTCCAGTCGTGCGGAATTCGATCGTTTCAGCCGGCTCCGTCTCTGGTTTCATCACTGACTTTACATGAATTGAAATTTGGTTTTGTGTCATTTTGCACTTCCTTTGCTAAGACCCGTTTAACTAAAATAGTATACCATAATCATGATCGCCTATCATACCATCATTTCTCTTCTTCACGGCGATTAAACTTCATTTTTCATCTTCAGCCACCCTTTAGAAAAAAAGAAAAATGAAACTGACCAATACGACAAGTCCAGCCTTTACGCCTAAGTCTTTTCTTTTCATTAAGTAAAAAAGAGCCTGTATGCCTGAACTTGCCAAAAATGCCTGAAAAAAATCAAATGGTGCGATTTGATCCTTTTTAAATACCACCTGCATGAATAACGCAATGGCCGTCAGATAGAAAAAGCCTCGATCGTGAAACAGCCCCAGCATCTCTTCCTTTGCTTCCTTTTTCGAAGCAAAAACAGGCGGATCAGCTGCGAGCTCTCGTTTCAGTGTGAGAAAGCCTGCCCCTAACACACATAAAGCGAGGAACACCATCAAAATTGACGAAAACATGAGCTGCCTCCTTTATTTTTTGACCAATGTAAAAAAAGAGCTTGTCCACATGAGATGACAAGCTCCTCTATCAACTGATTATTTCACAAACCCAAGCAGCATTTCGCGTAAAAGCTTGCTCGCTGTATTCGCTGTTTGGTCAGAGTGATCGTATACAGGTGCTACCTCGACAAGGTCTGCCCCGACAACTTGGACGTCAGATCCTGCAATCGCATGAATGGATGCAAGCAGCTCTTTTGATGTAATACCGCCAGCATCTACCGTTCCTGTACCAGGTGCATGTGCTGGGTCAAGTACATCAATGTCAATCGTCACATACACTGGACGCCCTTTTAGCTTTGGCAATACTTGCTTCAATGGCTCGAGTACTTCAAATTTAGAAATGTGCATACCCGCTTTTTTTGCCCATTCAAATTCTTCTTTCATCCCAGAACGGATGCCGAAAGAGAATACATTTTCAGGTCCAATAAGCCCTGCAACTTTACGAATCGGTGTTGAATGTGAAAGCGGCTCACCCTCATATTCTTCACGAAGATCTGTATGTGCGTCCATATGGATGATGGCCAAATCAGGGTATTTCTTATACATCGCACGGAAAACCGGCCAAGACACGAGATGCTCGCCGCCCATTCCTAATGGAAACTTCCCTTTTTCTAAAATGCTGTCGACATACTCTTCAATTAAATCTAAGCTCTTCTGTGCATTTCCAAAAGGAAGTGGGATGTCACCCGCATCAAAGAATGGCACCTCATGCAGCTCACGATCTAAATAAGGGCTGTATTCCTCTAAACCGATCGATACTTCACGAATGCGGTTCGGACCGAAACGTGAACCTGGGCGGTAACTAACTGTCCAGTCCATCGGCATGCCGTATAAAATGACCTTTGCATCTTCCCATGTCGGCTGACTTCCAATAAACACTTTTCCTGAATAAGCCTCGTCGAATCTCATGCAAGATTCCTCCTTTTACGCTTCAAAAAATGCGCAAACCGTCATTTGCGCATTTCCATTTCGCTTGATTTATTTGATTAAGTCGCTCACAAATTTCGGCAGAACGAATGCCGCTTTGTGCAATTCTTTTGTGTAATATTTCGTCTCAATATCAAAGAAACGGCTGTCTTCTACAGCAAGTGGATCATATTTTTTAGAACCGATGGTGAATGTCCAAAGACCGCTTGGATACGTTGGAATATTCGCTGTGTAAAGCTTCGTAATTGGGAAAATTTCTTTTACATCACGCTGTACATTTGTAATCAGCTCAGGTGTGAACCAAGGGTTGTCCGTTTGTGCAACGAAAATACCGTCTTCTTTAAGTGCTTTTGCGATTCCTGCGTAAAATCCTTTAGAGAACAGGTTCACTGCTGGTCCAAC
The DNA here is from genome assembly GCF_046566805.1 of Bacillus sp. BD48. Lineage (NCBI taxonomy): Bacteria > Bacillati > Bacillota > Bacilli > Caryophanales > Bacillaceae > Bacillus > Bacillus sp. BD48. The sequence goes on along the minus strand of NZ_JANGFM010000002.1, from coordinate 361,332 downwards.
TGGCTCAGTAGAGTCAACCATGATGACATCATACTCGTTGTCAGCTTCAGCAATATGCATAAAACCGTCTCCGACTTTGACATCTACACGAGGATCGTCTAGTTTTCCAGCGATAGAAGGAAGGAATTTCTTCGAGTATTCGATGACCTTTCCGTCAATATCAACAAGTGTCGCTTTTTTCACACTTGGGTGTTTGAGGATCTCACGAATGACACCGCCGTCTCCTCCGCCTACGACAAGAACATTTTCCGGGTTTGGATGAGTGAAAAGAGGAACATGTGCCACCATTTCGTGGTATACAAACTCATCTTTCTCAGATGTCATCACCATGCCGTCTAAAAACAGCATATTGCCAAACTCTTCTGTTTCCACCATTTCTAAATGCTGAAAGTCTGTTTGTTCTGTGTGAAGGGTTTTGTTCACCTTCAATGTAATACCAAAATTCTTCGTCTGCTTCTCTGTATACCAAAGTTCGCTCATTGTTCATCTTCCTCTCATCCAATAATAAACAAACATCTATTGTTAGCGCCTTTTATCGGCTATGACTATATCGATTGTCCAAGAAAAAAGTATAGTGGATTCATATCAAATTGTAAAGAACCGCATGAGTTCTCTTTATTTTTTAAAGCACACTCCCTGCAATCGCTTGTTTAAAACGGTTTTCTTTGTTCCATACTGATAAAAAACCGTCAAAATGGGGGCTTTGCATGGACACAATCATGAGTAATAAAAAAATCCGCATGACCGTGAAAACGATTCGAGCCTGTTTTTTTATCGGCTTGCTCGCTTTTCTATTTGCAGGTACCGTCTTTTTGACGATTCTTTTACTTGCCAAATGGCAAGGTGCTCCTTCTGTACAAGTTCCCCAATCCACGACCATTTATGCAGCCGATGGCTCAAAGCTTGGAGAATCCAGCTTTGGAGAAAAGAGATATTGGGTGCCCTTAAAGGAAATGTCCCCTCATATCAGGCAGGCAGTTGTCGCTGTTGAGGATAAAACCTTTTATGAGCATCATGGCTTTGATATAAAACGGATGGCAGGTGCTGCTGTGGCCGATATTCGTGCCATGGCAAAGGTGCAAGGTGCGAGCACGATCACCCAGCAATATGCACGAAATTTGTATTTAGATCATGATAAAACGTGGAAGCGGAAGTGGAATGAAGCCTTTTACACGATTCGTTTAGAGCAAAACTATACAAAAGATGAGATTTTAGAAGGATACTTGAACACCATTTATTATGGTCACGGAGCTTACGGCGTGGAAGCAGCGTCACGTCTGTATTTCGGAAAAAAAGCGAAAAATTTAACTCTCGCTGAATCTGCCCTGCTTGCTGGTATCCCAAAGGGGCCTTCTCTCTATTCCCCTTATGTGAATGAGGAGAAAGCCAGCGCAAGAAAGAATATGATTTTGAGGCAAATGCAAGAGGATGGCATGATTACGAAAAAAGCAGCCGATGATGCTGCGAAAGAAAAAATGTCCTATCGCCCTTTGCAAGAGAAGCAGCTGCAAGCAAAGCAAGCCCCGTATTTTTATGACGATGTGATTCGAGAGCTGAAACAAAGCTTGGGGTTAACAGAAGAGCAGATTGAAACCTATGGGCTTCATATCCAAACGACCCTCAATCCAGAATTACAGAAAATCGCAGAAAAGACGTTAAAGAACACGATGAATTCCAAATCAGATATCCAAATCGGCTTTACTGCCATCCATCCCCAAACAGGGCATGTACTCGCCCTCATAGGTGGAAGAGATTATGAGAAAAGCCCATTCAATCGGGTGACACAAGCAAAAAGACAGCCCGGTTCAACCATGAAACCCCTTCTCTATTACATTGCCTTGCAAAACGGGTTTACACCCGCAACCGTCATGCGCAGTGAGGAAACGGTTTTTGAACTGGATGATCAAGGCAGCGGTGCCGCTTATTCACCAAGCAATTATCACGGCTATTACGCCAATGACGGCATTACAATGCTTCAAGCTTTAGCGCTGTCTGATAATATTTACGCTGTGAAAACCCATCTATTTTTAGGAATGGAGCAGCTTGTACGTGCTGGCAAGACGTTTGGAATCAAGGAAAAACTAGATCAAGTACCATCTCTTGCCCTAGGCACGTCTCCTGTGAAACCAATTGAAATGACCAATGCTTACGCCATGCTGGTCAATGGCGGAAAACGCGTCAAGCCAACCTTTATTACGAAAGTAACCGACGCAAAAGGCAATGTGCTTTTTGAAGAGAAACAAAAACGAGAACAAATCCTAGATGAAAAAGCAGCATTTGTCACCACCGACATGATGTCAGGCATGTTCAATGATCAATTAAACGGCTATACAAGTGTCACTGGCCGCACCATTATGAAGGACCTCACAAGAACATACGGAGGAAAATCCGGGACAACAGGAGCCGACAGCTGGATGATCGGCTTCTCTCCCCAGCTCGTCACAGGTGTATGGACAGGCTATGATAAAGGCCGCACCATTGACTCAGTCGAAGAAACAGCCTATGCGAAAAAAATATGGGCTTCCTTTATGGAATCAGCCCTTTCGAAGCAGCCCGCCTCCTCCTTCATGCCGCCTGACGGTGTCAAAGGGGTATATATCAATCCAAAAACCGGCGATCTCGCAGGTCCAGGATGTGAATCAAAGGTATTCACCTATTTTATAGAAGGAACGGAGCCGACAGGTGTCTGCTATGGTGCCGAGGACAAAGCCTCTGAGCAGGAACCAGTTCAAGATCAAAAGCCAAAGAAATGGTGGGAAAAGTGGCTGAAACGTTAAAAAAGACATGAAAAACCCCGAGACCTGCATCTCGGGATTCTCCATGTCCTAGCTTTAACACCAGTTTACTCAAAAAACGGATGGAATTGGTAGACATCCGCCAATCTTCACAAAAATTTCACAATTATTCAGGGACAGCCAATCCTTCTTTTAATTCATCTGTAGATGCGTCCCATAGCGCTTCATTATGCCCCTTCAAGAAATCAGCCAGCACCTTTTTGGATACGTCATCCATATGACTAACGACGATTTTTCGCTTCATCGATTTATCCATTAAATTCACATGCTCTGGAAGTGACTTATACCCGCGGCGGATCGAACGGTCAACGGTCATTTCACAAGCCGTCACACCTGCATAATAAGGACCTTCTTCTCTGCGGTCAATCGTCACCCATACGAGCCAATACGGTTTTCCGTTCGGCACTTCTTCTTTTGTTTTCAAAAATTTAATTCCTTTTTCGACGGCACTTCTCGCATGCATGGCACCAATATCAATGACAGCTTCCTTTTCCTCTACATCAATGATAACTGGCGAGATATTATCAAGACTGAGAGCGCCTGCCCCAAAGCCTCCATGTCCGTCGGTTGCATCTGTTTTTTTAATGATGTTAAAACCAATTGGTTTCTTCTTTTTACCTTCCATTCATTAAACCTCCTAAAGCAGCGGCTTCAAAATAAGTTGAAACCATTCAATAATTTGATCCCGCATTCCGATCAATGGACCAAAAATAAACTGTCCAAGCGGTGTGATCACAAATATGAGAAAAATGATAATCCCGTATTGTTCAAATTGCGTCATTTTCGCCCGGATACGGGGGCTGACGACGTCCTCAATAATACGATACCCATCCAGCGGCGGAAGTGGCAATAAGTTAAATAGGAACAAAACGACGTTTAAGTTAATAAAGATCCGGAAGAAATAATCAAGTCCCGGCTCAAAGCGCATGATCCACTCCCCGCCAAATTTCTGAAGAACCACATACACAAAAAAGCCCAAAAACGCCAGCACCAAGTTACTTAATGGCCCAGCAATGGAGACACAAATCCCTGCTAAGCGCGGTTTTTTAAAATGGTAACGATTCACCGGTACAGGTCTCGCCCAGCCAAACCCGGCCACAAAGATCAAAATCGTCCCGAATACATCGAGATGCTTCAGTGGATTGAGCGTCAGTCTCCCTTGATTCTTAGCTGTCGGATCTCCGAAACGGTACGCAACATATGCATGCGCCAGCTCGTGCATCGTAAATGCGACAACAAGCGTAATGGCGACATATGGAATAAGTTCTAATGGATAAACAAGAAATTGGTTCAAAGGCATGAATCCTTCTTTCTATACAATGTTTTACTTCATTCAGTATACTATAAGAAGTCCCTTAAACTAAAGGGAAGCATAACACTATAGGAAAAAGGAGGTTGCCTTTATGCCGATTATCACCGTTACAATGCTTGAAGGAAGAACAGACGAACAGAAAAAAGCACTTGTAGAGAAAGTCACAGATGCCGTTATTGAAACAACAGGCGCAGAAGCAGAAAAAGTCTCTATCATTATTGAAGAAATGAAAAAAGAACATTTTGCCGTAGCAGGAAAGCGCATCAGCGACCTGTAAGCATATATAAAAGACGTCTCTTTTGAAAAAGAGACGTCTTTTATATGCTGGTTAAATGATTCCAAATAAAATTAGAGTTGTATCCAGTAATTAACTCTCTCTTTATTTAAACTCAATCTGTTTTGGATAGAGATCATGATTAAATTCATATTCACGTAAAGAATTGTTAGGCTAAAAATTACTTTCTTGTGCCAATTATTTTCAAAACGCTTGTTGTAGCCAAAGTTGAACAAAAAATAATAATTAACTTGCCTACAACAATTTGATGACTACCTGTAGATACGACAACTATTATAATAGCGATTGATATCATTAATAATAAGATAAATAATTTCTTCATTTTATGACCCCTATTTAGTCAATGTTAATAAGTCTATTATCTTGGATGAGATATACTTTTTGAGAAAATCAATAATTATTCTTTGTGAATGAATATTTTTGAAACACAATATATTTTAATCATAGTTTACTTGAAATAACAAGAAAAAAATTACTATTTTTATATAAAATACTATTTATGTATGTAACTAGCATTCATAAATTGTTGTGTAACTTTTACATTGCTAGAAGACATCTTTATTTTTTAATTTCTATTAACTACGAAAACAAAGGGCCAGAATAAAAACCCTTCTAACCCTTTGCAAATAATTTAAAATACAAGTATTTACTTCAATCAGTTTATTTAATTCCTGTGAAACACTCTTTTTAATTTTTACCTTATCTATACCAAGCTTTATTACGGTTCACTTGATTTTTATGAGCCGCATCAAAGAAATCGACTGTGTAAGAATAATCATAATTCATTAGGCAGACAATGCCGCTTCCTTGAGGGTCATGCGGTAAGCCAAAGTTATGGCCGTATTCATGCGTAGCCGCTTTTGCTGTATTCGCTGTTCCTTGGTCAAGGTTAACGGCGAATGCACTTCCGCTCGGTGCACTATTATATACGTAAGCGATTCCGCCAGCATCAAAGTTTGGATTTGCTGTAAATCCAGTGACAAAATCGTATCCTCTGCCATCAAAGCTGCGCTGAAGGTTGGAAAGGATTTGTGATGAATTTGATCCTGAAGACGTCCAAGACCCTACGGCTTGTACGACAAAGTCCACATCATGATCACGGTTAAACGTGACATCTGCTTGCTCGATGATGCTGACAATCCGTGTTTGCCAGTCACTATATTTCGCACGATACTGCGCATCAGCAACCGCATAGACAGTGACCTTCTGACTGCCTGTACTTGCTTTTGTTGAAATTGAATCTCCTGTATTGGCCTTAAAGGTTCTTGAGCCTACCTGCTTACCAGACTCATCTAATACCTTTGTTGTCACATCTCGTTCAATTGGAGGTGCTGTTGTCAAATCTTTAAAATCGTTTGCTTTTGGCAACCCCTCACTAATATGGGTTTCGAACGGCGCATGACCATGATCATGACCTGCACTCGCTACTGGTGCTGAAGCTGAACTTACCCCCGGTAACAAACTACCTACCAATAAAAATGACAAAAAGACTGAACGCTTTTTCATTCCTATCCCTCCTTTGTTTTTCACAAAGTTATATATTCACTGAAAATTCACCATTTTCCTTCTCTTCAGTCAAAAACAGGGAATTAGATGCACAGGAAGAAAGTCGAATTACGTCATTTTCACTAATTTTTCGGATATTTTGACACACATTTCATCGAAAAATAGCGCTTTTGGTCTGGGTCTTACAAAACAAAAAAAGCCCTAAAAGTCGGGCTTTTTTTCAACTAGTTCAATTCCTTCAACTGATCAATATAAGCAATAGCAGCCTCAAATTCTTCGTCCGTATAACGTTGCTTGCTTTTAATAGTAAAGACCTTTTCCTTTACCTCATCTTCTGGCAGGTCATCAAAATATAAAATTGTTGAGACAAGCTCTAGGAAACGGGACGATTGCTCGTTCATCTGCTGCGTCAGCGCTTTGAGGTCAGGCATGTCCACTTCACACTGATCGAGAAACTCTTTCCCATTGTCCGTCAGCGAATAGCGATATTGATAGTATCCGCCCTTTTTTTCCTTCATTTCGTCCAAGAATCCAAGGTTGCACAGCTCTTCAATTCTGAGCGTCAACTCCTCTGAATAGGGGCCATAAAAATGAAAATCGTATTTCTCGTAAAAAGGCAAATCTAGCTTTTTTGCTATGTAAATCATCTTTTGCAGCTTCTTCCGTCCAACGATTTCCCCTGATTCAGAGAATACCTTCATCAACTTTGCATGTTCTTTCAACAAATTCCCGACATCTCCTTTTTCAGTACTTCCTTATCCCAAACCAAGCAGCTTCATGATCGCCTTCTTTTCTTCAGCTTTTTCCGACATATCTACAATTAAGTCCATCGGGAAATAAAGTTTATGATCGGTTCTTCGTTTACCGGAAATGGCGTCAACAATATCTGACTGTCTCGACAATTCTTTAATATGACCGCTTTGCGTCAAAAGATGGATGGGCAGCCTCTCTTCTTCCTCCCCTGGTCTGTAGAAGTCATAGGGCAAGTCAGAGGAAGAGTCGACCACTAAATAGTAGTCAGGATCAATTCCTGCCTCCTTGAACAAGGCGGTCAGCTTGAAATATTTCGTCATTTCTTCATTTGGATTAAACTCTGTATATTGGAACAATCGGCGGTTCATAAAACGGCGGCACAAATCAGCCAGCACGTGATCTTCTTCATCTTCCCACGCCTGAAAATAAAATAAGACAATGGATTCATCTAGCTTAATATAGTCCTCTGTGGTGACATTCCCCTCAAAGATTGAGTAAAAATGAACTGGGGCATGTGTAAAAATATAACCAGTTTCATGCAGCTCTTTTGCCCGATGAAGGATTTTCGTTAAAATGACTTCCGCACTGCGTGTCACTGGGTGGAAATAGACTTGCCAGTACATTTGATAGCGGCTCATAATATAATCTTCAACCGCATGCATCCCGCTCTGCTTCATCACAATCTGATCTTCTCTCGGGCGCATCACACGTAAAATACGTTCCATATCAAAGTGGCCATAGCTGACGCCTGTATAGTAAGCATCACGCTGCAAATAGTCCATCCGGTCGGCATCAATTTGACTTGAGATCAAACTGACCACCTGTTTGTTTTGATACGTTTTGGCAATGACTTCAGCCACATGCTTCGGGAAATCATCACTCACCCGGCGGAGCACTTCATTGACTTCCGTCTGCCCTAAAATAATATCTCTTGTAAACGATTCATGGTCTAAGTGGAAGACCTTTTCAAAGGAATGAGAAAATGGACCATGTCCGAGGTCATGAAGCAAGGCAGCACTAAGTACAAGCTCTCGCTCTCCTTCATCCCATTCAGGCCGCCCTTTAAACACATCATCCACAATTCGTCTCACAATCTCGTATACACCGAGTGAATGATTGAATCGGCTGTGTTCTGCACCATGAAACGTCAAATAAGTAGTTCCTAGCTGTTTAATTCGTCTCAGGCGCTGAAATTCTCTTGTTCCTATTAAATCCCATATTAATGCATCCCTTACGTGAACATAACGGTGCACAGGATCTTTAAATACCTTTTCCTCAGATAATTTCCCTTTTGGATACGCCATCGTTTCGTCCCTCTTTTTTTAAGACGTGTTTCTATTATATCGGGTAACTTTTCCCGAAAACATCCTTGAATTTGCTGGTGAATGTGTTCTCAGAAGTTGCTTGGACGTAAAAAGCCCGACCTGACAGGGACGGACCTCTTTTTAGGTCGACTGAACACATTCAGTGACATTTATTTGACTTTTTTTTGAACCTTTTCGAGTAATTCATCTTCTGTTGGTGCGGATAATGGGCGATTGTTCACAAACGCAAAAGCCTTTTTTCGTCCTGGACCACAATAGGATTGACAGCCGATCTCAATTTTTGCATCAGGGTCAACCGATTTGAGTCGAGGCAATAACGTCTTTAGGTTCGTCGCATCACAATCGTCACATACGCGAAACTCATTAGCCATGGTCTTACGCTTCCTTTCAATGATGATACTTCATTCTATATGAAACAGTTGGACAGCCAATCGTGAATAATATACCACCCAACATTGTACATCGAAGCGGCTGGACTTGCAAGACGCTTTGCCGCCCCAATCACCAGCTTACATAAAAGCTAGTATTTTCCACTATCCTTTTAGCAAACTTGTATAAACCTTCTTGAACTTGGCTAATCTAATACCATCAAATCATATGGGGGTTTAAACACATGTCAAAACAAAGACAAGATGCTTGGTCAGAGGAAAATGATCTCCTCCTGGCAGAAACCGTCTTACGTCACGTCAGAGAAGGCAGCACGCAGCTAAATGCGTTTGAAGAAGTAGGAGATAAACTGAACCGCACCTCAGCGGCATGCGGTTTTAGATGGAATGCTGTCGTCAGGCATCAATATGAAAAAGCGTTGGCACTTGCCAAAAAACAGCGAAAACAACGGATGCGCGCACTTGGCAATGGCCAGCCTGCGAAAAAACGATTACTTTATCAGCCGCAAGTAGAAGAAACGGTCACTCAAGAGGAATTCTCACAGGAATTGGAGCCAGCACAGGAAGAAACATTTGCACCAGCTGCTGAAACAGCAGAACAGCTTCAGTTTGTGGATCAAAGCTACAATGAAGAGTTAGCTAGTTTGTCACATTTATTGTCACAGGCTTCTCATGCCCCAAATACCGCAGAGAAAAAGCCGGAAGCAAACCCATTTAGGCAGCATCAAGAATTAACCATCGACGATATCATTGATTTCTTACGCCGTTATGAAGGCGATGGTCAGCAATCCACTGCCTTACGTATGGAAAACAGCCGCTTAAAACGAGAAAACAATGAGCTTTCTCATAAAGTTTCGCAGCTAGAGGCTGAAGTGAAAAAGCTTGAAAAGGATCAGCTCACAATTCAAGAAGATTATGAAACACTCGTCAAAATCATGAACCGTGCAAGAAAACTAGTTTTGTTTGAAGAGGACGATAGTGCCGCACCAACCTTTAAAATGGACCGAAACGGCAACCTCGAAAAAATGGCAGAATAACAAAAAGTGCTCCCCGCCTCGGGAAGCACTTTTTTAAATGCCCAAAAATAGCATCACACTAAAAAGGACATTGATCAAAAACACAAACATAAAAATATACCTGACCTGCCTTACCTGAAAATCACCAAATATAAAAATATAAAGACCTGCGATGCCAAGTGTCAGGACAGGCTGAAGAAATGGCACTAAAAGCGAAATGCCGTAGCCGGCTCCCATGAGGACAGGAAGCCATAGTAAATAGAGGTAACCGCCGTTTTTTGATTTCAAGAAACCACTCCCTCTCTTTCTTCTATCTGCTTGATTTCAGGCTGAACAAATTTGAGTCCGGCCATTGTACGGCCGCGTTTTTGTGATGTCCAGACCGCAATCGCCGGCTGATCTATCAGAGATTCTGTGTCAATGGTAATCAGCACTTTCTCATGTAATGCAATTGAAGCTTCAGACTCGATTTTGCATCCAGATAAACTAATATCATGTATGTTTACCGGCACCTTCTCTTCTAACCGGCCCTCATAGGACAGCGTGCCTGCCACACCTTGTAAAGGCCTTCTCATCCATTTGCGCTGCAAGGCCTTTGGTACCTTCTTCGTTTTTCTTACAAAGCGGAGAAATGTCCGAACAGCATAGGATTTTTTCTCACGATCTGTTATCGATACATGCTCTCGTGTGAATAAGAAGCGGATCAGTGATAGATACTCTGATTTTTCTGTGTCAGTAAAAGCAACACCAACCATCAGCTTGTCTCCCTCTGGATGGCTCCAAACCACATCACACGCCACACTTTCATCCTCTGAAAAGAACAATTGCGTTTGTCCTTGATAGAGAGAAGGAGCTTGATCAAGTGGTATGGATAGACGCGCACCTGAATCACTCATATCTAGTAGAAAACAAGCAATCGGCTCATCTTGATGATCAGAACGGAGCCGCCCCTCTTTTTCAATGACAAACCGCTCTGATTTTCGATAACGCGGTCGATCAAACGCCACAATGAGTGCCATGAATAGACCTGCACCGTTATAAAGCACCCAAAAAATATTAATCAACGTAAGGTCAGCATTCATCGTCCCATTTACCTTCACATCGTATCCTATTTTCACAAGGACAAGCAATGAGAGCAGCAAGAAGATCAAATGAGGAATCATCGTTTTCAAATGAAAATGTCTCTTGTCCGTTTGAATTCCCTTCGGTGTAACAAGAAATTCAACCCTCTTCTTCAAAAACAGCTCACTTAAAGCCACACCAGCCAGATGGAATGCCATAGAGCTTTCGTAAATATGACTCCAAAACATACTTCTTTTTTGATTCGATACCAATTTAAACGCTAAATACGAACTAAAGAACGCCGGCAGCCAAAACATAAAAATGGACTGGAAATCTGCCCAGAAACTTTGAATACCAAATAATAAAAACAAAATCGGTGTAAGAATGTAAATCATTTTAAACAAACCGTTAAACCAATACACAATGCCATCTAAATAAAGAACTCGCTGCATAAGCGTTAAGCCGCGAACCTTCAATGGATTAAACTTACGGGCGCACTGAATGTTCCCTCTCGACCACCGGTCTCTCTGCTTTAACAGATCAAGCCAGCTTTCAGGTGCGAGCCCGACGGCTAATACTTCTCCGACAGACACAGATTTGAACTTCCCTTGGAGAAGCATTCCTGTCGCCATGTCTTCTGTAATCACTCCAGTAGCAAATCCGCCAATTTCCTCTAAGGCCGTTCTTCTAAATACAGTATTACTCCCGACATACATAACCGCATTGAACCGATCCTTACCAGCTTGGAGGGTTTGCATGAAGAAGTCCTGTTCATTTGGAATTCGATCTTTCGAGAACATATTATATTGGAAAGGATCTTCATTATAAAATGCTTGTGGAACTTGAACAAACGCAGTGGCTCCATCATGAAAGTAAGCCACTGTTTTTTCTAAAAAGGCAGGAAGAGGGACCATATCAGCATCAAGTGTGAGAATCAGCTCCCCATTCGTTTGAGACATCGCATGATTTAAATTACCCGCCTTAGCAAACTTGTTATCCGTTCTTGTCAGATAATGAACACCAAACTCAGAAGCAAGCTGCTCTACAGACTCCCTCTTGCCATCATCACATAAATAAATGTGGACGCTTCCTTTTGGATAAGAGAGATTCAAACAACCTGCAACCGTGCGTTTTAGCACTTCAATTGGTTCATTATATGTAGCTATGAAAATATCAACTGTTGGCAGCCTATCAAGTTCACTGATCGTGACTTGTTTCCGATTTGAAGGCTTCCAAACAAGTGTATAAAACACAAGCAGCTGTAAAAATCCAATACACTCACAGGCAACAAGCAAAATGCCCATTATCATATTAAATGTACCTTCATGCGGCAGTGTAAAAAAGAGACGCCAGCAAATATAGGCGGCATTTGTTAACACACAGAGCACAATGATGATTTTTTTAACAGTAGAGGCAAGCGGCTGAATACGATACATCACATACAACACAGACAAAACACAAAGCATCAACAGCGGGTAATACGTGGTGAATAATGACAACAAATTTACCTTCTTTCTTACGCCATAAATGACTATTACATATAAAATTCCATAACAAAGGAGGGGATTCTTTCATAACATTGCCCCTCCAAATCTATTCAAGCAGCCAAATCAACATATTATTTCCACAATGTATCTAACTGATTTGAATAAAAATCAATCGCTTTTCGATAACTTAAAATAGCAGGATCTTTTGTCGTTTCAGTTAAACAGTTCAGTAATATTTCCATCGCTTTGCTATGTTCCTTTAAATTATACAAAGTCATGGCATAGAACGTTTGAATGGCTTTGTTGTCCGGATAAGTTTCCATCCCTTTTAGGAATATCTGTTTTGATTTATCATATTCTCCTAAAGTTCTGTATGTACTTCCTAACCCTAGTAAAGCGTCTTCTAGTTCTTCTGAAGACAATCCTAACTGAATCGCCCTTTCATAAAAAAAGACAGCTTGCCTTTCCTCACCTAACAGGTCATAACTCCAGGCACATTGATAATGAATAGAGGCATCGTCTGAATACTCCTCTACAAGATGAGACAGCATTTCATTTGATTCTTGAAGATGTCCACTTTTTCGAAGTTCAATGGCTTTCTCAAGCTTTGTTTTCATCACTTCACCTCTACTCTTTTCAAGATGAAAAGGCTGATGTTACGAAAACACCTTTTCATTCCGCTCAATCATCCGCGTCATGTTTTTCTCAAATTCTAACTGTTCTTCTGCGTTCAATCCTGATGCTGTCAGCTGATCACTGAGTTTTTGAAGCTCCTCTAGTAATAAACGCATGAGAAGCGTACAATCAATCGGTTCACCGATTAATTCTGATAAGGATGCCATCGTATCCGGCTGTATATCGGGAAATACTGCCTTCACTTCTTGCCGTTTATCCTTTAAGGCGGCGTCATAAAAACGACGGATCAAGTCGGCACGTTCACGCCCGCTTCCATCTGCACACAAATAAATTTGCACAGCGACCCCACCGCGTAATCTACGCTGAGAAATGCCTGCAAATTTCTTTCCATTGATACTTAAATCATAGCTGCCTGGACAATATGAGCCGACAATTTCATAGGCTTCAATGTCCACCTCATACATCGACAGCATCCGGCGGATCAAGTCCACCATCGCATCATACCCGCGGTCAATATCAATGCCTTTCTTTTGTTCCGGAAAGATTAAAGACACATTCAGTACACCTTCATCCAGCACCACAGCAAGACCGCCTGAGTTGCGCACAATCACACGATAGCCCTCTTCCTCAAGCAGTTTTACACCATCTTTGAGAAATGGAAGTCTTGTATCCTGAATCCCAAGCACAATCGTATTGTGATGCACCCAAGAACGGGCTGTCGCTGGTGAAAGGCCCTTCCCCACCGACGCGCAAAGCGTATCATCCATCGCAAAGGATTGCTTCGGGTCCACATAAAGACCAAGACTCGACTGATCGATAATCCGCCATTTCGGCTGTGTCAGTAACTCAATAGGTTCATTTTTCATCTCCTGCATATCCTCTCGTACATAAACTGTGTTTATTATACCATGTGATGAATGGAGGGAGAATGCAAAAAGCTCTATGACATTTGGCGTCACAGAGCGTTTCAGTTGGATGATTTGGTTTTCGATTACGCTTCTATGATACAGCCCTCACTCACCCATTTCAGAAAGTTTTCGGCCATCAGCTCTGCATGCTGAGGGTCCATTACACCAGCATCCACGATCCATACCTTTTTCTCCTCTTCAACCAGCCGCATGAGAAATACTTGCCCGCCGCCATCGTCGCCAATCGCCACATAGCCGCTTGCATATTGCTGAACCTCCCATGTTTTATTCCGTTCCACCATGTCCTCCGTCCCGTATAGCAGCACCTCACCGCCAAAGGAACATCCATTTGTCTGTTTCAACAATTCCTTATAAGCACGGGGCAGCACCATGTTTAGCTGGGATTCTGCCTCTTTGATATGTATGTCACTTGCTGGTTTGTTTACGTGCAGATTTGGGATTTGAGGTAAATTGATCATTTTAAAAGCCTCCTCTAAGTAAATTTCATGACCCTTTTATACAAACGAAGGAGCATTCTTAAAAGAAAATGACCACATCGAGTATAAAACCCCACAATAGAAGTTCAAAAGCATGATGTCCGTGCAGAACTAGCCAATCAATAGGGAAACCGCGATAATCAGCATCTGAGTAAGAAACTCCTCTTATCAAAGCTGTTCCTATAACAATCAGAATACTGATACTTAATAGCCAGTTGGATGTTTTTTTGATTTTGTATTGTTTATGTTCCATATGCATTCCTTTCTCTGTTTTGCTGCCTGATACAAAACTTGATTCTAGTACTACAAACAGCCATCCTATCTATTACAGCATTTCTTTAAGCAAACTTTCTGCTTTATGTAATTCATCTAGAAAGGGGTTTAGATAGTCATTATAACTATCCAAATAAGCTCTCACCCCGCCAATGATCAAAATCTTTTGGAGATCTTCATTGTTCTGAATGATCCTTTGTGCAGCCTTATATCTTTTGTATATTAATTGGAGAACACCTTGATTGATTTCTTGTGAATATTCTTTTTCTAGGATGTTGATGACGGTTTGGATTTGTTTTATTAGTTCTTCTTTTTTGTTCATTTAATGCTCCTTAAGACTTCAATCTCCTACTAATAAATATCTAATCGTTGACAATTAAAACTTATAAAATCGCCTTCATTTATATCTCCTGGTATATTGTAATCCAATTCTAATAAAAATCCGCCCACTCTCACTTTTTCATCACGCTTATCAATTAATTGTCCTAAGAAACTATAACTAAAATTATCATCTAATTTTTCAATTCCAAACTCTGACAATTCTACTTTCACTAAGTCTGACACATCTAAACAAAAAATAGGTTCTAATAGTTCACTTTCTTCAAGGTAATTTAATGGTTGAGCAAAACACATTAATTCCAGTTCGCCATCTGTTACAATCACTTCAGCTTCTGAAGCTTCTTGTGAAATCCAGTTTATTTTTTTTATTTTCAATACGATCATCCTTTTTTTACTTCTTTGTCTTTACCCCTAAACTTGGTACTTTTCAGAATGTTCTTCAGCACAGAGAAAGTTAAAATGCTTGTAGTAAGTCAAATAGTGATGATTGTCTGTGAGCCGGATTGATTAGCAAAGAGAACAGTAAAACCAGATATAGCAATCAAACTTAAAATGACCTTCACAGAAACATTTCAAAAAAGTACAAGCTTACATTCAAAGATTATTTAACATTGCATCAAATAAAGTAGAAAAAGAAAGAATATCTTTTTTATTAACAATAATAAACATTTAAAAACCCCCAAAGAGACTCAAATTAATTCTTTTTGAGGGTGCATCTATTCTATTTTAATCCTACTTTTACTTCACCATCATGAAAAACTTCAATCGCATATCCAGAAGATGGTGAAAAAATCCACGTATCAAAACTGACAGCTGTAACATCATCTATAGCTTCAAATACTTTATCTAAAGTAGATTGAATAATTGGTAACGTCCCTTCATCCCAAATTACATAAACAATATCACTGTACTCATTCAGTCTTTGATTCAAAAAGGATCGTATTTCATCGAATGTATCCACTTGCTCATAAGAAGATATCTTCTTCCATTCAATTTGCCCCCAATCAGTAAATGGAAAAGAATTTTCAAAATCATTTAATATTTGCTCTCTATTATCTTCATATAAAATATGTATATCCTCACCTAGTGCCTCAATACACTCATCTAATAAACTCACCTTTTCTATCACTTCTTCTCATTTATTTTGAAAAGAATCTGGTCTCTTTCCAACTCCTATTAGAGGTTTAGTTAACGATACATTTAGGTGAAAATTTCACAAAAACAGAGTTTTTACCATCATCCATCATTCTTTTCAATTCCTTACCTAATGAATAATTAGAATCTGGTTCTGTTTGCAATACACAAACAATATTTCCACCCTCCCCTTGAGTTAGACAGGTTAATTGCAAATATTCATTGTTATCAAAAATAAAAGAAACGATGTAATCATAGAAATTACCTTCTGGGTTGTCCTTATTTAATTCCTCCTTAAAAACTCTGACTATGGTTCCAGCCCAAATTCGAGTATCATCTTCAACTTCCTGTATAGATATCCAATCATTCTTAATCATTCTATTACATCCTCTCTACTTTATTTTTAAATTATGACCACCAGATGCATCAGCAGGTTTAGTTTGTTTAAAATCAAAATCAACCTCTCCTTGATGCTTCCCCTTATTATTTGTTTTTTCAAAACGACCATGCTGTGTATCTACTGAATATAAATCTCCAGTTTTAGGGTCTTTATATACATCCCTACTATTAATCTTACTTAATTTTGAATCTTTTATTAAGCCATTACTTTTAGCAACTTCTTTTACTTTCATTTTTACAGCTGCGACACGCTCTGCTGGAGGCAATTTCACTAATGATTTTTCAAAATCTTTAGCCCCATTCCTCGCACCCTTAGCACTCTTCTCAACCTTCTTAGCTACTTTCTCCCCTTTGATAATCTTAAAAACATATTTCCCCACTTTAACAATGTTGGTGCTTGGAATCATGTACACCCCTGATACCAAACGATCCATATCCGCGACTTTATCACCTGTTATCGGATCTCTTCCTGTAATAACCCGAATCGCGTCATTTATTCCTGTAAATTCAACCGCTGTATTTAAAATATTTTGGGGTTGATCGCCTGTTTTTACATCAGAAATCGGTTTAACGCTCTCAATCGTTACTTTGTTTTTTTCTGATATTCGTAACTGATACAGCATTCCGTCTCGCATGACATCAACCGTTTTGGCATGTTCGAAGTTGATCTTTTTGTACTCATTTATGTTGTATACTTTTCCATTTAAGGTCAAGGTGGTTTGATTGATTTTACTAGACAGCGTTTCCCGAACAACCGTCTCCACATTCGCCTGTTGTTTCTCTTTCAGTTTCTTCATCATGATCATCAATGGATTGTCTTTTGGGGTGTCTATTTTATCCTTCAATCCACTGATGGTGCTGCTTACTTTTTCTTCTTTTTCATCTTTGAAAATAGATCCCTTTTGATAGCTCGTGATGTCGATTTTTGGTCCGGTGAACATGGTACTTAAGGTATTTATGTATTGCTTCATTGTTTGAAGGGAGCTCTTGGTTTCATGTAAAGCACTTGTCTGCTCCCTGTCAAATGCATGAAGCAGACCAATGGTTCTTGATGTCTCGAGCCATGCCTTTTGATAGTTCTGCTGAAAGGCTGATTCGTCTGCATTTGGTAAATGAACAATATGACCAACTCTGCCGATGGCGTGGTTTACCTCTGATACAATTTCAGAAATCGTTCGTTCAGCTTTTTTTAAGCCTTGATCAAGATCATGTTCGATAAATGCTTGTGATATAAAGCCGTGCTCATTCGATTCTAGCGCGTGAAGAGCCTGCTTTGTGTTTTTCAATGCAGCGCTATATTCCTCAATGACGGCCTGAAAGAATTGCAGGAAGGGAATATGGCATTCTGAATAAAAGGCGCGGATGGCTTGTCCCGCCTCTCCCTTTAGTGCGCCATCGAGTGAGATGATGTGATTGATTTGTTTTTCTAGGGAGCTGATTTGCTGTGACTGCTGCTTTAACGCATTCAGCGTTTGATCTATTCCATTTATTAGCGCAAAGGCGTCAAGGGTTTTCATTGCGTTCTCCTTTATTTTCTTTTACTGCGGGAAGCAAGCGCCTTGTCCGTTTCAATCATGGTGTTCACCGCTTGTTCTGTTTGTGCAAGCTGTTTCTGAAGAATGCCTATATAGGATGTACTTAATTCGTTCAGCTGCTGATTGATCTTTTCTAATGTGTCTGCCGTCAGGAGCTGGTTTCTTCCTTTGGTGGTTGTTGGAAGTGCTGCATTCATTTGAGCGCCTGATTGTTTTGCATGCTGTAATACTCGTTTGATCTGACTGGCATCTATTTTAATTTCTCTGCTCATGTGACTACCCTCTTTTTTCTTCCAGTTGTTTCTGCTTTTCTTTCTCTATTTTTCTTTCCACCGAATGAATTTCATGTTCTAACGAATGGATCTCCGATGTTAGATCACTGATTTTCTCATCGATTCGATTTAATAGATTGGTCAGCTGTACACCTTTTATTTCCTGACTAGCAGAAGCCATTTCGTCTCGAATGTCATCAAACTTGTCTGCCAAATGGCCAAACCATGTATGTGATGTCAGATCTGGATGAGTGATTTTCTTACTTGCATCTGACAGGGCCCATTTTGCCTCTTTGATTTCTTTGCGGCACATGCTAAGTTCGATAATTTGTTCTTTTTTTATAGATATATCTGCCTTTAACGAATACAAGGCTGCTTTATAACCGATGATTGCTCCAGATATGATCAAACACCTCTATTCCTTAAATAGTCCTTCGTTATGTTACCATTTACTAGCACGAGAGGCATATGATTGAAAGTGAATTTACCAAAAAATGAATCGTATGTATTGGGTTTTAATACCTATTTCTCGCGCACAAAAAAGCTGGATCCATTTACTGAATCCAGCTTTTTATTGCTTATTTGAGCGAATCACCTGCTGTTGCTGATGGATGATCGCTAAATGAGGTGTCTTTCTTTTCAGGAATATAATTTAGAGAGAAACCAACAAGACTGAAAAAGGCACTTAACACCAGTGTTGGGTTTTTGAATAGGTTCGTACTTGCAATAATCATATCTCCCTTTTGCAAAAGAATCCCTAGTATTTGACCGAATACCAACAGAGCTCCTGACGTTAAGAACAGGACAAGCAGCACTTTAAATAAAAATTCCATCAATGCTCTCATGTGTTTCTCCTTTCTATACTGGAAGTATTCCCATTCCGATGAGCCAGCCAATTCCTACGATCGGCAGCATATAGTAGAGAATCAGCGGTATAAATGTTTTCTCCGGTCTGGCTCCTGCAAGACCAGAAGCAATGAAAATCGATCCTGATGCCGGCGGGGAAGCACCTTCTGTTGACGAAAAAGCAAGAATGGCGACAACAGCTACAACTGGGTCCACTCCGACTGAGACTAAAGCTGAAAATGAGACAAGTCCAACAGCTGTTAACGTGGCTGTTGAAGATAATGGTCCAGCCACCAGCGTAACAAGAATACCCACAATGAGCACCATAAGCCATTTCGGAATGGTCAGTACTGATGTGATTTGCGTCAAATCTTCTGCGAGTCCTAATTCAGCAAGCACCTGACTAGCAGCAACAGCAAACAGCATCAAGGCACCGATCGTTGTAAACTTAGGAATGGCAGACTTGAAAAACTGAGACCAATCTAGTGCAGACACCTTTTTTCTTCCAATTGTTAAACTAATCAACATCATGAGAATCGGAATCCACGTAATTAAAGAAATTTGATCCATAGCCTCTGGTCCGATGTTTGGATTACTTTTTAAGTAGTTTGCCAGCGGACCAATTGTGATAATGATAGGAATCAAGGCACCGAAAAAAATAAAGATCGACTTCCACCCTTGTTTCACAGCTTCCCTAAAAGGAAGAATATCATCTGGCGGCATGGCCTGAATTTTATTCTTTTTCACCAGGATATACACAAGAATAAATCGGTATACGACTTGATACAGTCCTCCTATTAGAAGCGCAATATATAAATCTCCCTCAGATACAAGGGCTGCAATTGGTGCAAACCCCAGCATGATAAACATTGAAGAGTTCGGAGGCAGTGCCGCCCCAAGTCCGCCATTCCCTGCTAAAATCGTAGCCGTATGGGTTCGGCTCCAGCCTGATTTAATCATCCAAGAGGCCGTGATAGAGCCAGTGGCAGCTGTGTTTGCAGAATTTGAACCTGAAAGAGCACCTAAGACTGCTGAACCTAACGTACTCATATAAGCCGCTCCACCAGGAAGTTTTCCTACAACCGAATTTAAGATTCGCAAAAGTGCATGAATTAGTTCCAGCTTTTCGATTAAATAGGCCATGAATACAAATGCGACAGCTGCATAGAGCACCTCATATGTGGATGCAAATTTTAATCCATCCCAGAAAAGTCTTAATGCATCAAATCCGCCAAATAATGTGGTTGCAATAAAGCCTAATAGCATGGCTTCTCCCATATTCCGTTTCACGACGACATTCCATATAATGATGACAGCTATGAATACAATCAACGCAATAAAACCCATATCATTTTTTCGCCTCCCCTTTGTTCAATAAAACGCTTACAATTTATTGACCCTGCTGCATCACGTCAATGACTTCTTCCCAGCTGGCCGGCTTTTTCCCATTAAACCGTTCAACGAATTGAAAATCTGCTAATCTCTCAAGCTTTTGTTGTGCTGCCCGAGACATACTGGCATCAACCTCTGCTTCATCTAGCATGTCAATAGAACCAAGAAGCTCGATCGCTCGTCTTTTCGCATGAAGTGCACTCCCTGTCACAAGACGATTCATGGTCTCTTCAAAACTTTTGCTATCCATTGTATCGCTAAGTGAAGAAATCACTTGATGTTCCACGTTGTATTTTTTTGAAATTTCCAAAAATTCAATCATGAGACCAACGATCCCCTTCATATAAACGCTTCTGATCAGTTTCAAAGCCGAAGCATCTCCTGGCTGGTCACTGATTTTTTTAATATTCATGCCATAAGCATTCATTACTTTCATGAATTGGTCAGTTCCACTGCCGCTTGCCGTGATCGGAACCTTGTGTTTGTTGACTGGAAGAGGCCCTAGCATGGCAGCATCTACGAATAGAGCTTTTTGCTTTTCAACTTCGTTTGCCACTTGTTTTTTGATGTCTGGTGTTGATGCCGACACATCCACATATACTTGATTCTCTTTCAAACTTCCCGATACGGATTGGGCCACTTCTAAGGTTTTATTCGCTGGCACAGCAGCAATCACAATATCAGATTTCTCAACAACTTCGCTAATACTGCTGGTTAATTGAACTCCTGTCTGCGATGCTTTTTCCTTCAACGCGCCAGCCAATTTCTCGTTTTGTAATAGTACATCATACGCATAAAATTGATCTAATCCTTCTGTTTTCAATCCCGTTGACAGCTCATATGCTGCTTCTCCATATCCGATAAAGCCTATCTTCATCACAGATTCTCCCCTATCCCTGATATTTTTTCATTCTGCCTTCCAGCCATGCCGGTGCTAAAAGACTGATGTCTTGCTTTCCTTCGTCCACATACTGTTGAATCGTTTTTAATCTCTGATTTTCATACGCTTGTTTCTCTTCCGCTAATGTCAGCAGATGTTCCGCCTTTTCCTTTGGAACGATGACGACGCCATCATCGTCAGCAATGACTAAGTCACCTGGTGCTACTTTGACACCGCCGCACGAGATGATTTGATTCAATTCCCCAGGACCATCTTTAAAAGGTCCATTTGGCATAAACCCCTTACTGTATATCGGAAACGCCAGTTCTTCTAAAGCGAGTTTATCGCGAACAAGCCCGTCAATCACGATTCCTTCTATTCCTACAGCCTTTGCTACACCTGCCATCAATTCCCCTAAATATGCATGGCCCTTATGGTCTTTTCCATCAACAATCAGTACATCTCCTTCTTTCGCAGAGTAGATCGCTTGATGTAGAAATAAATTATCCCCTGGCCGTAAGCTGACGGTAAAAGCTGTACCTACTACATTCATGCCTCTTGCAACTGGTTTGATTTGATGATCCATCGCGCCGGTGCATCCCATCACATCTGACAGCAAGGTCGAGTTAAGCTTTCTTGCCCGATCTATTAGATCATTTGACACGAATTGAACAGTACTCATTGTTTCCATCATCCCCTTTGAGTTATATTTATTACATTTATTTTTATATAAAGTAATATATATTACTTTTGTGATAAGATCATACCATCTCATTTTTATTTAGTAAAGCGCTTTCAAAAAAATTAAATTAAAAAAATGAGTCACCACACGACTAATGTGTTGTGTGATAACTCATTTTCGTTAACATATGATTGATTTGATCTAAACGTGGTTTTGTCCTTTCAGGATCATTAATGGCTAAAGCACTTAAAATGTAATCTACGATAAAGATAGCAGATACGACAGAGTTATGAGAGCCTACACTTGCTGAGGAACACGGTAATACATATTGTGCATACTTGGTTAGTGGAGAGCTGTAGCTGTCTGTAATTAAGAGCACTTCCACCTCATATGACTTCGCTGCCTCCAGCAAATCCTTCAAACGCTTTGCATAGCGAGGATAGCTGACCGCTATAATGAAATCATCAGATTGAAAATGAACGAGATCATCCACCCAGTCACTTTTGTCTGCATCAATATATTGACAGTTCCCCAACAGCCGATTAATTCCGAGTGACAGATACTCGCCGACAGGTCTTCCACTTCGGACACTTGTACACAGAATCTGGCGGGAGCTGGCTATTTTTTCAACAATATGCTGAAAGGTTTCTTCCGTGATATTGTCTAAAGCGTACTGGATATTTTGAAATTGCAGCTCGACATGGTTATGCAGGAGCTTACTTTTATTTGAATGCTTGAGGTTCGCTTCAAGTCTCGTTTGAGGGGCAGCTTTATGCTTCATATTTGATTGAAGCTCTTTTTGAAGCTCGGAGAAACCGGAATACCCTACAGCAGCAGAGAATCTCATGATGGTAGCTGTACTCGTCCCTACTTTTGACGCCAATTTATCTACAGTTAAAAACGCGACCTCCATTGGATTTTGCACGATATAATCTGCAATTCTTCTTTGTGCCTCGGTCAATCCCGCGACCTTATGCTGAAGCTTATGTATTAAATCATCCATTATAGCACCTGCCCATTCTATCGGCTTTATCTACGATCAGATTTTTTCTTTTCCCCCTATATTGTACACATTTGTCATCAAAAAAACAGCCAGCACGAATCTATCGTACTGGCTGCCTTTGTCGAGATCATTATAGTGCTTGAGCTGCTGTGATAAGCGCAAGGTTGTAAACGTCTTCGGCATTACAGCCTCTTGAAAGATCGTTTACTGGCTGGTTTAAGCCTTGCAGGATTGGACCTACAGCTTCAAAGTTACCTAAGCGCTGTGCAATTTTGTAGCCAATGTTTCCAGCTTCGAGGCTAGGGAAAACAAATACGCTGGCGTCGCCTTTGATGACGGAATCCGGCGCTTTTTTCGCTGCTACTGAAGGAACGAAAGCTGCATCGAATTGGAATTCTCCATCAAGTACAAGCTCAGGTGCCTTTTCTTTTGCAATGCGAACTGCTTCAGATACTTTTTCTGTTTCGTCTGATTTTGCTGAGCCTTTTGTAGAGAAGCTAAGCATTGCCACACGTGGTTCGATATCAAACATTTTGGCTGTATTTGCACTTTCAATCGCAATTTCAGCTAGATCTTGGCTGTCTGGTGCAATATTGATTGCGCAATCAGCAAACACATATTGCTCTTCGCCGCGAGCCATGATGAAGACGCCAGAGGTTTTCTTTACGCCTTCTTTTGTTTTAATGATTTGAAGTGCTGGGCGCACTGTGTCAGCAGTTGAGTGTGCCGCACCGCTCACAAGTCCGTCTGCAAGACCTTTATACACAAGCATTGTACCGAAGTAGTTTTCATCTAGTAATGCTTTTCTAGCTTGCTCTTCTGTTGCTTTACCTTTACGTCTTTCTACGAAAGCTTGTACAAGCTCTTCAAAACCTTCATATGTATGAGGATCATACACGTCAACACCATCAAGTGTAAGACCTAATTCTTTTGCTTTAGCTTCAACTTCTTGTTTTTTTCCTACCACAATTGGCTGTAATACTTTGCCATCTGCTAGTTTTTGAACGGCTGTTAGAATTCGTTCGTCCATTCCCTCAGGAAAAACGATCTTAACTCCTTTACCTGCAACCTTTTCCTGAACTGTTGAAAAAATATCTGCCACTTCAATACCCTCCTTGATTTTACAAAAAAAGCGGTCTCTTTTAAGCATACTCTTCTTCTACCTAAATTCAAACTACCAACTTATATTATAGCGCTTACAAATTAAATTCTTATTTTTCAAACTAATTTAATCAATTTTGATAAAAGCTGTTTTCCTCGTTCAAGTTTTGATCACATCTCCATTTGGACAAACTATGTTATAGTTGGAACAGATGGAAAACTGTTAATAGGAGTGAAAGAAATGAGCGAACAACATACAACAAATGAAGCAGCTCAAACACTAGATGGCTGGTATGCACTGCATGATTTTAGAACAATCGACTGGACAGCTTGGAAGCTGCTGACAAGTGATGAGCGCCAAGCCATCATTCATGAATTCACAGGTCTATTGGAAAAATGGAAAACAGCTGAGCAAGATAAAGCTGGAAGCCAAACAATCTATAGTATTGTCGGCCAAAAAGCAGATATTATGCTCATGATTTTACGTCCGACAATGGAAGAACTAGGTGAAATTGAACTCGAATTCAACAAGACACGACTAGCAGAGTTTACGATTCCAGCTTATTCGTATGTTTCAGTTGTTGAGCTCAGCAACTACTTAGCAGGAGGCGGCGATGGCGGAGATCCTTACGAGAATCCGCATGTACGTGCGCGCTTATACCCAGAGCTTCCTTCTTCTCAATACGTGTGCTTCTATCCAATGGATAAAAGACGTTCTGGCAATGACAACTGGTACATGCTTTCCATGGATGAGCGTAAATCTCTTATGAGAAGCCACGGCTTAATTGGCCGAAGCTATGCTGGGAAAGTAAAACAGATCATTACAGGTTCTGTTGGTTTTGATGATTATGAGTGGGGCGTTACCCTTTTCTCTGATGATGTGCTTCAATTTAAAAAATTGGTTTATGAAATGCGCTTTGATGAAGTCAGTGCACGCTACGGCGAATTCGGTTCATTCTTTGTTGGAAACCGATTACCAAACGAGCAGCTGGCGTCTTATTTCCATGTATGATAAACTCTTAAGGCTTCGGATCTCTCCGAAGCTTTTTTATGTATTTGTTTAGAAAGGTGATCACATCTTCATTTTCAGGATAAGTAAGAAACAAAACTAAACTCATGGCCCACAACAATGTAGTTAGGATGAACATCATTTTATTTCTTTAGTCTACTTTCAATAAATTGAAGTGTGTCGGCTGCTATTCTATTTCTAGATAGTACAATTCCAGCATGCCCACAACTGTATACGTGCCTTTTAGGTTGATCCCAGCTATTCCACAGAGTATCAGCATCGTTTATGTCGATATACATGTCATATTTTCCTGATATTAAGAGTACATTTTCTTTGTCTACGAGAAGTTTTGCTTTACTAGGGTTCATAATTTCCCAAGCTTTGTCGAGTTCTTCATACGTTGTTCCATGTTCCTCCAGATCTCTTCGTATATACTTCCCAGGAAGAGTGTTCCAGATGGAATGTGCAATATTGTTCGCATAAAAAGCTGATACAACAATATTCACGTCTTTCTCAACTGTTGCTAATAAGTTTGTTAGCCACCCTCCTAAACTAATACCAACTACGATTATTTCCCCACCTTCATTTTCCTTGATCCATTTAATCAGCCCTCTAAGTTCAACAATAGCTTGCTGGGAGGATTGCACTGTTCGACTTATATTGGCGCTAATCATCTGTTCACCAGAATATGTTGAATTTTGTGGCTCCCTATCGAAATGATAAGGCAGCGTGTAGTAATACATATTCCAATCATAATTTTTAACGATCTTATCGTGATAAATCTTCTTGATTCGGTCGTATGAATCCATTCGCCATCCATGTACGAAGATTACATTGGGCTTGTGCTTAGACTCTTTTCGTAAAAACACTTCCCCAGAAACCTTGTCATTCTTATCTTCACCAGATTTGATGCTTGAATGGAAAGAAAATATTCCACTTTTTAAGTTTGCTGTATGGTTATTGATGCGAAATTGTAAATCAATTGGCTGAGCACTAAAAAAACGATCCCTGTTACCTACGTCAATAAGCAAATTATTATAGTGACTTTCTTTGCTTCTTGTTCTGTGCATATCCATTAATGCTGCGTAATCTATTACTTTTAAAAGCTTCAAAAGAATGAACTCCTTTAATCTCAAATTATTACTATACGATTATTTCAGCATAAAAAGCTGAAAAGAAGACAAAGGGCTAAAATAAAGATCATTTTAGCCCTTTGTAACAATCTGAAACTTTTTATTTCACCACGGTCATTTCTGGCTCTTCTATTTGTTTCACACGTTCCTGAATGGGATGGGAAAAAGAGTGCTCTGACAAGACAATATGGGAGACGGTTTTTGTAAATCCAGACACTTCTTGAATAAAGGCTTCAATTTCTTCAAGAGAAGAAACTGACAGCTTAATGAAAAAGCAAGACTGCCCTGCCACTCGATAAGCAAAAAAGGCGCGTGGATGCTCGTTCATAAAAGCCACAAAACGCTGATACTCCCCATTTAACACTGTAACTTCCAGCAGGCAGTCAATCAGAAGCCCTAATTTTTTATAATTGACCTGAACAGAATACCCTTCAATAATCCCTGCATCCTCTAATTTACGCACTCTTTCTGCTACCGCAGGTGCTGATAAATTCACTCGTTTGGACAATTCCCTCATGGATAAGCGGGCATCTTCTCTCAATTCATTTAAAATATGCACATCTACATCGGTGATTTTCATTCGTACCTCTCCTATCCAAAAATCGTTCCATTTGAAAAGTATTTTATGATAATACTTATGATGCGAAATGTAAAATAAAACTAAATAATGGTAGAATTTATTTTAACGGAATTGAATGAAAAAGCAAGTATGGAGGGATCACTTGATGAAAGAATCTTTAGACAGCCAGGCTCCTAAAACATTTCCCATCACACTTGCCATTGCACTCACACTTGGCGTTTTTACGGCGGGATCGGAGGAACTGGTGATTTCACCACTGCTGCCTGATTTATCAAACTCCTTTCAGCACTCTCTAGATATTCTCGCTCTTTCCATCAGCATTTATGGGTTAGCTGTGCTGGTTGGAGCTCCGCTGCTCGTTCCTTTAGGGGACCGGTATTCAAGAGAGCTGTGTTTGATTATTGGGCTGTCTTTCTTTTTGGTTGGCACAGTGATGTGTGCTGCTGCCCCAAATTTGGCCGTGTTTTTTGCAGGCCGTGCTATTTCTGGACTGGCGACTGGTGTATTTGTGCCAACAGCCTACGCTCTTGTGGGCGACCGGGTTCCATACGAGTATCGCGGCAAAGTGATGGGACTCATTGTATCGAGCTGGTCTCTTTCTCTTGTCCTTGGTGTGCCCATTGGCGCCTTTATCGGTCAAAGTTTGAACTGGCGCTGGACATTTTGGATTTTCGCCATGATGAGTCTCGTTGTTCTGCTGCTCGTCATCCTTGAATCTCGAAAACAAGTCGCAACAGCTGCTTCGAAGGCACCTCAAGCTAGGGAGAAATCAGGCTCTTTATGGGGGGCTTTGAAAATCGACCGAGTCCCTGCCTATTTGACCGTGACATTTTGTAACATGCTTGGATTTTATGGCATGTACTCATTTTTAGGAGCATACCTGCAAAGTCTGTTTTCCGGAGGGCAATCAACAGCTGGACTTCTGATCATGGCTTATGGTGTTGGCTTTTCCATGAGTATGTTTACTGGGAAATTAGCAGATTGGTTTGGCAAAACGCGGTCTCTTTTCTTTGTGCTGGGCGGCATTACGCTCGTTCTTGCCTTACTTCCTTATGCACCGTTTTCATGGACATTGCTCATTTTCGCTTTATTTATTTGGGGTGCCATGCAAAGTTTATCTGTCACGCTTTTGAGCACCGTCCTGAGCGACTGCTCCCAAACTCACCGAGGCAAAGTGATGGCTTTTTACAGCCTTGCTTCCAATCTTGCCGTTATGCTTGGGTCCGCTTTAATGGGACCTGTTTATGTCCATTTCGGCTATCATACGGTAGGGCTTGTATGTGCACTCATTACGCTTGTTGGTTTTCTCATCAGCTTCGTCAGCTATAAACGTGAAAAAACCTTACAGCAGAAACATAAAAACACATTTGAAACGTAAGCTCATTTCACTGCACATCTCGATATGTGCAGTTTTTTAGATCAATTTTTAATATCATCATAAAATACATTTTTTATAAATTTTGTTGACAATTACCAATTTTATTTTTTATAATCTAGTAAAAATTTGAAAAAGATTGGATGGTAAACATGATCTTAAAGAATGATGTTTTTCATTTCAAAGAAGATCCCATCGTTTCACCTAAGATGTTTACAGTCAATACATTAGGCCCTAAGGGGACAAGCAGTGAATATGCAGCAAAACATTTCATCTCTCATTCCACCACTACACTCGGCACTCATACAAAACTATCCCTTTACGACACATTCGAAACTTGCATTGAACATACTCTCTCTAACGCACTCCAATACACTCTCGTTCCACACGCATACGAAGGAATTAAACACTTCTACATGAGACCTGACCTACAGCTTTTACAAATATTCAGATGTGACACGCCCATGTATGGTTTGGCTGTCAGACCAGATTTCCCCTTTCAAGAACAAATGCTTCACCATTTAAAAATTGTTTCTCATCCTGCACCTGTGAATTTGATTCAATATTTTATTCACCAAAATGCTGAATTTGAGCTTGTCAATTCTACAAGTACAGCCGCACAAAAAGTAAGAGACGGCGAATTTGATTTCGCTTTAACCAATGAGGTGGCTAGAGCTACATACGGGCTCACTTTCATTCGAACATTTAAAAGCATTCCTATGAGCTGGTCTATATTCGGAAAAGGAGAGATGTAACATGACAACTGAACAAAAGGTGCAAGAATTATATTTTCCTCAAGCAAAAAAACGAGAATGGGATAATGGTGTCATCCAATATTCTACTGTCAGAGGTGATACGGAAGTGTTAATTTCACACGTCCCTCCTCACACGATCATCGAACCTCATGAGCATCCAGAAGCACAAATCGGCATCGTATTAAAAGGCGAGCTTCAAATGACGGTCGGCCAATCGACCCAATTGCTCACCCCATTAGAATCAGCCTATATTGCACCACCATTCGTTCCTCACAGCGCATCGAATCTGACAGATGAAGAAGTGATCGCCATTGATATTAAGAGATTAAAAGATGGAGAAGAATATACGGCTCCTCCTACTTATTTCTTAGACATTTTCAAAACGCGTGATTTACTTCCTGGCATGGAAGTGACTTTTTTTGTGGAGGACTGGATGGAGCTTATGATTGCCAACATTCCGGGAAATGGCGGGGAAATGCCTTTCCATAAGCACCGTAATGAACAAATCGGGATTTGCATTAGCGGTGGGTACGATATGACGATTGAAGGCTTTACAGAAAAGATGGAATTTGGCACGACTTACTTCTGTGATCCAAAAGAAGATCACGGCGCCATTAATCCAAAGCCAGAAGCATCAAAGTCTATTAATCTCTTCTTCCCTCCACGCTATAACCGCTTAAAGCCAAAAGCGTCTAAGGTGAAGAAATGAACATTGCCGGAAAAGTCGTCCTGATTACAGGAGGTGCGTCTGGGATTGGGCTTGCCGCCGTCAAGCTTTTCCTTGAACACGGAGCAAAAGTAGCAGTGGCTGATATCAATGAAGATAGCGGTAAACAACTCATTGAATCATTGCCTCATGAACATGCTGCGTTTTTCAAAACAGATATTACGAATGAGTCTGACTGTCAAAAAACCGTTCAATCCGTGCTGACCCAATTCGGGACAATTGATGTTTTAATTAACAATGCAGGCATCGAAATTGTCTCACCTATTCACGAGATGACACTGGAGGATTGGAACCACATTCTACAGGTCAACCTGACTGGTGTATTTCTCATGAGTAAGCATACATTGCCGCATATGCTTGAGAAGAAAAGCGGAAGTATTATTAATACCGGATCTGTCGGAGGTCTCGTTGGCTGGCCTGACATTCCTGCATACAACGCAACGAAGGGCGGTGTCATCCAGCTCACAAAATCGATGGCGATCGACTATGCCGCTCATCAAATCAGGGTGAATTGTATCGCACCAGGCATCATTGATACGCCATTAAATGAAAAATCCTTTTTAGACAATCATTCAGAAAGTCTTGAGGTTGTTAAAAAGGAAAAAGCAAAGGTGAATCCCTTGCTTCGTCTCGGAAAACCTGAAGAAATTGCGGGCGTGATGCTGTTTCTCGCCTCTGATCTATCCAGCTATATGACTGGAAGTGTTGTCACAGCAGATGGCGGATACACCGCTAGATAAAAA
Organism: Bacillus sp. BD48; assembly: GCF_046566805.1. NCBI lineage: Bacteria > Bacillati > Bacillota > Bacilli > Caryophanales > Bacillaceae > Bacillus > Bacillus sp. BD48. Next base: position 331,176 of record NZ_JANGFM010000002.1, on the reverse strand, counting down.
GGAGTGCTTTCATTGAGTAAAAAAACCGTACTTGTCATTGCTGACTTAGGAGGATGCCCGCCCCATATGTTTTATGAAAGCGTGGCGGCATCTTATCATATCGTTTCTTATATCCCTAGACCCTTTGCCATTACAAAGGGTCACGCTGAACTAATCGAAAAATACTCCATTGCCGTCATCAAAGATCGTGATTATTTTGAGACACACCCTTCTTTTGAACACCCTGATTCTATTTACTGGGCACATGATGATTATCTAAAATCAGAGGAAGAGGTAGTGGATGACCTAGTCCGTGTGGCTTCCTTTTTCAAAGCTGATGCCATCACCACCAATAATGAATTATTCATTGCACCAATGGCCAAAGCCGCTGAACGGCTGGGGCTGCGTGGCGCTGGGGTAAAAGCAGCTGAAATGGCACGTGATAAAAGCCAAATGAGGACTGCATTCAACGCTGCTGGTGTCAAAGCGGTGAAAACTCAGCCTGTCACGACTTTAGCTGATTTCCAGCAAGCTATTGATCATATCGGGACACCGCTTATTTTAAAGCCTACATATTTAGCAAGCTCTATTGGCGTGACCCTTTTTCATGACAAAGCCGGCAGTGATGATCTCTTTTTAAACGTACAATCCTACTTGCAAACGATTCCCGTCCCAAACGCTGTGACATATGAAGCACCATTTGTCGCTGAAACGTACTTAGAGGGTGCTTACGAGGATTGGTATCAGGAGGATGGCTATTCTGATTATGTCAGTGTAGAAGGGTTTGTCGTGGAGGGAGAATATATTCCTTTTGTCATTCATGACAAGACCCCTCAAATCGGTTTTACAGAAACGGCTCATATTACTCCCTCGATCCTAGACAATGAAGCCCAGCAAATCATCATTGAGGCAGCTAAGAAGGCAAATGAAGGGCTAGGCCTTGAAAACTGTGCGACCCATACAGAGATCAAGCTCATGAAAAATCGAGAAACGGGACTGATCGAATCCGCAGCTAGATTTGCTGGCTGGAATATGATTCCGAATATCAAAAAAGTGTTTGGGGTGGATATGGCCAAGCTGCTGATCGATGTATTAGTCGATGGAAAAAAAGCGGAGCTGCCAAAAGAGCTGCTTTCTGGACATACGCATTATATAGCAGACTGCCATTTGTACCCTCAGCATTTCAAAGAAAGCGGACACATACCGGCAGAGGCCACACATATCACCATTGATCATATCCATATTCCGAAGGATGCTTTAGTTGGAGATACTGTGATCGTCAGTGAATCCGTTCCATCCAAAGGCACCTTTGTCGATCTATCTTTATTTGAAGCCTTTAACGGCATCGTGTCGCTTGAATTAAAAGGGTCATCCTCACAGGATGTTGCCGCATCCATCCGCAACTTACAGAAGCAAGCTGCTATTCAGTTAATGGATGAATTAGTGAAGGGATAGAAAGAGAGGGTAACGTGGTGGAGATCTTACCATCTAACATAATTGAACGGCTGCCAGAACAGAAATTTGGAACCGTATTTGAGAAAATTGCGCAAAAAGCACGAAACGGAGCGAACATCATAAACCTTGGTCAGGGAAATCCCGATCTTCCTACTCCTGTACACATCGTAAGCGCCCTTCAAGAGGCAGCAGGCACTTTGCAATTTCAGCAATATGCACCTTTTAGAGGCTTCGATTTTTTCAAGCAAGCCATTGCAGATTTCTACAAAAAGGAGTTCGGCACTGAGATAGACCCACAGAAAGAGGTTGCCCTTTTCAATGGGGGGAAAACAGGCCTTTATGTCATGAGTCAGTGTCTGCTTGACCCTGGGGACGTTGCCCTCGTCCCCGATCCAGGATACCCAGAATATCATTCTGGGATCTTGATGGCAGACGCAAAGCCCTACTGCATCAAACTTGAATCGAAAAATGGCTATTTGCCGAATCTCTCTTCAATTGATCCGGAGGTGCTAAAAAAGGCAAAGGTTCTTTTCTTAAATTATCCGAATAACCCAACAGGTGCTGTGGCAAATGATGCATTTTTTGAAGAGACTGCTGATTTTGCATCAGCTCACGGACTGCATGTCATTCATGATTTTGCCTATGGTTCATTTCATTATGAACAAAAACCCGTAAGCTTTTTGAACGCTCCTCTTGGGAAAAGCGTAGGAGTGGAATTATATTCTCTATCCAAAACATTTAATATGGCAGGATGGAGAGTCGCTTTTGCTGTAGGTAATGAGGAAATCATCCAAGCCATTAACGCCTTCCAAGATCATGTGTTTGTCGGTATGTATGGCGGATTCCAACAAGCCGCAACTGTCGCCTTGCAAAGTGATGACCGTCACATACAATCATTAAAAGAGGTCTACCTTGAACGAATTCACTTTTTCATCCGTCAGGCAGAAAAGCAGCTAGGATGGTCCATCGAACGTCCAGCTGGCGCCTTTTATTTATGGGCTCCAATCCCTGATGATTTTGAACATTCTCATGCATTTGCTGACTATTTACTCGAACATACTGATGTCGTTGTCACGCCTGGGGGGGTGTTTGGAGCACATGGAAGCCGTCATGTCCGCATCTCAATGGTTGCTCCAATTGAACAGCTCGCCCTGTTTATCGACCGGCTTCGCATCCTTCCGATTCGCTTTAATCAAAAAACCCGCATATAGCGGGTTTTTTTGATGCTATATACTTTTCATCGAACCACCATCAACAGATATTTGTTGCCCTGTAAGATAGGAGGCTTCCTCTGATGCGATAAAAGCGGCCAATGAAGCCATTTCACTCGCTGAGCCCACTCTTTGCATTGGAATTCCTGACGCTACAGCCTGTACAGCTTCTTCCCGCGATAATGCCTGTTTACGCATCATGTTTCCGATAAATTGTTCATACCGATCTGTAGCAATAAATCCTGGGTTTAAACAATTCACTGTGATCCCCGAAGGTGCAAGCTGTGTGGCAGCATTTTTACTAGCATTGATAATCGCTGCATTCATCATACTGTTCGTAAACATTTGGTCACCAGGTTCCTTCCAAAGGTTCCCGACAATTTGAATGATACGGCCATATTCATGTCGTTTCATCATCGCTGCCGCACGCTTCATCGTATCAATGTACGCAATGGCTTTTTGAGAAAATACTGCCATCATCTGCTCGCTGTCACATGAATCAAAGGTATCCGGCTTCCCCCCTGGAATGTTATTAATCAACACATCCAGTCTGCCAAACTCTTTTTCTATTTCCGTAAAAGCCTCAGCCCTCACCCCTTCATCTGACATGTCGCCACAGAAAAGAGCTACCGGCTCCTTTGTTTCTGCCATACATTGAATGTGCTGCTGCGCTTCTTCTAGCGAGGATTGATTTCTAGAATTGATGATGACCTTTACATTGTCTTGAGCGGCAAGCTTTATGGCAATGGCCTTTCCAATCCCTGTACTTGCTCCTGTTACAAATGCAATTCTTTTAGACAAACTCATCCACATCCCTTTTCTTATCAGCTTAGTACATATACATAAAATGACACATATAGAATGTATTTCAACAAAAAAAGACCTTTCTCCTGCGAAAGGCCCCCCGTTCTCTATTTAAATGTCGTTTCCCAATTAAACCCGATCGTTTCGTCATTCCAGGCGATTCTCTTTTCATCTGGGTTTTTCGGGTCATACGATTCTGTTGTGAAATACACAATTTGCAGCGGCGTCTCACCTAGTACACGATAGCCATGCGCGACACCCTTTGGGATGAGAAGCAGCATCGGATTGTCTTCCCCCATATAATAAACATCGGTTTGCCCCTTTGTGGGAGAGTCCTGACGCAAATCATATAACACGACCTGCGCATGACCTGCGGGGAAGAACCAAACGTCGTCTTGTTTTTCGTGATAATGAAAGGCTTTGATCACGCCTGGAAAGCTTTTCGACCATGACGCCTGACCAAAGCGTTTCAGTATCGGTTCATCATCTCGAATGAGCTCTGCAAAAAAACCGCGGTCATCACAATGTTTCATGAGTTTTTTCGTTTGAACACCATCAATCATGCTGTTGCCATCTCCCTTCTTTCTGCAAATATTCGTAAAGTGCATCCTTCCAATGCCTCGGCTGCCAGCCTGTGGCTTCAATCGCTTGAAGATCTAAGACAGAATAGGCTGGGCGAGGCGTTTGGAAGCCGTACTCTTCCGTGGAAATCGGCTCAATTGTGGCGGACAGGCCGCTTTTCATCACAATTTCTGACGCAAAATCAAACCAGGAACAGCTTTCTCGATTACTGACATGATACACGCCTGCCTTCTGATCAAACAAATGAATCAAGGCCTCGGCTACATCCTTTGTATAAGTAGGAGACCCTATTTGATCGTTCACAATGCGCAAATGATCCTTCGTTTCAGCGAGTCGAAGAATGGTATTCACAAAGTTATGCCCCTCATGTCCATAAAGCCACGAGGTACGAATGATTTTCACTTCGTCTGACACAAGCTGAATCAATTCCTCACCAAGCTTTTTACTCTTTCCATAAATGGTTTGAGGGTCTGCTTGTGCATCGATTTTGTAAGGGGTGTCCGCCTGCCCGTCAAACACATAATCTGTACTGACATGTAACACATCAGCGCCTGCGCGTTTTGCTTCCAGTGCTGTATAGTAAGCGCCAATGCCATTCACAAGATATGCCTTTTCCGTTTCTGTTTCACACTGATCAACAGATGTATAGGCTGCTGCACTGACCACAATATCAGGCTGAAAGTGTCTCATCGCATGTCTGACTGCCTGCTGGTCTGCGATATTGAGCATACTCCTCGTTAAGGCAATGACGGTCATGTCTTTTTCCTTGAGCTGTCTGCTCAATTCTTTCCCTAATTGGCCGCCTGCACCGGTGATTAAAACTTTCATCCGTCACCCTTCTTCGCTCTGATCGTATTTGGTTTGATACCAATTGATCGTTTTTTTGATACCTTCTTCAAATGACGTCTCCTGCGTCCAGCCGAGCTCGCCTTTTAGTTTACTGGCATCAATGGCATACCGTCTGTCATGTCCTTTTCGGTCTTGAATAAACGCAATTTGATCATGACTGATTCCGAGCTGCGATAAAATCGTTTTGGTTAAATCAAGATTTGTTTTCTCATTGCCGCCGCCAATATTGTATACCTGCCCGGCTGTGCCGTTTTCGAGTACCTGCTTCACAGCTCTCGCATGATCCTCTACATACAGCCAATCGCGAATTTGCTGGCCGTCTCCATAAATCGGGATTTTCTCTCCGTTGACCGCTTTTCTAATAATGGTCGGTATTAATTTTTCCTCATGCTGATACGGTCCATAATTGTTGCTGCATCGTGTAATCATCGCGGGTAATTGATGAGTGTGGATATAGGATTTCACAAGCAGGTCTGAACTCGCCTTGCTTGCTGAATAAGGATTATTCGGTGAAAGTGGTGTTTGTTCTGTGAAAGCAGGATCATCTGGCTCCAAATCTCCATATACTTCATCTGTTGAAATATGAATGAGCTTTTTCGCCTTTCCTTTTAAGACCGCTTCAAGCATACGATACGTTCCGAGGACATTTGTTTGAATAAAAGGCTCTGCCGATTCAATGCTGCGATCAACATGCGATTCTGCCGCAAAATGAATGATGGCATCATAAACTTCATCAAATGCTTGATCCAGCTCATGCTGAAGGGTAATATCCCCTTGAATAAAACGAAAATGAGACAACTTTAATAATTCATCCATCTCCTCTGGATGACTGGCATACGTTAATTTATCAAAAACGGTGAGCCGGACATCTGTGTACTGAAGCATCAGCTTCACAAAATTCAGTCCGATAAAACCTGCTCCGCCTGTAATTAAATAAGACTTCGTCATTCGGATCCCTCTTTTTTCTTCATCGTTTCAAACATTTTCGCAGATGCTTCGTGGAGAGATTCATGTGTTCCTGCATCAATCCACCACCCTTTTAACATATCATAGGTCAGCTGACTATTTGAGATATAGAGATTGTTCACGTCTGTAATCTCTAATTCGCCTCGATCTGACGGCGAGATTCTCTCAATATATTGAAAGACTTCTTGATCATAAAAATAGATGCCCGTGACGCAGTAGGATGAGCGCGGATGCTCCGGCTTTTCCTCTATTGATAAAATCCGTTGGCGGACAGCATCAATTTCTGCAATGCCAAACCGCTTTGGATCTGCCACTTCTTTCAACAGAACCTTGGCTCCACTTTCTTGCTGCTGAAAAGCTTCAACAAAAGGGCTTAGCGAATCTTCAAATACATTATCACCAAGCATCAGCACAAACTTCTCCTCTTCTACAAAGGGCCTTGCATAGGATAAACCGTCTGATATCCCAGACGCTTCAGGCTGTACCTGATATACGATGTTCATCCCAAGTTCCTGATCGCTTTCAAGCAGCTTTTGAAACAGCGGGATTTGTTCTTCTTGTGATATGACCATCACATCTAAAATCCCTGCTTCCTTCAATTTGAACAATGACCAATAAATCATTGGATATGGACCAACCGGCAATAAATGTTTATTGAAAATCTTCGTTAAAGGCGCCAGTCGTGATCCCTTTCCTCCTGCTAAAATAACTCCCTTCACATCTACACATCCTTATGTTCTTTTTGGTGATGATTCATGAGGTGTATAAGAATGTTTTTCACTCGTTCAGTTCCTTTTCCATCAATGAGTGTCCGTCCATTGAGATGGATGCTCCTGCGGAGAAAGTAGCTGCTGGACAGTCTTTCCACAGCACACCGTATATCTTTTTCATCCACAAGTTCACCTAATCCAAGATGGCGGCAGGCTCCCTTTTGCGCAAAACGAGCGGCTGTCACTGCTTGGTGGTCTACTTGTGAAAGAACAATACTGGGCACTCCGATACAAACTGCCTCGTATAATGTCATCCCGCCAGCAACTATTGCCAAATCAGCTTCCGAGAGACGCGCAGGTAATTGATCTGTATGACGAATGAATTGAATATGCTCAGCCTCTATTTGTTCCTCGATACGGGAGGCTTTTCCTGTAACCGCTAAAATGTGTAAGTGGTCCACTTCGAGGAGTGCTGATACAGCCTTAGATAACAATCCGCGCGGGTCACTGCCCCCAAGGCTGATAACAACCTTTTTGCATTCTTTTCGAACCTCATATGTGTCTTTTAATCGGCTTACCTCTTGATCTAACAATAAATAAGGTGTTCCATAAAAATATTCTGTCCCATCTACTTGCATGTGCTTTTCGTCCAGACCACCATAAATGCCGTTCACGACAGCATCGGCAAGCTGACAGGCTTCTGCTCTCTTTTCTTCGAATAAGACCAGCCTTGCAGAGCCGGAGGACGCTTTGACCAATCGAAGAAATTGGAGGTCACAATCAAGTACATCAATCAGCAAAAGAGCAGGATTCAGCTCTTTTATGTCCTGCTCCATCTGAAGAAATGCCTTCGACTCCTGCACCAAATGAACGTGCCAATCTGGACCTGAGAGCATTTCTACACAGATCTGTTCATTTGTATAGAAATATAAGTCGTTTCCTTCTTGAAGCAGTTGATTTGCCAGCCGTTTCATTCTGACGACATGCCCCATGCCTCTTAAAAAACCACCATACACAACAATCATGATTTTCTTGTTCATTCAGCATCCTTCTGTTTCACAAATTGATTCAACCGAACAATATCAGGGTCTTGTTCGCAAATGGTGATGAGCTCAGCCGTAGGCACAGCAATGGAGCCACCAGCTTTCTCTAGTAAACGGGTCGCAAACACATAATCTTCTTCTGTATCAATCGTGAATCGATAAGCAGGATATGCAAGTTCTTTGGGCGGTGTGAATAATTGTAGATGAAATTGCTCAGGATGCTTTCTGATATAGAGCGTGACATGCTCACGCTCTGGCTGCGTAAGGGGAAAATTGTCGATTTCACTTAAAATACGTGCGTCGATCATTTCCCCGGAAATACCGAGTGGCGTTCCAGCCGTATACGTGTAATCAGCCTTCTCTTGTTTATGTTTTTCAAGCATTTTCGACAAAAGGACTGGATCTATAAATGGGTTATCTCCTGTTAAACGCACAATGGTTTGCGGTTCAAAATGACGGACAATCTGCGCAAATCGCTGCAGTACATCCGCCTCACTGCCACGAAATACTTTATAGCCCTTTGATAAGCAGTAATGAGCCAGCAGATCATCTTCTGCCTCAACTGTTGTGGCGATCATGAGGTTCTGCGTTTTGTGAGTGTAATGAGCTGATTGCTTTACCCGTTCAACAATCAGGTCGATCAGCGCCATACCGCCGATCGGTTTCATCACCTTTTTTGGCAGCCTTGTTGAGCCCATTCTCGCCTGTATGACAAAGAGCACATCATTGATCATTTGACGTCTCCTTCACAAGTACATCTTCCCACGAAACCCCTGTATGGGCTGGGATATCTCTGACAGCCTTTGCGCCAAGTAAAATCGCCATATAACGTGGATGCAGACCTTGGCTTTTTTGGCCCGGACGTAACACGGCTAGATTTTCTGTGGTCAATGTCTCGCCCTTTGCAATGCCTTTTGTCGTAAAAATGCCTCGATACGCAAATTCACGAATTTTGCCTTCAATGGCTGTTGTCGTTTTATAAGAACTGCCAAGGAGCTCCTCTGGCACTGAATGAGTGTCAGCTTCTGTTAGATTGCGCTGCTTTTCTGCCGCTCGAATATGCTGAACCATTTCCTTCAATTCTTCAGGATCAAGAGCAAAGGAATGATCAGCCCCAGGTAACGTTTTATCGACTGTAAAGTGCTTTTCAATGATTGCTGCCCCAAGCTTCACAGCGGCCACAGGAGCTTCAGTTGGATGCTCACTATGATCAGAAAAGCCAATGACTGCCTCGGGAAATGCCGCAGCTAAGGTTTGAAGTACACGCAGGTTCGTGTAAGCTCTAGGTGCTGGATACTTTGCTACGCAATGCATGATAGCAACCTGTTGATTTTGAGCGCTTGTAATCGCCTCATATGCTTCATGGACATCTGAAATGGTTGCCCCGGCTGTTGAGAAAATGATGGGCTTTTGAAAAGATGCCGTGTGACGCATAAGAGGCAAATGATTGATTTCATAGGATGCCAGTTTGAAAGCCGGCGGATCGGTTTGATTCAATAGATCCGCAGATTCTTCGTCACACACTGTGCTTAAAAATATCAGCCCTTTTTCCGCACAGCGTGACAATAACACCGGGAGCCATTCTGGCGGCAGTTCCATTTGTTCCACTAAAGAAAAAATGGACACCTCTTCTCCCTTGGCTGTTTCATACAAACCTGGTTCCTTTTGATACATCCGATCAGCTTGAAACATTTGAAACTTCACCGCATCGGCACCTGCTTCTTTTGCCACATCAATTAAAGCAAGCGCCTGATCTAGCTTTCCATCATGGTTAATGCCTGCCTCTGCAATGATAAAGACAGGCGCACCATCCCCCACTTTGCGATCTCCGATATAGAAATGCGCCATCTTACCTCTCTCCTTTTTTCGGCCACACATGGTAATACAAGAAGGCATTTTTTGTTCTAAAGCCCAGCTTTTCGTACAGCTGAATCGCGGTTGTGTTATGCATCTGAGTTCCGGCAGACATAAACCGATGCCCTCTCTCATAAGAGGCGTTTATCACCGCCATCACCAGCATTTTTCCGATCCCTTTTCCTTGTACATCCGGTCTAATGGACAATAAATCAAGCACTAGTTCATCGCCCTTTGCCACCCCTTGAATCAAACCAATGACTTCATCGTTCACCTTTGCCGCGAGATTGATGTCTGCACGTCCGAGTAAATTGTTTCTCATCCATTCCTGAAAGAAATGCTGGACAACATTCTGATCTAAAAAAGGATCAAGTGCATACCGGCTTTTCATAAAAGCCTGATGAGCAAGTGACACCGCCTCATCGTAATCCTTTTCATCCGGCAGACTGATGACCACATCTTCACCTGTAGATGGCATCTCCATTTGAACAGGCGGCGCCTCAAGACGAGTGAGACCGCCCACATAGTACACATGTGACAGCCTTTGGACGATGCGGTTTTTTTCAAGATCAGACGCTTCAAGACGTAAAAAGAAAAAATCGCATTTTTCTGTTCTCATCCAATTGATGAAACGCTCCATCAATTCTTGAAAAGCAGACGCTGACTCTGCTTCGACAAACTTCACATGAAAAATATGCTGATCAAAAATGCCGCTTTCCCATTTTGACCATTCATATAACAGGACTGCCTTTAGCTGGGCGCCTTTGACAAGAGCAAACTGCTTGAAGCCGTTCATTTGTTCCGCTTGTTGGCCGTATTTCTCCAGCCAAGCGGCCAGCACCTGATCATCTACAGCATGAACGACCTTCATGATGATGCCTTCTGTTCTTTTAAAATAGACAACACCGCTGTGATAACATCCTGCACATCTTCATCTGTCATACTCGGATAGAGCGGCAGTGAGAGCGTCTGTTTGTAGTATGCGAGTGACTCAGGGAAATCCTCTGGTGAATAGTGATACGTTTGTTGATAGTATGGATGCAAGTGAACAGGGATAAAGTGAACACTCGTGCCGATTTTATATTCCATTTGCAGCTGATCAATCAGTTCATCACGCGTGATGAATGCTTCTTTTGGATTCACTTGCAGTACATACAAATGCCATGCATGTCTTCCTTCTTGATGCACAGGCGGCAGGATCAGACCCGCTTCTTTTTGAAAAGCCTGATTGTATGCTTTTGCAATCTGTTCTCTCCGTGCCTGCATGTCATCCAGACGGCTTAGCTGAACAAGCCCTAACGATGCCTGCACGTCAAACATGTTCATTTTATAGCCTGGTTCCTCGACCTCGTAATACCACGTTCCTTTTTCTCCATAACGATTCCACGCTCCCTTGCTCATCCCATGGAGCGCTAGTCTTCTAATTCGAGCCGCAAGCGCATCATCATTTGTTGTCAGCATGCCGCCTTCACCAGTCGCTAGATTTTTTGTTGCATAAAAGCTAAAAGCGGTCGCATCACCAATCGAACCAACGGGCTGACCGTGGTACGTTGTGTAAAGAGCATGGGCAGCATCTTCAAGTACAAATAGATCATACTTTTTGGCAATCGCTAAAATCCGGTCCATATCGCACGATTGACCAGCAAAATGAACAGGGACAATCGCTTTTGTATGTGGTGTAATGGCCGCTTCTAGTTTCTCTGCATCGAGGTTGAGTGTCGCTGGATCAATATCGACAAATACAGGAGCTGCTCCCGTATGGATAATCGTATTGGCTGTTGCGCAAAATGTCAGAGGTGTTGTAATCACCTCATCCCCATTCCCAATCCCTTTAGCTTTTAAGGCTAAAAATAAAGCAGCCGTACATGAATTGACAGCGATCGCATGCTTTGCACCAGTCAGCTGCTGAAATTTTTCTTCAAACTGTCTTACTTTTGGTCCAGTTGACAGCCAGCCGGACTTTAATGTTCCAATGACTTCATCAATTTCTTCCTGCTCAATGAAAGGTAGAGCATAAGGAAGAAATTGTGCTCTCTTTTTTCCCATATCGCTTGCACACCCCTATCTTCATCTCTGAAAATCCACACCTGTTTTTGTTTTGAGCAGAGAAAGCAGAACATCGGTAGATCGCGCATGCGGATAATGTTGTTTAATGAACTGAGCTCCTTGCTGTTTTGCCAGTTTCATCTCTTGTTCATCCGACAAAATACGAATGGCTTTATCAGCTAGTTCAACAGGGTTTTCCATATGATAGCTGCCAAGCGACTCGTAATATGGGTATCTTCTGCCTTCTGTCATCTTCCCGATCAGCACACTCTTTTCAAAAAGCATCGCTTCAAGACCAACTGTTGATGTGAGCGTAATCACGATATCCACATATGGCAGCAGATCATACAGGTCAATTTCTTTTTTAATCAATTTCACATGATTTTCCGCTCGTTCAATAGACACATAGTCATTTAATCGATTTCGAGCAATTTCCCAAGGATGCGGCTTCATGATCAGCTGAATGTCTTTCCGTTTGGCGATCGTTTTAAGAACATCGCCATAGAAGGCTGCAGAAAATGGCTGCGTTGCCACAAGCACGGTCTTTTTAGCCGGACTGAAGTTCAATTTACGAAAGATAAGATCCTGTTGAAGCGGCGTTCGCTCCTTCACCAAATCAAATCTCGGATGACCTGTGATTTCCACCTGTTCCGGCTGACAGCCTTTGTCTACATACCAGTCCTTTTCATACTTTCCAAACACCCCATGGCAAGTCGTGAAAATCGGTAAAAAGGCTTCGTCTCCCATAAGCGCGCCGTGCTGAAGACAGATACTCGTAAGCTGGCGTTTCACTGTTTGCAAAGCGAGTACGCGGCTGTAAGCATCCTCCGTCGTACCAACAATGACAGCTGCAATCGGCTGCATTTGAAATAACACTTCTATCTGGTCAATGACATCGATAAATTGCACAATGTCCTTCCGTAGTTTTTCTCTAAAAAAGACATTGCCAAAGACAGGGTGGTGAGCGTAAGGTTTAAGGAGAGCATTTGCTTTTTCAATATATTCAGTATGGGCTTCTTTATTAACCTCTCCGGCTAATTCCGGCTTACTGATGACAGGTATTCCGAAATAATCCGCCTTCTTCCAGCGAGCGAGCACCACCGTTTGGTTTGGATGGAACCGCGTGTAATTTTGTTCAGTAAAACGCAGGTGTTCAAAGTGGAGCAATACCTTTCCATTCGCCGGACGATAAGCGATACGCTTGATCTGCTGCTTATGCTGATCAAAAAATGGCTGAATCTCTTCCGGTAATGGACAAGTGGTTGTCAGTTCTTGACCGAACGCTTCCTCTTCCATGCGTTCCCTCACTTCTGGACTGATATATTGATAAAAATTACTGATCAACCCAAGAGGAATTTGCTTATAGGACAAATCCTTCATCAGATTCACATACTCAAAATACACTTGCCAATAATGATGAATATAGTGCGACACTTCAGGTCACCTCCCATATCTTTTTTTTAATATACTGCGGAGCTCCCAGCAGGTAGACTGCTCGGGAAGTGCTTGAATAAAGGCACTTTTCTCTTCTTCTGCCAGCTGATAATGAATTGACTGTTCTGTGATGTAATTTGTATCTAATATTTCATCAAAGGGATAGAACGGATAAAAATGATTCAACCGAAAAAAGAAACGGGCATCCCCTATTCGATAAAAATGCGGACTCTCGTCCCAGTAAGACCCAAATTCAGCATGAATTTTTGATAAAATGGATGCACGATGTACGACCGAGCAATGATCTATGGCACAGGGGGCATTCCATTGCACTGTTTGCGCTGGCCGAATTGTTTCCTTCACTGGCTCTTTTTTGCTATTTAAATAGATCACTTTAGAACTAGAATAGACAATATCTTTATCTGGATTGGCATCTAAATAATGAGTGAGCTTTTCTAAACGGTCCGGGGCGTAGACATTGTCATCTGTGGCATAGGAAATATACTCGCCCTTTGCCAGTTCTAATGCTTGATTAATCAGCACGGCGTATCGAGTTTTCGCTGTTCTCTCTTCCAGCGTTTTAACACCGCTTTGGATAAAATGAACACGGGGATCTTTACGAAACGGTTCAATCGCAGCTAGGGTTTTTTCGTTTGATCCATCATCCATGATAAATAGTTCAAAGTCTGACAGCGTCTGCTTCAAGACCGCTTCAATCGATCTGCTGACGTAAGCCGCCTTGTTGTAGCTCGTCATAATGACAGTTACTTTTGTCAAAGTTTTCACCTCGGTCTCTTTCAAACTATGTTTATCATATGTGTCTCCTCTTAAAGAGACTGTAGAGTGACCTATTTTTTATAAAATTGTATTTTTTTATTGATCTATCTTTGAAAAATGCGAATTTTTTGGTAATATAAGTAATCATTTGTGTGTATTAAAGGAGTAAAGAACATTGGAAGCTATGAAGAATGATCACTCCCAAGAAGAGGAAGTAAAAGGATTTTTTCGATTTTTTAAAATTTTCGTCGCGACAAAAACGATTATTCGCTCATATCGACATTCCAATATTCCAATTTGGCTGATGATGCTCCTTGCAAGTATCGCCGGTACGGGCTGGATCTATGAAGGGTATTTTAGCGAGTATATGGGCAATCATATTCCATTCCCTTTTATTCTGTTACAAGGAGCGGGATATGGTATTTTGGCAGGCAATATGATTCTATTTTTCGGTGTCCTCCTGATCAAATGGTTAGGCCGTCTCTTTTTCGGCTGTCAAACGGCGTATCGAGATATACTCAAAGCCTGCACACTGACGATCTTTTTCCCTTCTGCTTTATTTTCACTTACTTGGATTTTCACAGTTGGGATGCTCGGTCCGTATACGTTTGTTAAAGTCTCACCATATTTAGATCAGCATTATGAAGTATGGTATTATCTCAATCTTTTACCTCTTACGGAAGCATATGCAAAGACGTGGATATTTGGAATGGCTGTTTTAGGCATTGTCGCTGTGATGAAGCTCAGATTATGGCAAGCCTTCATCATTGTGATCACACCGCTCGCCGCGTTTTTTCTCATCATGACACTTTTATTTGATATTCAGCACGCTGTAAACTGGATCATGTAAAAAGGACGAGTACCGATAGAATACGAGGGGTTGTCTACACTCTAGGAACTGTAGAGCAGTTCCTCAGATTGCTGACAAAGGGCTAAAATGGTCTTTATTTTAGCCCTTTATCTTCTTTTCAGCGTGATAGCAAACCTTTGAAGTCTAGGAAGTTTGAGCACTGGAGCGGAGCGAATTTGACATTCGTGAGCACCAGCGCGCAGGACGGACAACGGATGCGAAGCTTTGTCTACACACTGAGGAATTGCATAGCAGTTCCTTTTTTTCGGTCAATGTACATATTCTCCCCTCCTGTCTCATAGTGTGAAAGAGAGAAAGAATGCTATGGAAACAACAGGTGCTTTAGCGCCTTCTGTTTAGAACACCATGAGGAAAGAGGAGGAACGTTATGAAATTGAAAAATCAATTTGGGCAAGGTTCGGGTTTCGAAGGTCAAGATTTTCGCCAGCAACAATTTGGAGCAAATCCGTACCCTGCGCAGCAGATGGGTTATTCAGTCCCTCCCCAAACGCAGGGTCAAATGCAAGGACAAATGCAGCAGGGGTTTCCGCCAATGCCGTCTACCGGTACTTCACAAGGAGGCCAAGGAACGTCGGGCGGCGGTCAGCCTTATCAAATTCCTTCTGGACCGATTTATCAGCAGAATGTCACTGGGCAGCTGCCTATTGAGCAGTCCTATATTGAAAATATTTTACGATTGAACCGCGGCAAGGTAGCCACGATTTATATGACGTTTGAGGCGAGCAAGGAATGGAATTCGAAGATTTTTAGAGGCGTCATTGAAGCTGCAGGACGTGACCACATTATCATTAGTGATAATAAGACAGGAACACGATACTTACTATTAACGATCTATCTTGATTACATTACGTTTGATGGGGAAATTCAATACGACTATCCATACTCCATGTCTACGTATTCTCCGAGATAGATAACGTCAAGCATGGCAAAAGCAAGGCTCAGGTGCCCTTGCTTTTTTCTTTTGTCTAGGTTTTTGTCACACCTCTGGGGCGCTGCTCATAAGATGCCTAGTAGTTTTTATCAAAAGCCTAGAGGTGACATCAATGACTGTTGAGCTGGATTATACATCACCAAATGTCAAATTTTCATACGATCTAAATCAAAGCCCCCTTGTGAAATACGATCAGCATAACCTGATTAATGTGTTAGGAAAAAAACAATTAAACTCGTTGGATCGAGTGTCCCTGCTGGATATATATTTGAGTAAAAGCAAAGTCGTAGAGCCTCATTATCATCAAAATGCCGCAGAGCTTGTTTATTGTATAGCCGGTTCTGCTGCCGTATCGATACTGAATCCATTTACAAAAAAACTGCACACCTACACCATCACACCTGGACAGGTGGCAAACGTGCCTCAAGGCTGGTGGCATTATGAAGTCGCTCTCCAAGACAGAACTCATTTGTTAGCCATTTTTAACGCATCTACACCTGAAGTGATCCTAGGCTCAGACCTTCTTACCCTCACCCCTTCTCACATCATGGCCCATACTTATTGCATGAACGAAACACAGTGGAAGCAGGCGATAAAGCCCGTAAAACCAAGCGTGTTTATCGGACCATTTTGCCACCGGGAGGAAGAGTCTCAAACGCATCCTGTCCCCCCATCTCACTATGTCCCTTATTATCAAGCACCACCCAACTATACCCCTTACTGGAGTTAAGAAAAAAACCGATGCCCCTATGAGAGCATCGGTTTTTTAGCTTATAAATTTTTTGCTGCTGCAATGACCAGCATGATCCAAGAGGCAATAAACGCCAATCCGCCAATGGGGGTAATGGCACCTAGAACCTTTACCTGAGTCAATGCCAAAACATAAAGGCTTCCTGAGAAGAAAAGGATGCCTGCAAGCATCACCCAGCCAGCGGCAGGAACCAAGGAGACACCTGATAGCTTATCTGCAAGAAAAGCGACAATAAATAGTCCTATCGCATGGAACATCTGATATTGAACCCCTTTGTTCCAAATCTCTATATACTTTTCAGGGATTTTCCCTTCCAGACCGTGCGCACCGAAGGCTCCAAGTCCAACAGCAAGCATGGCGTTAATCGCACCTAAAATGAAAAATAGTTTCATTCGTCATTCTCCTTATCTCGTCAATTATGTTTATCATAGCGCGGGTGAAGGGCGACATTCAACTTTCCCATTACGTTGACACGAGATTGTCGGATTTCTTTTTCTTTCGTAACAAGACTTGGTCGACCACGATCGCAATGAGCGTGCCTAGAACAAGACCGTTGCTTAATAATGAAATGAGCACGGGATGCATGCCTTTCAAGGCCCCCTGAGGCACAAACATCGCCCCTACGCCTGCTAAAACGGCAATCCCAAGGACAAAGCGAATCCGCGGGACTTCTTCTTTCTCATACTGATCAAACTCCGCCATCGCGATCCCAATCATAGAAGAGAAGACCACAAAGTTTACAGCAAGCCCCACAGGTGATGGCAATGCAGAGAAAAAGCTCATGAGCAGCGGGAATAAACTAATGAGTACAATGAGCAGACTTCCTATGAAAAATGGCTTTCTCGATGGAATTTTCGTTGTCTGGATAAATCCTGCTGCCCCGGAAATAGGTACAGGCGCAATCGCACCGATGAGCCCGCTTAGTAAATGACCAAATGCTGCGACAAAACCAGCAGGGCGTGCTCTCTTCCGCTCACGCAGTTCACCAAATGCCTTCACTGAGCTTTCCACAATTCGAATACTTGCCAGCATGTTCACAATGAGTAAAATCGTTATAAAAAAGGACGTGACAAGCAATCCACTGTCAAAGACCGGCATGCCGAATGGAAACAGCTTCGGAAACTCGATGATTTGTTCTGGAATTCGAACCGGCTTCGCCAATCCGAGTAGAGCGAATAACAGCCATCCGCCTGCAAGTGCGAATAACACAGAAAACTGCCTCAAGTAATGCCATTTTGAGCGGCTGATCATGAAAGTGAGGATAATAATCAAGATCGATAAGCAAAAGACAAGCCCGTCCACCTGATTTCCCCGATAGCCGATGCCCATCAGCCCTTTCATGATTGGCTGACTTAACTGCACAACAAGCAGCAGCAGATAAATGCCTGTAACGACTGGCGTAAATAAAGACGCGAGCCAATTGATGATTTTAAATAAACTAAAAATAAAAAAGAAAACAGCACTAAAAATTAAAGCCCCTTGTAATGCTTGCAGGGTTTCAGGATACGTCGCAAAGATTGTTCCTGTCATGCCGGCATAAAGGGTATACACACCCCACCAAAGCCCTGCTGGACTTTCATTGATCGGCAGCATATGGCCGCATAAACACTGCACCATCGCCACAAGACCAAGTGAAAAGAAAGTACTTTGAATCAGCTCCGCCGATTGCACTTGGTTCAATTCAAATGCTTGTGCAATCGCAATTGGTACGGCAATAGAAGCTGCGATAAAAAATGCCATCCACTGAATGGCGCCCAAAAATAGTTTCAAACCGATCACCTTCCCTTTGTCGTGACAAGACCATTAAAAATCAAAAATAGAGTCGCCGTTCCCGTCCTTCTCTTTTTGCCCCTCATCATTTTGCTGAAATTTCTTCGCACCACTTGTGCCCATGAGTTTCTCCAGCATGGCTTGATCTGTAGACACAGATGGTGCTGATGGTGTATGTATCGATGGAGGTGGTGAGATGACCGGCGACTGCGGCATTTGCACCTGTGATGGTGCGTCGAGAATGACATCACATAGTGAAGAAATGGCCGCCACTTGACGTTTCACCTCTTCATCATTTCCACTTTGTTTTGCTTTTTGAACCGCTTCCTCCATTTTTTGAAGCAGGCTTGATATATGAATATTCAAGGGTAGACCCTCCAATCTAAAAAAATCTCTTTTCAACATTATTTTACCAAATGAACAAACCAAATGGGTTCATTTTTTCAAAGCAGTGCGCTCACGACTCTCTTATTTGACCCGTCATCTTCATTCACACATAATAAAAGAAACAACATCGTCTATGAAAGGATTGAATAATGGAAAAGCTCACGGCTCTATTTCAGAAACAAAAAGTCTTTCAGAAGCCAGCGGTTCAAGAACGCATCCGCATTCTTCAAGACTTAAAAGCAGCAATCAAACAGCACGAAAAGGATATTTTACAGGCATTAGCCCATGATTTACATAAATCCGAACAGGAAGCCTATACAACAGAGGTCGGGATGGTGTATGGAGAAATCAATCATACCATCAAGCACCTTCACAAATGGGCGAAGCCAACACGCGTGAAAACACCCCTGACTCATATCGGATCAAAAAGCATGATCATCAAGGAACCTTATGGAAGTGTGCTCATCATTGCTCCTTGGAACTATCCTTTCCAATTGGCCCTTTCTCCATTAGTCGGTGCGATATCTGCGGGAAATGCTGTGATTTTAAAACCGTCTGAGCTGACGCCGGCAGTCTCACAAGTGATCAGCACTATCATGAAACATGTATTTCAAGAAGACCATGCGGCTGTCGTAGAGGGCGGTGTTGATGTCAGTACAGAGCTGCTGAAACTGCCCTTTGATTATATCTTCTTTACTGGAAGTGTGGCAGTTGGCAAAGTCGTCATGGAAGCCGCCGCAAAGCATTTGACCCCTGTCACACTTGAGCTTGGCGGAAAAAGTCCCAGCATCGTCATGCCTGATACCGACATCAAGCTGGCAGCGAAGCGGATCACCTTTGGAAAATTCACCAATGCAGGGCAAACCTGCATTGCACCTGACTATTTGCTCGTTCATGAATCCATCAAAGAGGAACTTTTGCGAGAAATGACTGCCTGTATCCGTGATTTTTATGGTGAACATCCCGAAACGCATCCGCACTTTGGAAAAAATGTCAGTCAGCGTCATTTTGACAGGCTTACACAATTTCTCTCAAATGGAACGATCGTCACAGGTGGACAGCGCAATGAACAGGAGCTCAAAATCGCTCCGACCATTTTAGACAACATCACATGGGAAGATCCCGTCATGCAGGAGGAAATTTTCGGACCGATTCTGCCTGTCATGACCTTTGATTCTCTGCATGAGGCAGTTCATATGATCAAAGCAAGACCGAAGCCGCTTGCACTTTACTTATTTACGACAAGTAAAGAAACAGAATCCTATATTCTAGACAACCTCTCATTTGGCGGAGGATGTATCAATGACACGCTTATGCATGTCGCTACCCCTTACCTGCCATTCGGAGGCGTCGGCGAAAGCGGCATGGGACGATATCACGGGAAGGAAAGCTTCTTTACTTTTACGCATGAAAAAAGCGTCCTGCGCCAAACCAATCGCTTCGATTTTTCCTTCCGTTATCCAAATGCGAAAAACGGACTCGACTTGGTTCGCAAATTTTTAAAATAAACAGGACGAAGGGGCTCTCCCCTCGTCCTATTTTCATTCAATATCCTTGATACACCAATTGATTTCTTCAATCCCCATTTGCTTTAAATACGCGTTTACCTTTGAAAACGGCCGGCTGCCAAAAAAGCCGTTTCTTGCAGAAAAAGGACTTGGATGAGGTGACTCAATGATGTAATGCTTGTTTTGATCAATGCGTTCTTTCTTGTTTTGAGCATGTCTTCCCCATAACACAAAAACGACCGGCTGCTCACGCTTATTCAGCACATCAATCACGCGGTCAGTCACTCGTTCCCAGCCCTTGCCTTTATGAGAATTCGCCTCGCCCCTTCTCACGGTCAGCACAGTATTTAAGAGCAGCACACCCTGCTCTGCCCAGCTGACAAGTGAGCCGTGATTTGGAACAGGACAGCCAAGATCATCCTGTAGCTCCTGAAAAATATTTCTTAAAGATGGCGGGTGTTTGACGCCCGGCTGAACAGAAAAGCTTAATCCATGTGCCTGTCCTGGGCCATGATAAGGGTCTTGTCCTAAAATCACCACTTTGACCTTTTCATATGACGTTAAAT
Source organism: Bacillus sp. BD48 (assembly GCF_046566805.1). NCBI lineage: Bacteria > Bacillati > Bacillota > Bacilli > Caryophanales > Bacillaceae > Bacillus > Bacillus sp. BD48. The sequence continues at coordinate 310,682 of NZ_JANGFM010000002.1, read as the reverse complement.
GAAGAGCACGATACACGTCATCTGGTTTTGGAAAAACGGTCTGCGTGCGATATTCTTCCTTCATCCATTCACGTAATTCCTGATAATATGGCTGTTCAAATTCACTTTTCATCACAGCCCACCAGCTATCATTTAAAAATGGCTTCATTGTGGTTTTCCTCCTTCTACTTGCTGCGCTAGTCTGGAGATCATCGGTTTTCCATCCCACACAATCTCACTCTCTGATTCTCGCTTTTTCATCGCTGGTTCTTCTAATAATATAGCAAAGTTCGCTGTCGGCAGGTCGCCCAGTTCATGCTTTGCACTTAAATCATCTAAGTAGTTCTTCCTTGTTTCGCCCAGATCACTAGACTGATTTCCACCGCCGTCAAAAAACGCATAGATCACGCTAGCCGCTGGCACTCGTTTGACTCGGGCATGCTGTGACACACGTAAAAAGAAGTCCCAGTCCCAATAATGATGCATCGCTGGATCAAAATAGCCAATCTCATCGTGTATACAGCGTTTGTACATACTGCCGGAAGGAACATATGTAGAAAAGACACGCATATCCTCAATATCCGCTGTATAAGCAAACAAACGTCTCGACAGTGGGAAACGGGTCGCGCCTTTTTCTTCAAATGATACAATTTCTGCATCAGAAAAGACAAAATCGGCATTCTCCAGCGCCTTGCTCATGCGTTCGATATGACAAGGTGTGAAGTAATCATCGTCGTCACTCAGCATGATGACGTCACCTGTCAGCTCTAGCACTCCCACATTTCTGGCATTCACATGCTGGACATTCTCATCTAAATGAATCAAGCGGATCGGAAGCTCAGAGTAAAGTTCCTGAATGATGTCGACTCGCTCTCCTGCATCATTGACAACGACAATTTCAAAAGGCTGTACGGTTTGTCTTGTAATGGATTCAAGCAGCTCACACAATGCGCTGAGCCGGTTATGTGTCACAATTAATAAGGAAATCTTCATATGCAGCTTACTCCTTTAATAGATTCGTCTTTTTCCATTAAAACATAAATTGGCTTTCTTCTCATGATATAAAAGGCGGTTTGATTTGATGGGAAAATGGGAATTTTTGATGAAAAGGAGTGATGATGATGGAATATATCACGGTTGAAAATAGTAAAGAAGCGAAACAGACCATCGACCACATTCATTCATCGGGTTCGTCTAAGGACGCTGTTTTTGTTTTTGCGTACGACCCAGAACGCTCTGATACCGTAACGGAGTATACAGACGCCAAAAGCATGACTGCGGTCGATCAAGGGATTTTGGATCAAGTCGCCAATGTCATCCGCACCCGGGATGATGAACTGATGGCCAAAATGATGTCAGCTGGCGCCGATCAAGAGTTAGCCTTAACACTTTTAGACGAACTGAAAAAAGGGAAATTGGTGATTTGTAAAAGGTAAGAAAAAGAGGCGTTCCGAAGAGAGGAACGCTTTTTTATGCCGTTTCATTGTGATAAATGGAAAAGCTGATTATAATAAGGGATAGAACAATAACTGTTACACATCACATTGGAGGTTCAGCAACTATGTCTATGAATAAAGCACTCACCATCGCAGGTTCGGATTCAAGCGGCGGTGCAGGTATCCAAGCAGATTTAAAAACGTTTCAAGAAAAAAACGTCTACGGGATGACAGCTTTAACCGTTGTCGTTGCAATGGACCCACATAATCATTGGGATCATCAGGTGTTTCCAATTGATACGGCGACAATTCGCGCGCAGCTCTCTACCATTGTAGAAGGCATTGGTGTAGATGCACTGAAAACGGGTATGCTTCCTACCGTCGACGTGATCGAGCTTGCAGCTGACACCATTAAAACATACGACTTAAAAAATGTCGTCATTGATCCTGTTATGGTTTGTAAGGGTGCGAACGAAGTCCTTTACCCAGAGCACGCGGAAGCACTGCGTGAAAAGCTCACGCCACTGGCAACTGTCATCACACCTAACCTTTTCGAAGCAGGTCAATTAAGCGGGATCGGCGAGATTAAAACGATCGAACAAATGGAAGAAGCAGCAAAACGCATTCACGAACTTGGTGCAAAGTATGTGGTCATCACTGGAGGCGGTAAGCTAAGCGAAGACAAAGCCATCGATTTGCTTTATGATGGACAAACCTTCGAACGCCTTGAAACAGATAAAATTGACACAGAATACACACACGGCGCAGGCTGCACATTCTCAGCAGCAGTCACAGCTGAACTAGCGAATGGATCAGACGTGAAAGAAGCCATTTATGCAGCAAAAGAATTCATCACAGCTGCCATCAAAGGCTCTTTCCAGCTAAACAAATACATCGGACCAACAAAGCATTCTGCTCATCGTTTTGACAAATAAAACAGAAAAAAACCGATTCGCCGTTTGGGTGAATCGGTTTTTTTGTTTATCGTAAGCTGAGTCTCTGTGCAAATAACCAATCCGTTAAGCCTGGGGTCTCATAAGCAGGCGTCCATGATGCATGATCATACCCATACTTGCTTGCATACTCGGTATAAAGTGGCTGGCCGCCAGCTTTTTGAATCGCTTGAATTGTATTTCTCGCATAGCTGATAGGGATAATGGAATCATCCTCTGCATGAAATGCCCATATTGGCTTGCTCGCTAAAATTCCCGCCTTGCTCGGATCTGCACCCCCAGCAATAGGAATCATCGCTGCAAACAAACGAGGATATGTGATGTTCAACTGATAAGAGCCAAAGCCACCTTGAGATAAACCAGTCGCATAAATCCTTTTCCTATCAATTTTATATGAAGTTAAAACATGCTGAAGCACTTCATAAGCTTTATGTAAATCTGGTGAAAACTGAAACACGTTTGTCAGGTCGATTTCATTTTGCGAATTTCTTGTTAAAGCAAAGCCCCCATCCACAGCATTTCGCGCTTGAGGTGCTAGTACGTATGCAGGATGTTTCTTTTGAACTTCAGGAGAAGCCCATAAAACTGCACCATCGTTCGCAAGTAACTGCTTTTGATTATCGGTCCCTCTCTCCCCGCCTCCATGTAAGAAGAGGACTAAAGGATAGGCTTTACCCCTCTTATGATTTTTCGGAATGTACAACCGATAAGGCATTCCTTGATATTCAAAAGATAAAAAAGATGATGCGATATCCTCTCGTGTGACAAAACGATAATTGTACGTAGATGTAGCAAGTCGATACCTATTTTTGTAAGCGCTTACTTTTAAAGTCGTATTGGCATCAATATGAATAGGTTTTTTATATCGCTGACTTTGAGTTGTCGGCTGGCTGCCATCTGTCGTGTAATAAAGAGAAGCTTTTGGCACCGGAGAATGGAGAACCACCTCTTGTGAGCGATAATACTGACCAGATGGTACGGAGGCAGTAGGTACAAAAAATGACGTGTGTTGAGTTCGGGCAGATGAAACGGAAGGATTGAGAAAACTCATAGAAAATAAGACAATGATAAAGGTGATCAGGCATTTCTTGGTTGCATGGTTCATATCGTTCCTCCTGTACATGCTCAGATGAATTTTTATTTATTTTGTATCATGACCAAAGAAATGTCAACGCTTTCATTTTAATTTCTGAATAATTTATTAAAACAAAAAAGCGTACCCACACCCAGGTACACTCTTTTATTCATACATTCATGCCTATTTTTGCTGATCGGACTCTTTCGCCATTTTTCGGATAAAGACTTCAATGGATTCAACAAATAAAGCATATTCTTTCATTTGTTTATACGTATCTGACAGCTTCTCTTTCACTTCTTCCTGCTCTAAAGAAGGTTCACCGAGAATAGATTGAACTTGAATGAGCAATTCTTTATATTCTTCACGTTTATCTTCAACATGATCTGCCATTGTCTCCAAGCGTTTTCTAGTCGTCGGCTGCTGTTTTGAATTCAAGTAAACAACCCCTTTTTTGTCCTACCGCATTTGGATAAACGTCAGCCTCAGCTGTATATATTTTAAAATGATACCATATTTCCACCTGTTATCATATGCGTAAAACGTCATCAAACCGCTTTAGGCCAACCTTGTATATACACGCTATAGGCTTTAAGATACAGGCTGATCTCACTAGAAAAAAGCAGATCATTGATCTGCTCAGCTTGTAGAGAAACCCATGCTTCTTTATTTTTCAAGTCGGATTTCCCCTATTTCCTTCTGACTCTTTAAGATAGTTCTTTTTTGCTCAAATTTCATAGCTAATACTAATATGAAAGCGATTATTAAAATAATACTTAAGAAAATCAAACCGGCTTGCATTTTTCCTGTATAATCTTTTAGCCATCCAACTGCATAAGGTCCAACAAAACCTCCTAGATTTCCAATTGAATTAATGACTGCAATTCCAACAGCTACTGTGGCTGGACTCAATATCATAGTGGGTAATGACCAAAAAGGACCTTTAAAACAATACATGGCTGCCAATGAAATGGTGATGAAAAACATTGCAATAAATGGATTGGACACCATTCCTACACTGAGTAACGTTAAACCAGCTACGAGTAACGGTAAAGCTGTGTGTATACGTCTTTCTCCAGTGCGATCTGAGCGTCTTGACCAGTAATTCATGACGATTGAGGCAATAATGTAAGGGATTGTAGCAATGAAGCCGATCTGGGTGTTTGATAAATAGCTAGATAATCCTTTAATAATTTGGGGCATCCAATAACCGACGCCCAGTGTACCTGCAGTATATACAAAGTAAATTAAGGAGAGGTACCACAATTTAGGATCAGTCAAGGCCGTCTTATGACTAGAGGTTTGTTGGCCTTTCTTTTCTCTTAGCTCCTCGTCCTTTCTTAATTCTGACATCAACCAATTTTTTTCTTCTGCTGTTAACCACTTTGCTTGTTCAGGCCTGTCTGTTAAGTAGAAATATGTAACAAACCCTAAAATAACAGCAGGGGCGCCTTCGATAATAAACATCCAACGCCATCCAGGCACATTCATCCAATGAATATGATCAATAATTAAAGTAGAAACGGGAGCTCCAATAATATAAGAAACTGCGATTGCTGTCATAAACATCGCAATTGTACTTGCTCTTTCTTTAGCTCGGAACCAATAAGTAAGGTATAGTATAATGCCAGGAAATAGGCCTGCTTCTGCTATTCCAAGAAGGAATCTAATGATATAGAGCTGGGTAGCATTCTGAGCAAACCCAGTTGCCATAGAAATAATTCCCCAAGTAAAGAGAATCCTAGTAATCCAAACCCTTGCCCCAAATTTTTGCATTAAAATATTACTTGGTACTTCAAAGAGAAAATAACCAATAAAAAAAATACCTGTCACAAGACCAAACATTTTACTTGTTAGTCCTAATGCTTCATTCATTTCCAATGCAGCATATCCCACATTTGCCCTGTCTAGATAAGAAATAATATAGAGTAAAAAAAGTAACGGGATAATTCTTCGTGTCACCTTTCGAATCGTCTTCTTTTCAAATTTCAATTGAGAATTTTCCATTCGAATTCCTCCTTTTAAAATAATAAAAAGAAATTTTGATAACGCTTACATTTGTTTAGAAAATAAAGAGCTACTCTTACGGTTCTGTAAGATGTGTAAGAGTAGCTCCTTTTACTCTCCTTTTGTTTCCTCAAGACAGCGAACAAAATGAAAACTTTCTTTCATCGTGTCAAAAACGTTTATTTTCAACTGAAATTACTCTCAATGACTGGTTTACCGTTAAAAATTACATGTTTCGGTTGATAATTAATGTTACCTAACACCGTTTCTCCATCTACATCGGGAAAAGCAGTCTCAGTAGAAGTAGAATCTAGAACCACAAGGTGATTTGGAGTAAAAGTAAAATCGTCAATTCCTAACAATTTAGGAGCTGTTACCAGAACTGCTCTAAACGCTTCATCTAGAGACAGACCACCTACAATCATTTTAGAAATGATGTAGCTCATGTTATAAACAGGGTATTTTCTCCATGACGCGCTTGTTAAATCTGTACTGATCGTATCTGGTTTAATTCCCTCAGCTAAGCATTTATAAAAAACATTCCAATTAAAGTGTTTTCTACCGTGACCGATATCTAATACTATTCCTCTTTCCACTGCAGCTAGAAATTCTTTTTTTACCTTTCCGGCGGTATTTAACACGTTTCCATCCCTTCCTTGAAATGGATGAGTGAGAATGTCTCCTTTATTAAAATATTGTGTTACCTCTTCAATATCTAGTTGAGTTCCAGTTAAATGCACCATCATTCGTAAATCAGTTCGATCGGCTGCTTCTCTTGCTAAGCGTAATAAAGACCGGTCAGTCGTTTTGTCCACCTGGCCTAAGCGAATCTTAATTCCTAATAAACAATCTTCAGCTAAAGATGCAACTTCAACAATTCGATCCAACGAAATACTTTCTGGCTTGGTTGGGTTAGGGCTCGGGTGATTGGTCAGCCCTTCCGGTAAAGCTGATAACCAAGAACGTACTGTTAACGGGCTGTTTTCCCAATAACGATTTGCTTCCTCCCATCCGTCATAGCCAAAAGTACCTGCGTCCCCAACTGTAGTTACTCCTGAGGAAAGATATTGTTTATCTGTCACACCAATCTCTGCTCCAGGTGCCCATACATGACAATGAAAATCGACTAGTCCTGGTACAATTACGCTAGATTCAGATAAATGAATATCCCTATCATCCTCATGAGTAACTGTTATGCTTGTAGACTGATTTGGAATGAACCCCTTTTCTGACCAAATAGAACCGCCTTTAAAATTCCATACTCCCATCCAAATACACCCCTTAACTTAATATTGATTTAATAGATTAATTCATTTAATTGTTTGCAATAGCAACTTCTTTACAAGCCTTGATAACGTCCAGCCACTGGTGCTAAACCACTGACTGCCATACACAACCAATAAGATAGCGCTTTCAAAAATGAAATTAATGATGCAATCCCTATCTTCGACAACTTTCATTTTAGAGACATTGCGCCCCTCATCATTATTTATCGCATGTAATAAAAATTACTATATTTTATATAAAAGTAATGTTTATTACCAATAATTTAAATGTATGTTATCACTCATAATTAATAAAGTAAACATTTTTTATAAAGAACAGCAGATAAAGTAAGTGAAGCACATGGGAAAAATCGTTTTAACTGAAAGTTATCGAGGAAATATAATGAATTGATGGCGAGGGAGATGTAGACGGTGTGATTACCATTGGTCCAAAAGCAAAAAAACAATGAAAATAAAAATAGGGGAAGGCGGGTTTATCTGAAGAAGTTTTGAAAAACTGATTGGTCGAACTATTTAAACGGGCTGTTATGATTGAAGTTAAATTTGGACAAGGTGCTTTAGCAGGAACGGGTGGGGAAATTTCACTTAAAAATTTAACAGGGCGAAGTGATGGGGCTAAAGGAAAACGAGGATGCGGTGTTGGGGTACCCAATTTCCCGCACCTCGATTATCTGAGAGAGAAATGTATTCTACATCGGCACCGTCTGATCATCACTTGGAGGGTACGTAGACGTTTTCTCTAATTGTTGAAGAGATCAACTACCTGCTTCTCTTTGTAAATGCCATGTCTTCAATGTCAGCTTTGTTTCATTTCTTCCACTGATGGAGATCGATTTATTTCCCGGGGAAGGAAAGTAACGTGCAGTAAAAACTTCACGGCCTCCGTTTACAAAAATCTCAATCGACGATGAATCAATAAAGATATGAAGATCGTGTAATTCCCCTATTGCTGCTTCACGCACTTCCTTTGATCGATCTTCAAATCGATCCCGCTCTAATGTCAGCTTTCCTTCCTCTTTATCATAGATAATGCGTGCAGCTGCACGGATACAGCATTCAAACCCTTTTTGTGTGTCAATTTGATCAATGAATACCTCTGCGCTCGTAATATCATCTACAGGGATGGAATGAACAGAACGTTTAATGTGAAAAACATGCTCTTGTTCATTGGTCCGCATGGATTGAAGTTCACTTACTGGTTTTTGAATGAGATGTCCGTCATCATCTAAACGGAGCTCTCTCGGGATCGTGAGGCAGTGTATCCATTGATAAGAAATCGTCGGATGATGCTCTTCTCCTTGATCAGGCACCCCCATCCACCCGATTAAAAGACGTCTGCCTGATTCGTCTAGAAAGGTTTGCTGCGCATAGAAGTCAAAACCGCGGTCCAGCTCCTCAAACGCTCCGTGTGTATATTGATAGGAGTGATCATCCAATGTTCCAACAAAATAGCCCGATTGATGTGTGTTGTGATATTTTAAGCCATCCGGCTTGAGCCCTTGCGGTGACACAATCAATACATCCCGGCCGTCTAATTCAAACAGGTCTGGACATTCCCACATATAGCCGAAATTGTCTAAACCATTCTTTCCGCTGCCTGCAATCGTGCCTTGAAACGTCCAATTTTCTAATGTATCAGAGGTAAATAAGACAAGGTGTCCTTTCAGGTCTAAGCTTTGTGCACCAAGGACCATGTACCACTGGCCATTTCGCTTCCAAACCTTTGGATCTCGAAAATGAGCAGTGAACCCTTCCGGCAGCGTCGCCACGACACCTTTTTTCTGAAAATGAATACCGTCCTCTGAAACAGCTAAACATTGATACGTCTCACGGTTCCCTTGTTCATCCCGAACGTTTCCAGTGTACATCACATGCATCTGGCCATCGTTTATAAATGCACTGCCAGAATAACAGCCGTTTTGATCAAACCAATCGATTGGGGCAAGAGCGGCTTCTTCGTGCTGCCAATTGACTAGATCTGTCGATGTATAATGACCCCAGAATTTTGCACCATGCCCTGTTTTGAATGGCTGCCACTGATAAAAGACATGGTATATTCCTTTCCACTGAATCAGTCCATTCGGGTCATTTAAAAGACCGACTGGCGGCATCAAATGAAAATGCTGCCGGTACACATCCTTTTTGACCAAATGCTCATAGTTTCGAATACGGTCTGCTATCTTTTGACGAAGTGCTGCGTCAGTTGTTGTCATCACTGTGACCACTCCTTGATTATTTTTCGACTTCTTTTACTTTAAAAATGATGGTGAGAATAAATGAAACAGCAACAGCGATTAACATACCAATCACATAATTGACCACATTCTGAACACCAAATGGTGCTGCAATCGCAATCATCGGAATGCCTGTTAAACCATAAGCATTGGCGGCTACCTTCGTGAAAACGACAAATGCCCCGCCCAATGCGCCTCCGATCATCGCCGCAATAAATGGTTTACGATAGCGGAGATTTACACCGAATATGACAGGCTCAGTAATTCCTAAAAAAGCAGAGAAGGCAGCAGGAAGGGCAATTTCTTTTGTTTTTGCACGCTTGGCTAAGAAAAAGACAGCCAATCCTGCTCCGCCTTGCGCGACATTGGACATTGCCCAGATTGGCAGCAAATAGTTGCGCCCAATATCATTCAGCAATCCTGCCTCAATCGCATGGAAACTATGATGAACCCCTGTGAGCACAATTAAAGAGTAAGCACCGCCGAAAATGAGTCCTGCTAAGAACCCTGCATGGTCATAAATAAATGTCAGTGCATTGGAAATTCCTGTACCAAGCATTCTTCCAAGCGGACCAACTGCAATAAATGTCACAAATCCAGTTACAATGACGGTGACAAATGGGGTCACAAGTAAATCAATACTGTTTGGAACGACCTTTCTTAAATTTTTCTCAACAAGGCACATGATATATACGGTCAATAACACTGGAATGACCGTCCCTTGGTAACCAAGAAGCGCAATATCAACATTGAATAAATGCATATATTCAGGTTTTGCTTCCGTCAATCCCCACGGGTTAAGCAGATTCGGGTGAATCATAATTCCCCCAATGACAGCCCCTAAATACGGATTTCCGCCAAACTCTTTCGCTGCACTGACCCCAATTAAAATCGGTAAAATGATAAAGGCTGCACTTGAGAACATATCAAGCATTTGGAAGACCGCAGAGCTTGGATCAGCCCATTTGAAAGCTTTCATCATGCCTAATAGACCCATTAATAAACCGCTCGCAACAATTGCTGGAATAATCGGTACAAAAATATTCGATAACGTCTTTGCAAAACGCGCAAGTGGATTCATTTTTTGTTTCACTGCTTCATCATGGCTGACAGGCTTTTGTTTCTCGTCGCCTGTCTCAAGACCAGTCTCACGAGCAAATGGTTCATACACTTTGTTGACAGATCCCGTTCCAAAAATGACCTGAAATTGACCTGAACTTGAGAAAGCACCTTTCACACCTTCAAGTTCTTCAATGGCCTCTTTGTCAATCAAATCCTCACTTTTCACCACCAATCTGAGTCTTGTTGCACAATGCGTAGCACTAATGACATTTTCTTTGCCGCCTAACAGTTTTGTTAATTCTTTGGCTGTTTTTTGATAATCCAAGTTATCTCCCCCTTTTTTAAAGCAAAAAAGACCTAAAATTCACCAACGAGTAAAGGACATACACGTCCCCTCGTTACGCAAATTTTAGGTCTTGCCTGCCTGACAGTCACAATCCCGCGATATCAAATTTTTGATGACGCTTTCATCATAGTATAAGACTGTGACATGCGTCAACCTCTTTTTTCAAATCCAATGACCCATATACACTAATAAGAGTAGTGTGCATAAAAAAAAGCCTGCATGCAGGCATCACAATTAAACCAATTCGGCTTCCTGCAGACGCTGGACATGCAGCGTGATGTAGCCGATCTCCGATTCAGGGAGATGAAGTCCATATTCATCTTTTAACAAATCAGCGAGTCCAAGTGCACACTGGTAAGCCGTATCATACTTTGTTTGGATAAAAATCAGCATGTCATCGTCCATGATTTGAAATGCCTCATTCGATTCCAACCTGCCTAATGCATACCTCAAATGTGTCACAAGCCGCTGATAAGAAATACTATCCTCATCAATTGAATGCTGAAAATAGCTTTCAATATGCTCGATCATTTCTTTGATCATCGTTGTATATTTCACGGTCTTTTTCATGGACTCCGTATTCATTTTGGCCGTATGAATATGAAGTGCCACATATCCTGCCTCATCGTCCGGCAGTTCAACCCCAAGCCGCTCCTTTACATAACGAATGGCATACTTTCCAATCTCATATTCCTGCTTATATAAGACTTTGATCTCACCAAGCAATTTATTATATAACACAATGCCTTTTTGAAGGCGTTCAATGGCGAAGGACAAATGATCAGTCAGTGATATGTGGATGTGATCACTGAGCGGCATCATGAGTTTCCCCTCAGCATAACTGATGATATGCTCTGCCACCTCAATATGCGCCTCTGGCAATGTGGCAAGAATTTGTTTGAATTTCTCATTTTCTTCACGCACAACAAAGATTTTCTCTATTTTTTGAAGAGGAATGACGTCATTTTTCCCCTTCTGAAAAGCAATTCCGGGTCCCATCACAATTTTCTCCTGATCACCCTCCTTCACAACCACTGCGTTGTTATTCAATATTTTATATATCTTCAAGGGGTATCCTCTCCCAGCAGATAACATTTCTTATGTGGGATTTTACCCTGTTTCACTTTTTCTGTAAAGGTAAGAGCGGACCAGCACGCGCCTCTCGCATCGTCTTCTCTTCAAGCATCAGCAGACTTTGAGTAAACCGCTTCTCTGCCCTGCGTTTCTTCTTATGTTCTTCTGCCAGCTTCTCCAGCTCTCTCTCTTTCACTACTTGAAAGAATCCGGCATCCGCCGCGGCCGCCTGAAACCCTTGCTGTTTCATCATTACACCAGGGTTCACAAGCACATTCATCATAAAACCAAACCATACGCTCAACCAGTTTTTTAATTTCTTCACTGAACATCCCTCCGCTTTTCTTAGAATCTAGCAGCTCTAGCAAAACAACTGCTCCTATCATATCCCGAGAAAAAAGAGAGGTTTGTCACAATCTGGGTGAAAAAACCAACTAGTTTTCAGAAGTTTTGTTGAAAAGTGCAGAAGATCATCATGTGCCTGGATGTTTCATTGAAAATTTTATGCACACAATATCCCAAAGATAAGCACACCTTATCAACAGGGTTTATCCACATATCAACATCCTCTTACTAGATTTTGTGTATGAGAATTTTTTATTTTCCATATATGTATCTGAATAATAGAGTTATCAACAGATAATTGTGCATAAGTGCGACTTTATAAACAAAATAGTTCTTTGTAACTATGTAAAATAAGACCATTTCAGTAAAGGAATTGTTTTCAACATATTGAATACTTAATAACGGGCAGTGAATCTTTCCTATTTATCCACAAAAAGAAAGGCTATCTCCCTAAAAACACAGCTAGAAAGGGGAAAATAAATGAAAAAGGTAATATCTCGTTCTTCTGTTCTATTGTTCTCCACTATTTTTATTTTATCCACATTCTTTACCGGTCAACAGGCTGCTGCTGCTCCATCTAACAAAAAGATGGAACTAGAAAAAGCAGAAATCTTCGGTGAAATCAATGTCAACTCGAAAAAACAAACCACTGTAATTGTTGAATTAAAGGAAAAATCCTTAGTTGAAGCCAAGCAAGAAGGCGAAGCACAAACAAAAGCCTCCCTCAAAAAATCTCGAACAAAAGTAAAGAACGCAGCACTCAAAGAGGTAGATAAAGCGAGTGTTCGTCAAGAATATGAAAAAGTCTTCTCTGGTTTCTCTATGAAACTTCCTGCAAACGAAATCCCGAAGCTGCTCGCAGTTGATGGAGTAAAAGCCGTTTATCCGGATGTTACATATAAAACCGATGAAGTGAAAAAAGAAAGCATCCAGCTTCCAAACGAAGATGTCTCCCCGCTTATGGATAAGAGCGCTCCATTTATCGGTGCACCAAAAGCATGGGATGCTGGCTATTCTGGAAAAGGGGTCAAAGTTGCTGTTATTGATACTGGAGTAGACTATACCCACCCAGATTTAAAAGGAAACTTCGGTTTATACAAAGGCTATGATTTTGTTGATAATGATTATTCTCCGCAAGAGACACCTAAAGGAGATCCTAGAGGTGAATCCACAGATCACGGCACACACGTCGCAGGAACGATTGCGGCAAATGGACAAATTAAAGGGGTCGCAAAGGATGCCACGCTTCTTGCATACCGTGTACTTGGACCAGGTGGATCTGGAACAACTGAGAACGTTCTTGCAGGCATCGACCGGGCTGTTACTGACGGAGCAGATGTCATGAACCTCTCTCTCGGAAACAGTGTCAATAACCCTGATTACGCAACAAGCATCGCACTTGATTGGGCCATGTCTGAAGGCGTTGTCGCTGTTACTTCCAATGGAAACAGCGGTCCGAACAGCTGGACAGTCGGTTCTCCCGGCACGTCAAGAGATGCCATTTCTGTTGGAGCAACTCAGCTTCCGTACAGCCTTTACAATGTGAAATTCCCGAACTATTCTACTGCAAAAGTCATGGGCTACTATCAAGAGAGTGATTTAAAAGCGCTTGACCAAAAACAAGTCACACTCGTCCAAGCAGGAATCGGTGACGAAAAGGCATTTGAAAACATCGATGTGAAAGGAAAGGTGGCCGTGATTGAACGGGGTGCCATTGCTTTTGTGGATAAAGTCGACAATGCAAAAGCCGCTGGTGCAATCGGCGTTGTGATGTATAACAATACAGATGGAGAAATCCCAGTCGATGTACCAGGTCTCGCACTTCCTACAATTAAGCTGTCAAAAGCTGAAGGAACAGCGCTTATCAAAGCCATTGAGGCTGGAAACGATACAACGGCTTTCTCCATTCAATTTGTCAAAGAACTTAGTGAGCAAGTCGCTGACTTCTCATCCCGCGGACCAGTTGTGGATACGTGGATGATTAAGCCTGATCTATCAGCACCCGGCGTCAGCATTGTGAGTACGATCCCAACACATGATCCTTCTCAGCCTTACGGATATGGTTCTAAGCAAGGAACAAGTATGGCATCTCCGCATGTGGCAGGAGTTGCAGCGATCATCAAACAAGCAAAACCATCGTACTCTACTGAACAAATCAAAGCACTGCTGATGAATACAGCAGAAAAACTGTTTGACGCAAATGGCAGCCCTTTCCCTCATAACACACAAGGAACAGGCAGCGTTCGAATCATCGAATCACTTCAAGCGTCTTCTATCGTTTCTGATGCGAGCTATTCATACGGCACTTTCTTAAAGGAAAAAGGCGTTCAAATCAAAACGAAGAAATTTAAGGTAGAAAACCTTTCAAAAGCACCAAAAACGTATACCATTGATTACAAATTCAATGGCAGCGGCATTAGTACAAACGGAACGAAAAAAATCACCGTCAAAGGGAATTCCACTGGATCCTTTACTTCCGCAGTACAGGTGAATTATGGAAAAACCAAAAAAGGGACGTACCAAGGCAGCATAACCATTCGCGAAAATGGCAAAAAGGTCACGGAAATCCCTACTTTATTGATTGTGAAAGAGCCAGATTATCCGCGTGTCACTTCTGTTTCCGTAGAGCCTGACAACCGTGCTGGAAGCTATGTCATTAGCAGCTATCTGCCTGGCGGCGCTGAGAACCTTGCATTCCTTGTCTATTCGACAGATGGAGAGTATTTAGGTGAAGCTGGTGTTTATCAACATGTTGATAAAGGAGAGCACCGCGTCAAATGGAATGGTACGATCAATCAAGGACAGAAGCTTGAAGCTGGTGAGTATACAATGCTTGCATATGCAAGTTTGAAAGGAAAATCAGATACCGTACAAACGAAGGAACCTTTCGAAATTTACCCTGAATAAATGTGAATCACAAGAAAAGCCTTGTATGAGCGGATAAGCTCATCAAGGCTTTTCGATCATATATGGAGGAAAGAGAAACTCATGTTGATATTGCTATGGGTCATTTCTTTTTTTACTGCTTTTTTTCTAACGATCACCTTGGTTTATTTTCTAACCTTTTTACATACGAAGCAGCCTCGTCCTTTTCATCAAGCATGCGATCTGACTGTTTATGCTTCCTGTATCTATCCGCTCAGCCTGCTGGTGTCAGCCGCCTTCTTCCTCACCATGATGCTCCTTTTCCCCTTTTACTGGCTGCGCAGGCGATAAATATACATACGTTATGCATCAAAGGCTTCCTTTAATAAACGATACGATGTGAGCCGGTCTTGCATGTGATGTGTGATGGTCACTGCGATCAATTCATCTGTCCGATAAGCCTTCGCAAGTGTGGTCAGCTGCTTTTTCACAGATGCTGGTGTTCCAACGACCATCCTTTGACGATTGGCAGCCACTCGTTTTTGTTCATATGGACTGTAGGAATAGCCCTGAGCTTCTTCATATGAAGGAAAACGGTCAAGATTCAGCCCCTGTTCATTGGCGAGTAAAGATAAATCTAAGCTGACAGCCAGCTTTTCTGCCTGCTCCTCTGTTTCGGCACATAAAACAAAAACTGCCAGACTGACACGCGGCTTTTCACCGAATACTGAAGGTTCAAATCGGTTGATATATTGCTCCACAGAGTCTTCTCCGCCTTCACCATTAATAAAAAGAGCAAACGTGTAGCCTGCACCTGCTTTCGCCGCAAGCCTTGCACTCCCTCCTGAGGAACCAAGCATCCATACTTCCGGCGCAGTCTCTACCTTCGGAGAAGCAGTCAAATGAGGCAGCGGGTAAAATTCATCCGCTAGATCATGTAAATAGACCTTCAATTCTTCTACCTGCTCAGGATATTGGTCGCCTAGACGCTTTCGCTCACCATGATGAAGGGCAATGGAGGAAATGGGCATACCACCAGGAGCACGTCCAATTCCAAGATCGATTCTGCCGGGAGCCAGCGCTTCGAGAACCCTGAAGTTCTCTGCTACTTTATAGGCACTGTAGTGGGGAAGCATGACGCCGCCTGAGCCAATGCGTATGTGCGACGTAACAGCTGATAAATGCCCGAGGAGCACCTCTGGACTCGATCCTGCAAGCCGATTTGAAAAATGGTGCTCTGATACCCAAAAACGGTGATAGCCCCACTTTTCCGCCTGCTTCGCCAGTTCAACCGTCTGCTTCAGTGCTTCAGCAGGTGTTGCGTCTCCAATCAAAGGAGATTGATCCAGTATACTTAATTTCATCATGCTGCACCTCTTACAGAAATCCCCCTCTCTTAAATGGAAAGGGGGATGTCTTATTTATTTTCGATTAAAGCCCTTCTCTTTCACAAATTCTCCAAGGAAGGCACGCTTTGGCTGACTAAAGCCTCTCAGCATCTGCTCAGACCAAGTATCTTTTCTCTCGCCGTTTGTTCGTTCTTCATAATATGCCGAAATACGATCATCGTATTCTTTTAAATAACGATCCACATGCGCTTCATCTTGCTGATATGAGTTTTCATGATAGATTAGTTCAACTGGCAGCCGTTCCTTTTGTGACGACTGGCTGGCTGGATGGCCAACAGCTAGACCGAATAACGGCAGCACATAAGATGGCGTTTCAAGCACTTCAGAGACTTCTCTCAGCTGATTACGCAGTCCGCCAATATAGCAGATCCCAAGTCCCATTGATTCTGCGGCAACACTGACATTTTGTGCAGCCAATGCCGCATCAATGACGCTAATGAGAAAGGCTTCCGTATTCTCTAGCGCCTCCTGATGATTCTTCCCTGCTTTTTTTGCAATATGATCATGGCGTTTCAAGTCTGCACAGAAGACAAAGAAATGCCCATTCTTCTCAACGTAAGGCTGATTCCCAGCCAGTTCAGCAAGCTTGGCCTTCTTTTCCTGATCTGTCACACCAATAATACTATACGCCTGTACATAGCTTGATGTCGAAGCAGCCTGTGCACTTTTGATTAGTGTCAGCACCTCTTCTTCTGTCAAACGCTCGTCTGTAAACGAACGGATGGATCGATGATTTAATATGGTTTCTATCGTTTTGTTCAATTCGAAGACCTCCTTCACTTCTTCTATCATAAGGCAAAGACATAGGGAATTTCAAAAATGAAAACTCGCATAAAAAAAGACAGCCTATGCTTAGACTGCCCTTACCCGTTTTATTTAAATAAATAACTTTGATATTTCGTTAATTGAACACTTGCGTTATATGCGATCCCGAATCCAATGAGAACGGACAAGACAGAGCTTCCTCCAAAGCTGATAAATAAGAGCGGAATCCCTGTTACTGGCATCACGCCTATGTTCATCCCAATGTTCTGGAACGTATGGATCACAATCAGCGCTGTATATCCTACGCAGAAGAATGACGCGAATCGGCTATAAGGATGTATACGGTCAATCAGTACGACCAGCCGGTAGATCAAGAAGAAGAACATGATCACAACAAACGCACAGCCAATAAAGCCAAAGGCTTCTCCTATAATGGAGAAAATCATATCCGTTTGTGCTTCAGGGACATAGACCTTTAAGTTTTTAATGCCATTCCCAAAAATCTGCCCTGCACCAATGGCCATAATGGCCTGCTCCACTTGATATTTATCAGATCCAGATGCATCCTGTGTCTGCGCTTGGTTGGCTGTCGAAGAACTATCAGGCAGCCAAGCGGTAATCCGGTTAATTTGGTACTGTTGAATGCCGATTGTTTTCGCAAAATCAGGGAAGAGAATGATGACGGCTAACACAGCGGCAACCAATAGTACAACCACTGAACCGATGAGAGAGATCAGTTTCCAATTGACCCCTGATAAAAACACCATCACAACAACAATAAACATACAGACCGCCGCCGTCCCTGCATCCTGCAAGAAGATCAGTCCAACTGGTACAGCTGCCACTCCGGCGATTTTTAATAGAAGGAAAATATCATCTTCTAATGTCCGTTTTCCTCTAGGGCTTGACTTGCCGATGACAGATGCGAGCATCATAATCAAACCAATTTTCATGAACTCTGAAGGCTGAAATGTCCCTATTCCAGGTAACACAAACCAGCTTTTCGCCCCATTTTTGATTGGAGCAAAATCATGACCCCCGATTTGTGCAGGCGCAACCTTCAGAAAAAGTAACAGCAGTATGCCGCCTATAAAAATATAGAGACTCAGCTTCTCTAATTGCTCCAAATCAAAGTAATTTATGGCTACAATACATATAACTCCGACCATGTAGTAAATAATCTGTCTGGTCCATGCATTAGATCCATACTGTCCAAATTGACCCGCAGCATAAATTGCAATGACACTGATGGCAAAGAAGGCTAAAAATATAAAAATCAAATCTCCTTGATAGTAAGGAGATGTATTCTGCTTGTTCATGAACTAACCACCCTTATTACAAAACATAAAAGCCCTTATTTATATTAGATTGAAATTTTCACAAAATCAACTCACCTTAAATATGACGGAAGATACATCCGAAAGGTTCCATTCATTTTTCAAAAAATGAAATACTTTTCATCCTAACAATAGGAAAAAATTCCTTTACACTCTTTTCATTCAACCGATCTCAAGTCCTTTAAAAAGATTATTTTACAGATTTTAAGGGGAAAATTCAATGACCTATGTGGCAAGAAGACAAGTAAACATCAGATTAGCATAAGTTGCAATGAGGATTGAGGAATAAAACCATTTTGTATGGAATAAGGCCCATTTTCCAATTATTGCGTTTACTTCAAAGTCAATTGTGGTATAATACCTGTAACAAAATGTTCACAATATCTCCTAAAAACAGACACAATTGCATCCTGACCTCTCATTTGATTTGAACATCAACTTACAAAGGAGTTGGATACGATGGATATGTTCTTTGCGTACCTATGTATTGCAACGGCTACACCCCTGTTTTTATGGCTGGAAAACAGAAAAATTGCATTAGCTTCTATTCCACCCATTATGATTATGTGGATTTTCTTCGGTCTTTACATGACAAGCAGTTTATCTCCAGCAGGACATACCTTCATGATCGCATTCTTTGCCATTAACGTGATTTTGGCTCACATTGCAGCGTTCCTCATCTACGGACTTCCATTCATTCGCAAAAGATTCAGCAGCAGATAGATACGCCCAACTATTGGAAGCGTTATCACCATCATGATAAAAACCACTCACCTTCAAGAGATGAGTGGTTTTTTATTATTTCTCTGAATGCTCAGACTGCTTTGGCGCAGACGGTGAATAACCGTCTTTACTGTTCTCTCCGTGGCTGTAGTGAGCCGCAAAGATCCAAACAGATCCGATGACGAAGATAATCGCACAGAACAGACCAAACAAAGTATTTCCGACTTGAACAGTTCCGTTCTCACTCTCTGTCATGTGCATAAACATGAACAGCTGCAAGAATGCTTGAATGAACGCAAAACCAAAGATAATCCATAGTTTTGCGGAACTGCCAATTTCAGCTCCAATCGCAATCCAGAATGCTAAGATTGTCAGCACAATGGACAGGATAAAGCCAACTACGTGTTTCCAAGGGAAGTGTTCGTGCTCTGCTGAGGAATGTGTTTTTCCAGCCATATCACAAAAGCCCCCCTAATCCGATCAAGTAAACAGCTGTGAAGATGAAAATCCATACAACATCAAGGAAATGCCAGTATAGACTTGAGATGAAAATCTTCGCTGCTGTTTGTGGAGTTAATCCACGTTTTTTAATTTGGAACAAGATCCCGGTAATCCAGAAGATACCGATCGATACGTGTAATCCGTGAGTTCCTAAAAGTACAAAGAATGCAGACCAATACGCACTTGTATGGATGCTCGCACCCTCATGTACATAATGGAAGAACTCAAAAATCTCAAATCCAACGAAGCCTGCACCTAGAAGCAGTGTGAGAATCGTCCAAATGACAACCCCTTTTGTGCTTCCACGGCGCATTTCATGAACGGCAATCCCGCATGTAAATGAACTAACCAATAGCAGGAATGTCATGATCAATACAAGCTTCATATCAAACAGCTCAGCTGGTAAAACGCCGCCAGCTGTTCTGCCATGTAGAACAAAGTAGGTCGCAAAAAGTGTTGAGAATAACACGATTTCCGCGCCAAGGAATATCCAGAAACCAAGGATGTTTAAACGTCCGGTTTCAGACTGATATTCAAGCGGTGCATTTGCATAGCTGCTATCATTATGTCCCATTACTTCTGCGCCTCCTTATTCTTTTTCTCTGTTTCAATCACTTCTTCAACAGGAATATAGTAGCCATTGTCATATTCGAATGAACGTAAAATCATCGTTGCGAATACACCAATTAAGCCAATAACGCCAATCCAGTACCATTCAAATACAAGACCGAATGCACCAAGTCCAAAGAATGCAGACATGATCAGCGGTCTGCCTGAATTATGCGGCATGTGAATTTTCTTGAATTCTTTTTCAGGATGAACGTCCACATTGTTTTGCTTCCAATGATGGAATGCATCTGGTGTTGTCACTTCTGGAAGTGCTGCAAAGTTATAATGCGGCGGAATTGCAGAAGATGTCGCCCAGTCAAGTGTACGTCCTTCTCCCCAGCTGTCTCCAGACACTTCACGTTTTGAGTGTCTCCAGCTGTAGTAAATGTTATAGCAAAGGATGATGAATCCGATACCCATCATAAATGCACCAATTGTTGAAATAAAGTTTAGTGCAGTCCAGCCATCTTCTGGTCCATACGTATAAATACGTCTTGGCATTCCTTGCAGTCCTAGGAAGTACTGCGGGAAGAAACAGATGTTAAATCCGATCATGAATACCCAGAAGAACCATTTGCCGATTCTTTCGTTTAACTTGTAACCAAACATTTTTGGATACCAGAAAACAAGACCAGCAAAACAAGCAAATACAGTACCTGCGATTAATACATAGTGGAAGTGGGATACAAGGAAGTACGTGTTATGGTACTGGTAATCCGCAGCTGCCATCGCAAGCATAACACCAGTTACACCACCGATTACGAAGTTCGGGATGAAACCAAGTGCCCAAAGCATTGGTGAGGTAAAGCTGATACGGCCTCGATACATCGTAAAGAGCCAGTTAAAGATTTTCACACCTGTTGGTACAGAAATCGCCATTGTTGTGATCGAGAAGAATGAGTTAACCGCTGCACTGTTCCCCATTGTAAAGAAGTGGTGAACCCACACAAGGAAACTAAGAACAGAGATTGCCACAATCGAGACAACCATCGCTTTGTAACCAAACAACTGCTTTCTTGAGAACGTCGCAAAGATTTCTGAGAAAATACCGAAAGCCGGCAGGATAACAATATATACCTCAGGATGTCCCCAAATCCAGAAAAGGTTCGCCCAAAGCATCGGCATACCGCCTGCTTCGAGTGTAAAGAATGCAGAACCGAATAAACGATCAAATGTCATAAGTGCTAAAGCAACTGTTAGTACAGGGAATGCAAAAACGATGATGACAGACGTAATCAATGTTGTCCATGTAAACATTGGCATACGCATTAGTGTCATACCTTTTGTACGCATTTTTAAGATGGTCACCATGAAGTTAATACCTGTCATAAGTGTACCAATACCTGCAATTTGGAGCCCGAGCAAGTAGTAGTTCTGTCCAGGTCCTGGTGAGAAATCATTTCCGGCGAGCGGCATGTAACTCGTCCAGCCTGCACTTGGTGATCCTCCAATTACGAAGGAAATGTTGAACAGCATTGCTCCGACCATGAATGTCCAGAAGCTAAGGTTGTTCAAATAAGGGAATGCAACGTCACGTGCACCAATTTGAAGAGGAACAACGACGTTGATTAAACCAATTAAAAATGGCATCGCCATGAATAGAATCATGATCGTACCATGCGTTGTAAAGATTTCATTATAGTGGTTTGAATCTAAAAACGTATTATTAGGAAGCGCCAGCTGCGCGCGCATCATCAGTCCGTCTACCCCACCGCGGAAGAACATAATCACAGCAGCAAGGATATACATGATTCCAAGCTTTTTATGATCAACTGATGTCAGCCATTCTTTCCAGAGCCATTTCCACTTTTTAAAGTAGGTTAAAACAAACACGATGGCAATGGAGGTAAGAGCGATAGAAATTTGCGCACCAAGAATTAATGGGTCTCCAGTTACAAAAAACTCATCCCATTTTAAATGCATAACGGCCTCCTCCTTTCCTTAGTCAGTTTATTCTTTTTCTAGTTTTCTTTTATAGTTCTTCACATTCTCGAAAGGATCTGTCTTGGAATGCGGAGAAACTGCTTGATAACCTAAACGTTTGCGTGCTTGGAGTGCATATTCAGAATCCTCTCCATGCTTCGCAAAGGATAAATGTGTTGATGAGAATGTCTGCACATCTGCAGCATCAGGAAGCATCAAATAGTCATACGTTTTCTTCGTTAACTTCGGTGCTTCTTTCTTCGTTTTGTTTACCCATTTATCATAGTCAGACTGCGTCATCGCATTGACTTTGAATTTTTGCTGAGCAAAACCATCACCTGTGAAGTTGGCGTTTCTTCCTTGGTATGTGCCTACTTCATCAGCTTGAAGATATTGTTCCATTTCCATTCCAGCCATCGCATACTTCTCCCCGCCTAGCTGAGGAATCCATAGTGATGCCATTGTATCAGCGGAAGTGATTTTGAATAAAATCGGCTGATCTTTTGGAATGTTTAAGTAGTTCACTGTCTCAATATTTTCCTCTGGATAACTAAAGATCCATTTCCAATCAACAGCTGTCGCGTAAACGACAAGTGGATCTTTATGGCTTGTTGCTTGAGGTGCCTCTTCCAAAGAGTAAATTGTTTTTACAGTTGGAATCGAAAGAGCAGCAACGATTAATATTGGGATCACTGTCCAGATAACTTCTAGAAGCGTATTCCCGTGAATTTCTGGATTATAAGAGGCGTTCCCAACGTCCTTACGCTCACGGTATTTAACCAAAATGATGGTAAAGAGAACAAATACCGCGCCAACGATAAAGAGCATGAATCCAATAGATAAAAGGATTAAGTCTGATTGTTGTGCTGCGACTGGTCCTTTAGGATCTAAGACAGCGATATTGCTGCAACCTCCTAAAACAAACACGCTCACGAGCATTGCTAATAAAAGCATAGGTTTAATGGCTCTGAACAAGAAGATCACCATCCTTCCTTAAATAATGTATAAATTGCTGAATAATTGTGAAAAGCCATCTGCCTTCGAAAACTTTTCTTCCCTTTGTAATGCTATCAAAATCTGTTAGAGTTAGCTTCCCTTTTTTCAAAAGTTCATTTATTTTTCAACAGATTTCTATCAAAATGTCATAAATTCGACATAAATTTATATTATTGCACACACAATAAATTTCTAGGATTTTGAAAAGTTGAGAGTTGAAGGCAAAGGACAAACAATCAAGAACTTTGTCAAATTTAGGTTTACCACAATAAAAAAGTTTGGTCAAATTTCAATTTAACTTAATGAAATTTTATCTAGGTAAACAATTTCAAAATAGGTATCCCCACATTTAACAAAAACCTTACTTATTTTAACGCAAGTTGACAAGAAAAGAAAGTATCGATCCTCTGACTATACGCTGTAAGAATTGGTAATCATGATGAATTTGTGGAATCTCACTAATGACTTCCATCAAAAAACCGGCTCAGCGCCGGCATTTTGCAGTTATTCATCTCTTACCAAAATATCAGGACGTCTATAGATGTCCCCTTCATGTTCAATGTCAATGTATGTCCACTTACCTGTATAGGTTAAAAAGCGGTTCCCCTCTTTCTCTACGACCATCGTATCCTCTGATTTTAATCCAGGCAATGAAGGATTCCAAGTAAACACTTGGTGCAGCTGAATTTCTTCCTTCGATGAGGGAACTGCAATGATTTCTCTAGATACAAAGCCCGTTTTTCCCCCTTGATGAAGCTTTTTCCAGCTATCAGGGAAGCCCTCTTTTTCATACTGAGCAATACCTGCTTTCAATACATCTCCCAATGTCTTACCGGGGCGCGTGGCGGCATTCATGACTGTGTCAATTCGTGCAAGGCGCTCTTTGTTCTCTTCAAGCTCCTTTGGAAGCTGTCCGAAGTAAACAGACCTTGTGACATTCGCGACGAGTCCGTGCCGTTCAGCACATAGGACAACAAGCGCATGCTTTTGAAGTGCTTTGTCTGTCGGAATTGGATGACGGTATTGATGAATCCGGTCATCAGTTGCTACAAGCAGCACTTCAATCGTCATTCCCTGCGCGATCGCTTTTTGAGCCGCGATTGAAGCGATTTCGTGCTCCGTCTGTCCTGGAACGATTTCTTTACAGACACTTTCTACAATGACCGCTGTTTCATGACAAAGCGTTTCATATTGGCGGAGCTGTGATGCGGAAAGAATGGATCGAACTTGCGACAAATCCGGCTCGATCCATTCGAATCCATCCATTTGAATGTCTGACCCGATTCGTTTGTCTTTTGTGAGTGTTTGAATGTGTGCCGTATCATCCTCAAACCAGTCCATCGTCACCACTTGAAAGGGGTAATCGATATACGCCATCTCTTCTTCAATGATCCGCTTTTCTTCCATTTGATTCACAATGAGGACGATGTCGTCTTTTAACACGAGCAGCTTGCACACACCCTCTGGTGTATTTAACACAATGTGATTTCTTCTTCCTCCTGTCAGCCAGGAGAAGTTATTTCGCTTTTGAATCAAAACACCGTCGAGCTGTTTTTCTTCCATTAATGTTCTTACTTGTTCAATCATCTAATCACCTGCCTATATGAGTGTATGAATGAAACGTTTAAAAGCTGTTTTCCCTTGCTCGGTTCTTTTAAACACACCCGCCTGTGAGAGAATACGGGAAAAAATCATGCCGATTTCTTTTTGTAAAATGGCTTCTGTATTGTCCTCTGTAAAAGTGTTCTCTTCGAGCAGATGCTTCGCCCATGTTTCGTGTTTCGTGATAGCAGGGTGGGCTTTGATTTCTTCAAAGGGGTTTTTGGATAACAGCACTTCTTTTAATTGGCTTAATTCCTCTGCTAATCTACCAGGAAGAACTGCAAGGCCCATCACTTCAATTAATCCGATATTCTCTTTTTTAATATGATGGACTTCTTCGTGCGGGTGGAAAATTCCATCCGGATGCTGCTTGTTTGTACGATTATTACGCAGCACTAGATCTAATTCATAGTCATCTCCATGACGGCGTGCAATTGGTGTAATGGTATTATGCGGCGTCTCTCCTGTATGAGCCAGCAGCTCCACTTCTTCATCTGAATACATTTTCCACTCGTTTAAAATAAAGTCTGCGGCGTCTGCAAGCTTCTGCCGATCGCTGCTTCGAAGGCGGATGACAGACATCGGCCATTTCACAATTCCAGCTCTCACATCCGGAAAGGCATTCAGAGAAAAGACATCTTCCATCTCCGCTTTCGCCATCGGAAATTCATGCGCACCGCCCTGAAAATGGTCATGACTTAATATACTGCCCCCGACAATCGGAAGATCGGCGTTCGATCCGATGAAATAGTGCGGGTATATATATATGAAAGAAAGCAATCGTTCAAAGGTCTTTTTGGTGATGCTCATCGGCTCATGTTCGCCTTTGAACACAATACAATGCTCGTTGTAATACACATAAGGTGAAAATTGTAGAAACCAAGATTCATCTGTGAGTGTCACAGGAATGATCCGGTGATTCTGTCTCGCTGGATGGTTGATCCGCCCCCCAAACCCAACGTTTTCTTTACAAAGGAGACAAAGAGGATATTGCTTTTGACTTAGCTTTTTGGCTTCAGCGATTGCTTTTGGATCCTTTTCTGGCTTCGATAGATTAATTGTGATCTCCAGCTCGCCATCATCTGTTGGTGTAAACCACTGCACATTTTTGGCGATTCTGCCTGTATGAATATAGTGTGCGTGCTGCTGCATTTCATAGAACCAGCTTGTAGCCGCCTCTGGCCCTTCATGCTGGCGTTTCTCTTCAAATTTCGCGTAGATGACACTTGGAGGCGCCACCAAACATCCCATGATTTTCGCATCTAGTAAATCGCGATACGTATCCGTCCCCTCAGGTATAAGGCCAGTCTCTACAGCCCAATCCAGCATCGGCATTAAGATGTCTTCAAGCTCCGCATCCCCTGAGACTGTTCTTGGCTCAGCTTCATCCAGCCCAAGCACCTCAAGCAGCCGATTTCTCGTATAATCGATATCTAGTGGTGTGATCAGCTCTTGATTGATTCCATATTGAATCAGCTGTTCCAGTTTTTCAAAAATATCAACCGCCATTCTCTCTGTCCCCTCTCTTGCCTGCCTGTTATGCGTTATTTACTCTGGTAGCCGTCTGGATGCTTCTGAAACCAATCCCACGCACTTTGAATGATGGTATGAAGGTCAGCATATTGAGGTGTCCACCCTAATTCTTGCAGCGCTTTTTCAGAAGAAGCAATCAGCTTTGCTGGATCTCCCGCGCGTCTGTTAGCCACCTGTGCTGGGATCGCATGCCCCGTGACGTTTCTTACAGCATCCACTACCTGCTTCACGGAGAAACCTGTGCCATTCCCTAAGTTGTATGTTGCACTTCCTTTTCCAGCGCGCAGACGATCAACAGCTAAGATGTGCGCCTCTACTAAATCCATCACATGTATGTAATCCCTAATACACGTGCCGTCCTCTGTCTCATAATCATCACCGTAAATCATAATCTGATCTCGTTTTCCTAAAGCGACTTGCAGAATGATCGGAATGAGGTGTGTCTCAGGCTGATGATCCTCTCCGACAAGTCCTTCTGTATGAGCGCCAGCTACATTAAAGTAGCGGAGCACGACGTATTCTATTCCATATGCCTGCTCAGACCACTTCAGCATTTTTTCAATCGCTAGTTTCGTTTCTCCATAAGGATTGGTTGGGTTCGTCTCATCCGTTTCAACGATCGGCACACGCTTTGGTTCACCATATGTGGCAGCGGTTGAAGAGAAGACGATGTGTTTCACATCAAATTCATTCATCACCTGAAGTAAAGCTGTTGCCCCTCCAACGTTGTTGTCATAGTACTTTAGCGGGTCTGTTACACTCTCACCGACAAGTGAATCTGCGGCAAAGTGCATAACCGCTTCTATTTGATGCGTTTTGAAAACCTGTCTTAAAAAATCTTGATCTCGTAAATCTCCCTCTTCTAAAACAGCTCCCTCCAAAACAGCTTCTTTGTGGCCTGTCTGCAAATTATCCACTACCACCACTTGTTCACCTTTCGCTAAAAGAGCCGCTACCGCATGACTGCCAATGTACCCTGCTCCACCACAAACTAAAATTGTCATTACACTTCCTCCTTCGTCAGTTCTCTTGCGCCGCCTCCAATTCCAGCTGTGTAAAAAGAGGCTTGAATGCCCGTCTTCTCTTGATAAATCGCACCCGTTTCTTCTATAAATGATGCCAGCTGCTTTTCTTTCACAATACTGATCGTGCAGCCGCCAAAACCTGCACCAGTCATACGGGAGCCAATCGTCCCCGGATGAAGCCAAGCGGCTTCTGCCAGTGTATCCAGTTCAAATCCAGTCACTTCATAATCATTCTTTAAAGAGAGATGAGATGCCTTCATAAGCGCACCTATTTCTTCCATTTTATCATCTTTCAGAAATTTGACTGCTTTTATGGTCCGATCGTTTTCTGTCACCACGTGTCTTGCACGTTTGCGGCATGTTTCATCCTGAATCAAGTGGGCATGCTCGGCAAATTCATCTGCTGTGAGCTCACATAAGTGGGCAAGATCGATTTCTTTTCGTAAATCGTTTAAAGCCGATTGACACTCTGACCTGCGTTCATTGTATTTGGAGTCTGCCAGTGTCCGCTTTTTGTTTGTATTGGCAATGACAAGCGCCAGCCCCTCTTGCCGAAACGGACTATATTCAAAATCAAGGGTATCGCAATTGAGCAAGATGGCGTGATCTTCTTTTCCAAGAGCAATTGAAAACTGATCCATGATGCCGCAATTGACGCCAATAAATTCATTTTCTGCACGCTGCGAAAGGAGGGCAAGACGGGCATTTGAAACGCCGAATGAATGCCATTCATTGATGCAGACGGCGGTGACAAGCTCGATGGAGGCAGAGGAAGACAGGCCTGCGCCATTGGGTATATTGCCGCCGTATACAATGTCAAAGCCTTCTTCTATCTTCATCCCTGCTTCGATAAACTGACTGAACACGCCCTTCGGATAATTCGCCCAGCCGTCCGACTCCAAGTAAGCGATTTCAAAAAGGTCGAATTCTTTCACACCATCACCATCAAAGTTCAAGGAATACATTCTCACACGGCCATCTGACCGCTTTGCACATGCTGCATATGTACCAAGTGTGAGCGCACAAGGGAATACATGACCTCCATTGTAATCTGTATGTTCACCAATCAAATTGACTCTTCCTGGGGCAAAAAAATAGCGAATTTCTTCTCTATCCCCAAATTGCTGGTGAAATGCCGTGCGTAACATATCGATCATATCCATTCCCCTTTTCTCTTCTGATACTCTTATTTTAGTTGCCTGAACAGCGTAAGTTCAATGGTAAAAAAATCGTTAAAAAATACCCTTTTTTTGCTGTGAATGGTACGATGTGATATGAGGTGTACCATGATTCAAAATAGAAAAAGGTTGTTTTTTGCTGTGAAGGAGGTTTTCCAATTTGAAGAAAGAAGCATTTGCATTTCGTTTTCACCATTCTGATGTTACATTGCCGGCACAAATATGGTCTGTTGGCTGGGAGGTTCAATCATCTTCGTTATACAGCTGGAATGGCGTGGAGCGGAAGGATCAGGGCAAGTGCATCTTTCAGCTCACACTATCTGGACACGGCATGATTGAAATCGGACAGAAGCGGTTCAAAGTCTTGCCGGGGCAGGCCTTTCTTGTGAAAAGTCCAAGTGCCTATCAATATTATTTTCCAGAGGACAGTGAGCATTGGGAATTTCTCTATTTGACGCTTTATGGGGATGCCTGCGATCTTTGCTTTGACCAATTTATTGATCAAGGAAAGCAGGTCATGCGTTTTCATCCTAATTCCAAACCGATCCGCCTGCTGAAGAAAATTTATGATGAAGCCAGTGAAAGACGGATTACCAATCCATTTGAGGGGTCTAGCCTTGCTTATCAATTTGTCATGGAACTGTATTCATATTTGCCAAAGCTTGAGGGACAAATGGAGAAATGGCCTGAGCCCATCGTCCAAGCGGCCTTGTTTGCCAGCCATCATTTTCACGAGGAAATTGGCCCAGACGATATGGCAGCTGCGGCACGTTTATCCAAAAGTCATTTTACGAGGGAATTCAAAAAGGCCACTGGCTTCACACCTATTCATTACTTAACCAATATCCGGTTAGAGAAGGCGGAAACATTATTAAAAACAACGAAATACTCAATTGAAGAAATCGCCATACAGTGCGGCTACCGAAATGCGAATTACTTGAATAAAGTCTTTCGAAAGAAAATCGGCATGTCTCCAAAGCAACTGCGGGAAACAAGCGATGCATAATAAAAAGCAGCCGCTTCATCATTGGCTGCTTCTTTTACGCTTTTGACAGGTCAACATGAATTCTCCCTTGTCTTAAAACAATGGTCATTTGCGTGTCAGGGGTCATTAAGTTTTCTAAAATGTCCGTTGCCGTTTGAAGCGCAATGTCCATTCGGTTGATCTTTTCCTTTTCTTGTTCCGAAAACGCTTCTGGATGTGCGGTCATTTCTTTGACTAGCCTCAGCACTTGTTCATGCTGCTTTTCTGTTTGTTGATATATGGCATCATATAAGTCGTCTGGCCTGCTGCTCATTAAACATCACCTATCTTTTTTATGTGTTAAATCGCATCTTCTTTTGTTTTCTTAAAGACGAACCACTTACTGGCGACATAATTGACCACCACAATCACAAAGTTGACGAGAATTTTTGCGACGGTTTCATTGAGCGCCATTTGGCTCACAAATAAAATCATCAGCCCCAGATCTACACCTAGAGACATGAGACGGACACTAAAAAATGAAGAAAGCTCACGCATGAGGCTTTTTGTGTCACGAGCCTTTTGCTTGAAGACATACTTCTTATTGGTGATATAAGCAAAGAGAACAGCAAATACCCATGAAACAACCGTAGCTGTTTTGTAATCCATGGAAAACATCTCAACGAATAAATAGAAGCTGACGATATTGACAATGGTTGTACACACACCCATCACAAGATACATGACAACTTCTTGATACTTTTGAAAAAGGCTATACATGTCTTTCTTCATTCCTTCTTGGTGGTTTCTGTTTCTTTTAGAATACCATCTTGAGAAGAACTTCCCAAACGAACAATATGTACGTCCTGCAAAGATGAAATTTGTTCTACTCGATGGCAAATGTCAACACAATTGGTTTATATGAGTCAAATGTTTTAGGTCTTTATCATTATTTTAATTTATAATCTTTCAACTGACTTTACAATTGTTTATTATTAGAAGTAAGATTTCAATATTTATGGGTTTTTTAGTCATTTTTTTAGGGACGTGGTAGGTGATAGATTTTACAAAATAGGTTAAATGTCATCATTTTTCGACAAAAAATTATTTTGTGCTGTTTTCAACCACACGTACAGTTACTAGACGGTTTGTTCAAGTCATTGGTTGCAGTGAATATGTCTTATTGAACTGGAGGATATTATGGATACGCAAGTGAAAAGAAGAGTTGACGAAGAGTGGGTTTATTTGATTGAGGAAGCGAAAAAAATTGGACTAGGCATCGAAGAAATACAAGCTTTTTTAACATCCAACGGTGATCAGAAGATGATAAACAAACCGTAAATCAACGCCGTTATCCTTTGTCTTTCAGACTGCTTTGGCTAAAAGTTCTGACCTGTCAATTGACCTTTTGAAAATCCTTTCATGACGATACGCTACAATAGTTGAACACCTCTCCATACCAATCCCTTCCACTCAATGGGGTTCTGTCTTTCTATATTAGGAGGACAGTCCGTTTCCTGTTCTTTATATGATCCCTTTTTAGCCGCTATTCATGAAAATTGTCCTTCTCTCGTTATAAAACCAAGCTGCCCACCCATATATTAAACATGAAAACAACGAGAAAGCAGAAAGGTGGGTAGAGCGTGAGTTCAGGTTCCCTTTCGTATTATCACCAAAAAAAGGATCAGTATTATCATGGGGTAAACCCGGTCATCGTCAGTCGTATTCGCGCGGAATGGACGTCTTTATTAGATATCGGATGCGGCACAGGCAAGCTTGGAAAAGTCCTGAAACAAAAGGGCCGGTCCATTTATGGCATTGAGTCATTTGAGGATGCAGCAAAAGAGGCTGAGCAAGAGCTTGATCATGTTCTCTGCGGAAATATTGAACAGATAGCTCTCCCTTATGAACATGAACAATTTGACTGCATGATTTTCGGAGACGTCCTCGAGCATTTATTGGACCCTTGGGCCGTTTTAAAAAAGGTGAAACCCTTTCTTAAAAAAGAAGGGGCCATCCTGTCATCTATTCCAAATATCGGCCACATTTCAACGGTTTTAGAATTACTAGCCGGCAGATTTACTTATACAGATGCAGGGTTAATGGATCAAACACATTTGCGTTTCTTCACCCTTCACGAAATACATGCACTTTTTCATTCAGCGGGTTTTCGCATTCGTGAATTCGAGGCCATTCGCGTACAGCATCCTTCCTATGCAAGCGTGTTGAATGATCTACATGAATTACTCATGAAACACGGCATTCGTTCTGATTTTCACGAGGCAGCTACAGCCTATCAATATGTGGTCGAGGCGGTTCCATTCAATGAGTAATCCCACCATCCTGTTTGTTTTATGTGTGAATGATGAATCGATGTTTCAGGCTTGCTTCCGGCAGCTCGCTTCACTTCCGGCCCCTCATGGATACCATGTGGAGGTCTTACCAATCAGACAGGCATCAAGTATGACCTCTGCATACAATGAAGCCATCACTCATCCAGCTCAGTTTAAAATTTATCTTCATCAGGATACCTTGATTGTCAAACAGCATATGCTGCTTGAGCTCATCCCGCTTTTTTTACAAAATCCATCACTTGGCATGGTTGGAGTGATTGGAGCAGAAAGCGTGCCTGACAATGGAATTTGGTGGGAGAGTTCTGATTGCAGGGGAAAAGTCATTGAATATCGTCACGATACCTACCAGCTGCTTTCGTTTGAAAGAGGCCGTCAGCAGCCCGAAGCGCAAGATTATATTAAAGCTGCGGCCATTGATGGTCTTTTTATGGCGACGCAGTATGATGTGAAGTGGCGTGAGGAACTCTTTGATGGCTTTCATTTTTATGATGTTTCGCAGTCCTTTGAATTCACTCAGAAGGGCTATGAGGTTGGGATTGTGAGGCAAGAAGAGCCTTGGTGTATTCATAAATGCGGAGATCATTTTGACGCAGAAGCATATGAAAAAGCGAGAGAACAATTTCTTGCAAATTATCGATAGAAAGCACCCTTTTCGGGTGCCTTTTTTATGATATACTGTCATAAACAGCCAGATCGTCTCATATGCATTGGAGTACCTTGTCCCTAATTCGTACAAAGGAGGAAACAATGGCAGACAAAAAAGTTCATTATAAGAAGGTTGCCGCTTCAGAGGATTTTCGAAAACTTCTTGAGGAAAAACGCAGATTTATCGTACCGATGACGATTTTCTTTTTTCTCTTTTACTTTTCACTTCCGGTTGCTACATCCTACTTCACCTTTTTGAACACGCCGGCAATTGGCGCGATCTCATGGGCTTGGTTATTCGCCCTCACACAATTTGTTATGACTTGGGTTTTATGTGGACTTTATGCGAAAAAAGCAGCTAAGTTCGACAATTATGTAAGCGCTTTAAAAGCTGAATCAAGAGGTGATGACGAATGAGCATGACCGCTTTTATTTTGTTCGTAGCGATCGTAGGACTCACATTGGTCATCACATATTTTGCTGCGAAAAAAACAAGCAATGCGAGTGATTTTTACACAGCAGGCGGAGGTCTGACTGGGTTTCAAAACGGCCTTGCCATTGCTGGTGACTATATGTCCGCTGCATCATTTTTAGGGATTGCTGGAATGATTGCGTTAAATGGATTTGACGGCTTTTTCTATAGCATTGGTTTTCTAGTAGCGTATCTTGTCGTTCTTTACGTTGTGGCTGAACCGCTTCGAAATCTAGGAAAATATACGATGGCCGATATGATCGCTGCACGATTTAAGCGTCCTGCCATTCGAGGGGTTGCCGCCTTTAACACCATTACAGTTTCCACTTTTTATATGATTGCACAGCTTGTTGGAGCAGGTGCATTAATCAAGCTGCTTCTTGGCATTGATTACTGGATTGCGGTACTGATCGTGGGTGTCCTGATGACCATTTATGTCGTGTTTGGCGGCATGATTGCGACCAGCTGGGTACAGATCACAAAGGCTGTGCTTCTCATGCTTGGGACGTTAATTATTTCTCTGCTTGTATTTGCAAAGTTTGATTTTAGTCTGCTGAAGATGTTTGAACAGATGAAAACAGCGACCCCGCTCGGTGAGGCATTTCTTCACCCGGGAAATAAATATGATGTGCCTTTAGAGACACTGTCTTTGAACCTTGCTTTAGTGCTTGGGACAGCAGGTTTGCCGCACATTTTGATCCGGTTTTATACGGTCAAAGATGCTATTTCTGCGCGTAAATCTGTTCTATCCGCTACGTGGATCATCGGGATCTTTTATTTAATGACGGTCTTCCTTGGCTTCGGCGCTGCTGCCTTTGTTGGAACAGAAGCGATCACAGCAGCAGATGCAGCAGGAAATATGGCCGCTCCACTGCTCGCCCAAGCTCTTGGAGGAGATTTGTTATTTGCCTTTGTTTCCGCTATTGCCTTTGCGACTATTTTGGCGGTGGTAACTGGTCTCGTCCTATCCGCCGCGTCTGCCTTTGCGCATGATTTTTATAGTCAGATTATCCGCAAAGGAAAAGCGAGTGAGCGGGAGCAGGTGAAGGCGGCACGCTTTGCTTCCATCGGCGTGGCGATCCTCTCTATCGTTCTTGCATTATTTGCCCAGTCCTTAAACGTCGCTTTTCTTGTGTCTCTTGCATTCGCAGTGGCGGCAAGTGCTAATTTACCTTTGATTATCTTCACTGTTTTTTGGAAACGATTTAACTCTACGGGTGCCATTGCAGGAAGCTTAACAGGTCTTCTGAGCGCACTGATCATCGTCTCGCTCAGCCCAAGCGTCTGGGACCCATCAGGAGCAGCTATCTTCACGGGAGAGCCGCTCATCCCGCTGTCGAACCCTGGGATTATCTCGATTCCACTCGGATTCCTTGCCGCATATTTAGGCACGATATTCTCGTCTGAAAAAGCAGATGAAGACACCTTTACGGAAATTCAAGTAAAGGCACATACAGGCATGCATATGGATACTGATTCA
This sequence comes from Bacillus sp. BD48, assembly GCF_046566805.1. Classification (NCBI taxonomy): domain Bacteria; kingdom Bacillati; phylum Bacillota; class Bacilli; order Caryophanales; family Bacillaceae; genus Bacillus; species Bacillus sp. BD48. The sequence goes on along the minus strand of NZ_JANGFM010000002.1, from coordinate 276,504 downwards.
TAAGGAAAAGCCGGCTGCTCAGCCGGCTTTTTAATAGCGCTGGAATAACTCTGGGTTTTTCGGAACGTTTTCTAAATAAACGATCTTCCCTTGGTCGTCCAGCTCTGCGATATCAATTCCTTCTGCTGTATAGACACGGCCATCCGAAAGCTTTCCGCAAACGGCCCAGTTTGTTTCATACTTTCCGTCTTCTCTTTTAATCCACCCATCCCACATGTGCTTAATGTCTTCATGTACGTGAAAAAATGTGTTCAAAAATTGTGTGAATGCTTGGATACCAGGCTTTTGGGCGCCATTTAAGACAATCATGACATTGTCAGAAAACAATGCCAGCAATTCATCCATTTGCTTCTGGCTTTTTCCCGCTTCATCGTATCGACGAAAATACGTATCGAGCACTTCCATGTTCATTCTCCTTTAATTACCTGTCATTTCGAAAATAATCGAACTATATGATTGTACACAATTGTTTCTCTCCTGTCTATTTTCCCCGGCATAAGAAAAGACATGAATTGATTCAATCCATGTCTCCTTCAGGTTAAAGGGATGCTTTTTCTGCTTCAACAAGTGATCTCAGCTCTTCTGCTGCTTTTTTTGGATCGGTGCTCTGGCTAATGGCGCTAATGATGCTCACACCATCTGCCCCAGCTTGTATCACTGGTGCAGCGTTGTCGCATGTGATCCCTCCGATACCAACAATCGGAATTTGAAGGCCATGACGGCGGACTTCAGTGATCAAAGACACCCCTTGGACACTTCGTGTATCCTTTTTCGTTTCCGTTGGATAGACTGGGCCCATCCCGACATAATCTGCTCCGTCCTTCATGGCTTTTTTCACTTCATCTAGGTTATGCGTCGACACGCCTAATATTTTATTCCCGATCCTTTGCCTGACATCTTTTGCGTTTATGTCTTCCTGTCCAACATGAACACCATCTGCTTCAAGATCAATCGCTAGCTGTACATCATCATTCACAATAAAAGGAACATTTGCTTCTTGGCAAAGCACTTGGATTTGACGAGCCAATTGTTTCTTCTCTTCACCTTGCAAGGCTTTTTCACCCTTTTCACGAAATTGAAACATGGTGATTCCACCTTGAATGGCCTCTTTCACAACATCAAGCGGCTGCCTGCTTGTATTCGCTGTTCCCATAATAAAATAAACCGATAATTGCTGTTTGATTTGCTGTTGATCAGCCTTTGTCATGTGAAGCTCCCTCCTATTTTCCCTAGTGCCAGCACATCATCGCCGGTTGTGTGTGATAGTGCGTTTAACAATTCCATTTGAAAGGTTCCCGGTCCTTTATCCTTTGTTTGCAGAGCTGCCCTTTCAGCGGCGACACCATAAAACAGTAATGCGGCTGTCGACGCATGAAGCGGCTGTTCACCCGCTGCACAAAATGCTCCGATGACAGACGTCAGCAAACAGCCGGTTCCCGTCACCTTCGTGAGCCATTCATGTCCATTATGAATGGACAGCACCTCATCTCCATCTGACACCACATCGACTTTTCCTGTGATCACCACTATTGTCTGAAGTGCAATGGACGCTTGTTTGGCTAATGCCGATACATCTCCATTGGCGGCTTTCGCATCAACGCCTTTTGACTCCCAGCCATCCACTCCAAGTAAATGAGCCACTTCAGCAGCATTTCCTCTGACAACGGTGATTTTCACTTTCTCTAACAGCTGTTTAGCGGCATTCGTTCGAAACGTTGTCGCACCGACGCCGACAGGATCTAACAAAACAGGTACACCTTTTTCATTGGCGGCTTGTCCAGCGAGAATCATGGCTTCCACCGTTTCCTTAGTCAATGTGCCAATATTCAGCACTAGTGCATCCGCTAATTGCGCCATATCAGCCACTTCTTCTTTGGCGTTTGCCATGACCGGAGAAGCACCTAAAGCAAGCAGTCCATTCGCTGTAAAATTCGTCACGACTTGATTGGTGATATTATGAACGAGTGGATTTTTCTCTCGAACCTTCTCCAATAAATGAGACGCGCAGCTTGTTTTCATCCGTATCGTCCTCCCTTTTACTCTGCATCCCACACGTAGGATTTCGTATGCTTCAACCATTCCCTTGCCGCAAACGACAAATAGCGGTCCTTTCGCCAAATGACACCTAAATGCCACGGGATCGATGGGTTTAGGGAAATGACCTCTACCTTTTCAGGATCAAGATCACGGCAGATTCGTTCTGGCAGAAGTCCAATCCCTAAGTTTTCAGCTACCATTTCACTAATGAAATCCCACTGAGACGTTTCATAAATGACATTTGGCCGGAATCCCGCATTCATACATTCATTCAAAATCCGGCTGTGCAGAACAAAATCTTCTCTAAAGAAAATAAAAGACTCTTCCCTTAAATCAGCTAAATGTACTTCCTCACGACCAGCCATCGGATGAGATGGATGCGTCACGAGCTTCATGTTCTCTTTAATAATGGTGTACGTATGAAAAATTTTATCATTTGCAGGCAGAACAATGACACCAATATCTAACGACCCATCCTCGACTCCTTCTTCTACTTTAATGGAGCCGTGCTCAACTAATTGAAATGTGACATCTGGATATTGCTGGCGGAATTCCCCCATGACATTCGGGAAGAAACTTGACCCAATCATTGGCGGCAGTCCGATTCGGATATGCCCTTTTTTCACATTCATTAAATCATTTAATTCGCTCGTTAAATTCTGAAATGACTGTGTGATTTCACTTGCCTGTGTATACATGGTTTGGCCAGCATCTGTCATTTCAACTTGACGGCCATTTCGGTAAAACAACTGCACCCCCAGCTCATCCTCCAGGTTTTTGACCATTTTGGAAATGGTCGGCTGCGATACGTAAAGGGACTGCGATGCTTTCGTGAAGCTCTTTAACCTTGCCACTTCTAAAAAATATGTTAAATGTCTGATGTCCACATGCTTCATCCTTCCTATAGACAAAAGGAATAATTACTATTCGATATATGTATTTTACCTATAACTGAACGTGCTGTACACTTTAAAGTAAGCTCATCACTTGGAACGTTGTCATGTTTTTGTGAAACACTGAACAATTTATATAGAAAAAGGAGTGAACAGAAAGTGAAATTGCTCAAAACGCCGCTGATTGCTGCCCTTCAGATTATGGCCTTGTTTATTTTTGCGAAATTCATGAATGTGCTGGCGGCCTTTTTGCATTTAAGAATTCCAGGCACGATCTTAGGCATTCTTGTCATTTTCTTATTACTTCATTTTAAGATCATTCAATTAAAATGGATAGAACTTGGTGCCGTATGGCTGCTCGGAGAACTGCTGCTTTTCTTTATTCCATCAGCAGTTGGTGTCATTGATTATGGAAAACTGCTTTCTCAATCTGGCACAAGTATTGTCCTCGTCGTCTTAATTAGTACGTTTGTGGTCATGCTCTCAACTGGTATCATGACGCAAATGATTGCGAAACGAAAGGAGCGGAAAAAGCTATGTTAGTTGGCGGACTATTTCTGATTTTAACAGTTCTTTTATATCTCGGATCTAAAGCGGTATACAAACGGCATCCGAAGGTTTATGTGTCACCATTACTTGTCACTCCGCTTGTACTTGTCGTCTTGCTGTTAATCGTCAACATTCCTTACGATGCTTACAATCAAGGCGGGAAATGGCTCACGAATATGCTGCAGCCTGCGACTGTTGCTTTTGCCATTCCTTTATATAAGTATTTTCATATCCTGAAGAAGCATGCAGTAGAAATTATATTGAATGTGGCTTGCGGCTCTGTCATTGCGATCTTATCAACGGCTTTTATCGCCAAGTTGTTTCATCTAGACACAGGTCTTATTGAGAGCCTTGTCCCAAGATCAGTCACAACACCTGTAGCGATGAGTGTGTCAGAGATGATCGGCGGTATGCCGTCCGTTACGGCTGTGTTTGTCATTTTAACCGCACTGTTTGGATCGATTATAGGTCCAATGGTGATCCGTTATTTCCGCATCGATAATGACATTGCCATGGGTGTCCTGCTCGGAACAGGTGCACACGGGGCAGGAACATCGAAGGCCTTTGAAATGAGCTCCGTCTCAGGAACGATCTCAAGTGTATCGATGATTATTTCAGCCATTATTACATTATGTGCAGCGCCTATCCTCATGTCGTTTGCCTTATAAAAAAAGCCATTTCCAATAAGGGAAATGGCTTTTTCTTATGCTTGTATGAAGACAACTTTTAAATAGTTCCCTTCAGGATAATTCTTCGTTGTACGGAAATCCTCAGGAAGGGTATATTCTTCAAGTATCCGATAGGTTTGCCCTGCTTCTTTAAAAGCCTGCGCAATAAACCCTTTAAATTTCTTCATGCCAAATGCACTGCTATTCGTTGATGCCACAATGACGCCGTTCTCAGCTGTGATTTGGATGGCTTCTTTTAATAGCTTCTTATAATCTTTTGCTGCACTGAATGTGTGCTTTTTCGTTCGCGCAAAGGAAGGCGGGTCTAAGATGACGAGATCATAGGTCCAGCCCTTTTTCGCTGCAAACGGAAAATATTTAAAGACATCCATGACTTTGATATCCTGCCCGTCCACATCAATATCATTGACTTCAAACTGCTCTGATGTTTTTTTCAAGCTGCGGTTTGCAACATCCACACTTGTCGTATGGCTCGCTCCGCCAAGCGCAGCTGCCACTGAGAAAGCGCCTGTGTAAGAAAACGTATTGAGCACAGTCTTTCCTTTTGCATATCGATCTCGAATCGCTTTTCTCACATGACGCTGATCAAGGAAAATACCCGTCATCGCGCCATCATTTAAGTAAACCGCCACGTTCATCCCGTTTTCTTTCACGATGAGAGGAAATTCACCTTTCTCTCCCTTCACAAAATCATCATCTTCTATATACTGTCCAGATGTATCAAATCGTTTCTTTTCATAAATGCCTTTATAGTCTGGATATACTTGCTCAAGTGCAGCCAATACTTCTGCCTTTAATGTATAGACTCCTTCACTATACCATTGGATGAGGTAGAATCCGTCATAATGATCAATCGTGACGCCGCCAATTCCATCACCCTCTCCGTTGAATACACGGAAAGCAGTCGTTTGTGCATCACGAAATAAATGCGTTCTGCTTTTCGCCGCCTGCTCAAGCCTAGAGACAAAGAAAGCTTGATCTATTTTTTCGTTCGCATCAAAGGTTAGTACCCAGCCGATTCCTTTATTTTGTACACCGTAATACCCTTTTCCTAAAAAAGTGCCTCGCTCGTCCACCCATTCAATGAGCTCGCCTTCACGTACACCGTTCACATGCGATACTGCATCTTTGGAAATGAGCGGATATCCTTTTTTCACTTGTTCCGCGAATGTTTGTTTTAATGAGATTTTTTTCATTTGTGTCATCCTTATCCTAAATTGACTCTCTCTATCCTACCATATGAATGTATACGTTACTTCTATTATGATAAGATGAGGAGAAAAATATCAACATGACATAGAGGAGGCACTTCGTTTGACGACATTACGCTTAGATCATACAGGTATTATGGTTTCGAATATTGATCAGTCCATTGATTTTTATGAAAAAGTGGTGGGCATGAAATTAAAGGACCGCATCACTCATACAAATGGAGTGATTGAGCTTGCATTTCTCGGTTTTAAAGATGAAAACGAAACGGAAATTGAGCTCATCCAAGGCTACAGCAGTGACCTGCCATCTGAAGGAAAGGTCCATCATCTCGCTTTCACAACAGACAATATTCATGCTGAATTCAATCGTATTCAAAAGCTGCAAATTGAATTAATTGATGAAGAAATTACGACATTACCAAATGGATATTGCTACTTCTTTTTCAGAGGACCAGACCAGGAATGGATCGAATTTTTCCAGCGCTAATATTTCCTAGGAAATGGGACCGCTAATTCTCCCCCATTTATTCATAAAGAAAAGAGTAAGAGCATATACATGCCCTTACTCTTTTTTATAACACCTTACTAAGAAATGATTTTGTACGCTCATGCTGCGGGTTCCCAAAGAGAGCTTCCGGTTTGTCTTCCTCGACAATATATCCGCCATCCATAAAGATGACACGGTCTCCTACCTCTCTTGCAAAGCCCATTTCATGTGTGACCACAATCATTGTCATACCTTCGACAGCTAATTGTTTCATTACAGCTAATACATCCCCCACGACCTCAGGATCAAGAGCTGATGTCGGCTCATCGAATAATAGCACTTTCGGGTCCATTGCCAACGCTCTTGCAATAGCGACACGCTGTTTTTGTCCACCAGATAATTGGTTAGGATAGCTTTTAGCTTTGTCTTTTAAGCCGACTTTTTCAAGCAAGTCTAACGCTTTTTCGACCGCTGCCTTCTTCTCAATGCCTTTTACCTTTATCGGTGCAATTGTGATGTTTTCTAAAACGGTTTTATGAGGGAATAAATTAAAATGCTGAAACACCATGCCTACTTCTTGTCGTACTTTATTGATATTCACCTTTGGATCTGTAATTGTATGTCCGTGGACAACGACCTCTCCAGCCGTGATATCTTCTAATTTATTGAGGCATCTTAGAAACGTGCTTTTCCCAGATCCAGAAGGACCAATGACACACACTACTTCCTTTTCCTCGATGACTGCATTAATATCCTTTAACACTTCGTGATCGCCAAAGGATTTCTTTAAGTTTTTCACCGTAATCATACTCATTTGATATCAAATCTCCTTTCTGCGTAGCTAGCCAGTAGAGAAAGTAAATAAATGATCACGAAATAAATGACACCGACAATGAGCCAGACATTCAAAGGATCAAATGTAGCCGATGCTTGAACTTGTCCTCGCTGCATAATATCCGCAATTCCGATAATAGATAAGAGAGATGTATCCTTCAAGCTGATGATGGCCTGGTTTGTAATCGCTGGGAGCATGCGGCGGAATGCCTGTGGAAGGACGATAAAGCGCATGTTTTGCCCCCCTGTAAATCCTAAAGAGCGCGCAGCTTCTGTTTGTCCTTTATCAATAGACTGAATCCCTGCACGAATAATTTCAGAGAAATAAGCCCCTGCATTAATTGCTACTGTAATAATCCCTGCGGGCACTCGATCAAGCGAAATGAATTCAAGTGTATTCAAACCAAAATAAATGAAGAATAGCTGTACGATAAATGGTGTGCCTCGAATGGCATTCACAAAGACGAGTGCGATGAAATTTAAGATTTTAAATGGCGACAGACGGAATAACGCCACAATTAAACCGATGATAAACCCTAAAATAATGGCAACAACAAAGATATATAAAGTGGTTTGCAAACCATCCATTAAATACGGAAATGCATTAATAATTGTATCCATGTTTCTCCCTCCCTAATTCACATACGGCTGACACATAAAGAAAGCGCGCTCGGAGCGCGCCTCGCTTGTGTTATGACTTCAAATATTTATCAATAATTTTGTCATATTCACCGTTTTTCTTTAGGTTCTCCAGACCTTTATTGATCTTCTTCAATAGGTCTTGGTTTTTCCCCTTCATAACAGAGATACCATACTGGTCTCCATTCAAGCGGTCTCCAACTGTTTTCAATTTTAAATCTTGTTGTGCGATCGCATACGTAATGACAGGATAATCCTCAATTAAGGCATCTGCATTTCCGTTTGATACTTCTTGGAACATAGATGGGCTGTCATTAAATTGAACGACTTCATACCCATATTTATCTGCGTTATCAGATGCGAATTTTGCACCAGTCGTCCCGTTTTTAACAGCTAGCTTTTTCCCCTTTAAATCATTAATAGATTTGATGCTGCTGTCCTTTTTCACAACAACTGTCAGCCCAGCGTCGAAGTATGGATCTGAGAAATCCACTTTCTTTTTACGCTCATCTGTAATACTCATACCACCCATTCCAACATCAAGCTGACCTGCTTGCATCGCTGGAATAATCCCTGAGAAATCCATTGCTTCAAGCTTCACTTTGAAGTCTTGGTCTTTCGCAATGGCGTTAATTAAATCGACGTCTATTCCCACAGTTTTACCGCCCTTTTCAAATTCAAATGGCGGATATGTTACATCTATCCCGATTTTATATGTGCCTTTGCCTTCTCCCGAACCACTGTCCGATTTTGATCCACAGGCTGCCATGACAAGCACAACAATTAGTCCCATGATCAATAACATCGATTTCTTCATAAAACACGACCCCCATTGTCAGTTTTGTCTAAATATTCGCAATAACAATAATACTATACCACGCTAAAGCTATAGTGTGTGATGTTTTTTATCAATACCAAAGATCCATACAATTCTAGATCGATAGTCTCTTTAAATTTTACTTTTTTGCGAATAACTCATTTTATTCTAAAAGAAGAGGGATTCACAATTATGATGTGAGGTAATCTCACAAAAAACGAGGCAGCGCCTTGATAAATGATGTTTCTTCCTTGCATACGAAAGCAATCTCAATAACTGGCTTCCTCTCTTTATTGATATTGTAATATATTTTTCCCAAAACCCTCTTTTTACCTAAAAATATGTAAGCGTATACAAAGGAAGAGCCAACTCCCTATTTCTTTCACTACTGGTTGAATTTACATCAAAAAACATGTTTTACAAACTGCAAGAGAGAGCTTAAAATAAATATAAGAAGATACTGGAATATGGAAAGTTGATTCAGAAGAACGGATATTGATAGATGAAGAAAGGAGGATATGAATTGGCAGAAGCAAGTGTTTTGTCGTCCGTTGATGTAGCGAATATGCTCAATGATTGGTATGTCATGATGAAAAAAAGAGAAATACAAGGTGCCATCCAGTTAAAAGAAGACATTCTTCAAGCGTTTGATCGAATGGAAGAAAATCAAGACGTCTTACTTTACTATCAACTGCTAGAGTACCGTTTTAAAGATCTAATAGAAGATACAGCTTCGTTAGATCATAGTCTTTTTGTTGATGAAAATGCCATCCGTACGGATGATATGCTCAGCTATTATTTCTATTTCTTTAAAGGGATGTATGAAATGCGCAGAGGCAATCAGGATACCGCATTTCACCATTTAAAATTGGCCGAGGATAAATTAGATCTCGTACATGATGACATTGAAAAAGCCGAATTTCATTATAAAACAGGATGTCTTTACTATAATATTAGGTCCACGCTTCTCTCCATCCATCACTTAAAGATGGCTTCATCTATTTACGACGCAGATCCATGTTATGTGAAAAAATCAATCAGCTGTCAAATGATGCTTGCTTTGAATTATGCGGATCAGTCGAAATATGGTGAGGCAGAGGCGTTGTTTGAAGAAGTGATTCATTCATTAGAACAGATGGAAGATCCAGATTTACTTGGCCACGCCTATTGCAATGCCGCCTTTATTAAGAGTCTAAGAAATGAATACAGTGAAGCTGTGCCGCTCCTAGAAAAGGCTTTAATGATAGAGACATTCGAAACTTCTTCTCCAGGCGGCTATTTACTCGCCATGTATGCCTACACAAAAGCACTATTTAAGCTGAAAAAGCCTGGTTTGTTCCACTATTATGTACAGCTTTCACTTCAAAAAGCAGAAAATTTAAAACAACGAAACATTTCACTTAAATTATCCATTTTAGAAACACTTATGATTCAGCCAGACAACATGATTGAGCAAATCAAGGCTTATTGCGATCAATTAGAATCGATGAATTTCCTTGTCGATCTTGAAGCTATTTGTCAGGATGCAGCTGCTTACTTATTGGATCTTGGGCTTCATGAAGAATCCTCTTATTTTGGAAACAAGGCGTTGTCCTTAAAAACTTGTTAAGAATATGGAGTGATGTATGATGAAGAAATGGCTCATCACAAGTGCGATTTTCACGCTCTTGATAACAGGTGTTTCTGTTGGTACTTCCATTCAAAAAGATAGTCAATCTGCACAATCTCAAGATATCATTCAAAAGAGGGACCGTGGAACAAACCCTTAATATGAAAAAAGCAGCTGTGATCAAAACAGCTGCTTTTTTATGTGCTAATCAATTTCTCGTTTAATATTCTGCATTTTTTCATCTAAGTAATGGGCAATATCTGCAGCTTCCTTCAGTTCATCGGTCAGCTGATGAGGAACATCGTTTTGCAGTTTATAATAGATTTTATGCTCTAGACTCGCCCAAAAATCCATCGCAATGGTCCGCACCTGAATCTCAACCTTCACATGCTCCACACGATTTGTTAAGTAGACAGGTATCTCAACAATTAAATGAAGGCTTCTGTAGCCATTTGGTTTCGGATGTTGAATGTAGTCCTTCACTTCAAGGATCTTTAAATCCTCTCTTTGCCTCAATACATCCATAATGTTATAGATATCTTGAATAAAAGAACAGATGATGCGAACACCTGCGATATCATGGATATGCTCCTTGGCACATTGTGTCGTGATATCGCATCCTTTTCTTGCTAATTTATTCACTATGCTTTCAAAGGATTTGATTCGTGATTTTGTATGCTCTATTGGGTTGTGTCCATGGATTAAATTATATTCCTGGCTGATAATCGAAAACTTTGTGTCCATTTCATCTAACGCAAATTTATATACTAATAGTTCATTTTTCCAGTCTTCCATGACATTTTTCAAATCTTCTACATGAGTTGCTGACATATTCATTTTCTTTTTGTCATCTCCTTTTGGGAAACGGCAGCTGCACCGCTTTCCGTTTACTAGACGGAGAGAGGACTCGAATGGTTTTAAAAAATACGCAGTTAGCCTCGTTGCTTGTAATATGTCAGCGCCAGCGCAAGGGCCAGCACAGAGCCTTTCACAATATCCATTGCATAATAAGGGACAGACATCATCACCAGCCCATTTTGTAAGATCCCGATGAGTACAGCCCCGATAAAAGTGCCAAATGCGTTCGGCTTACCTGCTCCCATGACGGAAAAACCGATAAAAGCAGCCGCTACTCCATCCATTAAATATGGTGCACCAGCATTAATTTCTGCTGTCATGACCCTTGATGCCAGTACGATACCGCCGATCGCTGCAAATAACGCAGAAAGCAGATAGGCCGCAATTTTGTATTTGTTCACATGTATGCCAGACAATCGAGCCGCTTCCTTATTCCCACCGATGATGTACATGAATCGGCCGTGCTTTGTGTAGGTCATGAAAACATGTGCAAATAGTACAATGGCAGCCATAATAAGAATGATATATGGCACCTGTCCAATTTTGCTAAAAAAGGCAGGTATCGTTCCCGTTGAGAACGTGCCATCGGGAAGCACCATATTTTCAGAAATGGTCGCCCCTTTCGTATACGTTTGAGCCAGCCCTTGAATGATAAACATCATGGCTAATGTCATGAGCATATCTGGAATTTTCATTTTGACGATCATCCATGCATTTATCAATCCAACAATGATAGAAGCCGCTAGCGCAGAGAGGATTGCAATCAGTGGGTTTTGCGAGAACCATACGAACATAGAAATGACAATCGCATTTGATAGCGTAGCGACTGATCCAACTGATAAATCAAAGCCGTTTACTGCCAATGAGATGGTTAAGCCCACCGCAATGATGGTCACAATTGAGATAGACCGTAGAATATTGATGATATTTCCTGACTGCAAAAACGCTGGATTTGCTGCCGCAAATACCACAATCAACACGACAATGGTTAAGATCGTCCCATATCGATAAAAGAAATCAAACAGATGAAAGGATGGCCGCTGTTTTTTGATTTGCTGCACAGGGGCTGGAATTTGTTGTTCGCTCATGATTGTCCTCCTGTTGAATGATATAAAAGCTCCTCTTCAGTCGTCGGTGCGGTCATTTCCCGGGCAATGCTGCCATCATATAACACGTATACTCGGTCAGCGATACCTGCAATCTCTGACAGCTCACTCGACGCATAAATCACAGATTTTCCGCGGGCGGCAAGCTCTGCAATCAAAGTGAAAATATCTTTTTTCGCTCCAACGTCTACACCTTTGGTTGGTTCGTCAAAGAGATACACATCTGCCTCAGCCAGCAGCCATTTTCCGATAGCAACCTTCTGCTGATTTCCACCAGATAGGTGCTTCACCTTTGCTTCAAGAGACGGCGTTTTGACACCAAGTCGTTTGACGATTTCGTCTGCTTCCCGCTTTTCCTTCGAACGATGTAAGAAGCTGAATATCCTTGAAAATGAATGAAGACTTGCAGCCGTTAAGTTCCACCCCACGCTCTCTTCGGTCAGGATCCCTTCTTTTCTCCGCTCTTCAGGCACAAGGGCCATTCCAGCTCTCACAGCTTGATGAGGCGAAGTGATGCGAATGGTTTGACCATGAAGCTGCACGGACCCCGTCTTTTTTTCTGAGGCACCGAAAAGGGCTTTGCACAATTCTGTTTTACCAGCACCGACAAGTCCTGCGATCCCGAGAATTTCTCCTTTTTTGACATAAAAGTGAATGTTGTTTAATTTGTGTTGATCGTTTAGCTCTTTCACTTCAAGCACAACAGGTGCATCTTTTAGTGGCCTGCGAGAAGGGAATTGCTCCTCTAATGGTGCACCTAGCATTTCTTCAATGACCTGCTGCGGATTTGTGTCTTTGACAAGGTGAGCTGCGACATCAGTTCCATTTCGCATCACAGTCAGTTCATCGCAGATGGTGAATATTTCAGGCATGCGGTGAGAGATAAACACGATCCCCGTCCCATTCTGTTTCAACCGATCAATCATTGAGAATAATTTGCTTGTTTCTGCATGACTAAGCGGAGCCGTTGGTTCATCTAAGATTAAAATGCTGCATTTAATCGAAACGGCCTTGGCAATGAGCACCATCTGTTTTTCGGCAAGGGTCAGATCGCTGACAAGTCGTTTTGTGGAGATGTCGATGTCCATTTCTTTTAATAGCTGCGCCGCCTTGCGATGCAGCTCTTTCCAGCTGACAAATGTTTTTTTCTCAAGTTCATGCATCATCATATTCTCACCAACAGTTAAGTAGGGAACAAGAGCCGTATCCACTTCTTGATGGACCGTCTGTACACCATATGAGGATGCATCCTTTGGGGTTTGAATGGATGCCGCCTGGCCATTGATGTGGATGGTTCCGTCGAAGTGAGAATGAGCGCCAGAAAGAACCTTCATTAACGTTGATTTCCCAGCTCCATTCGCTCCAATCAGTGCATGGACCGTCCCTTTTTTTAATGTGAAATTCACTTGATCTAACGCTTTGACCCCTGGAAATTCAATTGAAATATTCTTCATACGAACAAGCGGCGCTGTCATAGGTGTCCTCCTTCTCTTGATATCATCTGAAAAACGAAACACCCTCTATGGAAAGAGAGTGCACGTCGCTTATTTTGTATAATGCTTCTTCAACGTCTTCATCCAATCTTCCTCAAAAGCAGTCGATGAACCGAATCCTTTCACTTCGTCTGCAAGATTGACCATGTTAATGGCTTTTCCTGCTTGTTGAAGCTGCTTTTGCGAGATGAGAGAGGCCTCAAGGTCATAGGAAGATGGTGTTTTCTCACCAGCTATTTTCTTCGCAAGAATCCTCACGTCGACTGCGCCGATAAGCTTCGGATCAACCGCTGCTGTGTACTTCCACGGACTGTCCTTCGCTGTCATTTCTTGAAGATCCGCATTTGATACATCAATCCCATAAATCTTCACTTCTGTTCTTCCTGCTTCCTTTAACGCTCTTGCTGCCCCAATGGCAAAGGCATCCCATGTGGCAAAAATAGCGTCCAGCTTGCCCTTTGGATACTTATTCAGCATGGCTGCTACTGCATTTTGCGTTTGAACAGACGTATCAGAGGAGGCAATACCAAAGCGGTCAAGCTCCTTAATCCCTGAATGTTGTTTAAGCGTTTCTTGATAGACCTTATTTCGTCTCACCATTGGCGGGAATCCATCTACCCAGAGGTACGCAATATTTGCTTTTCCTTTAAAATCAGACACGAGCGCATCTAATGATTTTTTCGCTAATTGCTCGTCATCTTGAGATGTCACTGTGACCCCTTTGATGTCCTTCAGCTTAGGATTCGAATCAAATGCTACAACTGGAATGCCTTTCGCTGTGATCTTTTTCACATCAGCGACTGTCGCCTCGTCGTCCCCGTGAGAGATGATAAAGCCGTCATAATTTTCTTCAAGCGCCTGAGATATGGCATCATGGAACTTCGCTGTATCTCCATTTGCGGTGTAGACATCTACCGTAAAGCCGAGTGCTTCACCTTCTGCCTTGGTTCCAGCTAAAAATTGAGCTGTATGATCGTCTCCTCCAATTTTGCGGATGACTTTAATTTTTGCTCCCTGTCCCTTTGCAAATCGCTTCGGTACATTGTCAAAAGAGACTTTTTCGTTCGTATTTGCCTTTGAGCCTGCACTTGATCCAGTGCCGCAGCCTGTTAACAGGACGGTTAATGCCGTTAATAAGACAAGAAATGATGTAAAATGCTTACGCTTCATTGCTGTTCCTCCTCAAGTTGTTTTAATTTTTCACATCGGAAAACTAGGTAAAAAAGTGGAAATACGCCTGTAAAACAGGCATTTGATTCAAAAAAGAGACGAAAAAAAGCCTCTCTTGGAAAGAGAGGCTTGATCACCGTTGCATGAAACATGTATCGGGAAGTCTTCCTCTCTTATCTGTCAAAGCTGTAACAGCTTTGCAGGAATTAGCACCAATTTCTAAAATAGAAACGGTTGCTGGGCGTCATAGGGCCAGTCCCTCTGCCTCTCTTGATAAGAGATCCGTTATGAAATTTGTTTTCGTTGAAATGTCTTCTTTACTTTAATGTGATGTCACATCAATGTCAATGACTTTTTTGAAAATTTCTAAAATATCATCAGCTTCCGATGATTTTCTTCGCAGGTGATGATTTTTTCAGACGGAAATCATATTTTTTCTCATTCACAAATTGCGGGTTAAGATGTGCTGATCCTTTATCTTGACCGCTTTTAGAGAGATACGTTTTGTAGCCTTCCAACCATTTCCCGTGCCATACCCACTGTGATGCTTTCGCACCTTTGCGGTCATCATAAACGTTCTTCTGGAAGGTATTCTTTTGGTTCACTTGATAAAGATTCACGACTAAGTAATGTGAGGCACTAGCTGTCATGATATTATTCGTGATTCGATTGTTCACTGCTTGATATTGCATCAGCAATTGACCGCCTTCTAAGCCGGCTGTGTCATTTTTGTACAAAGTATTATGTGAAATCGTCGTATTGGTTGTACCGCCCCGCTTCTTATCATAGCCGCCAATTGAAATGCCTGTATAACGGTTCAAATACACTTGATTGTGTTCGATGCGGATGCGGTCCGCCATTTTTCCTTTATGTTCGCTTGTGACTTCAATCCCCAGGTCATTGTGATGTGAAATATTATGATCGATCACAATGTCTTTTCCGCCATCGACATAAATTCCGCCAGCGGAGATGTCGCTTCCATAGGCCGGGTTCCCTGCACTCGTAATCTCATATACTTTGTTTCTTGAGACAACACCATTTCTAACTTGATCATACTTTTTAGAGGGTGCTACGTTCTCAAAACCAATTAAATCAATGCCAATATTATCAGTGTGCCGGACCGTGTTATGTGTCACACGGAACTTTTTGACGTTTCCATTTAGCACAAGCGCTTCACTGAAGCCCAGCTTTAATTTTTCAACGGTATTTCCTTTAATTTCAATGTCTTCAATGGCTGCAGGAGCTTTTGTCCCATAGACAGCAATTCCATGTGCATTTCCATCTTCATGTTTCGTCTGAATGTCATACACTCGGTTATTGAGCAGTTTGACGCCTTTGCCGCTTCCTTTGATGAAAATACCAACTGGTGTCAAATCTTCTTTATTCGTCTTAAGATGTGCTACAGTCAGGCCTTTGAGGGTGATGTAGCTCTTTTGATCGATCGTGACAAGACCGCCATCGGCTTGATTTCCTTTAAGGGAAGCCCCGCTGATCACAGGTTTTTCTTTTCCGTAAGCTTGAAAGACAACGGGGGCTTTCTTTGTTCCTGAATGGCGGACAATCAACTTTTCTTTATATGTGCCGCCTCTCATGTAAATGGTTGACCCAGCCTTTGCCATACTTGCTGCTTTTTTCAGTGTACGGAAAGGTTTTTGCTTAGTTCCCGGGTTTTTGTCGTTTCCGTTTACCGCTACGTAATAGGCTGTGCTTTGCTTAGCTCCAGCCTCATCTGTCATCGCCTGACAGCCAAAGCTGATCACGGTCATGAATAAAATGAGTAAAATGCCTGGTATCGCTCGTTTCATCTTGTTGTTTGCTCCTTTCCCTTCTCTTCTTCCTTTATCGGTTAAAAAAAAGAGGATTAAAATATGACAATGTCCCTTGCAATGTACTAGTCAAAAGGTGTATGGTTGAAAGAATATCTTACAGGAAAACCATTCGTTTTTAAATTGTCAGATTAATCAGTCAATAATGTATTTGGATTTTATTTCTTTTTTAAAAAGGGGTGACATGAGCCAAACTGACAGCAGAGAGAAGGAAAGCGCTTTAACAGATTTTTCTTGTCTGAATTACAGAAAACCTATTGCTAATATTTTGTGAAGGTATAGAATAGAATCATAATTATTTCATATTATTAGAATTTTCAAATAATCAAACAGCAAGGAGATTTACAATGCCAAAACAACCCATCCGCGTTGAACTTAGTTCAACAAAAAAACCAAAACCTCAATCTGATCAACTTGAATTCGGAAAAATCTTCACAGATCACATGTTTGTGATGGATTATTCAGTTGATAAAGGCTGGTACGATCCAAGAATTATCCCTTATCAGGCCATTCCAATGGACCCAGCTTCGATGGTCTACCATTATGGTCAATCTGTTTTTGAAGGCTTAAAGGCTTATGTTTCTGAGGATCAAAAAATTCTCTTATTCCGTCCGGAAAAAAACATGGAACGCTTAAACAGATCCAATGACCGCCTCTGTATTCCGCAAATTGATACAGAAACAGTATTAGAGGGCTTAAATGAACTCATTCGCATTGATAAGGATTGGGTACCTGATGCAGAGGGCACTTCCTTGTATATTCGTCCATTCATTATTTCCACTGAGCCGTATTTAGGCGTTGCACCGTCTAGCACGTATAAGCTGCTGATTATCTTATCTCCAGTGGGATCATACTATAAAGAAGGCATTCATCCGGTCAAAATTGCAGTTGAAAATGAGTTTGTCCGTGCCGTTAAGGGTGGAACAGGAAATGCCAAAACAGCTGGAAACTACGCCTCAAGCCTTAAGGCACAGCAAGTTGCTGAAACGAAAGGATTTTCACAGGTTCTTTGGCTTGATGGGGTCGAGAAAAAATACATTGAAGAAGTCGGCAGCATGAATATCTTCTTTAAAATCAACGGAGAAATCGTGACGCCTGAATTGAACGGCAGCATTTTAGAAGGCATCACGCGTAACTCTGTGCTTGAGCTGTTGAAGCATTGGGGAATTCCAGTAACAGAGCGCAAAATTTCAATTGATGAGTTAATTGAAGCACATCAATCTGGCGAGCTTGAAGAAATTTTTGGGACTGGAACGGCGGCCGTCATCTCTCCTGTCGGGGAATTAATTTATCATAATCAGCCATATGTGATCCAAAATGGTCAAACAGGCGAAGTATCGAAGAAATTGTACGAAGCCATTACTGGCATCCAAAAAGGGACACAGCCAGACATCTTCGGCTGGACAGTTGAAGTTGACTCAGTCGTCAAGCAAGCATAAGCATGTAAAAGAACCTTTCAGTCATGAAGGGTTCTTTTTTTAGCGTTCTTTGGTATTTGCATTGGATCGATCATCATAGCTACTGGTTTCGACGATTCACCGTTTTTCACCCGGTTTCTATTTAATTTTCTAGGAATTTCTATCTTTGTTCTTTCTATTACTTCGAAATAGACTTAGTCGACCAATCTGCTTCCCATCAAATCGTGCACCAAAACAAGACCGATACCCCAACAATCGCCCCTGCGTATATCCACTGTTTCCCTTTGATGCTCCGCTTTCTTTCGATCAGTACAAAGATCTCCGGTAAAAAGACGATGATGATTTCTAGGATAAGAACAAGATAATAAACAAATGGCATCGGCTGGAAATCAAAATTTCCTGCATCTCCTCCAACCGTTGTGAAATACATCAACAGGTTGGTCACTGGAATGGTGAAACAAACAAGCAGGCGGAGAACATAAATCCACACATACTGTCTATGCCGAATAAGACCAACAAACGAAGCAATAATGCCATACAAAAACAAGATCACTGTGCCATAACTCATTACAGGCTGTACGACAAACCCGTAAAGCATTAAACCAATTGCAAGCATATTCAAACAGTCCTTTCTTTGAAGCCATACATGCTGTTTTTTCTATCATACACTTCTTTCTTGAATTTCCATATGGGACAATGATAAAAAAACGACCCCTTAAAGGGGCCATTTTATTTTATGCTTTGACTGATTTGAAGAATTGCGGTAAATATTCACGGTGCGCTTCGAGCATTTCATCTAAAATTTGCTTGGCAATTTCGTCAGATGGGACGAGTGGGTTGATCGTCATCGCCACAAGAGCCGTTTCGTAATCTCCAGTCACAGCCGCTTCTGCTGCCACACGCTCAAATGATTTGATTTGTTGAACGAGCCCTCTCACAGCTACAGGCAGATCACCTGTCGCTATTGGTTTTGGTCCGTCCTTTGTAATGATACAGTTTACTTCAACCGCTGACTCAGCCGGAATGCTGGCAATCGCCCCTCTGTTCACTGTATTGACTGGCTGAATGTCGTGCTTATCATTATAGATGGAGCTGATTAAGTTACAGGCCGCATCGCTGTAATAGGCCCCGCCCCTTTTTTCAAGCTGCGGTGGTTTAATCGACAAATCAGGATCTTTATAAAGCTCAAATAATTCCTGCTCGACTTGCTGTACAACCTCTGCTCGTGTTCCTTTTTCTTGAGCCGCCTTTTGCTCTTCTTCCAGCATATCTTTCGTTTTATAGTAATAGCGGTGATACGGACATGGGATGACCCCTAATCCTTTCACAAAAGAAGGCTCCCAATTTTTCGCTTCAATGTTTTTCATAGACCACTGGCTGTTCGGATTTCCTAGTTCATCAAGCACTTGATCCATAATGCTGACACCGTCTAAATATACGTCTAATCCATAGACCATATGATTGAGACCGGCAAACTGTACCTCGATGCGTTCAACGTCCACATCAAGCGCTTTGGCAATCCCCATTTTGATCCCAATCGGTACATTGCATAGACCGACCACTTTTTTTAGATTCGTGTATCGTAAAACAGCTTCTGTGACCATTCCCGCTGGATTTGTAAAGTTCACAAGCCATGCGTCTGGGCAAAGCTCTTCCATATCCTTCACAATGTCTAGAATGACTGGGATGGTCCGAAGGCCTTTAAATAAACCGCCTGGTCCGTTCGTTTCCTGTCCGATGACGCCGTATTTAAGCGGTATTCTCTCATCCTTTGCCCGTGCTTCCAGCAGTCCTACACGAAATTGTGTCGTCACAAAATCTGCATCCTTCAAGGCTTCCCGGCGATCAAGAGTCAGGTGTACCTCAATCGGCAGACCCGCTTTTTCAACCATACGTTTCGCCAAAGCACCCACGATGTTTAACTTTTCCTGACCCGCTTCAATATCCACAAGCCATAATTCCTTTACAGGCAATTCTTGATATCGTTTAATAAACCCTTCGACGAGCTCAGGCGTATAGCTCGATCCACCGCCTATTGTGACAATTTTGATTCCTTCTTTCATGAATTGACACCTCCGAGTTGCTTCATTTTTTCATGGAGCTCGATGATTTCCGCTGCGAGCTCCTTGACGGTCATTGCGTTCATGAGATGATCCTGCGCATGAATCATTAAGAGGCTAATATCCGTCTTTTCGCCCCTGATTTCTCCTTGGATCAGCTCTGTCTGTGCGTGATGCGCCTCATTTAACGCGTCTTGTGCTTCCTGCAATTTTTGCTTCGCCTCATCAAAGTTTCCTTGTTTTGCACATGTAATGGCCTCCATCGCGGAGCTTCTGCCATTCCCGCCGTGCAGGATGAGTTGAAACACAATTTGTTCCATTTCCATCGGCCGCATCCCCCTTGTTCCCTCTATTACATGCTGACGACATTTTCATCAGTTGATGCTTTTGTTTCTAGCTCACTTTCTTCTTTGAATTTCTGCTTATCCCACATTCTAAAGAATGGATAGTATAGAGCAAATGACAGCGCAAGGTTAATCAGCTGCATGACAGCACCAGAGATTTTGCCTCCTGTTGCGAGATAGCCTGAAATGATTGGCGGCATGGTCCATGGGACAGCGATCCCTGCCGGTTTTGCCACAAGCCCTGTGCTCATTCCGATATATGTGGTGATGATCATCATGATTGGCGTAAGGATAAACGGAATGAGGAGCATTGGGTTCATCACAATCGGCATTCC
This sequence comes from Bacillus sp. BD48, assembly GCF_046566805.1. NCBI lineage: Bacteria > Bacillati > Bacillota > Bacilli > Caryophanales > Bacillaceae > Bacillus > Bacillus sp. BD48. The sequence continues at coordinate 256,129 of NZ_JANGFM010000002.1, read as the reverse complement.
AAAAATGATCGGTTCGTTGATGTTAAAGATGGCTGGCCCAATGGCAAGGCGGCCAAGCTGTTTCATTTGTTTACTTCTGGCACGTAAGATCATGGTCAGCACCAAAGCTAGCGTTGCACCGCTTCCGCCGACGTTGATGAAGATTTCAAAGAACTGCGCTGTGAAAATATTCGGCAGCACTTCTCCTGCTTGGAATGCAAGACGGTTCTCATCCATTGCACCGAGCCAAATTGGCCCCATGACGCCACCGACAATGGTTGCTCCGTGAATACCACATGCCCATAGGAGCATTTGCACACCCATTGCAACGATACTGCCGCCTAAGCTGCCACCAAGAATGGAAAGCGGTGTACCAATTAAGACCGTGATGATATTATGAATACTCTCAAAAGGTGTCATCTCAATCACAAGTCTAGCGACCCAGATCAGTGTGATGACCACAAAACCTGGAATAAGTGCAATAAACGATTTACTGACTGCTGGCGGTACACCATCAGGCATTTTGATGACGATGTTCCGCTGTACAATAAAGCGGTAAATTTCGGTTGAAAGCATGGCAATAATCATGGCAACGAATAAACCTTTACTGCCCATCAGTGTGACAGGAATGCCCCCGCCCACTAGGATAGCTTCTGTTGAGCCTTCAGGTGTGAAAGGTACTTGATATGGAGTAGCCAAAAGGAAAGCCGCAACAGCGATCGCACCAGATGATAGTGCATCAACGGCATACTTTTCAGCTAGCCTGTAAGCAATCCCGAAGGTTGCAACAAGTGCCATAATGTCAAAGGTTGCATTCACAGGATAGGATAGTTTCGTGGCCCATTCTGCTCCGAAGATACTTGCCATAAAATCGCTGTATCCTGGGATCGGAAGGTTGGCTAAAATGAGAAACAGTGAACCGACAATAATGAGAGGCATCGTTAAAACAATTCCGTCACGCAATGCTTGTAAATGTCTTTGAGCGGCAATCTTCCCTGCAAACGGCATGACCTTCTCTTCTAGAAATCGGTTGAATCCATTCATCCCCTCCGCCCCCTTTATCCGTTCACTAGCTGTTCAGCAGATTTTAAAACCTCGGCGCCATTACATACGCCATAATGCACGGTATTAATGACGTCTACTGGTATTCCTTTTTCTTCTCCGAGCTTTTTCATTTGCGGTAATAAATATCGAACCTGAGGTCCTAATAAAAGCACATCGGCTTGATCAATATGATTTTTCGCAGAATCTCCAGATACTGCCCAAATACGATAATCTTTTCCTTGTTCTTGTGCGCTTTTCTCCATTTTTGTGACAAGTAAGCTTGTGGACATACCTGCTGCGCAAACCAATAAGATGTTCATGTGTAAACGCCCCCTTTTCAAAGTGTGAAGCTATTCTTTACACATTCATCATATTATGAAACCGCTTTCATAAACACCCATACTTTTTCCTTTAGGAAGCGGAAAAAGTTAATATCACACAGTTAGTTCTTGTACGAAGGAGCCTTTTTATACATGATATCAAGCATGTCTTCAAATGTATCACAGGCGATCAGGTGATGAATGAATTTCACATTATGCACAAGCTCCCCAAGCAGGCGGTACATGCCTTTTAAATCTTTGGCATTCTCTTTTTCGACACAAAGCAGGCAGACAAATTGAACCTTTTTCTCTCCCCAAATGATTGGTTTTTCTAATGTACATATCGCCCAAAACGTCTCATCTGTCAGCGGCGTCATCGGGTGCGGAATCGCCGTATAATGTCCAAAAGAGGTAGGAGCAGCCTCTTCTCTTTCCATGACAGATGGTGTGAGCTCAGCTGGCGCTAATCCCATATCGATGACTTTTTGCGTTAAAAAGGTGATGACCTCTTCCTTTGTGTGAAAGGCCCGTTTTGTAAAAACCAATTCCTTTTTCATATATTGCGAGGCCAATGTCACCCTTGTTTCACTCGTCAGGGCTTCTTCAATTTTTAAAAAATCGCCGCCTCCCAAAATGGTGTTCACTTGAATGACTGGAACCGGTAATTCCATATGAATTGGAATCGTTGTAATAATCAAATCCAGGGCATGTAAAGAGACATGCGGCAGCGAATATAGCTCTGCTGTTCCTAAAATGGTCAGCTTTGATCCAAATTGTGAACGCAAACGATCCTGCAGCAGCCTTGCACTCCCTGCACCAGACGCACAAACAATGAGACACCGCTTCGGCGGGATCTCCATTTTCCTCCGCTCTAAAGCCGCACCAAAATGAAGCGCCATATATCCGATTTCATTCTCATGGATACTCAGCCCCTCCTCTTCTTCAAGAACCCTGCTGGCGATAATCCCCGCTTCAAAAGCAAGGGGATACCCCGCTTTTATTTCATCAAGCATCGGATTTCTTAAGTTCATTCCATATTTACAGCGGTTTATCGCAGGCTTTAAGTGCAGACTGAGTCCAATCATTAGTTCCGTATCGCCGGCTAAATCAAGCTGCAATTTTTGATCAATGGCTTTCAGCATGAGCTGTACAAGCCGGCTCGTGTCATCATCTACAATTTGTTTTTGACCGCTCGAAGAAAAGGACTGTACCATTTTGGCTGTTCCTAGCAAATGAATGGCGATATAGACGATTTCCTCTTGTGGAAATGAGACATCCAGCAGCCCTTCAAGACGCTCCACCATTTTTTTAGCGACCTTATATTCCTTTGCCCGGGGAATTTCGCTGATTTCCTCTGGAAGAACAGATACATAGTTTCCGTGTCTAATTCGTTTGCAGGCAATGGCGACATGAACGATTAAATTATTCATGCAAATGTCTGATAGATTCATACCTTCCTCATTGATATAATTGATCATTGTTTTCTGAATCAATTCGAGTTCATGCTTTGGCAAAATCGTGACTGCTGTGTTCAGCATCGTTTGATAAGAACGACGTTCATTGAATAAATATTCTGACATACAATAACGGATTTTCATCTCTGATCCCTTGATCCGGCAGCCTTTGCTTGGCTTCGCTTCCAGCTTCAGATCAAAGGGCTCCAGCTTACGTTTGACCGATTTCACATCGTTGCTCATCGTTGATTTACTAATAAACAGCTGCTCCTGTAAATCCTCCAGCTTCACATAGGATTCTGCCAAAAGAAGCCTTTTTAAAATAAACCGAACACGCTCCTCTGGCAGCACAGCAAGCGGCTCTTCCTGCTCGACCTCCTCCTTCATAAAACGGCGAAAGGCATTCTCATCGTTGATCAACAGCTCATAACCAGCTCCTCTAACAGCTGTTACTGCCGCTTGATAAGGGGCAAGACGGTCGTTCAGTTCCTTGATGTCTGTACGAATGGTGCGGCTTGTCACTTGTAAACTGGCAGAAAGTGCAGCGCTTGTGAGCGGGGTCTCAGCTGCCATGAGCTGACTTAAGATGTGCGCCAGTCTTTTACTCAGCATCAGATCGGCCTCCTTATGTAGGGATGGAGAATCTGCCTTGTCTGGACAGGTTGTATACGCTTGCAGTTCTCTTCATTACTCATATTCTACTGAAAAGAAATAAAAATTGCCAACTCATTTATATGACAAATGCCCCTATTTATACAACTAACCATATCTAATGTCCTATGAATCTTTTTCAAAGATACTTGCGAAAACCACGAAAAAAAGGCGTACACCATCGTGTACCCGCCTTCTTTATGAAGAGATCAGCTGGGTAAAGACAACCAATCTTTTTTCATGCGTACCTGCTACATGATCAAATGTCCCTGTACAAGTGATTAAATTGAGATTCCGTGTAAAGGCGTATCCAAAAAACGCATTAGGCTTCTCTTCACGCGGATAGCTTCTTACTTTTATGACTTCAAACGTTCGCTTTTTTCCTGATGAGGACGTGACGGTCACCTTGTCTCCCTTTTTTAGCTCCTTTAATCGATAAAAAACCGATGGACCCCATTTATTATCTACATGGCCGTTCATGACGGCATTCCCTTTATCTCCCGGCTTTGGACCATCTTCAAACCAAGCCGTGTTGTCTGTATCCTGAGGGACCCCCATACTGCCATCCTTTGATAAAGCTGTTTTCTCCACTTTTGCTTTGACATCAATCGCAGGAATGGCGATTTCAGCTGGTACAATGCCAGACGGCTCGTCTTTTAATGTATCGTGTGAGTGGTTTTCTTTCTCAGCTTGATGTGTGGTCATTTCATTAGAAACTGGTATGTTTTTTGAGGATGACGATTCATCCATTGACTGTGATGAACAGCCTGTGATGATGAGAAGCGAAAGAATACTGAGCAGCCAATTCTTCATCTAAGCCGGCCTCCTTTTGAAGAAAGGAACGGCACGATTGTGCACGTTCCCATCTGTCTTTATGAGTTAGAATTTGATGCCTTACGGCGATAGAGGAAAAATGCACCGGCTGCACCGCCTGCTAGGATTAAACTAGCGATCATTCCCGCAAATGCTTCATAGGACATGCCTAAAGGACCGGCTGTGCCTCCCATACCTGTTTTCGGCATTTCATTAGGCATGTTAGATTTGAACAGCTCAGGATGCTGATCAACAATCGCTGCTGCGACATCCTGACCAACCATGAACATATGACCGTAAGCCTCTCTCACAGTCGGATAAAGCTGATCATATTCGCCATTATGGTAAGATGTATATGTTTTGATCAGCTCATCAATATGTGTTTTCAAACCAGCCTCTAAATCCGCTGCCTTTAAACGTCCATCTGTTGCTTGATCTAGGAATTTCGCTTGCTTCATTCGATACGCATCTAAGTCTTTGACAGCCTTTTCTTTTGCTTGATCATCCCCTGATGCATCCGCTTTGACATAATCAACTAAATAACCGATATGGCTTGACCAAATGTCTTTGAATTGTTTTCCTGCATCCTTACCATAAACAGATGCAATCGCATCAGATAAATCATTTGTGTTTTCATTTAAAGCCGCTGCTGCTTGCTCAAAGTCCTTGCTGCCATCATTTCCTTTTTGCATGGCAACTACCGCAAGCGCCAAATGCTCTGAGAACAAGTAGTTTAAATCTTCACGAAGATCCGCTGCTGGTGTATCCACTGACTTTTGATCAAATTTCCCAGGAAATTGATCTGTGATGGCCCATGACACGCCTTTTCCTACCTCAAACATATGATGAATGGATTTTCTAACCGTTTCATAAGTCGTATCAAAATCCTTTTCAGTGTAGCTGTCAAACGCTTTTAGCAGTTCATTCACATGCATCTTCAAGCCTTCTTCAAGCTCACTTGCTTTTAGTCTGCCGCCTGTTGCTTGATCGAGCATATCGGCTTGTTTCATTCGATATTGATCAAGCTGCTTCATCGCTTTCTTTTTACCTGCATCATCTTTTTTCGCTGTGGCTTGTACATAGTCAACAAAGTAGCCGATATGACTTGACCAAATGTCCTTGAATTGTTTGCCTGCTTTTTTTCCATACACGGAGGCAATTGCATCTGATAAGTCATTCGTGTTGTCATTTAAAGCCGCCGCTGCCTGATCGAAGTCTTTACTGCCGTCAATTCCTTTTTGCATCGTGATCACTGCTAAATAGGCATGCTCTGAAAACAGCTGATCTAGTGCTGCTCGGAGATCTGTTGCTTTATTTGACACCTCTTGTGACGAAGGCGTCTTCTTCGCCTCCCCATGCATATGTCCTTCGTGTGCACTTGCGCTATGAGCCGCTGGGAATAGTAACGCTGCGCTCAGTGGAATGGTTAACATTGCTTTCTTCATGTTCATCTTTTATTTCCTCCTCTTTCCGTTTGTTATGTACTTAACGGAGAGAGGGAGAAAATAGATCATTCGATTCTATTATTTTTTTCTTACAACACAGGCTCTGTATGTTTGCATAAAAAAAAGCCGGATTATCCGGCTGATACGTTACGACGTTTAGATGCTTTTCGCTCTTTATATATTTTTCTCACCAATGGATAAATCACAGGTGCCCATTTGACAATTTGTTTCAGCCATTTTTTCATTTCTCCCGCGCCTCCTTATTGTCATTCTTAAAGGACGATTCCCCATCTTGTCATGAAATAAACAGGTGCGGGAGAGCAGGAGTTAAATCACGCCTTGTGCGATCATGGCATCTGCCACTTTACGAAATCCTGCAATATTTGCTCCAACCATGATGTTCCCTGAGTGTCCATATTCGTCTGCTGTCTCTGTACACTGACGATAAATAGACTGCATCATTTGTTTCAGCTGAGCATCTACTTCTTCAAATGTCCAAGATATTCTTGCACTGTTTTGTGCCATTTCCAGTGCTGATACACCTACTCCTCCAGCATTGGCCGCTTTTGCTGGCGCAAATAAAATACGATTCTCTTCAAATACTTTGACCGCCTTAAGAGTGGATGGCATATTGGCTCCCTCTCCTACAGCGATGACACCATTTGCCACAAGCTGCTGTGCATGCGCCTCTGATATTTCATTTTGTGTTGCACACGGCAGCGCAATATCACAAGGAACGGACCAAATTTGTTCGCAATCTTCAATTAATTCAGCATGCGGGTGAATGTCTATGTATGCCCCAATCCGCTGATTCTCGACTTCCTTGAGCTGCTTGATCGTCTCAAGTGAAATCCCTTGAGGATCATAAATCGCTCCGCTTGAATCACTGCAAGCCACAACCTTACCGCCTAATTCAATTACCTTTTCCATTGCATAAATAGACACATTTCCTGAGCCCGACACAACAACTGAACGCCCTTCAAATTGGAGCCCATGTGCTTTCAGCATTTCCTCCATGAAATACACCAGTCCGTAGCCTGTCGCCTCTTTTCTCGCTAAGCTGCCTCCGAATCCAGGGCTTTTCCCCGTGAGTACACCCGCTTCATAAGCACCGCGCATTTTCTTGTACTGTCCGAACATATAGCCAATTTCGCGTGCTCCTACACCAATATCACCTGCTGGCACATCTTGATCAGGCCCAATATATCGGCCGAGTTCACTCATAAAGCTTTGAACGAAACGCATGATTTCCCCATCAGACTTTCCTTTAGGGTCAAAATCAGATCCGCCTTTCCCTCCGCCAATCGGCATACCAGTCAGTGCGTTTTTAAAGATTTGTTCAAACCCTAAAAATTTGATAATGCTTGCATTAACGGTTGGATGAAAACGAATGCCTCCTTTATAAGGACCGATGGCACTATTGAATTGAACCCTAAATCCTCGATTGACTTGTACTTTGCCCTCATCGTCTACCCATGGCACTCGAAATACCACAAGCCGCTCAGGCTCAATGAGTCGTTCTAAAATGCCCTGTTTTTCATACTCTGGGTGCTTCGCAAAAACTGGGACGAGTGATTCCAAAATTTCTTTTACGGCTTGCTGGAACTCCTCCTCGCCGGGATTTCGTTTTTCCACCTCTTCTAACACACGGTGGATGTAGCTTTGTGCTGTTTGTGCTGCTCGATCTAAGGTCAACATGTCGCATCTGCCTCCTTGTAGATATCTCCACACTTTTAATTGTTAGATTTTCTAACGCATATTGAGATTAATTTAACACCAATTGTAAAATCTGATCAATATTGATAACAGATGAAAATGATGCCGAATTGAGATAGATCAAGCAGCCGCAGCGATTGTCTTAAAAATAAGCGCTCAAGGAATGACTAATGTGCTAGAAATGAACACGCGGATGTTTCTCGTCCCGTTTTCTTTGACAAATACATGAATCATGCTGAATTTCTAGCTGGTTTTCCATTGAAAAAAGGGTCAAAAGTTTGATCGGATGCACTCAATCTTTTCGGAGCTTCCCGCCTCTTTTTCGATCAGGTAACACGACACAAAGCCAATATAAAATAGAAGACGATGGAAAGTTAATGAGACCGACAATGCCCCAAAACCACTTGTAACGCCCTCTTTTCTTTGCATCCATAAATAAAAGAAAGCCCTGTGCAAACAATAACGGCAATACGCACAATAAGATGATCATTTCCGTCTGACTCATAAGGAAGACCCTCCTTTGATATGCTGATATTCCTTGTAGCCAACAATAAAGCAAACGGGTACGCTCACTATTTGGAGAAGAATGAAGATGATAGGCAAATGGGTAATGGCAGCTGCAAAGAGTGCCAGAATGGTCAAACTGATCAGAATGTATGCCAGTACTTCTTGTTTAAAACGCCTTTTCTCTTGTTCCTTCGCCTGTTTCAGCATCATCATGACAGCCTGCTCACTTGGCTTTTCCACTTCAATTTGTTCGTCTAGCTGCCGCAGCTCTTCTTTTAAACGTTCGGTCAAACGATCTTCCTTCATAAATCCCACTCCTTTCGAATTTTCTTTAATCCGTGATGAACCCTCGATTTCACAGTGCCTTCTCTCATTCCGAGCATTGAAGCAATTTCTGGATAAGTAAAGCCATAATAATAGTGCAGAATAATCGGCGCTCTCTCCTGAGCCTTTAATTCATTTAAAGCATCCCACATGTCATGCCATGTGTTCCCCTTTTGCTGAACGTCCCATTTAAAGCGGCGTATGGCCTCCTGGTTCGCTTTTCCTTCTCTCATTTGTTCACGTTTTCTTTTCTTCTGGTGATCTAAAAATTGCCTAGATGCAATCGAAATGAGCCAGGTTGAAAATAAGGCATCTCCTCTAAATGAAGAAAGTTTCATATACGCTTTCAGCATCGTTTCTTGCATGATTTCCTCTGCCAGCTCTTGTTGAAGGGTCAGCTTCAACATATATCGATAAAGAAAGGAATAGTGATGCCGATAAAGGGCTGTAAACGCAGCATCATCTCCCTGTTTTGCCCGCTGAATCAATAATGTCTCTTCTGTCTGCTCCAAACACGCCCCTCCTTTCTTTTCTTCTCTTATTCATGAGACGACACGGATGGCAATATCGTTTAAAATAGACCTTATTTTTTAGCATATCTCCTATGATTTTCGTTTTATATCCAATTTTTTCTTATGTAATGATTATGGCATTCCTTCTTCTCTAACAAAATGATGCGTTCGTAATCATCTTGTTTTTCTACCAAACGGAGAGCCTTCTCTCCATAATCATGAAGTCATCCTCATACCTATCGTCAATGGTCCTTATCTCATGAAGATGAAAATGAAATAATCATTGGCTTAGCTTCCTAGAAAATCATGGAATACGCTGCGTCTATTCTTAGCCGATGATACCTTTTTGCATGCTATGCTCTTCCTACATTCCGAATGAGGCGATGCTTGTGAAGAAAGGAGAATTGGTTGAATCACAGCTTATTTTGGAAACGTTTACATTAAAACAAAATAGAATGGAGATGTTGACTTTGAAGAGAAAAGTTCCAATGTTAGCCGGTGTATTAGCTGTTGGTCTCGTCACTTCATTATTTGCACCAAACGGGGAGGCAAAGGCAGCAGCCAAATACCCAGAAAGCCCTTCTATTATGGCCAACTTTAATCAACAAGGCTTCTCCACATTAAATGGCGGTACAACAGGCGGTGAAGGCGGTAAAACCGTGACAGTCAAAACTGGAAATGAATTATTGGCTGCTCTCAAAAATAAAGGAACAAATGAAAAATTAAAAATTGTTGTAGACGGGACGATTACCCCTTCTAATACATCAGCCAATAAAATCGATGTGAAAGATACAAATAATGTCTCGATCGTCGGTAAAGGGACGAACGGCGAATTCAATGGGATTGGCATTAAAGTATGGCGTGCCAATAACATCATCATCCGCAACTTGAAGATCCATCACAGCAAAATCGGTGACAAAGATGCCATCGGAATTGAAGGCGGCGCTAAAAACATATGGGTTGATCATAATGAACTGTACAACACATTGAATTCTGGGAAAGATGACTACGATGGTTTATTTGATGTGAAGAATGACTCTGACTACATCACCTTCTCGTGGAACTATGTACATGACAGCTGGAAAACAATGCTCATGGGCAGCTCCGATAACGATAACTACAATCGTAAAATTACGTTCCATAACAACCGCTTTGAAAACCTGAACTCTCGTGTACCGTCTATGCGCTTCGGGGAAGGCCATGTGTATAACAACTATTACAAAAACATCCTAGCAACAGCGATTAACTCACGTATGGGCGCGAAGATGAGAATTGAACACAACGTATTTGAAAACACCAATAATGCGATCGGAAGCTGGGACAGCAGTCAAGTTGGGACATGGCATGTCATCAACAACTCTTATATTAACAGTACAGGCAGTCTGCCAACGTCTTCAACAGGTACGTATAACCCTCCTTATAACTACTCTTTGCTTAACGTGAACAATGTCAAATCAGAAGTGATATCAAATACAGGTGTTGGTAAAGTAAACCCTTAAACCTCAAAACGTTCGGACAGAGATTTCCTGTCCGAACGTTCTTATCATTTCATTCATTTATATTGTAGAAAACGGACGATCCATTTCATACAGCTTTTGATAACGCGTGTTTTCTTTTAGTAAATCCTGATGCTGACCCTGCATCTCAATACGCCCGTCTTCAATAAACATGATGCGGTCACACGCCTCACAGCCAGTCAGGTGATGGGTAATCCAAATAACTGTTTTCCCTTTTAACACACGGAAGATGGTTTCCAGCAATTCACGCTCTGTCCGCGGATCAAGCCCGACGGTCGGTTCATCTAATACAACAACCGGCGTGTCCTGAAGCAATATTCGAGCTAACGCCATACGCTGTCTTTCTCCACCTGAAAATCGAACCCCTGTCTCCTGAACACCTGTATGATAACCTTCTGGCAAAGACTCAATGTAATCATGCAGCTGCACTTGTCTTGCTGCTTCTTTTACCTGTTCTTCTGTCGCCTCTGGAGATCCTAAACGAATATTGTTTAAAACAGACGTATCGAATAAATAAGGCTGTTGATTGAGTACAGACACATAGGCAGAGACCTTCTCTTGAATGCTTTGAACCGGTTTTCCTTGAATGCTGACAGCTCCTTGATTTGGAACGACTGCCCCTTCTAACAACTTTAAAATGGTCGATTTGCCTGCACCGCTTTTTCCTAAGAGCGCGAGTGATTCCCCTTGCTTTAGAGAAAAGGACAGGTCTTGAAGTACATATTGATGCGTGTCATACCGAAAGGACACTTGATCAAAACAGACCGCTTCATCGTGAGAAAGGGTTGACTGAGCCACTGCCTCACTCTCAGTTTCTCCTTCATATGACTGCTTTTCATAATGATGTAATCTGCTGGCAGCATGCTGATAAACGGGAATATCACCTGCCGCATCTGACAGCGGAAGAAAGGCTTCTGTTAACGGAAACAGCACAAGCACAAAGGCTGCAATCAGTGTGTGTGACATGGATCCTGACTGAACGACCGAGCCGCTCCAATACACGACAAGCACGACAGCTCCTCCAATCAAGAGCTGTGCCAAAAATTGACGAACGCGGATAAATCGGTGTTTGGCTGCTTCAAGCGCTAACAGCTGCGCTTCTTTTTGTTCATAACCATCCACAAAATCTTTCTGCCTGCCGCTGAACAGCCAGTCACTAACGCCCATGACTGCATCTGTTAAATGGCTGTACAGTTCATTTCTGCCTTTTTTCATTTGAATTTGTCTTGCCCGGTTCACAAGCACTGTGACGTATGGGAAAACGAATACGAGAAGCGCCATATAAAGCAGCATCAGTCCAGCAAAAGGCCATGAGAAAAGGCCAAGTGCGCCAATGGATGCGGCATATAAAAGCAGTGCACCGATAGATGGAAAGATGGTTTTTAAATAAGCGTCCTGCAATCTTTCCACATCATCTGACAAGAGACCAAGCATTTCACCTGTCCCAAGCTTAGTCTGTTTGGCACTTCGTTCAGCCATGTCATAGAGGCGTACACGCATTTTTTCAATCATTGTCAAAATGAGCTGATGGCTTGCCAGCCTTTCTGCATATCGGGCAGCAGAGCGCGATATACCAAAGGTACGTACAGCCACAATCGGGACGTAGACCATGAGTATATTCTCAGGTCTTGTCGCGGCTTTTGAAATGAGAAATCCCGACGTGTACATCAGCATAGAAGCAGAGAATACCGCAATGGCTCCTAAAAATAAAACCAAGGCAAACAGCTTTTGATTCTCCTTGATATAAGGTATAAACCAGCCTTTACTGACCATGTGTGACCGCCCCCATTTGCTCCTGTACCAATTGATAATACACGCCTTTTCTTTGCATTAATGATTCATGTGTCCCCATTTCTGCGACGGTTCCTTGATCCATGACAATGATTTCATCCATGTCCGGCATCCAATGGAGTCTGTGTGTCGCTAAGAACACAAGTTTATGTTCAAACAGTGGAAGCATTGTTTTCTTCAATTCATACTCTGTTTCAATATCGAGATGCGCCGTTGGTTCATCTAACAGCATAATGGAACGCTGGCCCAGCACAGTTCGAGCAAGCGCAATTCTTTGCGCCTGTCCGCCGCTTAACTCTCTTCCTTGTTCTCCAATGACCTCATCCAGTCCGTTTGGCAGCTGCGTAACCAGCTGAGATAAGCCAGCTTCATGCACCGCTCTTTCCACTTCTTCCTCTGCTGCATTTGGTTCATAAAAACGAATGTTTTCTCTTAATGTCATGTGAAATAAATAGGGGTGCTGCGGCATATAGACAACTTCCTTTTGCCATTCCTTCATCTGTAGATGACCAAGCGGCTGGCCGTTTAGCGTGATTTGACCCGAAGACGGTTCAACAAAGCCGCCGAGGACATCGGTTAACGTCGATTTCCCTGAACCACTGGCACCAATGATGCCGATTTTTTTCTTCCCTTTGACAGTGAGATCTACATCCTGAATGGAATAAGGGGCAAGTTCATCATGCTGGACATAAACATCCTGCAGCGTGAGCACGGATTGTTCATCCCACTTATTCAGCTTGACGAATTGTGTCTCCTGCGCGCGGAATCCTTTTTCTTCCAAAATGACCTGCATGGCTTCATTCGCTTCTTTTCCATTTAACGTTGCATGATAATCATTTCCCACTTCACGTACCGGAAGGAAATACTCCGGCGCCAGCATCAGCGCCGTCAAAGCCGGCAATAACAGAAGCTCTCCTTCAATTAATCGCAAGCCAAGAAAAACAGCGACGGTTGCAATCGATAGCATCGAAAAGAAATCGAGCGCAAATGATGATAGAAAGGCGACCTTCAGTGTGCTCATGGTCGCTTTTCGATACCGCTTTGACACCTCCGCAATATTACGGGAGTGTTTTTTGCTGATACCTAAGTAACGCAGCGTCTCAAGGCCTCGGAGAGAGTCAGTAAAATGATTGGATAATTTCTCATACGATCTCCATTGTTTGGCCGCTTTACGCTGAGCGACAAGGCCTAGCAAAATCATAAAAATAATTAAAATCGGCAGCGTCACAATTAAAATGACGGCCGATGTTTCATCTAATGTCCACACATAGATAAGGACCATTGCCGGAATGACTGCCATGTTCACCATTTTCGGCAAAAACAGCTGTAAATACTGACGGTATTGAGCAATTCCTTCCATTGCTAATGTGACAAGCTTTCCTGTCCCTTTTTTCTTTGCAAAGGCAGGCCCTAATCGAAAGAGTTGGTCTAGCAGCTGCTTTCTGACGTCTGCTCCAATTCGGGAAGAGTAGGTAAACATGACCTTCTCCCGAATCAAGGTGAGACCGTGCCGCACAAGAAAGGCAGCAAGAAACAGCAGGACATAAGGCGTTGCCTGCGAGAGGCTTTTCCCGTCAAACAGCGTTGTAATGGCATGTGCCAGCCACTGTGCTTGGAAAATAATACTTGCTCCTTGGATGAGTGACACAATACCTAAGAGGGCAAGAAGCCCTCTCATTCCTTTTAATTGAAGCAAACGTTTATCCATTAGTAGGTCATTGGCTCCTTACCGCTTACACGTTTACGGAAGACATAATAGCTCCAAATTTGATACCCAAGCACAAAGGGCAGCAAAGAAACGGCAACAATCGTCATGACCGTCAGTGAATAAGATCCAGATGCAGCGTTTTGAATCGTGAGATCAAACGAATGGTCGATCGAACTAATCATAACGCGCGGGAACAATGCAGTGAACAGCATGGACACCGTCACCATGATGCCTGCGCCTGTGAATAAGAATGTCCAGCCATCACGTTCTTTTCTCATCAAAACAAGAGCAGCTACATAACAAACCACAATCAGCACAGTTAACGGAATGGTGATAATCGGGCGTACGGTATAAATGTCTGTTTCAATGATGGACACACCGACAAATATAACAAGAACAGGGAGTGCAATGAGCAGGACACGCTGGCCTAGTTTTCTTGCACGATCTCTTAAGTCACCCTCTGTACGAAGTGTGACGAAAATCAAGCCATGCAGCAGGCAAAGAACCGTCACAGCTAACCCGCCGATCACTGAGTAAAGATTAACAAAGTCCGTAAAACCAGCGTACATGTTCATGTCTTGATCAATTGGCATCCCGCGTAAAATACTCGTGAATAACACACCGAGCAAAAACGGCGGAAGCAGACTGCCAAAGAAGATCACCCAATCCCACGCCTTGATCCAAGAGGCTTTTTCAACCTTCCCTCGGAATTCAAAGGCGACGCCGCGCCCAATGAGCGCTAAGAGGAGAACCGCAAACGGAATATAGTATCCGCTGAACATCGTGGCATACCAGTGAGGAAATGCAGCGAAAATAGCTCCGCCAGCTGTAATCAGCCAGACCTCATTCGCATCCCAGAAAGGACCAATCGTATTGATTAAAATGCGGCGCTCGTGCGCGTCCTTTCCAAGCAGCTGCATGGACATCCCGACACCAAAATCAAATCCTTCTAAAAAGAAAAATCCAACAAACAATACTGCGACAAGAATAAACCAAATCTCGTTAAGATATGCCATGATATGCGCCTCCATCAAATGGATCTGTAGACAGGTCCGTTTCATCCTTTTGATCTGTATCCTCTTCAGAATGTGCACCTTTTTTAATTTCTCGAATGAATAGGTATGCGAGCAAGATGGCAAGAATCAGATACATCGTCGTAAAGCTAATGACTGAGAACAACAGCATGCCATACGATACGTTCGGTGAAATCGATTGAGCCGTCGTCATCATACCAAAGACGGTCCACGGCTGACGCCCAATTTCAGTCATGATCCAGCCGGCTGAATTCGCAATAAACGGGAACGCAATCATCCCTACCATGAAGCGTAAAAACCATTTGTTTGTTTCGAGTTTCTTTCTAAAGCTCAAGTACAAACCAATCATACTAGCAAAAATCATCAGCATTCCGGCACCGACCATGATTCTAAAGCTCCAGAATGTTGTTTTCACTGGCGGAATATAGTCTCCAGGACCAAACCTTGCTTCATATTCTTTTTGAAGTGTCAGCATGCCTGGAACATCTCCACTGAACTTCGAATATGCCAAATAACTTAAAGCAAACGGAATATTGATCTCCGCAGAGTTTTCTTTTTTATCTGTGTCAATGTTGGCAAATAGTGTCCAAGCTGCTGGATCTCCACTATCCTTCCAAAGGGCTTCACTTGCTGCCATCTTCATTGGCTGTGATTTCATTAAGTGCTTCGCTTGATCATGTCCAGAAAACGCTACACCTAAGCCAGAAATTAAAGCGAGGACCATCGCAATCTGGAATGATTTTTTGAAAAAGGCGATTTCTTGTTTTTTGATCATTTTATAGGCACTAACTCCTGCAATAAAGAAAGCTCCTGTTGCCAGCGCACCAAACAGAACGTGAGGGAACTCAACCCAAAGCTGCGGGTTCGTCACAAGAGCGCCAAAATCATTCATTTCTGCACGGCCATTTTTAATGGCAAATCCAACTGGCTCCTGCATAAATGAGTTAGCGAGTAAAATCCAAAACGCCGAAAAGATCGTACCAAGGGAAACCAGCCAAATGCACAATAAATGAATCTTCTTCGGCAGACGATCCCAGCCAAATATCCAAAGTCCAATAAATGTAGATTCAAGGAAAAAGGCGAGCAGCGCTTCAATGGCAAGCGGTGCACCAAAAACATCACCGACAAACCTTGAATAATCTGACCAGTTCATCCCAAACTGAAATTCCTGCAGAATCCCTGTTACCACACCTACTGCAAAGTTAAGTAAGAACAGGTGACCCCAAAACTTCGCCATCTTTTTATAGATGTCTTTTTTCTTGACGACATAAAGGGTCTGCATCAATGCGACGATAAACACCAAACCTATTGACATAGGAACAAAAATAAAATGAAATAATGTCGTTGAAGCAAATTGAAATCTTGCTAAAAACAGCTCACTCACAGCCTTACATCCTCCCTTACTTTCACATGCCGAACGATTCATGCTCACCATTTCACAAAATGTTCACTATTTGTTCAACATTTCACAAATAAAAGTCCATTTGAAATGGTTCACTCGGTGAAATTTTACTCTTGCTTTTCATTCGGTTAGTTATTTATACCTGTACTTTACACCCATACGCTTCAAAAATAAAGTAAATTTTACCTAAAATTTGGATGGTATTGTGTCAGTTGTTTGAATACTTTGTCAAGAATATGTGACGGGAAATAAACAACTGCAAAAAAAATAGCGCTGCATGTGAGCCGCAGCGCTGTGTTTCTATTTTAAGCTTTTTTCTGTAAAGCAGGTCTTGTCACTTGGACTTCATAGTACGTAATTTTGTTTTTTAATAGGCCTTCAGGTTTCGCTTTTCCGTGAGCGTGTGCATCTCCAAATGCCTGAGATTTTGTCCAGTTCACAAAGTCTTCTTTTCGATTCCAGCGGGTATGAATGGTCACCTCATCGTAATCGGTTGTCTGCTGCGTGACCCAGACTTCCATGCCTAAAAATCCTTCCATGAATTCTACTTGTCCCTGCTTGTTAAAACGCTTAACAAGGTGGTCTGCACTGCCTTTTTCTACTCTAACCTGGTTGTTTACAATGATCATGTTTGATTCATCTCCCTTTTGTTGTTGGATCGAAGCGATTGGGATAATGAGCGGATGCTCTCCATCTAGGTGAACCTCTGCCTGAATCCCAAAGACCTCTTTGAAAAAGTTTTCTGTTAATACTTCGTTTGGTGTCCCTATTTGGTAAACCTGACCACGCTTCATCGCAATCAGGCGGTCACAATATTTTGCTGCCTGCTGCAGGTCATGGAGAACCATTAAAATGGTGATCCCATGCGTTTCATTCAGCTGTTTGAGCAGCTCAAGTAAATCAAGCTGATGCGCAATATCTAAGTAAGTGGTAGGCTCATCCAGAATAATCGTCTCTGTCTTCTGCGCCAGTGCCATTGCAATATACGCTTTCTGCCTTTCTCCGCCTGACAATGTATGCAGCATCCTGTTTTCATTCACGCGGCTATTTGTCACATCAAGCGCCCACTCTATCGCTTCCTGATCTGTCTTCGAGCTCTTTTTCCAGATCGAACGATGCGGACTGCGTCCAAGTGCGACCAGCTCACGTACTGTCATCGATGGGATGGCAGTTCTCGTCTGCATCAGAACGGCGATTTCCTGTGCAATCTCCTGTGCTGTCATTTCTTTTTGCGGTATATCGTGAATATAAATCATGCCGCTCTCAATCGACGTAAGACGTGCGGCCGCTTTAATAAACGTCGACTTCCCTGACCCATTCGGTCCAATAATTCCTGTTACACTTCCTTTAGGCACAGCTGCTGATATAGACGACAGCCGAAAGCCTCCTTGACTGAGACTCACGTCATCCATCGCAATCACATCCAACTTAACCCCTCCCTTTCTTTTTTAATAAATAGAGGAAGAAAGGTGCACCGATACAGGCAAGCAGGATACCAACAGGCAGTTCAACCGGTGTAAACCATACCCGTGCTGCTGTATCAGCAAAGACCACAAGTACGCCGCCGCCAAGCATTGAGATCGGAAGCAGGTACCGGTAGTCATCTCCAATTAAAAGGCGGATAAAATGAGGGACGACAAGACCGACAAATCCAATTAAACCGCTCACACTGACAGCTGCACCCGCCAAAAGCGCCGCCAGTGCAATTAAGAAAAATCGGGTTCGCTCGACTCTAAGTCCGAGCAGCTGCGCTGACTCATCACCAAGCAAAAGAAGATTTGCCGGCTTGATTGCAAAAAAACAAAGACACAATCCAGCAAGCGCATAGGGTGACACAAAGCTCAGATGATGCCAGCTTCGTCCATTTAATCCTCCTGATAAAAAAGGCAGAACAGCCTGCACACGCTCACTATAAAGCACCATAAACCCATTCATGACTGCACCAAGCAGGGCATTGACTGCCACTCCTGCCAGAATCAATTTCAGTGGTGAAACCCCTTGATCAAACGACAACATATACACAACAAGTGCCGCTAATAAAGCGCCAAGGAAGGCAGCTGCTGGAAGCAAATATGTGAATTGCGGAAACACAATCATGCTGAGTACAGCAGCTAACCCGCCGCCGGCGGTCACACCGATGATCCCGGGGTCAGCGAGTGGATTTCGGACGACTCCTTGTAAAATGGCCCCTGATGCTGCGAGACAGGCCCCGACGATGAAACCTATGAGAACGCGCGGCAGGCGTAAATCAATGACGATTTTTTCATGGACAGGCTGGCCTGATCCCGTCAAAGCAGCGATCAAATCTGGCAGCGATAATTGAACAGAACCTAATGCAAGCCCTAGACATATGCCCACACCTAGCGAGAAAAGCAGTCCCGGTATAAGCCATCTTCGTCTCGACTGTCTTTTTTGAAAATCTAACTCTGCATTCATCTTCATGATGACAATCGCTTCAATCTCTTCTCTAGTTCATCAATCGCCTTTATCACGTCTGCGCCTGGATTCGTCCCGAATAAATCACTAGGCAGAATCTCCACACGGCCATTTTTGACAGCTGATACATCGTGCCATGCTGCATTCTGTTTCATTTCACTCATAAAGCCCGCTTTCACATCTTCAGGATTGCTGTGTGTCATGAGCAGAATGAGATCAGGATCGGCTTCGATCACCTTTTCTGCATTGATTTGGGCGTATTGAGGGAATTTTTCGAGTGCCGGTTCATTCTCAGCGATGTTTGCCCCCCCAGCGATATGCAGTAAATCTCCGCTTAAGGATTGAGGAAGCGCCGCCATATATGTGCCGGGTGCACCGTACACAACGAGTGTTTTCACTTTTTTCTTAGGCTGCTTGACCTGCTTTTTCCGCTCATCAATTTGATCATTGAGTGCTTTAGCCTGTTGCTGTTTTCCAAGCAACTCCCCAAATAACGTCATTTGACGCTGGATGTCCTTCACTGAATTGGCGCTTGTCAAAAGAAGCTGTGAACCAATTCCTTCTATTGTAGAGATGTCCTTGCTGTTTAATTGTTCATTTCCAAGCACCACATCAGGCTTTAAGCTTGTGATCAGCTCTACATCAAATTGATGCGTTGTGCCAATCGTTTGTACGGACTTTGCCTTTTGTAAGCTGTCTGGTAACTCGGCAGTTGGCCGGCCGACCACCTCACCGCCTAAAGCATACACAATACTCATGTCCCCAGACGACAAAGCGACGATACGCTGAGGGGATTCATCAAACGACAGCGTTCTTCCGGTAAAATCCTTTATCTTCAGTGCTCCTTGCCCGCTCCCTTTCTCTACAGGTGCTGCCTGACTGCATCCGCCGAGGAGAAGCATCAAGACGAGTCCCGCCAAGATCACATGTGAAAATTTCAACCGCCTGTCTCTCCTTTTCTAGTAAACTTTCTTTAGCTTTGCCTGTACCACGAGACGCCCGTTTTTAGGTGCAAGCACATGATCACAGGTCGATAAGGTGAGGATGAGGTCATCTGTGGACACGTCTGTCTTCGTTTGATAGATTGATTTCTTCCGCACAGCTTGCAAGTAGTGCGCATATTCGCCAAGATCTTGAAAATCGGTTTGAATATAGTCGAAGTCAACCGTCGTTTCATACACAGCAAAAATCTCCGCTTCATAGCTTTGATACAGCGTATCGTACTGAAATGTCCGGTGCTCTTGGAAGAAATCTTTTTTTAGATAGTTTGTGAGTCCAGCGAACATGGATCCATCCCTCATCCGATGGCCGTACACGACTGTATTTGGGCTTTCATGCAGGACATCATTACGATAATCCATAAAGATACTGCCTGCCCGGGTGTCGTTTTTTAAATAATTGCGAGTTAAGTAGAACGCATTATCGCGAGATTGAACGATCGGATACTGAATCATCGTGTCCTTCATATTGATCCAGCCAACAATGTCCTCATTCACCTTCCGCAGCTCATCGAATGACGAACGGATCTTACCCGGCTCCCGTTTTTCATTCATTTCTTCTTCATGTCCATACATCGTTTGGGCCTTTGCAAGCACCTGGCGATTTTGATAATAACCGAAAAGTTCGAAGCCGATGGCTGTACCGCTATAAATAAACACTCCTAAACAAACAATCGTCAGCATCCGCTGCCAGAGCCGTTTTCCTCGTTTCACACTGTCTCACCTGCTTTTTGCACAGCTTATATACCAACAGGCACGATGTACATCCCTGTTTCTACATCCTGTCTAATCGTGACAGACACATCATAAATGTGCCGCACGTTTTCCTCTGTTAACACAACGTTTGGCTGTCCTTCACTGATAATCTGTCCATCCTTCATCGCTATGATGATATCGCTGTAGCGGACAGCCTGATTCATGTCGTGCAGCACCATGACAATGGTTAATCCATGCATGGCATTCAGCTCACGGATCAGCTCAAGAATGTCAAATTGATAGTAAATATCCAAATAAGTTGTCGGTTCATCTAAGAAAAGGATTGGTGTTTTTTGCGCAAGTGCCATCGCAATCCATACACGCTGCCGCTCTCCACCTGACAGTGAGGCGAGCGGCACCTTTCGTTTGTCCGTTAGCTTTGTACTGGACAGCGCCCACTCTATTGCTCTCTCATCCTCTTCCTTGTCTCCTCCGCGCATCGTCTGGTACGGCGTTCTGCCGAATGCCACGACCCGTTCGATCGTTAAATCAAGCGGCGCTTCATTTTGCTGATGGACGACAGCGAGCTTTTTTGCCAGCTCCTTTGGCTTGAACGCATTCAGCGCTTGCCCGTCTAAGTGAATCTGCCCTTTATTTGGACAATGATTATTCGCCATCAAGGAAAGCAGTGTGGATTTTCCCGACCCATTTGGACCGATAATGGTTGTGATTTTCCCCTTTTCAATCTGTGTTGTGACCGATTGAACGATGTCCTTCTGCTGGTCATATGAGAATGACACCTCACGAATGTCCATGGAGACGGTCCCCCCTTCTTAATAAAAAGATCAGAAACGGCCCGCCAATCACGGCCATGATCGTAGAAGCAGGAATCTCATTTGGCGCCACAAGCGTCCTGCCAAGCGTATCAGCCGTCAAAATAAGCAAAGCCCCGCTTAACGCAGAAAATGGAATCAGTACCCGGTGATCCGAGCCGACAAGCCTTCTTGAAATGTGCGGAATGAGCAAGCCGACAAAGGCTATCACGCCCGCTACTGCAGCTGTCACTGCCGCAAGTAAAACGGCTGTGATGGAAATCAAAAGGCGCATTCTGGTCACACGCAATCCTAAATTTTTCGCTGTCTTGTCCTGAAGAGCCAGGAGGTTGCACCATCTGCTGAAGAAGAGTGCAACGACAAGACCGGCGACACCATAGACACCGATTAAACGGACATCTCCCCACGTTTTCATCGTGAGATTAGATTGTCCTGACTGATTAATCGTGATATTGAAATAGCTGCAAATGGTCACAAATGCTTCAGCCATCCCAGTAAACATGGCATTGATGGCGATCCCAACCAAGATCATGCGGATCGGGCTTAAACCACCCTTCCAAGACAGGACGTACACGAGGAAACACGCAATAGCCCCGCCTAATACCGAAAATAAAGGAGAGTAGAAATAAAATTGAGGAAGCGCTGTAATCGCCATTAATGAAAAGAAGCTGGCTCCTGATGAAATACCAATGACGCCGGCATCAGCTAACGGATTCCTCATGACCGACTGCAGCAGTACACCAGAGACAGATAAGGCGGCCCCTGTAAACATCGCGATAAGCATGCGGGGAATTCTCAAATCTTTTATGATTTCTACCTGTGCATGTTGACCGGTGATGAGCCCTTCCAGTAATTCAATTGGGGTGACATGAATGCTCCCAGTAATAGCAGAATAAACAAACACGCAGATCAGTAAGAGACTGACTACCAGAAATAAAATCCCTGTTTTTTTCATCTTGAACGTCCTTTTATCATTAAGATTCGCCGCTTATGACGGATACAACATACGAGTCAATTCATCTAATGCTTCTGCTGCCTTTAAATTGCCTGTTGTCCCGAATAAGCTTTCTTCGAGGTCATACACCCGGTCTTGTTTGACCGCATTGAAATGTTTCCAGATGTCATTTGTTTTGAATTCTTCATCAAACATGCGGACGACTTCGTCTGGCATCCCATGTGCGGCCCGGAGAATGATATCTGGATTGGCTTTTTGTAAATACTCCGTATTGGATGCCAAATACTCCATTTTCTCGCCTCTCACAATGTTCTTTCCTCCAGCGATACGCACAAGATCACCAATATATGAATTCTCTGTCGCCACCAAATAACTGCCTGGCACACCAAGTAAAATTAGAACGGACGGCTTGCGCTTTCCTTTCGTTCTCTCTTGTATATCTTTCTTTTTTTGCTCAAAGTCAGACACAATGCGCTTGGCTTGTTTCTTTCTGTCATACTGTTCTCCGAGCTTCGTGATAGCCTTCTCCATATTAGCCATGCTCTCGAGATTTAGGTATGTGGCAGGGACACCTGCTTGCTGAAAGGGTGTCTCTAAATCATATTGAAGGGTTGTGACAGACAGGACATCTGTCGGTTGAAGTGATTGGATGATTTCCATGTCTGGGCTCATTGGGTTGCCGACTTCCGGCAGTCCTTTGTAACGAGCTGGCAAGGATTTTTGACTTGTTGGCACCCCGACAAGATCCACCTCTAAAGCATCCATGATCTCCGCAGCAGCTACAGTCGTGGCTACAATGCGCTCACTTGATTCAGCGCTTTTCTTGCCTTTTGCTGAGCTTTCAGCTGACTGTGAGCAGCCCGATAAGATCATGCATACACTGAAGGCAGCGATCAAGGTACATAACATTCGATGCTTCAAAAACAGAAGCCTCCTTTCGAAAAAAGAGAGTGGATGCGCCGACATAAATGGCGCATCTCACTTAAAATACAGTCTATCTTGTCCGTGTTTGATATTTTCTGACGAGTACGAATAACGACCCGCCGAACAAAAGAATATACATCCAAAGAAGAGAGGTATCTCCCGTTTTCGGATTCAGCTGTCCAGACTCAGATTTGGTTTGATCATCTGTTGGCGTAAATGTCATCTGCTCTGCACCCGTTTCCTCAGGTGCTAAATTCTCAAGTTGATTTGTTTGTGTATCTTGCTCATTTGGATTTTTGACAAAGCCGATATTCTCGTCGTCTCCAATGACTGTTGAAATTCCGCTTCCCTCACCGAGAGCGATTCCTTTTGTGTCATAGACAAGTTTGACATCGTACTGTTCATGATAATTCGCAGCTGGAATATCAATCTTTACGCGTGCTGCCTGAGCTCCGCTTAAACTTTTTGCTTCATATTGAATGACGCGTGTATCTGCTTTTTGATCTGTCTTCGCGACAAGTGTCTCTTCAAACTTTCCGCCTGTTCCTACTTGGAATGACGTGATCGCTGAGCTGTTCTTCACTGTATATGAAACGAAATGGCGGCCATTTTTCACAACCAGTGTCGCAGGACTCACAACGTAATCGTTCATGCGAGAAAGCTCATCCTTGTCTGCTTTCTTCATTGAGAAAGGAAGTTTGTATACACCATCTTTTAGCTGAGCCGTCTCTTGATCTGCTCCGCTGTTATTTGTTTCTGGTGATGGTGTGTTTGGTTTTGGTGTTTCTGGTGCTGCTGGTTTTTCTTCCTCTACCTGCCCGTCCTTCACTGGAGCGATACTTGTTGAATCAAATTGAAAACGAATATCGTAGGTTTGATCATAGTTAGCGGCTGCTACTACAATGTGTACTTTTCCTTTGACCGCTTTTTTCAAATCATCTACATCAAATGAAACCACTCTTGTGTTCTTTGCTTCATCCTTGCTGACTGTTTTGGCTTCTTGATAAGAACCGTCTTTCTCTGTTTTCAAAGAAGCGACAGACTTATGATCCTTCACCGTAAAGGAAATGGTTTGCTTTCCATTTTTGACAGTTAAGGATGCAGGATGTGAGAAGTAATCACTCATTCGAGATGAATCATCCGTATCCCCTTTTAGCACACTGTAATTGATACGATATACGCCATCTTTTAATTGATTTTGCGTGGAATCATCTGGTTTTGTGCCATTATTATTGCCCGGTGTTGTCGGTTGATCGTCTGGCTTTGTTTCGTTATCGTCTGGCTTTGTACCATTTTGATCATCCGGCTTTGTTTCGTTATCGTCTGGCTTTGTACCGTTTTGGTCATCTGGTTTTGTTTCGCTATCGCCTGGTGTTGTTCCGTTTTGATCATCTGGTGTTGTTTCACTATCGCCTGACTCTGCAGGTTTAACGAGTGTGAGGCTGCTTTGATCGAATACAATTTGTACGTCATATGCTTCGTCATAAATAAAGCCGCCTAAATCCCAGTAAATTTTCACCCAGCCGTTTAATTTTGATGATAAGTCGGACACATCAAATTTGATCACACGTGTATTGGTTGTTTCATCCTCACTAACCGTTTCAGTGGTGACGAGAGTACCATTTTGTTCAACCTTGAAATCTGTAATTTCTTGGCTTTGCTTCAGTGTGACATAAGCTGTTGTCTTGCCATTTTCCAAAATCAGCTTAGCTGGCTTTTCTGTATAGGTATCCATCATGGACGCTTCTGTGGTGCCATTTTTTAAAATAGTGAATCCGACTGTGTATTCCCCATCAACGAATGATGCCGCTTGAGCTGTTCCTTGAGGAACCTGAAACGCAGTCAACAAACTGAATAAAACAAGCAGAATGGCTGCATTTAGATGAAAAAGACGTTTCAAATGGTGACACTTCCTTCCATTAATGCTTGATGATCCACTTTCTTGCTAAAAACCCGCCTGAACATAAGACAAGTACAAGGAGCCATCCTATCTGGCTTGTATCACCAGTTTGAGGATTTTCTTCTTGTTTCGAAGTAGATGTATCAGCTTTTTTTGTTGTTGATTCTTTTGATGGCTGCTGACTTTCTGCTGCACCCGCTGATTGATTTGCACTGTTAGATGAAAGTGATTTGATGCTGCTTTCATCGAATTTCAGCTGAATGGTGTAATCATGATCATAATCAGCAGATTTCACAGTAACATGAATTTTTGACTTGATTGGTTTAGACAAGCTCTGAGCTTGGAACTGAACGAGTCTTGTATTGGCTTTTTTATTCGTTGAGAGAACGGTTGTGTCGACATAGCCACCATTTCCAGGTACTTTAAATTCCGTTACCCAGCTGCTATTTTTAATCGTCATTTGTACAGTCAGCTTCCCATTTTTCGCAATCACTTTGGCTGGCTTCAGCCAGTAATCATTTGCCATTGATACCGCATTTCCTTCAGCTTTCAGCACAGTATAATTGACGGAGTATGTACCATCCTTTAACGTGGCAGCCTGTGCGTTTGAAAAAGGCAGTATAAGTGCCAGTAAAAAAGCGGCCATGAAGACTGGATGCTTCATCCATTTTTTCATCAAGCGAATTTCCTCCCCTTCTATTGAACAGATGCCGCATCAAATTTGAGGCGAATATCGTAATTACCTGTATATCCGATAACCGGTACAGTCACACTCACTTTTGCTGGTACGACCTCAGTCAGGCTGTCCACATTAAATTCTACCGTTCTCTTATTTGCAGCTGTATTGGTACTAATCACATTCGCATCTTTGTAGACACCTTGATCAAGGGTTTTAAAGCTTGTGATCCAAGAGCTATTGGTTAATGTGACTTGCGCTTTGATTTTTCCATCCTTTACGACAAGCTTGGCTGGTTTTTCAAAATACGTATTCGCTGTTGAAGTCGAATCGCTATCAGCCTTCCAAACCACATATTGCGCTGAATATTGACCATCTGCTAAGCCAGCTGCTGAGGCTGAGCTAACAGGAGCTAGAGCAAATAATAGAACAAAACTAAGGAATAATAATACGGGTGATGTTGAACGAATGACTTTCATGTGAACCCTCCTAAATGATATTGATAATTATTCTCAATAGATAATAAAAAAAATAACCTTCATAAGTGCTGGAACACACTTATAGATGATTATGATTATCATTATCAATTGAGTTGAAAAAATAAATCTTTGCTTCCAAAAAGTCAAAGATGTCTGTTTCTAAATGATGGAATGATACGTGTTTTAGGCAATCTGTCCCATTCATAATACCATGGCATAACCTCCATTCCATTACAGGGAAAAGAACCCTCTTCTCCTTGATATTATATAATGCATGAAATGATTGTCAACATCATTTTTCATACTATTGTCTTAGTTTTCTGGAAAATCACACAAAAAAATTTCGATCAGACACACTGATCGAAATCGATTAAGAAGGAACATGTTCCTCTATTTTGCTGTTTTTACGATCTAAAGACCAAGCATACATTTCACGAATAATCGGTTCAATTTTCTTCCCTTGTACTGTTAATTCGTATTCAATCCGCACTGGAATGTCGGGGTATACCTTTTTCTCAACAAGTCCCTCAGCTTCTAAATCCTTCAGCCTTTCTGATAGTAATCTTCCGCTGATGTTCATTTCATTTTCAAGCTGACAAAAACGCTTAGGCCCTGTCAGAAGCTGATTGATGATGAGAATGACCCACTTCTTGCCTAGAATCTCCATGGCATCTGTAATTGGGCAGCCATCTACTTGAGCCATATCTTACTCCCTCCTGCTTTTTTTCTCTTTTTTTCATTATAACATAATTAATTACTTGAAATAAGTCACTAACTATTATATAGTTTAGTTACTAAAAGTAACAAGGTATTCATTTTTATCAATTTTCAACAAACCATTGAACATGCAGATGCATATAACATGAAGGAGATGACCGAGCTTTGAATACAATCGAGCAGGTAAGATTAGGTGTAACAGAATTACATGTGTCCAGCTTTGAGCGTTCTTTGCCTTTTTATACAGACATTTTAGGTTTTACTTTATTAGAACAGACGGATTCTACTGTCACGCTTGGCAGCAACGCAAAGGAACCAATCCTTGTGCTGAAAGAAGATGTGCAGCTGAAAGAGAAGCCTGATCATGAGCCAGGACTTTATCATTTTGCGGTTTTATTACCTACCAGAAAAAACCTGGGCACATGGCTGGCGCATGTGCTCAAAAAAGGCTATCCTTTAATTGGAGCAAGCGATCATTTTTTCAGTGAAGCCATTTATTTAAGTGATCCTGACGGCATTGGCGTCGAAATTTATGCTGATCGTCCTGAGGACATATGGGTAGGTGAGCATGGAGAAGTGAAAGGTGGCGGAAATGCTCCGCTTGATGGAGATGGTCTCCTGCAAGAAGCCGCTGATTCCACCTGGGAAGGACTCCCGGCTGGTACAGTCATGGGTCACTTGCATTTCCATCTCAACCCAGAAGAAGCCGATTCCTTTTATGTGAACACGCTCGGTTTTCATATCCGAATGGCTCCCACAGCAAGCTTATTCATTGCTGGTGGCGTGTATCATCACCACCTTGCCTTTAATGCATGGGGACGCGGACGAAAAGGAGCCATTGATCCACGTTTTTCAGGAATTAGAAGCTATACACTGGTTTTCCCAGAAGAAGCAGACAGACAATCCGTCATCGAACGTCTGACAAAAGCAGGCACTCAAGTCAATACGACAGGAAAAAACAGCGAATTTATTGATCCATTTGGCGTTCTCGTTCGTTTACAGATTGAAGAAACAGACTAAAAAGAAGGTGCAGAATATGGACAAACACACAGAGCTTAAAACAGCCATATTAAAAGATAAAATCAAACGAGTACAGCAAGAAGACGGGTATATATATATCACTGGACCCATTAAACTGCCAGTGAATTTAGACGGCAGAACCGTCATGTTCAACTGGTATTCATGGTTAAAAGACGATGGAAAAGAGCCATTGTCAGATGAAGCTTTAATTGAAAGCCTCTCGTCCCGCCAGCTTGCTGATCATCAGCAGTCAAGCGTTCTTGTATATGGGGATTTTGAGCACGCTGACGAAGCCCTTATCCGCATGCATTCCATTTGCCACACCGGCGATATTTTCGGAAGCAAGCGCTGCGACTGCGGATTCCAATTGAAGCAGTCTATGCGAATGATTGAGGACAATGGAGCAGGAGCCCTGTTTTACTTAGCCAATCATGAAGGGCGCGGCATTGGTCTTTTCAGTAAAGCTATGGCTTATATTCTTCAAGAAAACGGCTACGATACAGTAGAAGCCAACGAAGCACTTGGTTTTGAAGATGACACACGTCAATACGAAGAAGCCATTGCCGTTCTTCAAACACTTCGTACAAAGCCGGTCAGACTCATTACGAATAACCCGAAAAAGACAGATGCGATCAGCCATGCAGGTTTATCTCTTTCTGGACGCATTCCGCTTTGGGGAGATGTCTCTGAATTTAACGAAAAATACTTGCAGACAAAAATCAACCGCTCAGGTCACATGAAGGCGGAGCAAGAGGTGCGTACGATTGCCACATCATGAGCGATATATGAAGCTAGCCCTTGATAATGCACGGGCAATGAAAGGTCAGACATCTCCGAATCCGCTCGTCGGGGCTGTGATTGTGCGAGAGAATGAAATTGTTGGAGTCGGTGCTCATATGAAAGCCGGTGAACCGCATGCTGAAATTCATGCACTCAACATGGCCGGAGACAAGGCAAGAGGAGCCACCATTTATGTGACCCTCGAGCCTTGCTCCCACCATGGCCGCACAGGCCCTTGTGCGGAAGCACTTGTAAAAGCCGGCGTCGAAACTGTTGTCGTGGCAGCACTTGATCCAAATCCGCTTGTCGCTGGCCGCGGGATTGCCATTTTGCAAGACGCTGGCATACAAGTTATCACGGGCGTACTTGAACAGGAATCCATTCTGATGAATGAAGTATTTAATCACTATATTACGAAAAAAACACCTTTCGTGACGCTCAAAGCGGGCATTACCTTAGATGGAAAAATCGCTTCTACCACGTTTGACAGCAAGTGGATTACATCTGAGACATCCCGTTGTGATGCTCACCATATCCGCAGTATCAATGATGCGATTTTGGTCGGTGCTCAAACCGTCATTCACGACGATCCATCATTAACTGCACGGATTCCAAATGGGAACAATCCGATTCGAATTGTCTTAGACTCAAAGCTGTCAACACCGCTGACAGCAAAGATCGTCACCGATCAGATGGCACCTACATGGATCTTTACAACAAAGCAAGCCGATGAAGAAAAACGAGCGGCCTTAGAAGAAGCTGGCGTCCGTGTCTTCATGACAGACAGCGACACGCGGGTGCCCCTTCAAGAAGTGCTTCAAGTGCTGGGAGAAAAAAATGTCTCCTCTCTCATGATTGAAGGCGGCGGTCAGATTAACGCCTCGTTCTTAGAACAGCAGCTTGTAGATAAACTTGTCATCTATATGG
Organism: Bacillus sp. BD48; assembly: GCF_046566805.1. NCBI lineage: Bacteria > Bacillati > Bacillota > Bacilli > Caryophanales > Bacillaceae > Bacillus > Bacillus sp. BD48. Next base: position 226,571 of record NZ_JANGFM010000002.1, on the reverse strand, counting down.
CGCCTAAGCTCATTGGCGGACGACTTTCTCCTTCCTTTTTCGGAGGCGAAGGCATACGCCTCATGAGTGATGCCATTGAACTGGATCAACTCACCGTGGAACCACTCGGAAAAGATATTAAAATAACGGGCTATCCCGTTTATCAATAACAAATAGGCTGTCGAGATTTCCTCGACAGCCTTATTTTTGTCTTCTAGTCTCTCCTCTCTAAAAACTCAATTCGATTCCCAAAAGGATCTTCTACATAAAACCGATTGGCTCCCTCCAATGGCTCATCTTCTCTTATACGAATGTGATGCTTCAATAATGCTTCTTTTAATTCCGATAGACTCTTTACAAGAAAAGCTGGATGAGCTTTCTTTGCAGCTTGAAAATGTTCCTGAATGCCAATGTGAAGCTGATGATGACCGCATTGGAACCAGACACCTCCGCGTTTAGCTAAATTACTAGGCTTAGGGATTTCTTTCATCCCTAAAATTTCGCCAAAAAACAAACGAGCTTTCTCTTCACTGCCTTTTGGAGCAGCTAGTTGAACGTGGTCGATTCCAAAAAAGTTTGACATATTCCCCTCTCCCTTTCTTTTCTCAATTGGTTTTTCTATGCAGTGTTTCTTAAGTTTTTGCGATGCTGAGCAAATTTGTTTGTTACTTCATTGGTGGGCTTGATACTTGGTGACTTTCTTTGAGGTGTTTCATACGATGTAGGGTTTGAATGACAATGCAGTATTTTTTTCAAAAACAGAACTCCCATGGTCATGAAAGTTCTGTCCATATCATGTCAAGGTGTATGCGCGGTGATTCATTTTGGTGAAACTTGTCGTAAAATGTTTCATGTGAAACATTGATCGTTACTTCCCTTCTACCAGCCTGCCAAAGCTTTCTGGTGAAAGTCCCGGTGAAATGCGGACGCGGTGCAAGGACATCATGCCTTGCTCCTTCTTCGCATGTCCTGGTTCAGTGGTGACAGCCATTTGGTATCCGGCTTCCTTCGCCAGTTTCAACGTCTCTTCATTATAGCGCCCGACAGGATAGCTGACCATTCTCGTACGCTGAGAAAATCGCTGATCGAAGAATGTCTTTGATCCTTTTAACTCCTCTTCCTGCTGCTGCTTTGATAATCGATTGAGCTCTAAATGATGAATCGTATGACTCTCAATTGATATCCCATGTGCCATCATCTCATCCATTTGCTCATCCGTTAGGTGATTAGGACGGCCAATGGATTGCTCAATCATAAAAATCGTTGCTTTCATTCCATATTGCTTTAAAATCGGAAATGCCTTTGTATAGTTATCGGTATATCCATCATCAAATGTAATGAGGATACTCTTTCTACTTGGCTTCGAATTTGTTGTGAAAACGCGGTACGCCTCTTCTGGCGACAGTGTGGCATAGCCGTTGTCCTTCAGCCATTTCATATGAGCTGCAAATTCGCTTTTTGGCACACGTAACGAGTTCCCGCTTGAGATACTGTGATACATCAAAATCGGAAGCTCGACCGGCTCCTTTTCCTTCATCCAGTTTTGTGTCTCTATCCCTGCTGTCTCTTTTTTCTGCTGAATGTCTTTTGTTTGTAATGGACCCTTTTCCTCTTTGACGACTTGCTGGCTTCCTTCCGCCTGCTCCTTCATTCCCATACAGCCCGAAATGAGCAGCAGCATAAGGCCAACCGTCATCAGTATACATGTTTTCTTCATTCACCAATCCTGCTTTCTCTTTATCTACCGAATGATTATAACAGAAATTGGTTATTCATTGACATCTATTTTGACAGGGTATTCATTTTTTTACACATTTCGATCATTTCGATGGCGAGCAGATGAATGGTCTCTGTTGTGAGCATTTGATCTTCTGCGTGTATCAGCAGTAAAGAAAAAGGAAGCTGTTCACCTGCCGCTTCTTTTTGAATCAGCGACAAGTGCAGGTTGTGGATGCTTCGAAACGCTTCCTCCCCTTTTTCGATCAACTGCTGCGCTTTTTCAAAATCATCCGCTCTTGCTAGACGAATCGCTTCTACATAATGACTTCTTGCCTCGCCTGCATGGGCAATGATTTGAAAGGCTGCTCCCTGCATTTCCTCTAATACCGTCATCTGCTTCTCCTCCAATTATTCAAGATTCATTTGCTAGTTTCAGTGCATGCTCTAGAATTTTTTCTCCGTTTGCTGTTCCGTATAATCTTACATTGACGACATCGACAGGTATTTGATAAGGTGCCGCCGTTTTTTCAGCTGCCTTTTTCATAAAGCTTACTTGCGGTCCAAGTAAAATCGCCTGTACATCCTCTCCATGCTCTTCTAGTTCATCTGCAATGGCTCCTTCTGGTATAGCATAAATATAGTAATCCAGCCCTTTAGCTTCTGCCGCAGCCTTCATTTTCGACACCACAATGGACGTCGACATTCCTGCTGCACAAGCGAGAATGATTCGTTTCATATCCCATCACTCCTATTGATAAATGACTTCTGTTTCAACCTTCAGTTCTCTTGTTTTGATTAATGTCTTGTACCAATACGCAGATGCTTTCAGCTGACGATTTCGTTCATTCTCCAGCTGAATTTCGACTAATCCGTAGCGGTTTTTAAAGGCATTCATCGGCGAGACATTGTCTGTAAATGCCCACAGCATATAGCCTGTGCAATTTGATCCTTCTGCTTTTGCTTGAAGTGCCCGCTTTAAATGCTGGCTGATAAATGAAATACGATACTGATCATCAATAATGCCGTCTTCTTTTTTAAACCGTTCTTCTTTTTCTACACCCATGCCGTTTTCGGCCACAAACCACTCAATATTTCCGTATTCTTCTTTTATCCTCATCCCCATATCATAGACAATGTTCGGGTAGATTTCCCAGCCTCTGAAAGGATTCATTTTTCTCCCTGGAAGCTCAAACATATCGTAATAATAGGATGGATGAAAAGGCGTCCCGTTGTTCCAGGCCTTACTCGGCGCCTTGACACGATGCGGATAGTACAAGTTGAGCCCGACGACATCCACCGTATGATTCTTGATGATCTGAAGCTCTTCCTCTGTGGCATCGAAAAGAATATCATGCTTTTTTAACACATTGATCAGTTCCTCTGGATACTCCCCTTTGATGGAAGGGTCTAAGAACACTCGATTAAAAAACAAGTCATACATACGTGCTGCTTCTTGGTCATGCGGGGCAGACGATCTTGCATACGTCACTTCTGGATTGAGAATCACGCCGATTTTGGCTCCTGCCGATTCCTTCAAACCCATCTCCTGAAACAGCTTCACCACCTTTGCTGTTGCCAGTGCTTTATGATAGTTCCACTGCATCCATTTCTTCGTATTTTGCTCAAACGGATACCGGATGGCATCTAGATAAACACGTGTCTGGACAACAATCGGTTCATTAAAACTAAACCAATGCTTGACCCGGTCCCCGTAGCGCTCAAACACCTTTTCCGCATAGAGAACAAACAGCTCGACGACATGCTTTGATGACCATCCGCCGTACTTTTCAAGCAAAACGGCAGGAAGCTCATAATGCTCTAAGCAAAACATTGGTTCTACACCTGCTGCAATTAATTCATTGATCAGATCATCAATGTAACGAGCATAGGCCTCATCCACTATCCCATTCTCGTAATCTATGAGAAATCTCGACCAATTGATCGATGTCCTGTAATGTGTCAGCCCAATCTCTTTCATTAAGGCTACATCTTCAGGGTAGCGCTCGTAAAAGTTTGTCGCACCAGCCGGACCATAGCCTTCGTGCCACACGTGATATCCTTCCTTGTACCATAAGTCGATGTACGAGTCCTGATGCGCCCGCTTTCCCTTCCATCCCTCGGTCTGCCAAGCAGAAGCCGCAGCACCTAGGATAAAATCACTTGGAATCTCGATTCTGTTCATGTCGCCGCCTCCCTTTTCCTCATCTGAATGTGAAGACCATCCTTTTATTCTGAATCTGGTGCTGCTTCTGGCTTGCGGTTAGACAAGAGGACAAACGGTAAATAGATGAAAACAGCAACCACAATACAGATAAGCTGTGTAATGACAGCTCCCATACTGCCAGCGGTGGACAGCCATGCATTCACAAGCGGGGGTGTCGTCCACGGCACCATCACGACCGCTTTTCCAGCGAATCCTGTAGCCGTCGCTATATAACCAATCGTACCTGTCACAAGCGGTGTGATGATAAATGGGATCGCCATCACAGGGTTTAGCATCACAGGTAATCCAAAAATAACGGGTTCATTGATGTTGAACAATCCGGGTCCAGATGAGAGCTTGGCAATGCTTCGCATCTCTTCCCTTCTCCCAGCAATAAAAATCGCAATCAAAAGACCAATGGTCACACCTGAACCACCGATGCTCATATACACATCCCAAAACGGCATCGTGATGATATTCGGAATTTCTTTTCCCTCTTGAAATGCTGTCATATTCACTGCAATCGATCCTAATAAGAGCGGCTCCCGGATCGGCTTAATCATCTGGTTGCCATGAATGCCGATCACCCAGAAAAATTGCGCCACAAACATCAACGTTAAAATCCCAGGCAGCCCCTGTACAACACTTTCTAATGGACGCTGCACCACGTTATACACTGCTTCATGCAAATAAATGCCTGTCAACCGGTGAAATGCAAAGCCGAATGAGCTAATGATTGTAATTGTAATGATCGATGGGAAAAGTGATGAAAAAGATGTCGCCACATTCGACGGAACCGAATCCGGCATCTTGATTTGCAGCCATTTCACCTCGGTCAGCTTACAAAAAATCTCCACAGATACGATCGCAATGATCATTCCTAAAAATAAACTTTTTGGATCGGAAAATTGTCTTGCCAACACGTCAACAACCTCACGCATCGATCCATCGACTTCAAGAAGAAGTGTCGTTGGAATAACAGATATAAATGAAATCAATGCCATCAATCCTGGGAACAGAGACTTGTGCCCGTTGATTTTCCCAAGCTCAATCCCAATGAGGAACACAGCCCCAATGGTTAAAAAGTTCAGCGTGGCATAATTGATTGCCTTCATAATAGGCTGAAGCTCTGCTAAAAACCTGAATATCTCAAAATGAGCAAGCCCTGTTTCCGGGCTCATGATCATATTCGCCACCAGTACAGCAAAAGCTCCTGTAATGATGATCGGCATCAGTGTGACAAATGCCTGTTTAATCGCCATAATATATTTCTGGTTGGTGATGCGATAAGCCACATGCCCCATGACATCTGCCGCTTTCTCCTTGAAGCTCATGATCCGTCTCCCCCTTTGCAAAAACTCGTGATCATCCTCCTTTTTGATGTTATTTTAAAAGCGCTTTCATTAACATCTAATCTTTTTCCTCACAGATGCGGAAATGATTGCCGCGTTTTTTCATTTGACTGCTCCAATACTTGAAGCGCAGCTGTCAACTCTTCAAATGAAGCGGCTTTGATGAGTTGTTCGACCACTTCCTTCCGTTCTGTCAGCCGCACAAGAAATTGATAAAGCGATTGTAATTCTTTTTGATACGTCTTCTGGATGCTTAACAAGCATACGACTTGTACTCGATCTTCTCCCCACAGCACTGGTTTTTTCAACGTACAGATCGCACAAAACGTGTCATCTGTTGCCGGTTTAATTGGATGAGGAATCGCAACCAAATGACCGAAAGATGTGGGTGACACTTGCTCTCTTTCTAGCAATAATTGTTCAAACTCGTCTGGGATTCGATGCTGCTCCTTTAGCACGTTCACGAAAAATTGAAGAACCTCTTCCCTTGAATGCAGGTCTTGCTGAAAAAATGTCAGCGCCGGACTCACATACCGCAAAACCCCTGTATCCTGTGAATTCTGCACAAATCGTTTCAGCCGCACAATATCATCGTCACTTAGAATCGTATGTACATCAATCACTGGCACCGGCAATGTATTCTGAAGCGGAATGGTACTAATAATAAAATCAATGCTTCTCAAGTCATACGAAGGAAGTTCCCCGACACTTGCAGTTCCAGCGATCTCCAGCCTTCCGCTAAAAGCCGCCGTGAGCTTATGAAGAAGAAGCTGACTGCTGGCGACACCCGTCGCACACACAATAAGACATGTCTTTCTCACATGCTGTGATTTTGTCCGCTCGATTGCAGCCCCAATATGGAGCGCCAAATACCCGATCTCATCCTCAGGGATCTCAACACCCTCTTTTTCCTTCAGCCATCTGCCCATATAGACACCCGCCTCAAACGCAATGGGATAATGCCTTTTAATGTCTGGTAAATAAGGATTTCGGATGTTCATATCGTATTTAAAACGATGAATGGCGGAACGCAAATGAAGACTTAATCCAACGATCAACTCCTTATCAAACTGAATATCAAGTGACATATGCTCCTCTACATAAGCAAGCAATTGGTGAGTGAAACGAAAATGATCTTCGTCCAGCAGATGAAATAACGTATGACCAGCCTCTCCATATGCCATCATCTTTGCCCCCATTAAGTGAATCGCGATGTACGCCATTTCAGATAACGGAAAATCAATCGCTAATACGCGGCGAATATCTTCTGACATTTGTTGAGCTATCTGGAAAACTGGCTGCACTTGAATTTCTTTCAATTCCGCTTCTGGCATCTGAACCAGCTTTTTTTCTTCAATTCGTTTGCATGCGATGGCAATGTGGGTCACTAAATTACTTAAACCGATTTCTGATAGATGAAGTCCGGTGGCTTTTGTACGTGAACGCACGATGTCCTGAATCAATTGATATGTTTCTTCGGGTAACAGTGCAGAGTTCGCGTGTTCCTGCCAAAACACAAGTTCGGCCATGCAATATCTTAATTTCATTTCATCGCCTGTCAGACGCAGACCATATTTAGGCCGGTGAGATATAGAAAGTCCATGCAATGAAAACAAGTGCCTGACAGCTTTCAAATCATTTTTCACTGTAGATTCACTCACAAATAATTCCTCTGCCAATCCATCTAATTTGATATAGTCTTCTGACAGAAGCAGCCTTTTCAATAGATAAGCCACACGGTCCTCAGGCTGATTGGGAATGAACGGTTCCTTTTTCTCATTTCTTTCTCTCAGTGACTTTTTCAAAAATGTACGAAATGCCCCATAATCTTCAACGGTCAATGTATACCCTGCCCCGCGTTTAATATGCAGTGCAGCACCATGTTCTTCTAAGATTATTTTAAGCGCTTTCATATCTGTTCGGATGGTTCGTGATGTGACTCCGATCACACGGGCAATTTCTTCACTTGTCAGTTCCTGCTCCGCTTGCATCAATCGTTTCAGAAGCTCCTCCTGACGTAGAGACAGCATGGGCTCTCCTCCTTGGCATTTACTTTTGCCTATCATCATAAACGAAAATAGAACTCTTTGCCCAGTATTTCTTTCAAATCGGGAACCTAGATATGGCTCATTCGTATGAATATGAAACTAGAGGAGGGGTGCTTTTATGTTTGTTGTCATTATCATATTAGCTTCTTTAGGAGCCATCATTGCCAGCTTGTTCACATCAAAGGATAAACGTGCATCTGCTAAGCGTTCTGCACATCATAGTTCAACGACAAGTACTTATACTGATTCGTATACCCATCACGCTTCTGATGCCTCCTGCGGGAGTGATTCAGGCGATAGCGGCGGTGGCGGATGTGACTAAACAAAAAAACAGCCGCCCTTTTATGAGACGGCTGTTTCATTTATGGTTTTAAAGAGCTTTCCAGCCCCGTTCAATCAAGTGTTTAACATCCTTTGCAAAATCCTCGCCCTTTTCCATCACGTCCTGAGCTCTTCCTGCAAAATTACTGGCAACGGCCAGCTCCATTTTTTTCAACTCAAAGTGCAAGATTTTTTGATCAATCTCTGTTATATATTTTTCATACTCATTGTTGACGATGTCGTGCATCACACTATAAGCATCTTTCCGGTGGCGATGAAAGTCGGTTCCTCTCTCACCTTTCCATGACGAATCTAGAGCAGGCTTTTTGATTTCTTTGATATCTGACTGGGCAAGATCTTGTTCTGTTCGAATATTGCTTTTGGCTGTCTTTAACCGAGAGATCATTTCGTCAAATTCTGCACGTTTGTTCTCAATTCCCATATGCAGATGGTGCAGCATCTCGGATAAACTCATGTCATCCACCTCTATCTGACCTCATACGAAAGCACGGCGTGAGCGCCTTTGGAAACTATCGACTCACTTGATTTTTCCAATCCTGACATTTCTATCGTTCTGCTTTCATTAAGTATAGTATAAGGCGAAAAGCCTCAGCCTTAAATAGGGAAAAGGTGTCCTTTTAATGACGCGTTTGGAAGAAAAACGGAATAATACAAGGTCTTACAACCTGAATTTTATATGAGTCTTTAAGACTATAATTTACATCGTGTTAATGGTACCCATAAATAAAAGCGATTGTGCTGATTATTTTGCAGCAATCGCTTCGTCTTGTTCTTTTAATGTTTTCACGTTAGAGCGTGTATCCTGAACATTTTTAATTAAGGCTTCTTTAAAGCTTGAGACCATTTCGCTCACCTCTGCTTCACGTGCCGTCCACTTGGTCACAAATTCAAGGCTGTTTTCACCCGCTTTATCTGCTGCTTTTTTCATCGCTAAAGCTTCGACTGCTTGGGAGACTTCATCTAGTTTATCCATGACTGTTTGGTAGTTTAACTTAATTTGTCCCATTGTGATATCCTCCAGATTTGTTCAGCATAAAGCTCGCTTACAAGCTGCTCCATGCTTTTGAGATCAAGCGTTTTGCGTCCTCTACTGCGTCTTCTCCTTTTTCAGCAAGACGTGCGGCGTCTCCAGCTAAGGAACTGGCAAAGGATAACGCAGCTTGTTCTGCTTCTAATGTACTGATTTTGAATTCGATACGGCTCACATAGCGTGGGTACTTATCATTCACGATCGTTTGCAGCGCATCATGTGCTTCATTTCGGTCTGTTTTGAAATCCTGGCTTCGCTCACCTTTCCAAGAGGTCCCAAGCTTTGGCTGCTTGATTTGCTTTAAATCCGTTTCTGCCGCATCTTGTTCACGTTCAACCTTGCTTTTCGCCTTTTTGAGTCGAGCGATTTTCTCTTCAATTTCTGCTTTTTTATTTGAAATGCCACCGTTAAGGGCAGACAGCATATCCGATAAGCTCATATGGGTTCCTCCTCCTGTCAAAAAATAAAAACGCTGCTTAGAGTCCCTCTAAACGAGCGTAAGGTGAATAGCACTTTTTCCAATATTGTTATTATAAGGTTCAAAGACTCATGTTTGAATAGGGATTTGTGCCCTTTTTATGGGATAAATATGCTTTCATTCTGCTTCACACTACCCCTTTAGCCCTCTTTTATAGGAGGTCTAAGTTCCTGTTTATCTGCTATATGCCACATATAGTCGCACGGTCCTAGGACAAACAAAGCCGCCCCGTTCAGGAGCGGCTTTTGCAAAGGCTTATGAGGCCGATTCTTCTCTTTCTTTTTGATCTTTCACGTACCAAATGAATTTACCCGTATATCCGTAAATGATCGCAAGACCAATGGCGACAAAGCTCAACCACATAAATGGTAAATACGAGAATGTCGATACGCCAAGAATTCCTGCCATGTAAATACCGTTATCTGACCATGGAACCATACCAGACGTAAGCGTACCACCGACCTCAGAGTTTCTGGATAAAACTCGTCTGTCTAACTTTAATTTATCGTAGCTCTTTTCCATAATTTTTGGTGTAAGGATTAACGATACATACATCGCACAGCCAAAGATATTGGCGAAGAACGCAACAACGAGTGTAGACAGCGTTACATTCCCTGCATTATGTAATTTTTTCTCAAATGTAGCGACGATGACTTTTAATACGCCTAAATATTCTAGTACTCCACCGAAACCAAGTCCCAGGATAATCACCACTAGAGACCCTAACATATTAACGATACCACCGCGGTTTAACAATGTATTTAAGAAGTCTACATCTGAATTGATAGAGAAACCATTATAAGCTGTACCAAGTGCATCGGCTGGATTCATTCCTTGGAATGCCATTGCCCAAACTGCACCAAGGAGCGCACCAATCGCAATAACAGGCATTGAAGGTTTTTTCAAGACAAGTAATAGCACAACAATAAGCGCTGGAATGATCATCCAAATATTAATCGTAAATGTATCTTGCAGTGCTTGTTTCAAAAACTCTACTTTTCCTTGATCAATATTTTTTCCGCCATACATAAACCCGGTAATTGTAAACATAATGGCAGTTATGACAAAGGCCGGTATGGATAAGACCATCATCGCTCTAACATGTGCGAGCACGTCCACTTTTGAAAGTGAGGAAGCAAGCACAGTACTATCAGATAATGGAGATAATTTATCGCCAAAATAGGCTCCAGATAAAACAGCACCAGCTACGATAGGTAATGGAATTCCCAAACCTTCACCAATCGCAATCATGGCAATACCTGCGGTTCCAACTGTACCCCATGATGTTCCTGTAGCAACAGACATAATAGAACAGATAATCAGTGTAGCTAGTAAGAATATATTAGGATGAATAAATTCCAGTCCATAATAAATTAATGTTGGTACCACTCCGCCGGCAATCCATGTTCCAACAAGTGCACCTACAGCAATTAAAATTAAAACAGCCTCTAAACCATTCGATATCCCTTTTGTAATGGCGTTTTGAAGATCTTTGTATGAATGCCCCAATCGAATACCTAAAGCAATAACCATAAACCATGAGATAAACAATGCTAGCTGAATATCTAATTTGAAGTAAAGAGTAAATGATAAAACAATCGCTAAAAACAAGCCAAGTACAGATACGACTTCTAAAATAGATGGTAGACGTGGTGATTTCATTGTGTTTCCTCCCTTTGTGCGTGCGTTAAGCGTTTTCAAAATATTGTGAAAAAATTGCGTCGATTCGAAAGAAAGTGAATTGCCTGTTTTTCTCTTTTTTCACAGGCAATTCCACATATTAATAAAATAAAATTTTTGATATTATTATCGCTCTAGGAGCTCTGCACCCGCAATGCCAGGCTTTGTCATCTCGTATGGATTTAAGATAATATCAAGTTCTTCTTCCGTTAAAACATCGTACTGCAAGCAAAGATCTCTGATCGATTGTCCCGTTAAAATGGCTTCTCTTGCAATTCTAGCGGCTGCTTCATAGCCTAAGTGAGGGTTCACGGCAGTGATCACGCCTGCACTTTTTTCTACATATTCTTTCAAACGTATTTCATTTGCTTCAATGTCCGCTAAGCAGTGATCTGTGAATGAGCGGAATCCGTTATTCATTATACTAATAGACTGAAGCAAGTTAAAGACCAGAACAGGCTCCATCACATTTAACTCAAGCTGGCCTGCTTCAGAGGCAAGACAGATCGTGTGGTCGTTCCCAATGACCTGGAATGCGATTTGGTTAATGAGCTCTGCCATGACTGGATTGACTTTCCCAGGCATAATGGATGATCCAGGCTGGCGGGCTGGCAATGCGATTTCAGCAAGACCTGCGCGCGGACCAGATGCCATTAAGCGAAGGTCATTGGCAATCTTAGACATGTTCATCATACATACTTTTAAAGCGGCAGATACTTCTGTGTAAGCATCTGTATTTTGCGTTGCATCCACGAGATGCTCTGCGCCTACAAGAGGAAGACCAGAAATATCAGCGAGCTTTTTCACCACGATCTCAATATAGCGGGGATCTGCGTTTAAGCCTGTCCCAACTGCTGTTGCACCCATATTGACTTCATATAAATGCTGCTTTGATTGGTTGATCCGCTTAATATCACGGCTCAGCACACGGCTGTAAGCTTCAAATTCCTGTCCCAAACGGATTGGAACAGCATCCTGCAAGTGCGTACGACCCATTTTGATCACATGATCGAATTCTTTCGCTTTCTTTTGAAAGACGTCCTGCATGACTTGCATCGTTTCAAGCAGAATGTCTAACTGCTTGAGCACAGCAATATGGATCGCCGTTGGAAATGAATCATTCGTTGATTGCGACATGTTCACATGTGTGTTTGGGCTTAAATGAATGTATTCACCCTTTTGATGTCCCATGATTTCTAGCGCTCTGTTTCCAATCACTTCATTGGCATTCATATTCATAGACGTTCCTGCGCCGCCTTGAATTGGATCGACAATAAAGTACTCGTGCAGCTTGCCTTCAATGACTTCATCAGACGCTTGAACGATGGCATTTCCAATTCCCTCATATAAACGTCCAACTTCCATATTGGCTTGAGCTGCTGCTTTTTTCACGATGGCAAAGGCTCTAATAAGTTCCTCGTGCATCCGGTATCCTGTAATCGGGAAATTCTCTTTTGCACGAAGGGTTTGAACCCCATAATACACGTCTGCTGGAATTTCTTTTTCACCAAGAAAATCCTTCTCATAGCGATAAGTTGCTTGAACCATCTCTTATGACCTGCTTTCTATAGAATAGTTAAATCACTAAATCTTCTGCGATTGGCGTTTCCATAATCTTTTTGACTTCTCTTGGATCTGTTGTTTTGCCTAGTGCCCACATCAGTTTCGGCACGATAGCTTCTGTATTCATATTTCTTGAACGTGCCACCAATTCTTGATTGATCTTGCGTCCTACCTCATACACACTCATGTCTTCTCCTTCTTCAAGACATTGAGTGGTGATGACAACAGAAATGCCTTCTTCCAGCAGTTCGTTGATCTTTTCTAAAAGGTTTCTTCCTTCGAAAGGAATCCCGCCGCTGCCGTAGCTTTCAATGACGACGCCTTTGTACATGCTTTTGACTGCATCTAAAAACTCAGGCTTTAGGCCTGGGTGCAATTTTAACAGACACACATCTGTGTTTAAAGATGCATCTAATTTAAGCGGTTTCATTGGTGTTCTTTTTACTTTGCTATTGTATTCAATTTGATGGTTTTCAATTGATGCAATATATGGGTAGTTAATACTTTCAAATGCATCGTAGCTTTTCGTTCTTAGTTTGATCGCACGTGTTCCTTGGATGACCCTGCCATCAAACACGACATACACGCCGCCAACACCGTCACATGCAAAGCGAATCGCATCTGTGATGTTTTTCTTCGCATCTGTTTTCTTAAAAGTAATCGGAATTTGTGAACCTGTAATCACGATCGGCTTATCAGGATTTTGCAGCATATAAGACAGCGCTGCTGATGTATAGGCCATTGTATCAGTTCCGTGAGTAACGACAAACCCATCATACTCATCATAATTCTCATAAATGGCTGTTGCGATATCAACCCAGTATTCAGGCTGCATATTTGTACTATCTATACTCATTAGGGACTTTGTGTCCATTGTATATTCTGCATTAATTTCGTTTAAATAGCTCAAAAGATCCTCAGCTTTAACACCTGGAGCTAAACCATTTTCACTCTCTACAGATGCAATTGTCCCACCAGTCGTTAAAAGCAATAATTTCTTCAACAGGTCCACCTCTTTCGTAAAATTACTTCGTTTGTCACACATATTATAAGCTAGCTTGTGCTATTCTATAATATACGCTTTACGCGTACCTTCATTGCCATTATAGTCACATAACGCGAATTAATCAAGAAATTGTTACGCATAACGCGTACATTCTATGCCAAAATATGATATACTGTTGTTGTAAATAAAGGAGCGTTCATGTATGATACTCGATCGTTTAACCACCCTTAGAAAAAAGAAAAAATGGTCTCTCCAGCATACGGCAGATCGCCTAGGTATCGCCAAAAGCACCTATGCCGGTTACGAATCTGGGTACCGACGACCTTCGCTTGAAGCAGTGAAGCTGCTGGCTGATTTGTATGATACGTCCATTGATTTTTTACTTGGTAGAACGGACGAGCCAGAGATACAACGCAAAATCTCTGATATCAAAATTGAACTGACGGAAGCAAAAGAAGGAACCATTCATGTAGACGGCGTTCCCCTAAATGATGAAGAAATCAAACAGCTTGTTGCCTTTATTCGGGCGAAAAACACTCTAAAAGTATAAACACAGAAAAGAGAGGCACCTTATAAACAGGTGCCTCTCTTTCCTTTTCCAATCAGCTTTTGATCAATATGGAGAAGACAGCCGGCTTAATTCCTCTAGCCGCCGCTTCGCTTCTTCTTTATTAAACGAACTATAATAGCGATAATTCTCCTCATCTAAGATGCGGTAATGCTGACTAAGTACATTTTGCTGAAGGCGAAACGTGCCTTTTTTGACAGAAGTCCTCCACCAAACCTTTCCGCCAATCGTACGCTCAACTGATAGATGTAATTCATCATGTGCCACAACTTCCAGAATCTCAAGCGGGTCATCCCCTAGTGTCCCCTTTAGAATGTCACTATCTCTGAATAATGCACATACGGCCGCAGTTTGCGTCCAATTGAGACGCAGCCTGTTTTTTTCAACCTGCTGTAAATGCCGTTTCGATAGACCTAGTACCTCCGCCATGCGATCCTGCGTATAATTCTTTTCTTTTCGAATCCGTGCCATTTGTTCTGTGACGAGGTCGATTACCATCTCTTTATCCATCTCTCATCACCTCTCCGAGTGTTCAGTCTTTACTGACATCATACACGATATTTTTGAAAAAGTGGCACCTCACCCTATCGAATTCTGACAAAAACAGCTTAGTCGGTCTTCTCTTCTCCCTGGCCATGCTGCTGTCTCCAATTTTCTTGGGCTGTCTGATGTAAATATGGATAGATCTCCTGTTTGACGGTCTGCTCAAATACTTCTTCATCTAAAATGCTGTACGCCGGAATTTTGATCAATTTCCCATCTACTTTCCGAATGAGCACATCCATGAAAAGAAATCCTCTTATACTGTAACGATGCCTGCGCATGTCAATTGATTGAATATCTTGAAAAGGGATCGTTCGGTCCCGATGCAGCACAGCGCCATTCTCTCCGCGCTGAATGCGAAAAATCACATTTCCCCTCTTCGTAAAAGCCGGCAAAATCATCAAAAAGGAGATCCAGCCATAGACAATACCTAATAGCCCGCCTAAAAATAAAAACAATGTATAGTTCGATTCAAATGTAAGGGCTTCTGAAAATAACCAAATACCGATGATACCGAAGCCGCCCGTTGCTAAGAATGCCCATACTCTTAAAAAAGGTCTGCTCCTTACTTCTATTACTTCACTTGGATTCAAGCGTCATTCTCCTTTTCTCCATTAGAATATAGAACGTAACCCGTCTCGATGAGCCGTCTCAATGCGAAATTGATTTTCTTTTATTCCTGATATAAGCCACGATTGGTTCTCACCTGGAATCACAAATATCATGGACTCCACATCCGGTGTATTATTTTTGTCATAGACGACCTTCATGAGGGAGTCCATCTTTCCTTTTCTCGTCTGTATATCAGAAACAAATGCCTTCACGAGCTCTTGATTCTCTGCTTTATTCAGGAAGGATGGCCACTCATTTTTCGCTTCACTTGCTTGCTCTAACAGCATTTCAAATTCCTCTGCCTGCAGGCTGATGACAGGTTCAGGGTGATCATTCATCTGTATGTTGAAAAAGGCTGTCACTTGCTCCTCTGCCTGCTGATCGCTGTTCAGCTTGCGAATCTGATGCACTTGTTGATCATAAAGCGTATGATGCGCATATACACCCGCCTGTGTTGTGTGAAAAGAGGTGCTGACTTCTTCGTCTGTGTCTCCAAATTTAGATGCCTTGATCGTGTGAGAGGCATCATTCATCGCCTGAATGAAATGGCGGTATTCTGCTTTATAACGGTATTGTCTGTTTCGAAATTCCAGTACACCTTTTGCAAGTAAAGAGCGGCACGCAATTTCAAATAAAAACCCCAAGCGCTCGTCCTCTACTTCAGGATAATAAGCCTCCTTTAAGGACATACCTTGTTCAAAATAGCCTTCACTGTAAAAACTAAAGATGAGTTCCTCAATACTTAGACTTAGCTGATCCAACTTGATCTCTCCTTATCCAAAAGAAAATGCACCCTTAAAGAAATCGCCTGCACCCTTTATGAGCGAATCTGCGGTTTCTTTTGTTTTTTCTATCCCTTTATGTATCACTTGATTTGCCTGATCAATGGTATCATTGACTGCTTTTACACCTTGACCCGCCAGTTCGAATGCTTTTTTCCCTTTGTCCACGACCGCATGAATCGGGTCCTTTAATTTCACTGCGACCTGTTCAGCAAAACCGGATGTCAGCTTGGCGACTTTTTCTCCAATAAATCCACCTACTGCTGAACCAATGGCTCCGCCAACAACAGTTCCAATCGGACCTGCAAAGCTTCCAAGAGCGCCCCCGACAACAGCACCTGCGACAGAACCGCCAGCGATAAAGACCGTATTATTCACTGCATTTCCAACAGCTTTTGCATTTTCACGCTTAAGGACTTCTGGCTGATCACCGAATTCAGCATAGTTCTCGGCAATTTTTAACCCGCAGCCAACCGTTTCTGTTGCACCAGTGACAACCGTTGCAATAATGGCATTTCCTTTCGCAAATCTTGCACCATTTTTCAGAACAGACTTGATCGCAGCCGTGTCCTTCCAATTGATACTTCCTTTTGTAAAATCACGGACACTGTTTGTGAACGCAACGGTATCGTCAGGATAAAATTTTGTGAATTTCTTATGGACCAAGTCAGCCATCGGCCAGTTCGATCGTTTTAATAATTCTTTTTTACTCAGCCAAATCCTTGCTAATCGGTCAAATCTCGTTCCTTCTACCCGGCTGGTCAGATCAAGCAGCAGCTTTGAATGCTGCGCTGCATATCGGCCATTCTCTTTAATGAAGGTCGTCATCCCAAGCCCGTAATATTTCGCCTGCATCATCACGATACCAGCTAAGCTCGTGAGTGTACCATATTGATCATAGATGCTGTACATTTTCCGCAATATATCATCCGCTTCGACCATTTTATCCGTTGCATGACGAATCGCAATATCATCACTGCTCAATTTACTGATTAATGCTTGTCCTGCTCCCCATGCATCCCCGACACCAGAAAAACAGCTTCTATACCGAGGATCGCAGCCTAAAATCAGCCCGTCCAGTTCACTATGTAAATCGCGGTGCTTCGTTTCAATGGCTGACAGCTCGCCTACAAAATCATTCGCCAGCCCTGTCAGCTGATCTGGATCAACCACAATGTCACGTGCCATCACATCATCTCCCTTCTCGGTTTCTTTCTCTCCGTTCTTCTCGTCTCTTTCGCTCAAGCTCTTCCATTCTGGCAATTTCAGCTTTACGCTCTTCAATTTTGACCGCTGCATCCCGAAGTTCCTGACTTGTTTCAAGCAAATCCTTTTCAAATTGATCATAGCGTGCCGTTGTTTCTTCAAAGCTTTGATCAAATTTATTCCTTGCTTCTCCCTGCCAGCCTGATCCTACTGCCTTCAGCCGATTCTCCAGCAGCTGCTTTGACTGCCGAATCTCATCGGCCGCTTCCTGAAACTTTTGAGCGAGTGCCAACGTTTGACTAGAATCCAACTTTCGCACCCCTTTCTCCCAATTTAACGTACAAATGGATGATTTTATATGTCCTCATTATAAATAAAAAGACACCCAAAAAAATCACCCTAAAGAACCATTCAGCACATTACCTAAGGAAAGTAGGCCTTTTTCCTCTCTAATTGCCAGAGAAAGCCTTTCTTGTTATGAAGCGCATTCAAGACGTGATAAAATGGACGTATTCTACAAAAGGAGTGACGTATAGATGAAAGA
Organism: Bacillus sp. BD48; assembly: GCF_046566805.1. Classification (NCBI taxonomy): domain Bacteria; kingdom Bacillati; phylum Bacillota; class Bacilli; order Caryophanales; family Bacillaceae; genus Bacillus; species Bacillus sp. BD48. Next base: position 208,916 of record NZ_JANGFM010000002.1, on the reverse strand, counting down.
GGAAATGATTCAGCGTTTCACAAGTTATGTGAAGGTAGATACGCAGTCGGATGCAGAAAAGGAAAGCTGCCCATCTACTGAAGGACAATTGAACCTAGCGAGACAGCTTGTTGAAGAGATGAAATCCATTGGGATTCAAGAAGTGACTATGGATGAAAACGGCTATGTCATGGGAACAATTCCGTCTAACACAGACAAAGACGTGCCGACCATTGGCTTCCTGGCTCATATTGACACAGCCACTGACTTCACCGGCAAAAATGTAAAGCCGCAGCTTCATGAGAACTATCAAGGCGGCAACATTACCTTAAATGAAGATCTACATATCGTTTTATCTCCACAACAGTTTCCAAATTTAAAAAAGTACCAAGGACATACGCTGATCACAACAGATGGCACAACCCTGCTTGGTGCAGATAACAAAGCAGGTATCGCAGAAATTATGACTGCTATGCATTACCTCATCGAACACCCAGACATCAAGCATGGAAAAATCCGCGTCGCTTTTACGCCAGATGAAGAGATTGGCAGAGGACCGCACAAGTTTGATGTTGATGCCTTTGGTGCTACCTATGCGTACACAATTGACGGAGGGCCGCTTGGCGAGCTGCAATATGAAAGCTTCAACGCAGCGGGCGCGAAAGTATCCATTAAAGGAAACAACGTCCACCCAGGAACAGCAAAGAACAAAATGGTCAGCGCTGCGAAAATCGGAATGCTCTTTCACAACAAACTGCCTTCTGACGAATCTCCAGAATATACAGAAGGCTACGAAGGCTTTTTCCACCTGACGAAATTTGTAGGGGAAGTAGAAGAGGCTGAGCTGCAATATATTATCCGTGATTTTGATAAAGAGAAATTCAACAATCGCAAGGCACTGTTTGAAAAAATAGCAAATGATTTAAAAGCCACCTACGGAGAAAACAGCATCACCCTTAGCATTCAGGATCAGTATTATAATATGAGAGAAAAAATTGAGCCGGTAAAACATATTGTAGACATTGCTCATGAAGCCATGGAAAACCGCTCAGTAACACCTGTCATTGAACCAATCCGCGGCGGCACAGATGGCTCCCAGCTTTCATATAAAGGTCTACCAACGCCAAACATCTTTACTGGCGGGGAAAACTTCCACGGTAAATATGAATTTATTTCCGTTGAAAACATGGTGAAAGCAACCGAAGTTATCGTTGAAATTGCCCGTTTATTTGAAGAAAAAGCATAGACATGTTTACAACCGTTCCTGTTCGGGAACGGTTTTTTAATAAAAGTTTACAATTTTCTGAAACTTTTATGACACTTATTCGTACTAATAGAGACAACCCCAGAAAAAATTCTTCTTGACGAGTGAAATAACTGGAAATATAATAGTTAAAAACGACCAGTATTTTAGACCTAAAATAGCAGATCGAATGAACCTTAAGAACTAAACTGATTCTGCTGCTTATTTTCAGTTATAAACATCACTCACCCTGTCTACACTTAAAGAATAGGATGAATTGGAGGAATGTCATATGATGATTTTATTGATTATCGCTTCACTTTGCTGCTACTTACTATTCTCTTTCAAAAAAGATAACCGCACCCAAAAAAGAAAAAGCGCAGAGCTTTCGGAGTTTGAAATCTTTCGTATGCGCCGCCACTACAACGGAAAACGCCGTCACCCACTAAACGAGGCACCTAAACAAGTATAAATCCAAATAAAAGAGCCTCATGAGGGGCTCTTTTTGTTGAATAAACAGCAAAAAACGACCACATTTTATGGTCGTTTTTCTTTTTATTTATATACCTTCGCAGGAACTTGAATCATAGGAATTCCTACATAGTAAGGTGAAATTTCATATGGCTGGAAGACAACAGCAATTCCCTTTTTCGTGAAGTAATACTGCGTGTTGTAGTTGATTTCAATGTCACTTTTTTTCAGGTTCGCATAGAATTTGCTTTTATGTTTCTTTGTGTAGTTATAAATATAATCTCTTACTTTCGTACGCTTTTTCTTTGTTTTCACAACATCTGTCAAGAACAGCTGCTTTGTTTTTTTCTTTGTTAACACATAGTTCATGCTGGAAACCATCGTATCCCCATGCGCTCCACCGTTATACATGTAATCATAGTTTAAAATACTCAGTTTCTTCCCATTGTTAAATTTCGTTTTATACGTTCTCTCATACGTGACCTTCCCGTAGCCTTCCTTTTTCGCTTCGTCCTTTAAAAACAAGTACGTAGAATAAGAGAAAGCGATATCTTCTTTTAAATCACGATTGATGGTTTTCATATGCGCCTTGCTTAGGTTTTTCACCTGTGCATATTTGAACGTTTTTTTCTTTTTATAATAGTGTGTACTTACTTTTGCTTTTTTTGCTTGTTTGGCATCCGCAGATCCAACTGGCGCAAACAAGGAAACAATCAGTGAGAAAATGAGCAGGCTGATCGTTAGGCCTTTTTTCATTATCATAGTAAAAACCCCCATTTTTGTCTATTACCAAATGAGTATACCATGACAAAAGAACCAAAAGAAGTATTTTTTCCATATTATTCTTTCTTTTTCCACCTCGGGTTTGTTTACCGTTTTCATAAGTTCCTGTATGCTTAATGTAGAATGCTAGATGAAGTGTGGTGTTTATCATAGAAGAGAATATTTTTAGTCACATTCGGACGACGTTTCATAGTTTGTCCCCAACCCAGAAAAAGATTGCCAATTACATTTTACAAAACCCACAGAAAGTTGTGCTTCATTCTATAAGTGCACTCGCTGCTGAATGCAGTACAAGTGAAACGACGATCTTTCGGTTTCTAAGGAAAATTGGCTATGAATCGTATCAAGTGTTTCGTGTCCATGTTGCACAGGATATTGCGACCAATACCCCTCAATCCATATACGGCGAGATTGAGGCAACCGATAGTGTAGCTGACATTAAACATAAGGTCATAGAGTTAACAACAAACTCTATTCAAGATATGAAGCATATTTTAGAGGATCATGCCGTCACGCAATTCATTGAACACATGAAACAGGCACATAAAACCGTCTTTTTTGGAGCAGGTGCGTCCAGCTTTATTGCTGGAGATGCTTATCATAAGTTCCTGCAGCTTGGTTTTGAAGTGAGCCTATGCAGTGATCCGCATATGATGAATATGATTGCAACACACGCCACGGAACACGATTTTATCGTCGCAATCTCCCATTCAGGAGAGAGCAGAGAAATTCTTGACGCCGTACAGTTTGCAAAAGAAAAAGGAGCAAAGGTTGCTTCTATCACCAGCTATCCGAAATCTGAGCTCGCAAAGCAGTCTGACTTTCATCTGCTTAGCTCTTCAAGAGAGACAACCTATCGATCGGACTCCATGATCTCCCGTATCAACCAGCTTGTGATCATTGATGTACTATACGTCGCCGCTGTTTTAGAGCTAGGATCAAATGCCATTGAAAACGTGAAACGATCTCGATTAGCTGTAGCTAAAAATAAAACATAAACGCAAAAGACCGGAGCTGATTCCGGTCTTTTTTTGTGACTTTTATCATATTTGCCGTTGACACGTTCCTATCACGTCATGTACATTAAATGAACAATAGTTTATTTCCTACTATCAAATTTAAAAGATAGTATATATACTAACACAAAGAAAAGAAAGCGCTTTTTGTAAGGGTTTTCTATATAGGAGGCAGACAACGTGACAAAGAAGATTGGATTCATTGGACTAGGTATTATGGGAAAACCTATGGCACTCAATCTATTAAAAGCCGGTCATACTTTGACGGTTTTTGACCTAAATGAGGAAGCGATTCGATCGTTACAAGAAGCCGGAGCAAAAGGTGCTGTTTCAGCAGCTGAGGCAGCTTCTGAAAGCGATATCATCATCACAATGCTTCCTAAAGGAGAGCATGTAGAGGCAGTCGTTTCAGGTGATCATGGCATTTTAACGACAGCCGCACCTGGCACTGTCATCGTAGATATGAGCTCAATTTCTCCTGTAACCTCCAGAGCTTTAGCTGCTCTTGCCAAACAGCATCAGGTGGAATTTATCGATGCACCTGTCAGCGGCGGAGAACCGAAGGCAATAGACGGAACACTAGCCATCATGGCTGGCGGCGAAGAATCCATCTTTGAGCAAGTGAAGGATGTCCTGCTTGCGATGGGCACTGAGGTCGTATTAGTTGGGGCAAATGGAAGCGGGACAACAGCGAAGCTAGCCAATCAAATCATCGTCAACTTAAATATTGCCGCCATGTCTGAGGCGCTCGTTCTAGCCGCTAAATCAGGCATTGCCATTGATAAAATGTATGAAGCGATCCGCGGCGGACTGGCAGGAAGCGCCGTTCTCGATGCAAAGGTCCCTCTCATCTTAGAACGAAATTTTGAACCTGGCGGACGCATCGACATCAACTTGAAGGATTTAACCAATGTCATGGAAACGGCTCATGATATCGGTGTTCCTCTCCCGCTTTCTAGTCAGCTGCTTGAAATCTTCCACGCCCTCAAAGCGGACGGAAAATCCGGGCTTGATCATGGAGGCATCGTTCAATATTACGAAAAAATGGCTCATGTCGAAGTAAAGAAAGGATGAGATGGTCATGAAGCAAAGCACTGACATACTAAATGCCATTCCGAAAGCAGATTCAAAAGCCATTCAATCAGCATACGAACAAGCACTGAGCAACTTTCAGCATAAAGTCATTGTATTAGACGATGATCCAACAGGAATTCAAACCGTACATGGCGTCTCTGTTTTCACCGAATGGTCAGAAGAAAGCATTGAAGCTGGTTTTCTTGAAGACAGCCGCATGTTCTTTATTTTGACCAATTCTCGCAGTATGACTGAGAAAGAAACTGCCGCTGCGCATGAAACAATCGCATCAACCATTGTAAAGGTGGCTGAACGGCTTGATCAGGACTTCATCATTGTCAGCCGAGGAGATTCTACTCTTCGTGGACACTTTCCGCTTGAAACTGAAGTACTCAAAACGACCATTGAACAGCAAAGCTCCCGTCAGTTCGATGGTGAAATCCTTCTTCCTTTTTTCCAAGAAGGCGGACGCTTTACGATCGACAATATTCATTACGTACAGGAAGGACACGAATTAATTCCTGCTGGTGACACAGAGTTTGCAAGAGACCGTACATTCGGCTTTCAAGCCTCTCACCTTGGAGAATGGATTGAAGAAAAGTCAGAAGGAATGTTCACAAAAGAGAACACTACCTACATTTCGTTAGCTGATCTGCGGGCTTTACGCATTGATCAAATCAAACAGCAGCTCATGGGTGTGAAGGATTTCAAGAAGGTGGTTGTAAACGCGGTGGACTATGACGATGTCAAAGTTTTTGTCACCGCTCTCATCGAAGCCATTCAAACAGGACAGCAGCTGATGTTCAGAAGTGCGGCGGCGCTCACAAAAGTACTTGGCGGTATAGGGGATCAAGCCTTATTAACAAGAGATGACTTGATACAAGAAGAAAGCCCGCATGGTGGTCTCATTATGATCGGTTCTCATGTGAAAAAAACAACAGAACAATTAAAAGTGCTGCAACAAAATAAAGAGATGGCTTTTATTGAATTTAATACCCACCTCGTGTTAGAGCCTGAAGCCTTTCACGAAGAAATTGACCGCGTCATTCAGCAAACTGAAGCAATGTTGGCAGCAGATCAATCTGTGGCTGTTTATACAAGAAGAGAACGGCTTGATCTTGGAGATGATCGCCAAGAGGAAGAATTAAAGCTCTCTGTACAGATTAGTGATGCTGTGACAAGTATTGTCCAGCGTCTCACCATTCGTCCTAAGTATCTCATTGCCAAAGGTGGAATTACCTCCAGCGATATTGGGACAAGAGGACTTAGCGTAAAACGTGCGACCGTGGCAGGTCAAATCAAACCAGGTATCCCCGTTTGGCAAACAGGAGAAGAAAGTAAATTTCCTTTCATGTCTTATGTGATTTTCCCGGGAAATGTTGGGTCAAAGGATACGTTAAAAGAAGCTGTAGACATACTTGAAGGATAAGGCATAGGGGGTGTTTTGCGCCCCCTTATGCACCACAAAGGAGGAAAGATCATGTCGTTAGTGTTTATTGGACTTGGCGTTTTGTTGTTGCTTTTACTCATGGTTGTCTTTAAGTTAAACGCTTTCATTTCTTTGATTATTGTCTCTTTAATTGTTGCTGTGTTAGAAGGGATGACACCACTAGAAGCGATCGCTTCCGTCGAAAAAGGACTTGGCAGTACGCTCGGACACCTGGCACTCGTTCTCGGTTTTGGAGCGATGCTTGGTAAATTGATGGCTGATTCTGGCGGTGCTCAACGTATTGCGATGACACTCATTGACCGATTTGGCATCGGAAAAATCCAATGGGCAACGATGCTGACTGGATTTGTGATTGGAATTGCTCTATTTTATGAAACCGGATTCATTATTTTAATTCCATTAGTCTTTACGATCGCCCAAGCTGCAAGACTTCCTGTGCTGTATGTGGGTATGCCGCTCGTCGCTGCACTCATCACCACACATGGCTTCCTCCCTCCTCACCCAGGACCGACTGCCATTGCGAATGTCTTTCAAGCAAACATGGGACAAACCTTATTGGTTGGGATTATTTTAGCGATTCCTGCTGTTTTAGTAGGCGGACTTCTGTTTACGAAACTATTTAAAAAAGATCAGCTGCACGCACATATTCCAAAGAACTTATTTAATCCAAAGGAATTCACAGAAGAAGAAATGCCTAGGTTCGGCATTAGCATTTTCACCGCTGTTTTGCCTGTATTGCTTATGACATTCAGAGCTTTTCTAGAAATTTTCTTCCCATCCTCCCCATTGCTGCCAACCGCTGAGTTTTTAGGCGAACCGGCGATTGCACTATTAATTTCAGTGCTGCTTGCCATCTACACGTTTGGGCTTGGAAGAGGAAAAAGCATGCAGGATGTGATGAAGTCCATCACGGATTCTATCGGCTCTATTGCTATGATTCTATTAATTATTGCAGGCGGCGGCGCCTTTAAACAAGTGCTCATTGATAGCGGCGTCGATCAATACATTGCAGGGATCATGCAAGGAAGCACACTTTCTCCCCTGCTTCTGACTTGGCTCATTGCTGCTGTCCTTCGTGTCTCTTTAGGATCAGCCACTGTCGCCGGTCTCACGGCGGCCGGCATTTCTGCACCACTGATTGGCCTGACAGGTGTCAGCCCTGAATTAATGGTGATCGCAACAGGTGCCGGCAGTATTACGTTCTCTCATGTGAATGATGCGGGTTTCTGGATTTATAAAGAATACTTTAACCTATCGATGGCCCAAACCTTTAAAACGTGGACATTGATGGTGACCGTGCTTTCACTTGTCGGACTAGCTGGTGTTCTTGTTGCTGATTTGTTCATGTAGGAAATTAAATTGTAAAAACCATTGACTTTTTCTCGAAAAGGTTGAATAATTGTGTTTATTAAGAAAATTGAATCAAAAGGTAACCTTATTAAGAGTGGTGGAGGGACTGGCCCTGTGAAACCCGGCAACCGCTGTTCCTAGGAACAGAATGGTGCTAATTCCTTAAGCAAGCATATGCTTGTTTGAAGATAAGGCAGAGTTCTCACAGTATATGATGCTCTTCCTTATCCAAGGAAGAGCTTTTTTATTTGATTTTTTAACTTGAAGAAAGAAGGGATTCAGCATGACACAAGTACAAACCATTGGAAAGAAAACAACGAAACCACCATTCCGCGCAGATCAAGTAGGAAGTTTACTTCGTTCAGAGCGCATCAAGGAAGCACGCAAGCAAAAAGCAGACGGTACGCTGACAGCAGAGCAGCTCCGACAAATTGAAAACGAAGAAATTACACGTATTGTAGAGAAACAAAAAGAAATTGGGTTAGAGGTTGTCACAGATGGCGAATTCAGACGTGCATGGTGGCATTTTGACTTTCTTGAAGGACTCGATGGGGTTGAAGGATTTGAAGCAGATCAGGGCATTCAATTTCATAATACGACGACAAAAGCTAGAGGTATCAAGGTAACAGGCAAGATCGATTTTACAGATCATCCAATGCTGGAGGATTATCGCTTCCTTCACAGCATCGCTGGTGATCATACGGCTAAAATGACGATTCCAAGTCCGAATATGCTCTTTTTCCGTGGAAAGCTTGAAGAAGGGGTGTATGACAGCTTAGAGGAATTCCACCATGATGTGGCACAGGCGTATAAGAAAGCCATCCGTGCTTTTTATGATGCAGGCTGCCGCTACTTGCAGCTGGACGATACAGCATGGGCGGTGTTCTTTTCTGAAAAAGGCCACGAACAAATCAAAGCCTTTGGCCGTGAAGAAGATGAACTTCGTGAATCGTTTGCGAAGACAATCAATGAAGCTGTTGCCGACCGCCCAGAGGATTTGGTGATCACCATGCATATTTGCCGAGGTAACTTTAAATCGACATGGGCAGCTGAAGGTGGTTACGAAGCAGCGGCAGAAACAATTTTTGCCGGCTTAGATCTTGATGGTCTCTTTTTAGAGTTTGACGACGATCGTTCTGGCGGATTTGAGCCCCTTCGATATGTGAAGAACCCAAATCTTCAAATCGTACTAGGCCTTGTCACTTCAAAATACGGAGAGCTTGAGCCGGTTGAACAGATTAAAAAACGCATTGAGGAAGCAGCTCAATATGTGGACATTAACCAGATTTGTTTGAGTCCACAATGCGGGTTCGCCTCAACAGAGGAAGGCAACCTGTTAACAGAAGAGCAGCAATGGGAAAAGCTGCGTCATGTGATTGAGATTGCTGATCAAGTGTGGAAATAGGTGGAAACTTACAGAAAAAGCTGACCTTCATAATAAAGAACCGCTTTTTTTAGCGGTTCTTTATTTTTTGTCATCTCAATCGACATTATGCTAAGTTTAATCGTAATACTTCTATAGTTGAGTTAAGAAGATAATGAACATAAGTTATCTTCTTAAAAACCATCTTTTATACTCATAAGTTGTCTTACAACAAGTTGTGTAGATTGATATACATCTAAGTCATCTTTCTTTCTTGCCAGAATATCCCCTACTGAAATTCCCCTGAAATCGTTTGGCAAATTATTTATCATTGATTTTAATTTTTCTTCTATCTTTTTTCGTTCATTTTCATCCAAAAGATCAATATTCACCAGCTCTCTCCATTCGTCTTTTTGAATCAGTCGATTCCTTAATTCTATTAAAATTAGATCTAGCCAAGCTGGCTGACCGAAGGTAAAGTTTAATGCAATGGTTTCTTCAGAAGAACTAGTTGAATGCCAACAACCTCTTGGAAGAAATAAAAATGAGCCCGTATCTAAAATCAATTCCCTTCCATTAGATAAATTTTCATCAGGAAATTCACCATTCCAATACGACTTTAATGGATCTGGCAAATGAGGAGCCTCGATTAATTCATAATGTTGAAGTGGATTTACTGTATTAAAATTTTCAGCCAACTTCCATTTCTTTTTCCCTTTAAGTTGAAAAATGAAATTGCAATACGCATCAAAATGTGCTGAAAATCCAGCTGATTCCTTAGCAGCGTACAATACTGCTTTCGCCATTGTTCCCTCAGGCAAACCTAACAGTGATTTTAGTTTGTTAATAGATTCACGAAGCTCTGGTATAAATATTTCTGTGAAATCAAATTCTAAGGCAGCTCCTTTTTCATACCAACTCATTGCCTCTTCAGGTGGAACTAAAAACTTGTTAAGGATCCCCCCTGTCTCCTCAATTATTGCATCCCCAACAACCATTACTGGATTTTTATATATCTTTAGAATATTCTCCAAGCTGGATATACTTTCGATTCCAGGAACTGAAAAAAATCGTTCTAAACTTCCTTTGTTATGTAAAAAACTATTTGGCCAATATTCATTTAAAAACTCATCAGAACTCATCTCGTTTAAAACGTCGTCTAATATATTTCCATTTATTATTTTCATTATTTACCTCCTACACTTATATTTCCAAATACAATTATACAAAAAGCAAATCCAATTTCAACTAGTAATCTTAACATTCAGATAAAAATAATAGATTGTCAAAAGATATCCCATAAAAAATAATATGTATTCAAGGATCGACAGAATTATTTTTAAAAGACTTATGGACAAAAGAGATTAAAGGTATTATTCCTATACGTTTGTTAGTATGCATAATCATCACAACATAAAAGATTATCCTATTCCATTTAGAATTCAAATTCAGTGGTTAGACAACTCTCTAAAACAATAAACGTCTCTTCAGATTAAAATAACCCATGATTCTAGACATTTTTTGAATTTTCTCCTATTTCTTTTTCACAAACTCTAACTCTATTTTGTAGCAGCAATTTACTCATCACTTTTCACTTTATAAACTTTAAAATTTGTCAAAAAAATCATTGTTTAAATATTGAAAAAAATATAAAAAATGTGCTATCATGACTTTCGTTAGGGTATGAAATTGAAATTTAAGACATATATAGGAGGGATATTACATGAAGAAGGTTTATAAAACTCCACGTCTCGTTGAGATTCGTAATGTAGTTGTTGCTGGTGGACATTAATCCAATAAAACCCTTTTAGAAATGGACAATAAAGGAGGTGAATCACATGAAAAAAGTTTATAAAACTCCACGTCTCGTTGAGATTCGTAATGTAGTTGTTGCTGGTGGACATTAATCCAATAAAACCCTTTTAGAAAAGGATAATAAAGGAGGTGAATCGCATGAAAAAAGTTTATAAAACTCCACGTCTCGTTGAGATTCGTAATGTAGTTGTTGCTGGTGGACATTAATAACTGTTTTTTCATACCCTAACACTTTATGAAAGGAGTGTTCATTCTTTGCTGACTCATGATGAATGTTATTTATATAATGATTTTGTCAAAGAAAATCAACTATACATATACCCGTTGATAGGTAATAAAATTTTAAATCATACCCTTTCAGGTTCTGAAGAGACAATTGTTGATATGGGAACTGGTCCTGGTTATTTAACACATTATTTATGTAACAATTCAAATGCCACTATCTATGCTACTGACATTAATAAAACAATGTTAGAACTAGCCAAAAATCAAATAAATACATGTCTTAATAAAAAAAATGTGATTTTTGAAATACAAGATGTTCATTCATTAACGTATGCTAATGAATCGATTGATGCACTAGTTTCTTATTCATGTCTCCATCATTGGGTAGAGCCAGTAAAGGGATTAAAAGAGTGCTATAGAGTGCTAAAACCGGGAGGTAAAATCATCATTATTGATACTCACCCTATATCTTTACTCTCCTTGAATAGCCTAAAAAAACAAATAGACTCAAAGTATATAAGTATTTTGGAGGAAGCCTTCTTAGAAAGCTATACTGAAAAACATGTAGGTGAAATGCTTACACGCGCAGGTATTTCAAATTATTCATTCCATCCTTTAGAGTTCTCTGTTGAAGAATTTATGGAAGTTATTGATGAAATTGGAGATATTCCAACAAGTATGGATACAAACGAGCCAAAGCCACAATCTTGGTATCTTGTTATAGAAAAAAAGAATGGAGGGAATCCAAATGGAAAGTAATACAATTCTCATAAAGAATCCTGATAATGTTACAAGAAAGTACTTAAAAGGTATCATTATCGAACCAGGCATGTCCCTAAATCAAGTCGCTGCTGATTTTTATGAACGAATTGACGGGCAAAGAGAGTTTATTTCAATAGTAACGGAAATTGCTGAAGAATATGATACAGATGTTCAAACTTGTATAGAAGACCTGCAAGCATTGAGTAAACAATTAATTGAAAAGGAAGTTGTATATGTAAAATGAATAAACTTAACAACGATATTCTAGAAAACATCTATAAAAACATTTCAATTAAGAGAAGCAAAACAATCGTTAATTACATTGCAATGCTAATGGCACTAGCGAGAGATAATGAACTAAACGAGGATGATTTAATTAATTGGATTCACAGTAAATTAAGTGAAATAGGATATTTTCAAGAAAAAAACCGTTTATTTACTCAAAACAAATTAGATGAATTTGTCTTAGAGTTTATTGAAGGAAGAGCACTATTATATGATGATATCAGCATAACTGAAACAAAACAAAACGAATATGTCATCAGTAGCAAACTGTGGTACAAAAAGAATCCACCTGAGAGTTTTTTTTATTTTGGTATTGACCCTGAAGATTTTTCGAACTATGCACAAAAACTTGCACAAATAAACGCCGAAAAACTAGGCATCTCAATCCATTTTTCTGAGGATCAAGCGAATGAAAAAGAAGTAGCCCATATCCAGCTGTCAAAAAAATGTCCTCTTTCAAAAGAATTGACAGTAACTCAGCCAAGTTCAAAAGACTTCTCGTGGTTAACATGTTTTTTCAATGAACATTGGGGTGGAACGACTATGGTGTCTAAAGGAACAACTTATAATGTTTTAAATGAAAACATTTTGTTGGCTAAACGTGGAGATTATATAGTAGGAATATTAGTTTACAAAATATTCAAAGAAGAGGCAGAAATCCTGACTTTGGAGGCTCTAGAAAAGTACCATGGTGTTGGAAGTAGATTACTTTTTGAGTTAGAACAAAATCTAAAAACACAAAATATACACTCTATTAATTTAATCACTAGTAATGATAACTTAAATGCAATTAGGTTTTATCAAAGAAAGGGATATTCTTTCAAAAACATCTATATTGGTGCAATTGATAAAGCAAGAATGGTTAAACCTACAATTCCCTCTATAGGAAATTACGGAATACATGTCAAAGATGAATTAGAATTTGAAAAAAGGTTGATACAATGACTATAAAAAGCAGATTGATTGTTATTGCGATTTCACTCGGAGTATTTGCTAGTTCAATGAGTACTACCATGTTATTTATAGCCTATCCTGAGCTAGTTCAATTTTATAATATTGATTATGAAGTCATGCAGTGGAGAAACATCGCTTTTTGGTCTTTCTTCGGGGTTTTCATGCCCTTTTTTGGCATCATGGCCAAAATGACAAATGTTAAAAAAATGTTTTTAATAGGGTTAAGCTTATTCACTATTTCTTGCTTGCTTAGTGCTTTTTCATCTAACTGGGGAATGTTCTTGGTAGGGCAATCTCTTCAAGGTTTAGCTGATGCTATGATTGTTCCAGTGCAAGCTGTGCTTATTAGAAGCATATTTAGTGAAGATAGAATTGGTTGGGCATTTGGATTACAAGGTTCAGTGATGGCTGCATCAGCGCTGTTAGGTCCATCATTAGGCGGTTTGATTATACAGAGTATGAGATGGCAAATGATATTTTTGTTACTAGGGCTAATTGGATTGATAGCACTTGTTCTAGGGTTGATACTAGTTCCTAATATTAAAACATCAACTAAATTTATTTTTGGAAATTTACCTATAGTAGGAACTTTAAGCTTACTTATAACCTTTATATCCATTCAAGGAATATTTATTAGTGAAAGTGACGTTTGGATTTTAATTGGTTTTGCAGGTTTTGCTTCATTTTTGTACGTTGAATTTTTCAATAAAGTCCAAACAAAAATCATACCCCAAGATTTATGGAGTAATAGGCCATTCTTAATCAATGCGCTCAGAGGTTTTTTTATTTTTTTATCCATAAATGCTATTGCTACGTTTACCCCGATTTATTTTAGAATGTCTCAAGGATATGAAGCTAGTATAGTAGGCATGGTATTACTTGCAAGCCCTATCGTGATGATTTCACTAGGTGCATGGGGTGGAAGACGCGTGGATAAGTCATTAAATAAAACGATGATATTTGGTCTAACTTTATTATCAATATATAGTATTGGATGCATTCTCCCCGGTGAAAACTCTTTTCATTATGTATATTTTGTCTTGGTGTTCATTATAGGTGGTATTGGTGCTGTAATGGTGCTGCCGGCTCAAAATAAAGTAGCCTTAACTTCTTCACCAAAAACTGAAACAGGAACCTATATGGGATTATTTCAGATGGTTCAATTTACCACGGCAAGCGTAGCGGGTGTCTTGTTTGCTCCAATCATACAATCATCAACGAATACAGAAATATCAGTATCCGGTTATCAGATGATTGGTGTCACCTCTACTGTTTTCTTTCTCTGCTCAATGCTTATTGTAATTATAGAAGCGAAAATAAATAGACGAAAAATAGTAGATAATAATGGAGAAATTCAACTTAATAATAAGGAATGATCATTAATGTGCGGAATAGTTGGATTGGTTAAGTTTCATTATGATGTTACTTCACATGAAGTTCTTTCTATGAAAAACATGTTGGAAGAAATCAATTACAGAGGTCCAGATGGAGAATTTTATCATATAAACGGAAGAGAAGCATTCGGATTTTGTAGACTTGCGATAAATGATATTACTCATGGTCATCAGCCATTCGCTAATCATGACGAATCTATTATTGTCATGGTTAATGGTGAGATATACAATCATCATGATCTTAAAAGCAAACTAAAAAGAAAACGAGCTTTCCGTAGCCGGTCAGACTGTGAAATTGCATTATACTTATATGAAGATTATGGAATAAATTTCTTGAATTTTTTAAATGGAATGTTTGCAATCAGTATTCTAGATAAAGTTCAACAGAAGCTTTATCTTATAAAAGATAGGTTTGGCATTAAACCTTTGTTCTATAACTTTACGGGAGAACGTATTATCTTTGCATCAGAAATTAAAGCTTTATTGCAATATCCTAATTGTCCACGCACATTTGATTGGATGGAAGCTTTAAGTGATTCTTGGTTAGCTGGGCATGTTTCTAATAACATAACGCCCGTGGGGAGCTTTTTTTCAGGGATTGAAAATATACCAGGTGGACATTACATCGAAGTGAACCTCAGAAATAAAACAGTGAATACAAAAGAATACTGGAACATAACCAAAATTCCTACACATCACCTATCGAAAAATAAAATCATAGAGAAATATATAAATCTTTTAGACACTTCTTCAACAAAATGTTTAATGAGTGATGTAGATATAGGTTTATTTTTAAGTGGTGGTATTGATTCTGTGTCAATAGGTCATTTTGTAGCAAAACATACAGAGATCAACAGCTTTTCTGTTGTAAGTAGAAGTACCATTATTAACGGGGATGCAGAGTATGCTTTAAAAGCCGCACAGCATTATCATTTTAATGAACACTTTGCTGATTTTAATGAGTATACTATGGACTATAGTATCGATGATTGGAAATCTCTTTTATGGTTATGTGAGAGTCCTTATTGTAGTGCCGAGCAGCTCTATAAATATCATCTTCATAAATTCGCAAAACACTCGAATCCAAATATAAAAGTAATATTAACTGGGCAAGGTAGTGATGAATTTAATGGTGGATATAGCCAACTTTTTTCTGAAAGGGATCCAACCTGGGCCACTTTCATGCAATCGTTAAAGATTTTGGATAAAAACAAAGCAAAGAATTTACTGAATGACCCGATTAATACATGGGATAATTTATTTCAAGGAAGTTTATTAAAAAATAACTTTTTTAAGACCAAAAACAATCCTTACTTAAACTATGTTTATTCCAAGTATAGAGATATTCAGATGTATAACTGCTGGATGGAAGACAGAATTGCTGCTGGGAACCATATAGAGAATAGGGTTCCTTTCTTAGACCACAATCTCATTGAGCTAACACTTGGTGTTGAAGAAAACAAGTATGCTGATCTTTTTTTTGATAAAAACATACTTAGAGAAGGTCTTCTAAAATATACAGATATTCCCGAAACATTAGTAAAGAGACCTAAAGTTCCATTTTTTTATGGGAAAGGGGTTAAGTCTACTAGAAATTTAATTTTGAATATCCTAAAGAAGAATAATTATGAAATAATTGATTATGCTTTTAATAAAAATAGTTTTGTTAATATAGATTCCATCTATCAATTTGCAAAAACCATTGAAAATCATCATGACTTAGAAAATATTGAGTTCTTAACACGGTTAATCAATATGGGAATGTTAGAACAAATGTCGAGTGATTTATCGGTAAAAGTTAAGGGCACAAATAAAATTAGCATTCCTCCAAAAAGAAATATACACAAGTTACACTTAAACCAAGACGATGCTCTAACGATTAATACATTACACGTTCCAATACTAAAAGAAAACATAGATGTTTTAATGCCTTTGCATGAGGATAACTTATTATATATCACTATTAATAATAGCATTGAATACCTTGTTGATTCACGCGATGATTATGAATGGTTTACCTTTTTAAGTAATATCAATGGCATCAAATCCATAGAGGATATTTTATCTCGAAACAATCTAAAATTTGAAGATATAAAAGAAATACTTGAAGAAGCAATATTACTAGGTATTATCGAATTGAAGATCAAAACTTCTCTTCAAAAGCTTAAATAAATATATTCGAAGAGCATATGATTTACTTGAACCACGCAACAATTTAAAGTGTGGTTTATTTTTTGTTCAATTTTGTCTTTTTCATAAAAAAGGCATTATCACCATCATGCCTCTAGAGGAGACCCAAAGAATGATAATGCCTGATTCAAATTGTTTTTGTATTATTTTCACCGTTTCAAGACACCATATGTCCTTAAAGAAACGAAACAATATTTTCTCTGTTTAGTAATCCAAATGTTCACCATTTGTCGCAATCACTTGTTTATACCAATCGAAGCTTTTCTTTTTCTTTCTATCTAATGTACCGTTTCCTTCATTATCACGGTCAACATAAATGAAGCCGTAGCGTTTTTTCATTTCAGCCGTTGATGCGCTGACAAGGTCAATTGGGCCCCAGCTTGTATAACCGATCAGGTCAACTCCGTCTGCGATCGCTTCTCTCGCCTCTAGCAAATGGCTTCTGAGGTAATCAATTCGGTAATCGTCTTGAATTGATCCGTCTTCGTCTACTTGATCGACAGCACCCAATCCATTTTCTACGATAAACAATGGTTTTTGGTAGCGGTCATACAGCTGATTCAGTGTCGTACGAAGCCCTTTCGGATCAATTTGCCAACCCCAATCACTTGCTTCTAGATAAGGGTTTTTCACACCTTCAAATAGGTTACCGCCAGTCACTTGTCCAAGAATCTCTGGATCTGTACTTGTCACAAAGCTCATATAATAACTGAAGCCAATATAGTCAACTGTATGGTTTCTTAAAATGTCTTCGTCCCCGTCTTGGAACTCAATGTTGATGTCATTTTCAAGGAAATAACGTTTCATGTAACCTGGGTAATAGCCTCTTGCCTGTACATCTGAGAAGAACAATGTTTTACGGTCTTGCTCAATTGCAGCAAACATATCTTCTGGTCTTGAGCTGTACGGATAAGTTGTCATCGCTGCAATCATACAGCCGATTTTCGCATCAGGAATGATTTCGTGTCCTGCTTTGACAGCTAAAGCACTTGCAACAAATTGGTGATGCGCTGCTTGATATTGAATGCTTTTCTCGTCATCACCCTCTTCAAATACAAGTCCGCCGCCAGTGAAAGGCGCATGTAATACAACGTTGATTTCATTAAAGGTCATCCAATATTTCACTTTGTCTTTAAAGCGAGTGAACAATGTTTTCGCGTATGTTTCATAAAGATCCACAAGCTTACGGTTTCTCCATCCGCCGTAGTTTTTCACAAGTGCGAGCGGCATTTCATAGTGAGAAATAGTGACAACTGGCTCAATTCCGTGCTTATGCAGTTCATCAAATACTTTTTCATAAAAAGCGAGGCCTGCTTCATTCGGTTCCGCATCGTCGCCATTTGGGAAAATACGCGGCCAAGAAATGGATAGTCTGAAGCACTTGAATCCCATTTCTGCAAAGAGTGCAATATCTTCTTTATAGCGATGGTAGAAATCGATTGCATCATGATATAAGTTAAGGTCTTTCATTGATTCATCGAATGGGTGCATAATACCATTTGGTGATACATCAGCTGTCGATAAGCCTTTTCCATCTTTATTATAAGCACCTTCAATTTGGTTGCCCGCAACAGCGCCGCCCCATAAGAAACCTTTAGGAAATGTTTTTTCTAACTTGTTCATGTTGAATACCCTCCTCTTTTTCTTCTACACTGACTGTAAGCAGTGTCTCTTTCACTGTAATCGTTCCATCTGTTTTCGCATCAACTTGTGCATAATCATTCGTGTTGGTCACAATAACAGGTGTGGTGACATCATAGCCTTCTTGCTGGATACCCTTTATATCAAATTCAACGAGCACATCTCCTGCTTGAACAAGATCACCAGACTGCACATGACTTGTAAAATACTTTCCGTCAAGTTTTACCGTGTCAATCCCGACATGAATGAGAAGTTCTGTACCTTGTTCGCTCTTCAAGCCAATGGCATGTTTTGTGTGGAAAATGGTTTCAACCTTGCCGTTGAAAGGTGCTACAACACGCCCAACTGTTGGTACAATGGCTGCACCTTTACCCATGATTTCATTAGAGAATGTTGCATCATTTACTTGATTGAGCGGCTTTAGTTGACCTTCAAGCGGGCTTTGTACCACTTCATTTTGAAGTGCTGCTGTGTCTTTCTTATCTTCTGGTTTGTCTGCTTTTGTATCATCTTTCACTGGTACATCTTTGAATCCTAGAACAAGTGTCATGATCGTTGCTACAACAAATCCGATCACTAAACCGATGATTGAGTAGACAAATGTTGGTCCAATGAATGTTGGGAGACCTGGGAGGCCTGCTGATCCAGATATCACATATGATTTTACTTTAAAGATTGACATGAACACGCCGCCTGCTGCTGCACCAATGAGGGCTGCAAGGAACGGTTTTTTCAATCGCATGTTCACACCATACATAGCAGGTTCAGTAATACCCATTAAGGCTGTGATACTTGTAGACATCGCCAATGATTTGAATGTTTTGTTTTTTGATCTTAAGAAGACACCGAATGCTGCGCCTGCTTGTGCCATATTCGCTACAAACATCATTGGAAGAATGTAGTCAAAACCGTTTAACGTAATGTTGTTGATCATGATTGGAAGCAGTGCATAGTGCATGCCCGTAATGATCAATGGTGACATGAATCCGCCGATTAAGAGTCCGGCCAAAATACCTGCATGTTTAAACAGTAAATCAATTCCACCTGAAAGGCCATTTCCGATAATTCCACCAAGCGGTCCAACCGCGATGAGCATAATTGGTACAACGACAAGAAGTGTGACCGTTGGAACAAGGATGATCTTTAATGATTTCGGACTATATTTTTCTGCGAATCTTTCAACATAAGAGCCGAGCCAGATGGTGAGTAGAATTGGAATCACCGATGAAGAGTACACAACGGCAACCACTGGCAAGCCTAGAAATTCTGTATTTCCTGCGCCCAGTAAAGCGGTTAACTGCGGGTGCAGTGCTGCTGCTGCAATGGCAGCCGCGATATACTGATTTGTGCCAATTTTTTTGGCTACGCTTACAGCTAGTAGAATCGGTAAGAAGT
This sequence comes from Bacillus sp. BD48, assembly GCF_046566805.1. Lineage (NCBI taxonomy): Bacteria > Bacillati > Bacillota > Bacilli > Caryophanales > Bacillaceae > Bacillus > Bacillus sp. BD48. The sequence continues at coordinate 189,526 of NZ_JANGFM010000002.1, read as the reverse complement.
AAAAGGCTCCATCTCCGATAGCTGTTAAAATGGCATACGTGCTGCTTTTATCTGATATCCACTGGAACGTGAGCATCAGTGCCAAAATCCCTTTGATCATACCGGCTCCAGCGATAGCCGGAAGAATCGGTGTGAAGACACCAGAGATAAAATCGAAAAGCTTTGATATCACATTTTGCTTTGACGCTTCTTCTGTACCGCTTGACTTGACATCAGTTGATAGACCTGAGTCAGCAATCATCGCTTGATAGACATTTGAGACATCATTGCCAATAATGACATGATATTGACCTCCGCTTTGATTGACGCCCATGACGCCGTCTGTTGATTGCAGTTTCTCTTTATCCGCCTTGCTTTCATCGTATAAGTTGAAGCGAAGTCTTGTCATACAATGCGTGACGTGCTTAACATTCTTTTCACCGCCGACAAGTTCTAGCACTTCTTTTGCTGTTTGTTTGTGGTTCATTGTATTACCCTCCAATCGTTGATTTAATCTTGATATAGAAAAAACCTAAACATCCATTAATGTCCGAGAAATAGCGATTCAGACATTAATCGATATTTAGGTTTTGCCTGCTTAACCAGTAACAATCCTTCATAGCGATTGATCGTTATTTAATTTTTATAAGTCTTTAGATATAAAAAAACCTAAATCATGCCTTATCAAAGATAGGGACAATGATTTAGGTTTTGCCTGCTTGACCAGTAACAATCCTAAAAGATTGTGGGTTATTTAGTTTATAGTTATAAATTATCATGTTAATTTTGTGATGTCAACGCTTTCTTTTTGAATTTATTTTCTTTTTATTACTCTGTCTATATGCAAAGTTAAATATAGCATTTCATCTTCTATGAGACTTCGGTTGTATTCTTTTTGAACATAATCGTTAATTTTTTCGGCGCACTGAAAAGCTGCGGTGTTTTTCTCTTTTACCACTTCATACAGAAACTCATTTTGATTTTCCATTTGTGTTTCGTTAAACAGACGCTGCCCAAAAAACTTCAAATGCGTCACAAAACGGAAATAATTTAATGATTCCTCGTCCAAATCAATTTGAAAGTGATACTTAACGATGTTTAAAATATCTTGAATGAGTTTGGTGATTTGAATAACGTTTGGCATTTCCTCATTGAGCTCTGCATTGACAATATGCATGGCAATAAAGCCGGCTTCATCCTCAGGAAGATGGATATTAAGCTTGTCCTCAATGATCCGAATAGCTTCTAAACCGCATATAAACTCATCTTTATACAGCCGTTTGATTTCCCAGAGCAAGGCATTTTTGATGTCCATTCCTTTTTGATGACGTTCAATGGCAAAGGTGATGTGATCCGTCAGCGTCACATAGATGCTGTCATTTAAATTTTTGTTAAGAGTTGTTCTCGCATGCTCAATAATCGCCTCACACACTTGCATATACTCGATTGGAATATCATAAAGCAGGGTTTTGAATTTTTCTGATATATCTTTATTTTGAATGGAAAATACTTTTTCGATACGTTCTTCGTCAATTGGGTCTCCGCTTTTCTTTTGAAACGCGATTCCTCTGCCCATAATGACCAGCTCATGCTGCTCGTCATCATACGCACTGACAACATTATTATTGATTACTTTCGAAATGATCAATTGATAACCCCCAGTACATTCCGCTTTTTCGAGCATTTTATCGTTGATTGATATGTCATGTTATTATTATTTTCAAAAAAGAGGACTTTAAGATGATTTTACATTTTTTTTTGATACGGTCAACTAGAAAGAATGACATATTACCTCTCAAAAATGACGAAATAGGGGCAAAAATGTCTAAAAACATACACAAAAACACTCTATATAGAGTGTTTAAAGTGTGTTTTTTACAAAATCAGGAGCAATCCCAATTATAGACGACATTCTCGAAATTTTTTCGTTTAAGGTCTTCTGGTTTGATAAAAAAGTTGGCAATACCGCAATCTCCCCACATCAAATCTACTTCATCATCTGAGTCAATTTGTAATAACAGAACGGTATGTTCTTGATCTACATAGGTACGCGGATCTTCTTGTGTAAACCCTGGATACCCGCCCAATTTGTGACCAAAGCCACTCGCTGTTTCATAAAACTCATCCAGCAGGGCATCCGCTTCATCGCCATTAACACCATCTGCATCTTCAAATAGGTCCCAGCTGTTCTTTCCTGTGACTTTTTCAAAGCGGAAATCTCCTACACTGATCGTTTCGCTTGATAATTCACCTGTAATTGCGCCTTCCTTTGTAACAGGAAAATAAAAATCATCTGGAATTTTCACAAAAGAAAAATCAGTCATTAACTCTTCTTCTGCCAAGAAAGGTTCCTCAATAAATTTGATGCGAAAATCTTTTTGCTCTGTTTTATGGTCAATATTCATCCCATAAAGATCATCATGCACAGAAATAAAAACTTGCAAAAGTCCTGTTTTTGGATAATCCTTCAGCTTCGGCAGCTGGCCGAAATTAATTTGTGCCAAAAGTTTCATAGGATGTCCTTCGCCGTCAACTGGATATTCGTCGTTTTTGGGGAAGTAAGGATCACCAGCTATTTTGCTGTCGTATGGTCCTGTTTTTCCTTGTTTCATCTGCAATTGAATCATTGGTTTTTCAGTTTCATCTAACAACTGACGGTAGGGTGCAAGTATTTCCTGCAGCTTTGCTGATTGTGTCACGATGATCTTCCTCCTTATGAATAGGTCTAATGACAAAACTTTTATCTCTTTTTCTATCATACAGAAGTGTACCCTGCCTGTCAGTGATAAATCGGTCAAAATCCTAACAAGTTTCTCCTCTTCACATGTAAAAAAACCTCCGATTCAGCTGGAGGTTTTGTGGTTTTTTTATTTCACTTGGTAGTTTACTAAGTCGTTTGCTAATGCTTTCATCGTTTCGTTTGTTTCGTGAAGACCTTCAATAATTTTTGTAAAAGTACCTACTAGCTCTGCCTGATGCTCAGAGGAAGCAACAATTTGCGCAATTTCTTCTTCCATTCCTTTGATCGATCCTTGCACATCTTTTAGGGCTGTTTCAATATCAGTCGTCGCCTGTTTCGCGTGAGTTGACAGCTTTCTCACTTCTGTTGCGACCACTCCAAAGCCTGCTCCTGCTTCGCCTACTCTTGCAGCTTCTATTGATGCGTTGAGTCCAAGTAAATTTGTTTGATCAGAGATACCTTTGATGAGATTGGACACTTGATTGATTTTAGAGGAATTTTCGACAGTGGTTTTCGTATTTTGTAGAATTTGTTCACTTGTCGCTTGTAGTTCCTCTGAATGTGCGGCAACCTGCTGTACCATTGCGACTAGTTTTTCGGAAGCTTCGTTGCTTTCCGTCATGATGTGATCTAATCGTTGTTGATTCGTTTGGTCATAGGCCACACAGAAGGCAGCAACCACTTGACCTGATTCATCAGTAATTGGAACGGCTACGATATCCATTGGAATCCCGTATACTTCTTTCGGAATTTGGATAAACGATGGTTCTCTCCCATTTTTCAGCATCGCAAAGTTTTGGAATCCAGCATCTACTGTATCACCAGCTTTAAATCCTAAATCAATATTCCCATGCTGCTGATAATAAAGAACCCTCTCTTTCCCTAAAACAGAAAAGGTTAGTTGCTCTCTCATAGCGAGCCCAATGATTGGTAAAGCGTCTATTATGTTATCGATTCTCTGTGACATTCGCTTACGTTCATCCTCTCTTTTTCTCAGTACATCTTCTTTATCGGTTCGTTATATGATCTATTACAGCCTGTAATGTGCACTAATATCAATCAAATGACCTAAGATATATAAAAAGCCCACATTCTATCAAGAGAATGTGGGTGTTTTTTAAACAAAGGTAATGCACATAAAGACACTGATACCGATGAGAAAAAGATACATATAGTCAATCCATGAGGTGCTGATGATATGATAATACGTTCGCTCTCTCGTCCCGGTGAAGCCCCTGGCTTCCATTGCAATCGCTAAGCGCTCTGATTTTCGTACACCCTGCGTAAAAAGGGGCAATGCATAACGCATAAAGGCTTTCCAGCTGTTTTTTTGCTTGTAGCCTCTGATTTTATGTGCAGCCTTCATTTGCTTTAATTCACTTTGAAATAACGGAATAAACCGGAAGCCGGCAAGCATTCCATACGCCCATTTTGGGGACATTCGGCATTGGTGAATCAGACTCATCATAAATGCCGTTAAATCTGTTGTGGACGTAAAAAGGAGACCAAATGTCACAAATCCAAGCATTCTGAAAGCGATGGTGAGCCCATTTCTTAAACTCTCCTCTGTGATATGAAACCACGCCCACTTCCAAACGGTATGATCCCCCTTGCCGAAGGCCGCCATCATCCAGAACACGAGAATAAAAAAGAGCAGATAAGGGACAAGCCTTGTAACGAGATACTTCATATTCCATCCACCTAAAACAACTCCAATGCCAAGAGCAAACAGCCAAATGATAAAGGTTGTTTTAGGGTCGGAAATCGCCATGAGACAGCACATCGCAAGCAGATGAGCGAGTAATTTCATGACTGGATTCACAGTGGAGAGAAAGGAGTGATTACTTTGCAATCGTCAGCACGTCCTTTCTTTCAGCCACATAGCGATAATGTAAAGGTGCTCTCAGCTGATAAGCATCGACAAGTTCTTGATTTGAAAATAAATCATAAGGGGTGCCATCATACACATGCTTCCCTTGATGAAAAAGAAGCACTTGATCGGCACACTCATCGACAAGCTCCATATCATGTGTGACCATCACAATGGTAGTGCCTTGGCGCTGACGCTCTTTTAAACGCCTCATTAATTCCTTCGCCGTTTTTTCATCCTGCCCGAAAGTCGGTTCATCTAACAGCAATACATCTTGATCAAAAAGGAGCATCGTGGCAACACTCAATCTTCTTTTTTGCCCTAAACTTAAGGTGAAGGGATGTGCTTTTGCATGCTTCTCTAAGCCAAACTCTTTCAGCAGCTGAACCGTTTTTTCTTGTACGACTGATTCTGGCCAGCTTCGCTGTCTGCCGCCAAAGGCAATTTCATCGAATACTGTGTCTTGTATAAATTGAAGCTCCGGATTTTGAAACACAAAGCCTGCTTTTTCATAGAGTAGTCGGTCAGACCATTTTTTAAGGTCTGTTCCTTTTAAGAAAATATGACCTTTTTTAGCTGGCTCTAAGCGGATCAAATGTTTGAGACACGTACTTTTACCGCTCCCATTTTCTCCAATAATCGCCACCCAATTTCCTGCTTTGATATCCAGCTGAAGGTTACTCATAATCCTCTTTTTCCCGTAGCTTAATTGAAGGTCGTCTGTACGAATCATTGTTTCTCGACTGATTGACGGCATTTCTTCATGCTGCTCTTTTCTTGCTTCAAAGGTTTGCATAAGGGTTTGACTCAGTGGATGAAATGGATCTTGAACAATCGTGGACCATTTCTCGGGAAATAATTTTGGCCGCCAAATCCCTGCCTCTTTCATTTCTTCTTCATATGCCCTGAGCACATCTTTTGGAGATCCATCTGCTAAAATGCTGCCTTGATCATCTAATAAAATCACCCGGTCCATCCATTCGATGACACCATCAAGCACATGCTCTACAAAAATCATGGTTTGCTGCTGATCGGCTGCAAGCTGCTGCAGCAGTTGAAATATGTCCATTCTACCTGCCGGGTCAAGCTGTGCGGTTGGTTCATCAAAGAATAGAACATCCGGCTGTAATGCTAGTAAACAAGCAAGTGCCAATCGCTGCTTCATGCCGCCAGATAAAGTGTGAATCTCTGTATGCGGATCGACATCCAATTGGACTTTTTGCATGAGCTGCTGAATGATGTCATCCATCTCTTCACGAGGGACGGAACGGTTCTCTAAGCTAAAGGCAATTTCTTCATTGACGCGGTGCATACAAAACTGAGAGTCTGGATCTTGAAACATGACGCCTGTATGTCTTTGTAACACCACTTCACCCTGCATGTCTGCTTCCACATGCTCTGGAATGATTCCAGCCAGAACCGAAATGAGCGTGGATTTCCCGCTTCCGCTCGGTCCTAAAATCAGCACCTTTTCCCCTTTTTGAATCGTAAGGGAGATTTGATGCAAAACTGGCTTAGGCTGTTCATAAAAACGGACAGTCAGATCATTGCACGCGAGAAATGAATTCATGCTGTTCACCTTTGTTTCGTTTTTCTTTCATGATGGCATATTGATTCAGTACACCGGTTTTGGATAGTGCGTCCACCACCACTTTCGCAAGACATCCGCCAAGTATCATTCCACTAATGATTTGAGTCACAAGCGTCATAAGTAAAACTTGAGGCGTGTAATATCCAAAGCCATTTGCCACGAGACTGTAAGCCATCGCTCCGATAGCGGCAAAGGCACCAGACAGCATCAGTGTCCACATGCGATACCGTTTATAACCAAAAAGAGCGAAGGCGAGTTCTGCCCCAAGCCCTTGGCATACACCAATCAGCAGAGCTGAAAGTCCGAAGTGGCTGCCTGTCAATAATTCCACAGCTGCGGCGGCCGTTTCCGCAATCAGGGCAGCCCCCGGCTTTTGAATGATATACGCAACGATTGGACTGGCAATGACCCATATTCCAAACATGATGTTGCCTCCTGCTGGGCCCACAAGTGCTGTAATCGGTAAGTAAAGCGTCGACCATCCTAAATAGATCACACCGCACGCAACGGATAAAATCACCGCAAGGACGACTTCTTTCATCTTCCATGTCATGATGAATGCACCTCCAGTTGAACTGGCCACTCTTCAACAGTGAAGGCCATTTCCCAAAACTTATACTCAAGCTGGCAGCTTAAGATAAAGTGCTGTTTCATTTTTTCCTTTTCCTTCTCACTTGCTGCTTCTGCCAATTGATCTAGCCGCTTGCAAAGCTCACCTGTGACAGAATCAGTTAATCCTCCATAAAACGTGATCCACTCATAAAACGGATGTGACGGGTCTGGCTGCACATCAGTGAGCATTCGTTTCCCTATTTCCCAATATGTGCAAGGACATGGAAGCAGGACAGCGATGATTTCACCAAGTGTGCCTTCTTGTGCGACTTGCAGCATGTGATGAATATAGTGATGAGCACTCGGAGCCAAAGAAGCACCTTGAAGCTCATCATATGCTACTCCTGCCACTCGGCAAAGGTTTTGATGAGGGTGTGTCTCACTATCAAGGACAAAAGCCATTTGTTGATGGAAAAAGGTAATGTCTTCTCTGTCTGTACATCTGCTAACGGCTGCCGCATAAATTTTAATAAAGGCATTTAAATATTCTGCATCCTGTTTGACATAATGAATGATCTGTTCCTTTTCGAGTTCTCCTGCTGCAAGTCCTCTCACAAACGGATGCTGATAAATCGCTTCAAATAATGGTTCTGCTTCTTGTCTTAATTGAGTTGAAAATGTCATAAAAAAAGCCTCCTCTTCTTCAGTTGAATAAATGAAAAAGCCACCCCAAATGGAGCGGCCTTCTTATCGATTCAAAAATGAATAAGACAAGGTCCAGCTCCACTTCCCTCCGCTAGTACGAACTAGATCAGGTTCAAAGGGTCCAAGATTTCCTCTTGTCTCAGTCATACATGACTCCCCTAGTGGACTTTTGTCATTTAATTATCTTTACTCTACACATGTGGCGATTTGATGTCAACCGCCTTTCTTAATTCAACGTGCTGATTGTTGGCAGCTTCTCGATCCCTGCGGCATAGTAGAAATTCAACACACTGAAGAAATCAATTGGCTTTCCTGTTTTTAAATCTACAGCTAAAATATGATCACCGTAATTTGTCAAATCATCAATATCTAAACGCCTTGGCGTTGTCTTCCCGAGAGTATCAACAAAGCTACTATGGTAGTACTGCCCGCTAGCAAACGATGATTCATGATACATAAATAAAGTCTCCACATCTAAGTAGACAAGAATGGCCTCTGAGGAACTTGCGTATGGAGCAGAGTACGACACTGGTGCCGAAATACTTTTCACTTTCACACTGTCAACAGAATGAGTTCTCTGGTCATATTTTCCATCATATGAGAAATAAAACACACGCTCCCATTTATAATCGGCGGTCTTAGATTGTTTGTTATACACTTTTGTACCATTTGCGAAAACATCCCCATTGGCATACGCAGCAACAAAGTATTGCAATGTTGATGACAGGGATTCAGCACCTGTGAAATTTGGTGGGTTTTTTGCATTCACTTGTAATGTATATGAGTCTCCAAAGTCTCCACCGCTGGTAATACCAAACGCATAATCACCCGCTGGTAAATTGCTTAACGCAAGCAGACTGCCTGCCGGTTGAATAAGATCGGTTGGATAGGCTTGTCCTGCTTCAAAATCAATAACAAATAATTGAACGAAATAATCAGCATTTGGAGAGGTAATCCTACTGATAAGTGCCTGAGGGGACGATGTACTTAAGAACCATAAATCAACTGGATCTTCCTCATTTAAAACTGCCGATTGATTAATAGCTAGTCCATCAATAGAGCGAACGGCAGACGTCCGCATCTTTCCATCTGCAGCCGCTTTTCGTTTAATACTTATTCCCTTTTTCTTATCTACTTTAAATGATTTTTTTACTTGCTTCTGTTGAACCGCAGTCCCTTTATCCTGCTTTTCAAACGACTCTTGCACTTGCTGAATCGCTTTTTCCGTCAGGAGTGATTGTTTTCCATTTGATTTTGGTGCTTCTTCTGCTTTTAAAGCTGGTGAAAATAAACTTGTTGCGACGAGTAAAACAGACAGTAAAGCGGCGGTGATTTTGACATAAAATGCTCTCACAGGAACATCCCCTTTTTCCTTATTTGGGTTTTTTACCCTGTGATTATTTTACCATTATTCTAATAATTGTTTTGGTCTTTTTTGGGACATTTTTATAACAAAAAAACCAGCCGCATGAGTGACGGCTGGTTTTTGATCGTTTTATGCAATGGTTTTGACAAACAAGCGTGCTGTTTCTGCACTTGATCCTGGGTTTTGTCCAGTAATGATTTGTCCGTCAACTACAGCAAATGGCGCAAAGGCATCTCCTTTTTCAAACGCTGCCCCCTGCTCACGAAGTTTTGTTTCCAATAAAAATGGAACTTTTGATGTCAGCTGCACGGCTTCCTCTTCTTCGTTTGTGAAGCCTGTAATTTTTTTACCTTCGATAAATGATTTGCCATCTTGGTCCTTCACATCAACGAATGCTGAAACGCCATGACAAACGGCTCCGATCGCACCATTTCTATCTGAAACCGCTAAGATCGCATCCGCTACCAGTTGATTAGACGCAAAGTCGATCATAGGGCCGTGTCCTCCGGCAAAGAAAATGCCGTCATAATCAGCTGGATTCACATCTGTAAGCGCCTTTGTGTCTTGAAGTAATTCATACACATCTTGATATTGCGCTGGAACACCTTCAGGAATTGAATTTTTGTCAATTGGTACAGTGCCACCTTGAATAGAGACAATTTGTACTTCTAGTTCATTTTCTTTAAAAATATGAAATGGCTCTGCCAACTCTTCTAGCCATAAGCCTGTTGGATGTCCATTCATTTCCGGGCTGCTTGTCGATACTAATAACACTTTCTTACTCATCTTGATCATCCTTTCGATTTATCATGTGGCTATTTTATATTTTGCACAATTAAATATCAAGCAATATGAATTCGAACCAGCTCTTTATGTTATACCCGATTTTCTAAAAAATATGGTATAACTCCAAATCTAATCAATATGTCACATTCTATTGGTAGGGAATTTCATGTAAAATTGTCTTTGAGTGATATAATATGAGGAAAGATTGACAGATTTCTCGTCACATGAGGAGTTTTTAAAGGAGTGGAAAAGAGATGAAAACCTATTCGATTGTGATGATCATCATCACACTCTGTATTATATTGGCCGTCTTTTTGATGAACCTAACAGGGGTCATGTACGGAAAAATTATTTTGGCCGTTGCCGTTGCCCTTTGTCTGACATCCATTATTCGTTTGATGGGTCTTCGAAAAAGATAAAAGCCGCCCTCACTAGGGGCGGCTTTATTTAAGATTAGATCGCCAGCATCAGTGCAATGAGTGCAAGAAGCGCTGGTACTCCTTGTTTGATGATAATTGATTTATTGGATGTTACACCGCCAAATACTGCTGCGATGATCACACAAAGAATGAAAAACAGCTGAATCATATATCCAACGGTATTCGCTCCAAGAATGAGCCCCCAAATGAGTCCTGCCGCTAAAAACCCGTTATAAAGCCCCTGATTGGCAAACATGACTTTGACATTTGGATCTTTTTGCAAGTGTTCTGGCAGCTTAAAAGACCTCTTCGCCATCTTTGATTCCATAAAAAACATTTCTAATAACATGATGACAATGTGTTCTAATGCGACAATTCCTACTAAGATCATTGCTAAAATATTCAAATTAGTTAATTCCTTTCTGGTAGACGTTCACGTATCTCTATTTTGTCCGTGTATAAATCAAAGTCTTGTATTAATTCTAGCGCTTCTGTAAAGCGACTTTGTGGAATGTCTTTCATTTTTCTCACGCCGAATTCCTTTTTAATAAAAGCCATGATGGTATTGATATGAAGCTTACCGTGGCCATCATACTCCAAATGGCTGCAAAAAGTCTGCATCGTCCCTCGAATCACCTTTAATTGCTTGGCAGTGACACAACTCATTGGTAACGCTCATCCTTTCCTTTGTTTTAACAGCTAAAAAGAATCATGGTTGAAAGAAAAACCTTCCAATGTCTATTATATAATGGTTTCATTCGGATATCAAAATAAAAAAGAACAGACATTCGATTAAAAAACAAATCGTGTCCTCACAATCATTTTTTCACATATCAAAAAGCCGGATTCATTAGTAGAATCCGGCTTTCTATTTAATTACTTTTCGAAATTAACACCTTTCCAACAGAACGATCCTTACTTTGTCCAACGACTTTAAAGGATAACCCATATGTCGGTACATCGCGTCCTGCATCTGGGTTGTTTGGATTGACATAGTTCGTTTTATCACTAAATGTATGCGCCGGGCGAATGTAGCGATCTTGCAAAGTTAAGCCCGTTGTTGCTGTATAATCTATATTCAGCTTCGTACTTGGATTCAAAGAGAATGCTGCATCATGTACTTGGAACCCTGTGGCGGCAATGGAACCGTCACTCCATTTTAATACTTGCTGATCTGCATCTACTACACCAAGGAAGCCGTTCCCCGGATGCTTTCCAACCCAGTTATCACTGTATGATTGATCGACATACCACACGACCAAACCGTTATTATAGCTCATCAGACTTGCACCGCGTTTAATATGCTTTAAGCCTTTATCGACATCCGCATAAGAGCGCCACTCTAGTAAATAGTATTGTGCTGCATATTGTTTTCCATTAGATTTTGAGAATCCATTAAAGGTAAAAGTGGATGTACCCTCGGCATCATCTGACCATACTTTCGTTCCATCTGCTGTGACGTTCAGATCATCTACGAATAAGCCTGGAAGTGAATAGCCTGCATCAGTTGTGTAACGGAATTGCAGGTCGATTTTTTTCCCTGCATAAGCAGACAGATCAAATGCTGCATCTACCCAGCCGTCTGATTTTCCGTCGATGCCATTGCCTTCGTTTGCACCTGCTTCATTTCGATCATTCGTGATGTTACCCGCGATGGTCTTCCATTGATCAGTCCCTGTTTCACGCACTTCTACATACGCATAATCATAATCTTCTTCAATATCGTACCATGCTTTAAATGTCAGCTCTGCTTTGCTTCCCTTCGACAAATCAATACCTGTTGTCGTCATGGTTGCATTCAAATTGTCACCCGTTCCACTGAAGTACGAATATTCCCCTTGAGCAGGTGTCGTGACGACAATCTCTTTATCTGGTAAATCGACTCGAACGGCATCATGGTTCGTTCCTTTTGTTGCTGCTTCATCAATTAATACTGTTTTGCTTTTCTTTAATGTTTTACCATCGATGGTTTGTCCAGAAAGCCAGTTGCCCCCATGCAGATTTTGAAGCATTTCTTTCGCATATGGGCTAAAGCCTGTTGGTTCCGTACCAGGAACTTTACCTGCCCAGCTTCCGCTTGACATGATCGACCAGTAAGAAACGGGCTCTCCTCTGCCTGTGTACTGTGTATCATACTCGTCAGGAAGACCAAGATCATGTCCGAATTCATGTGTGAACACACCTGCTGCGCCATCTTCAGGCTCAATGGTGTAATCCAATGCGCCTAATTTTCCGCCTTGTCCGACTTCAGATTCAGTGTCCGGAATTTCAAATACATCACCAAGTGACCAGCGGTGTGACCAAATCGCATCAGCGCCAAGTTGTCCGCCGCCTGCTTCTTCACCTACACCGGCGTGAACGACCATCAGATGGTCAATGATGCCGTCTGGCTCGTTATAAACACCGTCGCCATCAATATCATAGCGGTCCCATTGATCATACTCGCCGAGATCAACATTCGGATCTTTTGCTGCTGCTTCGAGTGCTTCTTTCACCAATTCACGCGGTCTGCCGTCACTGCCTGAATCATCAGGTACATTCCCGCCGTAATAAGCTGCTTCATGCTTTGCTGTATACCATCCTGCAACTGTTCCACTGACTGTATAACTGCCGCCGGACTGCTTTTCATAATATTGCTTCATGGATACTTTTCGTTTCCCATCTGGACCGATGTAGCCATTTTTTCCGAAAAGCATATCTTGGTAGTGCTGTTGATCGTACTTGTCATAGTACATATCAGTCTCTTCTTTTTTGATACTATTATGCTTATAATCTTTAAAATCTACTAATAAAACCAATACCTTATCATTGCGGACGTCACCTTTATACTTTTCCTTTTTGACCGGTTTTACTTGATTGCCTTCTTTTCCATTATGCTTCTTTAACTTTTTCTTTTTGGCAAGTTTGTTATGTACCTTTTGTTTATATTCTTTCAGGAATTCAGGCTCCTCTGTTAAGGTGCTGGCACTTTGTTTCATTGCCGATTCTTCTTTTTTCTTTAGATAGTTTTTTAATGCTTTTTGGGTTTCTGCCTCATTGGCATTCTTTTTAATCTTTCCTTGTTTTTTCAGGGCTTTGATGAGACGGTCTTCATTCACGACACTTGAGTCAAATGGAATACCTGAATAATGACCGCCATCTGAGGATGTTGATTTTTCTGTGGTATGGGCAGATAGAGGGGTGCTGAAAGCTGTCAATGTGCCTAAACTAAGGACAGCAGTTAGTGCAATTTTCGTCCATTTCCCTTTTTTCATATTGGTTCCTCCCTAATTTGGTAATAAATAATATCTAATTCTAGCATATTCCAATATAGTTAAGTCGAAAAACATTTTATTTTCAGAAATTTTGTGGGAAATGCACAATACGGGAATGAAATGGGTGGAACTATATGTCGAAAATAAAAGAACCCTAGGCGATAACCGCCTAGGGTGTTTGTTGTTTTTCTATGAAAGCTGCTGGCCTTGAAAGGCAACTACGTCAAGTGGAGCGGCTAAGAATTCTTTTGCCTTCGCTACGAAAGCCTGGAAATGAGCACTTGCATTATGGCTCTGAACCGCAGCGTCATCTTTCCACACTTCTACCATTAAAAAGGTATTTTCCTTTTCTGTGTCCTTGAAAAGTTTGTAAGAAACATTGCCTTCTTCAGCCTGTGAAGCTTTCATTAATGCATTGATTTCTTCTAGAAATACGTTTTCTTTTTCTGGATGAATGGTCATCCCTGCATGAATAATAATCATCTAATCGTCTCCTTTTTAAAAAATATTATTTCCACTCTGTAATGCGCTCAATCGGTAAGCGGTAAGATGCATAGCCTTCGTCAGCAGCTTTCCCAATTGATAACAGCATCACTGGTACATAACGTTCTTTATCCCAGCCAAATGTTTCAGCGATGACTTCTTTATCAAATCCGCCAATTGGATTTGTATCATAGCCGTGTGCACGTGCAGCAAGCATAAGCTGCATAGACACAATTCCACCGTCAATTAAAATTGTTTCGCGGTTCACTTGCTCTGGAAGAACCTCAAAGTGTGCAGTTAATGCAGCAATTTGTCTTTCTTTCACTTCTTGCGGCATGTAGCCATTTTCTACAGCTTTTGAATAAATTTCTTCTAAGTATTCATTGTTTTTCATATCTGCAAAAACTGCAATGACAGCTGCTGATGTTGACACTTGAGTTTGGTTGAATTTTGCAAGTGGTGCAAGCTTTTCTTTTCCTTCTGGGCTGTCAATGACCATGAAGCGCCAAGGCTGTGCATTTACTGATGATGGTGCAGTTGTTGCTTCTTCTAAAATCTCTGTCATTTCTTCTTTGCTGATTTTCACAGATGGATCATAGTTACGAATAGAGCGGCGCCCTTTCATAATTTCCATAAAATCGTTTGTTTTTAATGTTGTAGCCATGTGTAACACTCCTTTAAGTTGTTTGAATCTTTTCGATGTTTTGTTGTATACGGATGAGCACATCAGTGAGAAGCCTTCGTTCTTCTTCACTTACGTTTTCAAGCATTTCTGAGATAAATCGTTCTTTTTCTATTTTAGAAGCTTCGATTCTTGTTCTGCCTTCATCTGTTAAGCGAACAAGTGTGACTCGATTATCTTCTGGTTTTCTTCTGCGTGTGACCATTCCTTTTGTTTCTAACTGTTTTAAATGACGCGTCACAGCTGCACTATCAATATTTACTTTTTTCTGCAAATCTGATTGGCTGATTTCATCGGCTTGGAATAACAGCGATAGCAACTCAAGTCTTGATTGGCTGATGCCCGTGCATGCTTCGAACTTCACACCCATCATACGGTTCACGCACTGCAAACGATATAATACCTCTGCCTCTTCAGAGCAAAATGCAGTCAATGCCATCCCCTCTTTTCTATTCAGAAATCAATTACTTGATATATCAATCATTGACTCGTCAATTAATATACACCCATTGTTTGATGATTGCAAGAGGTTTGTTTCATAAAGTGAATTTTTTTATTTCAATAGAAAAAGACGAGCTGAATGCCCGCCTTAAGAATCTGGTGTCGTTGTTGGTCCCGCATAGTAGCTGATAAATCCAATGATCATCAATACAACGAAAATAAAGAGAATGAGTTTGAGCATCCTCATGGTTTATCCCTCCCATTCATCTAACTTATTATACTTAGAAGGGGTATCTCCTAAAATTTTCATAAAAAAAGACAAAAGCGATTTATCACTTTTGTCTCCTTCTCTTTATTCTGTAATCACTGTATGAATCAATGTTGGTGCATCGGCATGATCAGCGATGCGGATGTTGTCATAAATTTTCTCCACGACATTTGCAACATCTTCACGATTTGCATGCAGTGTCACAAGTGAATCTCCTTTTTCAACACGATCGCCCACTTTTTTGTTCAGCATGATGCCGACAGATAGGTCGATATCGTCCTCTTTTGTTGCGCGTCCTGCTCCAAGAATCATCGCTGCAACACCGATTTCGTCCGCGACGATTTCAGCTACGACACCTGATTCTTTGGCAGGTACTTCAATTTTGTAAGGTGCTTGCGGCAGTTTTTCAGGCTGATCCACAATCGAGCTGTCTCCACCTTGATTTTCTAAGAATTCCTTGAATTTCTCAAGTGCTTTGCCGTTTTTCATCACTTCAATCAGCTTTTCTCTTGCTTCATCAAGTGTGTCTGCTTTTTTCGCAAGAACGACCATTTGACTTCCTAATGTGAGCACAAGCTCGTTTAAGTCTTCAGGACCTTCGCCTCTTAGTGTGTCAATCGCTTCTTTCACCTCAAGGGAATTTCCAATCGCTAATCCTAGCGGCTGAGACATATCAGAGATGACAGCCATTGTTTGTCTGCCTACGTTGTTTCCGATGCGTACCATAGCTTTTGCAAGCTTCTCAGAGTCTTCTGGTGTTTTCATGAAAGCACCAGCGCCTGTTTTCACATCAAGTACGATTGCATCTGCACCAGCAGCAATTTTCTTACTCATAATGGAGCTTGCAATAAGCGGAATTGAGTTAACGGTTCCTGTCACATCACGAAGTGCATATAGCTTTTTATCAGCTGGTGTCAGGTTGCCTGATTGCCCAATGACCGCTACTTTATGACGGTTCACGAGCTCGATGAATTCGTCTTTTGTAATTTCTACGTGGAAGCCTTTGACCGCTTCAAGCTTGTCCACAGTACCGCCTGTATGCCCAAGGCCGCGCCCAGACATTTTCGCAACAGGTACATCTAGTGCTGCAACAAGAGGAGCGAGTACAAGCGTTGTTGTATCGCCTACACCGCCTGTTGAGTGCTTGTCTACTTTAATACCGTCAATGGCAGACAGGTCAATTGTATCTCCTGAGTTCGCCATAGCGAGTGTTAAGTCTGCACGTTCTTGATCCGTCATATCTTGGAAGAAAATCGCCATAGCCAAGGCACTTGCTTGGTAGTCAGGAATTGTTCCATCCGTATAACCTTTGACAAAGAAAGAAATTTCCTCTGAAGATAATTCTTTTCCGTCACGTTTTTTCGCAATGATATCTACCATTCTCATTGTTTTCACCATTCCTTTTTTTAAATTAGAAAATTAAACCGACAACGCCTGCTGTTAAGAAGCTGACAAGAGTTGCACCGAATAACAGCTTTAATCCAAATCGTGCGACAACGTTTCCTTGCTTTTCGTTTAAGCCTTTGACTGCTCCAGCAATGATACCGATAGAAGAGAAGTTCGCAAATGATACAAGGAATACAGAAATGATCGCTTCTGTACGCGCAGTGAAATGCAGACCGTCTCCAGATAGAGCGAGCATCGCAACAAATTCGTTGGATACCATTTTGGTTGCCATAATGCTTCCTGCTTGTACCGCTTCGCTCCAAGGTACACCAACAAGGAACGCAAATGGAGCAAAAACATATCCAAGTACATCTTGGAAAGAAACACCAATGACTGCTGTAAAGATACCGTTAATCATCGCAATTAATGCAACGAACCCAATCAACATTGCAGCAACAACAATCGCTACTTTGAAACCATCCATGATGTATTCGCCAAGCATTTCGAAGAAGGATTGTCTTTCTTCCTCGACGACTTCAAGCATGTCTTCGTCCTTAGACACTTCATATGGATTGATGATTGATGCGATAATAAATCCACCAAATAGGTTCAGCACAAGTGCTGTAACCACGTACTCTGGTTTAATCATTTGCATGTACGCACCAACAATCGACATTGATACCGTCGACATTGCAGATGCACATAATGTATAAAGACGCTGCTGAGGCAATAATCCAAGCTGTTTCTTAATAGAAATAAAGACTTCTGATTGACCTAAAATCGCAGACGCTACTGCGTTGTAAGATTCTAGTTTCCCCATACCGTTTACTTTACTAAGCAAATATCCGATTCCGCGTACGATAAGCGGAAGAATACGCCAATGCTGCAAAATACCGATCAACGCCGAGATAAAGACGATTGGCAGTAAGACGTTGATGAAGAAAGTGGATGCTTTATCATTCATTAACCCGCCAAATACGAAGTTGATTCCTTCACCGGCATAGCCTAGAAGCATTTGGAATCCTTTTGCAAACCCTCCGACTAGGAAGTTTCCAACACCTGTATTGAGCAGAATATAACCTAAAATAAATTGCAGTACAATCATGACAATTACTGGACGGAATTTCACTCGTTTTTTCCCATTACTAGCCAGCCATGCAATGGCGAGAATCACTAGCAAACCGATGATACCAATCACGTATTTCATGTTTTTCCTCCTTGAATGAATTCGTTTACATTAATGCGCTTGTATGGAACAAACCCTATTTCGTAAACAAAACGCGGAAGAATTTCCCAGAAGTGAGATCCTTCCGCATATGACTTTTTCATCATTTATGAGTCATGAATGTTATCCTACCATAGGATCGTATGAATTAATAGTCTTTCGAAGGAGCTGATTGATCCCCTTTGATAATGGAAACGCCTGCACTAGCGCCAATACGGGTAGCACCTGCTGCTGTCATTGCCTCAACGTCTTCTTTTGTTCTCACGCCACCTGATGCTTTCACACCGATGTCAGGTCCTACTGTTTTACGCATTAATGCGATGTCCTCAGCAGTCGCACCGCCTGTACTAAATCCAGTCGATGTTTTCACGAAATCAGCGCCGGCTTTCACTGAAAGCTCACAAGCTTTGACTTTCTCTTCATCAGTAAGTAAACATGTTTCAATAATGACTTTCACTAATGCCTTGCCTTTTGCTGCATCTACAACTGCACGAATATCTTGTTCAACCACATCATATTCGCCGTCTTTCAATGCCGCAACATTGATGACCATGTCCACTTCTGTTGCACCGTTTTCAATCGCATCCTTTGTTTCGAATGCTTTTACCGCTGTTGTGTTTGCGCCTAACGGGAAACCGATGACTGTACATACATCAACACCTGTTCCTGCTAGTTCTTTCGACGCAAGAGATACCCAAGTTGGGTTCACGCAAACAGATGCAAATTGATGAGTCTTTGCTTCTTCAAGTAGCTGCATAATTGCGGCTCTAGATGTATCTGGTTTTAGTGCTGTATGATCAATGAGCTTTGCTATCGTCATGCTTCACACTTCCTTTTAATTATGATACTTTCATCATATATGACAGATGAACAATTGTAAACATGGTTATGAAATTTTGTTCATCTATTTTGTGACATTTAAAAGAGCCCTCGCTGTGTGCTGATCGATGATCAATACATTCGCATATTTTCCTCTTAGTGCACCGTGTATAGAAGCCACCTTTCGATGACCGCCAGCGACAAGAATGGATCGTTCTTTTGTCCTTAAATCATCTAGCTCCACGCCAATTGTGCGATTGTTAATGGCTTCACTGCAAATGCGTCCATCTTGATCATAAAAACGCGAGCAAATGTCTCCGACACTGGATGCCTTGAGGAGCGCTTTTTCTTCTTCACGGAAATAACCTAGTCTAAACAAAAGCGCCTCATCTCTTACCGTTCCAACAGTAAACACAGCGATATTCGCCTGCTTGCCCATTTCAATAATTCGCTGAATATGTCTGTCCTGCTCAACCATCTCCTTGACGGCAGCACTATCAAATACAACAGGAAGCGGCAAATAGCGCGGTGCTGTTTGAAAGGCCTCAGCAAACAGCTGGATGGTTTCCGCTGAATATGTATTCACATGAGAATGACTGATTCCGCCCTTGAGCTGGACAACCTCTACACCTTTTACCTGTTTAGGTTGCATCTTTTGTGCAATTTGATACATAGTCGTTCCCCAGCTCACGCCAACGATATCGCCGTCTTTCACCGTCTCTTGCAAGTAATCTGCACCAAATCGGCTCAAATAATCGGTGATGGTTGGATAGTCGTCCTTTGGCGAAAACACCACATGAGCTTCGAGCAGGTCATATTTTTCCTTGAGTAATGAAGAAAGCTCATTTAGATCCTCAAACGGATCCATCACCGTAATCTGGACGTACCCCTTCTCTTTCGCATATTGAAGCAGCCGAGATACAGTCGGTCTCGACAGGTCGAGCTGTTTGGCAATTTCCTGCTGGCTGTAATCAGACAAATAATAGAGCCTTGCCGCTTCAATACTCAGCTGTTGTTTCTCTCGATCCATTTATACGCCCCCTTTTTCTTCTATCATAACAAATTGTTCAACTCATCATGCACAAATGTTCATTTGAAGAAAATTGTATAAGCGGCATGAAAGGTCTCATTCTTTTCTAATGTTTGAATACCAAACTTCTCTTTATACTGCCCATTCGTCCCTTCCATATCGGCGATGCCATACCAAGGCTCAATACAAACAAAAGGAGCCATCGTTCCTTTTTCTTGATCATAAGGTGACCAAATGCCAACGAAAGGAAAGCCAGTGAGATCGACCTCAACCCCGTGACCTGATCCTGAAGTCAATGACACTCGATTGATATGACTAAAGATCATCGCATCATGCTGAAAAAGCTCTGGCCGAAGCTGGATCGGCTCAAGCTGAATGCCTTTTTCTTTCTCCCTGACAAGTGAATTCCGCAGTTCATATTGCACAGAGAGATGTTCAGTGGAAGGTGTCAATGTGAGTGAATAATCTGCTGTTTGCTCGCCTTCAACAAGAGGAATACGAAATGCTGGGTGCCCTCCAATGGAGAAATACATCGTATTCTCTCCGTCATGATCAATTTCCCAGGAAATCGTCAGCCCATTTTTCAATAGTTCATAACGAATTCGCGCTGTAAATTCATACGGGTATTGCTTCACGTGCCGGCCTCTTGATTCATATTGAAAGGTCACCGTATGCTTCGTTTCTTCATATAAATCAAAATTAACATCACGCAAAAATCCATGCTGCGTGAGCTCAAAAGTTTGATCGTCCATCTTGTATTGATCATTCATTAATCGCCCAACAATCGGAAACAAGACAGGCGACACCCTGCCCCAATAAGCTGGGTCACCAGACCACATATAGTGACGCCCGCTTTCCTTGTCAAGCACCTCCCTGACTTCCGCTCCCTTTTCATGAATCTGAACCAATAACTGATCATTTTCGATCGTTCTCATTCAACACATCCCCTTTCCTTCTACTTTTATTATGACAGGGATTTTGGTTTTGAGTATCAAATTCGACATCTCTTAACCCACCAATTCTTTTTTCGTATAAAAAATTTTAAAAAAGACAGAAATTCGCCAACAAAATGTAATGCTGATTCGTCTAATCTTATATAAAATAAAAGAATCGTTGCTCTTTTGAATGAATAACAAAAAGAAGCGTTTGACATTGATGGGGGATTCATTTTCATGAACAGCAAGGAAAATCGTTTTCGTTATATTTTAGGATTAGATGGACTAAGAGCCGTTGCTGTATTGGCAGTCATTGCTTATCACTTACATATCGGACCCGCAAGCGGCGGGTTTCTTGGCGTTGATTTGTTTTTTGTCATTTCTGGTTACTTGATTACGACGATCTTGTTACATAAGCAGGATTTAGGCTATCAAGAGCTTTTGCCATTTTGGATGGGACGAATCAGAAGGCTTCTTCCAGCCGCTTACGTCATGATTTTTATCACCGTCAGCTGGTGCGCGATTGCTGGTTCAAACGCATTATTGTCCATTCGTGGCGATGCCATATCGTCCTTTTTTTATGTCAGTAACTGGTGGTACATTTTTCACCAGCTTTCATATTTTGATAGCTTCAATGCCCTATCTCCACTGAAAAATTTGTGGTCTCTGGCAATAGAAGAGCAATTTTATATCATTTGGCCGGTACTGTTGATTGCAGGGCTGAAATGGATAAAAAACAGATCCCATCTGACTATGATCACCTTTGGACTTGCACTTGTCTCCGCTTTATGGATGGCGGTTCTTTATTCACCAGATACCGATCCTAGCAGGGTTTATTATGGAACAGATACTCGTGCATTTGCGCTCCTGATTGGGTGCAGTCTGGCATTTGTGTGGCCTATGCAAAGACTATCCAGCAAAAAATTACTTCCTGTTGGCAGACGTATTTTACATATTGCCGGATTCGGTTCGTTTGCTGTTTTCCTTCTTTGTGTTTATGCAGTGGACGATTTCGACGGCTTTCTCTATCAGGGCGGCATGCTTTTATTCTGTCTGAATGCGGCCATTTTAATTGCGTGCGTCTGCCACCCTGCAAGTCTTATAGGGAAATGGCTGTCGTTTCAGCCGCTCGTCTGGCTTGGTAAGCGGTCTTATGGTATTTATCTGTGGCATTATCCCATTATCGTACTGACCACACCAGTCATTGAAATTGGACAGCCTTCCATATCCCGTGTCACATTGCAGCTCATCGCCATTTTACTGGTTGCTGAGGCTTCCTATCGCTTCATCGAACAGCCGATCCGCCAGCATGGCTTTAGACAATATTTTTCCTCTTGGTCTATTTGGAAAAAAGGAATCAAACAGTGGTCTACATCTAATAAGGTGTTCCTTGCAATTACCGCAGCTCTTTTAATCTTATTTATCATTGGCATGTCTAACTCGTCCACTTCATCCCCACATGTGAAGGAAGTGACGCAAATTAAAACAGCACCGAAAAAAACAGCCGAACCATCGGAATCAAAAGCGAAGAAAAAGAAAAAAAAACACGAGAAAAAAGCATCTGAGAAAAAACAATTTCACCAGGTCCTTGCCATCGGTGATTCGGTCATGCTGGACATTGCGCCGAATCTTGAAAAAGCATATGCACAAATCACCATTGATGCGAAGGTTGGTAGACAAATGAACGAAGCCGTCAGCATCGCCCCTCAATACACATCATTTAATCAATCTGATGCCGCTGTTATTATTGAGCTTGGCACGAATGGTTATTTTACCGAAAGCACGTTGACTGCATTCATTAAGCAATTTTCAAAGGCGCACATTTTCCTTGTAAACACGAGAGTCCCAAGAACTTGGGAAAATGATGTGAATGCAGTCATCGAGCGTGTGGCTAATCAACATCAAAATGTGAGCTTAGTCGATTGGCATTCAGCTGCCACAGGACAGCCTTCCTATTTTCAGCCAGATGGTGTTCATCTTTCCACAAAAGGCTCTGACACATTGACCCAGCTCATTACAGCCAGTATCAAGAAAAAAGGAGATGTGTCATCTACATCATAAGAAGACTAGCATTCTGTGAAAAAATTTGTGCAGTTGCTCTACTAATAAGCAAAACGTATTTTGATGGAAGATTAAAAAAAGACATGCTTTCCCATGATTGGGGGCATGTCTTTTTTTGTGATGGATTACAGGAACATCCGCACGAAGCTGCATTAAACTTTACTCTTAAAAGACCAAATTATGACAGGTATGAGAATTAACGATAAAATTCCTCCGCTTAAAGATAATGTAGCATAACTCGCATTCGCAACTACCATTCCTGAAAGAGCACCGCCAGAAGCACCTGCTAACGCAACAAAAACGTCGAGTGTTCCTTGGGTTTTTGCCCGGGTTGATGGTTCTGTAGAATCAACTATTTGAGCAGTACCACTAATTAAACCAAAGTTCCATCCCAACCCAAGTAAAGACAGAGCAATGATTAATAGAATCATTGAATCACTTGGTGCAAATGCTGCTAATAAACCAGCAAGTAACAATGTGATGCCCGACGCTATGCTCATAGCTGTTCGTCCTAGTTTATCTACAAGTACACCCGTGATAGGTGAAGGAAGATACATTGCCCCTATATGAAAACCTATAACAATTCCCACTTCGGCTAATCCATAACCATGATGCTGCATATGCACCGGTGTCATCGTCATGAGTGCAACCATGACAATTTGAGTTAAGACCATAACCGTAGCACCTACTGTAAGCCCTTTTTTATCTGTTTTTTTATCAGCAGCATCTGGTTTATTTCCATGTTCATGTTCTGCTTTGTAAGCTGCTATTCTACGGGCAATGTCTAACGGATCAGGACGCAGCAAAATAAAAAGGACAAGACCTGCTACAATAAATGCTGCGGCTGATAAAATAAAAGGACCCGCAAGTGCTGGGACACCAATTGATACTGCGAATTTACCCATCATTTCAACTAAATTCGGACCTGCTACTGCCCCAAATGTTGTCATGACCATTGTCGTACTAATTGCAGTTGCACGTTGTTTAGAATTCGCTAAGTCAGTCCCAGCATAACGCGCTTGTAAATTGGTGGATGTCCCTGCACCGTAAATGAAGAGCGATGCAAATAATAAAAGGACACTATTCATCATAGCAGCAATCACAACGCCAATTGCTCCGAGCCCTCCAGCAACAAAACCTGTCGATAAACCGATGCGTCGTCCATAACGTTGCGAAAGCTTTCCTACAACGAAAGCTGACCCAGCTGACCCCAAAGTAAATAAAGCAATTGGGACTCCTGCATAGGCTTCAGTTCCAAGCATTTGTTGAGCTAAAAGTGCACCTACCGTAATCCCTGCGGCTATTCCAGCCCCTCCAAATATTTGCGATAAACTGACAACGAACAATACCCGTTTATATAATTTTTTCAATTTTTTGGGTGAATCTATATAATTCTTCACTACATCTTGTTCTGTATCTAACACTTGTAAACACCCACTTTGCAAATTGTAACTATCATCATTTTATCAGTTCAGTCTACAGTCCTCTAGTTGAATCTTTCATCCTCAGCCATTTACATTGAAAACAAGCTTTTGTTTTCGGATCATAGACACCTTGTTTTTCAAATGGCACATGACTGATCTGTTCCATTGAGCTGACGCGTATCTTTTATCAAGAGTGAAGATGTTTTCATCTCGTTACCCAGTCTAACATCCTGCTAGTCTGTTAAAAGGCTGGCTCTCACCGCTAACGTCCGCTTTTCCTTCGTTTTTTGATCCACCAACGCAAAATCACCATTCTCATACGCTAATGAAAATAATTCTTCGATATGAAAAACACCTGCCTGAAACTGCCTGCTCAATACATGCAGTGCCGCAGCACTGGCGACTTGAGCTGTTGCTTGAGACTCATCGCGACCTTTTATTCCAAGCGCTGCTTGATGAATCTTGTTGCCCTTCATTCCTGTCGCTTCCACTTTCACTGCATATTGATCTGTACCCATTTGAGCAGACTGAATCAGTGAAATAGCTCGTTCCTTAATTTTCGGCTTAGTGAGAAGTGACGTCATTCCGAGTCTCCTTGTGAGAGCAAATGCACGTGTCGCCGCGCGAGAATCAAAACAGAGCCTTGTTGTCACAGAAGGCACGTGTAGCGTCGAAGGCAATGTCTGCTGGTCAGAGAAAGGGAACTGATAGGCTTGCCGCTTTCCGAGCGTTTTGCCAAAATCGATGCGTTTCCCTCCAGTAAAGCTTTTGACTTTCTTTCGCTGATGATTTTCCGTCAGCTCATAATCCGTATGCACTTGATCAAGCGTCCATTCAATGGCTGCTTTACCATGCTGATCACCTAGCCCAAGCATGATGCCAATATCAATTTGCTCCACAGAGGTCAGCTTAGATGCCGCCTTCGCTGCAAGCAAATTGGTGAGACCAGGTGCAAGACCTACGCTAAGCACAGCCGTTGCGTTCAATTCCTGCTGTACCTTTGCCAGCTGCTCAATATAGGCTCCTTTTGCCGAAATATCGAGATAATCAATGTTTGACCGTAAGCATGTTTCAGCAAATGACGTGTCATCTTGATCTAGACACATGATCACGAGTTTCGTTTCATCCATCCAGTCCGTAGACATTGATTGTCTGACGTCTATCTGAAATGGAAGTACACGCCCATTGGTTTGGCGTGAAAATTGTTCAGCCTTCTCATAACTTCGGCCAGCCGCAAAGACTTGCCCTGGGTACACTTCACTTAGTTGAAGACATATTTGCTGCCCTACATGTCCATAGCCGCCTATCACCATAATCTTTGACTTCATTTTCCAACCGCCTTTCTATGACCTCTTTTGCAAACAATCCCTTTGATCATGCCAGCTTGAAAATAAGGTCTGATGTCTTGAAATCCTGCTTCGGTTAATTGTTCTGTCATCTCTTTTTCAGACACGGGATATGTTGTTACACCCAGCCTTTCTTGAAAGGACGAAAACACGTCTTTTCCCAAGCCTTGACGTTTCATGAATAGAGAAAGCATATGAAGCTCCTGCCGAAATGCAGGCGTTTCCGGGTCTCCTTGAATAAACGCCATCATAAGCGGTGCACCTGGCTCAAGGTGGCGGGCGATCTCCTCTAAAAAGGTCATCTGATCTTTTACAAAATGAATGACAAGCAAACTCACCGCTGCATCGTACAACTTTTCAACCGGCACGTTGTCTAAGGCAGTCTCATACCAAGTGACGCGACCCTGCATATGAAGCTGTGCCACTCTGCGCTTCGCCATATCAAGCATGGTTGGAGATGGATCAACTCCTGTGAGATGCCAGTCTTTATTTCTTTGAAGCATGTTGATGATCTCTTCGCCCCCACCTGCTCCGACTGTCAAAATACGAGAAGTAGCTCCCATTAATTCGATTTCTAGTCTATCCACTGTCAGCTCATGCAAAAGATGATAGCCCGGTACTTTATGCGCAATTGTTGCTGCATAAGATTCAGCAACAGGATCATGCCAATGTTGATTTACACTCATATGTCTTCTCCTCCAGTTTCCGCTTTGCTTCGTTTCCTTTACACTAACGGTATGTTATCTTCATTGTAGGAAGATAGATGAGAAAAAACGATCCCTAAAAGTGGGGATATTGAGGAGGAGAACAAGTGACCAATCCAGCCGCTCATTTTCAGCAGCTGAGAAAAAACATTCGAGACGAACTTGCCGATATCTGTGATTTTGATGCTGCCTGTATCACAACCATTGATCCAGCGACTCTCCTCTCGACGGGTTCTTTCACAGATGAACCGATTGAAGCCATACATAACCAGCTGTTTCAAAATGAATTTTTAAAAAATGATGTGCACCAGCATGAGGATCTGGCTAAAGGTCCTGTACACACTGCGAGTCTCGTCCAAAGCGGAGAATATCTCAATAGCGGTCGATACCACCACATCTTGTTACCTAACGGATGGGCAGATGAATTGCGGGCGGCCCTTGTGATCCAAGGTGAATGCTGGGGTATCGCAAGCCTTTATCGGAAAAAGGGAAAGGAACCTTTTCATGAAAAAGACATACAAGCAGTTAACCGCCAATCACCAGCACTCGCAGCCAAGCTGAGAGATGAGCTTTTCAAAAAAAGAGAAACGGAAGAAGATGAAACGGCGGAGCATCAAGGCTTCCTCATTCTTTCACACGATTACCATCTGCTTTATGGAAATGAAGCGGGACTTCATTGGCTTCACACCTTCCAAACCTTTGAACAAATTGACGATGACACGATCATGCCCCGGCCGCTCAGAGCATTAGGCGCTAAGCTTTTATATGGTGGCGGTGACCAAACAGCGGTCAGCATATCCAGAATGCCGACAGGACTTTTTCTCTCTCTTCAGGCATTTCGATTAGCGCAGGCAGCTGGGCAGGAAGAGGCTGTCATGATTCATATTAAGCGAGCTCAAACAAGTGACATTCTCCCTTATATAGCGAAAACATATCGGCTGACAGAAAGAGAAATGAACGTCCTTGACTGCTTAATAAAAGGGCAATCCACCAAGGAAATTGCCAGTACGTTATTTATCTCGACCCATACTGTGCATGATCATGTAAAGGCGATGCTCGAAAAAACAAATTTGAACAGCAGACGTATGCTTGTTTACTTTTTCTCCAATATATAAAAAAGCGGCTACCGCACTGGTAGACCGCTCTTTTCTTATTTTCCTAAAACCAGCTCATGCAGCACATGTGCTACTCCGGCTTCATTATTAGATTTTGTTACAACATCTGCTACGGCTTTGACATCATCAATGGCATTTCCCATAGCGACGCCGCATCCCGCAAATTCCAGCATAGACACGTCGTTCCCGTTGTCACCAATAGCCATGACTTCTTCACGAGCAATTCCCAGCTCCTTCGCTAGAAGCTTCACGGCATTTCCTTTACTCACTTCAGGATGCAGGATTTCAAGGAAGAAATCTGTACTTTTCACCATCATATACTTTTCCTTCACTTCAGATGGGATGGCTTGTATCGTTTTTTCCAAACGTTCTGGCTGATCAATATACATCATCTTCGGAAGTCTCATCGATGAATCTGCCTCTTCAACAGGTAAATATTTAAGCGGCAGTTTTGTTAAGTAGGATTCAAGCACTGTGTATTCACTAATATCGCGATTTGGTGTGTATAAATTGGCTGAATCGAAATAATGCATCGGTGTATCCAGCTGACGGCTCAATTCATATAAAGAAGTTAAGTCATCATAGGATAATGTCAGCTCTGACACTACTTCATTTGTGTGGCTGTTTTGAACAAGCGCCCCGTTATAGGCGATCACATAATCTCCCTCTTGATCAAGCTGAAGCTCAGCTAAATAGCGGTTCACCCCGCCGATTGGCCGGCCTGTACATAAAACAATTTTAACGCCTTCTGCCTTCGCCTGTTGAATGGCTTCAAACACTTCATCCGGCACCATATGTTGATCATTTAATAACGTACCATCCATATCAATTGCGACTAATTTATACATTCACTGGTCCCCTTTTCTCAGCAAAAACGTGCTGTCACTATTTTGAGTGATCTACTACATGATCACATTATTCTTCATACTATTTACCTAATTTAGCCTATCGTTTTTTCCTCACGATGTCTACTTGTTCATATCTGTAACAAAAAATCACTTTCTCCTAATCTATTATAACGTATTCTATGAAATCTGCTGTGAATAGATCAGTTCTCCCATTTTACCTATATGAAAAGGAACAAATGTTCATCGGAGAATATTTTGAAACTAGCAAATCTAATTGTATGATGGATAGCAAAGAAAGGAGGTGCAGGGAATGATTACGTTTACGAGAGGTAAATTGTCAAAAATGTCTGGTGTACATATTGAAACCATTCGTTTTTACGAAAATGAGGGGGTACTCCCAGAACCAAAGAGAGCACATAACGGCTATCGTCTATATGATAAAAAATATGTACTCATGCTATCATTTATCACCGAAGCGAGAAAGCTAGATTTCTCCCTTAAAGAAATTCGTGAAATTATCAAATCACTTTTCGAAAAACAGTCAAAAACAGAGGCTGAACAGCTGCTCGAGCAAAAAGTTGAAGATATCCAACACTCTATTCAAGAGTTAAAAAAGAGGAAGGCCGCCATTCAATTGTTAACAAAGCAAACATTAGCAAACATCAGCTGATTGTAAGGGCTGTCAAAGGTGTGCCGGTGTTGGTCACTGGTACACCTTCGCTCAGGTATCTCAGTACACGTCCAATGAAAACATCGGTTATACTAGAGACAGCTTAAACGAGTGGAAGGGGTTTTGGAGATGAACATTGCAACCATCGGAACAGGTATCATTGTGGAAGGCTTCCTGCAAGCGATTGAGCAGCTCGACGGTGCTTCTTGTCACGCTGTCTATTCAAGAAAAGAAACAACGGCAAAGAAGCTCGCAGACAAATATGGGGTGCAGACAACTTATACGGATCTAAACGCTATGCTAGAAGATCCTCACGTAGAAGCCGTTTACATCGCATCACCGAATCGTTTACATAGCGAGCATGCAACCGCTGCATTGAAAAACGGAAAACATGTGATATGCGAAAAGCCTTTCACCTCTAATGTTAAAGAGCTGGAAGCCTTAATCGCTCTCGCAAAGGAAAAGCAGCTTCTCCTATTTGAAGCCATTACAACCGTTCATATGCCAAACTATCATTTAATTAAAAAGCACCTTCATCAATTAGGTAAAATCAAACTGGTTCAATGCAACTATAGTCAATATTCAAGCAAATATAATCAGCTGCTTGCCGGTGAAACGCCAAATGTCTTTAACCCTGAGTTCTCTGGTGGAGCGCTGATGGATATTAATATCTATAATGTCCATTTCATCATGAATCTCTTTGGGTCACCAGAGCAGGTCCGCTATCAGGCAAACCGCCATCCAAACGGTATTGACACATCTGGTGTTTTGACGTTTACATACAATGATTTTATTGCGACAAGTGTCGGCAGTAAGGATACAAGCAGCATGAACTTTGCATTGATTCAAGGAGAAAAAGGCTTCATTCATGTGAAAAATGGGGCGAATGGCTGCGAGGAAGTTCTGCTGCATGCTGATGACAGGGTCATCTCTCTCAATGCACAAACGAATCCAAACCGTCTGTTTTATGAGGCAGAAGCTTTCCAGCAGATCATGGAAACAAAAAATTATGAACAGTGCTATGCATGGCTTGATGATAGTCTCTCAGTGATGAAAGTGCTTGACGCCGCAAGAAAAGATGCAGGTATTGTTTTCCCAGCAGATCAATCTTAATGAAAAAAACCGCCTTCTACGAGAGGGCGGTTTTTGACGATTAAATACTCTTTGAATACGCCACAAGACGCTGAGACATGTGATTCACTTCATCAACTGCAGCATTCACCTGCTCTGTTAAAGCAGCCTGAGTTTGCGTAAGAGCTGTCATATTCGAGATATTGTCAAGAATTTCATCAATTTGTGTTTTCATTTCCGTTAAACTAGATTCGATATTTTCTGTTGCATTGGCACTATGCAGCGCCAGCTTCCGTACTTCATCTGCAACAACAGAGAATCCGCGGCCCTGTTCACCAGCTCTAGCTGCTTCAATCGCAGCATTTAGACCAAGCAGGTTTGTTTGGTTCGCCACTTCTTTGATTAAGTCAGAAATATTTTTCGTCTCATCAGCACTATTTTTTGCTAGATTTGCGGCAGACGTTGACTGCTCTTGAGCAACAGCAAGCTCCTGTGCTTGATTTGTCACAGAGCTAATGCCCGATACCATCTCGCTAATAGAACTTGAAAGCTGTTCTACTTGTGAAGCCATTTCATTCGCTGTTTTTTCTTTGTTTTTTTCTAACGTGATGTCACGAATGGTTCCTGCCACACGAAGAGGAACACCTTTTTCATCACGAATGGTTTCACCACCAGCATGATACCAGCGGTACTCACCATTTTTACTTTGCAATCTGTAATCAATGTCAAATGGTGTACGGCCAGAGTGATCATTTAAATGATCTGCAAAGGCTTGAAGAGCCATCTCTTGATCTTCAGGATGCAGACGGTCGCTCCAGCTGCTTAACACGTTCGGGAAATCTTTCTCGTCTGTAAAACCAAGCGTTTTTCTGAACTGCGGAGACCACCAGAATTCGTTATTTGGATTGACTGGATCACCGGCCTCTACCACCATGTCCCAAGGAGCTTCAACAAGCGCACGGTTGATTAAGTCATATCTTGTGACGAATGCTTGCAGCTCTTCTTCTTTCAATTTCTGATCATGGATATCAAAAAGAGCTCCCGCCACACGAAGAGGGACACCATTTCGATCACGAACGGTCGTTCCAGTTGCTTTGAACCAGCGATAATCTCCATTTTTCAACTTCAAGCGATATTCGATATCATATGGCGTACGCCCTGAATGATCCAATAAATGCGAAGAGAATGCATCTAATGTATATTCTTGTTCATCCGGATGTATTCGAGATGCCCAGCTGTCTAATAGATTTGGAAAATCGTGCTCATTTTGAAAGCCGAGCATTTTGCGGAAATCATCCGTCCATGTGAATTCATTCTTTGGATTGACCGGGTCTCCAGCGATAACGACCATATCCCATAAGCCAACTTGAATGGCTTTTGTCACTAAATCCATCCGCATTTGAATATTTTCATTGGCATCCTGCATCTTTTGCAAAGCTTCATTAATTTGCGCTACCGCTTCTATCGTTTGGCTTGAAGAGAATGCAGCAGTGTCTAGTCTTGCTGAAAGGTCTCCCTTTTCAATTCGTTCTATTAATTGACTGCTTTCACTGAGAAGGATTCCAGCCGATGAATCATTTGCTTTTTTCATAAACATCTTTCATAACTCCTTTCAAACCTTACGTTTTTGAAATATTTTACAGTTATAAACAATTCTTTATTAGGACTTTAGTAATACAAAAGATATATCGACAAAAACAGAAAATTGTTTATGTCAGAATGAAGGCAAATGTTTATTTTTTCATGAGGTTTCATATGCTGGATTTGGATGAAGGAAGTGTTTTATGGGGTTATGTGGGTAAAATGATAGAATCAACCTCTATTTTTGTCTGAAAAATCTCTTTTTTTATATTGACACTGGCGTCTTGAAAAAAGAAAATGGAACATAAGCATTTTTAAAAAAGGAGAACGTCATGAGCGCGAATCAGGAGCAACAAGAATTAAAAAAGCTTTTATCACCGCGTCACATTCGCATGATTGCGATGGGCGGGGTCATTGGTACAGGAATCTTTAAAGGAAGTGCCGATACAATCGGTTTAGCTGGTCCTGGGGTCATCTTTTCCTATGTATTTGCCGGATTGCTGCTCCTCATTGTAATGGCAGCATTAGCTGAAATGGCCATTGTCTATCCGGGAAATAATCTTCGCGACCTTATACAAATTGCGCTTGGTCAACGTTTTTCATTTGTCGTCGGCTGGGTTTACTGTTTTATGTGGCTCACTGTTTGTGTCATAGAGATTATTGCAGCTGGCAGTCTGCTTCAATACTGGCTGCCGAACGTACCGTTATGGTCACTATGTTTACTTTGCTCACTCTTAGTCATCGGAATTAACTTAAATAATGTAAAATACTTTGGTGAAATTGAGTTTTGGTTCGCTGGAATGAAGATTTTCGTTATTATTGTCTTTATTATTCTCGGTGCAGCATTATTATTTGGGATCATTCCAAACGAACAAAGCACACCAGCCTTAACCAACTATCAAAACTTCGTTCCGAACGGATGGGGTGCGATCTTTGCATCGCTTTTAGTGGTCATTTTCTCTTATGGAGGCTCTGAATTGATCGGGCTGACCATTACAGAAACAAAGGATGCGGAGAAAGTCTTGCCTGGAGTAGTCAAAAGTATGATGTGGCGGATTATTTTATTTTACACATTGCCGATTTTGATCATCTGCGGACTCATTCCTTGGAATCAAATTGACCCAAATAACAGTCCTTTTGTCCAAGTCTTCTCTGCTGCTGGTATGCAAGGCGCCTCTCACTTCATTAATTTCGTGTTGATTACAGCCGTTCTTTCTGCGGCGAATTCCGGAATTTATGGAACGACGAGAATGATTCATTCTCTGGCTAAATCAGACGGCGGTCCGAAAAAACTGGCACAGGTCAACAAAAGAGGCGTACCCATTTTAAGTTTATGGGTTACCGTTCTATTTCTTCTCATCGGAACATTTTTTGCTTACTTATATCCGGAGCAAATTTTCAGCTATATGCTCGCTATTCCTGGTTTTGCTGTTTCACTCATTTGGATCAGCATTTGTATGGCACATCTGAAGCTGCGTCCAAAATATCCACAGGAGCCGTATTTCAAGGTGTGGCTGTTTCCGTATTTAACTTTATTTGCAGGTCTTGTACTCAGTTTGAGCTTTGTTTTGTTCCTATTCAGACAAGAAAACCTGCCTAGCTCCATTATCAGCATCGGTTTCTTAGTCGCTGCCATCATCGCTTCATTCTTAATGAAAAAGAAGGCTTAAACGCCAAAACCCGCCGAAATGGCGGGTTTTTTCATGAGCTGCTATCTTCTGTTACCTCAAAATCAACCGACGCTTTTGGAATGCCGTTAATAATAATCGTTAAAGTATGGGTTCCCTCATAGTGCTTTCTCGTCGTCATATTTTGAAAGGACTGTGACCTGACGAATTCTCTATGTAACGCGGAACTGGTTTCAAACTCTGTGATTTTAAATACCTTTTGATTGCGGGTACCCCGAGCTTTGACGTAGTCTATGGCATACTCTACACGCAGCTTTAGTAGCTTAGCAGCCTGAAGTGTAAATTGAAAGGTCATTTTCTCTCCAATACGAATAGGGTCTTGCACTACCTTCAAATCCGTTACTTGAACAGATGGATCATCCCCATAACCAAACAAAGCCATGATATCTGGATCGCCTTTTTTTAGTAAGGTACGGGAAGCATGTTTGATGATCCAGTTCGTATGTGCATTCGTTCCATACCAGCGTTTAGCCGTCTTCTTCATCAGATCAGGCTGAATCGCAGAAATGTCATTTAAGTGGTTCGCTACACTTTTTTGCACATACCTCGCTGGGTCTGACTTCAAGTTTTCCAAAATAGGCAGCGTAACAGAAGGGTCCTTTTTAAGCGCAGGAACAGTTAATCCCCAAGGCAAACGTGGTCTGCATCCTTCACTAGCCAGCCGCCGAATATGCTCATTTTGATTCTGTGACCATACAAGCATTTGCGCCAGCATTTTGTCTTGATCCTGAATCAGAAAAGGCCGAACGGCAAATTCAGAAGTGGAAAAAGGCGTAAAGAATTCAAGCGCCTTGATTGAGATATCCCAATGTGCTAGGCCGTATGTTTCGACGTAGTCTGGAAATACAAGCGCACTAAGTCCTGAAAAATGCGGGGCTGTCTGACGCAGCACCTCAATCGCCTGCTCATAATCCTTAGGCAGACAGGCATGCATTGATTCAGTGACTCTTTTCATTCTTCCTTTTAACTCAAGCTGCTGCCAATCCTTTTGAAACACAAGCCGCTGGAATTCTTCAGTATCAAATCCAGTCGACGCTTGTGCAAGTTTCTCCGCTAATTCTTCAATAAATAATTCATGATAAACATGTTTTAATGGTTCGATCGTATCCGCCTCCCACTTCTCAATACCTTCATTTTACCCCAATCTGAAAAAAGAGGTATGGCCACAAGCAAAAACAGCCCAATTCCGCAGAATCAGGCTGTTGTGTTTCGCTATATAAACATATTAATGATCATAATAAATGCAATGGCACTAACGGAAATGATCGTCTCCATAGCCGTCCATGTCAAAAACGTTTCTTTAATGGTCATACCAAAATACTCTTTGATCAGCCAAAAACCAGAGTCATTGACGTGAGACAAAATCAACGAACCCGCACCTGTTGCTAACACTAGTAGCTCTCTGCTCACATCCGGCATAGATGCAGCAATCGGTGCGACAATACCAGCTGCGGTCATCATGGAGACCGTAGCAGAACCTGTTGCCACACGAATAACCGCAGCAATCAGCCAGCTAAGCAAAATTGGCGAGATTGGCGAGTGTTTGGCTAAATCTGCAATATAATCACCAACACCCGAATCGATGAGCACATTATTGAAAGCCCCGCCCGCTCCAATGACAAGCAGAATAGAAGCAATCGGTCCTAAACACTCATTACTAAAGGAAAGCACCCGGTCACGGCTCATCCCTTGCACAAAGCCAAGACTGAAGAAAGAATACACCGTTGCAATCAGCAGTGCTGTAATTGGATCTCCAATGTACTTGAATATCTGAAACCATAAACTTTCCTCTGGTAAAATAACATCTGCCAGTGTGGCAAGAAGCATTAGAATCACCGGCACCAAAATCGTAAACATCGTATTTGCAAAGCCGGGAAGTTTTCGATCTTCATTGCGTTCAGTAAATTGCTTTCTCAGCAGCTCCGGAACTGGCTTATGAATCCGCTTTCCAATCCACTTTCCATACAGCGGCCCAGCAATAATAGCTGTCGGCAAACCGACAATAATGGAAAAGAAAATGGTTTTCCCCACGTTGGCATGATAGATGCCGACAGCTGCCATGGCAGCTGGATGAGGCGGCACAAGACCATGAACGACGGACAAGCCAGCAATGAGCGAAATCCCAATTGTCACGAGCGAGATGCCCGTTTCAATCGCAATCGTAAACAATAAAGGAATGAGAAGAACGAATCCGACCTGGAAAAAGACCGGTATTCCCACAATAAAGGCAACAAACATCATCGCCCAATGCACATTTTTCGTCCCAAACCGGCCGATTAATGTGTGAGCAATCCGCTCAGCTCCACCTGATTCAGCCATCATTTTCCCAAGCATGGTTCCAAGCGCTAGAACGATAGCGAGCAATGATAACGTATTGCCTAACCCCGTTTTAATGGATTGAATGATTTCCTGTAAATCCATCCCTGTGGCAAAGCCGACTAACATAGAGGTAATGATTAAACTTACAAACGGATTCAACTTAGCAACTGTTATGAGGATGAGTAAAAGGACAATTGCCGCAATCACGATGAATAAAAGCATGCTCTCCCACCTTTTCCCTGATGTTTAATGATTTTGTTTTAATTGCAGCGCACTAATGACATCAAATTCATCCTTCAGTTTGTCATAGAGACGCTCATATAAGTAGAACAGTTCTATGTATGTTTCATTGTTCTCCATATTTGGTTCATGACGGGCAGAGATTCGAATCCAATCTTGAACCTCTTCTATCTCTTCCATATAACCTAAACTATGAAGTGCGAGGACAGCCGCCCCAAGTGCTGATGCCTCGTAGCTTTCTGGAACAAGTACTTCCCTGCCCATCGTATCCGCTAAAATTTGCCGCCACAGCGAAGATCGCGCAAATCCGCCCGACGCTCTGACATCCTTTGCTGAACCGGTTAAATCCCTTAAGGCAACACCGATTGAGAAAACACTCATGATGACGCCTTCTAACACAGCTCTTATAAAATGCTCGCGCTTATGCTGAAGACCGATCCCAAAGAAAGTGCCTCTCGCATTTGGATTCCAATAAGGTGCACGTTCACCTGTTAAAAACGGCAGAAACAGCAGCCCCTCTGAGCCGGCTGGAACTTTTTTCGCAATATCAATCATCAGGTCGTAAGGGTCCACTCCAAGGCGCTTTGCTACCTCCACCTCCGAGGAACCAAATTCATCCTTCAGCCATCTCAGCATGATCCCGCCATTATTCGTCGGTCCTCCAACCACCCAATGCTTATCAGTCAACGCATAGCAGAACGTTCTTGATTGTTCATCTGTTATTGGTTTGTCCACGACCGTACGGACTGCACCGCTTGTCCCAATCGTGACAGCCACCTCACCTTTTCCAATCGCTCCCACACCTAAATTCGCTAGAACCCCATCATTGGCACCAACCACAAATGGTGTATCTTCCGCAATGCCCATTCTTAGGGCGATCTCTGGCTGAAGCCCTCTTAGCTGATACGTCGTGGGAACAAGTTCAGACAATTGATCAGCCTCAATTCCAGCAATACGAAGCGCCTGCTCATCCCATTGAAGCGTTTCCAAACGGAACAGTCCCGTTGCTGAAGCAATTGAATAATCGACGACATACTGACCGAAGAAATGATAAAGAATATATTCTTTGATGGAAATGAATTTCGCTGCCTTCTTGAAGACATCAGGTGCCATTTCCTTGATCCACCGTATTTTTGAAAGCGGTGACATTGGATGGATCGGTGTACCGGTTCTTTTATACACTTGGAAGCCGTCCATGTCTGAAATGATTCGCTTCGCTTGCTCTGCACTTCTGTTATCTGCCCAAATGATACTGTTCGTTAACGCCTTGCCATCCTTATCCATCACAATCAAGGAATGCATCGCTGTACTAATCCCGACGCCTATGAGATGTTTTGCATCAAATGCTGCTTTCGTCAACGCACCTCTTACACTTGCAATGACGGCTTCTAATATATGTTCAGGGTCCTGTTCAACCCATGCTGGCTGGGGCTGAATGAGATCATAAGGAACCGAATGCTTTGCTATCACTTTCCCCTGTGGTCCAAACAGAACCGCCTTTGTACTTGTTGTTCCAATATCCAAACCAATTACCGCCTGGTTTACCTTCATCTGTATCACGCCCAATCATTGATTTGAAATCATATTTATTGTTTTGATATACCTGTTAAATCCCATTATAGGAATAATTTTTTCGACATTCAACGACCGAAAAGAAAATTATTTTCACTTAAAAGCTCACAATCGTTACCACAACGGCATTTTTCACTAATAGAAAAATTTATTTTTGAAACTATTACACCCTTTTTTGTGAAATGGTTTCTCTCATTTGTTTTAAATTTGTTAAAGTTTCCTGCTGTCTCAAGTGTGCAAGTGCAAAGTATAGTACGTCAATGACAGTGAGCTGAGCAAGTCTTGCAGACATCGCTTCTGTTCGAAAAGCCGTTTCTTGCGTCGAAGTATACAGCGTGACATCGGCAAGCTGGCTCAATGGAGAGCGCTGATAGCTTGTAATACCGATGGTTTTCGCTCCTTTTTCCTTTGCTGTTTTCATCGCATCGAGTAAATCTTTATTACGGCCGGAATGAGATATACCGATCACTGTACTGTGCTGGTCGAGAAGACCAGCAGACATCGCTTGAAAATGAGAATCGGTGTGAACAATACAGTTGATGCCTGTCCTCATAAATTTATGAAAAGCGTCCGTTGCAATGAGGCCAGACCCGCCACTCCCATAAAACTCTAAGCGCTTTGCTTCATGAATGATTTTAATCGCTTTTTCTACATCCTCTGGATTCAACAATTGAAAGCTATCCTTTAATGCGGATATATTCGCCTGAAAAACCTTTTGCATAAAAACGGCTGTATCATCATCAAGACTCATTTCTTCATCTACATAATCAGGCTTTGTTTGATCTATTTCCTGGGCAATTGCGATCTTCAAATCTTGAAAGCCCTCAAATCCAAGCCTTTTACAAAGACGAAAAATCGTCGCCTCTGAACTCGCTGTCTTTTTGGCAAGCTCAACAATAGACAAATGAATAATGTCGCCGGGTTCACTCGTAATGTGTTCTGCAATTCCTTTCAGTTTTGGCGGCAACCCTCTGCTTGCTGCTCGTATTTTTTCAATACTACTTAAACTGACAGAAGCCAATTGACTTCACTCCTCTCTTATTCGTGTGAGCGCATACATTTCCTCATGTTCCCATCTTATAAAAAAGAAGCCTGTTTGCACAGACTTCTTTTTTATGAATTCATCGTTTTGATCAATAAATCAAAAAAAGCGTCAGCATCTACATCCGTACACACTTGGACATTACGCTCTTTCTCCCACTGGTGCTGAAAATCACAGATCATTTGACCGTCACAAAACTCACTCTTCGTCTCCACTTCTACATAAAAAGCCTGTGTGCTTACAAGCTTCTTGTCAATGGCAAGACTTACAGCAAGCGGATCATGCATGGCACACGCCCACACACCATTGCGCTCAAAATAGCGCTGTCGGTAAATGCTTGTACTCTCTCTGATGTAAGCTGCCAACGTTTCATTTTGAATGGCATCGATTCTCTCATCCGTTAACAAGACCTGTCTCGTGACATCTAACCCCACTTGAGTCAATGAAGGGAATCCAGCATCTAGCACCAATTTTGCTGCTTCTGGGTCTGCATATGTATTGAATTCCGCAACTGGTGTGACGTTCCCCTGCCCCTTCACGACACCACCCATAAAAATGACTTCTTTCACATGATGAATCAGCTCAGGGCATTTTTTCACCGCAAGGGCTAAATTCGTTAAAGGTCCTGTCAACACAAGCGTGACCTGCTTCGAATACCGCAGCACTTGTTCAATGATAAAATCAGGCGCAAAACCAGCATCTGCTTTTTTCTTTGGCCGGGCATCCTTTAAAGCACCGCCAATTCCATCCTCTCCGTGTACCCGATGTTCATAATGAGGAGCTCTTAAAAGAGGCGTTGCTGAACCTTTGATGACAGGAATGTTATCTGCCCCAACCAGCTCAAGCACTTTACACGTATTCAATGTAGCCGCATCAACAGACACATTCCCGCACACCGTTGTAATCCCCAAAATATCAAACTGCTCACTTTTCACTGCAAGCAAAATCCCAATCGCATCATCGATTCCAGTATCTACATCTAAGATCAATTTCTTTGTATTTGCCATGGGTGAAATCTCTCCCTTTTAATAGTGTTGTTAGGTGAATGATAGCATATGCCTGTTTCAACTATTTAGGGAATATTAGCAGGTTGATCTTATTACTCTTTTTCTCCAATGTCCTTTAGATACTGTTCACGTTCCTTTTTAGAGAGACTATTCAAAAAATCTTCTTTCACTTGCGGATCAAAATCATCCCAGTTCTCAAAGCGATCTGATAAATCAGGGGAATGACTCATCGAACCTATTTCATTAGATTTGTATATTAATGATGCAGAAAAATGGTATTTATCAGGCTCATTATTTATATATCCATCAACTGTGACATAACCCATAGGGCTTATAGATACATTTTTTTTAAATGTGATGGTTTTGATAAAATTGTGAATATCTTCTTCGTGTAAACGTTCTTCAATTTTTGGTTTCATCTTTTCTGCGAATTCTTCGGCCTTTTCTTGATCGCTTTTCTCTTGCACGGTACTCTTACCTCCTGAATCACTTGATTTTTTTTCCTTAACTTGTTGTAGTATAAGTGCCCCTACCAAAATAATAACGATAGTAAACAAAATAAATACAATTTTCAACGTGTTTTTCATTAAAAAATATCCACCTTTAAATATTTTAATTGATAGATTCGCTCTTCTTATAGATATTTATTATATTTTAACTTATAATATTTAAGATAAATATTACAGGAGTGACAATTTTGTCTAAAAACAAATCCCACTTTCAGCTTAACGATAAAGACTATAATTTTATTTCGAATGCATCTTATAAAATAGATAATTACAAGAAGTCTAGTGACATAGTTATAAGCCAAGGTAGGAAAATGTATGTGGTTGATTATAAAGAAACAAAAAAAGGTCTAAATGCACTAACCCTTGTCTCAAGAGAGGATTATCGTATTTCTAACAAAGGCAAAGACCTCACCAAAATCAAAAACGCCGTCATCGCCTACCGTGGCTCAGAACCGATTGGTGCAGGCCAATATAAAGATACCATTAAAAAACATGGAAAAAAAGAGTCAGATGATCTTCTTTCTACCATTTTGACGAAGCTTCCTCCTTTTAGTCGATCGAAGGGTTCACAGGAAGTGACGACTAAGTTGACTACAGGCACAACCACCTATACAAATGAAATTGTTCAAGATTGGATGGTTTCGGATACAAAGTATCTAATTAAAAATTTCCCTTTTGAGCATGGTGCAGAGAATCAAATGGTTCAAGCGGATCGGTATGCGAAAGAAATACATAAGAAAATGCCGAATGCCAAAATGTATGTGACAGGTCATTCACTCGGCGGGTCAAATGCTTCCTATGTTCTTGTCAAAAACGACTTTATTCAAGGCGGGGTCACATTTGAGAATCCAAATATTTATCCAAATCTATCGGATGGTCTACAGGCTAAAGCATTAAAAGGCGATTACCGCAGTAGATTAACAGAATATATCAATCTCAATGACGGGCTTTCTCTATTAAATCGGCATACGACAGAAATCGGTCGAGTGAAAGTGATGTATGATGCCGCTCTCCCCGAAGGCATCGATTACTCCGAGGACTCCTCAAAAGCCGTCCAATTCATGAAAGACCTCCTCAATCGGGCAATGAGTGTGAATCCTTCACTGGATGCAAATTTATTCCTTGAAGCCCTCGCTGGCAGCCATGGCTTAGATCGTTATAGCTTTTCGCCAGACGGCTCCGTTCAAACCATTGATGATATGTTGAGAAAAAATCCTTCACTTACCACGGCCATGTTACAGCAGTTGAGTCAATCAAATGTTGATCCTCATAGTGTGGTGGCGATTTTAATTAAGTCCCACGTTCTCATGAACACAGGGCGTAAATTCTCGACATATGCCGATCACCATATGCAGCAAATCATTCGTAAAATCGAGAAACTGGATGACAAAGTGGATCAATCTGTGGAACGGGTACGCTCAAGGTATAAACAAATTGTTGGCTTTGGTTCATATGATCAGCTGACGGCTTCAGATGTGGATGCTGTGATTCGCCACTTAAAAACAGAGGGTCTTGAGAATGAGTTCTATTCGGTCAAAAAGTATGAGACAGCGATTGATAACGCTATGAATTTAAAAAGATGGCTAGACTCAATATCAGATGATATGAGCGAGCTAGGAAAACAATACCACGATGCAGATACGACCCTAGCAAAGAACATGGGTATTTCTTAAGGAGAACGACAAATGGAATTTTCAAAGAAACAACCAACAGATGCAGATCGTTTTTTGCAAAGAATGACAGATACGCATACAACAAGCTCCGTCTTCTCTCAAACAAACTTTCATACAGAAGACATGACACCAGCAGAGCTGGCGGCTTTGAAAGCAAAGATCAAAGAAGAACAGAAAACTGCACTTATCAGAGCCATCCGGCATCAGCTTCAAAATGAATTTGCAGAAGACCGTCAAGAAGCGGACAAAATTTTAGGTCTAATTGATGAACTTCTAGTCAAAGTGTATAAACAGCAACAGCGCATCCATACGCATATGTCAGGTCAAGCCATTGACGCCTTAATAGAAAAAATTGAACAAAGACTCCAGTTTTACGAACTGAAAGAAGATGTTCAATCTGCCATCAACTCGATTGGCATTTAGATGAACCTTCTATCCGATGAATCTTTTCCCCGCCTCACTCGTATA
This sequence comes from Bacillus sp. BD48, assembly GCF_046566805.1. Classification (NCBI taxonomy): domain Bacteria; kingdom Bacillati; phylum Bacillota; class Bacilli; order Caryophanales; family Bacillaceae; genus Bacillus; species Bacillus sp. BD48. The sequence goes on along the minus strand of NZ_JANGFM010000002.1, from coordinate 147,657 downwards.
TACTAAAAGAGTGATTGATTTGAAAGGAGATCTGTTTGTGGGATATATTTTGTTATTTTCGGTTGTGATTGGTCTTGTCTTGACCCTTTTGCTCACACCGCTCAGATTGATCGTTAGAAAGAAAGGAACAAAGCAGCAGGTGCCGCTCATGTGGATTGCAGGCCTTGCTTTACTGTTCATAATCGGTATTTTTGTTTTCTATTACATCACCAATTTAGATCGTAACCCTTCCTCTCTATGGCTGATTGGACTTGTTGTGACAGCAGCAGGCGCCTTTTTGTCGGTTGGATTGGAGCGTAAGATCAAAGGTGTGCTGTTTCTTATTCTATTGCTGCTCGGTGTTTACATGGCGACAGCCTTCCTATTCAATGCGAATGAGAAATTTGATGTCTCGAAAATGGAGCAAAAAGTAGAAATCAAAGCGTTTGATGAGACAGAAACACCTGCGAGTGTACCGCCTCAATTTGCTCGGAACAAAATGAAGAAATCGTTCGGACAGGTTCCAAACACAAGCTACTATGAGCTTGGCAGCTTGCAGATTCAGAAGGTCAACGGTGAGTATGTATACATCGCTCCAGTGGAGTTCTCGGACTTCTTTAAATGGATTCGTGCAGGCAGCACGCCGGGTTACTTTACATTAAGTGCGACCGACTCATCTGCTAATCCAAAATTCGTGAAAACGGAGATGGTCTATACGCCTTCCTCCTATTTCAACAAAGAAATTGAGCGGCATATCCGTCTCCAGTACCCAGATTTGATTTTCTACGGCGACACGCAGCTGGAAATCAATGATGACGGCAAGCCTTATTATATTCAAACGTATGGCGATTTCATCTCTGCCCGAAACGGCTTTAAAGCTTCCGGTGTGGTCGTTGTTGATGCCAAAACGGGTGCGACGAAGAAATATGCTCTAGATCAAGTGCCTGCCTTTATCGACGGTGCTGTTTCACCAGAGGCGGTCAGTCTGCAAAACAGCTATTTCGGAAACTATATTCACGGGTTCTGGAACAGTATGTTTGGAAAGTCAGATGTAAAGCTGCCTTCAGATGAAGGAACGGAAGCCAATGTGAGTCCAGTGTTTGATTCAAAAGGAGATATGTATTACTTTACAGATTTCACAAGTCCGAAAGAGGGCGTTGATTCCATGCTCGGATATGCCCTGACCAATGCCCGGACAGGAAAAGCGACTTATTATACTGGAAATCTTGAAGAATCCTACATGGATTCTCAGGGCGCACTGCAAATTATTGAGAAACGATTCATCGAGAAAAAATGGAAAGGGCGCATGCCGATTCTCTATAATTTCTATGGAGAAGCCAGCTGGCTCACACCGGTTCTCGATTCAAATGGATTCCTGCAAAACTACTTTATCGTTTCTGCTGCCAATCCAGAAATCGCTGCGTATGCTTCTACACCAAATGAAGCACTGAGAGCCTATAAGACAGCTCTTCAAAAAGGCGGCGGTACCGTTAACAGTTCCTCTAAGCAGGAAAAGAAAGAAGCGGCAGGGAAGGTCAAACGAGTCTACAAAGAAAAGACTGGTGACTATACAACCGTCACCTTCCTGCTAGACGATGGAAAAAGCTACACCATGTCATCTGAAAAGGAACCTCTCGTCATTTATTTAAAAGAAGGCGATCAGGTCACCATGAAATACACAGATACAGGTGAGATCTTCCTTCCAGTCGATGAAATCAAAATTAAAGGGTTATAAAAAAAGAAGCTTCTCCTACTGAGGAGAAGCTTCTTTAAATTATTGACAAAGGGCTAAAATGATCTTGATTTTAGCCCTTTGTCTTCTTTTCAGCGAGATAGAAAACCTTTGCAGTTTAGGAAGGGCGAGTACCGGAGCGGAGCGAATTTGACATTCGTGAGCACCGGAGCGCAGACCTGACACCGAATGCGAGGGTTTGTCTACACGCTGAGAAGCTTCTCCTATTGAGGAGAAGCTTCTTTTTTCTCTTTCCTTAACAATTCAACGAGCAATTCCTTATTTTTATTTCCCCCGGTCATCGGTGACTCGACATAGGAGAATTTCCGTTTAAAATCCATTCCCCTCACAGAAATAACAGCCAATTCACCGCCAATGCTGCCTCGCTGGAGGACATATTTAGATAAAACAGAAAGACCCATTCCATGGATCACAGCTTCTTTAATGGCTTGATTGCTGCTAAAGGTTACAAAGGTTCGTGCTTTCAGTCCATTTGATTTCAGGACATGCTGTAAATATTCTCCTGTCCCTGATCCCTCTTCTCTCGTGATCCATGTTTCGTTTTGTAATTGATCAATCGTGACATCTTTTTTCTTGGCAAAAGGGTGATCTAACGACGCCACAATATAAAGCTCGTCCTCTAGAAAAGTTTCTACAGAAAGCTCTTTGTCATTGGTCTGTCCTTCAATCAAACCGATGTCAACGTGGAATAAGCGGACATGTCCGGCGATCGCCTCTGTATTATCAATGACCACTTCAATATCAACATGCGGATAGAGCTGATGAAATTCCGCCAATATTTGCGGGAGTACATACTCACCAATTGTGAAACTCGCCCCGATGGTCAGCTTTCCTCTTGCCAAATGATGATGCTCATAAATGTCCTGCTTCGCCTGTTCATAGAGACGAATGATTTGTTTTGATCGATGGTACAGCATATCCCCAGTTGGTGTAACGGTTAATTGCTTTGGCGAACGATTCAGCAGAACGGTCTGGAATTCCTGCTCTAAGTTCTTAATATGAAGACTGACACTCGGCTGAGAAATTCGCAGCTTTTGGGCTGCTTTTGTAAAATTCTTCTCCTCCACCACTGTCACAAATGTCTTCAGTGCATCGTAATACATCGGTCCCTCTCCTATCAGAAATCTTAATCCAACACCTTACCTATATATATCTTACTAATTCCTTCCCAGCACGTAAAGAACCGCCTCAACGAAAACAATTTAATAAAAATATTTACTAATTTTTTTAAAGACTCTATACTAAGAGGAGATATTTTCTATAGGAGGTGCTGATTTGGCAGCTAAAATAAAGGACATTGCAGAAAAAGCAGGCTTATCCATTGCAACGGTATCTCGCGTACTGAACCAAGATCCCAACCTATCTGTCACCGATCAAACACGCGAAAAAGTATATGCCGCCGCAGAAGCTTTGTCCTATCAAAAGAAGACATTCAAACATTCATTAAAAAAAATCGCCTTTCTCTATTGGATGACCGAAAAGGAAGAGCTTGAAGATATTTATTTTAAATCCATTCGACTCGGTATTGAGGAACTCACCAATACTCGGAGCTTAAATGTCACCGCTTACAATCCATCTGATGGGCTTGATTCCATTGATCCTGCTACAGAAGGAATGATCGCCATCGGCCGATTTAAAACGTCAGAGCTTGACCAATTATATGCAATCACTCCGCACATTGTCTTTATTGATACGACGCCAGATGAAGACCGATTTGATTCTGTAAAGCCGAACTTGAAACGAATTGTTGAAAAGATCATCGATTCTTTTATCGAAAAAGAGCACCAATCCATTGGATTCATTGGCGGCACAGACCTTGATCTGAATACGAATGTGCACATTTCAGATATCCGTGAAACGACTTTCCGTGAGTACATGATGACCCGCCATATGCTTGATGAGCGATTGGTCTATATCGGCCACCATTTCTCAGTAGATGAAGGCTATTCGCTGATGATGAAGGCGATTGATGAGCTTGGTGATGATCTGCCCACCGCTTTTTGTGTCGCTAGTGACCCTCTCGCCATCGGCTGCTTACAAGCATTAAATGAGCGCGGATTTCCTCTGCCGAATCGCGTCAGCGTCTTTAGTATCAACGATATTCATGTGTCTCAATATGTGTCGCCGCCGCTCACCACGTATCACATTCACACGTCTTTACTTTGTGAGACAGCGGTTGATTTACTTTTAGAAAGACTTGTGGACGGCAGAACACTACCTAAAACTGTGCTGATTGCCTCAGAGCCTGTCTTTCGGAAAAGCACCATATAAACAAACTGGAAGTCCTGCCAAAGTGGAGGGCTTCTTTTTTCTCTATATGAGTAAAAAATTTTACTTAATAAATTTAATAAAATATGTTTACTTTTTTTACTTAAGTTGATATTCTCACATTAAGAAAGCGTTTTCTTATCATCTGTGAAAAAAGAACGAGAGGGGATTACCAATGAAAAAGGGAAAATGGGCGACATTATCAGCAGTTATTGGTACTGCTGTGCTTCTGCTTTCAGCATGCGGGCCAGGAGATGACAATTCAAGCGGGTCACAGCCAGCATCTACAGGTACAAAGACCTTGCTAGTATGGGAGGATGTCAAAAAGTCTGATGGGATTCAAGACGCTGTAAAAGAATTTGAAAAACAAAACGATGTGAAAATCAAAGTGGTCGAAAAAGCGTATGCCGACCAAATCGAAGCTCTCCGCCTTGATGGAGCAGCCGGGACAGGCCCAGACGTTATCACGATGCCTCACGATCAAATTGGATCAGCCGTCACTGAGGGGCTGTTACAGGAAATCAAACCTGATCAAAAAGTGATCAATTCCTTTACAGACGAATCCATTCAATCACAAACGGTAGACGGCAAGCTGTATGGCCTTCCGAAATCCGTTGAAACGACAGTGCTTTTCTATAACAAAGACCTTGTCAAAAAGGCACCAACTACACTTGAGGGCTGGTATGACCTTTCGAAAAAGCTGACAAAAGACGGGAAATACGGTTTTGTAGCGAAATGGGATGAAATTTACTATGCACAAAGTGTGTTAGGCGGATCAGGGGGCTATATTTTCAAACAGAAAAGCGATGGCTCTTATGATGTCAATGATATTGGTCTGAACAACGATGGCGCCATCGAAGGCGGAGCATACATTCAAAAATTCTTTAGCGAAGGACTTTTCCCGAAAGGCATCATTGGTGAACAAGGAATCAATGTCCTCAACTCCTTATTCACAGAGAAAAAGGCCGCAGCTGTCATTTCTGGTCCATGGTCATTTGGTCCATATAAAGAAGCTGGAATTGACTATGGCGTAACAGAGCTGCCAACACTCCCTAACGGAAAGCATATGAGCTCATTCTTAGGTGTAAAGAGCTACAACGTCTCCTCTTATTCTAAAAATAAAGAACTTGCTGAGAAATTTGTTGAGTTTATCACGAATGAAAAAAATTCGAAGAAGCGATTCGAAGTGACAGAGGAAATTCCACCAGTGAAAAAGCTGATGAAGGATCCAATCATCACAGGAAACACCAATGCGGCTGCTGTTTCAAAACAAACGAAATATGCCACGCTGACACCGAATACCCCTGAAATGGCAGAGGTGTGGAAGCCGATTGACAGCGCATTAGGCCTCATTGCAACCGGCCGGACAGATGTGAAAAAGGCATTTGATGATGCCGTCAATCAAATCGACTCTCAAATCAAAGCAAATCACTCTAAATAATCATCAAACACGGGTAGCCTTTAAGTCTATCAAGCTGCCCGTATTTGATCTAATTTCATATGAAGTAGGTGTTAGACGTGACGGGTAACCTTGAACTAGACCGCACACACATAGTGGAATCAAAGACACACCGGAGACGGGCGCTAATGTTCTCCTTAATACCCGGGATGGGGCAGATTTACAACAAGCAGTACGTCAAAGGGGCACTTTTTTTCCTGTTCGGCGTCTCTTTTTTAATCGTATTTTATGATTTATTCAATATTGGCTTTTGGGGGCTGTTCACACTTGGTACGATGCTGCCTCGTGACAACTCTGTTTTTCTTTTGGCAAAAGGAATTATTGCGCTGTTAACAGCTGGTTTTGGTATCGGCTTTTACGTACTCATGATGCGTGATGCTTTTATGAACGGAAAGAAACGTGATCAAGGGGTTCCGCTCCATTCCATCCGAGCTCAATATCATCAGCTTATCGACCAAGGCTTTCCTTACTTAATGAGCACTCCTGCTTTCTTTTTACTTCTTTTTTCTGTTGTCTTTCCTATTATGTTCAGCTTTGCGCTTGCCTTTACGAACTACGATTTATACCACTCGCCTCCTGCCAATCTGATCGATTGGGTAGGGATCAAGAACTTTCAAAATATCTTTTCCATTGATATTTGGAGAGACACCTTCATTGATGTACTTGGCTGGACCGTCGTATGGACTTTGGCTGCGTCCACCCTTCAATGTGCCATCGGCATCTTTCTAGCAGTTTTGCTCAACCAGAAGGATTTAAAAGGAAAAAGATTTTTTAGAACGATTTTGATTCTTCCTTGGGCTGTTCCAGGTTTTGTGACCATTTTGGTGTTTGCCGGACTGTTCAACGATACATTTGGAGCCATTAACAACACACTTTTTGCATCGATTGGGATTGATCCAAAACCATGGCTGACAGATCCATTTTGGAGCAAAATTGCCCTCATTGCGATGCAGACTTGGCTTGGTTTTCCTTTTGTTTTCATTATGACAACTGGTGTTTTGCAGGCAATTCCAGAGGATCTATACGAAGCTGCGACCATTGATGGGGCAAACTTCTTTCAGAAATTCCGGTCCATCACGTTACCGCTTGTCCTTTATTCCATTGCGCCTATATTAATCACGCAATATACGTTTAACTTTAACAACTTTAATATCATCTACTTATTTAATGGCGGAGGACCGCCTGTGGCTGGCTCAACTGCTGGGGGAACGGACATCTTGGTTTCTTGGATTTACAAACTCACGATGCAGTCTTCTCAATATGCACTCGCTGCCGCTGTCACGATCTTACTTTCAATCTTTGTCATCGCCATTGCACTCTGGCAGTTTAAGAGAACGAATTCATTCAAAGAGGAGGACATGATGTGATATGGGATCAAAACAAAACAAGCTCATTCGCCTGAGCATCACTTATTTTATCCTTTTCATTGCCTCCATTTGTATTCTATATCCACTGCTTTGGACGATTGGTGCTTCTTTTAATCCTGGGAACAGCCTCATGAGTACAAGCATGTTTCCGAAGAATCCAACGTTCAGCCACTTCATCGAGCTGTTCTTCGGTCAGGGAGCACTTTATGCAAAATGGTATTGGAACTCAATGAAGATCAGTATTGCCACAATGGTGTTAACGCTGATTCTTGTCAGTTTTACAGGCTATGCGTTTTCTAGATTCCGCTTCAAAGGACGGAAAAATGGGCTGATGCTCTTTTTGCTGCTGCAAATGATTCCTCAGTTTTCAGCGCTGATTGCGATTTTTGTTCTCGCTCAAATGCTTGGACTCATTAACAGCCACCTTGCCCTGATTTTGATTTATGCAGGTGGACAAATTCCGATGAATACGTATTTAATGAAAGGCTATCTTGATGCGATTCCAAAGGATCTCGATGAATCAGCCAGAATGGACGGCGCAGGGCATTTCCGGATTTTCATCCAAATTATTATGCCGCTCGCTAAGCCCATCTTAGCCGTTGTCGCAATCAACTCATTTACAGGTCCACTGGGTGATTTCATCATTTCCAGTGTCATTGTCCGCTCACCCGAAATGTATACGCTCCCAATCGGTCTGTACAATCTTGTGTCAGATAAAATGGGTGCCAGCTACACGACCTTTGCAGCCGGGGCTTTACTCATTGCAATTCCAGTTGCTTTATTGTTTCTTGTTTTACAAAAACAATTTGTATCCGGCCTTACACAAGGCGGGACAAAAGGATAAGGGGAGATTTGATGAAGAAATGGTTGCTTGTCACTGTTGTCGTTTTCTTTCTGATGGGATTAGGTATTCTGCCTGAAGCAAGGGCCGATACGATTTCTGTGAAACCGATCAATGGCCTGCAAGGTGATTTCATCAAAGGAGCTGATATCTCCATGCTTGCAGAAGTGGAGAGAAGCGGCGGCAGATACTACGATCAGAACGGAAAGCAGGTTGACCCGCTCAAACTATTAAAAGATAAAGGTGTCAACTATGTGCGTATCAGACTGTGGAACCATCCATATGACAATCAAGGCCGTGCCTATAACGGCGGCACAAATGATCTCAACACAGCCATCGCTTTATCGAAACGCGCAAAAGCACAAAACATGAAAGTGCTGCTTGATTTTCACTACAGTGATTTCTGGACTGACCCTGGTAAACAATTCAAACCAAAAGCGTGGGCGTCCCTCTCACAAAACGATTTAGAAAAAGCGGTCGGCACTTACACAGCTGATGTGCTCAAAGCGATGAGAGCGCAAAATGCCTTGCCGAATATGGTTCAGGTCGGGAATGAGTTGAACTCAGGTATGCTGTGGCCAAACGGAAAAAGCTGGGGTGAAGGCGGTGGTGAATTTGACCGGCTCGCTGCTTTACTAAAGGCTGGCACAAATGCCGTCCGCTCTGTCGATTCAAACATCAAAATCATGCTTCACCTTGCGCATGGCGGAGACAATGGTGCATCCCGCTGGTGGTTTGATGAAATCACAAAACGAGGCGTCTCATTCGATACGATCGGTTTATCTTATTACCCGTATTGGGACGGCGGCTTTAGCGGTCTTACGTCCAATATGAATGATATTAGTGCCCGCTATAACAAAGACGTGATCGTGGTGGAAACCGCTTACGGCTTTACGACAGCGAACGGTGACAACCTAGATAACTCATTTAATCAAGACTCTGTCAATACAGCCGGCTATCCCGCCTCACCTCAAGGCCAGGCATCTTTTATACGAGATCTATCCGAAAAGATTTCACAAGTAAACAACAACCGCGGGAAGGGGTTCTTTTATTGGGAGCCGCTTTGGATTCCAGCGCAAGGCGCTCCGTGGTCTAGTCAATACGGGCTGGCTTATATCCAAACAACCGGTACTGTCGGAAATGCGTGGGAAAATCAAGCGATGTTTGATTTCAACGGAAAAGCACTGCCTTCTCTTGATGTATTTAAACAAATGACACCGTAACTAAAAGGATAGGACGTGACAAAATGGGAAAGCGTTACCCACTCGTTCACCCAAATGTGAAAGGCTTTTTGCATGGTGGCGATTATAATCCAGATCAATGGCTCCATATGCCAGAGATCATTGAAGAAGATTTTCGATTAATGAAGCTTGCACACTGTCAAACATTCTCCATCAACATTTTCGCATGGAGTAAGCTAGAGCCAGCAGAAGGTCAGTATGACTTTGCATGGCTGGATGACATCATGGACCGCTTGGCAGCGCAGGGGGCACACGCCATTCTCGCAACGCCAAGCGGGGCAAGACCTGCTTGGCTGTCACAAACATATCCAGAAGTATTGCGCGTCGAAGCGAATCGTCAGCGTAACTTACATGGACTGCGCCACAATCATTGCTTCACCTCTCCGGTTTATCGAGAAAAAACGAATACACTCAACCGGCTGCTGGCGGAACGCTACAAGGATCATCCAGCACTAATCATGTGGCACATTTCGAATGAGTACGGCGGCGAGTGTCATTGCGACCTTTGCCAGGAAGCATTTCGAGACTATTTGAAAGACAAATACAATCATGATCTTGAGGCTTTGAATCAAGCATGGTGGACAGGATTTTGGAGTCACACGTATAGTGATTGGTCACAAATCGAGTCACCTGCACCACACGGGGAGCACATGATTCACGGCATGAACCTGGATTGGAAACGCTTTGTCACAGCACAAACCATCAATTTTTACAAAAATGAAATTGAGCCGCTGCGGGAATTGACGCCTCATATCCCTGTAACCACGAACTTTATGGGCGACTACCCGCATATGCGTCCTTTCCTTGGGCTGGATTATCATCAATTTGCAAAAGAGGTCGATGTGATCTCATGGGATAGCTATCCTGCTTGGCATAGCGGCAGAGAAACAACGGCCGAATTAGCATCAAACGTTGCCTTTGTACATGATTTGTATCGTTCCTTAAAGGACGGACAGCCGTTTCTCGTCATGGAGAGTACGCCTAGCCTTGTGAACTGGCATGAAGTGAACAAGGTCAAACATAAAGGCATGGCACACCTTTCTGCCATGCAAGCAATTGCCCACGGATCAGACTCCGTGCTCTATTTCCAATGGCGGCAAGGCCGAGGCGCCTCTGAAAAATTCCACGGTGCCGTTGTCGATCATTCTGGTCATGAACATACGCGTGTGTTTCAAGAAGTGGCTGATCTAGGGAAACAACTGGAGCAGCTACACCCAATTGCGGGCACATCCGTTCAGCCAGAGGTTGCCATCATTTATGATTGGGAAAATCACTGGGCCATTGATGATGCGCAAGGCTTAAATAATACAAACAAACGCTATGTAGAGGCTTGTCAAACTCACTATCGAAGCTTTTGGAAAAAAGGTATCCCTGTTGACATTGTCGGGATGGAAAAGGATTTCTCATCCTATCGTGTGCTCATTGGGCCAATGCTCTACATGATCAAACCAGGCGTTGCAGAAAAAATTGAAGCCTTTGTCAAAGAGGGCGGCATTTTTATCGCGACTTACTGGAGCGGCATGGTCGACGAAAATGATCTCTGTTTCCTCGGCGGTTTCCCTGGTCCTCTCCGCCATGTACTTGGCATTTGGGCAGAGGAAATCAACACATTGATGCCTGATGAACATGTGTTAATGACTACAGGGCATGGACGCACCTATCATGTCGGACAATACTGCGAATCCATACACCCTGAGACGGCCTCTGTGTTAGGACATTTTGAGAATGGCTGCTACGAAGGACAGCCAGCCCTGACTGTCCGTTCATTAGAAAAAGGGAAAGCATACTATATGGCCTCAGAAAATGAGCAGGCTTTTTATGATGAGTTTTACGAAGACCTTATCGCAGGTATTGGCATACAGCCTGTCCTATCCACTGCAATTCCAGAAGGAGTCAGTGTACAAAAGCGAACAGACGGTACGCAGGACTATGTGTTTTTGATGAATTTTACAGAAGAGCAGCAGAACATGTCTCTAGATTCAGAGGCAAGCTATGAGAATATGCTGACTGGGCAGCAAGTGCCTGAGCAGCTTCAACTTGATCCTTACGAGTACGTCATCTTGAAAAAATAGTTTAAAAGAAGCGTCCATTTATTGGGCGCTTTTTGATTTAAATAAGCCTAAATACCCATATTAAATATGATAAATTTAATCATTATTTTTTATCTAAATTTTTTTGCAATATTTGATACCGTATCACGACTGGTCCCTCCATCCTTTTTTACCATTGTATAGGTATGAAAGCGGTTGCTTCATACTCATATTTTTGATACCCTTTTTTTCAATGCACATGTGGGAATGCATTGGATGAAAAGTACAGACAAATGTAAACGGTTTATTGTAGGGGGAGGGGCTTATGTTAACGTTTGTTGGATTGATGATTATTTTAACGATTGTTGTGCTGCTGATTTGGGGGAAAGCAAGTCCAATTGTCGCCATGGTCATGGTGCCTTTAATAGGGGCGCTCATTGCGGGATTTGGGATCAATGACATTCAAACCTTCTTTGAGGAAGGGATTATCAAAGTATTGCCGGTGGCGACCATGTTTATCTTCGCCATTTTATTTTTTGGCATTTTGCAAGATACAGGGTTCTTTGAACCTGTAATTAAAACTTTAATCAAGCTGACAAAAGGAAATGTTGTCACAGTTGCAATGGGAACTGCTTTGATTGGGGTTATCGCACACTTAGACGGAGCAGGGGCTACGACCTTTTTATTAACTGTACCTGCACTGCTTCCACTTTATAAAAAATTACATATGAGCCCTTATTTACTGCTGTTATTAATCGGGACAAGCGCCGGATTAACCAATATGATTCCATGGGCCGGACCGACTGGACGGGCAGCCAGTGTCCTGAATATGGACCCCTCTGAGCTTTGGGTGCCACTCATACCAATTCAGCTCATTGGCGTTGTGCTCGTGTTAGGAATGGCATTCATTTTAGGAAAAAGGGAAGAAAAACGAATTCGGGTGAAAATTGCTGCAAATGAAATAGCTGCTGTTCAACTAGAAGGCGCTGATTGGGATCGAGCCATTCAATCTATTAGTGAAACTGGAGATGCCTCTTTAAAGCGTTATCATCTCATTTGGGTGAACCTTGTTCTGTTTTTGTGTGTTGTGGTACTTCTCGTATTGAACGTGATGCCTGCTAGTTTTATGTTTATGATTGGCCTGTCACTTGCACTGTTGATTAACTTTCCGAATGTGAATCTGCAAATGGAAAGAATCAAGGCACACGCACCTAGTGCGCTGATGATGGCGGCTGTCATTTTCTCCGCAGGGTCATTTTTAGGAATTCTTGAAGGCACAGGGATGCTAAAAGCCATTGCGGTGGACAGTATTCACATTTTACCAGCCTTCTTACTGCCGTTTTTACATATTATTGTCGGTATGCTTGGAGTACCGCTTGATATGCTGACAAGTACAGACGCCTATTATTACGCCCTTCTGCCAATTGTTGAATCCATTACATCTGAAGTTGGCGTACCAGGCACTTCTGCGGCATATGCCATGATGATTGGGAACATCATCGGAACCTTTGTCAGCCCGCTGGCTCCCGCTGTTTGGCTCGCGGTAGGTCTTGCAGGGGTTGATATGGGGAAACACATCCGCTACTCCTTCTTTTGGATGTGGGGATTCAGTATTATCCTTCTGTTCGTAGCGATGCTGATTGGCATCATTTAAAAAGAAAGACATGCGCTGATATGCGCATGTCTTTTCTATCATTATGAAGGATATTCACTTGTGTGAATGTCTGTTTTCGGCTTTCTAATAAGAGACATCAACCCAATGATAAACAATAGAACCATTGGAGCAAATGCAAGGCCAACTGTTCCAATTAAAAGAGTCACAGCAGAAACCAAGAAGAGAATACCTGAAAGCACGGCACGGCGGTCTGTTTTCAAAAGAATCACACCGACAATCGACAGCACAGCCGCAATTGCGGAAACGATCATAAACTGAGTACCAAATGCATTGACAGAAGCTTGAAGCGTTTCAATCGGCAAGGTTTCTCCTTCCTCTTGTAACACTTCATTGATTTCATCATAAAATGATGGACCCACAGAAAGGATTAATGCCCCAAACCCAACACCAATGGCATTGAGGACAATGCTGATAATCCCCATAATTTTTTCACCTTTACGTTTAATCATGTGTAAACCTCCTAAAAAATTTAATTAACCTGTTTTCACTTCACGTTTTTGGAAGACGATTAAGGCAATGGCCAAGAAAATAGCCCAATAGATGACTAGGACCGTTAGTGAGAATCCTAGAGACATACCTTCGATAAGAGTAACCTGTTCCATAAAGTATTGGGATGGATCGTTTGCAAATAACAGATATTTTGACCAATCAAAGAAGAGCATTAAAATACCTGTGACTGATCCACCCACAATATACGCTAACACACTAATGGCAATGGAGATAGCTTCACTTCTAAACACTGTAGAAATGGCGAACGAAAGGGTTCCCAAAACGACAAACATTGCACAATGAGCGAGATAATAATAGACCATATTGGCAAACTGTGAACGTTCAATCACTTCACCATTTTGATACACCAAATTCACATAATCAGTGTTAAGTCCAAAGAAAATAGCACCCAATATGAATGACAAAATAAATAGCACCCCAACAAGTAAAAGAGCATACAGCTGCACCGTAATATATTTAGATATTAGGATCTTTAGCCTTGATGGTGGACGAATCAATAATAATTTAATTGTACCATGCTTGTATTCAGCCGACACAATGGTGGAAGCAATAATGATCACAAACACACCGACTAGCTGAAGTAAATTGGCGTTTGTTTTCACATAATCCCATACACTGTGGCTAAACTGATCAGCTGGCGGCAAATTATGCTTGATTCGATAATCATTAATAGCGATCTCTTTTTCAAGCTGTCTTTTAAAGAAACCATTCTCTGTCTCTTTGAGCTCCTTCTTGTTTTCCTTATTCATCATTTCTAGCTGAGTTTTCCAATCACCTGAAGCTTGATCTTTGTCATTTGTTTTCACTACAAAGATCAGCGTGGCAACCATACCTAACACAAGAAGCCCAACCATAATCCAAGTACCAACACGATAACTGATTTTCATCCACTCGTTTTGAATGAGGCGAATCATACGTCTGCCTCCTTTTTACCTGTTAAGCTTAAGAACTTATCTTCTAAGGTTTGTTTTTCGATTTTGATTTCGTACAAATGAATAGACGCGCTGATCAAATGACGGATTAATTCTGGCATTTTTTCTTCTGGCATAGAGAAGAATAAGTACTGCTCCTCTTCTCTTACAGTGACGCTTTCCTCAAATGCTTCAATGAGCTTCTGTGCTTCTTCAAGCTCCCCGGCTGCTACCTTCATTCGATAATTAACCAAATCATCCTGCTTCGTTTCAGCACGCTGATCCTCAATGGCAATCAGCTTTCCGGTTTGGATAATCGCAAAGCGATCACACATCAATTCCATCTCTGACATGAGGTGACTTGAAACAATAACAGCCAGCCCTTCTTCCTTCGCAAGCCTTCTCAAGTAATCTCGGATCATTCGAATTCCCTCAGGATCAAGTCCATTGGTCGGCTCATCTAAGATTAGCAGTTTCGGTCTATGTATGAGTGCCTGCGCAATGCCCAATCGCTGTTTCATTCCTAATGAAAACGTACGAACACGCTTATGTTTCACATGCTGTAAGCTCACTAGTTCTAACAGCTCATCAATTCGTCCTTCGTCCACTTTCCCATTCATTCTGGCAAAGTGAACAAGATTTTGTCTTGCCGTTAAATGATTATACATTTCCGGGTTTTCAATAATGGCACCGACATCTTGGATGGCATGCTGATAGGAGGTTTGAATACTATGGCCATTAATCAGAATATCACCAGATGTAATGGGAGAAAGACCGACCATCATACGAATGGTTGTGGTTTTCCCTGCACCATTTGGTCCTAAGAAGCCAAAGACTTCGCCCGCTTGGACAGAAAAGCTCAAGTCTTGAACAATCTTTTTCCCGCGAATATGTCTAGATACATTATGCAGTTCTAAAACGTTCGTCACGTTACCTCTCCTTCTTTGTCTAAGTATCATCTATCATTCTATTTCCTGATAAACACCATGATCCGTCAAAAATAGAAGAACACTTCCATATGGTACAGCAATGCCCAAAAGTTGTGAAGGGGATTAGCCGAAATTTACCGAATCATCTGCCTTTTTTAAGGTAGGGTTAAGAAAACTGCGGGTTTTTATGTGAAAAGAGGCTTGATTTTTTAAAAAATGAACCTTTTTCAACAGGTATATATGTATGGAATTTCGTTTGAGATTATTCCTTTCACCTATAAATAAAGAAAAGAGGCCTCTTACTGACAGCCTCCTTTCATACATTATATCTTTTTCACAAACTCAGATTTTAATTTCATTGCACCAAAACTAGGAATTTTACAATCAATGTTATGATCGCCTTCAACTAAACGAATGCCTTTGACCTTCGTTCCTATTTTCAAAACGGATGATGAGCCTTTTACTTTTAGGTCTTTAATGACAGAGACCGTGTCCCCATCACTTAACAGGTTCCCATTCGCATCTTTGACAACAAGCTGTTCCTCTGACGCTTGTTCTTGTTCAAGTGACCATTCATGCGCACATTCAGGGCAAATCAGCAAACTGCCGTCCTCGTATGTATAAGGTGAGCTGCACGAAGGACAATTCGGTAGATTAGACATTTTTGTTTCCTCCAACTTTCTACATCATTTATATTGATTTTACCACATTTCTATAGATGGAATGTGATAGAAAAGGAAACATTTTTCATCGTTTACTCCTTTCTTCCAATTTCTAACGCAGCCGCGATATTCCGAGCCGTTCTCTCTACATGAAGATTCGCATCTTGTATCGCCTCAGAAAGAGAGGTAATACCTGGAACGATACTAAACAGTGCATCAATTCCATGATCGTGTACGACTGCACTATCTTTTGCTAGAGAGCCTGCGATGCCAATCACAGGCAAATGATACTTCTTCGCTGCTTTGGCTACGCCTATTGGCGTTTTTCCATAAATGGTCTGCCGGTCAATTCGGCCTTCTCCCGTAATGACAAGGTCTGCCTCCTTGATGACGTCATCAAAATGAACAGCCTTCAGCACAATATCGATTCCTCTTTGCAAATCGGCTTGTAAAAAGCCTAATAAACTCGCACCAAGTCCTCCTGCCGCTCCTGCCCCTGCTGCCTTTCCAAAGGATACATTGAATTGCTCTTCAGCTACTTGTGCAAAATGAGCCAGGTTCTTGTCTAACACTTGAACCATTTCTTCATCTGCTCCCTTTTGAGGGCCGAAGACAGCAGACGCTCCTCTCTCACCTGTTAAAGGATTATCCACATCACAAGCCGCCTCCAGACGGACGGATTGTAGTCTTGGATCGAGTCCAGATAAATCAATTGAAGCTAATTGATGAAGTGCCCCGCCGCCTGGCGTCAGGGAATGTCCTGTTTTATCAAGGAAAGCTGCACCTAATCCTTGCATCATCCCAACACCGCCATCATTTGTTGCACTTCCGCCAAGCCCAATCATCACATGCTTCGCTCCTTTATCCAGCGCTGCAAGTATTAATTCTCCAGTTCCTCTTGATGTGGTCCATAACGGATTACGTTTTTCTGGCGGAACAAGATGTAACCCAGAGGCTGCGGCCATCTCTATGACAGCAGTCTGACCATCTCCTAACATGCCAAAAAAGGCATCCACAGGCTCACCAAGCGGGCCCGTGACCACTTGATTAACAATATGCCCGCCCGTCGCATCAACCAACGATTGAACAGTGCCTTCTCCTCCATCTGCCATGGGCAGTTTGATATACTCCGCGTTTGGCAAAATAGAACGAAATCCTCGTTCAATGGCACATGCTGTCTCATAAGCAGACAAACTTTCTTTAAATGAATCTGGTGCGATCACAATTTTCATCCTAAAGCCCCTCTTTTCTTATCATGTTCTTAGCCAAACAGCTGGAAAACGCCAAAAATAATGGTCGATACAACGGTTAACGTCAAACCGATTAACGATTCAAAAGGCATGAGCTTCAAACGCTCTTTGATATCCATTTGAACACTTCCTGCTGTTGCATGGAAAAAGCTCCCGTGCGGCATATGGTCAAGCACTGTTGCGCCAGCATGAATCATGGCTGCCCCTGAAAGAGCAGATACACCAAGCCCAATCAGCGTTCCGCTAAATACACCACTTGCTACCGCTGTTCCTGCTGTTGTCGAAGCGGTCGCGGCTGACATAAATATCCCTGAAGTTGGCGCAAGTAAATATGGAGGTAAACCCGAGGCATCCAGTGCCTGAATAAACACCTCTTTTAAGGACGAATTCGATACGATTCCTGCTAGTGTACCTGTCCCTAATAACATGATCGCGACACCTGACATTTTATGGAGCCCCGACATCGCATAATCATTGAGAAATTTCCCTTTTTTCATGAAAAGAGCACCTACAATCCCTCCAATCGGTAAGGCGATCATTGGGTCTATATTGATTTGAAAAAGCGGTCTTAAAGCCAACAATAAAATGGTAACCAGCGGACCAGCCAGTGCTTGAAAAAAAGCAGGTATTTGAACTTTACTTTGCCCGGTTTCCTCTTCAAGAACGGGCGTCCCTTTGTTTGCAAGCTTTTTAGCTAATACATATGTAACAGCCAACCCGAACACAGCCGGAATGACACCTGCAGCCATCATTGAAGTCAGAGGTACACCAAAAGCGTCTGAAGCGGCAATAGCATTCGGATTCGGTGACATGATATTTCCTGCCTTCCCGCCTCCAATCATAGCAAGGAGAATCCCCGTTTTTGAGAGCTTTGCGCGTTTGGCAATGGCAATGGCGATTGGCGCCACCGTAATAACTGCAACATCTACAAAAACGCCCACTGTTGTTAAAATCATCGTTGCAAGTGCGAGTGCTAATAGTGCCCTCGCCTCTCCAAGCCTTTTCACGATGGCCTCAGCGATAGATAACGCTGCACCCGACTCTATGAGAACACCAGCCAGTACACCTGCGGCCATAATTCTAAGAACAGCCGGAATCATGTCCTTAGCACCTTCCATCATGACGTTGACCGTCTGAACAATGTCTACACCGCCAACCAAACCGCCTATGAATGCACCTGCCAGCATGCCATAAGCTGGTGATACTTTTTTTAGAATGAGAACAATCGCGATCACAAGCGCCGCCATGGCTCCCAGAGTACTTACCGTCACATCTCCACTCATCCTCAATCCCCCTAAAAATATCTTTCTCCAATTGTAAGCGTTTACCAAAGGGGATTGTGTTGTGAATTCGGATGAACTTTTTTCATTTATCACTCTACTCAATTGTGCATTTGCACAATCAAGATAGTTGATTCATTAGCTGCGCCATATAAAGCTCGATTAACTGTTTTACATGACGAAGGTCTTTTCCGGTCAATCCTTGAATTTTGTCTAAACGATAACGCAATGTATTCCGATGAATAAATAAACGATCAACAATTCTTTGCAAATCACCGCCCTCTTCAATGTAAACCCTTAATGTATGAGCGAGCTCTGCTTCTTGTGTCAAAGGCTTGTAAAAGTCAGTCCATCGACTTTTCTTTTCAGCAATTCCCGCCATCATGAATAAGCTTTCCAGCTGATATGACTCAAAGGAATACATACTTTCTTCAGGATCAAGAGCCCTTCCTAACCTCAGGGCATCTCTCGCATGCTGAAAAGAAATGGGCAGCTGGCTGATGTCGTCAGCGACAGTCCCTATCCCCACTAACACTTGGACTCCTACTGCTCTTTGCATTGTTCTTTGCAGATGACCTGTCACCTGCTTTAATCGATGTTCAGGTATTGGCTGACTTAAAAGAATCAATTCATGACAAAAGGTCATGCCAAGTAAATCATCCGCCTTCTTATCATATTGAATCGCATGCATTAATTTATGAACAGCATCCTCTGAGGATGGAACTGGCTGAAAAACAATAGCCATTCGGCGCTTGTCTAAGTCCATACCCAGCCAAGCAGCTCGATTTTTTAACTGATGATCCCCAGCATCAGAATATGAAATCAACTGATTGACAATTTCACTTTCTAGTCGATGACGCCATTGAACCCGCTCAAGCAGAAAAGATTGCTCTAACACCAGTTCAGCTGCCATCTTCACCAGCTCGGCATGATGCCGAATGTCCTCTGGCTCACCAGTAATCCCAATCACACCAACTACTTGTTCATGGAAGCAAATAGGCAAGTTGATCCCGGGTCTCACTCCTTCTAAGCGCAAGGAGGTCTCCTGGTCAATTTCCACACTGTTCCCGCTTGTCAGCACAAGTCGTGCACCATCATGTTTCTGGCCAATCCTGTTTCGTTCACCAGAACCAATAATGACACCATCTGCATTCATCACATTGATGTTTTTATGTAAAATATGCATCGTACGTTCAACCATTTCTTGAGCCAATTCACTGGTCAAAAATTGCATTTTCCATCTCCCCCGAAGGTTTTTTCATTCAATGTATCATAGTGACATTGCACAATAAATACAAAGTGTTCAAAAATCAGCTGTTGACAAAGGTACGTTGAAAAGTGTTTAATCAAACCAAAGACCGACCGATAGTCTAGTTAAAAGAAAGGATGGCTTTATGAGAACCCTTAAACATCCTGAGGAACGTAAAAATGACATATTAAACGCAGCAGAAGCACTTTTTTCAACCAAAGGCTATCAGAAAACAACGATTATTGACATATTAAAAGCCGTTGGCATTGCAAAAGGCACCTTTTACTACTACTTTTCATCCAAAGAAGAAGTAATGGATGCCATTATTGACAGGATCATCAAAGAAGATATTATCGT
Source organism: Bacillus sp. BD48 (assembly GCF_046566805.1). Taxonomy (NCBI): domain Bacteria; kingdom Bacillati; phylum Bacillota; class Bacilli; order Caryophanales; family Bacillaceae; genus Bacillus; species Bacillus sp. BD48. The sequence continues at coordinate 127,896 of NZ_JANGFM010000002.1, read as the reverse complement.
GGCAAAGCGTATTGCGGCTGAGCCGGACCTTCCCGTCGTTGACAAACTATTTCGTATCATCATGGCGCAATCACCTCAGCAAGGAAGCCATAAACAGGGCATGATCGATCAGTTCCATCAGCCTTCTAATGCAGAAATGCATCAAAAAAGCTTAATCAAAGCCATTAAAGAACTATCACCAGTGTTGGCAGATGTTATTCAGCAAGGTGTAGAGGAAGGGACATTCAAAACGAAGTATCCGCAAGAGACGGTTGAATTCCTTCTTGCTTCTGCACAGGTCATATTTGATGAAGGCCTGTTTCAATGGACAGCCGAAGAAAGTATACAACGCGCTTTAGCTTTTATCGATATACTCGAATCCTCATTACATGCAGAAAAGGGGAGCTTTTCCTTCCTGCTGAAGCGATTATCTGGAGAGCTGGATGAAAATAATCAGTGATTGGTCACTTCAATACCAATCCTGCATACATTATAGACTGACGGTCGGTCTAAAAGGAGAGTGATATTCATGTCTTTGTTATCCAAAAGGGGGTCAGCCCACTTTATCTACCTCGTTCTCGGACAGATTATTTCCGTTTTCGGATCTTCTCTCATTCGGTTTGTTCTATCTTTACACGTACTGGATATGACGCACCGAGTTGATTTATATGCCTTACTTTTCGCTTTATCCAATATCCCACTCCTTCTCTCTCCCTTAGCTGGTGCAATTGCTGACCGGTTTAATAGAAAGAACTTAATGATTTTATTTGATGTCCTCACCGGCATCATGATTCTTGCCTTTTATTTTTGGTTATTCTCGGGGAATGATTCACTCTATATGATTGGAGCAGTCATGATACTGCTTGGTGTGATGAGTACGTTCTATGCTCCCGCTGTCATGTCCAGCATTCCACAGTTAGTGAAACAAGAGCAATTAGAACAAGCCAACGGCATCGTCAATGGCGTTCAGGCACTTTCAGGTGTTCTCGCACCTATTATCGGAGGAGTTCTATACGGAATGATTGGAAGCCAATCCATCATAGGTGCAAGTGCCATCGTATTTTTTCTATCAGCTTGCATGCTATTAAGGTTAAACATTTCCTTCTCCCCTAGTCCGCTGACAGAGTCTATGGGCAAAGTACTCATAAAAGATATGAAACAAGGATTTTCTTATATTGGCAGCCAGCCATTTTTAAAAAGAGCCATGCTGCTTGCTGCAATGTTAAATTTCATCCTTACACCATTTTTTATCGTAGGGGGGCCAATCATATTAAGGGTCACAATGAAGAGCAGTGACATCATGTATGGAATAGGCATGGGCTTGATTGAGTTCGCTGTCATCGCAGGGGCTCTGCTAGTTGGACTTGTAGCGAAGCATTGGCGCATTCCTACTTTATATCGCTGGCTTCTTGTCATCGCGCTTATCTTACTGCCTGTGGCGTTCTCAACATCCAAAACAGCTCTTCAATTTGGCACTTATCCAGCTTATTTTCTCTTTTTAGCTGGATGTCTTCCAATTGCTATGCTGCTAACTATGATTTCAATCGTTGTGATTTCACATGTTCAAAAGAAAACACCAAATCATCAATTAGGAAAAGTGATGGCCAATCTGACAATGGTTTCTCAATGTGCTGCTCCGCTTGGCCAAATGATGTATGGATTCTTGTTCAATACGTTTTCAGCCACCATGTATGTGACAGTGCTCATCGTCAGTACTTTCATGTTTGCACTAGCCTGCTTAACAAAAAATATGCTTCAGCATGAAGGAGAATCAGCCTCATGAGATTAGCGTTTATAAAGAAAGACTTAACCCGTCACCGCCTTATTTCAATCGGCTTAACCATTTGCATCATGATGACTTCATTTCTCACAGCAAGTGCAGCTCAAATGATCGTACAGCTGAATGGTTCCATTTCTAACCTGCTTCATTCTGCCAAAGCGCCAGACTTTGTCCAAATGCATGACGGCAACCTAAATGAAAAAGACATTGAAGCATTTTCAAGCAAGCAACCCATGGTAAAGTCCCATCAAATCGTCCCAATGATACCAATTGAACATGCAAACATCAAGTTCGGACATGAGCCTGCCAAAGCAGGTGTGATGGATCATTTATTTGTGAAGCAAAATCGCAATTTTGATTTTCTTTTAAATGAACAAAACGAAAAGCTCACTATCAATAAAGGTGAAGTGGCTGTCCCAATTTATTTTCAACAAAAGTATCATCTCAACATAGGTGAGACGTTACTGATTGAGAAAGGAGCTAATCAATTCACCTTTCGCATCAAAGCGTTCTTGCGAGATGCACAAATGAACCCCAGTCTTGTCAGTTCAAAAAGATTTCTTCTTCATAACAAGGATTGGGATGCAATAAATCAAGTGTTTCAACAAAAAGAGTACTTAATCGAATTTTTACTGCATGATGCCGCGCAGACAGATACTTTTCAAGCCATCTATCAATCATCACAGTTGCCACAACAAGGACCAGCTGTCACATTACCTTTGCTGCGTATGCTGAATGCATTGACAGATGGAATGGTCATTGCCATTCTCCTGCTTGTTTGCCTGCTGCTCATCAGTATAGCCCTTCTCTCTCTTCATCTTGCTATGACGGCTTCTATAGAAGAGGACGAACGTGAAATTGGCATACTGAAGGTGCTTGGGATTCCTTTAACGAGAATCAAGCAATTATACGTTGGTAAGTATGCCGTGCTTGCTTGTGCAGGGTGTATAGCAGGATATGTGTTAACGCTTGTATTTGGTGATTTGTTTACGGCCAATATTCACCGATACATGGGGAATCAGCCTTCTTTTGCTCATTGGTTAATCCCGCTTTTTGTTTCTATTGCGACGGCAATGATCGTCATCTCTTGCAGCTATGCTGTCCTAAGAAAGTTTGGTCAAATATCAGCTGCTCAAGCACTTCAAGGCGTTATCAATCCACCGGGTCAAAAGAAAAGAATACCTATGCACCTCAAGAAAAGCAGGTTCATACCCGTCAATATTTGGCTTGGTTTAAAAGACCTAATATCACGAAAGAAGTTGTACACAACGATTTCTTGTATTATTGCACTCTGTACATTTTTAATGCTCATGCCTATTCAGCTATGGCATACCTTACAATCACCGTATTTCATCACATACCTTGGCTCTGGTAAAAGTGACCTTCGAATGGATATACGCCAAGGAAATCATCTAGCGAAAAATACAAACGAAATAGAATCAATGATTCGTGAAGATCAAAGCATAAAAACAGCAGCCATCTATGAAACGACTTCTCTTCAGGTGAAATCAAAGGAGAACACATTAGAAACGCTCTACTTAGAAACAGGTGAGCTCTCAGCATTTCCCCTCAACTATTTACAAGGACGACAGCCTTTAAAGAATGAAGAAATTGCTTTATCCGTATTAAATGCAGATTCACTTCAGAAAAAGATAGGAGAAAGAATCACTCTCGTAACTAATGGGCATGAAATCCAAAGAACGGTGACAGGTATTTATCAGGACGTGACCAATGGAGGCAAAACAGCAAAAGCAATATCACAGCCATTTCCTCAAAAAGCTCTTTGGCAAACCATTCAAATCCAACTAAAGCCAGGAGTAAATATCGCAGAGAAAAAGACAATATTTGAAAAAAAGGTATCTCCTGCAAAAGTGACAGATATGAAAGAATACGTTCATCAAACGATCGGCAGCACAGCAGCTATTGTAAAAGTCATTGCATTTTTTGCTGCATTAGCTGCCTTTGGAACCGCCAGCTTAATGCTATTCATGTTTCTGCACATGTTAAAGGCGAAAGATTCGAGCCGAAACCACATGTTAAGAACAATTGGATTTTCTATAACAGATATAACAAAACAATATATAACAAGTTTTATCGTTGTTCTCTCTTTTGGCGCCTTTATTGGAACAATCGCAGTCAATACCATTGGTCCTGCTTTAATGAGTGTCGGTGGAGCATCATTAGGGGCGTCGAGCCTTCAGTGGCTGTCACCACAATGGGTGTCGTTTGTGTATCCACTCACACTATTTATTGTCAATTTAGCTTTGATCGCCTGGTTATCGAAGACGTTTTTTTCTAGTCCAACGACAAGGCAAACACTTTTATAAGGAGATGTTTCACATGGAACACTTGATTGAAACGAAGCGATTGTCTTTGCATATCAATTCATTAAAAGGACAAAAACAAACCATTCTTAAGGATATTCACTTATCGATAAAGCGTGGGGAATTCGTGACCATTATGGGACCTTCTGGATGTGGGAAAACATCATTACTTTATCAGCTTAGCGGCATAGAAACAGCTTCAACAGGAGAGATCAAATATAAAGGCCGATCACTATCAGAAATGAATGACAAACAGTTAACTGCTCTGCGCTTAACAGAGATGGGGTTTGTCTTTCAGCACAGCCACTTACTAAAAAATCTTAATCTATTTGACAACATCATTGCAGCAGCTTATTTAGCAAAGAAAAAGCCAAGACAAGAATTGAATGAACGAGCACAATATTTAATGGAAGAACTTGATATTGATCATTTGGCAAATAGATATTTGACAGAAGTATCAGGAGGACAGCTTCAAAGAGCCGCTATCTGCCGAGCGCTCATGAATGAACCAGACATACTTTTCGCTGATGAACCAACAGGTGCTCTTAATTCCAGTACAACGAAGGAAGTGATGAATATTTTTTCAAGAGTCCACTCTGAGGGAGCAACACTGCTGCTTGTCACACATGACCCTAAGGTAGCTCTTCGTTCTGAAAGAATCATGTTTATGAATGACGGAGAAATTGTAGCCAGTTTACAACTAGGAAGATATGATCACTCAACTGCCGAGAATCGAGAATTGAGATTAAGTCAATGGCTGCAAGATTTGGGTTTTTAATTTGAGTAAAAACAAGGCAGGAAACTGCCTGTTCTACTTTTTCTGGCACTCAAACGAGTAATCCATAGACAAACTATTTGTTTCTAAGATGATTTTGCCGCCAGCTTGTTGACAAGATTCTGTCAGCAGCTCAATTTCTTTGCTATAAAAGTATCTCTTTGACATATAAAGAGTCACTAAAACAAGTAACAGAGTCATGATAATGACTGTGATTTGTCTGTTTAAGCTTTGAAATCTTTTTTTCATTTCAACACCCTTCCTAAAAGGTTAGAGTTAGAGTTTGAGTTTGGTACTATCTTTGTCTGCTTCTATCATTTTCTTATCTCATGATCTAGCAACATCATACCTGATTTTCTTTCATAGATCGACCTTCCATTTTCCCTCTGAAATAGCTAAAAATGCTTTATTCCAAATATACGAGTGATATTTTCATTCATTATCATAAAATCCATTGTATATTTCCCTTTTTTAGACTTCCAAAAAGAGATTTTATTCATTTGTACTAACAAGCAATTCCCCTTACAATATCGTACATCACATGACCTTAGGTCCTTTTTATTACCTCTTGTCAATCACCTCACCGAAACGATTATATTTTACCAAAAATTGTGATATCGTTTTTTATGAAACAGGTGAAAGGAACTTAAAGAGGTGAAATTTCCATGGATATCATTTCTGCTGAACAGGTGGGGAATCGTTTAAATGATTGGAGAATTGCAATCCGCAAGCATGATGTACACAGTGCAAAAGCAATGTATACAGAAGTAAAGGGATTACTTCAAAAAATGGAAGAAAATCAGGAGGTCTTGACCTATTACTCATTGCTAGAAGGCAAGTATAAACTCATGTTATATGAACGGAGAGGTACAAAACTGAAGGAACAGACAGAGCCAGATTGCCCCTCTAAAACAAACGACTTAATTGAATACTATTTTTACCTATACAAAGCCCTTTACGCTTCATATAAAAGAGACTATGCATCAGCCATTGGACTGTTTAAAATTGCCGAGAAAAAACTACAACACATTCCTGATGAAATAGAAGTAGCAGAATTCCATACGAAAATCGCCAACTTATATATGCTGCTTCGTCAAAGCCTGATTTCTCTACACTATATTCAGAATGCTATTGATATTTTCAAAAGTCATGAAGGATATGAGAGAAGACTAGCTGCAGCCTTTGTCATCGCCGCTGCTAATTATATGGACATTGGTGACTTTATAAGAGCAGAAGACTACTACAAAAAAGCATTATACATCGCAGATAGTCTCAACGATCATTTTCTAACATCACAGCTTTATCATAATATCAGCATTTTGTACGCCGAAGCTGGCGAATCGAAAAAATGTATCGATGCCCTAGAAAAGGCTCTTAGTGATGAAGACTATCTCTCTTCATGTTACTTTCATCACTCCATGTACATGTTAATGAAAGAGCTGCTTTCTATCGATGAAAGGACACAAGCTCTCTATTACTTCGAATTGGTGAACCAAAAACATGAATCAGAGAAATGCCCCATCTATACAGCAAAAATGAATTTGCTTTACCATCTATATTTCACTGAAGATATGGCTCAAAAAGCTCAAGCCTGTTTCGATGAAATCAGCATTCTTAAAAAATTAAAAGATGCTGAAGGAGCCTGTGAATTAAGTGCATTAGCTGCAAAACACTTTGAAGAGCTGGGAGCAATTCATCAAGCCTATCTCTTTTTAAAGGAAGCTGATCGCATGAAACATCCTATCATTGACTGGGGGAATTCTAATGAAAAAAATGATTTTATTAATTATCACTTTGACCATCGTTGTTTTAGGACAAACAGGGGCTTTCAATTCATTAAATGATGAAAATCCTGGTACAACAGAACGACCAATCGGAACTTAATATAAACATTGGTCATACAAAGAACCACTCGCCTCATCAAGGCAAGTGGTTCCACATTTATTTTAGTTGCTGATAAGATATGAGGCGGTGTATATGTACCGCAAGATAAGTAAGCTCATCATTAGGAATGACGATACTATGCACCTGTTTAATATAGTCTTTGATCTTAAATGCAACATCCATCGCTTGAGGATACAAGTGTGCAATTTGTTCAAATAACTCATTTTCTTGATCTGATAATAATTTATCAGCATAAAGTCTTTCTACAAAGAATTTCACATGTGTAATGAACCGGCTGTAATGAATATTCTCTTGATCCATTTTCATATTCAACGTATAGCGTACAAGATTGACAATACTCCCGATCATCTTGGCATATTTCATACCATCTTTCGAATCGGATTTTTCACCTAATGCATTAATTAAGTGAAAGGCGATATTAGCAGCTTCTTCTTTTGGTAATTGTACACCCAATGTGTCATTGACTAACCCAAGTGCGTAATTCCCTACTTCAAATTCTTCCGTATAGTAGTTTTTGATTTCCCAATACACGCGATTCGTAATATTAATATTCTTTTTATGACGTTCGACTGCAAAATTCAAATGATCCATTAAGGTAAAATAAACACCTGAATTTAAAGTTGAGTTTAAACGTTTTTCTGCATATTGGACGATGTGCTGAGTTAAATCGATAAACTCCTGAGGCATTGAATCTAACAGTTGAAGAAATTCTTTTGCTTTCATGTTATCAACTGACATAAAGACTTGGTCCGCTTTTTTCTCTTCTATCATTTGACCTGGTTTCTGTCCATAGCCAATTCCTCGGCCGAACAATACCATCTCCTGTTGGTTCTGATCTTCAGCCAGGACCACACTCGAGTTTAAAACTTTTTTGATTTTAAACATCGTCATCACCTGTTTTCATGATTGTGGTGTTCAATCAAGCGATTCACCATTTGTCTCAATGACTTTTTGGTACCAATAAAATGAATCTTTTCGAGATCGTTTTAATGTCCCGTTCCCGTCATCATCTTGATCGACGTGAATGAAGCCATAGCGTTTTGACATTTGTGATGTACCTGCACTAATAATATCAATCGAGCCCCAGCTCGTATATCCAAAGAGATCGACGCCTTCTTCAATCGCTTCTCTCATTTGACGGAAATGCTCTTTAAAATAGTTAATACGATAGTCGTCATGGATAGAGCCATCACTTTCAACTACGTCCTTTGCACCCATGCCGTTCTCGACAATGATAAGAGGTTTTTGATAGCGATCGTACAATTCGATCAAAGAAATTTTCAGACCAACCGGATCAATTTGCCAGCCCCAGTCAGTTGAAGGAAGGTAAGGGTTTTTGACCCCACGAATTGTGTTCCCTTCTGTCTCTTCTAAACCTTCTTGGGCTGATTCCGTTAAAGACATATAGTAGCTAAATGAGATAAAATCTACTGTGTTTTCTTTTAAAATGGTAAGGTCATCTGCTTCCATTTGAATATGAATATCTTTTCTCTCAAGCATGCGCTTGATCAGTGGCGGATACTCGCCAAACACCTGAACATCTGCATAGAAATAGTTTTCTAAGTTTTGTTTCAAAGCTTGTTCCACATCATTCGGGTGACACGTATGCGGATACGTTGTCAATTTTGTCAGCATACATCCTACCTGGCTGCCTGGGATGATACGATGGCAATCTGCTGTTACGAGAGCGGATGCGACAAATTGATGATGAAGTGCTTGGTACACCGTCTCTTCTACTTTTCCTTCTGGGCAGCGATCAGGAATAATTCCCGCTGTAATGAAAGAGTGGCGGTGAATACTATCAATTTCATTAAAGGTGAGCCAATATTTCACATCATGTTGATAACGTTCGAAACAAACATTGGCGAACTTCACAAAGAGATCAACGACTTTTCTTTCAACCCAGCCGTTATATTTCACACTAAGCGCTAAAGGCATTTCATAATGAGAGAGAGTCACGATCGGTTCTATGTTGTGTTTTTTCATTTCTGCAAATACACGATCATAAAATTGCAGCCCTTTTTCATTCGGTTCAGCTTCTTCTCCAGTAGGGAAGATACGACTCCACGCAATTGAAATCCGAAGTGTTTTAAATCCCATTTCAGCAAAGAGAGCCAAATCCTCTTTATAGTGATGATAGAAATCAACACCTCTTCGTTTTGGGTATTTTTTATCGTCTGGATCTTTGATCGCACGGTCTATATTTTCAGAAGTAACAGCAAGATGACCTTCATAATCTTCTACACTCAAGTTGGAACGGTACATTGCAATATCTGCAACAGACGGTCCCTTTCCATCTATATTCCAGGCGCCTTCTGCCTGGTTAGCAGCAATGGCACCGCCCCATAAGAATCCTTTTGGAAAACCTTTGATTTTTGTCATATGATTAGCCTCCTAATTGTGTGACAACCATCAATGTATCTTGACGATTGACCTCTTGTAATGGCTGTACCTTAATATCATATTGGTCTGTATTTGTGATTACAGCAAGTGTTACTGGATCATATCCTGCTTCCATGATTTTTTCTAAATCAAATTCAATCAATAAATCTCCTGCTTGAACACGATCTCCTGCCTGCACTTTTGGATAGAAATACTGTCCTTCCAACTGAACGGTGTCAATGCCGATGTGGAATAATACTTCAACCCCTTGGTCCGTTTTCATACCAAGTGCATGGTTTGTTTCGAACAGCAAGGTCACCTCACCATCTACTGGTGCATAAAGTGCTCCTTTTGATGGTACAATGGCAATTCCGTCTCCCATGACCTTTGAAGAAAAAATATCATCTTTTACTTCAGATAGAGAGATCATTTGACCAATTACAGGGCTTTTGAAAGTTTCTCCTGCTCCAATTTGTTCAGCAAATCCAGCTTGGTCCTTTGTCTTTTCTTCTACTGTTCGATCTTTACCTAATACAAAAGCAGCGATAAAAGCGACAATAAACGAAATGACTGCTCCAATGATAGCAAACATCAGATTTCGCGGGAGTTCATCTGATATAAACATCGACATGCTTGCTAATCCAGGGCCAACAAGCACAAAGGCTTGTATACCAACTAAACCAATGAAAATTCCGCCAACAAACGAACCAATCATAACACTTCCAAGGACTCGCTTATTTTGAAGTGTTACACCGTATAACGCCGGCTCTGTGATACCAAAAAAGGCCGAAATTCCTGCCGAAATAGCTGTTGATCTGAGTACCTTGTCTTTTGTTCGAAGTGCCACAGCAAAACACGCTCCACTTTCCGCAATATTATGCGCAAGTGATGCCGGTAAATAAAGTGCTTCTTTCCCAAGGGTTCCCATCGTTGTGACTGCATAAGGGACCATTGCTTTGTGCATGCCTGATGCAACCATGAATGGGAGGACCGCTGCTAAAATTGCGACAGCTACCCAGCCTACCGTATTAAACATCGCAAGAATAATAGATGAAAAACCTTGCCCTGCTGTAAAACCAATCGGTCCTAACAGAAGTAACGTAACTGGTACAGTAATGACCAATGACATCATTGGGACAAAGAAAATTCGAATTGGTTTTGGTGAAAACCGCGTAAAGAATTTTTCCATTTGCGCGTAAAGCAATACAGAAAGGATGGCCGGAAACACTTGATACGCATAAGCTATATTTTTTACATCGAATGACAGTAGTTGTGCACCTTCTGTAAGCATCGCCGTCATGTTCGGCAGAAGGAGCGCACCAACTGCTGATAGTGCGACCAGTGGGTTTACTTTTAGTTTATTCGCCGTCGTTACAGCAACTAGTAATGGCAGAAAGTAAAGTGGTGCGTCCCCTACCATATTTAATATTTGATAGGTTTGGCCTTTTGCATCCATCCAGCCTAATAAAGAGAAAAGGAGAAGAAATGATTTTAAAATTCCTCCGCCTGCGATAGCTGGTACAAGAGGCTGGAAGACACCGACAATGAAATCTAACAGAACTGTTCCTGCTTTTCTTTTTTCTTTTGGCTGATTGGATGGCACGTCTTGGCTTGATGAGCTGCTGCCTATTAAACTTGTTACCTTTTGATACACTTCAATGACGTCATTCCCAATCACTACTTGGCATTGTCCTGACATTCTGACAGCTATAACACCTGGTGTTTTTTCTAGTGCTGGTACATCTGCTTTTTTCTGATCGATTAGTGTAAAGCGAAGTCTTGTTGAACAGTGCTCAAGGTGCGCAATGTTTTCTTTGCCGCCTACATGCTGTAAAACGTCTTTGGCAACTTGTGTGTAATCCATTTTTTCTCCCCCTTTTCTCATACATGAGACCTATATTTTGGCAATAAAAAAAGGACCTAAAACGACAAATTAAAGAAATTCATCGTTTTTAGATCCTGCCTGCATGACCAGTCACATGTCTAATTTATTCATATTGGATTTGTTTTTAGTATATATTGATTATATGAAAGCGTCAACATTTATTTTTCTAAAAATTATTAAGGTCTATATACCCAAATTACTCTTCTTTCATTGTTGAAGTAAGCTCCATACAATAAATATCCTTTTATCATTCATCAAAACTATTTACATCTAAAAAACCAGATAAGTTTAAAATGACCCATCTGGTTTAAAATCATCTATTTTTTCTTTTCTTCTGCCTTCTTTTTAAATGCTTTCGCTTGTTTTTGATATTCCTCTTTCGTGACAGCTTTTAACTCTACTGAATCGCCTGTCATTATATATGGTTTAGGGATTTTTTTATATTCCTTTCTCGTGAAGGCTTTTAACTCTACTGTACCGTTTGTCTTTTTAATTGGCAGTTTTATTGATTTTGCATCTCGATCAGTCGAACCTATAATGACACCTTGTTCAATTATAGGATCATAGCTCATTTCGAAAATTTCTCCCCCATCAGTAAAGCCTCCGACTTCTAATTTCATTTCTTTATAAGGCTTACAACCTTCTTCAGAAACAGTTGTTATTAGAAAAGAGCCGTTCCATCCAATCTCAATATGCATGCTTTCCACTTGTAAAAATAGTTGTTTGTCCTCTGCCGTATATAGAAAACCATATACTTTCGCCACTTTATCTCTGAAATGCCTCATATTATCATAATATCTAGTTTCTGACGTATCAAATAGATATTGATATCGATCTTGAATCTTTTTGTGATACGAATCTAGCTTTTTTCGATTGATTGCTTTATATATCATACTTTTCTTATCACCTTGTTTTTTCACAGAAAGGTCTTTCCCTGAAATTTTAACATCGTATATGATTGTTTCTTTGCCTTGTTTGACTCGCAATTCATAACCGTTTCCCTTTGAATCCCCAGATACTGCATATTGTTTTTTGTATATTTTGGGATCCCACCACACTTCTTCTACATACTTTTCGTTCAAATGCCCCGTTACCTTCCCTTTATTCTCAGATACCTCTAACCAGCTCAGTCTATCCTTAGTTTTATACGCAAATGCATAGGAATGATTCAATGAATTTTTTTGTGCGATGGCTTGATATGCTGTCCAGCCGCCTCCACCCAAGATGAGTACTGCCAGGATAGACACGACCCACATTTTCAATTTGCTCATACGTACCTCCTCTAATATAAGTTTTGGGAAATCGACAATGCCGATATTTTACTATATATTCAACTAAATCCTTATTAATCTAATATTTATTATAAAATTCAGATAAATACTTTACGATAACCAATCCCTATTCACTTGAACCAACACGATCTATTTTTTCTTTTCTTCCGCCTGCTTTTTAAATGCTTCAGATTGTTTTTGATATTCCTGCTTCGAGACTGGTTTAAATTCTACGATACCGCCTGCTATTTTCAGAGGAAGTTTTATTGATTTTGCACCTCGATTCGTTGAACCTACGATAATACCAGTTTTGTGCTCTTCGATTTGAGGATAGGTACTGATATCAAACATGATTCCATCAGAAACACCACCGGCTTTATGTTTCGTCTCTTTATAAGGTTCACCACCATCCCCTGGAACTGTTCTCATTAGAAAGGCCCCTGACCATTCAGACTCAATATGCATGTGCTTTACTTGTAGAAATAGTTGGTATGAACCATCCTCCGCAGTATACAGATAACCATAAGCGCCTGTTACTTTCTTGATGTAGTCTCTTAAATAATCATAAAATCTAGTTTCTGAGTCATCAATTAACTCATCATATCGATCTTGAATGGCTTTTTGATACGTATTTAATTTTTTTTGATCAACTGCTTTGTATGTGATGCTTTTGTTTTCACCTTGTTTTTTCACAGAAAAATCTTTTCCAGCAACATGTACTTCATACATCACCGGATCTTTTCCTCGCTTCACTTGGAATTCGTAACCGTTTTCAATTACTTTTCCAGTTAATTGATATTTATGTTTAAATAAATTCGGATCAAAATGCATTTCCGGACTTTCTTCTAAGATGGTTTCATTCAAGTGACCGGTTACTTTCCCTTTTCTCTCCGTTACCTTAAACCAATTCACACCCTCTTTTGTCTTATGCGCAAAGGCGTAGGATTGATTCAATGCACTCTTTTTTCCGATTGCTTGATAGGCTGACCAGCTGACTGCACCAACGATTAATACCGTCAGGACAGTCACAATCCATATTTTCGATTTACTCATACGTACCCCTCCAATATATGATCTGATGAATAATCATCCATATATATGAATGGTCCATCTTCCCGATTAACAAAATCAGGTAAATTACCACCCCCTTTATCAAATTTATTTTTCAACAACCCCTTGTATCTGCCACTCTATATCATTTATTATATATCTAAATGATATATCTTTTAGATAGGTGTGCTGATATGAAAAAATACAATGATACGACGTATGCGATTTTAGGTATTTTAACGACTGATTGTAAGTCAGGGTATGAAGTGAAGCAATTAATTGATAGAAGCCTGCATCATTTTTGGAAAATCAGTTATGGTCAAATTTATCCAGCTTTAAAGTTAATAGTCGAGGAAGGCCTTGCGGAAGTTTCACCTGCTGCTGCTTCTGGCCGCTCAGACAAGCGGGAATATCATTTGACTGAAAAAGGATTGGATACGTTAAGAGCGTGGCTGGCGCAGCCGCTCGACCAGTTACCAACAGAGCGTAATGAGGTGTTATTAAAGTTATTCTTCGGTCAATATCTTTCGTTTGAGAAAAAATTGGTGCTTTTACAGGATTATGAGAGGCAGCTCCGTATTCGTTATGAGACATATGTTGCGATTGAACAAAACATTCAAGAGCTGTATCCAGATGAAGCGGATGCGAAGTACTGGCTGTTTACTTTAGATTATGGAAAAAGAGTGGCTCAAGCAGGAATTGATTGGTGCGTGGAAACAATCCATTCGATGAAGAAGGAAGGGTAAATGAATGAAAAAAGACATACGTGCTGGCAGATTTACAACGGACAATTCTGATTCGATTGTTGTGTTCATCATCGGAATGAGGATCAACAAACGCTGGGCCATTCATCAATGGCTGCCTGTGTTCATGGCGATGCCTGGTATGATCAAGGAGCTGTATACCCATCAAGATGAGCTTGGCTTTCTTGGGACTGAGAATTACTTTGGATTACGCACGACAGCGATGATTCAATATTGGAAATCAACTGATGACCTCCTTGCCTATGCCAAGATGGAGAAGCATTTGGCTGCTTGGAAAGAATTTAACCAAAGAACACGAAATAATGACGCGGTCGGAATTTATCATGAAACGTACCAAATTCAAGCTGGCTCGTATGAATCCATCTACGTGAACATGCCTTCCTACGGACTGAGCCAAGCGAAATCCCCTATTTCAATAAGTAAAGGACAACAAACAGCGAAGGACCGTCTGAATACAACAAATTCCTAGAGAGCGATTCTCTAGGAATTTCTTTTTGTAACGGTCACAAAATGCTTTAATATGCGGGCTGTTAATCCCCAAATGGTGTAGTTTTCGTAATCATAAAACCATTCCTCAATCGAACGGCTTCCCCAGCTGTATTTTTCACCATTCATGATTTTTTCATAAGGAAAGTCCTCTCCTGGTGTTGGCTGAACGGATACATGATGTAAGTACGGCTCATATTGGCTGAGCCATGATAGAGGCACAGTAAAGGTCTCCTCTACTTCTTCTTGATTAAAGGAGTGTTTCACTTTTTGCTCATCAATGATACCGACGTATGGGTATACCACGAAGGATGGAGAAGCGATATAAGGACTGAGCTGTCCAAGAATCTCGACCGATTCTGGCGGAATGCCCAGCTCTTCATGTGTTTCTCTCAGTGCAGCCTCCTGTGCTGTTTCGCTGCCGTCAAGCTTGCCCCCAGGAAAGCTAATATCACCCGGCTGTTTTCTCATGGTCAGCGATCGTACCTCAAATAATATATGCCATTCTCCATTTACTTGCACCAAAGGGATAAGGACTGCTGCTTTGAACGCTGTCTCTTCTCCAATGAACAACGGTTGTGATTGATGCAAGTCATTTTTTAATTGATCAATGAACACGGACATCACCTGTTTTCTGTTTCTCTTTTCTTTAGCGTATCATGGTTCACCTTTTCAATAAAGATGATCTTTCTGACAATTATTTTTATCATTTTGACAACTTTACTTGTCAAAATGAGTATAATACTTTACAATCAAGGAAAGATTTCAATCAAAATTGAGGTGACAGAATGAAAAATCGGTTAAAAGAGCTTCGTGCGCGTGATGGTTTAAACCAAACTGAGCTCGCAAAGCGTGCAAAGGTCTCTCGTCAGACCATCAGTTTAATGGAACGAGATGAATTAATGCCGTCACTCTTGCTCGCTGTTAAGCTTTCACGAATTTTTCAGGAACCCATTGAACGTATTTTTCTATTCGAGGAGGATGAACTCTCATGAAAACTGTTTACAAAATGCTCTTAGGTGCTCTCCTTGGCTTTCTCGGTGCTTACTGTCTGCTGGCAGCCGAATTTGAGATGACACTTCTTGATATTGCATTTGAAGCGACTCTTGTCATCAGTGGATTGACGCTTTTATTGATTATTTATTGTTTTTCAGGGATTTCACGTATGAAAAAAAGAGTGTCTCTTTCGGTCTCTGGAGATGAGGAGGATGAACTGGAAGCAGTTCAGTATCGGACCTTTACTGATTTGACTTTAGCCAATACGGTAAGTACCATTTTTTCCATTGTTGCCATCGGTATTGCGATCGTCACCGAGCAGCCCATTTGGTTGATTCTCGTCAATGCTGCTTTATTTATCGTCTCCATTATCAGTTCATATATAGCGATATCTGTTCTAAAGCTTGTCTACCCTAATCGCAACCTGCCAAGCCCATCTGACAAAGATTACAGCAAAAAGCTGCTCGCCATTTCAGACGAAGGGGAAAAGCATGTGATGCTTGGCGGACTTTTTCACACTTATCAAATGATGAACATCTTATTGACCGGTGCCATGTTTATTTTGATTGTGTACTCACTTGGCGCTAATCACTCTCAGCTTTTCTCGATCATGGTGATTGGACTTGTTTTAATTATTTTGAATGCAAATTATATGTTCAGGATTAGAAATCGTTAAATGAACAAAAGCACAGCCTAATGCAAAGGCTGTGCTTTTTCCGTTCATTATGACGCACGGCGTTTCTTTCGTGCATAAATCAAAAATAAGAAACCAAACCATACGGGTGTCAATAACAGCGCAGGACGTGTTGCATCTGCGAAGAGCATGATTACGAGAATGGCTGCAAAGAGCGCAAGAACACAAATGTTCACAAAAGGTGTGAACGGTGCTTTAAAGGTAGATGCTGCATGCAGTTCAGGCTTTGTTTTTTTATATTTCAAATGACAAATTAAAATAATACTCCATACCCAAATGAAACAAATGGCACTGATCGTGGTCACAATACCAAAGGCTTGTTCGGGTATCAGCTTGCTTAAAAGGGCACCGACCGATACCACAATCGTTGAAACGAATAGTGCATTGCTTGGGACAGCGTGCTTGTTCAAACGTCCAAAGGAATCTGGCCCCTGCTTTTGATGACTGAGATTATACAGAATGCGGCTTGTCGAGAACATGCCGCTATTACAAGCTGATGCCGCAGATGTCAACACAACAAAATTAATGAGCCCCGCCGCTACTGGTATCCCAATGAGTCCAAAGGTTTTCACAAAAGGACTTTCTGATGCGCTGAGTTCAGTCCATGGGTTGATACATAGTAAGACAAAGATCGCACCCACATAGAAAAATAGAATTCTTAATGGAATCTTATTAATCGCAGAAGGAATATTTTTTTGCGGATTGGCTGTTTCTGCTGCGGACACACCGACCAGTTCAACTCCCACATACGCAAAAATTACCATCTGAAATGACAGCAAGAAGCCCGTGACACCATTCGGGAATAACCCGCCATGAGACCATAAATTCGTTATCGTCACCGGTCCGGCATCTGTTTGAAAACCAATGATTAAAAGAACAATTCCAACCCCGATCAATAATAGAATTGTAATCACTTTAATGAGTGCAAACCAAAATTCCATTTCTCCGAAAAGCTTCACCGTTAATAGATTCAATCCTAGTAAAATCAACAAACAAATGATGGCAGGAATCCACTGCGGGATGTCAAACCAATACTGCACGTACACACCGACCGCAATGACATCCGCCATCGCTGTCATAATCCAGCAAAACCAATAGGTCCACCCTGTCACAAAGGAAGCCCACGGGCCGAGATAGTCCTCTGCAATATCGGTTAATGACTGATAGCCTGCCTTCGATAAAAGCAATTCTCCGAGTGCCCTCATGACAAAAAAGATGGCCATCCCGACAATTAAATAAGCAAAAATGATTGAAGGACCTGCCAATTGAATAGCTTTTCCAGATCCTAAAAACAGCCCGGTTCCAATGGTTCCGCCAATGGCAATCAATTGCACATGACGGTTTGATAAATCTCGTTTTAATTCTTGTTGTGCCAATGCTAACACCCTCCTACGACACGATCTTATACTAAAATAATGAACCCTTTAAAAAAGTCCATAAAAAAAGAGATTGGATGCGCTCCAATCTCACGGTCATAAAAGAATAGCAAAATAGAGAAAAGTCATACACGGCATCATCCATGCATCACAAATACAATATTTCGTACTCTTCTGTCCTTTTGCCTGAGATTGTGAACCCTTCGGCGCCGCACATATATGCGGTCTCTCCAGAAGCTGCTCCTGCTATAGTGTGACCCACAGCATTCATAGCCTTCGTTATTTAATTAAAATGTTGCTATTTCTGAATAATTTTATATTTTACGCCTCAATCAGAAAGCTGTCAATGGTAATCTTTTATGATTTACAGCGTTACTCATATGTCTTCACTTCATCAATCCCCCCTGATTCATGTATAATAAATCAACAGATGTTCGGCTCGTCTGATAGAGAAATCCCTCTTGATGATGAACAAAGTTAGGCAATCCATTGAAGTTGGTGAAGATAAATGAAAAAAATGAACAAACAGCGTGTCACATTACAGGAAGTCGCCAAGCATGCCGGTGTCTCGACTTCAACGGCATCACTCGTTGTTCGAAATAATCCTAGAATCTCTGAAGCCACTCGAAACAAAGTACTGCAATCCATGGAGGATTTAGGATACGTATACGACCGCGTTGCTGCCAACATGCGGTCAAAAAGCTCAAATATCGTTGGTGTGATTGTGACGGATATTTCTAACACCTTTATTTCGGAGTTTTTAATTGGCGTACAAACCACGCTTGAATCACTGGACTATACTGTTTTACTTGGTACGACCTTTGACAGTGTCGATAAACAGGAGCGGCTCATTTCCACCATGGTAGAGCACCGAGTGGGCGGGATTATTTTAAACCCTGCTTCGAAAAGCTCTGCTCGAACAGTTAAGCAATTAAATCAAATTCGCACCCCAAAAGTACTGGCAAATCGCGAATTATCAGATGTGCAATGTGATTATGTCGGTGTTGATTATGAACAAGGTACTTGGATGGCGGTTCATCATCTTCTTCAAAAAGGACATCGGCGCATCGCCTTCTTAGGGGGCATCAAGACCTCTTCGACTTGGATTGAGCGAATGAAAGGTTTCAAAAGAGCCCATGACGAAGAAAATGTGACGATTGATGATTCTCTTATTATTGATATAGAACCTACTCGTGAAGGCGGGAAAGAAGCACTTGCCCAAGTGATGGATCAGCCTGAGCCACCTACAGCTATTTTTTGTTTTAGTGACTTATTCGCTTTTGGCGTCATTCAAGCACTTTCAGCACGGGGCATCCAGCCTGGTGAAGATATTGATGTGGTTGGATTCGATAATGTCCCCGAAGCGGAGATGTACCATCCACCGCTCACCACTGTTTCCTCCTTCCCCCGATCCATCGGGGTAAAAGCAGCGAACCTTTTATATCATAAAATGAACGAACAGGATGATGAGCTGCAGCGATTGATTTTAAAGCCTCAACTTCATATTAGAGAAACCTCTTCCTCATGATGAAAAGAGAATTGTGTGCAGCAATTCTCTTTTTTCATTGATCAAGTCAACTATTTCTTTGTTTCATTTTTCTTTTTTTAAATCACAAAGTCATAAACTTGACACATTTAAAACACAGGAGTATATTTATCTCGTTGCTTCTTTTAGTATATCGTTATACCTATTTCATCCTATCGTTATTTCTATTGAAAAACAGTTAAAAGTGATTTTTTACGATTCTGATCAAATCATGAAGTTTCACTTCCTAATCAAGGCTGTTATTATTTTTTACATTTTAGTAGAACGATGTACTTAATTGAAGAACAGATGAATATTCATTATTTTTTCATCAATCACATAAGGGGTGTTGTGATGGGATTCATATTATTTATTTTTAAGGAAACAATAACAAAGGGTATACAAAGAATTTGACCTTAAAAAGGTTTCAAATATAGGAGTGGGAACATGAAAAATCCTTATATCAAATCGTCACTTGGCATGTATTTGAATTACTTCATGCTTGGCATGATCAATATTATTGTAGCTTCAAACATGGACAGCTTATCTGAACGCTACCATGTAGATATTCCGAAAATCAGCTTGCTTGTATCGGCGATCGGAATTGGTAAACTAATTGCGCTCTTTTTCTCAGGCCGGTTAGCTGACAGCTGGGGACGTAAGCCTGTCATTATTATAGGAAATTTTCTTTACTTATTGTTCTTAATCGGTATTCCAACGACAACAAGTTATACACTGGCATTTACCTTTGCGATTTCAGCAGGTATTGCCAATTCACTGCTTGATTCAGGAACCTATCCTGCTTTGTCAGAGTCATTTCCGAAAAAAGCAAGTTCGGCTTCTGTTTTAGTAAAAGCGTCTGTATCCATTGGGGCGACTGTTCTTCCATTTATCTTGGCGTTCCTAGTGGCACATGACATTTTCTGGGGCTGGGCGTTCTTTGGACTAGGACTTCTTTATTTACTTGTAGGAATTTACTTACTCTTTATGCCATTCCCGAACCATAAGCAAGTTTCTTCACAAGACGCTCTTCCAGTACAGGACCAGCTGAAGGAAGAACCAAAAATGCTTGGCGAAGGTTTAGCTGTTGTACTTATGGGATTCACATCGACTGCATTGTTTGTCGTATGGCAGACATGGCTTCCGCAGCTCGGGTTAAAATTAATCGGACTTGGAACAGAACAAGCCACACAGCTTCTATCTTATTTTAGTATTGGTGCACTGGTATCTGTTCTATTGCTTTCAGTTGTCTTAGATAAATTAATTTCACCGATTATGGTGGCGATCATTTATCCAATTGGGGCGTTCCTTGCAATGCTTTCACTTTTCCAAATCGAAACGTACAGCATTGTCATTGTCAGCACCTTCTTCTTAGGACTCTTTACAGCGGGAATCTTCCAGCTGGCGATGAGTATTATGATGAAATTATTCCCGACAAACAAAGCAACGGCTTCATCCTATGTGAACATTGCGGCAAGCTCAGCGTTTATTCTCGTGCCGCTCATTACAAGTGGATTGGTCAGCACGTACGATATTAAAATGACGTTATTTTTCGATATGATCATTGCGGTTATTAGCGTATTACTAGCGGTCTTTGTTCTTGGACGCATGAAAAAATTATTTAGATAATTAAAGGAGATGTCAATTATGACAAACATACATGAACGTAATATTGATGGAAAAACAAAATTAGTCGGTCTTCTTGCTACACCAATCGGACACAGTCTTTCACCACGTATGCATAACCTTGGCTATACACTAACAGGTATCAACTATGCTTACCTCGCCTTTGATTTAGGGGATGAAGGACTAGAAGCAGCCGTAAACGGTTTGAAAGCAATGGGTGCAGCTGGATTTAACGTCTCTATGCCGCACAAAATGAAAGTACTTGATTACTTAGATGAACTAGATGATTCTGCAAGACATACACGTGCAAGTAACACTGTTGTGAACAAAGATGGTAAGCTCATCGGCTACAACACAGATGGTCTTGGATATGTGAGAAACTTGATTGAACATGGCGTTGAATTAGCCGGCAAGAAAGTCACTCTCGTTGGCTCTGGCGGCGCTGCGACTCCGATTGCGATTCAGCTTGCACAGTCCGGCATTCGTGAAATTAGTATTTTTGCTCGTAATGATCAATACTTTGTTCAAGCAGAAGAAAATGTAAATTACATCAACAACGAAATGAAATCTTTCGGTGTCAAAGCAAACATTTTCCCACTTGAAGACAAAGACGCGTTCCGCCGTGAAGTAGCAGAAAGTGCGATCCTAGCAAATGGGACAAGCCTTGGCATGAAACCACTAGATCAACTCAGCATCATCGATGATACACTTGATGTACTGCGTAAAGATTTGATCGTGACAGATGTTGTATACAACCCGCAAAAAACAAAGCTTCTTGCACAAGCACAGGAAGCTGGCGCCAAAACCATTAACGGTCTTGGAATGATGCTATGGCAAGGTGCTCTTGCTTACAAACTCTTCACTGGTGAAGATATGCCAGTTGATCAAGTAAAACAAATTCTTTTTGAAAATGACCGTTTCTAAAACAAAAAAAGACAAAGGGCTAAAATGATGATCATTTTAGCCCTTTCAGCGTGATAGCCCTGAGACGACTTCCTGCGGAGGTCGTCTTTTTTTAATCATGTATCATGATTTGACGGTATCGATACAGGATATACAGTGCGCCGATAATGGCCGCAACAGCCACAACTGCATCGAACATAAAGATTTGTAAAATGGACGCGTGACTCTGAATTAAACCTGTTACGACCGGGATGACGATAGCAGACACGCCGCCCGCTGTCGAGATAATCCCAGTCATCGTTCCTTTGTTTTTCCAGAAGAATTCAGCCATCACAGTTAACGTCAGCTGAAAAACTCCTGCTGTTGAAAATCCCAATACAAAAGCATTGACGGTTCCTATGACTGGTGATTTCACGACCAAGAGCACACAAATGGACACAAGTGTAATGATTGGATAGATCAGCAGCACAGTGACCGGCCGGACAAAGCGGCGCAAAAGAAACGCGAGCATCACGACAGACAGCAGCCCGCCCATGCTATAGTAACTGAGCAGTTTCACAGCACTGCCCGATGTCATCCCCAAGATGGCCTCACCGTACGTAGGAAGCCAAATTTGCGGCAATGCATACAGTCCATTTGACGTAAAGCTGATCACAATGAGTGCGATCCCTTCTCTCCAAAATGTAGGCTCTGTCGAGAAGCGCGGAAGTCCGTCATGCTCCGTTACCTGGACTTGCTCTACCTTGCGATGATTCGGAAACGGCAAGGTCCACAGCATCAAGACATTCACGAGATAGATCAGAGCAGGAACAAAAAATGCCATTCCATAAAACAAATCATGCTCTGCTAAAAAGAAAATCGCCAGTGGCAAAATGGTTGCCCCAATGGATATAAAGGCCTTCACCATCACATTCGCAGATCCCGAGTTTTGCGGAAAAGCCTCCATTAACGCAGGATACGTTCCTGCATCCATTGCCGAATTTGCGACCCCTGCCAAAATCGCAAACGCAAACGCGATTTGATAATTCGGAGACAATGGGATTCCGATGAGGAACACCGCCATCAGCACACCAGAAACCAAAATGACCGGCTTTCGCCCAAAACGATCTGACAGCACGCCTGATAAACCATACGTGAGCACCCTGCCAATGCCAAGCGCCGAAATCATATAACTAATTCCCGCACTATTGGTATCTAACTGTTTGATTAAAAATGGCATATTTGAAGCCAAAATAATATTGACCATACCTAATAAGAAATAATTAATATACAGACTAGAAGCCGTTCTCACATACGGATTCCTCATCCTGACACACCCCTCAACACCATCGCAATGAAGTGACAAATAATGGTTACGCTTACAAGATCTCATATGTGAGGAAGAACAGCTTTGCAGCCTTCACGTTCATACATCTCATCATGTCATGCAGCTCACAGCTTACACGCCCTTCATGTATCAAGCATTTCTTCAATTTTTCACTGCTCTTATTTTATACGAATGCGAAAGGTAAAGATAGTGAATTGCTTAAATTTGAAGAGAATTCATCGATCAAGCGTATGACACCTTCGATAGAAAAAAGGAGTGGTTCATTCCACTCCTTAAGTGATGTCTAATTTTGTTTGCTCAAGAATTCGATTTAAATGAATAAAGACTTCGTTCACATTCACTTCAAGTGCTTCAATTTCATGCTCTCGAAAACACATGAATCGCGCTTGTGTAGGAGTTACTTTCACCTGGCTGACCCATTCCTTTAACATTTGTACAGACTTTTCAATATGCTCTTGATAGTGTTCTCCATGTATTTGGATTTTATGTACTCTCGATTAAAAGGAAAGCAAACCCCTTCTGACAAAACAATTGATTTTCCTCGATGTCTAAAAAGGGGTGTTCTGGAAGTGTCATGTAGCTTAATTCGCTTATTAAGTGTTTTCTTCTGTTTTTTCTTTTTAAGGTTTCGATTTTTGATTTTTTGTTGTTATTCATACTAGTTACCTTTCTTTTTAAATCCAACAAAATTTTTACGTTTATATTTGATCTTTTAAAATGTCTCCTTTCAAGTATCACACAATCAAATAAAGTACGATCTTTTTTATTTAATTATCTTTTCAACCAAGATGAATTTTGTTTTCCTTAATAAAAAAACCTTGAAAGGATACTATCCTTCAAGGTTTTTGTGGGTACTAAGATTCAAAAGCCGTTTTTTCTGGAAATATGCCACCTTCTCTTACAAGGCATACTGCTAACCTTTGAGCCGCTCGATCAAAATAAAACTCATTGGGAATATTTTGATCTGGTAAGCTCTCTAACTCTCTAAACTTCCTAGTTATTTTACTTAACTCTATCTTACCCATTACCTCTTCATTAGGTCCAAATTTGTAAACTACAGTTTCTTCATCCTCATATTCCTTTAATAACAAAACATACGAAGCCAATTTTATTCCTCCTTTGGTGGATACCATGGACGCCCAGATTCAACTGTTTTATCATGTGCGGTCCTGTAATCTGTCTTGAATATCCCTTCAAACTTTGATTCAAAAAGTTCGTGATTTAACAAGTCAATATCATTCTTTTTATAAGTACCTTTTTGTAATCTATCCCAGGCTTGTGCTATTTGATAATCTGAGTCAAAACGCCCAACCCCATGTTCTTTTATATGCTCTTTTATAAATAAATGCTCCTTTATTCTTTGTATCCTGTGTTCGGGCATTCCAGTATTCTTAGATATAGACTTTATATCAGCTTTTGTCTTTCTAAAAGACTCATACATTTCTTCTGCTTTATCAAGTTGTTTTAGATATGCATCTATTGAAAGTTCCCTGCCACCAGTTTGAACTCTATCAGCACTCTTAAATCCCATTTTACCATGAAACCCTTTCGCCCCAAACGGCAAAAGCATTCCCAACGCTGCATTCATACTCGCTTCCTGCTGTTCTTTCGAGATCTTGTTTCCAAACATGTCTCGGCCTGTGATCGCTTCGCTGAAGCCGTTGGTGGCGGTGAGGCCATATAATCCTTTTTGAGATGTTTTCAGGGCGTCAAAGGATTTTTGTGATGTCTTGTAAATGTCGACTGCTCTGACTGCAGCTGATGTGACTTGAGTCGTTTTATAGACGGCCTTTCCGCCTTTGAAAATGCGTCCTGCCCAACCCACGATAGGGATGTAGCCTGCTGCTGCCATACCGCCTGCCGCGACTCTCTGTCCTGCCGTGAGCTCCTCGCCTGTGATTGGATCAACGCCTGTTGCGGCACGTTTTGCATCATTCACACCCGTTAGTTCATTGACAATATTTCCACCATAATCGAGCACTTTTTCATACCAAGAACGGTTGGCGAGGGCTTCTTGTTCCTTCACAATCTTTCGGGCTTCTTCTTGTTCTTTTTTGATTTTCAGATATTCAGAAGTTTGCTTTTCAATATCACTTTTTGCCTTGTAGATTTCGCTATTTTGATACGCTTTCTTATCAAAATTCATAGGCGAAATCGCTTTTCCGTCATTTGTCGCATTCATCATTTCAGCGTACAATGCCATTGTAACTTGCTGTTCCGTCTCTGACAAAGCATATTCATCTTTTAAATTTTGATCAAGCTCTCTTAGTTCTTTGACCGTTTTTTTTCGTTCATCTTCAGCATCTTCTATTTTTTCTTCAAAGGTTTGGCTATCAAATACCTCTAGAGAAATGAGGTCATCGATGTCTTGAAAAATGGTTTTGAGTGCCTTTTTTTGATCCTTCACAATGCTTTTCGCGTTTTTGATGCCCATATGTACTGCGTTGTCTAAAAAGTGTTCTTCTACAAAGGTATCGCCGCCAAAGTTTGTATCATCCAGTGTCCCAGAAACACCTTCATGAAAGGCTTTTTGCTTATCAATGAAGCTGATAAACATGTCAACATTTCCAGCCAGCTCTTTATAGAAGTTTTTAATGTTATCGGCACCTTTCCCAGTGAAATCATCACCGAGATTGGCAACACCTTGTAATGCCTTTTTAAATCTATCATTTGTTCGCGGAGTTCCTGATAATGTTTTGCCCTTGTGTCCATGGCACTTGTTAGTGCTTTTGCATCAAGTATCTTCCCCAGAAGAATTCACTCCCTCCATTATTGATCATAAAGTCTATTTTACCGTGACCTCCAAAACGGAAAAATAGGCTAAATGACATAAAAATGGAATAGACTTTCTATCTCAACAAAGCCAGGAAATAGAAAAAGGCTAGACAATACATTTTGCTCTGTCTAGCCTTATCTTCGTCCTATTTATAATTATTGATTGGTCCTTTATTCCAAACTATGTGATAGAACCTATTAAAACATTAATCCCTGTTCAACCTCTTCAGTGATATGAGATAATGCCAACTAAATCGAAAGGAGAATCAATGTGTATAAAGGTATCATTTCTGCAATTATGGTGATATTCGGTTTTTGGATTTTTCTACAATTATCCTTGAACATCAATGTCTTTCAAAACTCAATGAACTATTTTATTGTTATTATCCTCTTTTTCCTTTGTATTCAGGCGTTATTGAAGCGTAGGCAATAAAAAATCACTCAGGTACATACACTTTTTTCAAAGGTAATAAAGATCTTGTCTCAGTTGGCATATGCTCATACCAATGTACAATAAGGTCTACGAGTTCTTCTAAATCTACTAGATGAACTTCATTATGCTTCGCAACAGCTTTGGCATTAGAAGTGAATCCACCAGTAGAAACAAATAAACTGTTTGCATTCATGGGATTAGCCCCTAATAATTGTTGTACTTCTGGGGAACTGGCTGAGTTTTGTCGATGCTTAACTTGTACTTTTATAATAGGTTTTTCAAATCCAAATGCATCTTTATAAGCTAATACATCAACACCACCATCAGGTCCTTTTGGGCTTACGCGAACATTGTATGACATAGCTTGCAGTAAACCCCCGACTAGATCTTGCATCTGCCACGGATCCAGTTTATCTACCTTATCTGCAATCATAACAGTTGCTTTGCTGACTAAATCTTCAATAATTTCATCTTCTTCTGTTTCATCTTCGTATGCTGCAATAGAAGTAGGGTTCTTGAGTAAATGTTCAATCTCTTGCCCCCAATCATCTACACGAAAAACAGTTGATATAGAACCGAGGCTGTTCTTAGCTGGTTGACTGAGAGAATCTCGTTTAACGGCGATTGGCTCCCAATTCACCTTAATGTGATTTGGATACATTATATCTCCAGCTGCTTCATCAAAAAAATGCGGAGCAGTCACAGTACCTACTCGATATTCACGACTCTCTTTTAAATATGTAATAATTCGATCTCCCTTTTTAATTTCTCTACTGAACCTCCATATCTGACTAACCCAGCTTCTCCTTGTAAAAGGTTTGTTCTCGGCGAATATGACATCAGCTCGAGCATTCATCTCTTGCTTTGTTTGATATTGTTTTGGATTACCTAATTTCGGCCACCCGATCGATGCAATACCTTTCTTTTCCCAAATTGAAATTAAATCATTTTGGTCACCTGCACGAACCATCCACCATTTCGTCATTAACGATCTCTCCTATTCCATCCCATAAATATTCTTACTAAATTATAAGACTTATTTCTTGTGAACAAAAGGATACACTCACCATTTTTGTCGAAAGAAAGAGAAAAACCCGAACAAGCATATACCACGCTCATCCGGGCTTCTATTTTCCTTTATTACACTTCTTCACCATTCGTTGCGATGACGTTTTGATACCAAGTAAACGAATCTTTTTTAAGTCGCTTCATTGAGCCGTTTCCTTCGTTGTCGCGGTCAACATAGATCATGCCGTAGCGTTTTTTCATTTCACCTGTTGTGAATGACACGATATCAATGATTCCCCAAGGTGTGTAGCCAATAAGGTCCACACCGTCGTATTCAATCGCTTTTTTCAGTGCTTCGATATGAGAAGCGAGATATTGAATTCTTTCTGGATCGTGAATAGAACCGTCTTCTTCCACTTGATCTATTGCACCAAATCCATTCTCTACGATGAATAACGGGATTTGATAGCGATCGTAAAAACGATTCAATGTATACCTTAAGCCCGTCGGGTCAATGGACCAGCCCCAGTCACTTGATTTGATATAAGGGTTATCTACACCGTGCGGCAGGGCTCCGTTGACAATGTCCCCGTTGTGATCAGACACAGTATCACTTTTAACCGTTGTCGACATGTAGTAGCTAAAGCCAAGATAATCCACTTTTCCTTTTCTTAAGCTTTCTTCATCGCCTTCTTCAAATGGAATGTGATAGCCTTCGCGTTCGAATTCTTTTAGCGCATAGCTCGGATAGTAGCCGCGAACCTGTACATCTGGGAAGAAATAGCGCTGCCTCATATATTCCTCTGCAAGCATGACATCCTCTGGATTTGAGGAATATGGATAGATTGGCACGTGAGAAACCATCGCTCCAATTTGGAAATCAGGATTGATCTCTTTTCCTTTGGCTACTGCCCATGCACTTGCAAGTAATTCATGGTGTCCTGCTTGATACATGACTTCTTTGGCATTTTCGCCTTCTTTGACTGATACCCCTGAATTTGTCCAAAGGAATAGTGGGTTGTTGACATCCATTTTGTTATTGATTTCATTAAAAGTCATCCAATATGTGACCTTGTCTTTGTATCGATTGAAGCACACCTCTGCGAATTTCGCGAAATACTCAGCGACTTTTCGGCTGCGGAACCCGCCGTACTCTCTTGCTAAATGGAGCGGCATCTCAAAGTGAGACAGCGTAATCACAGGCTCGATGCCATGCTTGAGCAGTTCATCAAATACATCATCATAGAATTGTAAGCCTGCTTCATTCGGTTCCGCTTCATCTCCCTTAGGGAAAATCCGGCTCCAGCCAATTGATGTACGTAAGCATTTTAAACCCATTTCCGCAAACATTGCGATATCTTCCTTATAACGATGATAGAAATCAATCGCTTCATGGTTCGGATAAAATTTATCTTCTTCTATCGTTTCAGTTATTTGTCTCGGTACTCCATGAGCACCTGCTGTCATCACATCTACAACACTTGGGCCTTTTCCTGCTTCGTTCCATCCACCTTCGAATTGATGTGCAGCTAATGCGCCGCCCCATAGAAAATCTTTTGGTAAAGTCATTATTCTTTCCTCCTATTTCACAATTGTGATCATGACATCCGTTGGCTGACATGTTGATTGTTCTTCTACCATCACATCTTCGTACGCTTGTGTATTGGTGATGATAACTGGTGTGATTGTGTTTAATCCTTTGCGTTCAATGGCTTCTTGATCAAATGTCATCAACAAGTCACCCTTCTTCACCTTGCTGCCTTCTTTGATATGAAGAGTAAATGCTGAGCCATCTAGTGAAACCGTATCAATTCCTACATGAACAAGTAACTCCACACCGAATTCCGAACGCAGCCCAATCGCATGCTTTGTCGGCGCAAGCATGACGACACTGCCGTCAAACGGTGCATACAGCTTATTTTCTGTTGGTTCAATCGCAAACCCTTTACCCATCGCTCCCGAGCTAAATACAGCATCCGGCACTTCAGATAACTGGACCACTTTCCCTGCAAGCGGTGCAGGAATGGTTTCTTCATTGTTCATCGAAGTATTCATTTTTTCTCCAACTTGATCTTTATCAGATGTTGCACCGGCTGTCTGTTCCACTGTATCTTCCCCATAACCAAACATTTGAATGAGCACAACTGGTAAGATCAGCGCAATTGCGACACCAATCAATATGCCGATGATCGATGTTGGATAATCTGAACTAATTCCGTTTACAATCGTCAGTGGCCCAGGCAACCCTGCATACGCAAAGTAATAAGGCGTAAAGAAGCTGGCAACAATGGCACCGATCGCTCCAGATATACATCCGAAAATAAATGGTTTCTTGAAACGCAGGGTGACCCCATAAATCGCAGGCTCGGTAATTCCAAAGAGACCCGTGATTCCCGCTGAAACCCCGACTTTTCGTGTTTCGCGGTTTCTTGCTTTTAAAATAACCCCTAACACTGCGCCGACCTGAGCGATAACAGCGATAGTTTGATATGCCTGGAAGGAGTCACGTCCATATTGTTCAAAGTTGGCGAGCACCATTGGTGTGATGCCCCAGTGAACACCGAAAATGACAAGCACTTGCCAGAAACCTCCGATAATGGCACCTGCTAAAGCTGGTACATTTTCTGCTAAGAAATTGTATCCGTTTGCAATCCCATTTGCACCTGCTGTCGAAAGAGGACCAATTAATAGAATCGTTAACGGAACCATGACAACCATACAGATAAATGGGACAAATAACGGTTTGACCACCTCGTGAATGCGTTTGTTTAAAAATCTCTCTACATATGAAAGGATCCATACCAAGAATAGCGGCGGCAAAACAGATGACGTATAAACCGTTTCAGATAGCGCTATGCCTAAAAAGGTAACGCCTTCCCCTGATGCCACGCGTCCAGCAATCTCCGTCCAAGCCGGACTGACAAGCGCTGCTGTACACGCTACTGCAATGTACATATTCGTTTTAAAATGCTTGGCAGCTGTTATAGCAATAAAGATAGGCAAGAACGTAAACGGCGCCCAGGAAATAAAGCTAAAGACTTCATACGTTCCCGTTTTCGAGAAGCTTGGAAATAATAAATTAATGAGGATAAGTGCACCTTGTAAAATACCAGCTGCTGCCAAAATATACACAAATGGTGCAAACACAGCAGACATGGTCGCGATGACACGATTCAGCACCGTTCCCTTGTTTTCATTTGCCTGATCATCATCAGACGGCTGTAGCTGAACAAGGCTGGAAAAATGTTCGTATACCTCACCAACATGCTGACCGATGACGACCTGAAATTGACCGCCGTTTTCCACCACGGTAATGACACCAGGCATTGCATTGACTGCTTCCTTTGCCTTTGGATTCGAACGTTTCAAGACCAAACGCAGCCGCGTGGCACATCTTGCGGCACTCACCACATTTTCTTCTCCGCCAACTGCCTCTAAGATGTCTTCTGCAAGCTTTTGATAATCCCTCACTTTTGACATATAAAACCCCCCTTTATCACTACTAGTATACGTACATTATAATTATACCGGTACAATTTATCAATACATATATAATTTCAAATAGCATATCAAAGGAAATTTGGTATGTGCTATAATACAAAGACAATAAATCGTGAAAACAAAGAGGAATAGCCATGTTAAAGTATCAACAAATTGCGAGCGATATTGAAAAATATATTGTCACCCATGAGATGCAGCAAGGGGATAAGCTCCCTGTACTCGAAACACTCATGAGCCAATTTGCTGTGAGCAAAAGTACCATTATCAAATCGTTAGAATTACTCGAAAAAAAAGGAATTATCTATCAAGTGAGGGGCAGCGGCATCTTTGTTCGAAGACACCGCCGTAAGGGCTACATCAGCCTTTTATCCAACCAAGGGTTTAAAAAAGATTTAGAGGAATTTCAACTGACATCAGAGGTTTTAATGCTAGACACCATCAAACCGTCCGAAGAAGCTGCACTGAATTTGAACATTGAACAAGCAGAGGATGTTTATTATCTAAAACGCATTCGTTACATCAATGGACAAACGTTATGTTTAGAAGAATCCTATTACCGAAAAACCATCATTCCCTATCTCAACACAGAAATTGCTGCCGATTCTGTTTTTAAATTCGTCAGTGAAGGGCTTGGACTCAAAGTCGGCTTCTCCGATATGTACTTACAAGTAGGCAAACTAAACGAAACCGAAGCAAAGCACCTCGGACTTAAGCAAGACGATCCCGCTCTCCGCGTCGAGACGGTCTTTCATCTCACAAACGGCCAGCCCTTCGACTTCTCGAAAATCACATATAACTACATGCAATCCCAATTTTTTATTCAAGCGAATAATTATTATGGGTGATGGATGGAAAAAGCCCCTCATAAGTTGAGGGGCTTTTTGAATACAATTCACTTGTAATAGTTATAATCATTGAACGTCGCGATCATATCTTCTTGTGTGCCGTTCTTCCCGCGATTTGTATTAAAATATAACGTTCCGTCATCGAAATCAACAGCTTCTATTTCAAAAAGAGTAAATGCACTGCTCGTAATTCGGAATGAAAGGTCTTTTCTAGTAAACAACTCTTTTGAAAAATCTTTTGCAGGTGTTTCCTTTTGCTCTTTCAGCATTTGATTGATATTTAACGGGTATGTGAGAATGACACTCACATTAGAAGCTCCGCCGTTGGAGTCTGGCTTAGATAATGGTACATATAATGTTCCTTGGTAGAAAGAAATACCTTGAAGAATGTACTTAGAAACATCCACCACTGATTGATTTACAATCGCTTTCGTATCATTTAATGTAAACGTTGCCTCATACTCAAATTGTCCTTTTTGGTCATTAAAATTCCCAATAAAAAAGCGCTTCCCAGACCTGACAATAAACTTGTCCGCTCCAACAGAATATGTGATACCGCTAATTGATAAATTCGCCCCTTGGTACGGAAGGACATAGGATTTAGCCACTTTGTAAGTATTTTTCTTCGTGTCCACACTTAACTTCAATATCTTTTTTACATACTTTACACCATCGGCCATAGGCGCTACATATAAGCTAACTTGATCATCACCTTTTTGAGCTTTCACAGCTAAGTCATTGGCATGTCCTAAGTCATTGCTAGTACTGTTGGTGTCGGAGTTTTTAAGGAGCTTCACAGTTCTATTACTTGACGAGCCATTCATTTTAATAGCGTACAATTGCGTTAAGTGATTTGACGTATTTATTTTTGCAGCATAAATCATATTATTATTACGATCTACAGCCATCCCTTGCATAGAAGTGTAGAACCCAGAACCTGACATTGCAGAATACGTTGTATACGTGTTGAAATATCCGGATTGTGCCTGAACAGTCGCGGACCACATACTGCTGCAAAAGATGACAGCCATTAGGATAAAATACTTTACTCTTTTCAATATAAACACTCTCCTATCATTGGAATTTATGTCGTTTGGCTATTATGACTAAAGACTTACTAAACTAGTTATTTAACAGTTAAAGTGAAACTCCTTCTTTTGCATGAACACTTCCGATTTAAACCATCAAAAAGATTCATTTTACGAATGCATCAAACAAACTTATGATAAACGTAACAAAAATGTATAGGAGGGTTCGTCACATGGGAGACATTAGGGTGTATCATGTCGATGCGTTTACAACTGAGAAATTTGGAGGAAATGCCGCTGGGGTGGTGTTGGATGGTGAGTTTTTAACCGAGGATGACATGCAGAGCATCGCCAAGGAGTTGAATTTACCGGAATCCGTCTTCTTGCTGCCTGCCCATGATAAGGAAGCCGATTATCGCGTCAAATACTTCACACCGACGGAAGAGGTCAATTTTTGCGGGCATGCGACTGTTGGATTGACTTGGCTTCTAGCTACGGAGCTAGGGCTGGCTAAAGAGAGATCAGGGGTGGTGTTAGAAACAAAGATCGGCAATGTGCCTGTTGTATGGCACGAAGAAAATGGCAAGGTCGTTGATGTGGAAATGACGCAGGTGACACCGAGGACACGAGATTTTGTCATCGATTTAGAAGAGCTTAGTGACATGCTTGGTGTGAGAAGTGACCGCATCGATCCATCCTATCCTATCAAATTAGCAAACACCGGTAACTGGCATCTTCTTGTTCCGATGAAGCACCAACAGGACATTGATCAGGCGGCACCGAACTTAGCGGCTTTAGCTAGAATGAATAAAGAGCATGGCATCTCGACAACCCACCTTTATACGTTCCGCACCTCAAAAGAATGCGATCTTTATACGAGGGATTTTGCACCTGGGATTGGTATACCCGAAGATCCTGTGACGGGGGCAGCAAACGGGGCGTTGGCTGGATATCTTTATTTGGAGGGTATCATTTCTCAGCAAGAAATCACTCACCTGAACATTGCCCAAGGGGATGCCATCGGCAGACCTGGTATGCTTCGTATCACAGTCATTCCGAATGAATCAGAGCCGGTGATCAAAGTGGCAGGCGCAGCTGTCATCACGATCCGCGGCATGTTAACTTTATAAAACATCAGCTTGAATGGGGACTTCCTGTTCAAGCTGATTCTATTTAAAATGATTTTTGACCATTTCGATCCATCTTTTGGCCGATGGGGAAGCTGCTTTGAATGATTTGAGCGCCAGATTAACCTCACGAAAGACGCTCGTATC
This sequence comes from Bacillus sp. BD48, assembly GCF_046566805.1. Classification (NCBI taxonomy): domain Bacteria; kingdom Bacillati; phylum Bacillota; class Bacilli; order Caryophanales; family Bacillaceae; genus Bacillus; species Bacillus sp. BD48. The sequence continues at coordinate 93,984 of NZ_JANGFM010000002.1, read as the reverse complement.
CAATGGAATGACTTTCGTATGAGGTATGTGCGGCGGCAAAACCAATTTTGGAATGATCGTGACCCCAAGTCCTTCTTGAACCATAGAAATAAGCGTATTGTTGTCTTCAATTTCAAACAAAACATGAGGCTTCACGCCGCCTCTTTCTTTTAACAGCTTCTTAACGAGTATGTCACAGCCCGCTTTCGGCATGATAAAGGCTTCATCATGTAACGAGTCAACTTCAATCACTTTCTTCGTATGAAAGCGATGATTCTCTTGTATGAGCACCACCAATTCATCCTGAAAAAGTGGAACGGTCTCAAATTCCCTCGATGACTGCGTTAAGAAACCTACATCAACCGTGCCTGAAGCAATCCATTCCTCAATCTCCTCATAACCGCCCTCATATAACTCCAGCTTGATATGCGGATAGCTTTGCGTAAAACGATGAATAAGGCGTGGAAGGACATTTGAAGAAAAACTAGGGAATGTCCCAATCTTGATACTCCCCACTTCCATCCCTTGAATGAGCGCCGCCTCCTGCTCAAGCAATGCCGCATGATGCATGATTTGCCGGATATGCGGCATCACCCGCTCACCTGCGTCCGTCAACGAAAGCCCATTTCGATTCCGCCGAAGCAGCACAATCCCGAGTTCCGACTCAAGCTTCGCAATATTATGACTCACCCCAGATTGCGTCAGCCCAAGCTTCTCCCCGGCTTTTGTAAAACTGCCGCATTCGACGACTGTTAGAAATACTTTGTATTGGAATGTGATCAGTGTGCTCACCTCTTTTGTTTTTATTTCGTCTATAGATTTCATTTTTAGTTTCAATTAGTATTTGAAAGAATTGTGATTTGCTCTAAATAGAACTGAAGAAGAGTGCTTTTTGAAACACTCTTCTTCAGTTAGATAATACAGAATGACTCTCTGTAAGTATCATAATGATTTTTTCCTTGATCATACTAAAAACTTGTTTTTTCTACTTCTGAGCTAGTCATATATTCATCATCAGCTGAATAATCATCTTCAACACTACTAATTAACCATGTTTTTTTATCTTCAATATATTCCAAGGTAAGTTCAACTTCTGAAAATCCCTCTTCGCTTTCACTGTCAACGTATTCAAGAATTTCTCTTTCTTTCACATGAAACTCCACTGGAATATGTATCAAATGTGAACCACCACTTCCAACTTCATAAGTGGCCTTTGAAAAATCAATTCTAGTTCCTAGTGCCTTTCCTTCATAATAATTATTTGAATCATAATCAGCAATCACTTCTATATAATCTTTTTTAAGATTATCAGACACATTTTTTAACTTATTTGCGTCCTTTGAATTTTTAGCTTCAACCCTCTGTTTTGCAAAATCATTTATTACTTGTTTAATATTTTCTTTAAATGTTTTATCAATAATTGGATTAGGTGTTAAATCATACTGATTCGTTGATCCACCAAAAAAAGAAGATGAGTCAGTATCTTCCTCAACTTTTATTTCGTATTCTTTACTCTTGCCCACTCCCCAAGGAAATTCAGCTTTACCTTGAAGGGTTATCCCATCTTTTACAGGACCAAACGTAGTACCTTCTTCTATTTTCTCTCCAGTTCCTTCTCCATTTACCACTATTTCAGTATTAGGCATTGATGATGAAACATCTACATTATCGCCTGAAAAATTAAGACTCACTGTTTTTTCAAAAGAATCAGCATCAAAAAGTGTGATTTCCTCCTCATCATTTACTGTTGTATAGTTAAACTTCTTTTTCCCTTTAACTTTATACACACCTGGTCCATAATAGCCCAGAAGTTTAGAATGGTTGTTTTCTAAATTGATTTTCTCACCATTAAAAGAGAGCTCTGCCCCTTTCATGGCTTCTATTTCTACCTTATAAGCTCTTGCCTTAAGTGTATATTTCTCGCGCCCAAATAGACCTTTCTCTTTATCTATAAAAAATGGACCCATAGACAAAAAAGCTTTTCCAAATAGACTCTCAGTAAATGTACCATCCTTACCGTCTGAATTATAATACTTTGCTTGATACTCTAATAACTCTACTTGATTTTCAAATTCTTTATTTTCATCTTTTAGATAGTTAATAATGCTTTCGGCATCCTTCTTGTCCCATGACATCTCCTCTTTTTGAAGCTTTACTAATTTAACTAAGCCATTTGCATCTCCATTTTCTACTTTTTCCTTAAATTCTTTCGCCAAATCGGCTGGGTTTGTTGAACGTCCAGCCACCAAAAAAATAATAATAAGTAAAAGAACTGCACTACTACCGATAATGAATAACGTCTTTTTCTTCATTCTTCAAACTCCTTAATCAATTTATTTGATTATTATAACATTAAAGTTAAATAATAGAGTATAACCTAAAAAATTCATAATTTATGAATAATAAGATGCAATAAAATAAAAAGCCTCAAAGAACTTTAAGCTCTTCGAGGCTTTATTGATATTCTCTTATTAATTCGTCGTTGCCGACGACGAAGACCTAGACGCTGCTTCATCAGCTTTCACACAATCAATCGCAACAACGAGGGCAATCATCACAGGCTCCATCTCTTCTTTCAAAATATCAACCTTATAGCTGTCACCCCAAGTAAACCATTCCTTCTTCACCTGACCGATCACTTCGCCGTTCTGGAGCACCTGGAAATTCATATCCCACCAGTTACCTTGCACTTCGATCCCAGCAGCATCAATTGAATATTTTGCTTTAAAGAACGTAAACTCTTTTTTAATCGTCAATATCTCTTGACCATTAACTTCTACTAAAAACTTCGGTAAAAAGGTAAACATTTTCTTCGTAATCACAGCGATTTCATCTCGTTCTGTATTCAAAATGGTAAACGTCTTCGGCATCTTCATAAAGCTGCCTTCGACCACATACACATCGTTCTCCTGCTGATCTTTTACCGTAAATCTGCCGCTCAGACTAAATACCTTCTGCTTCATGTAAAGCTGTTTCATATGTACCTCCGATTCAGTTCAAAAAATTATCCGTTCTTACCTTATCCCTGATTATACCAAAAAATAGAATGTACAAAAAACCACCTGATAGCAGGTGGTTTTCGATTACTGATCCATTTTCAGAGATTCTTTTTCATATGTTTGAAAAGCATTTTCCATTCCCATGATGACTTCTTTAATTTTGACATAACCACTTGTGTAAGGAATAGAATCTCTAATCTCTTCCCACATAAAATGATAGAATTTCAGGTCATCCGTTTCACACATCACAAAATCTGTGTAATCTTTACCCGGAAGAGCTTCAGCATCAAAAAAGCGCACCTTCACATGTTCCTCATATTTCTGCATCAACTCTTGCAGCGAAGCCGCATGGGTTCTTCGCTCCTCTCGTGGTAAAGCAAGCCAAGATGGATAGAACTCTAATAAAACAACCATCATATATTTCATCATCATACCCTCGATTCTTCTATGATGTGATGATTGTACGTCAGAACTATAGAATGTGCATTAACATAAGTTAATGTTCAGCAGGATGCAGCAGCCTGCTCAGCGAAACAGGAGAAATACCGATATACGAGGCAATATGATATTGAGCGATACGTTGATGTAACCCGGGATATTTCAATAAAAACGCCTGATATCGCTCAATTGCGGGCAAATATAGCAGTTCCCTCTCACGCTTTTCCTTTCTCGTATACAGCCTTTCTACACTAACCCGAACAAACCGCTCCCACATATGACTTCTGTCCATCAACATTTGAAGCAGATCATACGGAATTTCAATCACGATAGAATCCTCCAACGCTTCAATCGAATAAGGAGAAGGCTGCCCGTTGATCATACTTGCATAAGAAGTAGCAAAATCATTTTCCAACGTAAAAGCCACATTGTACTCCCTTCCATCCCGTAACAAATAGAACAGACGGAAGAGCCCGGTTATGCAGAAATAAGCATGCTTCACTGGATCGCCAGCTTTGATCATGCATGTACCTGCTTTTAATTGTTTAATCGTTGTTCCATCTTTGAAGGCTTGCCAATGATTTTGTTCGATTGGATACTTGGATATTTTGGTTTTGAAAGTGTCGTATGGGTCAGTTATTTTGTCCATCTGTTTTTTACCTCCTAATAAGGAAAACTCAAGCCTACTTGGGGATTGTTTTTATTATTAATGCTAAAAATAAGTCTGTCACAATACGTGATGCAAAAAAAGTCTCGTTTGAGGGAAATCACTCAAATGAGACTTTTTTTAGTTATTATTTAATAACCATTTACAAAGTAAGCAATGGTTTCTAATTCATCTTCTTTCAGTTCTCTGTTCACGTAATGTTGATATTCTTTCGTGATTTTTTGCTTATCTCCACCACATAAATTAGTGAATTTCGCAATCATCCGAAGTTTGTCTCTTTCCTGACGAAATTCCTCTTTTGTCCACGGTCTTTGGTGTGAAGGAATATACGTATCGGCATCAAAAGCTTCTAACTCATCTAAAAGACGCAATATTTTTTTCACCGTATAATGTACTTTTTCGGCATACATTTTCGGATAAATACAATCACCAAGAAACAGGATATTCTCTTCTTTCACATACACGATCACTGAATCAGCAGCGTGATCGCCTCCAACATGCTGCACGACACAAGTGACCCCGCCAAGATCAATTTCCATCCGCTGGTCAAACGTGACATCCGGTAAAACCACCTGAATATCTCGATGTTCCTTATATTCTTCTTTTATCGCCTTCGCGCAGAACTCAATCTCCGTTCCTTCCCTCACCCGCTCATCAATCGCCTCATCTGACCACGAAAAAGGAACAAGCTTCTCCATTTCCTTTCTTGTCTTTGCAGAAGCAATCGAAACCGAATCAGACAGCGCTGGCAGACCAAAAATATGATCCCAATGCCAATGCGTGAGGACAACCATATCAGGCGTGGCGTTCTCATTTTTTAAAGTTTCTTTGATAAAGTATTTGGCATGATCTTCTGAGTTACCAGCATCGATCATTAATGTTTTGTTATTGCCTACGACCATACCTAGGATGGGGCGGTCGGTGAGTGATACTGGTGTGATGTAGGAGAAGGTTTGGCCTATTTTTTTGATTGTGTGCATGGTGTGCCTGCTTTCTATAATTGCACATTAGATTTATATTAGGATAAATTATCTATTTTAAAAAGTTAATTTTTAATACGTAAGTGAGAATATAAATATTTTCTTTCTGCCTTAAGTATAAGCTTGAATTATATGTTGAATCACAAACTTATTTTAAATATGCCTTATTACGACCAGCTTCTATAATTTCTTCTTTGAATTCATCCATTAGTGCAAGAACTATGTGGTATAATTCTTTGAATTCATTTTTAGCATCCTGTTCATTATCTTTATATAATTCAAGATATTCTCCATGTGAAATCTTGTTTCTCCGCTCTAATAGTTTTTGATTTATAAATGCTTTTTTCAACTCAAAATTTTTTTTGGGAAGCGCTAAACTATAAAGTATCTCTTCTAATACTTCATACTTAAGATTACTCTCCGTTGTAATAATAGCTTTATCTTTTTCCTTAACTTTAAAAATTTGCTCTTCGTTTGTTATTTTTTCAAATAACAAACCAAATTTAGTTGTGTTATTCGAGGACCTTGCGTCTATAATTGCTTTTTTATGATGTAAGACAACAAAATTTTGTTTTAAATCTACTAGTCTATATTCTAGACCATTTAAATATTTCAAATAATCTCTAGCTGCCATTTTTATATACCCTTCCCAATGAGCATATAGCAAGGTTATTCCTGACCTAAGTAAGATTTTTAACATTGCCCCATTAGAACTCTGTATCTGGCTCTGCAACATAGTAAGTTCTTGTTTCCTCCAAAATATATTCTTATTTAACTCATCTTGAAGTTTCTCCAATTTAGATTCCGTCATTTAGAAAATTTTCCTGCCAAATTCAACCATTTTTTTGAATCTATTTAGAGGCTTGGTACCTGGCCTTGTTGCTTGAGCAAATTCTTCTTTTTCATAAATGCCTTTTAATATCTCTATAACATCTGCATCTGGTTTAGCTTTAATATGTTCAAGGTTATCACTAATACTTGTAATTAAAAGCTCGAAAGATCCAATTAATAATGGTCCTACAAATTTTTGTTTGTTTATATCATATTTCTTAAATACATCATCAGCTAATAAACTGTTCAAATAACTGAAAGTCTCTTTAAATACTTTTCCTTCTAACTCTCTATTAAAAGTGCTATCTTCAATAATCTCAATCATTTGTTCGGTAAGATATTCTCCGATATCATCTTGACCGTTTATTAAGGTAACATCACAATGTCTGTATACTAAGAATCTAATAACATATTCCATATACTCTTGTTGTGAAGCTTGCTTTTCTGTAAGAGGTAAACAAGCTTTAAAGTTCTCATCCTCTTTTAAACCCGTTACCCATTCATAAAACTCTTTGTCTAACATAATCATTAAACAATTTCGAATCTCTTGAGGACTTAAAGCTGTGCCACCTGTATTCAATCTTTGAAATAACTCATACTTAGCATCTGCATCACTGCTACGTTTTATAATATTTATATCCAACTTTGCTCTTTTAAAGTCTATTCTTTGTTCACTTGTAAAAGAGTTCTCTGATACTTCAGTATTGTTCCACATTTTCCCTTCAAGTGATGGAAGAAACTTAGTTTTTCCTAACACATTGGGAGGTTCTAGAATACCATCTTCATTTTTTAAGACACCTACAAACTCTAATATTGTAGACAGTCTCTGAAGCCCATCTATTACATCCCAAATTCCACCTTCTCCTTGTGCTACAAAAATAGGTGGAATAGGAATACCCAATAATATTGATTCAATTAATCTAGTCTTTTGATTATCATTCCATCTAAAAAATCTTTGGAAATCAGGTTGAACTTGTAGTTCGTTGTCCTTGTACATATTTATTAGCTCACCGATAGACATAGAATAACTATCCGTTTGAATCTCTTTTGATTTTTTTTCTATCTCATCTTTAAGAGTCATATTGTCACCCCTTAATTATTGTTTCTAGGTCCAAAAAATCTGTCACCATTTAAATGCATCATATGCTCTGGATTATCAGCAAACCATACCTCTGTCTCCCAGGCAATATCTGTTGCATACTTTTTAAAAACAGACATATCAGGAAAAGCAGTAACATATATACGACCAGATTTACAGTTTTCCAATATTTTTTCCAATTCGTAAACCCTTTTGTTAGAAATAGGACCATGAGAAGTTACAGCTTCAATAAGATATATCCAATCTTTAGATTGAGAATACAAGACAACATCTGGTAGCTTATCATGTAATAATGTGGGGATATTTAATTGTTCCATTCTTTGCTCATCTAAGTACAACTTTTTGTTACTGGTATCTCCTACATACAACAGTTCTGATCCAGGAGCAAAAATTGCAGCAAAATCTTCTACAATATGTTTTTGTAGTATATTATGTTCTCCTGATGACAGGTATAAAGTATTATTTCTAGAAATTTTCACTGGAACCCTGTGGATCTCTTTTATCTTTTTATATCTATCGATCAATGTAGAAAATTGATTTTTAAATACAGATAAATTCTCTGCCCACTTTTCTGTATTATATGATTTAATAAGATGAAGAAATTCATCGGTTACTGCATATACAGTATTTCCGCTATTAGTAGGGCGTGTGGGATCATCGGGATTTCGATCAATAATTCTCGCTTGTTCAAATTGATGAATTGTTTGTCTTCTGATAGTTTCGCGACTATTGGGTGCATAAACCTTACCATACTGATTAGCCATAAACTCCATGATGTCTACAATTCTTAAGTGATACTTACCTGCATCTTCCCAAGAATCTTCCTCTTTTACTCCTAATAGAGCCAATAATGTTAATGCTGAGCGAGTATTCTGCTGCTTAACAGGTAAACCTAAATCTTTTAATGCTTGTATAGCTTGTTGTTCTTTATTTTTATTTCCTTTTTCAGATATATCTGCTTTTCCCATTTTCTCACCTTCATACGTTTCCTTTATTAGAGAATCTATGTCACTGTATTTTATTTCTTCCTCAAGAATTTTTCTACCTATTTCCAATATAAATTCGTAGTTAGGAAAAGGTAACGGTCTAATATCAGAAGCATTGACTTGAGTATTACCATTAATTATACGAAAGAATTTATCTACATAAGAAGAGTTTAAAAAAGCACAAATTCCCATAGCCTCTTCCTCACTTAAACCATCATTATATTTGTGTATATAATTCAAGTGATTTTCAATCCCTAAAAATTTGTAATCATAATGCTTTTTAAGATAAGATGCACAAACTATACGTTTACTCTGTTCTTTAGAAGTAAACCGTTTCAATAACACATAGTTTTTTGATGGAACCAGAACATTATGTCCACTATCCTTAACACCTAAATCTTTACCATTATCGGAAGGGAAATGCACTTTTTGATTTTTCAAATGCTGCATAAAGATTAAAGGATGATTCCTTTTAGGATTGTATTCCTCGATATTATCTTTATTTCTGAATGTAACTACACGGCCTGTGGAAATTTCCATGTCCATTAATGTAAGATTATTATTCCAACTATCAAACATGCGGAGAATCTCCTCGTCTTCTTCATTTACTGGAAGACGTATAAGATTAATTTGATCCGATGAGTCAATAATTAATTCTTTTTCAAAAGAGTGATGCTGATAACTATCAATTATATTTAAATCATCCGATGAACTTATTGTTATAAACAGAGGCCTTCTATCACGTTTGAAACCACTCAAAATTATACTTTCTTGAAGTACACTTTCACCCTTGAAATTACCTTTACGTTTATTGAATAGATGAAAGTGATCTGGATCAATATCATCAAAAAATTTTGTGCGGAACCTTTCAAAGTAGGCTCCTGAACAATAACTACGTGGAGTAATAAATATAAGTTGTCCTTCGTTAATTAAAAGTTTTGACGCAATAATCATAAACATGAAATACACATTAGGTTGACCATGTATATAATCTGCTAAAATCCTTGAATATACGTGATCTTTCTTAACTTTGTAGTATGGAGGATTACTAATGATTACATCATATTTTTCATAATTCAATGATTCATTAAATAAGTCATTTTCAACCGTAAGTCTATTATCAAGAATAAAATCCTCTTCTAGGATTGTATATTCAAATTCATTTCCACATTCATGCATCCTTTTTTTACATAATTCCATAACTGATCTTAAATGTGGAGTTACTTTCTTATCTTTTTCGTATAACACTAAATCAATATCTACTCTTATTCTCTGAGTGATAATTCTTTGAATTAAAGCCCCACTCAATGCTCCTAATCCACTACCAGGATCTAACACTCGTAACTTATCCTTTTTAATATTAACGTTTGAAGCTATAAAAGTTGCTATAGAGCTAGAAGTAAAATATTGACCTTTTTCTTTTTTTTCTTGTGAGGAAAGAGACAAGTTAACTTCACTTGTTAGATTTTCAATATATACCATGATTTCATCCATAATGAACACACCTTGTATGATTTTTTGCAGTTAGAACAGCATTATAGTAATTTCAATATTGTACCCCACCTTTCGTCATTAATATCTTGACCTACAAATTTTGTATTTATAACATAAAATTCGAAGTGGAATTTCAATTATTTCATCGAATTACAAATTCATAATATTATAATTCGTATATCTAAAATGTAATTTAACTTACTCTTAAATTGATAAAAATAGTAAATTTAGAATAAAATCTATAATTTTCTTATAAAAAGATTATCTTTGATATCGTGTTATTATTAATTAAGTATAGACTATTCATCTGCTTTCCTTCAATAGATAACAAGTGTTTATCCATATTTATGCACGTTATTTATGAAGAGTGGTAATCTTGAGAATATATCCAATTCATTACGGAGTTTTTCCCAGTTTTTTTGAGTTGATGTTACAAATTGTTTGTAATCTTCACTATTAATAGTTTCTTCTATACAATTATAATTTGTATAAAAACTTTCATTATAGCACTTCTCAGCATAACTAAACCCACTCATTAAAGATTGTAATAATTTCTCTTTACTGTCTCCATCCCTATAATATATCTTATATATATCATTTTCTATACTATCTAAAATTGACTCTATTATTAGAATCCAGCGTGCTACACTTGGTAAATGAGTTTTATCGCCTTCATATTCTTCATCTTTTAAAATTCTTTGCGTGATTAAAAAATTGCTTCTTATCGCAAATGACCACCAATAAAATAACTCAATCGGTTTAATATTTAAGTCTCTATCTACCCTTTCTTCAAAAAGGTCGTAAAGTAATATTAAATTTCTAAAATTATCTGTGGCAGCAAAAGCATCTGCATCCATTTCTAAAGTTCTTAAGTCTAATGGAGAGATACTTCGTGATTTTTTATTATTATTTTTTTCAAACATCGAAATAAATTGTATGGAATTTTTATCTTTTGAATTTAGGAATTCGCAATGTCCATTAAGTAAATGTCCTAATTCATGAGTTATTATAAACCTTGATACAAATATAGTAAGCAATCCAGCTAATTTAATATCTATAACTTTACTATCAAAAACATTAGCTTTTCCGTTATCATCAAATTTAACCATTTCGTAAGATAAATCATCAGTGACCTCCTCATTCTTTAAATGTAGTCGTTTTATTAAAAGGTCACTTCTCATCTTTGTAATACTATAAAAATAATCAAAAAAATTATCTATAACACCTTTATTTATTATAATATTATCAGTAAAATCTTCAGACCATGCTTTTCCACCTAAACTTAAATCCTCCTTAAGGTAAAAATTTAGTTTATATTTACAGATGTTGGTTTTGTTCTTTGAAATTTCTTTCATAATAAATTGATACTGTTCATAAATAGCCAATGCTCTATTTTTAATATCAACGTAAAAATCTTCTTTATTCCTCAAATTACCACCTCATTAATCTCATAACCTACAATCACTTATGATAAGGCTCCCCCCGCACAATCCGAAACGCCCGATAAATCTGCTCCACCAACACCAACCTCATCAATTGATGCGGGAACGTCATCCTCGAAAACGATAACTTCTCATTCGCACGCTGCATCACAGCGTCGCTTAATCCAAGGGATCCGCCTATGACGAAACATACTTTGCTTTTTCCGTATGTTGCCAGCTTATCTATTGTATCGGCTAATTCTTCGGAACTTTTCATTTTTCCTTCGATGGCGAGGGCGATGACGTGGGCGTCTGGGTTGATTTTGCTTAGGATGCGTTCGCCTTCTTTGTCTTTGATGATTTTCATGTCTTGATCGCTGAGATTCTCGGGTGCTTTTTCGTCCGCGAGCTCAATGATCTCGATTTTCGCATAGGCTTGTAATCGTTTTGTGTATTCGGCTATGCCTTGCTTTAAATATTTCTCTTTTAATTTTCCTACTGTGATAATTGATATATTCACAGGTCATCCCCACCTTAAGAACAAGTTATTCATATAAGTTATCAACAATTGTGGATAAAATTTGTGTATTTTGTGTCCGATCATTCGTTCCCCACTATATATATTGCAGGTTCATCGCACAATTCACAGGTTGTGGATAAACTGTGTGTATGTTCGATTTTTCTGAATTCCGGCGGCGTTTCATGATCATCTATGTACATGTCTAGTACGGTTTCTATATGTTCTGCACACGCATAAAATGTTTTGTTCATAAGTTTCTTATTCCTCCAATAGATTCTATGGTTATTCACATATGTTTCGCTCATTGTCCAATATAACCGATTTATTCACATGTTAATAGTCTTTTACCATTTCCCACACCTTTTATCCACAAACCAAACAAAAAAAGCCTCCACTCCTGTGAAGGCTTCCTTCTATCAAAACGGATTATAAAATCTCGTTCCTCTAACAAATGTAATCACTAGCGACACGATCAGCACCACACCAACAAACAATAACGCAGCATAATCTGCTTTTTGAAAGTCTTTTGCCGTAAACCATGTACGCTTTTTATGTTTCCCAAACCCGCGCAGCTCCATCGCATTGCTGATCGTTTCAATCCGCTCTAAGCTGGAGAAAATCAGCGGCATGACAATCGATAGCGCATTTTTAATTCGTTTCCCCAATTTTTCATTCTTCGATAAATCAATGCCTCTTGCTTGCTGAGAAATCGCGATCGTGCGAAAATCCCGCTGAATGTCTGGAATATAGCGCAAGGCAATCGCTACAGCATACGAAATGCGGTAGCTGACGCCGATTCGGCTGAGGGATGAGGCGAATTCACTTGGATTTGTTGTCACAATAAATAAAAGCGCTGCTGGCATCACGGTCACATATTTTAGCGTAATGTTCAACTGATAGAAAAGCTGTTCAAGTGTGACGTTGTACCAGCCGGCAATATGAAACAGCTCATGCTTTGCTCCGTAGATGGCGACACCTTGCTGGGGTGCAAAGATGTAAATGGCGATGTTATTGATCACTAGGAAAATCGCCAGGACGATCACCACGAAGGAAATATCACGAAATCGTACGTTCGATAGCTGAAAGAATACGATACTGGCGGCTAACATAAAGACTAAAACGCCTGTATCATACGTGAGCATCGCTGCGGATGACCAGAGGATAAAGCAAATGAGTTTGGTTGCACCTGTCAGCCGGTGAATCGGTGACGGGCGATCGATATAAGACAGCATGTCTACAGCCATGTCATTCGTTCCTTTCTGTCAACCTCAATGAAGCGATCTACGAGTTCATTTGGATTCGGCCAATCTGCTTTCAGCGCCAATTCATACAGCGACGTTTCCTTTAAGCTCGCCTTTTGGACAAGCAGCTGATCTGTCAGTACTTTAGCTGGTGTATCATCTGCGATTTTTTCTCCATCTGAAATGACGATGGTTCTTGTTGTGTATTCAAGCATCAAGTGCATGTCATGGGTAATCATCAAAATCGTGACGCCCTGCTGATTTAATTGCTCTAAAAACGTCATCATCTCTGTGTAATGTCTAAAATCTTGACCGGCCGTTGGCTCATCTAAAATGATGATTTCTGGCTCTAACACAAGAATAGATGCGATGGTGACGCGTTTTTTCTGTCCAAAACTGAGTGCTGAGATTGGCCAATTTCGAAATGGATACAGCCCGCATACTTTTAAAACCCGCTCTACACGTTCCTTGATGTCGTCTTCCTTCACACCTCTTAAAACGAGACCGAGTGCGACTTCATCAAAGATCATTTGTTTTGAAATCATTTGATTTGGGTTTTGCATGACGACGCCGATTCGTTCGGAGCGCTGTTTGATCGTATCTCCTGTGATATCATCGCCATTTAAAAGAATGGACCCTTTCGTTGGCTTTTCAAATGCACAGAGCACTTTAGATAATGTCGTCTTGCCTGCGCCATTGGCTCCTGCGATGCTGATCATTTCTCCTTTTTTGACGGTAAAAGAGATGTTGCTCAGCGTATTTGGTCTTGTTGGATAGTCAAAGCTCAGCTCGCGCACTTCTAGTAAATCCTGTGCTGCAATCTGCTCTACTGACGGCTCAGATGCTTCCATCCATTGCTCGATTTTCTCTTTTGCCTCATCGTCTAAGGTGAGACGCTGTAAATTAGCGATCTGATCTCCCGGTGCGACCGGAATACCTGCATATTTCATAGCCTTTACATATAAAGGCTCACGTAAATACGCCGCTTCTAAAACATTTGAGGCGAGCAATTCATCTGGTGTCATATCCGCTGCAATCGTTCCTTCATTGACAACGATGATGCGGTCCACATGGCGGAAGAGGACGTCCTCTAATCGGTGCTCAACCATCACAATGGTTTTTTTTGTTTGTTTTTGCAGCCGGTCAATGAGGTCGATGACTTCTTTACCTGTTGCGGGATCAAGGCTTGCAAGTGGTTCATCAAACAGTAAAATGTCGACATCGTTGACAAGTACGCCCGCAATGGCGACACGTTGTTTTTGCCCGCCTGACAGCTCATGCACGGACGATGCCAGCTTGCCGTCTACCTCTGTTAATCTTGCTGCTTCCTCGACACGTGTTTTCATTTCTTCGCGTATGACTTGATCATTTTCAAGCGTGAACGCGATATCTTCTCCAACGGTCAGCCCGATGAATTGTCCATCAGGGTCCTGAAGCACCGTTCCGACAAGCTGGGAGAGGGAGAAAATGTTCTCTTTCTCCGCATTTTTCCCGCCGATGTGAAGACTTCCTTCCATAGAACCTTTATAAGACGCAGGAACTAGCCCATTGATACAATGGGCTAGTGTGCTTTTTCCCGATCCAGACGGGCCTGCGATGAGAACTTTTTCTCCTTCATAGATGGTCAGGTTGATATCCTTTAATGTTGGTTCTGCCTGACTGCGATACTTGAATCCGAAATGTTCGAATTGAATCATCGGTTTCTTCATTTATGTGTTCCACCTTGCTTCATGATGTTTCTTTCGATAGGCTGCCGCTTTTGCTTCTCGTTTTCGCATAAGCTGCAATGATGATCGTTCCTAGTACACCAACTGTGATGATGTTTGAAATTCCTGCCACAATGCCTTGAACAAACACTTTGTTCGCAGGTTCTGCATAGATCACAATGTCGAGTACAGGAGCAATGATAAACCAGCCTAATGCCTGTGCGCCTGCTTGTACGGCGTTGAAGAGCGTGATTTTCTTCCAGCCGAAGTCTCCCTCTTCTACTTTTAAACGGTTAGAAATAAAGCCGATCAATAAACCAACCACACCCGAAACAATAATCCAGCTCCACCAAGGGCCAAATGTGGTCGCATCTTTAATGAGATGGCCAATAAAACCAATCAGTGCGCCTGCAACAGGACCAAATAGCACGGCCATTAATGCAAGGAATGCGTATGAGGTTTCAATTTGTGTATTCGGAATTCCAGTTGGAATGGAGACGAATCGTCCTAGAATCACAAAGACGGCTGCGCCAATTCCGATAGCAACGACTGTTTTCGTTGAAAGTTGTTTTCCTGCCATGATGTATCCTCCTCTTATTCGTATATAATGCGCGGAGCTTTGCGAATCGAAAGGCGCCAGCCTGTGCCTGTACCGATGTTATAAGCCTTTGCAAATGACCCTTGATTGATCGCCACGCCTAAATGATCGAGTGAATTGACATATACGAGTGGTTCGCCTACCTTTAAATCGGCAAAAGATCGTCCATAGGTCATGATATTTTTATACACATTTTTCGGCCCGTTGGCAATGGTAACTTCTATTGCATCCCCATAATTAATTGAAAGCTGTTCAAATAGCGTGTGATGAATGTTTGTCCACAGGTTTCCGAATCTCACATCTAAAATATCAATCGTCCCTGTGATCACATCTTCTTCCGCATAAGCCTGTACGACTGGAAGATGGATAATATCATCAATATTCGCCTTTGGCCCAACCTCTTCAAAAGAAATCACACCTGATGCAATTCTCGCGCCTGTATAGGCGTAAATGTCTCTTCCATGGAACGTATGTGATTTTCCCGACTTTGGCAGCCGGTTAATAGTCTCATCTAAATAACGGGCTTCTACGATGCCAATATCCTGCGCGACGTGCGTGAGTGTCCCGTTATCTGGAGTAATAATATAGTGTGAACTCGTCGTTTTGACGACAAGACTTTTTCTCTCTGATCCAACGCCAGGGTCAACGACGGAAACGAATACCGTCTCTTCCGGCCAGTATGTGACGGTTTGAAGCAGGCGATAAGAAGCCTCCCAAATGTCATACTGCGGTATATTGTGTGTTAAATCAAAAATGCGGATGCCGCTGCTGACCGTATTTGCCACTCCGTACATTGCACTGACAGCTCCATCATCAATGCCGAAATCTGATTGTAAAACCAATGCATGTTCACTCATGTCAATCTCCCTTTCATTTGAAAAAATGGATGTGGTGTTTCACGTGGAACATTTGAACAATTGTATGAAAAAAAGTGGACAATAAAAAATACCCCATCCTTATCTTTGAATCATAAGGACGAGGTATTTGTCTCGTGGTACCACCTTTATTTACTGTTTGCTCGCGCTAAACAGCCTCTACAAGTACAAAGCTCCAATCTGGCTCATATACTGTGGTTTTGATAACGAGTACCAACTCTCGTCGTCACCTACTAATATCATAGATATGTTCAGCACGAGGCTCAGAGACCATTTTTCGAATCATTATTTTTGCTTCTTTTCAGCTGCCGAAGCTCTCTGTGGAAAAATTGATGATTGTACTTTCTCTCGTCATTGCCTGTATAATTATCTTGAATTAAAGCTATCATACATGATGTTTTTTGATAAATCAAGATATTTTTCTGAACATTTTTAAAAATAAGTCAACGGGTGCTGGAAGAGTCTTCTTTTTATGAAATTTAAACAAATGTTAAAGAGCAAGTTATGGTCTCTTTCTTTTCTAGGGGTATAATAAAGGTGAAGGGAGGTACAGCGTGTGTGGACCATTTGTATGAATGAGTTTAAGCAGCTCTTCAAAAGCACAAAATCTATTTTAACAATTGTTATTATTTTCATTTTATCTACTTTTGTTTCGAGTCTTCCGTTTATCGCTGTTCATCAGGAAAAATGGGAGCTGGCAAAGGATCCTTATTCTATTGGGAATGAACTGGTGATTTCTTTATTTGGTTTCTTCCTTATTTTTTTGTTGTCTCATGATATTTTGAGCCGCGAAATTCACTTGAAAACCATTCGATTTCTCGTCAGTAAAACAACCCGTTTGAACATTATCATCGGGAAATATCTTGGACTGATGCTGTTTTGGCTTAGCTGTATTATGACGACATACGTCCTGAATATGGTGATTTCACACCGTTTTCTTTTCTCAGATGCCTTAAAAATCTTAACCTTTATCAGTGTCGGTATCTCATGTGCTTTATTTTTGTCCATGCTCTTTCCAACACCACAGAAATCAATGTTTGTCGGCATGTTATTTTCCTTTCTTTTCCCAATCGTCAGTTTGATTTCTGTTCTTTCTTCAGAACGAATGATTCATTGGTTCCAATATATGACGCCTTATTATTATGCGCGCTGGAGTGAACCGCTGACCTATGTCCTAATGAACACGGCATTGACCGTTATCTTACTCATTGGAACTGCACTGCTGTTTCAAAGGAGGGATGTGTAGATGCTTCATACAAAAGGGCTCACAAAAAAATATCGTACAAAAGTCGCAATAGATCAAATTAACCTTGATGTCAATCAAGGCGATATCTTCGGACTCATTGGACCAAAGGAATCTGGTAAGACGACGTTTTTCAATATCATTACCGGCATCTCCCGCCCTACCTCTGGTACGTTTACAGTGATGAATAAGCCTTCGCTAAAAAAAGTGAGACAGCATATCGGTGTTCTGCCTGAATATACGGATTTATATGAAGGACTCACGGCTCTTGAGCATATTGCCTATTTATCAAAAATCACCGGAACACGCCAGAAAACAAGTGATTATGAAGAACTGCTCGAATTTGTCGGTTTACATCACTATCATCAGGAGAAGGTCGGTGCCTTTACACCTGGTATGAAAAAGCGGCTCGGAATGGCGCAGGCCATCGCCCATCAGCCGGAATTTATTTTACTTGACGAGCCTTTTGCCGATATTGATGCAGATTCGATCTTGCACATCCAGCGGGTCATTGAAACATTAAAAGATGAAGGAAAAACCGTCTTTTTAACAGCTGACCGCCCAAGGTTCACCAATAGTATTTGTACCAAAACTGCATTCATTTCTGAAGGAAAATTAGTGTCCCCACATACTCATCCTCAAGAGAAAACCATCACATCCTCAAACATACGTGCAACCTTCAAGCATGCATGGATTGATGATGAGGTGAAACCTGTTCTCACGCAGTACCTACAAACTGTCGGAACAGATCTTGTGATCAGTGATGACGAGACCTCATTGTTAATTCGTTCAGAAGCTCAAGTTCCAGCGATCATCCGCGCTTTTGTGAAGTGCAAAGTCGATTTATACAGAGTCACGGCTCAGGATGCCATGCTGTCCTCATAAAAAAGTACCGTACGCTTTCTGCACGGTACTTCTTCTTTTTTTATAAAGGTTTACTCATATAAATACCGGTTTCTTCAAATCCCGTTTTCTCGTAAAGCGAACGGGCGATTTGATTGTGAGCAAAGACATGGAGAGAGAGTTTTTGCACACCTAATGACTTTGCCTGCTCCTCTAATGCAGCAATGGCCTGCTTTGCAAAGCCTTTTCCTCGATAAGCTTCAAACAAAATAAAGTTATAAATAAACCCTTCGTGCTGTGGGTGATTCGGGTCATAGCAAAGCCAAACCCAGCCTATCGCTTCATCTCCGTTTAAGAAATTCCACAGCTCATGATGCTCTGTCTGAAGACCTTCTGGAAGCAGCCTGTCAAATTGTTCTTCTGCGTTCGCAAGTGATTCTTCCTTCTCCCATGTCCCTGCGAGTACCTTTTCTTCCGCGTACCGCTGAATGGCTTTCTCCATCAATACATCGTAATCAGTTTGTGACATCCGTTGTAGTGTAACCAATCGTACCGCCCCCTTTCCTTCATCATATGTCAGTCATGCAAAAAAAACCAGTTCCTAGTTGGAACTGGTTAGCCGCCATATCGGTCGGTTTGAGAAAGTTTGATCTCTGCTGATTTTTTCTTTCCGCTTCGATAAAATTGCACCTTTACCTTGTCGCCGACCTTCTTTTGATATAAATACTTACGAAGATCTACGATATTCTGTACACTCTTGCCATCAAAGGAGGTCACGACATCCAGCTCTTTTAGTCCCGCTTTTCCTGCTGGAGATAACGGCTCAACACTCATGACAACCACCCCAGATGTGACCTTAGATGGCAGTTTCAATGTTTCCTGCCAGTGGTAGCTCGCAATATCCGCTAATGATTTCATGCCGACGCCAAGATACGGACGCTTTACCTCTCCGTAGCGCTCTAAATCCTCTATGACAGGGATGACCAGATTCGCCGGAATAGACAGCCCGATTCCTTCTACCTCTGATTCAGCAATCTTCATTGAGTTGATGCCGATCACCTTTCCGTCCATATTGATCAAGGCACCACCGCTGTTTCCAGGATTGATGGCGGCGTCTGTTTGCAGTACTTCTGCATTCCAATCTGTCTGTCCGTCCCCATTTGAGTCCACAGGGATCGCACGCTCCGTGCCTGAAATGACTCCTTGTGTGACAGAGCCTGCAAATTCAAGCCCTAATGGATTTCCAATGGCGATGACTGGCTCACCCGGCTTCACATGATCTGAGTTACCGAAGGCTGCCGTTTTCTTGATTTTATCACTTTTGACAGTGAGAACTGCTAAATCCATGAGCTGATCGCTGCCGACAAGATTGGCACTAATTCTTGTCCCGTCATGGAGGCTCACTTCAAGCTGGTTGGCGCCTTTGATGACGTGATGGTTTGTGACAATATAAAACGTGTCACCCTTTTTTTTATAGATCACACCTGACCCGCTGCCTGCTTCTCCGCCTTCCTCCCAAAAGCTCGACTTTTGGATATTAATGACGCCGACCACCGTATCTGACATATTAGACACCACTTTCGTGACAGCATCATTGACGTTTACATTCACAGTCTTTAAAGGGTCCTGAGATGTTTGTCCATCACCGTTCTGCTGCCATCCAAAGGGACTGCCGCTCTGTCCAGATACATAGGGGAAAAAGAATCCCATTAAAAAAGCTCCTACCAATACACCGATCAAACCAGAAAGAAAATATCCTTTTCTGCTTCGTCTCGGCTTCCACTCTACATCGCGATAATCCACTATGTTTCCTTCCTTTCAGTGAATAGATGATGTATATAGTGTTGGTAAGAAGCTCTTATCTTAATCATACGATTATAAAAATCATACGGCGCAAAGCGGGGTTGCTTTTTTCGGGTCCGTATCAAATAAATCAAAGCCGTCCCCCACAACAAAGCCCTTCATTTCAAGCGTCTGCTGGACCGCCATACGGGCTAAATCCTTCATGTTGTTGTCTTGACTCAAGTGAGCCAAGTAAATGCGTGAGGTGGCATCTCCAATGACATCTGTCATCGCAAGAGCAGCATCTTCATTTGATACATGTCCGACATCACTCAGAATTCTGCGCTTAATGCTCCATGGGTATCGGCCCATTTGCAGCATCCCGACATCATGATTGCTCTCAAACACAAATGTATTGGCTGACTTAATAATGCCTTTCATGCGGTCACTCACATAGCCTGTATCTGTCATGAGGGCAAGTTTGCGCCCTCCATAATGGAACACGTAAAACATAGGCTCTGCCGCATCATGTGAGACGCCAAATGACTCGACATCAAGGCCGCCAAAGGATTGAACGGTCTCCATATCAAAATGGAATTTCTGCTCTGTATCAATCTTTCCGATATGAGACTCCATTGCCTTCCATGTTTTCGCATTTGCATAGACAGGAAGCTTGTACTTTCTTGCCATGACACCAAGCCCTTTAATATGATCGGAGTGCTCGTGTGTCACAAAAATGCCGTCCAAGTCTTCAGGCTTGCGGTCGATTTGGCCAAGCAGCTCGACCATCTGTTTGCCGCTTAAACCAGCATCCACCAAAAAGGCATGCTCGTCTGTTTCTAAATAAAAAGCGTTCCCCGTACTTCCGCTCGCTAGTACACTGAACTGCAAGCTCATGTTCTCTCACTCCATTGAAGATTTGTCATCTTTCTCTATATGATCAAGTGTTGAACCATCGATGGCATTGATCAAATATTCTTCCTCTGTCTTTTTCTTTGAACCTGCTGATACGCCTTCAAGCTCCACCCGCCATACAGGAACCATGACTTGCGTGCTGGCCCCAGGGTATTGCGTATAGTAGCCAAGCTCTACCTTTTTCACGGTCGTGTTTTGACTCAGCATATTTTGCGTATATAAGTCCTTCACGGTTTCAAGTGCTGGGACAAGGGTTTCTTTTCTCACTTCATTAATCGATGTTACCATCGACTGCTGATATGAGACGACTTCGTTTTGATCGTTGAGATTTAAGGTGATTTGCCCGATAGTTTCGGTGTCATCAAGGCCTTCTTGGAAGATGTATTTCCCTTTATACGTTTGGAAAAAGACGATTTTCCCTGTCTCTTCATCTATATCCCACAGCTTATAATTCTTCCCATCCAGCAAACGCTGGTTTACAAGGTTCGTCGCCGCTGTTTTGATATCCTTTTTTGGCAAGGCAACTGGCTTGTTGAAGGTCATTTCAAGCAGCGTGACAGGATCATCTTTGTCTGTTTTTGGGAATGTGCTTTTCGCCTTTTGATCAGCTAATCCGTCGACATCCTTTTTCGTATATTGCTTCTTTTCAGCTGTAATGCGGTATCCAATCTTCGCTTCATCTGATAGATTGCCATATTTGATCCCGTCTGCCTTCATTTCTTCCAGCGTATCCGTTTTTTCGATAATCGCAAAATGATCGGTTGACCGTTTTTCAAAGTATTGAAAACCTAGAAAGATATCGAGAACGAGAAAGGCTAGGATAAAGATCGTTTTGGTCTTATTCCACTCCATGATTCTCGCTCCCCTCTGTCAAAAGATCATTCGATAGAATCACGGTTTTGCCGTTATACTTCATACACCATACAGGCTCCAGCCAGACAAACATCGCTTGATCTTGATCTGATGCGGTTGAAGCAGCTTGATATGCAGGGAAAATCTGTTCAATTTTCTCCAAGTCATCATATTTCGTCTGCTTGATGATCAAGTCCTTCAGCTCTGTCCCGTTCATCAGCTTGACCTGTTCACTTTGACTCGCTTTATTGCCAAGAATATAGTTTGGACGCTTGTAATTCAAAATGTCATCATTCGCCCATTGGACTTCAAGGGAGGTCATCCCAAATGGATGCTTTGTACTGTTGACGATCGGCAGACCGTCCATAAACATATTAAAGGACAGCTGCTGGTTGCTGTTGATGCCAAAGTATTGATAGTCATCAGTAAAGCTTCCCGTATCATTGAAATATTTCACGCTTCGCTTGATCAAATCCCCCGTTTGGAAAACAGTGCTGGAATTGATATTGCGATGCTGATATTGAATGCGGTGGTCTTTTTGATTGGCTTCAAGGCGGCTTGTGCCATCTGTGTACACCGTCCGGTTTAAATTAGATTCCTCACCGACAAGGCTCGGATCCGTAAACAAAGCGTCTTTGAATTTGTTTGTCTTAATCGTTTCGATAAAGAACATTTTTGCTTCAAGCTGCTTTTGCTTTCTCGGAAGAAGGAAATCTCGTTTAGAATTCGTTGAGAATGTATAAAGATCGTAGCGCGGCATCTCGTTTTGAGCGGCTGCAATACTGTCCATTAGATTACGGTAGTTGGCGGACTCAATTGTCAGCTCAAGCACCGTCTCCTTGCTGTATGAGACCAAATACACTTTCTTATTGGCCTTATCCTGCTGAGCGAACGGCACAATCATCCGATCAAACGAGTTGTATTCAATGGACTTGTTCGGCCATTTAAAGAGCGCTTGGAATATATCAATCGGAATCGGATCATTGAACACAAGATCCAAAGTCTTCCCTTGTCCTTCGCGTCCATAGAAGAAATTCTTAAATTTCTGCTCGGAATATTGATCTGACACATCATTAATCTCTTTGACATCCCAAAGGCTCACATCATTCCAAAAGTTTTGAAAGAGTTCCTTTTGATCCACTTTAAAATGCTCCCCATTTGAATGGATGAACATCTCGCGCGGCTTCACAACATCAATGAGACTTCTAGGCTCGTCGCTTGAAATCTTCTTCGTTTCCACGACCTGTGTGCCACTATCTGCCTGATCCTGCATGACGGGCTGGAACATCCAGATATTCCACGTAAATACAAGACTGATCGCAATTAGGATTGTCAAAATTATGGTTTTAAAGGTCTCACGCTTCATCCCAATCATCCTCTTGTTCTTCATTGTACGGAAGGGTAAAGGTCACCGTTGTCCCTTTTCCTTCAATGCTGTCAGCCCAAATATCTCCGCCATGAGCTTGAACCATTTCTTTTGCAATCGCAAGACCAAGGCCGGTTCCGCCAAGCTTTCTTGTTCTTGCTTTATCTACCCGATAAAAACGTTCAAAGATTTTATCCATATCCTTCTTCGGAATACCGATTCCTTCATCTTTCACGCTGAATAACACAAGGCCTTTCTCCTCATCCAGATCAACGGTAAACGTGATGTGTCCACCCTCTGGTGAGTATTTCATGGCATTGGAAATGATATTATCGAGCACCTGTGTAATTTTATCTTGGTCGATTTCCACATATACTTCACGCTGCGGCAGGTTGCGAATAAAATCGACATGCTGCTCCTTCGTCATTTCAAAACGATCAATGACGAGCGAGATAAACCTGATAAAGTTCGTCCACTCACGGTTGAATTGATAATCCTTGCTGTCGAACTTAGACAATTGCAGCAGGTCATTGACAAGCCGGATCATGCGCTCAGTTTCATTTTGCGTAACACTGAGGAATCTTGGCGCAAGCTCTTTATCACCAATCGCACCTTCAGCCAGCGCCTCAAGGTAGCTTCGCATCGTTGTCAGCGGTGTGCGCAGCTCATGCGATACGTTCGCGACGAATTCACGGCGTTCCGCATCAATTTTCTCTTGCTCTGTGACGTCATAAATGACCGCAATTAAACCATCAATTTTCCCATGCTCTTTCTGAATGACGGAGAAATTCACACGCAATACAGACAGCTGGTCTTCGCGTTCAATTTCTATCAGCATGGAATCTTGATTTTCGACTAAATCTTCAAAGGTATGAGTTTCCTCTAAGCCAAGCAAGGACGTAATCGGCATTTCTAGTGCTGTTTCACGTGTAACATTTAACAGCTCTAATGCAGGGCTGTTTAATAGAATAATTGCACCGTTTTGATTCGTTGCGATGACGCCGTCCGTCATATAGGCAATGACAGAAGAAAGCTTTTTCCGCTCACCTTCCGTCATCAGCTGAGCTTCCTCCAGCTCTCTCGTCAGATGGTTAAAGGTTGTCGCAAGCTGGCCAATCTCGTCATGCCCATACTTCCGGACCTTTCTGGAGAAGTTCCCTTTGGCAAGCTCAATCGCTTGTTTTCTCATATCTGAAATAGGATGAGTGATCGTTCTGAAGATGAAGATACCAAGTAGAGCAGTCGTCCCAAGTGCAATCAGTGTCCCAGTTGCTAAAATGGTGTTAATGGTTCGCATTTGGTTAAACACACTTTCCATTGAAGACACAACATAAATCACACCAACGGTCTCTTGGTTCTCATTTTTTACGGCTGTCGCAGAAATACGCACCCTTTTATTTGACTCAGGGTCATAGAATTTTTTCTCATAGTCTTTGCCAACCGCAAAAATACGGCTAATGATTTGATCAGTGATTTTCTTGCCGGCAATCTCTTGGCTGCCGTTATTTACAGAGGCAATGACCTCTCTGCTTTCGTCAATATAGCTGACTTCAGAGATTTCATTAGACTCATCTTTGTTGTTAAAATCGTTTAATATCTTTTGAGCATCCTCTTTTAATTCTGCCTTGCTTTTCGATGAATCTTGTTCTAGGTAATACGATAACGAGTAGATTCGCTGATTCAAGGAATTATCATATGAATTAATTAAGGATTGCTCTAGCTGCTTCACAAAGTACACGCCAATGATCTGCATGGCGACGATGATCAGCAGCACGTAAATCAAGGTCAATTTGAAGTGAATCGAGCGAAAAAAACCTACTTTACTCATAAGAATCTTAGTCCTGCTCTGGGTTTCTTAAATAGTAGCCGACGCCTCGTCTTGTCACGATCCAGCTCGGGTGGCTAGGGTTGTCTTCAATCTTTTCACGAAGACGGCGGACTGTGACGTCTACTGTACGGACATCTCCGAAGTAATCGTAGCCCCATACAGTTTGCAGCAAGTGCTCACGTGTCATGACTTGTCCGATATGTTTCGCCAAGTAATGAAGCAGTTCGAATTCACGGTGTGTCAATTCAATCGTTTCCTCACGCTTAGACACCACATACGCATCTGGATAAATAACAAGTGATCCAACCTCAATATCATTTGATTCAGATTCTTCCTCCGTCTGCGGAGCAGCGGTTTGTCTTCTCAAATTCGCTTTCACGCGGGCAAGCAGCTCACGCGTGCTGAAAGGCTTCGTCACATAATCATCTGCACCAAGCTCAAGGCCGATGACTTTATCAATTTCAGAGTCTTTTGCTGTCAGCATGATAATCGGCATGTCATATTTCTTTCTCACTTCACGACATACTTCAACACCATCTTTATTCGGCAGCATAATGTCGAGCAGAATAATGTCCGGCTTGATTTCTTCTACCATTTCAAGGGCTTCGTTTCCATCATAAGCACAATGAACCTCATAGCCCTCTTTCCTTAAATTAAATTCCAATATATCAGCAATCGGTTTTTCATCATCTACGACAAGAATCTTTTTTTCCATTGTGATTTCCTCCTGCATTTTTAGCATCTATGTCATTCCATTTTGCATCTCACATTACGCCTTTTCCGTTTGCGGAAAAAAGGCTCACTGTCTATTATAACGTTTTACGAGGCAAAGATAAAAATAATAACGGCTTTCTTTACTAGTAAACGTTGGATAGGAAGGCGCCGCTCAAAAAAATTGATGACTTTTTCCTTTTTTATTGAAACTTTTCCAATCACCAGACGTCTATATAGATGTAACGTCTTCTTCTTATGGAGCCGGGCCCTACCTAGGTCCGGCTTCTCCCTTTTTATGCCTTCTTTTCATAATAAAAACGCACCTGCGATTGCAGATGCGTTTGGAAGTGGCTCGGGACGGAATCGAACCGCCGACACACGGATTTTCAGTCCGTTGCTCTACCAACTGAGCTACCGAGCCATCATCAAAAAGATGAATATGTATAAATGGCGGTCCGGACGGGACTCGAACCCGCGACCTCCTGCGTGACAGGCAGGCATTCTAACCAACTGAACTACCGGACCTCAGTAACTTGCCCGAAAAAGCAATCGTGGTGCTCCTTCAAGCAAGTGAGGAAAAAATTAGCTTAACGCTAAAGTAAATCAATGACCCGTACGGGATTCGAACCCGTGTTACCGCCGTGAAAGGGCGGTGTCTTAACCGCTTGACCAACGGGCCAATACATGGTGAGCCATGAAGGACTCGAACCTTCGACCCTCTGATTAAAAGTCAGATGCTCTACCAACTGAGCTAATGGCTCTCGGCTTGTGAAAAGTGAATCTGAAGAAGCTGTATTGCGCCAAACCAATCGCTTTAAAAAAGCTGGAACATCGCATCCTAACAAGTTTCAGAGACCTTTGCAACAACGAGATTTATAATATCATAGAGTAATTACATATGGCAATACGTTTTTCGACATTTTTTTAAAAAAAGTGTCGGATTTCATTTCTCCTTTCAAAGCCTCCTCTTCTGCAACCGCCTTCATTTGATACGCCTTTTCGGGTGACCTCTGCCTACTCAAGCACATAGGCACGTTTCAGGCCGCTCAAAAATGGCTATACATGAAACAAGTGACATTGTCATTGAAAAAGGAGGAAGCAGTATGAGTTCATTCAAATTAGGAGATAAAATGCCCAACTTTTCACTTCCAACAATACAGGGCGAACACATTGATTTCGACAAACATTTAGAGGAGCATCAAAGCTGGCACCTGATCGTTTTCTTTAGAGGATCTTGGTGTCCGGTATGTGTAGAAGAGTTAAAAGAGCTCGAACAGCAGCAATCATACTTTCAGGACAAGGATATTCACTTGATGGCGATTTCAACAGATAACCCTGATGACTTGAAGGCATTTGCGGATAAAGAGGGATTGTCCTTCCCGATCATGTATGACCATGATCTCACGTCATTAAAAGCATATGAAGTCCACTATCACGGGGAAGATGCCCCATATGAAGACCACGGGGTGCACGGTGAACCCGCCTACTTCTTATTAAATGAAAAAGGGCAAGTGCTCTATCAGCAAAGACAAACAAGTCCGTTTGGCAGACCGCACGCCAACGAACTACGCAAAATCATCCAGTACATCCGTAAAAATTTAAAAGGCCAATATAAAAGCCTGAAGTAAGGAAAAAGCCCTCGTGATGAGGGCTTTTTTTATGAACGCTTTTTATTATATAGCCAATCTGCGGTGAAAAAAACAAAGAGACCCGCCATGAGAATGACAAAAGTGACGGGTGGTTTATTACCCTGGAAATACATGTACAGCGCATGCCCTCCTAATGCGAGAAGATAAAAGACAAATGCTGTTACAGCTGCTTTATGTGTATTCGCTTGTTCTCTTTTCGTCATTTTTTTAAAAAACATTGTGTCTATCCCCTTTATGATGCTTTTTTCATCGTCACCCGGCGAAGTGCCCGTGAACGGATATATTCCATTGGCCCGATTCCCCAGAGGTTTAAGCAGCATGCTGAAATCGCGATTTGCAGAAGTGAAATCAACAGCCATGCCAATACAATCAGGGGCGCATTGATTTGACCGCCGAGACCCAATCCCCAGCTATAAAAAAGAATGGAGCAGATGACATTTTGCAGGATGTAGCAGCTAAGCGCCATTTTTCCTACATATTCAAACCAAGTCCATATGAACCATGACTCCTTGCGTGCGAGGAGCTTCGCAATGACAGCTATATAGAAAATAGAGAGGAATGGTGAAAAGACGTAGCGCACCACAAATTCCACTAGATCGTTCGGAACGAAGACTAGTGCATTCAGCGGTAGACCAACCCACAGTCCGATTCGGAACAATATTTGCCGGAGAGATTGTCCGCGTTCATTTGCATAAAATACACCAGCTCTCATCATTCGCACACCTAATAAAAACAGAAATGTGTTCATTGGAATGATAAAGATCGCTTCTTCTCGGTACATGAAAAAGTATTGTAATCGTTCTTGAACCTGCGAGATCCATGTCTCTGGCAGCTGTTCTTCCAGCGCCGGTTCACCGCTTTGATCATCGGACGCTGACTCCATTTCAGAGAGGGAGTACAGCATCAGACATGACATGGCAAGCAGATGAATCACACTTGAGAAAATCATACCCTTTTTGATGCGCCTGCTCCCTCCACGAACGATATAAGCCACAAGTAAACCCGTGACAGCGTAACTCATGAGCACATCATATTCCATCACGAGCGCAAAATGGACAAAGCCTTCAATAAATAAGAATAAAAGAATCCACAAATATGTACCCGGCCAAGGCGTATTTTTTCTTTTCGCCTGCTGGTATTTCAGCTCTAGCCCTACACCAAACATGATTGTGAGCAGTGATAACATTTTGCCATAAACGAACATAGAGACAAGACTTTCAAGAAAACTGCCATTTTCATATTCATCCGCAATCTGGTCTGTTGCAAAGGTATCTCCTGTATACGCAAAAAACCAGACGTTCGTTCCCAAGGTGCCTAGTATGGCAAAACCTCGTAAAATATCTAATAATCGTATTCTTTCTTTCACTAGAACGCTCCTTCCCTCCTATACAGTTATCATATTTTGGTAATGACCGGAAGCCCGCTCTACTGAAATTAAGAAATATTTAAACAAAAAAACACCAGTAAAATGTGTCATTTTACTGGTGCCTCATCAATCTATTCTTATGGACGGTACACGCTGCGGACAACGTTCGTTTGTGAACGATCTGGTCCGACTGAGAAAATGGAAAGTGGAATACCTGTTAATTGTGAAATGCGCTCTAAATAATGGCGGGCATTTGCAGGCAGCTCACTTAAGTTCTTCACGCCTGTAATATCCTCTGTCCATCCTGGCATTTCTTCGTAGACAGGCTCACATTTCGCTAATTCATTTAGGCTTGCTGGGAATTCCTCTGTGATTTCTCCATTCAATTTATAAGCGACACAGATTTTCAATTTCTCAATCCCTGTCAGTACGTCGATGGAGTTAAGAGATAAATCTGTAATTCCGCTCACACGGCGCGCATGACGGACAACAACACTGTCAAACCAGCCAACACGGCGCGGGCGTCCAGTTGTCGTACCGTATTCACGGCCAACCTCACGAATTTGATCGCCAATTTCATCATGAAGTTCTGTCGGGAATGGGCCATCTCCAACACGTGTAGTGTACGCTTTTGACACGCCAACCACATGTTGAATTTTCGTTGGTCCTACGCCAGAACCAATCGTCACGCCTCCAGCTACTGGGTTAGATGACGTCACAAATGGGTATGTTCCTTGATCGATATCAAGCATGACCCCTTGTGCGCCTTCAAATAACACGCGGCGGCCTTCATCTAGTGCATCATTCAAAACAACAGATGTGTCTACGACATATTTTTTCACTTGCTGGCCATATTCATAATACTCATCTAAAATATCTTCAATCTTGAAGCCTTCTGTGTCATACATTTTCTCTAAAAGACGATTTTTCTCTTCTAGATTACGTGCAAGCTTCTCTTCAAATACTTCACGATCTAATAGATCTGCGACGCGGATACCGATGCGGGCTGCTTTGTCCATATAGGCTGGCCCGATTCCTTTTTTCGTCGTGCCGATCTTGTTAGCCCCTTTCCGCTCCTCTTCTACCTCGTCCAATTTTAAATGGTAAGGTAGAATAACATGGGCTCTATTGCTGATTCTGAGGTTATCTGTACTCACATTCCGTTCGTGAAGATACGCAAGCTCAGTGACCAACGCTTTAGGATCAACCACCATTCCATTACCGATGACACAAGTTTTCTCTTTATAAAAAATACCGGATGGAATGAGGTGTAGCTTATAAGTCACTCCATCAAATTTGATCGTGTGACCTGCATTGTTTCCCCCTTGATAACGGGCAATCACCTCTGCATTTTCTGAAAGGAAATCGGTAATTTTCCCTTTCCCTTCGTCACCCCACTGCGTACCTACTACGACTACTGAAGACATATCGTGCACCTCCGTTAACCTTTCAAAACGTTATCTCTTTCAAACACATTTATTTTATCAATGCACACCGAAAAAGTCAACGTGAAATCCGAACATTAATATCTCGAAATCGAATTTTGTTCGTTTTAAATATAGAGAAAAGCGCTTTAATCACTTTTCCAGTGCTTAAAAATGGAGATTTTGAGCAAAAACAACTTTTTATCGTTTCCAGCTGTTCATCAACATAAAAAAGACCCCCAACAATGGGAGTCTTTTTTAAACGGGTGTAATACCATCTGTGTTCATCAGTACAACTCGATACCCATCTGGGTCCTCAATGGTTGCTCCTCCTCGGTCCCAGTATGGATTCGTTGAGGTGACATGCCGTCCGCCAAATGAGATCAATCTCTCTTTCATTTGCTGAAATTCCTCTGCATCCGGAATATAGAAAACAAGCAGCTGTTCTGGATGCGGGACAGGCAGGCTGTCTTCTTCTTCATGTTTGGTGATTTCTAAATGAACATGCTGGTGAGGCAGCCCGAGCATCACACCATCGTACCCTTCATGCTGATCAAATGAGCCTATTCGTTTGAGCCCTAAGCCTTCTTCATAAAAGGAAACAACCTCTTTCATGTTGACGGTTGGGCGTGCGATACGTAATTGAGCGGCTTCAAACTGTTGAAATTTCATCAGTCTTCACTCCTTTTCTCCTTTTAGTATACGCTCTCTCTTTTTTCCTCTCCTCCTCTTTTTGATTGTTTTTTCAATCATTCTTTCGATGTAGATCAATCAAAAAAAGCCCAGCTTCTTGAGCTGGGCTTTAAGCACCGGGCGGAACACCCGCATCATCAAATCTTCTTTCCAGGTTGACGAATTTGTTATATTCTTTGACGAACGCCAGTGATACTGTACCAACTGGACCGTTACGCTGTTTGGCAATAATGATTTCAATAATGTTCTTATTCTCTGATTCTTTGTCATAGTAATCATCACGATAAAGGAATGCCACGATATCGGCATCCTGCTCGATACTTCCTGATTCACGAATATCGGACATCATCGGACGTTTGTCCTGACGCTGCTCTACCCCACGTGAAAGCTGAGACAAAGCAATAACCGGAACTTCAAGCTCCCTTGCCAGCGATTTTAATGCCCTAGAGATTTCAGAAACCTCTTGTTGACGGTTATCGCTTGATCGTCCGCTTCCTTGAATGAGCTGCAAGTAGTCAATCAGGATCATGCCAAGACCATTTTCTTGCTTCAAGCGGCGGCATTTCGAGCGAATTTCACTTACTCTAATCCCAGGTGTATCGTCAATGAAAATCCCACTGTTTGACAGCGAACCCATCGCCATTGTCAGCTTGCCCCAGTCCTCTTCTGTCAGATTACCGGTTCTTAGGTTCTGTGCATTAATATTCCCCTCTGCACAAAGCATACGCATGACGAGCTGCTCCGCACCCATCTCTAAACTAAAGATGGCGACACTTTCGTCCGTTTTGGTCGCGACATTTTGGGCAATGTTCAATGCGAAGGCGGTTTTCCCTACTGATGGACGAGCCGCTACAATGATTAAATCATTTCGCTGGAATCCAGCTGTCATCCGGTCAAGCTCAGAGAAACCCGTTGGAATCCCTGTGATATCGCCTTTGCGGTTATGAAGCTGTTCAATATTATCGTATGTTTGAACAAGAACGTCCTTAATGTTTTGAAAGGCTCCTGAGTTTTTACGCTGCGCCACTTCCATAATGGTCTTTTCAGCATCACTCAACAGGTCTTCTACTTCATCCTCACGCGTGTACCCATCCTGTGCAATGGTTGTCGCCGTACGGATCAGACGCCTTAAAATGGATTTTTCTTCTACAATTTTTGCATAGTATTCAATGTTTGCGGCAGTTGGGACAGAGTTCGCAATATCGGTTAAATACGAAATCCCGCCTACCTCTTCTAGTAAATCTGTATTGGCAAGCTCAGATGTCACCGTGACAAGATCGACCGGTTCCCCTCTATCGCCAAGTACAAGCATCGCATTGTAAATCTTTTGATGCGACATTCTATAGAAATCCTCTGGAATTAATACCTCAGAAGCGAGCGTTAGCGCGGATGGTTCTAAAAAAACAGCACCTAATACGGCCTGCTCGGCTTCTATATTTTGCGGCGGCAGCCGGTCATCGAGAAGTTCCGTCATGCCAAGCACCGTCCTTTCATATAAAAATACGCTACTCATCATTTTAACATTTTCATCAATAAAAAAGTGAAAAACATCAACTATAGTCAAAATTACCATGAGGATATTTCGTTGAACAGTGGAACAACGCACTTCAATAAGAAAGACCCCGTAACATAAATTGTTATAGAGTCCTTCTGTATCGCTAATGGAATTTGGATTTGTTGTCGTTCACACATGAGTTCGGCGCTCCAACATGGCATGTTCGGGTGCGTTTTTCTAATCTATCGTTTTCTTAACTCCATAATTTTCTTTTTGCCCAATGTCTTGTAAAGAGCCGTTTTGGTAACCAATAGATAACACCAAATCTGGAATAGAATCAAACCCGTTTTTCGCTAGATCAAATAGCTGTGCACCGTAATGTGAAGCGGCAATTCTTGCATTTTCTGCTGTGTATGGATTTTTAAGAAGTTCTTCTTTGTATATATCAAAAATATTGGTACCGTTATCCGTTACAAATTGACCGTTTACAATGTTTAAGTCTTTCAAATTGTAGCCTGTGACGGTTTTTATTTGATTAACAAGGTGAAATTTGGCAAGAGAATCAGGTGTGAATTGAGTAGAATCATCATTTCTACTTTTCATAATATGGAAAAATAGTTCTCTTGTATTGTTGCTTGTATTTAATAAGTCTTCTATTTGTTTCATCAGCGATTCATCTTTTGAACCACTCACTACTAATTTAAAATTATTCGGGTCAATGGTGAAAGTGAGATTTGTGTTTTTAGGAATGGTTATACCGTTTTTAGAGAACAAATCTTGTAATTGTTCGTTTACCTTTTGCCGATTGAATATTTTTTTCTCTACGCTTTCTTGGGTAGGATCGTACCGTTTTTCATTACGGAAGATGGCATCATTAAAGTCATATTGACCTCCTTTTCCAGAATTAGCCCAGCCAATCTCCATCGTATATGCAGCTTCTCTTTCTACTTTAGTTAGATCACTCCTGAAATAAGGAGAGCGTGGATTTCGATACTTATCGTGTATATGCCCATGAGGATTTTCGAAACGTTTATTTTGTTCATTTATTTTTTCGTATTTTTCATCTAATAATTTCATTCGTCTATCAGCTTCGGTCATCACCTCATTTGTACTTTTAATAGCTGATTGACCCTTATAGTCTATTTGGTTCTGATTGTTTGAAGCACCTGCCGTGTACGACGTATTAATATTCATTTTGATTCTCCTTTTTAAAAAATTAGTGATTATTAAATATATCGGCAATTCAGTTAAAATTTGTTAGTTTTGATCCGATATAGAAATTATTACAAGGAGGGTTAAAATATGACAAATACTATCTTCAAACTTTTTTTATTACCTGCATTGGTATTAGTGCTTATTACTAGTCTTTTTGCACCTAATTCAGCAGAAGCAGCGATTACAGGGAATAACAGTCCTAACACAGCAAGTTCAATGGGATATTGGAAAAGTAGTCGTTCAGACACGACAATCTTACCTGAAGGTGAAAATGAAGCGTATTATCAGTTCACGATCAATAAGGGTGAAAGGGTTTATGTGCGAAGTTCATATGATAAACAATATACAGGGATGAAAATCGAGGTGTATAATTCGAAGAGTTCTAAGCCAGGATCAAGAGTCATTAACCCTGATTCAGTAACGCCGTTTATTTTTGCAAATACTGGTGACGTTACTTCAACTTCAGAGACTTATTTTGTGAAAGTGACCCGTGGTACATATACAGGGAATATGTACTTTACTGTTTCCATTCAAGATCGTATCAAATCTGGGAATGGGACATTCAATTTTACGGGGACTGCTACCAACTTGGGGAATTCTTCTTTAAATTTTTTAGGAGTTGATTCTTCTGTCATTACAATGGATTTAACGACCAATTCTTCTATTCCTAACAATGCTATCGTAAAATCAATTACGACAACTAGTACCCAAACACCTAACCAAGGAAATGTCACACACAAACTGATGGCTGATGAAAACAAGATTTGGAACGAATCACTTTTTTCATCGGCAACAAGTGGGTCTTATCGTATTTCACTGGAAGATCAATTAAAAGTCGCTCAAAAATGGAGCTTTAAGTACAACGCAAAAGCTACAGCGAGATCTACTATGAGCAATGTCAAAGCCGATATCCGTTACGAATATGATGTCACAGATGGATTCTAATTGAATGGGGTTTGCAGACAAAAAGTAAGGGGACATCCCTTACTTTTTTAATTGACGCATTTTTGATGCTATATGATATTTCACCACTCATAAAACAGCACCGTCCTTCCATAAGAAATACGCTGCTCATAAAAAGTGAAAGTGTTAATGGTGTTTTTGCTGGAGGGCGTGTTGAAAGAGGAGGATGGTGATCAAATCGGTGGCCCGCTGGTATAAATCCCATTGTTCATAGGCCGCAAATGTCATCCGTATTTCATGTAATGATTGCTTCATTTCAAGATATTCTTCCACTGTAAACGAATTTTTCAATTTGAGCTGATTTTCAAGCAATTTCAGCCTCAGCTTTCCTAATGGGGTTTTCATTCTGCCTACATTCCCTTCGATCTTGTCTTCCTTAGAAAATTGTATATGAATTTACGCATGATATTGAATAAGTTGTGAGATATGATCACCATCTTTTTAAAAAATCTCCTCTTTTTTCCTAAAAATACATGAAGGTCTATAGACTTATTTTTCCTCAAAATAATTTCAAGTAGAAAAACCTATATATATTCCTGAATAAAACAGAAGAAAATGGTAAATATCCCGAGACGGTCAAGGTCTTTTGGCATTTTTCCTCTTTTTTAATCACACGGTCCGCCATACTCTATTTCCAGTCAATTGGTAGTTATTTAGTCCTTTATTTTCTGAATATTTCAATTCAATTGTCAATTACACAACTTAATGAACATTTGACTTCATAATTGATAACTATTATCATTTGATTTGCTTGCGTGATAATTGAGAATCATTTTCATTTGAAGGAACCATTCTTCAAGCTCTACACTCATCCTATATCCGCAAGCCTGCTTTTATCATCGTATGAGAGTCAATTTGAGGAAGGGGATTTTTTACACATGTCCAAACGCCCTGAAGGAATGGGTACTGAGGATTCTCTTTTCGGAGAAAGTCGTCCTTTTTTTATACCTGGGACGGAGCAACTGGATATCACAGCACACCCATACAGACTTTTTATATTTCAACCGAATACTACTCCTCCAGCGGCTGGTTTTCCAGTCATGTACGTGCTTGATGGGAATTCACTTTTTGGCACAATGGTCGAAGCCATTCGTTTACAGTCAAGAAGACCCGAAAAAACAGGTGTTGTACCTGCCATCATTGTTGGAATTGGCTATCAGACAGAAGCGCCCTATCATCCGCTCAGGCATTATGATCTCACTCTAACCGGCCCTGACGCTTCCATTGGTGGCAAAAGAAAGGATTTCTCCACCCATACATATGGCGGCGCCTCTGCGTTCTTTTCTTTTTTAGAAAAGATTGTAAAGCCTTATATCGAGCAGCGCTTTCCGATCAACCAGAGTCGTCAAACACTGTTCGGGCACTCTCTTGGCGGTCTTTTTGTATTACACACACTATTTGAGCACCCTGATGCTTATCAGACATATATTGCAGGCAGTCCTTCTATCCACTGGAACAAAAAATTATTTCTAGAAAAAGAACACCAATTCACCAATCATATACGTCAGGTGCCTATGGATGTCAGGCTGCTTGTAGGTGTAGGTGAGTTAGAAAAACATCATCCGTGTCAAATGAATGATCATGCAAATTCACTAGCAAATCGTATGCTGCCTTTATCCTCATATGGCTTGCATACAGCCTATCACGAGTTCCCTAAAGAAGGACATACGTCCGTTTTACCGGTGCTGATGAATGACGCTTTTCGTTTTGCACTCTATCATGATGATCCTTTCACAACCACAGACATGAAGGAAAGGCAGTGAACACATGAAACACAGTGGTCTATCTCAAAAAATTGTCCTTGTCACAGGCGCAGGACAGGGTATTGGACAAGCAGTCGCAAAAAGACTAGCCGAAGAAGGTGCGATTATTGCAGCAGTTGACTTAAATGAAGATCAGCTGCAAAGCACCGTCCAGCAAATGAATGATGAAGGCATACGTGCCTTTGCCTATCCAGGTGACATAACCGATCAAGCATCTGTTCAGCACATTGTCGATCAAATTGAAAAGCAGCTTGGTCCCATTTATTTACTGGTCAATGTAGCAGGCATTCTTCGAATGGGTTCTATCGACCAGCTTCGTGCAGATGACTGGAAGCAAACTTTCGCAGTCAACACACATGGTGTGTTTTACGTATCTCAAGCTGTCTCCAAATACATGATAAAAAGATCAGAAGGGGTCATTGTGACCGTCAGCTCTAACGCAGGTGCCATTCCTAGAATGAATATGGCTGCCTATGCCGCTTCAAAAGCAGCAGCTACTTCATTTACAAAAACGCTTGGACTAGAACTGGCTGCCTATGGAATCAGGTGCAACGTCGTCTCCCCTGGCTCTACCGCAACACCTATGCAATGGGCTTTATGGCCTGATGAACAAGGAGAAAATCAGGTGATTAAAGGTTCATTAGAGACGTATAAAACCGGTATTCCTTTACAAAAAATCGCTGATCCTCAAAACATCGCTGATGCAGTAATCTTCTTTGCATCTGAGCAATCAAGTCATATTACGATGCAGAATCTCACGATTGATGGCGGCGCAACACTCGGAATCTAGCATTTCATTCAAAAGGAGGCCTTTTCATGAAACATTCATTATTGTCGTCAAAAGAAAAAGTACAGTTGCTTCAAGACTATCAGCCAGGCGCTTTTTTCCTTGCTTCCCCTAAACGCACAATACTTGCCGAAGGGATATTCAAGCATATTGAAACCAATCAACTAAATGAACTATCCACAAAGGTAGCCCATGTTTTTGAGACTGCCAAACAAGCTGGTATTCAAGCACCGATTGTTGCTGGTGCTGTTCCGTTTGATCCGGCGCAACCCGTTCGTTTAAATGTGCCAGTCCATGTACAGTTTAGTGATCCACTCGAATTTCATCAAGGTGATGAGGAATCAGAAGTGACATCACCATCCTATGAGGTGACACCTGTCCCTTCTCCTGAAGTCTACA
Source organism: Bacillus sp. BD48 (assembly GCF_046566805.1). Classification (NCBI taxonomy): domain Bacteria; kingdom Bacillati; phylum Bacillota; class Bacilli; order Caryophanales; family Bacillaceae; genus Bacillus; species Bacillus sp. BD48. The sequence goes on along the minus strand of NZ_JANGFM010000002.1, from coordinate 56,853 downwards.
TGAATGGTGTGAACGAAGGGTTAGCTAAAATTGAAAAAGGAGAGCTTAGCAAAATCGTCATTTCTCGATCTCTGCATCTCAAATCAAATCAAGACATTCTTACGAAAACAATACTCGAACGACTGGCTCGACATAATACAAATGGCTATACATTTGCTGCAAATGTAGCTGATCCGAAGTCTTCCCAAAAGCGCACACTTCTTGGGGCAAGCCCTGAGCTGCTCCTTTCTAAAACCGGTTCATCTGTAATTTCCAATCCACTCGCTGGTTCCCGGCCGCGCAGTTCGGATCCAGTAGAGGACAAGCGTCGCCACGATGAACTCCTTACTTCAGCGAAGGATTTACACGAGCATGCAGTGGTTGTTGAAGCTGTCACTAAAGCGCTTTCTCCTTACTGTCATACACTAGATGTGCCTGCATCACCATCCGTCATACAAACTGAAACGATGTGGCATTTATCGACTGTCGTAAAAGGAGAATTAGCAGATGACAGTGTGTCCTCAATAGATTTGGCGCTTAGCCTTCATCCAACACCCGCAGTATGCGGAACTCCTACAGCAGATGCACGTGAAGCCATTCAAGCGATTGAACCCTTTGATCGAGGATTTTTCACAGGAATGGTCGGTTGGGCAGATGCAAATGGTGATGGTGATTGGATTGTCACCATTCGTTGTGCAGAAGCTGAGGGTCAATCCCTCCGCCTCTTTGCTGGTGCAGGAGTGGTCAAAGGATCTAAGGCAGAAGAAGAGCTAGCCGAAACATCTGCAAAATTTAACACGATGCTTCGTGCGATGGGCATCCATCAGCTATAAAAATACATAGGAGATGACAAAAACATGTTTGTTCAACCACCTACATGGCCAGAAGAATTTGCAAAACGCTACCGTGAAAACGGCTGTTGGCGTGGGGAAACCTTTGGCGGTATGCTTCGTGAACGCGCCGCATCGTTAGGAAATAAAACAGCGATTACATACGCTGATACGCATATGAGCTACCAAGAACTTGATAAGCGTGTCAGCAGTCTTGCCGCCGGTTTTCATCAGCTTGGAATTCAAAAGGGAAGTCGAGTAGTCGTACAGCTTCCTAACATTCCTGCTTTTTTTGAAGTCATTTTCGCTTTATTTCGAATCGGTGCTTTACCCGTTTTCTCGCTGCCATCTCATAGAAGCAGTGAAATCACTTATTTTATTGAGTTTGCCGAAGCAGACGCATATGTCATACCAGATATCGATGGCGGCTTTGATTATCGATCACTCGCACGTCAAGTGAAAGAAAAGCTTCCCTCATTACCTCATGTCATTGTTGCAGGGGAAGCTGAGGAGTTCCTTGACTTGGATGATCTGCGCAAGGACCCAGCACTTGATCCTCAAATTCATGTAGAGGCAAGCGATATTGCGTTTCTTCAGTTATCTGGAGGCAGCACAGGCCTTTCAAAGCTTATTCCTCGTACACATGATGACTATATTTATAGTCTTTGGAAAAGCAATGAGGTGTGCGAGCTCACACAAGATAGTGTGTACCTAGCTACACTTCCGGTTGCGCACAACTATCCATTAAGCTCGCCTGGCGTCCTTGGGACGTTATACGCAGGCGGAAGAGTCGTTCTTGCACCTGGATCAAGCCCTGATGTCGTCTTTCCACTCATTGAAAAAGAACGGGCGACCATTACCGCTGTCGTTCCACCAATTGCATTGATTTGGCTAGAGGCCGCTCCTCATCGATCAGATGACTTGTCGAGTCTTGAAGTCTTACAAGTCGGTGGTGCTAAATTCAGTGCTGAAGCAGCAAAACGAGTGACGCCTACACTTGGATGTAAGTTACAGCAAGTTTTTGGCATGGCAGAAGGTCTGGTCAACTATACCAGATTAGATGATCCTGAACACGTGATTATTCATACACAAGGACGCCCGATGTCTGAATATGATGAGGTACTAGTGGTTGATGATGAGGACAAGCCCGTCCCGCATGAAGTGGCGGGGCACCTTTTAACAAGAGGACCTTATACGATTCGCGGCTACTATAAAGCCGATGAACAAAACAAAAAAGCATTTACACCTGATGGCTTTTACAGAACAGGTGACATCGTGCGATTAACCAAAGAAGGAAATGTTGTTGTAGAAGGCAGAGACAAGGATCAAATCAATCGTGGCGGCGAAAAGGTTGCCGCTGAAGAAGTTGAGAACCATTTACTTGCCCATCCTGACATTCATGATGCCGCCATGGTGTCTATGCCAGATCCATTTCTTGGCGAACGCTCATGTGCCTTTGTCATTGCGAAAGGAAACAACAAACCAGCACCGCACGTCTTAAAATCATTTCTAAGAGAACGCGGGCTCGCAGCCTATAAAATTCCTGACCGCATTGAATGGATCGATGCGTTCCCACAAACAGGTGTAGGCAAAGTCAGTAAAAAAGCATTAAGAGAATTAGCTGCAATCCATACTGCCAACGTATAAAAAAGAGGAGTGAAAACCATGGCAATCCCTACTATTCCTGCATATCCAATGCCAAGCACACAAGATTTACCCGAAAATAAAGTGAACTGGATACCAGATCCGAAACGTGCTGTTCTGCTGATACATGACATGCAGCAATATTTTTTAAATGCATTTCAACAAGATACATCACCGATCACAGAGTTAGTGCAGCATATTCAACAATTACGTGATACATGCAATGAACTTGGCATTCCCGTCGTCTATACAGCGCAACCTGGTGACCAAGACCCGAAGGATCGTGCCTTATTAACAGATTTTTGGGGACCTGGACTTGGTGATGATGAAGCATTGACAAAAATCATTGATCAGCTTGCTCCATCTGAGGCAGATACAATGCTGACAAAATGGCGTTATAGCGCATTCAAAAAATCTAATTTTTTGGATATCCTTCAAGAAAGCGGGCGTGATCAACTGATCATTACTGGCGTATATGCACATATTGGCTGTATGCTGACAGCCGCAGAAGCATTCATGCTCGATATTGAAACTTTTTTTGTCGCCGATGCCGTCGCTGACTTTTCACTTAAGCATCACAAAATGGCGATGACCTACGCAGCTGAACGCTGTGCGGTCACCACAACAACAAACCAAATCATTCGTCGTTTAACAGGACAGGAAGCAGACAGTGATGACCTATCCTTTGAGGCCATACTTCAACAAGTAGCTGAGTATCTACAAATCGAGCCGAATGAAATACCGCTTGACGAGAATCTCGTCTACCTTGGGCTTGATTCAATTAGAATGATGAGCCTAGCGGAAAAGTGGAGGCAGCAAGGAGCGACCATCAATTTCGTTGAGCTTGCAGCAAATCCAACGCTCGCTCATTGGCGGACTCTTCTTTTCCCAGAAAAACAGCCATCTATCCCAAATATCGATTACTTGTAAAGGAGGAATAGACCCTTGTCGATCCAGTCAGTCGATTCATTCCCGCTAACCGGAGCCCAATCAGGCATTTGGTACGCGCAGCAGCTTGATCCATCTAATCCTATTTTCAATACAGCTGAGTATATAGAGATTAAAGGTCCTATTGATCCCATACAATTTGAAGCAGCCATTAGAAAGACTGTCTTAGAAGCAGATTCCTTGTATATGCAATTCGTTGAGGATACTGACGGTCCAAAGCAATGGATGACATCTAAGAAAGAGATCCCATTTCAATATGTCAATTTACAAAATGAAAAACAGCCGTTTGATGAGGCTAAAGCATGGATGAAAGCCGATCTTTCAACACCAGTCTCTTTAGAGAAAGATGTATTATTCCGTGAAATACTTTTTCAACTTGCTGACGACCGATTTATCTGGTATCAGCGCATTCATCACATTGCCATTGATGGATTCGCCTTTTCGCTCATTGCGCGTCGTGTTGCTGAGGTCTATTCAGCCCTATCGCAAGGGACACCTGTGCCTCCTCAAACATTTGGAGCCTTACATGACGTAGTCCAAGAGGAGCTCACCTATCAACAGTCCAATCGATATGAAGATGATCAAGCGTTTTGGAAAAATCGCTTCGCTGATCAACCGGAAATTGTCAGCCTTGCTGAACTTGCCCCAAGAACGTCGGATCATTTTATCCGAAAAACGGCTGGCTACGATGCCGAAAAAGTAAGCAAAATGAAAAAAAATGCTCAAACCTTCGGTGGTACGTGGCATGAAATAATCCTTGCTGCATCCGCTTTATATATGCATCGTATGACTGGTGCACATGATATTGTTTTAGGGCTTCCTGTGATGATGCGCCTTGGATCGTGCGCCTTACAAACACCTGGAATGGTCATGAATCTGGTACCGCTTCGTTTAACATGCAAGCCAGAAATGACACTCTCAGCACTTGTTCGCCAAGTATCTGATGAACTAAAAGCCATTCGCCCTCATCAAAGATATCGTCACGAGGACATGCGGAGAGACTTTAAACTCATCGGAAGAAATCAGCGATTATTTGGCCCACAAATCAATATCATGCCATTTGATTATGATCTCATGTTCGATCAGAGCGTTGGTCAAGCACATAACCTTTCAGCAGGACCCGTAGATGATATATCGATTAACATATACGACCGCGCGGATGGGAACGGATTTCAAATCGACTTTGATGCAAACCCTGCCGTTTACAAAGAGCAAGCAGTTGACGCACATCAGCAGCGTTTTCTTCAATTGCTGGAGGAAATAACCGGACTAGAGCAAGATCAGACGATCAGTCAATTCAACCTTCTTTTGTCTGAAGAAAAAGAAAACATCCTCAAGCACTGGAATAATACAAAACGAGAATTACCAAAGGAATCTTTACGGGAACTATTTGAAAAACAAGTACGCAAAACACCACAAGCAAAAGCATTACAGTTTGAAGGAATCACTTTGACCTACAAAGAGTTGAATCAGCGGGCAAATCAATTAGCTCATTATTTGAAAAAACATGGCATTGGACCAGAACAATTTGTCGCAATTGCGCTGCCCCGATCCATCGATATGGTCGTAAGTCTATTAGCCGTCGTCAAAACGGGAGCCGCATATCTGCCACTAGACCCTGATTATCCTAACGATCGTGTCGCCTATATGCTAGAAGATGCCAAACCAGCATGCTTGCTCACAGTCAAAGAGACAGCAGACGGTTTGGACCATCCGCACATCGTTCAGCTGGATGATTCAACTGTTCATCAGGAGATAGCAGACAGTCCTCACCTCAATCCGACTTGGAGCGAGGGCTCTACACATCACCCGGCTTACATTCTCTACACATCAGGATCAACAGGCAAACCAAAGGGTGTTGTTGTAACAAAACGAAATGTGATCAACTTTATATTGTCTATGCAAGATTCATTTTTATTAGATCAAGAAGACCAGCTTTTAGCGGTAACGACCATTGCCTTTGATATTTCTGGGCTGGAAATGTTCCTCCCGCTTTTACATGGTGCTGCTATTTTATTGGCAAAAAAAGAAACCATACAAGAACCAGCAAAGCTTTCAGACATGATTCGTTCTCATCATGTCACAATCATGCAGGCAACACCAACGTTGTGGCATGCGTTGGCAGATGAATACCCTGATGTGATCACAGGTATGCGTGTTCTTGTTGGCGGTGAAGCACTTCCTGCCTCCCTTTTGCACACATTGCAATCTCTTCAATGTGACATTACTAATTTGTACGGACCTACAGAAACGACGATCTGGTCTACGATGGAAAATGTCACAGCACATCGAGAAAATAGCGGACCGGCAATCGGTAAACCCATTTGGAATACGAGCATTTACATTTTAGATGAAGGACTAAACCCAGTCCCAGCAGGATCAATCGGTGAACTTTATATTGCAGGTGAAGGAGTATCCAGAGGATATCTTGGACGATATGATTTAACGGCTGAACGCTTTGTCGCTGATCCATTCGGCACAAAAGGCACGAGAATGTATCGTACTGGTGATTTAGCCAGATGGCGCGAAGATGGTTCAATTGATTATATCAGCCGTGCTGATCATCAAATTAAAATCCGCGGCTTCCGTATTGAACTAGGTGAAATTGAAACAGTGATTATGCAGCATCAAGCCATAAAGCATACATCTGTTATCGTTCGTGAGGATCAACCTGGGCAGCAGCTGCTTTGTGCGTATGTTGTGCTGGCAGACGGGTCTTCTCTGCACCCTTCAGAGCTCAGGCAGTTTGTGGCTGCATTACTTCCTGATTACATGGTGCCTTCTGCTGTTGTCGTTTTGCCAGAACTTCCACTTACACCAAACGGCAAAATCGACCGCAAAGCATTACCAGCACCAAATATGTCTTTAGTTAGTTCTGAGCGTACACCTAGAACACCACAAGAAGACATGTTATGTAGTTTATTTGCAGAAACCCTTGGTCTATCTCAAATTGGCATAGATGATAGTTTCTTTGACTTAGGAGGACATTCCTTACTCGCCGCTCGTCTGCTTCGACGTATACGCGATACACTTGGTGCAGACCTAAGCATGAGTACCATTTTTGAATCTCCTCGGGTTGCTGAGCTTGCGCAGCACATTGACAAAGCGAAGGACATTCGGCCGCCGCTTCAGGTAGAAGACAAGCCAGATGAGATTCCGTTATCCTTTGCCCAGAAACGGCTCTGGTTCCTTCATTGCCTTGAAGGGCCAAGTCCAACTTACAATATTCCACTTGTCATTCAGCTGACAGGCACACTAGATCAAACAGCTCTAATGGGTGCTTTAGCAGATATCACTGAAAAACATGAAACCCTTAGAACCATTTTTCCAAATAAGAACGGCATGCCAAGACAGGTCATTTTACACCCTAAAAGTGTTCAGCCTGAGCTCCATGTCACAGCTTCAAGCGATCAACAAATTGAGAATCAATTAAACGAAGCCATTCGCTATAGCTTTCAGATTGAAGAAGAACCTGCACTGCGAGCTGAATTATTCATGCTTGATGCAAATCGGTCTGTCCTGCTTCTATTGCTGCATCATATCGCTGGTGACGGCTGGTCACTTGCACCATTGACACGAGACTTAGCGGCTGCTTATGAAGCCCGTATACAAGGAAAATCCCTCTCCTTGCCAGCGGAACCTGTTCAATATGCTGACTATGCTATTTGGCAGCAGAAGCTGTTGGGCAGTGAAGAAGAGACGGATAGTCTATTTGCCAAGCAGCTCAGCTATTGGAAAGGTGCCTTACATGACCTGCCTGAAGAACTTGAGCTTCCTTACGACTTCCCGCGTCCACAGGAAGGAAGCTTCAACGGTGCGACGATAGATTTTACGATTGAACCCGCTTTACATCAGAACCTCCTTGAGCTTGCAAAGCAGCATCAGGTGAGTTTGTTCATGGTGCTTCAAGCATCCCTTGCAGCATTACTGACACGCCTTGGGGCAGGTACAGATATCCCAATTGGCAGTCCAATTGCTGGACGGAATGACGATGCACTTGACGATATTGTGGGATTATTTGTGAACACACTAGTATTACGTACAAATACAGATGGTAATCCAACCTTTAGTGAGCTTTTGAAGCGAGTGAGAGACGTTGACTTAGCAGCCTATGAGCATCAGGATCTGCCATTTGAAAGGCTAGTCGAAATCCTAAATCCAACCAGGTCCAGATCACGAAATCCATTGTTCCAGGTTATGCTTGCGTTCCAAAATACACCGAAGGCGGAAATGAAGCTGACACAACTTGACTCAGACCTCTACGTGAAACCAGTAGGGTCAGCTAAATTTGATCTGACCATCGAATTGACAGAGCAAAGAACTGAAACTGGGTCAGCAGCAGGATTAACAGGATTGTTTGAATTCAGTACAGATGTATTTAAACAAAGCACCATTCGAGCAATCGCTGACAGAATGAAGCGCTTTTTAACAGAGGTAGCTGAGCGCCCACATGTGGCGATTGGTCAAGTGAACATTTTATCAGATAAAGAGCGGCAAACATTTCTCCCTGACAAAAAGACATTTGCTCAGTTAGACCATGCACATAGTCTCCCTGCCTTATTTGAAAAAACGGCGCAGCAATACCCTGATCGAGTCGCAGTAACGGATGGCAAGAGGCAGCTTACCTATGAAGAGTTAAACAACAAAGCCAATCGTCTTGCTCATTTATTAATAGAAAGAGGCGTTGGACCAGAACAGTTCGTTGCACTTGCCCTGCCTAGATCAATCGATATGCTCATAAGCTTATTAGCCGTTCATAAAGCAGGTGCAGCCTATGTTCCGCTTGATCCTGATTATCCAGCAGACAGACTGGCATACATGATACAAGATGCCAAACCAGTTTGCAGCATCACAACAAAAGCAGATGCAGTGCACCTCCCTGCTGATTGCGATTTGATTTTGTTAGACGAAAAGGAAACGAGCGATCAATTGCTGACTACGCCAAATCACAATCCGGCTGATATAGACAGAATTGAGCCGCTAACTTCTCTGCATCCGGCCTATATTATTTATACATCCGGTTCTACAGGGAAACCAAAAGGAGTGGTCATTCCACACCAAAATGTCATCCGTCTTCTAACATCTACTGAACATTGGTTCCATTTTGATGAAGAAGATGTTTGGACAATGTTCCATTCATATGCCTTTGACTTTTCAGTATGGGAAATTTGGGGACCACTTTTATATGGCGGCCGACTTGTCATTGTATCTCATACCATCTCTCGATCTCCAGAAGAGATGCTGCAGCTTCTAGTTGAGGAAGGTGTGACTGTACTTAATCAAACACCTTCTGCCTTCTATCAGCTCATGCAGATAGACAAGGAACAACAAACACTTGGCCAAGCATTATCACTCCGCTATGTCATCTTTGGCGGTGAAGCATTAGAGCTTAGCAGATTAGAAGATTGGTACAGCCGTCACTCAGACTGTAAGCCAAAGCTAATCAACATGTACGGCATTACAGAAACCACCGTTCACGTTACGTATAATGTACTCAATCGAGAGATGATCACAAAGAACTCCAGCAGTTTAATAGGCGAACCGATTCCTGATTTACACGTGTACGTACTAGATGAATACCTACAGCCTGTTCCCCCTGGGACGACGGGTGAAATGTATGTAGCTGGAGCTGGCCTTGCAAGAGGTTATCTAGGCAGACCTGACCTGACCTCAGATCGATTCCCTGCCGATCCTTATGGAGCACCTGGCACAAGGATGTATCGTACAGGCGACCTTGCGCGCTGGACAGAAGAAGGGGATCTTGATTACATTGGCAGAGCTGATCATCAAATTAAAATACGCGGATTTCGCATTGAACTTGGAGAAATTGAAGCCGTTCTGGCACGCCACGATGCAGTTGCACAAGTTGCCGTCATGATGCGAGAGGATCAGCCTGGCGACAAACGCTTAGTCGCATATATCGTCACAACTGAAGAAGAGCGTTTCGATACTGAAACCCTTCGTCATTTTGCAGCAGCCAGTCTTCCTGATTACATGGTTCCCGCGGCATATGTACAAATTGACACCATGCCGCTTACAGCAAACGGGAAGCTTGATCAAAAATCACTGCCAGCACCTCAATTGCATATACAGCAAGCAGATGGCCGCGGCCCAAGAAACCCGAAAGAGGAAATCCTATGTCATCTCTTTGAAGAGGTGCTCGATTTACCTAAAATCAGCATAGACGATCGCTTTTTTGATATTGGCGGGCACTCATTACTTGCGGTTCGTTTAATCAGCCGCATTCGTGATGCACTTGGTGTCAAACTAAGCATCGGAACGTTGTTTGAAGCACCAAATGTAGCAAGTTTGGCAGAGAAACTAGAAACAGGAAGCGATGAAAACGCACTAGAAATCCTGCTGCCACTGCGAACAAATGGAGAAAGATATCCTCTCTTCTGTGTTCACCCAGCAGGTGGTCTTAGCTGGTGCTATGCAGGTCTCTTGAATACATTAGAAAAAGACATCCCTATTTATGGATTACAGGCACGAGGAATCGCAAGAAAAGATGACTACCCGCACACACTAGATGATATGGCTGCGGATTACATCAAGCACATCCAAACGATTCAGCCAAAAGGCCCTTATCATCTTCTTGGCTGGTCACTAGGCGGAAACGTTGTACAGGCAATGGCTACACAGCTCCAGCAGCAAGGTGAAGAAATCGCACTCGTTGCAATGCTGGATGCCTATCCGAACCATTTCTTACCGATTAAAGAAGCACCAGATGAAGAAGAAGCACTAATCGCTCTTCTTGCGCTTGGCGGTTATGATCCAGATACCTTAACAGGTGAACCGCTCACGATGAAGAGTGCCGTCGACATCTTGAAAAAAGATGGCAGTGCACTAGCAAGCTTAAGTGAAGATGCCATCAGAAACCTAAAAGAAACCTATGTTAATTCAGTTCGATTGCTTGGAGAATATCAGCCAAAAACTTATCAGGGCGACATATTATTCTTTAGATCTACCATTATCCCAGATTGGTTTACACCAATTGATCCCGAAGCATGGGCACCTTATATCAACGGAACAATCGAACAGCACGACATTCATTGCCGGCACAAAGACATGTGCCAGCCTAAACCCCTAGCAGAAATTGGTGTCATCTTAGACAACGCACTGCATCGGGTTAAACAAAAGCACTAAGAATAAAGGAGAGATGACAAATGACAAATCCCTTTGATCGTGAAGACGGTGTATTTCTTGTGCTTGTCAATGAACAAGGACAGCATTCACTTTGGCCATCATTTGCACCAGTGCCAGATGGTTGGGAAAAAGTCTTTGGTGAAGACACTAGAAATGCCTGCATCGATTATATCCAGACACACTGGCAGGACTTGCGGCCATTAAGCTTAACAAAAGAACCTGCACTAGCACATGGAAAAACGGAATAAATCATCGCACCCTGATCTCCATCAGGGTGCTTTTTTGACAGAATAAACATCACCATCTTTCAGCTCTTTCTGCTACAATTTAATTGAGAATGTTTATCAATCAATAAGAGATCAGGTGGTTTTATGGGAAACAACAATCAATTATGCACATCGGCAAATGCCGAACAATTCATCTATCGATTAACATATACTGAAAAAATAAATAATGCGGAGCTTCCACATACAGAGCAGCAGCTATCAGATACATTCTGCCTCCTCTTCAGCATAAGCGGCAGCGGTTTACTCACATTGAACGATCAAAAATGGCGTTTGAAACATCTGACACTCTATACGATCAAGCCGGGGGAAACATTTATGTTAAAAACAGAGCCTTATCAAAAACACGAGCTCTATCTGTTTCGCTTTCAGCTCTACACGCTGCAAGATCAAAACATAGGAGAAGTATCAACGGAACACGCCCGTTCTTTACTGAATAAATGGCAATTTATCGATATTAGTTCGATTGAACACATTCATTCTTTACTGTCCGATATGACAGAGGAATGGCAAAGACCTGAATCCATTAGCTTTTTTAGAAGCCAAACTCTTTTTCAGCAGCTCATTTTGCAGCTTTTCACACTGCATAAAGAAGATATTTGTGACACGGCACATGCCCTTTTCAAAACAAAACAATATATCGATCAACATTCCGAAGAACCCCTCAGCCTGACAAGCCTATCTCATATGGCTGGCATCAGCGCCAATCATTACAGTGAGCTATTTAAAAAGCATTTTGATGTGAGTGTCACTGATTATATCACCAAGAAAAGGATGGCTAGAGCCAAACAATTAATGGCAAAAGGCAACGCAAAGCTCAAAGACATTGCACTGGAAATCGGCTATCAAGATCCGTATTACTTTAGCCGCATCTTTAAGAAAAAAACGGGCATGACCCCTTCTACTTATATGAAAAGCCGTCAACGGAAAATTGCAGCCTATGGCCATTCCATACTCGGCCAGCTCACACCCATTCATATCATCCCATATGCTGCCCCTCTTCACCCTAAGTGGACAGCACATGATTTTGAGCATCATGCAGAAGAAATTCCGATTCATCTGAGTGCACATCGGATCAACGAGCACGCTGAAGCCAATTTACAGCTATTAAAGGAAACAAAGCCTGAGCTGATTATTGCCAATGATCATGTGACAGAGGCAGAAAAACAAGTGCTAAAAACCATCTGTCCTGTTCACTTTGTTCCATTCACACAATTGGATTGGCGCACTCAATTCAGACAAACAGCTATGTTCCTAAACGAAGCGAAGGAAGCAGAAGAATGGCTGATTCATTACGAGGAACTCGTCATTCAAGCGAAAAAGACATGCCTTTTTGATCATCCACCAAAAACCGTCCTGCCTCTTCGTATCTTTCAAGATCAGCTCTACTTGTCTGTAAATCGCACCATGTCCGAAGTGATTTTTCATGACATTGGCCTTCTGCCAGCTTTTCAGAATGATGGTCAGCTAATAGAAAAAAAAATCAGCATTCGCTCTATACAACAGCTAGATCCAGACGCCATCTTCCTCTTCCTGCATAAGGAACCAAAAACCATTGCTTTTTATCAAAAGTTAAAGCAGCAGGAGGCTTGGCAAAATCTCAAAGCTGTGACGCAGCAAGCACTCTATCCGCTCACTTCTGACCCTTGGCGTGAATACACAGCAGCCAGTCATCAACGAGTCATTCAGGACCTTTTATCTTTTTTTCCGTAAAAAGTCCATCATTTGACAGATCATTGTCTATGGATAAAAGGACAAAAGACTACTACAATCTTTAATTGAGAACAATTATCAGTTAAAGGAGAAAACAAATGAAAAAATGGTTCGCATTGCTTATCCTTTGTATCATGACGATCACCGCAGCAGCCTGTGGTGCTGCAGAAAATAAACCTGCTTCAAACACAACCAAAAGCAAGTCAGCTGAAACAGCAGAAACAAGTATCAACTACTTAGATCAAACGTACAAACTCAAAACACCAGCGAAACGAATTGTCATTGCTGGAAGCCTTGAATCTATGGAAGATGCAAAATTACTTGGTATCGAGCCTATTGGTGCTTCTACTGTAGGTGGCACATTCCCTGAATTATTTAAAGACATCACAGCGAAAACAGAAGGCATCGGTGAAAAAACAGAACCGAACCTAGAGAAAATCTTAAAACTAAAGCCAGATGTGATACTCGGATCAACAAAGTTCCCACCTGCAACAATTAAAAAATTGGATAAAGTCCAAACGACGATCCCAGTATCCCATGTCTCTTCTGACTGGGAAAGCAATCTTTTATTGCTCGGTACACTTACTGGAAAAAGTGAAGAAGCGAAAAACATCATTTCTGATTATCAGAAAGATCTCAAACAAGCGAAAGAAACCCTGAAAGACAAAAGCAGCAACAAAACAGCTGTCATTTTGCGCATTAGACAGGGCGACCTATACGTTTACCCTGAAGACGTATACTTCAACTCTACCTTATATGGGGACTTAGGTTTTACAGCACCAAGTGATATCAAAAAAGCCAAAGCACAAGCATTGATTTCATTAGAGCGCCTAGGCGAACTCAATCCTGACTATATTTTCGTTCAATTTTCTAAAGAGGAAAACTCATCGAATCCAAATGCATTGAAGGACTTAGAGAAAAATAAAATATGGACAAGCCTAAAAGCGGTGAAAAATGGGCACATCAATGAAAATGTTGTTGATCCTATGCTTCAAGGAGGAACAGCACTTAGCAAAACAACCTTCCTTGATAAGGCCGTCAAATGGTTAGATCAAAACAACTAAAAAGATGATTGTTGACAAAGGGCTAAAATGTTTAGCCCTTTGTCTTCTTTTCAACGTAGTTGAAAACCTTTAGGAGAGGATACACATGAACGGAACGTTTCTATATGACGAGTTTAACGGGCGTCAGCTTGATATTTACCTTCCGCAGGACACCTCTATTGATGTTCCAGCTGTCTTTGTACAAGATGGCTCTTCTTTGTTTAGAACACACCTGCTAGAGATCGAAAGAATGATCGAAACCAAAACCATCTCACCAATCATCATCGTCGGCATACACCCCTTCAATCGACTTGACGAATATACACCATGGAAGGCGTCATCACTGCGCTCTGGGTTTCCTGACTTTAAAGGCGAGGCACAGACGTATGTGTCATTTTTAGCGAATGACTTGCTCCCATATATCAAAAGAAAATACCCTGTTAAAGAGACCCGTGAGGAACATAGCCACGTAGGTGCTTCATTAGGTGGACTATTTGCTATTTATACCTTATTCATGCACCCTGACCTTTTTAAAAACATCGCATCGATCTCCGGGTCATTTTGGTATCAAGATTTTCTATCGTTTGCTAAACAACAAAGCATTCAGTGTGTGGATCACCTTGTCTATTTGTCTGTAGGCAGTGAAGAAGGGAAAGGCAAAACATCTGCTCAACAGCACATGCCTTTATTCAACAAACAACTACATGACCTTTTATTACAGAAAGGGATGCAGGAAAGGCACCTGCAATACCACATCGAACAAGGGGAAGGCCACCATCTGAAACAATTTCAAAAAAATTTCATATCCGCCCTAAAGTGGTTTTATAAAAGAGAACGCTAATTTTTTATCAGCAAGGCACAGCCGATATGATATATTGGAACGTATAGATTGAAAGAGGAGGGATTTGCGCGCATGAGACCTTTACAAATCTCAGCCGATACCGCACAAAAGCTTGCTGCATCACTCAATGTACCGTTAGAGCAAATCATGCATATGCCGCAGCATATCTTATTAGCTAAATTAGCGGAGCTTGAACAGAAAAAAGATCGTTCTTCTTAAAGAAATAAAGGAGTTTACATTCATGGAACAACAACTAGAAAAATCAACATTGCATCCTCGCAGTACAGGACAAACCATCCTGCTGATTGCTGGGATTTTGCTCATTGCATTTAATCTTCGGCCTGCCATTACATCCGTTGGCCCTGTGATCGGCGCGATTCGTTCCGATTTACAGCTTTCAAATGGACTGGCAGGTTTTCTCACGACTTTACCACTGCTTTCATTCGCATTGCTTTCTCCAATTGCACCTAAAATTGGAAAACGACTTGGCAATGAACGAACCCTCTGGCTTGGACTTGCTGTCCTTCTCTTTGGGATTGTGATTCGCTCATTTGGCACCATCACCTTCTTAATGATTGGAACGGCACTAGTCGGCGTTGGAATTGCGATCTGTAATGTGCTCTTACCGGGGCTTGTGAAGCATAAATTTCCTGCACATGCTGGATTGATGACAAGTGTTTATACGACTTCAATGTCCGTCTTTGCTGCACTTGCATCAGGTGTCAGTGTTCCGCTCAGTCATACAATGCCTGGCGGCTGGAATACCTCATTCCTTGTATGGGCTGGACTTGCCCTTCTCGCCATGATGGTTTGGGCGCCGCAGCTTCTTCATCAGAATACAGTGGCCGTCAAAAGCATCTCGCTCACAGAGCAGCCGATATGGCGTTCACGTGTCGCATGGCAGGTGACCTTTTTTATGGGCCTGCAATCATTCCTTTTTTATAGCAGTATCGCTTGGTTTCCTGATATCTTAACATCACATGGAATGAACCTGTCGACAGCTGGCTGGATGCTGTCTATTATGCAGTTTGCTGGGCTGCCATCCACCTTCTTAACGCCCGTTTTTGCAGAAAAATTAAAAACACAAAGACCGCTTGTCGCCGGCCTTGTCCTTGTATATTTACTCGGCATGATTGGACTTCTTCTCGGAGGATCGACGCCTATCCTTGTCATCTCTGTTTTATTGATCGGCATTGGACAAGGGGCCAGTATCAGTCTTGCCCTCACATTTATCGGATTACGTACAACCAATATAGAACAAGCAGCTGCCCTTTCTGGAATGGCGCAGTCTCTCGGTTATTTATTAGCTGCCGTTGGGCCGTTCATGATTGGTATTCTTTTTGATTCCACACAGACATGGACACCAGCAATTATCATCTTTATCATCATCCTATTTTTCATGTTTTTATCCGGTATGCGTGCCGGACGCAGTGTCTATATTTCAGATCCTTCATAAAAAAAGAACCCGCCTCCTCGTGAGACGGGTTCTTTTCTGCTTATGCCTGCTCTGTCACATGTACCTTTAACGTTGCTTGTACCTCTGGATGAAGCTTTACCGGTACATTTGTATAACCTAACGCACGGATGGCGTCATTCAGCTCGATTTTGCGCTTATCGAGTTTAATTTGATGATCTTTTTGCAATTTATCAGCGATTTGTTTGCTTGTAATCGAGCCAAACAAACGGCCGCCTTCACCTGATTTTGCAGTGAGTTCCACTGTTAACGCCTCAAGTGTTTCTTTTAATTGTTTTGCTTGTTCAAGCTCTTGGATGGCATTCTTTTTCTCTTTGTTTTTCTGCCCTTCCAATGCACTTAGGTTCGTTGGAGTTGCTTCAACAGCTAACCCTTGTTTGATGAGAAAGTTGTGAGCGTATCCGTCAGCTACATTCTTGACTTCGCCTTTTTTCCCTTTGCCTTTTACGTCTTTTAGAAAGATGACTTTCATCTTTGAACCCCTCCTTCGAAATATTCGTCTATGGCAGCCTTTAACTTCCCTACCGCTTCTTCAATGGTTATACCATAAATCTGGGTAGCAGCGTTAGTCAAATGACCGCCGCCGTCTAATGCTTCCATAATAATTTGAACGTTGATATCCCCTAATGATCTGGCACTAATGCATACTGTGTCGTCATCTCGTCTAGCGACAGCAAATGACGCTTCTACCTCACTCATTGACAACAGGGAATCAGCCGTCTGGGCAATCGTAATTTGATCATAATACTCCGACCTGTCAGATGGCAATGAAGCAATGGCCACCTGATTTTGATACAGCTCTGTATGCTGAATGAGTTTTGCCCGTTTGATGTAATGATCGACGGTTTCTTTTAAGAACTTTTGCACAAGGACAGGATCTGCTCCCTTTGCACGAAGGTAGGATGCTGCATCGAACGTTCTTGATCCCGTTCTCAGAGAGAAACTCTTCGTATCCACGATGATCCCAGCCAGAAGCGCAGTCGCCTCAATCATGTTAATCCGCAATTTCTTCGGCTGATACTCTAAGAGCTCTGTCACAAGCTCTGCTGTAGATGAAGCATACGGCTCCATATAAACAAGTAAAGGATCACGGATAAATTCCTCGCCGCGTCTATGGTGGTCAATGACCACGACGTTTTCAATCTTATTCAGCAGTCGTTCCTCCATGACGAGAGACGGTTTATGTGTGTCTACGACGACAAGCAATGTGTCATCCTTTGCAAGCTCCATTGCTTCCTCTGGCGTGATAAAACGTGACCAAAGCTCTTCATAATTCTTAATTTCACTAATTAAGCGTTGAACACTGTCGCCAATCTGGTTGGCATCGATGACAATATAGCCTTCTTTTCCATTGGCCTGGGCGACCTTTAAAATCCCAATGGATGCACCGATCGAGTCCATGTCTGGGAACTTATGCCCCATGATCATGACATTACCGCTTTCAGATACAATTTCTTTTAAAGCATGAGAAATGACCCGTGCGCGTACGCGTGTCCGTTTCTCCATTGGATTCGTTTTTCCACCGTAGAATTTCACTTTTCCATTCGGCTGTTTAATGGCGACCTGATCCCCGCCTCGTCCGAGGGCAAGGTCAAGACTCGACTGCGCAAGTGCTCCAAGCTCTTTCAAAGAAGGAACGGACGCACCGATCCCGATACTCAGAGTGAGCGTCGCACTATGTGCCCCTGTTTTCTCACGGACCTCGTCTAAAATGGAGAACTTCGACGCTTCTAGCTCAGCTAAAATGCTCTCATTTAGAACCGCCATAAATCGTTCAGACGAAATTCTCTTCAGGAAAATACCGTATTCTTGTGCCCAATTGTTGAGCAAAGACGTCACTTCACTATTAATAGCGCTGCGCACTTGATCATCAAGGCCCTGCGTGACATCGTCGTAGTTGTCTAAAAAGATATAAGATAAAACCGTTCGTTCATTTTCGTACTGTCGTTCAATCTGCACTTGTTCCGTGACATCAAAGAAATATAAAAGGCGCTCTGACCGTTTAATAATGACTTTGAATTTTCGGTCATTCAGCGTCACATTTTCGGTCTCAACCTCTTGTTTAATAAGAGGCACAATGGACTCGAATGTATCGTACAAGGATCTGCCGACAAGTGTGCTTTCATGAAAGCATGAAGCGAGAAATGGATTGGTCCATTCGATATAATACTGGTCATTAAACAGCATAATACCAATTGGCATCTCCATTAATGCTTCTTCTCCAACCTTTTTGACTCGATAGGATAATGTTGAAATATATGAATCAATCTCTTTCTGCACTTGCGTATCTGCCCACTTTAAGAAGTAGAGCACACCTGCAAGGACGAAAAGACCAACCGCTCCTATGATCCAATTAAAATAAAGGTTGAGGAGGACTGTGATCACCGCAAGAACAATTAACGCGAAGATCGGATACTTGATGACAGGTTTTCTATAGAAGCTTGGCACTGATATCAACTCCTCAACATTCAGAGTGAATTATTTGTTTTTTACTTTTTCTCTTAAATCAAAGCCTATGTCAGCAATCCCTATAATTCGCACAATCACACCGATTGGCGGAAAGAAAACCGTTAACACAACAGCGAAAATGGGTACCGCTTTTGAGATGTTTTTTTCGTGGCAATAATAGAAGAGAAAAGAAAATCCCTGAATAAGCACCAGTATAAATAAAATTTGAAACGCACTCGATTGAACGAGCCATAAAAAGCTGCCTTTTTCCGTCTGAATCAGCATCAAAAGCAATGTGAGTAAATAATACCATACCATGCTTTTTGGCAGCCGCATATCCTTAAATTTCTTCAAGGGCGGCATGTCTGAAACAAAGCGTTTGAGCAAAGGCCGCACGAACCAATGATTCACGAACGACATCAGAGTGACACCAATTAATAACGCTACAGGCAAGGCACTTAATGCCGTATCCTGCAACTCACTGAACTGCTTCAGCTGCTTCGCAATGTCCTTCTCAGACGCGCCGGATTGCTTTAAAGTACTCTCTATCATCGGCATCATTTGCTCAATCGACTCTTTCGCAATATTCATGATATCGATTTGAAAGAGCTGAACACTGACAACAAAGGAGATGAGAATACTGAATAAATAAATCAGCGCACCTGTAATGATGGCATTCCCGGGCTGCCTTCTGCTGTAGAAAACACCCATGCCTAATCCGGCAGCAATCAATATTGGTGCAGTCATAAGGCCATTTATAGACCCAATTAAAAAGCTGATCACTATGCCAATAGCGCCAGCAGCAACTCCTTTTTTCAAGCCGTGTCTAATTGTATAGAGGATGATCGGAATCGGAGCAGCTAGAAAGAAAATAATGGATAATAGCGGCACATATAAATAAAACAGCATCATGACCGCGAAAATACTCATCATGATTGCGCCCTCTACTAACGCTTTTGTTTGTTTCACACCTTCACCTCTATCCAATCCTTTTGTCTATATCTTGCTCAATGTGTACTTCTATGTATACGTACGATGTAACCTCCATCATGTCTTGCCCCAACCTTTATTTTACCATAGCGGCAAATCTCAAGTAAAATGCAGGCTATCCTAGGAGCGTTTCACGTGGAACACCGATATGGAATCGCACATGCAAGTTTTCAAACAGCATGTTACAATTTTTTAGATTATTCTTAGCTATAAACCCTGAATTCATGGTCAAAAGCTGTTAGAATAGAAACATCATCAATAAATGTAAGAAGGAGAATTCACATGGGAAAAACACTCGTATTCGGACACAAAAATCCTGACACAGACACGATTTGTTCTGCTATTGCTTACGCTGATCTGAAAAACAAAATCGGCACTGAGGCAGAAGCCGTCAGACTTGGAGAAATCAATGGAGAAACACAATATGCATTAGATTTCTTTAAACAAGAAGCACCTCGTTTCATTGAAACGGCTGCAAATGAAACAAAGCAAGTCATTCTTGTCGATCATAACGAATTCCAGCAAAGTGTAAGCGATATTGATCAAGTACAAGTAACTGAGGTCATTGACCATCACCGTATTGCCAACTTTGAAACAAGTGAACCTCTTTACTATCGTGCTGAGCCTGTAGGCTGTACAGCAACGATCTTAAACAAAATGTATAAAGAAAACCAAGTGACGATTGAAAAAGAAATCGCTGGCTTGCTTTTATCTGCGATCATTTCTGATTCCTTACTATTCAAATCCCCAACATGCACACAGCAAGACATTGATGCTGCGCATGAGCTTGCAAAAATCGCAGGGGTAGATCCAGAAGTTTATGGCCTAGACATGCTGAAAGCAGGCGCTGATCTAAGCCAAAAAACGGTTCAAGAATTAATTACACTTGATGCAAAAGAATTCGCACTAGGCAAAAGCAAAGTCGAAATTGCACAAGTCAATACAGTAGATATCGCTGAAGTGACAGCAAGACAGGCTGACATTGAAGCGAAAATCAATGAAGTCATTGCAGCAAAAGGTCTTGATCTATTTGTTTTAGTCATCACAGACATTTTAGAAAATGACTCCCTTGCTCTTGCACTCGGTGCAGAAGCAGCAAAAGTAGAAAAAGCATTTAACGTCACGCTTGAAAACAACACAGCTTTACTAAAAGGTGTTGTAT
Source organism: Bacillus sp. BD48 (assembly GCF_046566805.1). Lineage (NCBI taxonomy): Bacteria > Bacillati > Bacillota > Bacilli > Caryophanales > Bacillaceae > Bacillus > Bacillus sp. BD48. The sequence continues at coordinate 36,351 of NZ_JANGFM010000002.1, read as the reverse complement.
CAAGAAAGAAACAAGTCGTACCTGCGCTGACAGACGCACTTTCTTAATCAACACGACAAGACTGCTGAATGATTCAGCAGTCTTTTTTGTCTATCTTCTTTTTAATGAATGTACATATCACTAACGAGAACATCCTTTAGCACGCTTGTTGGGATCGTGAATTCAACAACACCCATGTAACCAGGCGCCACAGCATATTCATTAAAGGAAATCACAAGCTTTCCTTTTGAATTGATATAGAAGTTTTCGTCCGGCTTAATTTTCTTAAATGGCTCCGCCATATCTTGCTTGCCAACCCAATACATTTTGTTTGAATCCTCTTTCATCTGTTTCTTCATTTGTTCTTTAATATTTTCACTAATCACATCAATATAACGATCATCTTTAAACAGGCTTGGTAATGTAATGAGTACATGGTTTTTCTTATCAACCGTATCATACGTCATTTCCTCTGCCGCTGAAGCTTGAGTCGTCACTTTGTATCGACCTAGTGAGAGAATTTGATCATTGTTTGTTCTCACTTCATAACCACTCTCAACACTTAAATGACCATTTTTATAACCCTTTGTTTCCTTCTCAAAATCTTGATACAGCTTTTTGTTTTCAGCTAAATATTTTTGATTCAGGCTGTCTTGTAAAGTTCCGTCCCCAAGTCCTGAAACGTGTGGTGTTTTGAGATCAATATTCGTGCCTTGATCGCTCTTTTTAAATTCTGTAAACGTCACGACTTTCACCAGCTCGCCAATGACAGGTACCTCTGAAATCGCTCTTGCTGCCTGTGGACTGACATTAACAGTTGTGACAAAAAGAGCTGCCGCCGCAACAAGTCCGATGGTCCATTGCTGAAAATGAGGTTTTTTATTTTTTCTTTTTAACGTTCGTTCAACCATCGCATCATATTCCGGTGGAATAGGGATTTCTAAATATTCATCTTTTAAATGTTCCAAATACTTATCCATTTATATTTCCTCCTGTGATAATTCTACTTTTAAAAGCCGCAGCGCCTTATATAATCTTGTTTTAATGGTATTTTCATTTTCATCGAGAACCTGAGCGATGTCCTCTAGTTTTAAATCTTCAAAGAATCTCAAAATAATGATGACCCGATACATCTCAGGCAAATCCTCTATAGCCCGTTTGACGTCTTGATCCTCGTATACATCTGATTCGCCCTGTGATAAGAATTCAAGCGTATCATCATCTGTCACCTGCACCCGCTTCTTCTTTCGTAAAAAGTCTAGGGCAGCGTTCACCACGATTTTATAAAACCAGCTATGCATCTTGCTCGCATCCTCTAATCGGTGAACAGATTTGAGTGCTTTATGAATAGCCTCTTGAACAACATCCATAGCATCTTCTGGGTTTTTGACATAACTATAGGACAACCGATAAAAACTGTGTTTATGCTCCATGACGTAATCCGCAAATTGATCGTCTATTTTTCGTTTCTTCATTTTACAAAGAGCTCCTTTATCTTAAATGCGCATCTGTTATTTCTTACATTGGATAGACGCGCACCTTTTGAAAATAGTTTGCGCTCGGTTATTTTTTTAACATGTCATCGCATTTACGTTCCTATACAAAAAGAGCGAACCTGATGGGTTCACTCTTTCCAAGCGGATAGTGTTTGATGGACAAACTGTTTTAGTGAAGAAAGCGGATGAATGATAGGAACGCCTGTCTCCCGCTCCATCTGCTGTGCCGCATGAACCATAGAAAGCTGCATCACACAAATGTCTTTCCCTTTTTGCTTCATACATCTTCTCAGCTGCTCCTTGATTTGTTCATCATAGGCTTGCATATCACCGTTTAGACAGAGATGAAAGGCATCCTCTATCACAACCATTTCCACTTCAACCTGTTTGCTCCGCTCTGTGGCATATGATTCAAGCCGCTGCATCGTCCCTTCCACTGTATCTGGGTTGGAAAACACCAGTTGAAGAGGCCCTTTTTTCTCACAAATCATCTCAAATAACGGTTCATCGATTGGAACAATCGGTTGTGTGAAAAGGTGCTGCTGATCACCTAGAGCAGCAATGTATTGTGTACACGTGAGCAGAATGAGATCGGCTTCACTTTCTTGCTTTAATTTGTTGACAGCATACGTTTTCTGCTTGTATTGATCAAATGCAGGATCTTGAGTGGCGCGTTCTATAAAAGATGAATCGACTGTGTGATGCAAATCAACATCTGTATCACCAAAAACATCTTCTATATATGACTGATTGGATGGATGGGCGTGAAGGCAGTGTAATCGAATCATCTGGTTTGCTCCTCGTGAAAGTTTTCAATCATTATATCAATCCTTGTATGAAATAGGGAACAACATGACCATATTGTTAGAGAGATATTGAAGGAGGGATTCGAATTGAAAGAAGATCAACAGCCTAAACCATCTTCAGAGTCAGAAGAAACCTTAACGAATCGGCAAGGTCATCCCGTAACAGACAATCAAAATATGAGAACTGTTGGGAATAGAGGACCCACTACGCTTGAAAACTACGATTTCCTAGAGAAAATCAGTCATTTTGATCGTGAACGCATCCCTGAACGTGTTGTACATGCACGCGGTGCTGGAGCTCACGGTTATTTTGAAGCCTACGGCACATTCGGGGATGAACCCATCTCCACCTATACAAGGGCAAAATTGTTTCAGGAAAAAGGCAAAAAGACGCCTGTTTTCGTTCGTTTTTCTTCTGTGATTCACGGCGGTCATTCGCCAGAAACATTACGCGATCCTAGAGGGTTTGCGATTAAATTTTATACAGAGGAAGGCAACTGGGATCTCGTAGGGAACAACCTGAAAATTTTCTTTATCCGAGATGCTTTAAAGTTCCCTGATTTGGTTCATGCCTTTAAGCCTGACCCTGTCACCAATCGTCAGGACGGCGAGCGTATTTTTGATTTTGTCTCACAATCACCTGAGGCGACACATATGGTGACATTTCTCTTTTCACCATGGGGCATCCCAGCTACATACCGGCACATGCAAGGCTCAGGTGTCCATGCGTACAAATGGGTAAACCATGAAGGAAAAGCCGTGCTGGTTAAATATCATTTTGAACCGAAACAAGGTATTCGCAACCTGACCCAAGAACAGGCGCAAGCAATCCAGGGCGAAAATTTTAATCATGCCACACAGGATTTATATGAAGCCATTGAGCAAGGTGATCATCCTGAGTGGGAGGTATATGCACAGATCATGGAAGATGATGTTCACCCTCACCTCGATTTTGACCCGCTAGACCCGACAAAGCTTTGGTACAAGGATGACTATCCTTGGAAACCAATCGGACGGATGGTATTAAACAAAAATCCAGAAAACTATTTCGCAGAAGTCGAGCAGGTTGCCTTTGGGACTGGTGTGCTCGTAGACGGTTTGGACTTCTCAGATGATAAATTGCTTCAAGGCCGCACCTTCTCCTACTCTGACACGCAGCGATATCGTGTAGGGCCAAACTATTTACAGCTGCCGATCAATGCACCGAAAAAGCATGTCGCCACCAATCAAAGAGATGGACAGATGGAATACCATGTCGATCAAGGCAAAGGGCAAAATCCCCATGTGAATTATGAACCGTCGATCCTCGGGGGATTAAAAGAAGCCAAACAGGATGGAAAGGATCATACGCCTTTTGTAGAGGGTGAAGTCAAACGAGAAGCCATTGACCGCCCAAACAACTTTGGACAAGCGGGAGAAACATATCGCCGTTTTAATGATTGGGAGCGTGAGGAACTGATTAAGAACTTAGTCAACACCCTTGCCACATGTCAAAAGGACATTCAAGACCAAATGATCGAAAACTTTACAAAAGCAGACCCTGATTACGGAAAACGTGTGGCTGACGGCTTAAGAGACTTTAAACAAGAGCAGCCAAGCGGACCTATCGGCTCTACAGGCGCTGCCGAAGCCGTTGACGAAGCCATCAACAACAGCACACCATCAGATCCTTATTAATGAAAAAAAGAATGCAGCGGCGAGGCTGCATTCTTTTTGTTTACATCTATTAAGCGTTTTGACCTTTTTTGATCCATTCTGCCACATTGACTGTACGTTTTGCCTGATGTTTCACAGCTGCTTCTGCATCCTCTTTGATTTTTCCATTTTGATCAACAGTGACACTCACACCGTAAGGGTTGCCCCCTGCCCCGTATAAGGAATCATCTGTGTATCCAGGAGCGGCAATAATTGCTCCCCAGTGGAACATCGTCGTATAAAGGCTGAGAACCGTCTGCTCCTGTCCGCCATTTGCGTTTTGAGCTGAAGTCATCGCGCTCACTGCTTTGTTTGCCAATTTACCTTGGAACCATAAGCCGCCTGTCGTATCCAAGAACTGCTTCATTTGAGCTGGCAGGTTACCGAAACGTGTCGGCATGCTAAAGATGATGGCATCTGCCCACTCTAAATCACTTAATTGAACCTCTGGCACATCCTTTGTTTCGTCTAAATGTGCTTTCCATGCTGGATTTGAAGCTACAACTGCTTCTGGTGCCAATTCAGCAACCTTTAATACTTTGACTTCTGCGCCAGCTTCTTTTGCTCCAGCTTCAGCCCATTTCGCCATCTGATAGTTTGTACCTGTTGAACTGTAATAAATAATCGCTAATTTTACGTTTTCCATTTGTTCCATCTCCTTTTGTTTATTTTGCCCAAAAAGCTTCTGTAAAAATCCCACCTGTATTCCCCACCTTATTTAAAATTGACGATGATACCATAAAGCCGCAGCATCGACTTCTTCTCTCGTTAGCTGATGTCCACGATTTTCCCAATGAAGTGTAACCGATGCGCCTGCACCCTGCAGCAATTGCTCCAGCTCCTGTGATTCCTCTGGACGGCACATTGGGTCATTTTCACCAGCTGCTATAAAGACTTGTTTCCCCGCTAATGAAGGCAATGAAACCCCGCGTCTTGGAACCATTGGATGATGCAGGATGGCGCCTTGTAGGGCATCCCCATAATGGAATAACAAGCTTCCAGCAATGTTTGCCCCATTGGAATATCCGATAGCCACCACATTGTGACGATCAAATCCATATTCATCGGCTGCTTCTCCGATAAATGTATATAGTTCCTCTGTACGCTCAATCAAATCCTTCTCATCAAATACACCTTCTGCCAAACGTCTGAAAAAACGCGGCATGCCGTTTTCTAATACATTTCCTCTCACACTAAGAACAGATGCATCAGGATCTACGATCTCTGCAAGCGGCAATAAATCTTCTTCCGTCCCGCCAGTTCCATGCAGTAATAACAGAACAGGTCTTTGTTCATTCTTTCCTTTTCGAAAAAGATGCTTCATCATGAATCTCCTTTCCCTTTAACTTCTCTCACTTCAATTGGAAGCACAATTTGTTCAATCTGACTGCGCTGCGCCTCATATTGCGGTGGCAGTTTCAATGCTTCACCCATTGTTTCCACTGATTCGTCGTGTGCAAACCCTGGAGGATCCGTGGCAATCTCAAATAGTATGCCGCCAAGCTCTTTAAAATAAATAGCATTGAAGTAATTTCGGTCTTGCACAGGTGTCACTTGATACCCGCTTTGTGCAATATGTCTTTGCCAATCTAATTGATCCTGATCATCTGTTGCTCTCCATGCAATATGGTGCACAACCCCAACACCCATACGTCCTCGTGGAACAGGCGTAATATTCACATCAATCACATTGCCTATTTCACCAAACGAACGGAATCTCACATAGTCTCCTTCTGCTCCGACTCGTTCAAGTCCCATCGTTTGCTCTAGCAGCTGCATCGTTTGCTCCGGCTGTGATGTTAATAAAACAGCTCCGCCAAAACCTTTAATGGCTACATCTGGTGTGACACCATTAAATGTCCACTCGTTTTGCTTTCCTTCCGCACGTTCTACCAGCTCAATCAATAAGCCGTGTGGATCTTCAAATGAGAGAAAAGCTTCACCAAAACGTTCAACCGTTTCATAAGAGACATTAAACTGCTCAAGGCGATCCTTCCAGAAAGAGAAAGAGCCTGTCGGTACAACATATGTCGTCACGCCCACTTGCCCTGCACCAATTTGACCTTTTTGTGCACCTGGCCAAGGGAAAAACGTAATAATTGTCCCTGGAGAGCCGCCTTCATTTCCAAAATATAAATGGTATGTGCCCGGATCATCAAAATTCACGGTCTTCTTCACGAGACGAAGTCCTAAAACACCTGCATAAAAATCAACGTTCTCCTGAGGATGACCCACAATAGCTGTAATATGGTGAATTCCTTCTGTTTTTTTCACTTCTCATGACCTCCTAATTGAAGTAACAAACCTCTATTCATTATGTCTTTACTGACGTCTTTATATTATCTCGAATTCGAGATATTAGATTAAAAAAATATATTTATCTCGAATTAAGGATATGATGTTTTTAATTAAATGTCAATGATTTTTGTTTTTCTTTTAAAAAGCAGAGCTGCTTTGTATGAAACAGCCCTGCTTTCCCTTGATTATTGCAGCAATTTTTTCTTTTTTAAATAGGCTTTCGCTACCTGAAATGCATCCTTCCCCTTCACATTGACTTCATAATTCATTTCTCTCATCTCATCGTCTGTGATTTGACCCGCAAGCTTATTGAGAGAGGTCTCAATCTCAGGGAATTCAGTTAATGTCTCCTGCCTGAGCAGCGGTGCTCCTTGATATGGCGGGAAAACATGCTGATCATCATCAAGCACCTTTAATTTGTATTGTCTCAATTCACTGTCTGTCGAATACGCATCGACCAAATTGATATCCCCTTTCTGAATTGCTCGATACCGAAGCTTTGGCTCCATCGTCACGACATCATCAAAGGAAAATTGATAGACCTTTTGAATGCCTCGATACCCATCCTGACGATCAGAAAATTCTAAGGTGAATCCAGCTTTTATACGGCTTTTGATCTTACCTAGATCTGAAATGTTAGACACCTCATATTGATCAGCCAGTGACTGCGGCACGGCTAAAGCATACGTATTGTTGTATGCCATAGGCTCAAGAAGGCGAAGCTGAAAGGACGATTCCAATCCGCGCCGCGCTTGCTCATACACTTTTCTTTTATCTGTACTTTTCGCTGTTTCTTTGAGGAATTCGGAAATCGCTGTACCTGTAAACTCAGGATAAATGTCGATATCACCAGAGCGTAAAGCCTGAAAAACAAAGGACGTCTTACCAAGACCGGGCTTCAGGTTCACTTGAATATCTGTATCCTGTTCAATTAAAAGCTTATACATCGAGATCAAAATCTCAGGCTCTGATCCTAACTTTCCGCCAATGGTGATTTCTTTCTTTTCTTGCTGAAACAGCGAGGGGGCAGCGACAACTGCTCCTGCAATCAGAGCAAAAACAGTCACAGAGATCACAGTCTTTTTAAAGGAAATTTTCTCAAAGGTTCGCAGCACCACATCAAATAAAAGTGCGAGTAAGGCAGCTGGTATCGCACCAATAACAATGAGCGACATATCATTTCGATCAATTCCCAGCAGGATTAAGCTTCCTAATCCCCCAGCTCCAATCAGTGCTGCCAGAGTGGCCGTTCCCACAATGAGTACCATCCCGGTTCGGATACCCGCCATGATTACTGGCATGGCAAGAGGAAGCTCCACCTTTAATAACCGTTTGCGATGATTCATCCCCATAGCAAGCGCCGCTTCTCTCAGGGAAGGATCAACCTCCTGAATGCCTGTATATGTATTTCTTAAAATAGGGAGTAAGGCATAGACCACAAGCGCAATAATCGCAGGCACTTGCCCAATCCCCACGAGAGGAATCAGCAAGCCAAGCAGTGCAAGCGACGGAATCGTTTGCAAGACAGCCGTCACCCCAATGATCCATTCCGCCAGCTTTGGAACCCTCGTTAAATAGATACCTAATGGAATGGCAATCAAAATTGCTAAAAATAAAGCAATAAAAGAAATTTGAATATGCTCTAGTAAAGCGTGCCCCAATTGTTCTTTTCGTTCCCATAACACACGGGTCCAATCATTCATGTGACTCGCCCCTCTCTCTAGGAGAATCAGCTAAAAACTGAATCACTGCTTGACGATTCACTAGTCCAATCCACTCCCCATTCTTTTCAACAGCCAATTCCTCGTGCTTTGCCAAGCGAGACAAGACTTCATCCAGTGTGGCATGTGCTGAGACCGCCTCATAGCCTAAAAGAGCTTCGTGAGCCATTGCTTGAGTCAAAGTCTCCAGTTCGAATGCTTGATGTTCCACATGACGGACAGCCCCTGAAACAAACTCCTGTACAAAGGCATTGGCTGGATGTTGAACCAATTCTTCTGGATGTCCGATCTGCACTACTTTTCCTTCATTCATCACACAAATCCGATCACCAAGCTTCATAGCTTCCTGCATATCATGCGTCACAAAAACAATGGTTTTTTGAATACGACGCTGCAAATCAAGCAGATCATCCTGCAATTTCTCCCTCGTTAATGGATCTAACGCACTAAAAGGTTCATCCATCAGGACAATCTCAGGATCAGCTGCAAGTGCACGTGCCACACCGACACGCTGCTGCTGTCCACCAGATAGCTCTGCTGGCTTGCGATGTCGATACATAGCAGGATCAAGCCCAACCATCAACATGAGTTCATCGACACGCTGATTGGTCTCATGCCGGCTCCACTGTTTGAGCTCTGGCACCACAGCAATATTTTCTTCTATGGTCATATGAGGAAAAAGTGCAATTTGCTGCAGAACATAACCGATATCCCAGCGCAGCTCATACATATCATAATCACTTATTTTTTGACCCTTTATGTAAATCTCACCTTCTGTAGAAGAAATGAGACGATTGATCATTTTCAATGTCGTCGTTTTCCCGCTTCCACTAGGTCCAATCAATACAAAAAACTCACCTTGCTGAATCTCCAAATCAACAGATTGAACGGCATAGCGCTCATCGGAAAATTGCATCGATACCTTTTTAAATTCAATCATCTTCCCACGCCCTGACTGCAATTATTTACTAGACTACCAATATGACAGATCAACCTCATATTTGTATAGAATAAACTGTCACTTTTACATACTTCCCCTAGGTTGACTGCCAAAAACAGCTCTAGCAAAAATAGTTAAGTTTCTTCGTGAGACAAATAAAAAAAGCGAAGAGCTCGGGGGCTCTCCGCTTTTAAGTCAACGACTTACTCACCAGTAACGTATGGAAGTAATGCCATTTGACGTGATTTTTTAATCGCTAATGTCAATTTACGTTGATACTTAGCGCTAGTTCCTGTTACACGACGAGGTAAAATTTTACCACGCTCAGAAACAAACTTTCTAAGAAGATCAACATCTTTGTAATCGATGTGCGTGATACCGTTAGAAGTAAAGAAACATACTTTACGACGTTTCGCACGACCGCCTCTGCGTCCACCTGCCATTTGTTTTCACACCTTTCCTTTAGTCATTTTTTTCAGATCAATTAGAATGGCAAATCATCATCGGAGATGTCAATCGGTTTACCATCATTCGCAAATGGGTCATCATTGAAGCTATTTCCCTGATTACGATTTTGTTGGTTACTTTGATTGCCATATGGATTTTGACTTGGTTCATTTCCAAATGGATTCTGATCGTTTTGGCTGCCGCCATAATACTGGCCTCCGCTATTGCCACCGCCGCTGTATCCACCTGAACCAGCACCGCCGCTCTTAGGCTCAAGAAATTGAACACTTTCAGCTTGAACCTCTGTCACGAAGACACGCTGTCCCTGCTGATTTTCATAGTTTCTTGTCTGCAAACGACCGTCTACACCGGCAAGACTTCCTTTTTTCAAGAAATTAGCCACGTTCTCGGCTTGTCTTCTCCAAGTAACACAGTTAATGAAATCGGCTTCACGCTCTCCAGATTGATTCGTAAACGTACGATTCACAGCTAGAGTAAACGTGGCTACAGCCGCACCATTAGGCGTGTAGCGAAGCTCAGGGTCTTTTGTTAGTCTACCGACCAATACAACACGGTTTAGCATATTGAAAGACCACCTTTAAATATATATTTCAATGATTTATACTTCTTCTTTAACAACAATGTGGCGAATGATATCGTCACTGATCTTAGCTAAGCGGTCAAATTCTTGAACTGCTGCAGCGTCAGATTGAACGTTTACGATTTGGTAGAAGCCTTCACGGAAATCGTTGATTTCGTATGCAAGACGACGTTTACCCCAATCCTTTGTTCCAGTGATCTCCGCACCGTTAGAAGTTAACACGTTATTGAAACGCTCGATAACTGCTTTTTTAGCCTCATCGTCAACTGTTGGGCGGATGATGTACATAACTTCGTACTTTCTCATCTGATTGCACCTCCTTTTGGTCTAAGCGGCCCTAAACGGGCAAGGAGCAATAAATTATATTACTCACAATTGTATATTATAACAAATCACTTGGCCTATGACAAGAACCTATACATTAAAACGGAAATGAATGACGTCTCCATCTTTCACTACATATTCTTTACCTTCTAGACGGACTTTTCCAGCCTCTTTTGCAGCAGACATGCTTCCGCCAGCAAGTAAATCTTCATATGCAACCGTTTCAGCACGAATAAACCCACGCTCAAAGTCCGTATGAATGATTCCAGCACATTCCGGTGCCTTCATTCCTTTTTTAAACGTCCAAGCGCGTACTTCCTGCTCACCTGCTGTGAAATAAGTAGCTAAGCCAAGAAGTGAATAAGATGCTTGAATCAGCTGATCTAGACCTGACTCTTTGATGCCAAGCTCTTCAAGGAACATCTGCTTTTCTTCTCCATCAAGCTCTGCAATTTCAGACTCGATCTTCGCACAAACAACGATGACTTCAGCGTTTTCACCAGAAGCAAACTCACGGATTTGCTGCACATATTCGTTGCCGTCATGATCCGCTACTTCATCCTCACTCACATTTGCTACATAAAGAACTGGTTTAGATGTGAGTAAATGAAGCTGTTTCACAAGCTTTTGCTGCTCATCAGTAAATTCTACAGATCTTGCCGATTTCCCAGCTTCAAATGCGTTCATTAGCTTTGACAAAATCTCAAATTCAGCTACCGCTTCCTTATCTTTTTGTTTTGCAAGCTTACTCACACGAGCCAAACGCTTTTCAACTGTTTCTAAATCAGCCAAAATCAATTCAAGATTAATCGTTTCAATATCTGACACCGGATCAACCTTACCAGCTACGTGTGTAATGTTATCGTCTGCAAAAGCTCTGACAACATGACAGATCGCATCTACTTGACGAATATGAGAAAGGAATTTATTCCCTAAACCTTCACCTTTAGATGCTCCTTTGACAATACCCGCAATATCAGTGAATTCGAAAGCAGTGGGAACTGTCTTTTTCGGCTGCACCAATTCTGTTAGCTTTTGTAAACGCTCGTCTGGAACTTCTACAATTCCGACGTTTGGATCAATGGTACAAAACGGATAGTTAGCAGACTCCGCTCCAGCCTGTGTAATTGCATTAAATAGCGTTGACTTCCCGACGTTAGGTAAGCCAACAATACCAGCTGTTAAAGCCATTCTTTCATCTCCTCTATATCAAACGTGCTCGTTATACTGCGTAATATGAACCTAGAGCAATTATAAGTAGGTTTACATGAAAAGACAAGCTAACCATTATGCAGTTTCAATAGAAGAAACTTCGTCAAAAGGAATAAATCAATGCTTTAAAACGGGAAATTGAATCTGGCTATGCTGTAGAAAAGACAAATTTAATGAAAAAAGCATGAGGCCTACTTAAGCAGTTGGCTCCTCATGCTTGACGAGAATTTTCTTCATTTTTCGTTCAAAATCTCTTCTTGGAATCATCACGCTGTGTCCGCAGCCTTCACATTTAATGCGGATATCCATGCCCAAACGAATGACCTTCCACCGATTGGCACCACATGGATGGGGCTTTTTCATTTCAACAACATCATGTAACCCAAACGCTTTGTCTGCCATCAGCCTTCACCTCTCTTGCTCACTTCATTGCATCTATTGTACAAAAAAACGGCGATGGAGGGCAATGCACAAAACAAAGAGTCTCTTTCAATCGTTCATCCTATTCTTTATTAAAGAAAAAACCCTTCTTTTAGATCATTTTATTTGTGACCAATAGTTACTTAAACTCCGCTTTTTTTCAATATTGTCACAAACACTGTAGGTCAAAAGGTTTTTATTGGTAGAACGCTGTGGTTTTTCCATATTTTTTGATTTATGATATCTGCATAAATGTTATGTGAGGGAGCAGGTACGATGGTCAATCGAAAGGATAGATTAACTGATAAAGAATATAAAATCATATCCGATCATGCTGGAAATATAGACAATTACCAGCAGCACCATACGATAGAAATAGGTCAGCAAACGCTCACTGTCCACGATTTTCTAAAGATCGACCATAAATTATATGGTTTAACAATGCAGCCAGAACAATCAGATGAATTCATCGTTGCTTTTCACTGTCCACTGCCAAACCAAATGACGGTGACATCACCGCAAGATGTACACAACGCAGCACAGACATTGCTCAAAACAGATTATGCCTATCCAATTGAAAGAAAGTCCCTTGACGGCAATCAAGATCATGTCTTTTTTAAAGGGAAGGAATACATAGAGACAGTCTGTCAGAAGCATCCAAATGCAGGTATCTATCTCACTGGACAAGCCCTTGCCGGTGCTGTTTGTGCTTATGTTGCAACAGAACAGCCAGCTGTCAAAAAAGCCGTCACCTTTGACAGTCCAAATATATGGAGCAGCCTGTCGCCTTCGATTCAGCAAAAGGCGAATCAAGGTCAATATACACGCATGTTGACTGAATATATTCAGCCTAGTCATTACGTCGGTTTACTCAATCGTCATGATCAAGGGGTTGGACAAGTCAAGTACACCGTACCGCCACGACAGCAAGATTCAGTCCAAGAATCCGCGAAATACAAAAAAAGGGAGATTGACACCTTTTTAAAATCAGCTTTTGCATCTATGAATATAGAATGGAACGAATCCTTTGATACAAATGCTTTTTTAGCTCTCGTTTCAGGAGAATTCAAAGTAAATGGATATTCATTCCATCCAAATGGATCTGCCCGTATTTTAGACGAACAGCTTGATCATAATACAAGTTTTACAGCCATGCTGCTGCAAGAAATTCATTCTGGACGTGCATATGCACAAAACGGACTTGAAATTATCATAAAATCCCATTTACTGAAAAATTCATCCTATGATTTACAAAGTATTATTGAACATGAAGTGCACACTGTATTTGAAAAAATCGATGGAATTGATGAAAGCGTAAAAGACGCCGTCCATCATGTAAAACAAGAGCTCAAAGGACTCGTCGGCTTTGGCCACTATGATTTATTAAGTCATAGTGATGTGGAAGCACTGGTAGAGGAAGTTAGGATGGAACAAACGCATTCCTCCTTTTATTCACACGAAAAACAATTGAATGCCTTGTACACCCTGAGGGATTACGAACAAGAGCTTTCTGCCCTTTCAAGACATATGTACACAATGGGTGAGGACTACGCAAAGGCAGATAGACGCCTTGCGGTGCAAATGGGTATTCATTAAGAAAGGAGTCATCGCATGATCAATCAAAATAAACCTCCTAGTGACGCCCAGCGTTTCTTGCAAAATGTGAGTGCCCGCCGCTCCATGTCTGTATTCGAAAATCAATCGGCACCACACACACAAACGCAGTCTCCTGAAGAAATTGCCGCCATTCAGGCCATACGCAGAGAAGGGCAGCGAAAGGATCTAAAACGGCTGCTCAAAATGCGGCTGCACGACGAATTAGCAAATACTCGCGTGCACTTGGAGTATCAATTGTCTAAAGCAGAAGACATGATAAACCAGACAACCATTGTCAAACAACACATCTCCCAGCATTTAAAAGGACAGGCCATTTCAGAACTAGAGGATCGCCTCCAGCGTCTCAAGCAAATGCCTGTCTATGATGATATCAAAGAAGCTATTGATTCAATTCAGATCAAATAAGCACAGCTCTTAAAAAGAGAGGTGCTTATTTTATTTTATCAATATAATTTTTAGGCCGAGAAAATATCTTTTTACTTAAAATCGGGTATAGCATTAAACAGACGAGCAAATAAAGATTCAACAAACTATAAATCGGATACAAGAAAGCAATCAAATCGGCAAACCCAAGAGATGTTAAAGGTGCCATCAAAAGAAGCATCACTAATACAACCAGCCAGCGGGGCATTCGTACAAAAGAAAGCATCCGGCTGGATAATCCAAATAAACCTGCTGCCGTCGTCGTATAAATCGCTAGACAAAGGACAACGGTCATAAACACAAACAAAGATGTCGGCGCCCCTTCTAATACTGTAAACAAAGGAATTCCCTCTGCTGAAAGGCTTCCAGAAATATCAACCAGTATTTCGTTATACACATACGAGATCACACCAAAAATGAGACCGCTTAATATACTCGCCACTTTTGCTTCCCCAAGCCCCTTCATTTCTTTCCCAACCGAAGACAACACTGCCACAACAGATAATATGTTCAAAGAAGCAAAGACAATGCTGGCAGGCCAATTGTATTGCTGCCCAAAATCAATCCGCCACATATGATCATGGTTCATATAATAAAAAACAAACGCATAGATGAGCCCCGCCACCAAAATTGGTATAATGAAAGCATTCACAGATAAAAGACCTTTCACATCCCAGAAAAAAATCATAAATGAAAACAAACAGAACGCGCCGATGCCAACCCAAAAAGGCACATGATACATCTCAAGAGTCACCCCGCCGCCAGCAATCATGACCGTCGTTGTCGTGAATAAATAAAGGACAATTAACACGTCATACACCTTAGCCAGCCATGGACCGACAAGTCGTTCCAGCACTGGAACAAAGTGATCGGCACGCACCTCATAACTGATTTTTAACACCACATAGGTAGACAGCATAAACATCAATGTAAACAGTAGAATGGCTAGTCCGCTATCAATGCCAAAAAACTGCCAAATTTCTTGACCGGAAGCATATCCCGCTCCTATTAAGCTTCCTAAAATTAAAAGCGTCCACCTTGAACCAGCCTTCCACACAATCATCACCTCATAGGTATAGAATTAAGCTTGTTTCCGTATACTGTTACTAACTACTATGACAAGGAAGTGAGACCTATGAATAGCAAGAACGGTCTTTTTTTTAGAAATAGGGTGAAAGAATACGTGTCCCATACGGATACAAATGCCATTCAACAGCTTAAAAGTATTTTATTCTCGCATCTTCAGAAAGCAGGAAAAAGACCCGTTGCCATCGTCTGTATTGGAACAGACCGCTCAACTGGCGACTCTCTAGGTCCACTTGTTGGTACAAAGCTTTCAGGTCTGGATTTGAAAAAGCTGCATGTATATGGAACACTCTCTGACCCAGTACATGCCGTCAATTTAAAAGAAAAGCTCGCTGAAATTGAACAAGCTCATAAAAACCCGTTTATTGTAGCGGTTGATGCCTGTTTAGGGAGAGTGAAAAGTGTCGGTTCCTTCCAAATTGGAGATGGGCCGTTAAAGCCTGGAGCTGGTGTGCAAAAGGAGCTGCCAGAGGTAGGAGATATTCATATTAATGGGATCGTCAATGTGAGTGGTTTCATGGAATACTTCGTTCTCCAAAACACACGTCTTCATCTAGTCATGTCTATGGCCAATACACTTTCTGAAAGTCTATCTCACATTGACCAAATGGATTGGACGAGAGAAAAAAGCCGGTCTCTCTTCACCCCTATTCAAAATATCACTGGGAGAATATAAAAAAGACCATCTCGTATCAAGATGGTCACTCTGATGATTCCCTCGTAGAAAGCAATTCAAGGATTCTTTCTAAATCTTCATTGGAGAGAAATTCAATCTCAATTTTCCCTTTTTTCTTCTGTTTCTTGATCGTCACTGAAGTACCAAAGTAGTTTTGTAAGAAAGACTCTCTTTCTTTCAACACTCGATCCTTTGGTGCTTCTTTTTTCTTTGTTTCACGTGGAACATTTTCATTTAACTGCTGAACGAGTTTCTCAACCTGACGTACGTTTAACCCCTCATCCACGATTTTCTTTACCAAAGGCGCTAGCTTCTTTTTGTTCTTTAAGCTAAGTAATGTCCGGCCATGTCCCATTGATAACGTTCCATTTGCAATCAGCTTTTGTACGTCATCCGGTAAAGTCAACAAACGGAGGTGGTTCGCAATATGCGGTCTGCTTTTCCCTAATCGCTTCGCTAATTCCTCTTGCGTCACACTTAGATGATCCAGCAAGGACGCATAGGCTTCCGCTTCCTCTAGTGGAGATAGATCCTCACGCTGCAGGTTTTCTAAAAGGGCAATTTCTCTCATGAGCGTTTCTGAAAACTCTCGAACGATCGCAGGAATTGTTGTCAGACCAGCTTGTTGTGCTGCGCGAAAACGGCGTTCGCCTGCTACTATGTCATATCCTTTAATCGATTTACGAACAATGATCGGCTGTAAAACACCGTGCTGCTGAATCGATTCTTTAAGATCAGACAACGCATCATCATCAAACGTTTTCCTTGGCTGATACGGATTCGGACGCAAATCCTTTAATTTGATTTCTTCAACCGTTTCTTCATTTGAGTCTACGTTGTTAAATAGTGCATTAATACCCTTTCCAAGACCTTTAGCCATTCGCATCCACTTCCTTTGCTAAGTCTAAATAGACATCTGCACCTCTTGAACGTGGATCATACAAGATAATCGGCTTCCCATGACTAGGCGCTTCACTTAGCCTCACATTTCTAGGGATTACGGTTTGATAGACTTTATCTCTAAAGTACTTCTTCACTTCTTCGATAACCTGAATTCCAAGATTTGTTCTGGCATCAAGCATTGTCAGCAAGACACCTTCAATGGCAAGATCAGTATTTAAATGTTTCTGCACGAGACGAACTGTGTTTAACAATTGGCTCAATCCTTCAAGCGCATAATATTCGCACTGAACTGGTATTAAAACGGAATCGGATGCAGTTAACGCATTAATCGTCAGTAGTCCAAGTGATGGCGGGCAGTCAATAATCATATAATCATAATTCTGCTTAACAGATTCAAGTGCTCTCTTCAGCCTCACTTCACGTGAGATTGTAGGCACAAGCTCTATTTCAGCCCCTGCAAGCTGTATCGTCGCAGGAATGACATCAAGATTTTCGACCTCTGTCGTCTTAATCACATCAAGAACATCTGCATCATCAACTAAAATATCGTACACACACTTCTCTACGTCGGCCTTTTCAATCCCAATGCCACTCGTGGCATTGCCCTGCGGATCAATATCAACTAACAACACTCGTTTGCCTATGTATGCTAAACACGCACCCAAATTAACAGAAGTTGTCGTCTTCCCGACGCCGCCCTTCTGGTTGGTAATCGCTATGATTTTTCCCACGATGTCACCCACTTTCAACTTAACAAGTTTCTCATTCATTCATACTTCCTATTCTATCAAAAAAAGTATGAAACGTTTGCTTTTTTTGTTTCCCTATTATAAATTCGTCGGTGAATGTTGATTTTCGTACATGAAAAAACGAATGAAAACACATCAAAAGATATATCAATATATTTTTTTAAAGAAATAGACATACATCAAAACCCTCACTTCTATCAAAAGTGAGGGTCACATATCAAAAGTATAATTCACCTATTTTACGGCCTTCACTGACAATGACCTTAGGAGTTACTGTTTTATAGCTTTTCTTTTTTAAAAATCCATATGGTGTCTTAATGGTAAATGTCGCATGTCCCAAAGCGTCCCCTGTTTTGCCATAGGCCTGCCACACGATCTTTGAACAATAAGTCGGGTCCAATGATTGAATTGACATGGTGATGGAGTAGCGAGCCTTCGGATGACCTTTCACATAATCGTATGCCCATTCCCCTGCTAAATCTGCCTTCTCCTCTTGATTAATCCGAATTACCTTTGTATTGGCACTATAGCGAAACCAATTATGAATGGAATCAAGTTGAGGATGCTGCCGAAAACCTGGAATAGAAGCATAGCTTTTCTCATTAATGACGATACCTGCATGTCCAACCAAACCCTTCACAGCATCAGTGGTTGTCACCAAGATATCTCCTTTTTTAGGAATAATATCGGTACCAGGATACGGCTTTCCTAAAAGTTGCTTGAGGGTGTGCGGCTTTTCATCCGTCACCAGCTCATCCTGCTTATTTTGTCGTAAACCATAGTTCTTCAAATCATCGTCAGCTGTAATCAAGTCGATCGAATCATCGGAAGACGCATACTCTTGATTAAATTGCTGGACAGTCACATCTTTAGAAACAACACCTTGCTTCTTCAGAACGTTTAATTCTTCTTTGGTCATCAGGCCTTCATCCGCATGAGCCGTTGGCGATTTCACAGCGTATATTGTCGCTTCATTTGGAAAAAGAGAAAAAGAAATTAGTAAATAGAAAATAATGGCGAAAATCGTCTTCTTCATTTTCATCAGTAGTTGTCTCCTCCTTCACACTATGAAAATCATATTTTACCAATTTATAAATATTATGTAAATATGGTGTGTGCAGGAAATATGACAAACAAAAAAAGCTGACGAGTACGCTCATCAGCTTATTTCTATTTAGGAATTCGAATCGTTAATTGGATATATTCCTCAAACTCTTCTTCCTCGGTATTTATTTTAAGTCCGCTGTCTTCTACCATGTGGAGAGACTGACGAATGGTATTCATCGCAATTCGTGTATCACGACTAAACGCCTTACGTTTTGGCTTCGGTTTGCGATCCGTTTTTTGTTCAAGCATCTTCACTACACGCTCTTCAGTCTGTTTCACATTCAACTGCTTTTCGATGATTTCCTGCAATAGCGCGATTTGTAATTCTGGAAGCTTTAGGGGCACAAGTGAACGTGCATGCCTTTCAGAGATTTTTTTCTCTAAAATGGCCTGTTGTACCTCTTCAGGTAACTTTAAAAGTCTTAATTTGTTTGCAACAGTTGATTGTCCCTTGCCTAAACGCTGAGCAAGCGCCTCTTGCGTTAAATCATGAAGCTCTAAAAGACGTGCATAAGCATGAGCCTCTTCAATAGAAGACAGCTCTTCTCTTTGCAAATTTTCAATCAACGCCACAGATGCCGTTTCCGTATCAGTAAAATCTTTTATAATAGCGGGGATTTTCTCCCATTGAAGAGTCTGTACCGCTCTCCAACGTCTTTCGCCGGCGATCAGTTCATATTTTCCTTCTTCTTCTGTTGGTCTAACAACAATAGGTTGGATAATGCCATGCGTATGAATCGTCGTGGCCAGCTCTTGTATCTTTTCTTCTGAAAAAATGGTGCGTGGCTGAAAACGGTTTGGCATAATTGTGTCGACCGGGAGCTCCTGTATCTCTTCCTTTAATGTATCATGCTCAGCAATCTCTGCCTCTATTTCGGTTTCACGCTCAGGATGTTCTTTGTCTCCAAGCCCGAAGAAGCGTGAGAGTGAATGCTTCATGAACCTACACCACCTTTAAAAACTACCTTTTTATAATTCTATTTTCTCATGTTTTTTCCTTCTGTAAAATCATAAATATTGAAGAAAAACCGACCTTTTACATGATCAACCTTCTATTGGTGATTTATTAGGTGTTCCTGGTTTTCTAGGATATTTTTTTGGTGTTTGCTTTTTCTTTTCAATGACAATGATGTTCCGTTCGCTTTCTTCTAAAGGAAGAACAAAGGAATGCTTTTCAACAACCTCTCCTCCGAGGACTGTGACGGCTTTTTTCCCTGCTTGCATTTCTTCATCAGCGGCAGATGCTTTTAAGGCAACAAACAATCCTTCCTTTTTCACTAGAGGCAGACATAGTTCGCTCAAGACGGATAAACGCGCAACTGCTCTAGCAGTGACAAGATCATAGCTTTCACGCTTTTCCTTACGTTGTCCAAACGTTTCTGCACGATCATGATAAAAAGTAGTATCTTGTAAGTTTAATCCTTTTGCTAACTCATTGAGAAACGTAATTCGTTTCTGAAGAGAATCAACAATGGTCACATGTAGATGAGGGAAACAAATTTTAAGAGGAATGCTTGGAAAACCAGCACCAGCTCCAATATCACAAATCGTCGTCACTTTGTGAAAATCAATAAAAAATGCTGCTGATATTGAATCATAAAAATGCTTTAAATACACTTCTTCCTTTTCAGTAATGGACGTTAAATTCATTTTCTCGTTCCATTCTACAAGCATGCGGAAGTAGGTTTCAAATTGTTCAAGCTGCACTGGAGAAAGAGTGATCCCTTTCTCCTCTAGTGCTGCTGTAAATTGTTCAATGTTCATGCCGACATCCTTTCTATTCTGCTATCTTCGCAATACGCCCCTGCTCTAAATATACTAAAAGGATAGAAATATCAGCAGGGTTAACGCCTGAAATACGAGAAGCCTGTGCAACAGAAAGCGGTCGGACTTCTTTCAACTTTTGTTTCGCTTCAGTTGCAATTCCTTTGATGGCGTCATAATCAATACGATCAGGAATCTTTTTGTTCTCCATCTTTTTCAGTTTTTCAACTTGCTGGAGTGATTTTTCAATATAACCTTCGTATTTAATTTGAATCTCTACCTGCTCACACACATCAGAAGGAAGCGGTGTTTCAGCAGGAGCTAATTTCACAACAGATTCATAGTTCATTTCTGGACGCTTCATCAAATCGCTTGCACGAATGCCGTCCTTCAGCTCACTTCCACCGAGTGAACGAATAAATTCTTGAGTCTCTGCTGTTGGTTTAATGATGACAGAATATAAACGTTTTTTCTCTGCTTCAATGGCTTC
Source organism: Bacillus sp. BD48 (assembly GCF_046566805.1). NCBI lineage: Bacteria > Bacillati > Bacillota > Bacilli > Caryophanales > Bacillaceae > Bacillus > Bacillus sp. BD48. Next base: position 15,597 of record NZ_JANGFM010000002.1, on the reverse strand, counting down.
TTTTTTCTGCTGAAATGCTTGGAATCTTTCATCAGAAATTAATCCAATTTGATAGCCAAGTTCAGTTAATCTTAAATCAGCATTGTCATGACGTAGAAGTAGACGATACTCAGCACGTGATGTCAAGAGACGGTACGGTTCATTTGTTCCTTTTGTGACAAGATCATCGATGAGAACACCGATATATGCATCAGATCGGCTTAAAATGACTTCTTCTTTACCCAATGCTTTTCTTCCTGCATTAATACCTGCCATAATCCCTTGACCTGCTGCTTCCTCATAACCAGACGTACCATTAATTTGGCCGGCTGTATATAATCCAGAAATTTTCTTCGTCTCAAGTGTAGGCCACAACTGAGTAGGCACAATCGCATCATATTCGATGGCATAACCCGCTCTCATCATTTGTACATTCTCGAGTCCTGGGATGGTTGAAAGCATGCGCTGCTGTACATCCTCCGGAAGACTTGTAGACAATCCTTGAACATAAACTTCCTGCGTATTACGACCTTCTGGCTCTAAGAAAATTTGATGTCTCGGTTTATCATTGAAACGAACCACTTTATCTTCAATGGATGGGCAGTATCTAGGACCAGTTCCTTTAATCATACCTGAATACATTGGAGAACGGTGAAGATTCTCATCAATAATTTGATGAGTCTCTAAACTCGTGTATGTTAACCAGCATGGCAGCTGGTCAGTAATATATTCAACCGTTTCATAGGAGAACGCCCGCGGGACATCATCACCTGGTTGAATTTCTGTTTTACTATAGTCAATCGAGTGGCTATTCACTCGAGGAGGTGTTCCTGTTTTAAAGCGAACCAAATCGAATCCTAGTTCTGCTAAATGATCCGATAATTTAATGGAAGGCTGCTGGTTATTTGGACCGCTTGAATACGAAAGGTCTCCTAAAATAATGCGGCCTTTCAAGAAAGTCCCTGTCGTTAAAACAACAGACTTCGCACGATAGTTCGCCCCTGTTTGAGTAACAACACCTTTACATTCATCATCTTCTACAATTAAATGATCTACCATACCTTGCAGCATTGTCAGGTTTGGCTCATTTTCCATTGTTTTTTTCATTTCATGCTGATATTGGAACTTATCTGCTTGCGCTCTTAACGCACGGACAGCAGGTCCTTTCCCCGTATTCAGCATGCGCATTTGAATATGCGTCTTATCTATATTTCGTGCCATTTCTCCGCCTAGAGCATCAATTTCTCTGACGACAATCCCTTTTGCGGGGCCGCCTACTGACGGATTACATGGCATAAAAGCAACCATATCGAGGTTGATAGTCAATACAAGTGTTTTGGCGCCCTGTCTTGCAGAAGCAAGAGCAGCCTCAACTCCAGCATGACCGGCACCCACGACGATTACGTCATAATTGCCAGCTTCATAACCCATTTCTAATGTTCCTCCCTTTACTTTCCTAAACAGAATTGAGAGAATAACTGATCAATCAAGCTTTCATGAACAGCATCTCCAATAATTTCACCTAGCTGTTCCCAGCAGCGTGTTAAATCTATTTGAACTATGTCGATCGGTACGTCCATTTCAATTCCTTCAAGAGCATCCTCAATGGATTGTTTTGCTTCCTGAAGGAGGGCAATATGCCTTGTATTACTTACATACGTTAAATCTCCACTTTCAATTGAACCCGTGAAGAATAGTGATTGAATCGCGATTTCAAGCTCATCAATCCCCTTTTCTTGTAATAATGATGTAGTAACCACCGGCCGATCCTTCGCTAACTGCTTGACCTTTTCGATATCAAGCTTAGGCTCAAGATCTGTCTTATTCACGATCACGATGATATCCATCCCTGAGACGGCCTCAAATAGTTTGATATCCTCTTCTGATAATTCCTCGCTATAATTGAGCACAAGTAAAATCAGGTCAGCTTCTTTTAAGACCTGTCTAGATCGTTCAACTCCTATACGCTCAACAATGTCCTCCGTCTCACGTATACCCGCAGTATCGACTAAACGAAGCGGTACACCTCTAACATTTACATATTCCTCAATGACATCTCTCGTTGTTCCAGGAATATCCGTTACAATCGCTTTTGTTTCCTGTACAAGACTATTCAACAAGGAAGACTTCCCAACATTCGGTCTTCCAATAATGACAGTAGATAAGCCTTCGCGCAGTATTTTCCCCTGCTGAGAAGTCGTTAGCAGTGACTCAATTTCCTTTTTTACTGATGTTGCCTTTTCAACTAAGACGCGATGCGTCATTTCTTCAACATCGTCATACTCAGGGTAGTCAATATTGACTTCAACATGGGCAAGTGTTTCCAATATCTCGCCGCGAAGTCGTTTAATCAAACCTGAGAGGCGTCCCTCCATTTGAGTAATCGCTACATTCATCGCACGATCTGTCTTTGCGCGAATTAAATCCATTACCGCTTCAGCCTGCGAAAGATCAATTCTTCCATTTAAGAAAGCTCGTTTTGTGAACTCACCTGGCTCCGCTAATCTTGCTCCTTCTCTTAAAGCAAGCTGCAGTACTTTATTGACCGTTACAATCCCGCCATGGCAGTTAATCTCAATAACGTCTTCTCTCGTAAATGTTTTTGGCGCTCTTAATACTGACACCATGACCTCTTCTATCACTTGCTCAGTGCTAGAATCCACAATATGACCATAATGAATCGTATGTGAATCCACCGATACAAGTTTTTTTTCCTTAGGACCTTTATACATCCGATCAGCAATCTGTACCGCATCAGGCCCGCTTAAACGAATAATCGCAATTGCTCCTTCACCCATCGGTGTCGAAATTGCTGCAATTGTATCCATCGCTCATTCACCTCTTTCTCTACTTAATAGACAGTCTGTTATCTATTAAATGGACAATGTCCATCTCTATATCAAAAACGCTTAATCCAAAATTTAAAGATACCATAAATGAAAGCGAAGTGAAAGTATCCCATATCTAATTATCCACAGTTTTGCATCTTATCTATTTTAACACTTAACTTATCCACATGTGAATAACGACGTTCGAAACTTGTCTTCACATCTTACACCTAAATCCAATAAATTTAAACGCCCTGATCCCTTTACTTACTTGTAAAAATGGCATTTTCCACTCATGTCACATACTCGTTTTTTAGAAATAAAGGATAAATCTTCTATAAAAAGCAATTTTTCAATAAAAAAAGACTAAAATCCAGCTTTGCTGAATCTTAGCCTTTCTGCTATTTTTTATACAGCACCACAACATGACGCTTGCTGCCTGTATCTTCAGATGCCGTTTCAAGTTCTTTAGAGAATGCAGCAATCGCATCATGAACAATTTTTCGTTCATTCGAAGGCATAGGTTCTAAATGAACCTTTCTCTTCGTTTTTAAAACCCGATTTGCTATCTTGATGGCATATTGTTCAAGTGCTTCTTGTCGTTTCTTCCTATAATCTCCAATATCAATTGTTATATGATGATACTGATCAGAATAACGATTAAACACTAACTGTACCAACGTTTCTAAAGAGTACAATGTTTGTCCTCTTTTTCCAATCATTAATGACGTTTTATCTCCATCAATGTGGAAAGAAATCTTTTTCGGTTCCTGTTTGGAAATAATTTTTGCTTTAGGATCAATCGTTTTAACAATTTTATCTAAATACTGTGTAGCTAATTTAAGTGCATTTATCTTTTCTACTAACTTGACCACAGCTTGTCTTTTACCAAATAATCCTAAAAACCCTTTATTTCCTTCATCTACTATTGTGATTTCTACTTCTTCTTTTAGTAGCTGAATTTGTTTAAGTCCGGAATCTACTGCTTCTTCGATTGTGCGACCGACAGCAGTTATTTCCTTCATTTTTTATTCCCGCCTGCTTTTTCTTTTGTATCAACTTTTACTTGAGGCGTTTTAATCACCAATGTTTGAATGATCATGAAAATGTTACCTACAACCCAATACAATGAAAGTGCTGCTGGGAAACTAATTGCAAATACAATGATCATTATCGGCATCACCCATAGCATGATGGCCATTTGAGGGTTGTCCGAAGGATTTCCAGCCATCATTAGCTTTTGCTGAATGAAAGTAGCTACACCTGCAATGATTGGTAATAGGAATAATGGATCTGGGCTGCCTAAGTCAAACCATAAGAATGTATGCTTTTTAATTTCTGCTGTTCTCATAATTGCATGATAGAAACCAATGAGGATTGGCATCTGAATTAAAATCGGGAAACAGCCTGCTAAAGGATTGACACCATTTTTTTGAAAAAGGGCCATTGTTTCTTGCTGTAGCTGCTGCTGTGTTTTTTGATCTTTAGAGCTATATTTTTCACGAAGCTTTTTCAATTCAGGCTGTAATGCTTGCATCGCTTTTGTACTTCTTAACTGTTTAATCATTAATGGTAAAATAAGCAAGCGAATTAACAGTGTCACAATAATAATCGCTACACCATAGTTTTCACCAGTTAAGTTTGCCATGTACGTGATTAATTGAGATAGCGGGTAAACAATATAAGAATTCCAGAATCCCTTACTATCTGATGTAATTGGTTCATTGATCTGTGTACATCCTGCCAATAGAACCAATACGCCAATCAAGCTAAATATTAGTAATAATCGCCTTTTCAACAAGATTCCTCCCATTACTTCAAACTTTATTTAAGTTGGAATTGATTACGAAAGTGACTCACCTATTCAGTATGGTAACATTTTTTCTTTGCAAAGTGGTGGTTTCATTTTAATTCACTAGATGAAGGAAGCGCTTTTAAAAATTGATTCAACGAAAGTTTCTATTACGAAGACTTTTTCGGTTGTTGTTGATAAACAGCGGATTTTCTAAATAAATGTTGGAGAGACTTCTTTGTTTCTTCAAAGGTCAATTCACTCGCTGGTTTTCGTGCAATGACAATGTAGTCTTTTTCTTGCTTTAACTTATGACCTTCCTCTAAAAACACTTGACGGATCAGTCGTTTAATTCGATTTCTTATCACTGCATTACCAATCTTCTTACTGACAGACAATCCTAAACGCAGTTCATCTTGATTTGGTTGATCCAGCTGGTAAATAACGAATTGGCGATTTGCCATTGATTGACCTTTTTTGAACACCTTTTGAAACTCTTCATTTTTTTTTAGCCTGTTTCGCTTCTTCATGTTTTTCCACTCCGATAAAAACTGACAGTTCATTTACGATTTTATGTAAAAAAGACCACTGACATTATTCAGTGGCCTAAGCTGATAATTTTTTTCTACCTTTGCTGCGGCGTCGTTTTAAAACTAGACGTCCGTTTTTAGTACTCATACGGCTGCGGAAGCCATGAACTTTACTACGCTTACGGTTATTTGGTTGAAACGTTCTTTTCATTTATGACACCTCCCTGAGGAATAGCTGTTTAAGACAGTCTAACTCATTATATTTGTGTAACCCATCGATTGTCAATATCAATGATAAAACTCTTATTATCAACCTTATAAGCATAACATAAGTTATCAAACGAAGAAACCTTCTTTTTTAGTTTCCATCATTTTATTCTTTTTTTCCTCCTAAAAGACCTTCAAAACAAGGATGTGGATATTTTTCCGGCATATTTAGACTATCCACATCCATTATCGACATTTTTTTCACACAAATAACCGATGTGGATAATTATTTTTCAACAGGCTGTAAAGTGTGTGGATAAGTTTGTGACACCCATTGCACCATCTTGTTTATTTTGATATTATATTTGTGTTTTAACTCTTAATTAGTTATCTGGCCTATTTATATTATCCACAATTTGTGGATAACCTGTGGAAAGTTATTACACAGCCTGTTGAATTGTTTATCCACAGCTTGTGTAATTTGTCGAAAAGACGTTTTTCTACTATATTAATTGTTTTCAACATTGTATGTGCACGAATGGTGATGACCATTTGCTCTTTTTCGTGTTCTATAACAGTTTGATACTGGTCATTTTAAAAAGAAAAGGAGGGGGGAGAAGCCTTATGGAAAATATTTTGGATCTGTGGAATAAAGCACTTGAAAAAATAGAGACAAAATTGAGCAAACCCAGTTTTGAGACATGGATGAAATCGACAAAAGCCCATTCTCTTCAGGGAGATACGCTTACAATTACGGCACCTAATGAATTTGCTAGAGATTGGCTCGAGTCAAGATATCTTCACTTAATTGCTGATACCATCTATGAACTAACAGGTGAAGAGCTCAGCATTAAATTTATTATTCCTCAAAATCAGGACGAAGAGGAAGCCATGCCAAAGTCTCCTATCAAAAAAATGTCTAAAGAAGAGCCCGTTGACATTCCACAAAATATGCTGAATCCAAAATATACATTTGATACTTTTGTTATTGGTTCAGGCAACCGTTTTGCTCATGCCGCTTCACTTGCAGTCGCAGAAGCACCAGCAAAAGCATATAACCCGCTTTTTATTTATGGGGGCGTTGGTTTAGGAAAGACTCACTTGATGCATGCGATTGGTCATTACGTAATTGACCATAATCCATCAGCCAAAGTGGTCTATCTATCATCTGAAAAATTTACTAATGAATTTATCAACTCAATCCGAGATAACAAAGCTGTCGACTTCCGTAACCGTTATCGGAATGTAGATGTGCTTTTGATAGATGATATTCAATTTTTAGCAGGAAAAGAACAAACACAAGAAGAGTTTTTCCATACATTCAACACACTTCACGAAGAAAGTAAGCAAATCGTCATTTCTAGTGACCGGCCTCCGAAAGAAATTCCGACACTTGAAGACAGATTACGCTCTCGATTTGAATGGGGCTTAATTACAGACATTACCCCGCCAGATCTAGAAACGCGTATTGCAATCCTGCGAAAAAAAGCAAAGGCAGAAGGCTTAGACATTCCAAATGAAGTCATGCTTTACATTGCCAATCAAATCGACAGCAACATTCGTGAGCTGGAGGGTGCTTTGATTCGTGTCGTTGCTTATTCATCTTTAATTAATAAAGACATTAATGCAGATCTAGCAGCTGAGGCGCTAAAGGACATCATTCCTTCATCAAAGCCAAAGGTCATTACAATTAAAGAGATTCAAAGAATTGTAGGGCAGCAATTTAATATTCGATTAGAGGATTTCAAAGCGAAGAAACGTACGAAGTCAGTTGCTTATCCAAGACAAATTGCCATGTACCTCTCTAGAGAAATGACCGATTCCTCTCTGCCTAAAATCGGAGAAGAATTTGGCGGTCGTGATCATACGACTGTCATTCATGCTCATGAGAAGATTTCGAAATTAATCGTTGAAGATGAACAGCTTCAGCAGCATGTCAAAGAGATCAAAGAACAATTAAAATAACCAAGCTGATATAATGAGTACGGGAAAATGTGAATAACTAGAGCATAGTCATACACAGTCTGTCCACATGTGGATAGGCTGTCTTTCCTTTCTTTTTCTCGACTTATCCACATATTCACAAGCCCTACTATTACTTCTACGATTTTTATTAATAAAATATATATACATGTCATTAAGAAAATTTAGGAGGACCACTATGAAATTCACGATTCAAAAAGATCGTCTTGTCCAAAGTGTCCAAGATGTATTAAAGGCCGTATCCTCTAGAACAACGATTCCTATTTTGACAGGGATTAAAATTGTTGCGTCTGATGAAGGGGTTTCTCTAACAGGAAGCGATTCTGATATCTCAATTGAATCTTTCATTCCTCAAAGAGATGGAGATTTAGAGGTTATCACCATTGATCGTCCTGGAAGTATTGTGCTTCAAGCCCGCTTCTTTAGTGAAATTGTAAAGAAACTGCCTATGGCTACTGTCGAAATTGAAGTAGAACAAAATCACCTGACCATCATCCGTTCTGGTTCAGCGGAATTTAACCTAAACGGCTTAGATGCTGAAGAATATCCGCATCTTCCACAAATTGAAGAGCATCATGCATTTCAAATTCCAACGGATCTGCTGAAAAACTTGATTCGTCAAACTGTTTTTGCAGTGTCCACCTCAGAAACACGACCTATCTTGACAGGTGTAAACTGGAAGGTAGAACAAGGTGAATTAATATGCACAGCGACGGATAGCCACCGTCTTGCTTTAAGAAAAGCGAAGTTAGATATTAACGAGGAAAGTTCGTATAATGTCGTGATTCCAGGGAAGAGTTTAACAGAGCTAAGTAAAATTCTTGATGATGGACAAGATCTTGTGAGCATCGTCATTACAGAAACGCAGGTTCTTTTTAAAGCACAAAACGTCCTGTTCTTCTCAAGACTGCTAGATGGTAATTATCCAGATACAGCTCGTCTGATCCCGCAAGAAAGTAAAACGGATGTCGTGGTCAACACGAAAGAGTTCCTTCAAGCCATTGATCGTGCATCACTTTTGGCAAGAGAAGGACGTAATAATGTCGTGAAACTGTCAGCTGATCCTGAACAAAGCCTTGAAATCTCTTCTAATTCACCTGAGATCGGTAAAGTGGTGGAGACGGTTCAAGCAGATGAGATTAAAGGGGAAGATCTTAAAATCTCCTTCAGTCCAAAATATATGCTGGATGCGTTAAAAGTATTAGAGGGAACAGATATTCATGTAAGCTTCACTGGTGCAATGAGACCGTTCCTGCTGCGTACGCCGAATGATGATTCTATCTTGCAATTGATTCTTCCGGTAAGAACGTATTAATTCAATCTAAAATGGCTGCTGTGTGAGTGCACAGCAGCTTTTCTTCTCGTTTTCCATGCTTTCTTTCATCCCAGTTCGCTTTCCCCCTTTCCTTCTTGTCTTGTTTTTTAGTACAATTAGATATTAGTGATATTGAAAGAGGTCGATACAATGCCTAATCTTATAACCATTGAAACAGAAATGATTACATTAGGGCAGTTTTTGAAATTAGCCGAAGTCATCCAATCTGGCGGAATGGCCAAATGGTTTCTAAGTGAACATGAGGTGTTCATTAATCAAGAGCCAGATAATAGACGGGGACGCAAACTATACCCAGGAGATGTTGTCGAGATTGAAGGTTACGGCACATTTCAAGTTGTGAATTAGAAACGGGTGACAATACATGTACATTCAAAGTCTGGCGTTAACTTCATACCGAAATTATGAACACACCGAGCTTCAATTCGACAATAAGGTGAATGTCATGATCGGTGAGAATGCCCAAGGTAAAACGAACTTGATGGAAGCGATCTATGTATTGTCGATGGCAAAGTCTCATCGTACGTCAAATGATAAAGAACTTATACGATGGGACCAAGACTATGCTAAAATAGAAGGTAGAGTCATTAAAAAAAATGGTCCACTCCCAATGCAGCTCGTGATCTCAAAAAAAGGGAAAAAGGGCAAGGTCAATCACATTGAACAACAGAAGCTCAGTCATTATGTTGGTGCATTAAACACCATCATGTTTGCGCCAGAGGACTTAAGTCTTGTGAAGGGCAGCCCGCAAATCCGCAGAAGATTCCTCGACATGGAGATTGGACAAGTTTCTGCTGTCTACTTGCATGATTTATCGCTCTATCAAAAAATCCTCTCTCAGCGGAATCATTACTTGAAACAATTGCAGACAAGAAAGCAAACAGATCAAGCGATGCTGGAGGTTTTAACAGAGCAGTTGATTGATGCGGCAGCGAAAGTTGTCAAAAGACGACTGACTTTTACGAAACAGCTCGAAAAATGGGCGCAGCCGCTGCATTTTGGGATTTCTAGAGAGCTAGAAACACTCACGCTCCAATACCAGACAGCAATAGAGGTATCAGAAGCGTCAGACTTGTCGAAAATAAAGAATAGCTATGAAGAATCGTTTCAGAAACTAAGAGACAGAGAAATAGACCGAGGGGTGACACTGTGGGGACCTCACAGAGATGACCTGCTTTTCTTTGTGAATGGCCGGGATGTTCAGACATATGGCTCTCAAGGGCAGCAAAGAACAACAGCTCTTTCACTAAAGCTGGCAGAAATTGATCTGATACATGAAGAAATTGGAGAATATCCCATTCTTCTGCTTGATGATGTGTTATCTGAACTTGATGATTACAGACAGTCTCATTTGCTCCATACCATTCAGGGACGTGTACAGACCTTCGTCACCACAACAAGTGTTGAAGGCATTGATCACGCCACCCTGAAAGAAGCGGAAATTTTCAGAGTAGCCAGTGGAAAAGTAATTGACTGATAAATGAGGTGTGAGTCTTGTATATTCATTTAGGTGATGATTGTGTTGTTTCTACACGAGAGATTGTCGCAATTGTTGATTACAAAATGAGGTCGTCTTCTGTTGTAGAAGAATTTCTACAACAACAAGAGAAACATATCATTTCGTTATCACAAGGGACGCCCAAATCCATTGTCGTCACAACTGAATCTGTTTATTACTCTCCTCTTTCCTCAAGCACGCTCAAAAAACGTGCTTCGTTTGTGATTGAAATTGAAGTCTAAAAACTCAATTCATATAAATATATCGTTTAAGAAAAGTGTAGGTGAATGTACGTGGCAATGGAACAGCAACATAATAGTTATGATGAAAATCAGATACAGGTGCTTGAAGGACTTGAAGCTGTTAGAAAACGTCCAGGAATGTACATTGGGTCAACCAGTGCAAAAGGACTTCACCATCTTGTATGGGAAATTGTCGACAACAGTATTGATGAGGCTTTAGCTGGATATTGTACAGATATTACTGTGCAAATTGAAAAGGATAATAGCATTACAGTGAAAGATAATGGCCGCGGAATTCCTGTTGGGATTCATGAGAAAATGGGACGTCCTGCTGTAGAGGTTATTATGACTGTTCTTCACGCTGGCGGTAAATTTGACGGCAGCGGTTATAAAGTATCTGGCGGTCTGCATGGCGTAGGGGCATCTGTTGTTAATGCGTTATCTACGACCTTAGACGTGACCGTATATCGTGACGGGAAAATTCATTATCAGCAATTCAAACGCGGTGTTCCAGTTGGAGATTTAGAGATCATTGGTGAAACAGATGTTACAGGGACAACCACTCATTTTGTGCCAGATCCAGAAATTTTTACTGAAACCATTGAATTTGATTACGACACACTTGCTAACCGTGTACGTGAGTTAGCTTTCTTAACAAAAGGTGTCAACATCATTATTGAAGACTTACGCGAAGGTAAAGAACGACGAAATGAATACTGCTACGAAGGCGGTATTAAGAGCTATGTAGAACATTTAAATCGCTCAAAAGAAGTCGTTCATGAAGAACCTGTTTACATCGAAGGTGAAAAAGACGGAATCACGGTTGAAGTGGCATTACAATATAACGATTCCTATACAAGCAACATCTATTCCTTCGCCAACAATATCAACACGTATGAAGGCGGAACACACGAAGCTGGCTTTAAAACTGGTCTAACGCGTGTCATCAATGATTATGCTCGTAAAAATGGCGTATTCAAAGATGGAGACTCGAATTTGAGCGGTGAAGATGTACGAGAAGGCTTAACAGCCATTATCTCCATCAAACATCCAGATCCTCAATTCGAAGGACAAACGAAGACAAAGCTTGGGAACTCAGAAGCAAGAACCATTACCGACTCCCTTTTCTCTGAAGCACTTGAGAAATTCCTCTTAGAGAACCCTGATGCTGCAAAGAAAATTGTGGAGAAAGGCGTGATGGCAGCTCGTGCAAGAATGGCTGCTAAAAAGGCTCGTGAGCTGACAAGACGTAAAAGTGCGCTGGAAGTCTCCAGCTTACCTGGGAAACTGGCGGACTGTTCTTCTAAAGATCCTTCCATCTCTGAGCTCTATATTGTAGAGGGAGATTCTGCGGGCGGATCTGCTAAGCAAGGCCGTGATCGTCACTTCCAAGCGATCTTGCCGTTAAGAGGGAAAATCCTAAACGTAGAAAAAGCTCGTCTAGATAAAATTCTATCGAACAACGAGGTTCGTGCAATGATTACAGCGTTAGGAACTGGAATCGGAGAAGACTTCACTTTAGAGAAAGCACGCTATCACAAAGTTGTGATCATGACAGATGCCGATGTAGATGGAGCGCATATCCGAACGCTTCTCTTAACATTCTTCTATCGTTACATGCGTCAAATCATTGAAAACGGTTATGTGTATATTGCGCAGCCGCCTTTATATAAAGTGCAGCAAGGAAAACGTGTGGAGTACGTGTATAACGATAAACAGCTGGATGAGCTGTTAAAATCACTACCTCAAACACCAAAGCCTGGACTTCAGCGTTATAAAGGTCTTGGAGAGATGAATGCTACTCAGCTTTGGGAAACAACAATGGACCCTGATGCGAGAACACTTCTTCAAGTCACACTTGAGGATGCGATCGATGCTGATGAGACATTTGAAATGCTGATGGGAGATAAAGTAGAGCCGAGACGGAACTTTATCGAAGAAAATGCACAATACGTGAAAAACCTTGATATTTAGATGAATCCCTCCTGAGAACAACCTTATTTCTTGTTTGGAATAAGGTTGTTTTTCAAGAAACAGGGGTGTGAAACGAATGTCCTGGTTTTCCGTGTTTTCGTTGATTTTCTAGTAAATTAATGTGTATAAAGCCGAGATTATTGATATAATGGAGAATAGTCTTGTGAAGATAAATACATATTTTACTCCCACATAATTTATTTCATGTGATACGTAAAGGGAGGTTCTTATAGTGAGTGAACAACATACACCAAATGTACGCGAAGTGAATATTAGTCAAGAAATGCGTACGTCCTTTTTAGATTATGCAATGAGTGTTATTGTTTCGCGTGCATTACCAGATGTGCGAGACGGATTGAAGCCCGTGCATCGAAGAATTTTGTATGCGATGAATGACCTAGGTATGACAAGTGATAAACCATTTAAGAAATCTGCACGTATCGTTGGGGAAGTTATCGGTAAGTACCACCCTCACGGTGACAGCGCTGTATACGAAGCGATGGTTCGTATGGCGCAAGACTTCAACTATCGAAATATGCTAGTTGAAGGACATGGGAACTTTGGTTCTGTCGATGGAGACAGTGCAGCAGCGATGCGTTATACTGAGGCGCGTCTATCAAAAATCTCAATGGAGATCCTGCGTGATATCACCAAGGATACGATTGATTATCAAGATAACTACGATGGCAGTGAAAGAGAACCAATCGTTATGCCTGCTCGATTCCCGAACTTATTAGTCAACGGGGCAACAGGTATCGCTGTAGGGATGGCAACCAACATTCCGCCTCACCAACTAGGTGAAGTGATTGATGGGGTACTGGCGATTAGTCAAAGCCCAGAAATGACAACACAGGAACTAATGGAGATCATTCCAGGACCAGACTTCCCAACTGCGGGACAAATCATTGGCCGAAGCGGAATCCGCAAGGCATATGAAACAGGCCGGGGCTCTATTACATTACGTGCAAAGTCTATCATTGAAGAAACATCCAGCGGTAAGCAGCGGATCGTCATCAATGAAATTCCATATCAGGTCAACAAAGCCCGTTTGATCGAAAAAATCGCTGATCTTGTGCGCGATAAAAAGATCGATGGCATTACAGATCTGCGTGACGAGTCTGATCGTAATGGAATGCGGATTGTCATTGAACTGCGAAGAGACGCGAACGCCCACGTTCTATTAAACAATCTTTATAAGCAAACGACACTCCAAACATCATTTGGAATCAACTTATTGGCACTTGTCGATGGACAGCCGAAAGTCTTGTCCCTTAAACAATGTCTTGAATATTATCTAGAGCATCAAAAAGTGATCATTCGAAGAAGAACAGCATATGAACTTCGTAAAGCTGAAGCAAGAGCTCATATTCTAGAAGGTTTAAGAATCGCTCTTGACCACTTAGATGAAGTCATTTCATTAATTAGAAGCTCTCAAACTGCTGAAATCGCGAGAAATGGCTTAATGGAGAACTATAGCTTGTCCGAAAAACAAGCACAAGCCATTCTTGATATGCGCCTTCAGCGCTTAACTGGTTTGGAAAGAGAAAAGATAGAAGAAGAATATAAAGGACTTGTTGAGTTGATTGCTGAGTTGAAAGCCATTTTAGCAGACAATGAGAAAGTTCTTGAAATCATTAGAGAAGAATTAACAGAAATCAAAGAACGCTTCAATGATACGCGCCGTACTGAAATTGTGACGGCAGGTATTGAAACAATTGAAGACGAAGATCTGATTCCTGTTGAGAACATCGTGATTACGCTGACTCATAATGGTTATATCAAGCGTCTGCCTGCATCAACATACCGCAGTCAAAAAAGAGGCGGTAAAGGTGTTCAGGGCATGGGAACCAATGAGGATGATTTCGTAGAACAGCTGATTTCAACATCTACCCATGATACGATTCTCTTCTTCTCTAATAAAGGGAAGGTTTATCGTGCGAAGGGATATGAGATTCCTGAATTCGGACGGACGGCGAAAGGGATTCCGATTATTAACCTGCTTGAAGTAGAAAAGGGAGAGTGGATTAATGCCATTATTCCAGTAAGCGAATTTGATGAAGATTCGTATCTCTTCTTTACAACAAGACACGGTGTATCAAAACGAACATCATTGTCTCAGTTTGCCAACATTCGAAACAATGGACTTATCGCTTTAAGTCTTCGTGACGAAGATGAACTGATGGCTGTCCGTTTAACCAATGGAGAAAAACAAATCATCATTGGAACGAAAAAGGGTATGCTGATTCGTTTTGACGAGACAGACGTTCGTGAAATGGGACGTACGGCAGCTGGCGTGAAAGGAATTACGCTTTCTGAGGATGACATCGTCGTTGGTATGGAAATCCTTGAACCAGATGCAAACGTATTGATCGTAACCGAAAAAGGGTACGGTAAATTAACCCCTGAAAAAGAATACCGTGTTCAAAGTCGGGGCGGTAAAGGTCTTAAAACATGTAAAATCACGGACAACAATGGTCCGCTTGTCGCAGTGAAGGCGACGAATGCTGAAGCTGAAGAGGACTTGATGATTATTACAGGAAGCGGCGTGATCATTCGTATGGCCGTTTCAGACATTTCGACAACAGGTCGAGTCACTCAAGGTGTCCGCCTGATTCGTCTTGGTGATGAAGAACATGTCGCTACAGTGGCGTTAGTTGAACAATCACAAGAAGATGATGAAGAGAATAGTGAAGAAAACGTAGAAACTATAGAGTCAGATCAAGAGCAATCTGAGTAAGAATAAAGCCGGTTCTTCACCGGCTTTATTTTTTTCTGAAAAAACATGAGTTTTTTTGAAATTTATAATGCTTTTTTCATAGATATGTGTTAATCTTTCAAAGGAGCAGAAAGAGGCTCTATTTTTTATCTCTTTTACAGTGGAAACTTCTTAAAAAAATAAAATGTTTTTCAAGAAAAATGTTGACTGTTGATAGAGATATATGATATATTTAAGTGGTCGCTTTGAGAGAGTGACACACAAGTTCTTTGAAAACTAAACAAGACAAAACGTACCTGTTAATTCGAGTTTTTATAAAAAAATCCTATGATACTTCATAGGTAGTCAGTCAAACTGGCGAAAAGCAGAACTTCGGTTTTGTACTTTTTCGGAGAGTTTGATCCTGGCTCAGGACGAACGCTGGCGGCGTGCCTAATACATGCAAGTCGAGCGGACAGAAGGGAGCTTGCTCCCGGATGTTAGCGGCGGACGGGTGAGTAACACGTGGGTAACCT